>CAWEFK010000036.1:0-453883 GCA_963808315.1 uncultured Actinomycetes bacterium | reverse complement strand
TCTCCCCCTACGCCTCGACTAGAACTACGTATTGCTCTCCCGCCTGGTCGGTCTTCTTCGCGGAGACTTTCAACGGAACGGCAATTCCCACGACACCCACCACTGGCGGTCCCACCATCTACCAAACAATCGCTAACCAAACACCGAACCACATTGGCGTGATCTGTACCGGCGGCACCGGATGCGGATCGGGGCCGCCCAATCCACGCAGCCTAGGAGACTTCTTCCAGGTGGCCATCGAGCCGAGTACCGGCTGTGCCGTCATCGCCTACGCGAACGACCGGGCCACAGGCACACCGACCCCACCCACTCAGGCATACTTCAACCGGCAGCTCACCAACTGCACGACGGGTCCTTCAGCAATCGGGGTTGGTCATGTTCACTCTTATCGCACCAACGCCGGCATTCACTATCAATGGAAAGCGTTGCGAGCGCAAACCGTCGGGTTCAACATCTACGGACTAAGGCACGGCAAACAGACCAAGCTGAATAGCCGCCTCATCCTCGGTTCGCGACTTACGGGAGACATCCTCTCGATCTTCCGGTACTATGCGCACCACGCGCACACGCCGTGGTTCTACCTGCAGCGTGTCCAGATGAACGGGGCAAAGACAATGTTCGGCCCCTACGAGGTCGGGAAGCAGTACCTCTAGCCCCGGCTCACTAAACGAATTAAGCGACTCCTCTGCAGGTGTCGCTTAATTCGTTCCTCCGGAACATGTCCCGCCGTTGCTTGAAACTTTGTTCGCAGTAGCCACTTGTGATTAGTGATTCGTTGTTAGTGCTTCCGTTGGCAGAACGGCCATCTCTTCGAGCCGACTGAGTTCACCCTTACGGTTCTACATCCGCTGGAAAGGGTCCCTGAGGCCTGACTAACAACTAAAAACTAACAACTAATCGTGGGCCGCTTGTGCCGCGCTTTCAGGTCCGCTGGCCAGACTTAGACGCTTCCTCGAACGGGAACGTCGATATCGTCGTCCACGAGCATGGAGCTATCGCCCAGCCGGCCGGCCATTTCGAACTGCGGTTTCGCTTCGCCCGGCTCGACCCAAAAGTAGGCCGAGATATAGCCGCACTGCAAGCACTTGCAGGCGACATGACGGTGCATGAGATCGCGCTCGAAGAACATCTGGCCGCCGCAGCGGGTGCAGGGCAAGCCGCTCTTCCGTCTCAAGGGTGCGTCTTCCAGCTAGCGATCATGTCCCCTTCATAATGTCCCATTCCCGAGCAAGCGCGGGAATTGTCGCGGATACTGTGCGTCCGGTCTGTGCGGAACGAAACGGGACAACTATCCCATTGCCGCGGATGGGTGCACAGCCGCGCGGCTGAGAACCAATGAATTTGAGAAAACCAGTTTGCCAACGTCGTCGGTTTCTGGTTTCGGGTTTCTGGTTTCTAGTCTACGCCTCCAAACGTCAATTTGAGGTTCAGCGACGTGGTGGAGGCTCCAACGCGCACATCCGGCTGGACGTGGCCATGCTCAACGACGGCATCTGCATTGGGACGGAAGCACTAACCTCCCCGAACTTCTTCCCCGTCCGAGTGATCGGAACGGGTTCCTGGCTTGCGCAGAAGTACCCAAGGACAAGGCTTCGGGAAGGAGATGCGAATCGCTATTTTGCATCTGGCGTTCGAGGGCCTGCGCGCCATTGCCGCGAATACAACGTTACCGTCTTGACAAGGCTGGATAGGAGAGGATTCGCCGGGATGATGTGCGGCTGGAGGGGCTTGACAACCGCTGCCGATCATTCTTTGGCATTCATTAACGTGTTTGCGCCTCGAGGAGGCCGACTACTCCACGCTGTCTTGCGCTCCGAGCAGTGGCAGGTACAGCTTGTCGACGTACTCGATCAGCATCCGCCGCGCACTGTAGCGCTGCAATGACATCTGCATGGTGCGCTTCATCATGCTCACCCATTCCCTGGGGATACCGGAATCATCGCGATTGTAGAAGGTCGGGACCACCGAATTTTCGAGGTTCTCATAGACCTGCAGAGCATCTGCTCGATCATCTTTTCCGTCAATCGCCCATCCCGTGCCCGACCAGTCGACCTCATCCGCCCACCCGTCAGTTACGGTGAGCTGTAAACCGCCGTTGTCGCTCGACTTCATTCCGCTGGTACCTGAGGCTTCGAGCGGTTTCCGAGGGGTGTTGAGCCAGACATCCGCTCCTGCTGCCAACCGCCGCGCTATGGCAATGCTGTAGTCCGGCAAAAAGGCGAATCGCGGCCCGATGGCGGGATGCGAGCGGAGCCGGCTCAGCAAACCCTGCAGCATACGCTTCCCCCCCTCGTCTTTGGGGTGCGCCTTGCCCGAAATGACCAGCTGCACGGGCTTCTCGGCGTTGGCCATGAGCCTCTCCAAACGATCCATGTCGGTCGCCAGCAGCCCGGCGCGCTTGTATTCGGCGAACCGCCGGGCCCAGACAATGGTTAGCGCATCCTCCTGGAGACGGTCTTCAGCCCCAGCTGAGTCATTGATGAACTGAATCATCGCCCGTCGCTGATGCTCATGCGCGCTCCACAGCTCGGCGTCGGGAATCTCTTCTATCCGGTCGCAGTCGACTCCGTCCGAGCGCCATTCCGGAACGTATAGATCGAAAAGCTCTGCCATTTGAGGGCCAAGCCAGGACGGCACGTGGACGCCATTTGTCACGGCCTCGATGGGGTATCGCGACCAGGCGGGCTCATTCTTTATCGCCCGGCATGGATGTGACTGACGGCATTGGCCTTTCCTGAGAGGTTGAAGGCCAGGAGTGCCATCGAGAATCCAGACGGGCCCCCCATATCGAGCGAGGTCACGTTCATTCAAGCCGCGAGAGGCGGCATAGGGGGCGACATAGCGTTAAATAAGGTCGTGTGGAAACACGTCGTTGCCGGCCGGAACCACGGTGTGGTTCGTGTAGACGATGCGGTTGCGGGTGGACGCGCGAGCTTCTTCAGGGGTTGTGCTTTCCCCCGCCTCCATCAGGAGCTCCAGCCCCAGAAAGGCGGCATGTCCCTCGTTCATGCTGTAAACGGAAGGCGTGTATTCCAAGGGCTTCGAGTGCTCTCACGCCGCCGATACCCAGCACCAGCTCTTGCCGGATGCGGGTTTCCGAATCACCCCCGTACAGACTCGCGGTTATTGCCCGGTCTTCGGCCTTTTGGTTCTCGGGTACGTCAGTGTCCAGCAGATACAAGGAGACCCGGCCTACCTGCAGCTCCCAGATCATCGCCCGAACAGTGAGATCGCGCCATGGGAATCTCGACAATAGGGTTCGACCGGAAGCGCCCTTGACGGCCTTTAAAGGAAGCGTCGCCGGATCGAGGGTCGGATAGGTTTCTGCTGGTAGCCGCGTTTCATCCAGCCATTGATTGAAGAAGCCTCGCCGGTAGAAGAGACCGACGGCCACCATGGGAAGCCCCAGGTCGCCCGCCTCCTTGAGAACATCTCCGGCTAGGATGCCCAGACCACCCGAGTAGATCGCAAGCCAGTCTTCCAAGCCGAACTCGGCACAAAAGTACGCCACCGGATGCTCAGTCAGGAATTGAAGTCCCGCATCCGATCCGGAAGCCCTGTCCATCCATGTCGGCGAAGAGTTGTACGCCTCCAGAGAATGCAAGGCCGCATCCAGTTCGCTCGCAAAATCACGCGAGAACAAGTCCTCGACCTGTGACTTCTACGAAGTTGTAGAAACGCATCATAGGGGCTTCGGGCGTCGGAGCACTTCCCCTAGCCGGTTCAGGACTCCCCTCCCACCGTTCCAACCTGACGCTAAGTTCTCGACCAGCATCCGAACTTTGTCCTCTGTCGTTCTCTCTTGCGTCACGTTTCTCGCGCTCCTGTGGGTCCTGAGGTATGGCTCTGGTGGGCGGTCTTATTCCGGGTCGGGGAAAGTTGATGATAGCAAACGTAAACGGCGTGTTTGTATGGGTGTTGAGGAACTTTGCGCATCTCTGCCCTCTCCGCGGCTGAGGCGAGATTCAGTCACCTCGCCTAGTCGCGGCCATAAACGTGAACAAGCCGCTGAAGTGCGACGACATCTTCCTCCCTGATATCTTCCCACTTGAATCGCCACCGCCAGTTCCCAGAGCTGCTGCCGGGCAGGTTCATACGGGCCTCGGTTGGAAGACGCAAAAAATCCTGCAGAGGAAAGATAGCCAGGCCGGCCACAGAAGCGAGCGCCAGACGCATCAGCTGCCACGCGATGTCGGTGATCTCCTCTCCCAGATACCGCTGGACGTGGTCCTTTTCATCGGAGCTTATTGACTCAAACCAGCCCACACTTGTGTCGTTATCGTGCGTGCCGGTGTAGACGCATGTATTGCGTTCGAAATTGTGCGGCAGACTTTCGTTGGACGCATCGGAGCCGAAGGCGAACTGCAGCACCTGCATGCCGGGGAATCCGAACCGGTTACGAAGCTCCACTACATCCGGCGTGATGACGCCCAAGTCTTCGGCAATGATGGGAAGACTTCCAAGCTCTCGCTGAACGGCATCCAGTAGCTCTTTGCCGGGACTCGGCACCCACTCGCCTACCTCTGCTGTTAGCCGCCCGTAAGGTATCCACCAAGCTCCCGCGAAGCCCCGGAAGTGGTCGAGGCGAATGATGTCTACCCGCTCCCTCAGGGCCCTGAATCGCTCGACCCACCAGCGGAAGCCGTTCGCCTCCATGGTGTCCCATCGGTACTGAGGGTTTCCCCACAACTGCCCGTGGAGCTGAAGTAGTCCGGCGGCACGCCGGCCACGAACTCCGGCAAACGATTTTCATCCAGCCGGAACTCCTCACCGTGGGTCCATACGTCGACACTATCGTACGCCACGAAGATCGGCATATCCCCGACGATAGAGATGCCATGGTCGTTCGCGTACCGCTTGAGGTCGGCCCACTGCCAGGCAAACACCGCCTGAGTGAAGCGATGGAAGGCGATATCATCCGCCAGAACGTTCGAACGACTCCTCCAGAGCCCCCGGCTCTCGTCGTCGCAGCTCGGGCTCCCAGTGCTCCCATGATTCCATGTGGTGCTGGTCCTTGAGAGCCATGAAAAGAGCGAAGTCGTCGAGCCAAGCCTTGTTTTCCAGAGCGAACACCGCCGCTTCGTGCATGCCACCCTCATCCTCCTGGAAGCGTTCGAAGGCCCGTTTCAAGAGGGCCGTTTTGGCGGGAACGGCCGTGGCTGTATTCGATAAGCTCACCCGAATCGGGCAGGGCCGTCAGCGCCTCGGCCTCGGTCAGCCAGCCTCGCTGATGGAGAAGCTCCAAGTCGATGAGCATGATGTTACCCGCGAAGGCGGAGTGGCCGGCGTAGGGCGAATCGCCATATCCCGTAGGGCCTAGCGGCAGGATTTGCCAGAGGCGAATGCCTGCCCGGTTGAGAAAATCGACGAAGCGATGGGCATCCTGTCCTAAGCTGCCGATGCCGCCCGGACTGGGCAAGGAGGTTGGATGCAGGATAATCCCCGCCGATCTGGAGAAAGGCATCATGAACCTTGCGTGTCGTCGTTGTTTCAGCGAGGCCTGTGGGGCGAAGCCACCGTACGATGTTATCGCGGCTAGTTGAAAGGACATGTGCCGACCCCCATATTAGTGATCCACCTTATGCCGCCGCCCAAGGCCCGAGTACGGGACCTGCATGAACCCTATGCGGATAGAATGGCGCAGTCGCTTTCCGGAGCTTTTGTTTCCGGGAGACTCTAAAGGAGAATATCAGCACGCTATGAAGCTACTTCCCGCTCGATTCCTGCTGGCCACAAGTTTTGCGTTATCCATGGGCCTTGCGCTGCCCTTTGAGGGCTTGGCCGCAACGCATGTCACGGTGGCTGTCTCCCTGCCCGCCTCAATGCCCCGATACGGACAAGGACCTCTCACTAAGGCCGGCATCCTCAGTCTCTCGTCGGCGGTCGATCAACATGTCATCGTTCTTCTTAAGGGAGTCAATTCAACGGTTCGAGTGGTCACGTCCACAGCTTGGCAGAGCCGCGCGATGGCTTCATTGGCGCGGCTCAGAAACCCGTTGTAACAGAGCTTCGCTCGGTCCACGCGACCGACCTGAAGCCATTCCATATCATTGACGCCATCAGGGCGACGGTCTCACGGGCCGAGGAAGCGCGGCTGCGAGCCAACCCAGCGGTTCGAGCCGTGGTACCTGACGCCGTCATTCGACCACCGGCGTTGCGCTTCATAGGGGCGAACGTAGACAAGACAGCGCTTTCGAGCGCCGCCGAGCACACTGTGCGCCCAGATCTTCCGACGCCCTCGTGTGCGGGCAAGACGCCTCGATTGCAGCCTGAGGCCCTCATGGATACGCACACCGCCTTCTCCAACCCAAAACACCCCAGGCACAGAACATCGCAACCGGCAAGCATGTGAAAGTCAGCCATCGTATCCGGTCCTATCGATCGCTACAATCCCGACTTCCTTCGCGCCGACGGCCGGCCGGTGATCTCCGACTACCAGAACTTTGGGGGCGATGCGCCTGATACCGCGGGCGGTGGCGGCGGTTGGGACATCGAGTCTTTCCTTGATATGAGCTCGGTGGGAGCGCAAGGAAATTTGGTCCTGAACGCTAACCAGCTGGTGGGCGCTCACGCTGGGACCTGCAATCCCATCAGGATAGTCGGAATGGCGCCCGGCGCTTCGGTTACCTGGCTCGATGTCGTCGGACAGAACGGCTCGACAACCTCTAACTTCGTCCAGGCCATCCAGTATGCCGATGATACCCATGCCAACGTCATCAGCGAGTCCTTTGGCGGTGACATCAACAACGACACGGGGACCGACCCGATTGCCATGGCCGATGCTCAGGCCGTTCGCGATGGAGCGACCGTGGTCGCTTCGTCGGGAGACGAGGGCGCCAATGCCTTGGGCTCGCCGGCCGATATCCCGTCAGTCATCTCCGCGGGCGCGACCACCAGTTTCACGCCCCTCCTCGCGGCAGCACCAGATGCCACCAGCGACCCAGCCGACGCGAACATCGCCTCTCAGGGGCACGCCGCTTAAGACGAGGACTCCGGCTAAGCCTAAGGAACATCCGGTACGGCTTGACGCGACCTCAGATTCCACATAAGGGCGGCGTAGACGGTGCGCCGCAGCGCCCCGTACTCCTTGATCGCGGCCGCGAGGGCATTCTGCTGCCGCTTGGATGAGCAGATCTTGCCGACGACCAGCGCGGCCGAGGCGTGCCCGCCTTTGACCGAGGCGGCCACCCGCAGCAGGTCGTCCCACATGCCGGTGATCAGCTCGCCGTTGAGGCGGCGGGTGAGCAGGTGCCCGGCGGACGGGTAGCGGGCCGCGAAGTCGGCCCTCGGCCCGGTCCGGTAGAGCGTGATCTTGCCGAGATCGCGGATGCGGGGGGACAGCTGCAGGCCCACGAGGTCGAACAGCGCGAAGTTCGCGAACGTTGCGCCGTGGGTGTCGGTGGCGTGCTCGGTGACGGGCAGGTCGGTCTGGTTGCCGAGGATGCCGTCGAGTACGTAGGGGCTCTCCGGCGCGGTGGCCGCGATGACCTTTGTGTCGAACGTCGAGTGCTGGTCCGAGACGTGGGTGTAGGTGGAGATGCCCTGACCGCGGGCGAAGTAGCGGGACAGGTGCCGGGCGGTCAGCGACTTGCCCTTGACCGGGAACCGCTGCCCGTCCGATGAGGACAGGGTGCCAGTGCCGAACGCTTGGGTCATCGGGAGCCGGTGGTGGTAGTTGACGATCGCGGTGTTGGCCGCCTCGAGCGTCTCGCCGCGGAAGTACCACTCGGCGGTCCAGGCCAGCACGTCGTACGGGACGCCGCAGGACTCGGCCATCGCGCCGAGGCCCATGTTGGTGGCCTCGGCGATCATCACGTACAGCAGGTTCCGCTTCAGTTCCGGCGGGCGGGTGACCTTGCCGCCGGCGTGCACCAGGTGGTCGGTGAACCCGGTCCGGGCGTCGACCTCCACCAGCACCGAGGCGATCGGGACGCGGGGCAGCAGCGCGCTGAGCTCGGCGCGCAGCGCTTCGGCCTCGGCCGGCACGTCCTCGGCGGTCAGCGGCGGGATGACCAGCTCCCCGTCCCGGGTGAGCCTCACCTCGCCCGGCCCGCCGCCGCGGGCGAGCTGGACCTCCAGGTCCGACAGCGCCGCGTGCAGCTCGTCATCCGCGAGGGCCAGGGCGCCGGCCGCTGTCGCTGGCTTGCCGACCAGGTGGCAGAACTCCAGCCGCTGCGGCTCCCACTGCTGCGGGGTGAGCAGGAACGAGGCCGGGTCGGCGTACCGGCGCGAGCCGGGGACGTGGACATCCCCGGAGCGGAGCCCGTCGCGCAGGGCCATCAGCACGCACAGCTCCCAGTAGTGCCGGAACGCGGTGACGTCGCCGGCCTTCCGCGCGGTCTCCAGGTACCCGGCCCACCGGGCGGGAACGAAGCTGTCCGGGGCGCCGTCGGGAACCTTGCGGGCCTTCGCCGCGTACAGCCCGGCCAGGATCGCGGCGGCCTCCAGCAGGCCGTCCGTGCCGGGGCCTCCGGCGAACTTCACGGCGATCAGCACGTCCGGGACGAACTGGCGCAGGTAGGCCATCGAGGCGTCCATCAGCGCCAGGTGCCCGTGGTCGCGGGGGAGCCGCTCCCGGCGGGCCTCCCACGCCGCCCGCATCCGCTCGTGGCCGACGTCCCCGCGCAGCCGCGCGCCGACCTGGTCGTCGCTCACGCCGGGGTCGAGAACGATCTTCAGGATGTCGTCCAGCAGCGCCTGCCGGTTCTCCCCGCCGCGCGCCCGCTCGGCCAGCGCCTCGGTCATGCGCGCCCGCGCGGCTGACTCCCGGCCGGACAGCGCCTGGTCGAACAGCAGCAGCACCTCGTCCAGCACGTTGACCGCGGACTCCGCGACCAGGGTCAGCAGGATCGGGTACCGGCGGTCATCGTCGCGCCGCGCCAGGTTCTGCGCCGTCAGCCTGCGCCCCAGGCCCGCCAGGAACCGGCGCCGCTCGGCCGGCAGCACCGACAGGTCCAGCGTGTCCGCGTCCATCCCGCGCAGGTAGGCCAGCTTCTCCAGCTCGGTATTCACCGCCGCCGGGGTCGCCGCGACGGGCCCGGCCCCCAGCCACGACAGCCGCGTGCGGCCCAGCACCGGATCGACCTCCAGCAGCCTGTCGAGCTCTGCGCGGCGGTGCCCGGTCAGCGCCGGGGCAAGGCGCTCCCACGTCTCATCCCGCGCCCGGTCCCGCGCGGCCGCGACGCGCTCCAGGATGTTCACCACGCCCGGGCGTACCAGCCGGGACGAGGACAGGTACTCGCACGCCTGCCGGAACAGCAGCTTCGGCGAGTCGTGCTCCATCGCCCGCGCGAACAGGAACTCCTCCAGGTCCTTCCAGCGCGGACTGTCAACCTGCCGCCAGCCAAGATGGGCGGCGACATCCCGCAGGTGGTCGGTTCGGGTCTGCTCGCGGGAACCGTAGCGGCGCAACTCGCCGACCGGGATCCCCAGCTTCTCCGACAGCCGCGCCACCGCGACGGCCGGGGCGGCCTTCACGTCGTCCGGGACGTACCCCAGCCACGGCAGCGTGCACAGCTGCACCGCCACGCCCATCACGTTCTCCCGGCCGCGGAACTTCCGGACGAACAGCTCATCAGCGGGCGCGACGGTGAAGTACCTGATCAGCTCGGCGCGGGCAGGCTCAGGAAACCCGCGCAGCTGTGCCAGCTCATCCTCTGAGAACACGTCCCTGGTCGCCACCGGCGCACCCTCCCCCGAAGATCAAACCCCGACGGAGAACACCTAATAACGGGTCCGGACGCCCTCGCGCAGCCAAACCCGGCAATCCAGCCTGCCGTTACCTGGCCGTGATGCTAAACGTTGTTTTTGCGCTGGATGATACGGCGAGCCCAGGTGGACATCAGGCCCCGTAGCAGTGCAGGCGCTCATACCAGTTCGGCGATCACCGCGCGGACCATGCGGCGGCCGTGCTCGGCCATCCGCGGGAAGGTGTGCCGGTAGTAGTCGATGCCGGTCAGCGACGGTGCCAGGGCCCAGCCGCAGGCGCGGCGCCAGGTAGCGTCGTCGTACCCGATCGCCTCCTGGTAAGCGTCCCGGGCCGCGCCGGTGAAGGTCCACAGCGCCGGAGCCACGTCCGGCGCCGGATCGCCGAGGCCGAGCGCGCCGAAGTCGATGACCGCAGCCAGCCGGCCGCGATCGGTGATCAGGTTGCCCGGCTGCAGATCACCATGGATCCATACTGGGTCGCGGTCCCAGTCACGAGCGGCCAGGCAGGCGTCCCAGGCCGCCGCGGCCGCGGTCACGTCGAAGCCGTCGTCATGCCCGGTGAGCCTGGGCAGCACCCGGCGGACGCCGTCATCGGCGTGGCGCAGCGCTGACCCGCGCGAACCCGGCGGCTTGACCGGGCCTCCGGCCGGATCCACCCCGTGCAGGGCGCGAGCGAAGGCGGCCACATCGCGAGCCAGCGGCACGTCGTCGCAACCGAGCCTGGGCGGCGTGCTCCCCACGATCCATGGCACCACAGTCCACCGCCACGGGTATCCCGCACCCGGCTCGCCCAGATGCAGCGGAACGGGAATCCGCACCGGTAGGTGGGACGCCAGCACAGGCAGCCACAGTGCGTCGGAATCGGCCTGGTCGACGGCCTGGGCGATCTTGGGCATCCGGGCGACGAGTTCGTCGCCGATCCGAAAGAGGACGTGGTCGGTACCCTCCACCTCGTCGGGCAGGGGTGTCACCGGAAGGTCAGCCCACTGCGGACGCTGGGTCGCCACCAGGCGGTGCACCTGCTCGACGGTGACTCGGATCTCGTCATCATGCATGGGCACGACTTAACCGTCTTGCCGCTGGGGTTTTCCCCCGAGGTAACGCAGGACGGCGAGCACGCGGCGGTTGTCGCTCTCCCCCGGCGGCAGCCCCAGCTTGGCGAAGATGCTGGCCACGTGCTTTTCTACCGCGCCGCCTGAGACCACGAGCTCGGCGGCGATGCCGGCGTTCGAGCGGCCCTCGGCCATCAGCGCGAGCACCTGGCGCTCCCGCGGCGTCAGCGTGGCCAGGCCGCCGCTTTGCCGGCTGGCCCGGAACAGCTGGCTGACCACCTCGGGGTCAAGCGCGGTGCCGCCTTCGGCCACCCGCTGCAGCGCCGCGGCGAACTCGGCCACGTTGGCGACCCGGTCCTTGAGCAGGTAGCCGACCCCGGCCGCGCCGCCCTCAAGCAGCTGCGCGCTGTAGGAGGTCTCGATGTACTGGGAGAACACGAGCACACCGGTACCGGGAAAGTCGTGCCGCAGGGTCAGCGCGGCGCGCAGGCCCTCGTCGGTGTGCGTCGGCGGCATGCGGATATCGACCACGGCGACGTCCGGCTGGTGGGCGGCCACCGCGGCCAGCAGGCCGCGGCCGTCGGTCACCGCCGCGCAGACCGTGTGCCCCCGGTCTTCGAGCAGCCGGGTCAGCCCCTCCCGCAGCAGCGCGGCATCTTCCGCGATCACCACCCGCATCCGGTGTCCCCTCTGTTAGGCCCGTAGTGGCAGTGTGACGGTCACCATGGTCGGGCCGCCCGCCGGGCTCGAGACGGTGATGTGCCCGTCGACGGTGGACACCCGCTGCGCCAGGCCGGACAGGCCGCTGCCGCGGGCCTGTTCGGCTCCGCCCACGCCGTCGTCGGAGACTTCCAGGCGGAGCAGGCCGGTCCGTTCGGTATAAATCTTGATGCTGATCTGGTTGGCGTAGCTGTGCTTGGTCGCGTTGGCGATCAGCTCGGCCGCGCAGAAGTAGGCGATCGTCTCGATGGCGGGGGCCGGCCGGGTGCCGACGTCCGCGGTGACCGTCGCCGGGATCGCGCTGCTGCTGGCCAGGGTGGACAGCGCGCTGGCCAGGCCGCTGTCGAGGACCGGCGGGTGGATCCCCCGGGCCAGGTCGCGCAGGTCGGCCAGCGCGTCGATCGCGTTGCGGTGCGCGGCGTCGAGCAGCTCCCTGACCGTGGCGACCTCCGGCTGCTTCTCGTCTTCGCCCAGCTTCTCCCGGGCCATGCCCAGGTTCATGGCCAGGGCGGCCAGCCGCATCTGCGCCCCGTCGTGCAGGTCCCGCTCGACCCGCCGCAGCGCCGCGGCGGAGTCGTCCACCGCCAGCGCCCGGGTCCGCTCGAGCTCGCTGACCCGCTCGGTCAGGCTGCTCGGCCCGAGCAGGCCGCGGACCAGCCGGCGGTCCCCCGCGTTGATCCCGCGCGCCAGCCACGCCGCGGCCACCACGCATATCAGGCCGGCGAAGGCCGCCGGGAAGGTGCCCGGCCAGCTGTAGACATCGAAGGCTCCCCCGAACGGCACTGGTATCACCGCCACCAGCGGCGACAGATTGCCCCCCGAGTGGTTGCGGAACAGCACCCAGATCGCCGGGTAGGCCATGTTGACCAGGCCGAAGGCGGTGAGCGTGACCGCGTAGAGCTGTACCGCCGAGACCGGCAACTTGATCAGGCTGTACCAGACCACCCGCCAGGCCGCCCGGTCCCGCAGCCGCCGGTCGACGCGGTTAAGGATGCCGGTGCCTGGCTGGAACCGGGGCGGGGCCTCGACCTGGTGATCGAGGAACCGGCGGAGCAGGCGGCGGTGCAGCGAGCCGAGCCGGCGGGAGAACCGCAGGGCCAGCGTGATGATCAGCAGGCCGACGACGGTGCCGATGACCGAGGCGGAGATGGTCAGGCCGGCCAGCAGCAGCACGACCGTGACCCAGAACCCGGCCACCCCGGCCAGGCCACCGACGCCGCAGTACAGCAGGTCACGGTAGTTCTGCCGGGTGGCCGGGGCGCGCAGGATGGTCTCCGCTATCCGCTGGAACTCATCCTCCATGGGTCCTATTGTCCTCGCTGATCGGGGTCCGGCGTCAGGCGTCGCGGCGAGCCAGGACCCAGGCGGCCGCGGCCAGGGCCGCGAGCGCATACAGGCACAGCAGGCCGAAGCCGAGCCCGGGTGACAGCGCGTGGGCCACCGGCTTCACCGCGGTCGCCGAGTTCTCCGCGATCATCATGGGCAGGAACTTCCCGACCTGGTCCTGGATCGAGGTGCCCAGCGGGATCAGCAGGAGCGGCAGCACGAACAAGATCCCCACCACGGCGGAGATGGCGCCGGCCGTGTGCCTGATGACGGCCCCGAGCGCGAGGCCGATCAGCGCGACCAGGGCCGGGTAGGCGCCGGCCATCAGCACCGCGCGCAACACGCCCGGCTGACCGAGGGAAGCGTGCGGGGCCGGGGCCTTCAGCACCGCCTCCCCCACCGCGAACGAGACGAACGCGAGGATCTCTCCGGCGACCAGCGTGACCGCGCCGAGCACGCTGGCCTTGGCCGCCAGCAGCAGCGGGCGGCGGGGCACCGCGGCGAACGTGGCGCGGATCAGGCCGGAGGAGAACTCGCTGGTGATCATGAGCACGCCCAGGACGCCCAGGGCTAGCTGGCCGAGGGACAGCCCGGAGAAACCCTCGTTGGTCGGGTCGAAGCTGGCCCGGTCGGAGGCGGACATCGTGGCCCAGTTCTCGCGGCTCAGCACCAGGATGGCCAGGCCGATCATGCTGGCCGCCAGGACGAGCATGATCCAGCCCGTGGACCGGACGCTGCGGAGTTTGAGCCACTCCATCCGGACGGCGTCGCGCAGGCCGTAGTGTCCCTCGCCGGGCCGGGCGGCGCGGCTTAGTGTCGCGGTGGTCATGAGACGCTCCTCAGCGTGTAGCTGGACGGGTAGTCGGTGGTGCCCTCGGTGAGGGAGAAGAACGCCTCTTCCAGGGAGCCGCGGGCGGAAAGCTCGGCCACCGTGGTCTGGGCCAGCAGCCGGCCCTGGCCGATCACGATGAGCTGATCGGCGGTCTGGGCGATCTCGCTGATCAGGTGGCTGGAGACCAGCACCGTACGGCCGTGCGCGGCCAGGTTCTTCAGCAGGTTGCGGATCCAGCGGATGCCCTCGGGGTCCAGGCCGTTGACCGGCTCGTCAAGCAGCAGCACCGCCGGGTCGCCGAGCAGCGCGGCGGCGATACCCAGCCGCTGGCACATGCCCAGGGAGAACTTGCCCGCCCGGCGATCGGCCGCCTTCCCGAGGCCGGTCATCTCCAGCACGTCGTTGACCCGCCGGCGCGGGATGTCGTTGCCGGCCGCCAGCGCGGTCAGGTGAGCGCGGGCGGTCCGGCCGGGGTGAAAGGCCTTGGCCTCGAGCAGCGCGCCGACTTCCCGCAGCGGCCAGCGCAGGTCGTGGTAGTGCTGGCCGTTGATGGTGACCCGGCCGGCGTTGGGCCGGTCCAGGCCGAGCATCATGCGCATCGTGGTGGATTTGCCCGCCCCGTTCGGCCCGAGGAACCCCGTCACCGTGCCCGGACGGACATCGAAGCTGAGGTCGTCCACGGCGGTGGTGGAGCCGTAGCGCTTGACCAGGCCGCGTGCCTCGATCATAGGAACCCTCCAAATGGTGTCGTGAAACTGCGCGGATCCGCGGGCCCGGCCCCCGTGGCGGGCACGCTCGGATGCGCTTGCGCAGTTCACGCTACGGACCATGCCGCCCGCCCGGAACGCGGCCAACACCCCTTTCGGGGGTGGGGTTTCCCCCCGCACGGCAGCCCTCGCACCGGCCGCAGCGCCCCCCGGTTACGGAACCAGGCGCGGGGCCCGTTGCCGGTGACCTGCGCCCACCCGTGCTCACCGAAGAAGCCCGGCAACGGCTGTCTGCTCTTGGCTTTACCTACAGGCCACTGGGGTGGTTTCCGCAAGTCAAGACGACCATGGGGCGAAGTTCCCGGGCTGTGGCGAGCGATTTCAGATGGGCAAGCGGTCCACACGGAGCACCGCTACCTCGCGCTGCGGGTCGAGCAGGACGTAGGTCATCGAGATTCCTTTGTAGTCCCGGACGTACATGTTCCGGCCGGGGTGACCTTGCGGCCGTTGCCAGGCGCGAGCCGGAGCACCTCGTAGATCTCCAGGAGGACATCGATCTCGGCACCGGACAGGTCGTCGATCTGAGCTTCGGCGACATCGCTGCCCATACGGACGGTGTACACCTACAGATGGACCCCGCGGCGGCCCAGCACCTCGGCCAGGGTCGGGCCCGCCGGGCGCGCGCCGGACTGGAGTTGGTCGGCCTCTTGGTGCATGCGCTGCCAGTCGGCCGGATCGGCGGCAGCCCGGGTGGCGATGCGCAACCAGCCGGAGAGGAAATCATCCAGCGCCGCCAAGTCGACGATGGGCGCTTGGGTGATCGCTTCGAGCTCGGCATCGAACGCGGCGACGTTGGCGGCGGGCAGCGCCGCGCGTACGGCGGTGAAGGTCCGCTCGATTTGCTGATGGGGCCGGTCGTGTCGCTGGACGGTCATGACGACGCCTAACCTCCTGCCAGTTGCCGTGTACCATCTCCAGCTTACCGAGCTAGGCGGACAGAATGCGGCACTGGCGGGTTTCCAGGTTCCGTGCCGCTTCCTAGATCTGTGAACGCGGTAGCCCAGCCGGAGCAGACCCCAAAAGCAGACTGCTACTACCCCATAGGGGAGGGTCCAAAATTCGCGCGATCGCCAGCACCGGGCGCCCCGCCCACCCGTTTCCGCGCTGCAACCAGCGCACCTGCCATGCCATCATGTCCGGCCCCCGTTTTGCCGTCCCTACGTGCCTTGAGCGTCAGCCGACTGGCCAGCCCAAGCGTGTCACCGTATGTAACTTTGCGTCAAATTAATGTTGCCGTCTGTTACCAACAGGTGGATGGCGGGCGGGCGGGCACACCGGCTGGCTGTCATCGGCTTGATCCCGGCAACCGACCGCCGTCGCGTCACCCGCTGTGATGATTGCGAGTACTCCTACCAGGCTGTCGCATAGCCGCCCGTCGGGGGAACTCGCCCCAGCCCCGCGCGATCCGCTTACTGCGCCGGCCCGTAGCACACCACGCGTCACCACCGCCCCATTCGCGTTCCCCGGATCACTCCGTTCCGGCCAGATGCGAACTTTTTGTGGAGGATTCGGGCTTGGTGGGGACTTTTGTGGATCATAGTACCCACAAGTCTTCACGTAGCCTGAATTTACCAAGATCTTTGTTCGATTAAGCCTGACGGGGCCAAGGCCCGGGTCCTGCGCTGCCCTGCCCGCTCATCGCCCCCGCCAGGCGCCGCGGCGGCCGCCGTCACGCCGAGCCGAGGGCAAGCAGGCCTGATCGTCATCGCCGGGATATCGGCGGCCCCGGTGAAGCGTCCGGCCCCTGACCAGCTGGTGCTGCCATGCCGAACGATCGCGAGCCGCGAAGTGGCATATTCAGGTCCGGGCATTGGCGCCGCCGGACACGTCGATCGAGCTGCCGGTGATGTAGGAAGACAGTGGTGACAAGAGCAGCAGGACCGCAGGCGCTACTTCAGCCGGCGTGCCCAGCCTGCCGACGAGCACTCCCCGGCGCTGCGCCTCCACATCACACCATTCCTGGAAAGGCTGCCCGGAACCGGCTGCCTGTTCCGGGGCCAGTTCAGGACCGGGCAAGGCTAGCCACGGCGGCGCGGCTCGCGCTCACTGCCGCCATGCCGGCGTCCGGCGCGTGTGCCGTCACGCCGTTGATGATCACGACCCGGCCAGCGTCCGACTGGCGGTGTGTCGAGCACGCTCCCGGTCGTGCCTATGCCTCGGCTGATCCCGGTCACATAGTAGGCCCGGGCGGCCAGATCCAGATCCACAGCACTTAGCTCCCGTCCCGGTGCGCATATTGTCGCTCAGCCAGCCTGCCACATCGTCGTAAGGCCACTGGACTTCACGCCCATCAGGCCGCGCCAGGTGCGGGCGTTCACGCTCCTGTCAGGGTCCCGGGTGGGGATTCCCCCGCGCAGCGGGCCTCGCACCGGCCGCAGCGACCCCGGTTACGGAACCGCGTGCCCGTTCAGGCGGGCGAACCAGGCCGCGACCGACCGCTTATACCCGTCTGGGATCACCAGGCTGGGCACCTCGCCGGGGGCGAACAGGCCGGCCCGCTTGTGCTCGTGGCTGACTACCGGAGGGTCAGTGCTGATTAGATGGCAGCCGTAGGTGACGACCACGACATCGCGGCCCGCGCAGATGTGGTATTGCCAGCAATCCAGTAGCGGCCCGGCCGTCACCTTCCAGCCGGTCTCCTCGCCAATCTCGCGAACCACGCAGTCGGCAGGGTCTTCGCCGAGTTCGAGTTTCCCGCCGGGCAGCTCCCACTCGGCCCGCTCGTTCTCCAGCAGCAGCACCTTCCCGGCCTGGACCGTCACGCCCTTGACCGACACCGGGAACTGCCGCCCGACCTCAACGCCTGCCACGGGCATGCTCGCGCTCACTGCTGCTCAGCTCCTCCGGCCGCCGGACCTTTCCCGACCCTATTTCGCTGCTCGCCGCACCCGCCGGCCAGGCGTGACAGTGGAATGCGTCCGAATGAGACCTGGCAGCGCGGTGGGGGCAGAGATCTGGTCAGGTCGTCCCGGCGTATCTGGCTATCCGGACGCGTTCGGCCGCTATCTCGCGGGCACGGGACGGCAGTTCCGCGCCGACCTTAACGGCGAAGTCCAGGTATGCCTGATGACCAGGCATCTCCTTCAGGCATTTGGTGACGAGCGCGGCGGCCTGGGAAACGTCACCGCGGCGCTCGGCGATCCTCGCGCGCAGGAAGATGAGTTCCGGTCCGGCGAGCGCCGGGCTGGCGACGAGCCGGTCCAGCAGTTCGTCCTCGGGGGTTCCCGCAAACCGGTCAAGAAGCATCTCGTGCCATGTGGCAAGGTCGTCCGCCCGTTCCTTGCGCCGGTAACTGGTCTCATCGAAGGTTCCGTACACGGTGCGCGGCCGCTTAGGATCCGCGCGTCCGGCGACCTCCAGCGCCTCCAGGTAGGACTCGGCGAACGTCCGCCACATATCTGGCGTGGCAAGCACATGGGCAAGCGGAACGGCCAGGGGTACCTCCTTTTCCGCCACCTGACCGTAGCCCCGGCGGGTCCAGCCGTAGTCTGCCTCCCAGCGGATGAGCTGCTCCGGCGCACCGCCAGCGAGCGCCGCGAAACCGCCGTGCCGGAGTACCGACTCCCACAGCGCGGCCACGGCCTCCGATACCACGAACTTCGCGGCCTCCACCGGATCGTCGGAGTGGAAGTAGTCGTATCTCTTCATATCGCAGGCCAGGTCGACAATCTTCGCGACGGCCTGCTGTGCAGGCACGGGGTCGCCGGCCGTCAGGGCCGCCAGGGCATCGGCTGCCAGCCGGCGGAACGTATGCCGCCACTTCGACCGTTCGGTGTGGTGCACTCGGCGGTCCCCCGCCATATAGGCACCGTCCTTGGCCAGCTCGACGAAGGTCGTCACCTCCTCCAGGACGCCGACCGGGTCTGGTAGCTCCTTCTTCGGCTTTACCTTCGGCTGATCCTGCGAGCGCAGCTCGTCCTCGATGCGCTCGCGGAGCTGAGCGTTCCCGCGCCAGTAGACGGTCCACAAGATCTTGCGGAGGCGCGCATCGTCATGGGGTGCTATCGCGGCGTAAAACTCGTCACGGTTCATCCGGTTCGCTGGCATGACAACCGATCGTAGGCCGGACGGCCGGTTCCCACAGGGCCAGGCAGGGAACGCCGTCTGGTGTACGGCCTGGCCGTCCGGGACGGCCCCGGGGCCGCGCTTCCCTCCTCACATCGGACCCCGACTTGTCATCAAGGTATTACGTGGCAGTCCAGGGGATAGATTCGAGACCGAGTTCGGCGCGGAGCCAGGCGGTGTCGACTGGCCGCCCGCCGTGCTCTGCGGGGAGGGCGGACTGGTACTCAAGCTGGCGCAGCAGGCCCTCAAGCCGGAGCCGGTCAGCCAGGTCGCCTTCGGCCGCGTGTCGCGGGGTGTGAAACTCCAGCACGGCCACCCCCTGGCCAAGCCAGTTTTCCGCCCACTGCCGCGCGGTCAGCCCGTCACCCGGCACCGGACCCCACGCGAAGTCCAGACACGGCTCGGACCGCGACTCTTCGGTCACTTGCGGCGCGGCGCCAATCTCCCTGAGGATCCGCATCAGCCGCTTCAGCCTGTGCTCCGAGTTCACCTGGATCGTGACCCGTCCCGGCTCTGGCATCAGGCGGCCCAGCACGACCCGCTCTTCCTCGTCGGAGTGGTCATCGATGAGCTCGCCCCACCAGACAAGCTGACCGTCCACGCCGTTCTCTTCCTCCCCGAAATCCGAACGTGCCATCAGCTGCTCTGCCACGTCCCCGTCAACCGCGACTGCCGCATCGATAAGGATCATGGGCTCGGCATCGGTGTTCGTCAGCAGCATGGGCTGAGCCCGCTTCAGCCAGACCCAGCACGCCAGCCGGGCCGCCAGCCGAGCGATAAGCGGGCTGGCGAATTCCGCGGACTCCGGCTCCGGCTCCTCACCTGTCCCCCAGCGCACGCAGTACGGCTCAGCCTGCCCGAACCGAACCCGCTCCAGCGGCGGCGGGTTGTCACCACGCCCGCCCGTGATCATCCTCAGCATCTGCCAGACCGCATCCTCCGCGTACTCCGCGACCGCATCGCCCTCGACCGGGCTGAGCCAGATCCCGGCCCGGGTCACGCGCCAGATGCCCTCCGTCGGCGCCAGCGCGCCTAGCCATACCGACCAGGGCGGCGCGCCGTCGATCACCCCTGCCGGGAACTGGGCGTACCGGCGCACTCCGGACACCAGGTCAGTGCACCATACCCCAGGCGAAGGCGAGGGATCCGCCAGCTGCCAGACTCCGTACCGCACGTGCTCGTCGCGTTCGGCCGCCCGGGCCGCAAGCTCGGCCGGCGTCCCCGGGTCCGCGGCGAAGGCCCGCAGCGGCGTATCGGGCGCGCCATCGTCCTTTTCCCTTTCCGCATCGCGCGCTTCGCCGGTGAAGGGAAAAAAGATCGCTACCTCGGCCATCAGCGCGTCGGTCGCATCCTGCTCGGCGGCCCGGAAGTACTTGGTCTCCTGCCCGGCTCGCTCATCGTCCATCCATGTGCGGATGATCGCGCCCCACTGCGTCCGCTCCGTGAACTCATCAACCGCGCGGTCCAGAGCATCGGCATCGCCGCGATCGCGGTACCTGTCCAGGGCGGCCGTTTCCAGCTCGCCGGGCTCGGCCTGGACGTGCGCCTTCGCCAGCGCGCCTGCGTAGATTTCGGCCGCCAGCTCATCGCCGGGATGCTCGCGCAGGTACGGCGTGATCAGTTCGCATGTCTCGCCCGGATGGTCCCTGCCTGTCGCCGAGCGGATCACCTCAAGGCGCTGCCCAGGATCGCGGGAAGCGGTCGCGCGGGCGAGCAGCTCGCGCGCGTAGCCGTGCTCGGCATCTTCATCCCCGGCCAGATGCGCCGCCAGCGCGGCGACCGCGAGCGCGCCGATGCCTGGCGGTTCCGGTGCGATGCGGTCGAGCAGGAGCCGTGCGGTCTCCGCGACATCCTCGGCGGGAACGCCCAGGGCCATCCGCACGCGCATCATGTCGGCGGCGAGGACCCGCTCCGGGAATTCCTCGGCGAGAATCTCGGCGATGCGCGCGGGCCTGGCCGACGGGTCATTCAGCTGCTCGTAGCGTTCGGCTGCCTGTCGCTGGCGCGCGGCCTTGGCACGCCGCCGCTCCAGCTCAGCGCGCCTGGCGGCGGCCTTGGCACGGTCCTGCTTCTTGCGGCTGCTGCTTTTGCCCACGCCCATCCTTCCGTTCCAACGGGAAACAGGTTACTGACGCGAACGCGTAAAGCGCTCGGCCCTCGCGTAGTTCACGCTACGGACCGCGCCGCGCCTTATAGGGTCGTTCCGTGGACGACGCAGTGCTTTCAGATGCCGCCAAATTCGCGCTCGGCTCCCCCGTCATGACCCAGGCAGTCGCGCTCAGCAGATGGATCGCCGAGTCGGGGCCGCGACCGGTGACCCCGCGGGAGGTGCTCCGCAGGCCTGACATCCCGGTCGCCGCCACGGTGATCGGGGTGGCCCTGCCGGAAAAGTCGCGCACGGCCGCCGACGTCCTGGCGTTGCACTGGCCGTGGACCCTCGCGCTGGCTACAGGCCTGCTCCGCGTCGACGGCGGCACGGTGACGGCGGGACCCGCGCTCGCAACCTGGCCGCCCGATGACCCGCAAATCCTGGAGATTTGGCTCAACGGCTTGCTCACCGTTTCCGGCTACGAAACGGGTAGCCCATGGGACGATTCGTTCGCGATAGACCTGCTGGTGTTCCTGACCGCCCTCCAGGAGGCGGCCGGTGGCGTACCGCTCAGTGATGAGCTCATCGATCAAGCGGCCAGGCTCACCCAGCAGGTCGGCATGCTCGCGACGGCCTTCTGGCCGGAACGCAGGATCGAGAACACGACGGAGCGGCTCACGTCGTTCGGCGCGATCCGCGGCGGCGAGGTCACCTCGCTCGGCCGGTGGGCGGCGGAACGGCTGCTGGCGAAGCTTACCGAGCCCGAGCCGGAGCTCACCGCCGCCGAGCTGATCGCCGATCTTGCGGACTGCGACGAGGAGGAGCTGGACAAGAAGGCCTGGGCTTGGCTGGAGGCTCAGCCCGATCCAGCGGAGGCCGCGCGGCAGCTCCTGACGGCCGGCGCGTTGATGGAACCCCGGCTCCGCTGGATCGCCGCCGACGTCGTCGGGCTGCTGCAGGAAGATGCTCTGCCGGTGTGGCGCGATATGACGGCCGTGGCCGGCCTGGGGCCGCACGCGAAGTTCGCTCTGTTCACCATGCAGGCAGGCCCCGAGCCGGATGAGGGTGAGTGGCGCTGGCTGGCCGTCGAATCCGCCGCGGTGGCGCTGGCAGAGGCGGGACCGGACGAGGCGATCACGGTGCTCGCGGAGGCCCTCTCGGCGGAGCAGCCGGCGGCGGCGGACGACCTAGAGCACTGGCTGGCGGTGGTCCGGGCCAGCGATCATCCGTCAGCGGTGTCGCTGGCGGCAGCCATCGCGGACTTCGTCGCGTCCGCCGGGACGGACAAGCTCAGCGTGAATCAGTGCCTGCGGCTGAAGGTCTCGCTCGCGGGTGGAAGCCGCCGATCTGGCGGACCGTGCTGATACCGGCGACCGCGAACCTCGCCACGCTGCACCTCGTGATCCAGGCCCTGTACGGCTGGGACGGTGACCACCTGCACGCGTTCCAGGTCCGCGGCGCCACGTACAGCGACCCGATGTTCCCACTCGAGGAAGCCCGTGACGAGTACGCCGCGCGGGCGCTGACCGCACTCAACGCCGGGGGCGGCAAGATCACTTACGAGTACGACTTGGGCGAGAGCTGGATTCACGAGATCTCACTGCAGAAGAGGGTGCCGCGAGAGCCCGGCACCGACTATCCGTTCTGCGCCACGTACAGCGGCGACTCACCGGTGGAGTACCCGGACTATGACAGCGACGAGGAGCAGCAACCCAGGCCGTTCGACCTCGAAGCGGTAAACCGCCGCCTCGCCGCGCTGGGGAATGGCCGCCCGTTCGAAGGTGCGGACCTAGATGAGTATGTCCTGAGCGGCCTGGACGACGGGCCGGCCAGCTGGGAGGGCATCGACCTGGAGGACGCATTCGACCTCCCCACGGTGCTCCCGCCGGTCCGCCTGCCCGAAGAGGCGGAGCTCGCTGCTCAGGCGAGGCGATCCGGGCTCCTCGCCGACCTCCGTGCTCTGGCCGACCAAGTCCGCGAAACGACGGTAAAGACGGCCGCCGTGAGCCCGGCCCTGCTCCGGCTAGCCGAAGAAGCCGAGCTCGTGGAAAGGGACGGCGAAGACCTGGCTCCCGGCGAAGACGCCGGCTGGCTGGATGACCTGGCTGACGACGGTGTCGCGCTAAAGGCCTGGGAGTACGAATTCGCCGAGGTCCTGGACACCACCCTGGAGGCGGCGGACGATTCGGGTCCCGTCGTCGCCGACGATCTCGACCTGGAAGGGCACGGCCCCGCGCTGGTCACGAGGCTGTTCCTGAGCTGGCGGAACGGCGTTCGGGTCACCGAGCTGGCCGACGCCCTCAGGGAAGCTGCGACGGCCGACGTGGAAGCGGAGGAGGCCGGCCGGCAGTGGCAGGAGTGGGTCGATGCCCACGGTGACCCCCTGCGCCTTCTCCTGGGCCAGCTCGAAAGGCTCGGTGCCGTCAGCGTCAGCGACGACGTGGCGCGGCTGGAGCCGCTCGGCGTGCACGCCGTCCGCTCAAAGCTGGAGCGGGAGCACCTGTTCGTCCCGGTGCTTCCGGCACCGGACACGATGACCCCGGACGATCTGGTGCTCGTGTGGCTGCATGGCGGCGACGACGATCTCCAGGCCGAGCTGGCCTCCTGGACGGACTCACGCGGCGAGGAGCAGGCCGCGCGGGAATTGCTTGCCTTCGCGGCGGCCGGAACCGCCGCGGCGCGGACCGCGGCGGTGACGATGGCGTCAAGGCTCGGCCAGGCCGCCGAGCCCGCCTGGCGCGAGGCGCTGGACCGCGTGGAGCTCCGCTGCTACGCCAAGCCACAGCTCGCCAAGCTGGCCGGTCTCGATCCGGAGGGCACGGAGGTGCCTGCCGAACTCGGACTCGAGCGAGCGGACATCGCATGGCTGATCGCCGATACGTTCGCCCCGGTCAGCCGCCTTGATCTCGGTCAGAAGAAGTTCCCCTTCGACTTCGCGGAGCTCAGGCGGGTCAGCGGGCTGGAGAAGCCGGATGAGGCCTTCGAGACGATGGCCCGCCTGGACCACCCGGACGCCGAGGCCGTCCTCACGATGATCGGCAAGCACGCCAGCGACAAGACGACCGCCAAGGCCGCCCGGCGGGCCGCGTACAAGGCATCCACCCGCCGAGCCACCCGCCGCTAGCGCCGAGATGTATACTTTTGGTAGATACCAATCTAGGAGTGGCCATGGCGGACACGGCGATCGCGAGACTCTTTATGCATGGCCGGAGCCAGGCGGTGCGGCTGCCGAAGGAATTCCGACTGCCCGGCGACCGGGTGCGCGTCCGCCATGTGGGGGACGGCGTGCTGCTTGAACCCATCGCAACAGATGTGGACGCCTGGTTCGCCGAACTTGACCGCTTCGCGGACGTGCCGTTTCTGGAGGACGGAAGGAACCAGCCGCCGATGCCCGGCGCGGAGGACCTGTTCGGATGAACTACCTGCTGGACACTAACGCCGTGGTCGCATTGCTTCGGAACAAGCCGCTCACCGTGCGGGAGCGGTTCCGGGCGGCCGAATTGGCAGGAGATTACCTCGCGGTGTCCTCGGTGGTCCTGTACGAGCTGTGGTACGGAGTGGAGAAAAGCACCCACATACCTGAGAACACCGAGCGTCTCCGTATCTTCCTGTCCGGCGACATGGACGTGCTAGCCCTTGACGACGAGGACGCCAAGTCCGCAGGCCGGGTCCGCGCCGCCCTAGAGAGGAGCGGAACGACGATCGGCCCTTATGACCTGCTTATCGCCGGGCAAGCACTAGCCCGCGGGCTGACCGTCGTCACGGCAAACACCTCCGAACCCGCTCGAGTGGAAGGCCTCGGCTGGGTGGACTGGACAGGTTAATTGCCTGCCGCCCGCCGCTAGCGCCGCGCCGCTCTGGCGGTTTATCGTCGTGGGCGGCAGGGTTCCCTCGGCCGCAGGAGTGCAAGGATGCGCGCGATCGTCGCCGGAGCAGGTATCGGCGGGCTCACCACGGCTCTCTCGCTGCACGCCGCCGGGATCGACGCGCTGGTGATCGACGCGGCGGCCTCGCTGCGGCCGCTCGGGGTCGGCATCAACCTGCTGCCGCACGCGGTGCGTGAGCTGACCGAGCTTGGCCTCGGTGACGAGCTCGCCGCCACCGGCATCCCCACCGCGGAGTGGGTGCACTTCGACCGGCACGGCAACCGGATCTGGGGTTTCGCCAGCGGCGAGCGCCTGGGCTACCACTGGCCGCAGTACTCCATTCACCGGGGCGAGCTGCAGATGCTGCTGCTCGCCGCGGTGCGGGCGCGGCTGGGGACCGATTCGGTCCGGGCCGGGACCGCGTTCGTCTCGTTCGCCGATTCCCCCTCCAATGTCGAGGTGCGGGTGCGCGATCGCGCTTCCGGCGCCGTCTCGGCGCTGCGGGCCGACGTGCTCGTGGGCGCGGACGGGCTGTACTCCGGTGTCCGCGCCCAGCTGCACCCGGACGAGCCGCCGCCTCGCTGGGGCGGCATCATGATGTGGCGCGGGCTGGCGGAGGGCCAGCCCTTCCTGACCGGCCGGACGGTGGCCGTCTCGGGCGCCAACGCGGACCTGAAGTTCGTCACCTACCCGATCTCGCGCCGGGCCGAAGCCAGGGAAAGGCCCTGATCAACTGGGTGGCCGAGGTCAGGCGCCCCCATGAAGCGGCCGCGGAGCCGCGGACTGGAACCGCCAGGGCCGGGCGAGCGACGTGCTGCCGTGGTTCGAGGGCTGGAAGCTCGGCTGGCTGGACGTGCCCGCCCTGATCACGGGCACGCCGCAGATCCTGGAGTACCCGATGGTGGACCGCGACCCGCTGCCGTTCTGGGGTCAGGGGGTTCCGTGGGGGCACGGCCGGGTCACGCTGCTCGGCGACGCGGCCCACCCGATGTACCCGATCGGGGCCAACGGCGGCTCGCAGGCGATCATCGACGCCCGGGTGCTCGCCTACTCCCTGGCCCGCGCGGCCACCCCGGCCGACGGCCTGGCCGCCTATGAGATGGCGCGGCGGGAAACGGTGAACGCGATCGTGCTCGCCTGCCGCGACATGCCCGCCGACCGCATGCTGCACCAGGTCAGCACGCGCGCCCCGGACGGCTTCGACCGCATCGAGGACGTCCTGTCGCCGACAGAGCTGCGGGCCTTCGACAATGCCTACCGCGCGACGACGCTGCAGGACGTCGCCGCGCTGAACGCCCGCGCGTCGCTGAACCCGTAACGCGGCCGACCGGGTACTCGTAATGGCCGGTGTTACCAGTGATGCGTGGTCGCGTAGGAGTGGTTGACGATGACTTCGGTGTCCTCGGGCGGCTGGTAGATCGACTGCACCGCCACCCGGCCAGGACCGAACAGCCTGAGCCAGATGCTGCGGTAGCTCCAGCGGTTGTGCCAGAACGCGAAGCCCATGTTCCGCGGGTACTCCAGGTGCAGGGCCATCCGGACCGACACGTCCCGGTACAGCAGCGCGCTCGGCTGGATCAGCAGGGTCTGGCCGGGCTGCAGGTCGCGGATGAACACGTTGCCCGGCGCGTGCAGGAGCAGCAGCCCGGGGGCGTCGTGCGCACCGAAGACATCACCGAACTGTCCCATCGGGTAGTGGATCTCGCGGTCGTTGCTGTCCTGGCCGGTCTCGTACCAGACGTCCGAGGGATACCAGTCGTACTTGATGTTGCCGGTGGCGGCCAGGAAACGGTGCTCCCGGACCCAGATCTGCTGGCCGTGCTGCATCGGCAGGGCCACCACCTCGCCCGCGTGGTTGTCGGACAGCGCGAGGTGCCCGGGGCCGCGGCCCTCCACCATGACCAGCGGCATGCCGGCCATCATGCGGTTCCAGGCCCCGCGCATCGGCATGTTGATCAGCCTGGTCTGCGGCTCGGTCCACAGCAGGACGTGGTGGGAAAAGTAGACCCAGTCGTTCGGGGCCAGGTTGAACTCGGCGACCGGGACGGTGGTGCCGGCGATCTGGACGTGCGACTGGCCGAACTGCAGCCGCGCCATGTCCTTGATGGGCGGCTGCTCGACCCACCCGGAGTCGCTGACCGAGGACCTGATGTCGACCGGCGCCCCGCACAGCGGGCAGGTGGGTGAATTCGGGTCGCTCGGCTGCCGGCAATACCGGCAAATGTACGTGTTCATCCCGGCCTCTTGGGGGTTCAGTCGGCGTGGTGGTGGACGTACATCGACTGGATGCCGACCCGGCCGGGCCCGGTCATCTCCGCGAGGTACATGCCGTGCCGCAGGTGCCCGGTCTTCAGCGGCATCTGTGCGGCCTGCATCTGCACCGAGGAGTCCTTGTACAGGAACCCGCCCGGCTCAACCAGGATCTTCTCGTTCGGCGCCAGCGTCCGCTGGAGCACGTTGCCGTTGCCGTGCAGCAGCAGCATGCCGGGCGCCCCGGTCGTGATGAACCGGTCCATGTACATGCCGCTGCCGCCGTGCAGCAGGTTGACCAGGCCCTTGATCCGGACGAAGGAGTACTGGACGCTGTGCGAGGCCACCAGGAAGGCGTGCTCGCGGACGTCGAGCTCCATGCCGGGGTGCAGCGGCAGCACGACAAGCTCCCCCGGCGCGTCCCGGGAGAACGCGATGCGGCCGGGGCCGTTCGCCACCGTCACGATGTGCGGCATGCCGCCGATCGTCCGCTTCATCCCGCCGCCGGTGTTCAGCGACGACAGCGGGACCGACTCGTCCTTCCAGAGCAGCACGTGGTGCTCGAAGTAGACGCCGTCCCTGGGATGCAAGGAGATCTCCGCCACCGGGACGAGCTCGCCCTCGACCTGGCAGGTGCTGCCCGAGAACTGGAACTCGACCATGTCGCGCAGCCGGGGGGCCTCGCGCCAGCCGGAGTCGCTGACCTTGTCTTTTACGTCGAGCGGAGCTCCGCACGTCTGGCAGTTGGTGCTGTCAGGCGGGTTCTGCGCGTGACACCACTGGCACTGGATCATTTCCACGATCGGAAGATAGCAGCTAAGGACCTTTGACAACGCCTTATGCCCCAAACGAGGGAACCGGTATGGTTCAGTTCATGGCACTGCTCGGGCGGGAGTTCATCGCCGTACCAGATGACCGCAAAGGTCAGATCGTCTTCAAATGGCCGGACATCACTATCCGTCGCTACACGCGTGCGATCGTCAACGCGGACGAGATGGCGATGTTCGTCAACACGGGCCAGGTCGTCCAGACCCTCGGCCCAGGCCGACACCAGATCGACGCCAACGAGCTGCCTGGGCTCGGCGCGATCATCGACACTGTCAGCGGCGGGAACGCCTACCGGGCGGAGCTGTACTTCGTCGGCACCCGCGAGTTCACCGGATTCAAGTTCGGCGGCCGGGTGGACGACGTGCAGGACCCGCGGACCGGCCTGGTCGTAACGCTGCGGGTGTTCGGCGACTACGCGATGCACGTGGCCGATCCGGTGCGGCTGGTGACCAACCTGACCTCGACGGTCGACGTCACCGACAACGAGAGGATCGCAGGCTGGGTCGCCGATCAGCTGCTCAAGGTGCTGCGGACCCACGTCACCACCCAGATCCTGCGCAACGGCTGGCCCATCCTGGGCCTGATGGCGTACTCGGCCGAGATCGAGCAGGCCACCATCGAGGCAGGCAACGGCCAGCTCGCGGCCTACGGTGTCGAGCTGACCCGGATGGGCAACTTCGACGTCAACCTCTCCCCCGAGGACGAGAAGCAGCTCAAGCAGCTGGCCAAGGACACCAGTTACTCCCAGCTGGCCGGCGGCTTCCAGAACTACGCCCAGGGCGAGATGGCTCTCGGCGCGGGCCAGGGCATGGCCCAGGGCGGCTCCGGGGTCGACGGCGCGTTCCTCGGGGCCGGCTTCGGGATGGCCAGCGGCCTGGGCATGCAGCAGGCCAACCAGCTCGCCCAGCAGCAGGCCGCCCAGCAGGCCGCGGCCCAGCAAGGATGCCTCCCTACGGCCAGGGCGGCCAGCGCAGGCGCCACCCGGCAGGCCGCCGCAGGGTGGGCCGCCGCCCCAGGCTCCGCAGCTCCGCGCCCACCACCTTGGCGGGACCGGTGTGCGCGTCGTGCCAGGCGGCGAATCCGGCGGGCGCCCGGTTCTGCATGGGCTGCGGCCAGCCGCTGGCTCCCCCGGTCGCGCACTGCACCGAGTGCGGCGCCGAGCTTCCCACCGGCGCTCACTTCTGCGCCGGCTGCGGCAGCTACACCGGTTCGCGCGGCTAGCGATCTCTCGCGCGCCGCGGCGTTATGTATTTAGTAGACGGTGATGTTCGAGGCGTTCAGGGCCTTGTACCAGGCGGCATAATCCTGCGCGGTGGTGCCGTAACCAGGGCCGGGCTGGAGCAGGTTAGCCACAACGATGAAGTCGTTCAGCATCCGCTTGTAGGCGGCCCGGTTGTCGTTCGGCAGAAGGGCCGGGGTGCGGAGGATTTTCTGGGCTTCCGACCGGACGACACGTGCGTGCGGCCTCGAAGACCAGGTGATTAGCGACGGTCGTCGACGGCTTTCTGCCTGCAGCGCCGTGGCCAGCGAAAAGGCGTCATCATTGAAGGTCACCTGAGCCTGCCCGCCAGCCGATCCCAGCCACGCCAGCGACGGGTCGATCGAGGCAGTGCGCTGGGGGGCCGTCGAGCGGAGCGCTGACCCGGGGCGTGCTGGTCGGGTGGCGCGCTGGCTAGGTGCTGGGCGGGGCGGGTGACGCTGACCCCGCCTGTGTGAGTCGCTCCGCAGCCGGAGACAACGGCAGCTGAAGCGATGGCAACTGTGGCGATGGTGGCGGCCGCGCGATTTAGCCTCATGACTCGTCCTGTTTTAAAGATCTTAGATTTCTCCGGATAAATGTATCCTCTTTGTCTCCTATTGGTTATGATCCGAGTGTCATTCGCGGTGGTAGCGGCGCGGTTGCCGTTCGGTTGCGTGCCGGTTGCAGCGTCCGGACCCTGAGAAAAAGGAGCCCGATGACTGCCCGGGCTGGTCCAGGTGCGGCGGTCATGATGGCGTGGGCTAGTAGACGGTGCAGTTCGACAGTTCGCCACCGTGATGAAGTCGTTCAGCATCCGCTTGCAGGCGGCCCTGGTGTGACTTTCGGCAGCAGGGGCCGGGGTGCGTAGGGTCTGGTGGGCTTCGGCCTGCACGACCGGGCGTCGGCCTCGAGATCCGATGATTGGCGACGGTGGGCGCGTGACCTCGGTCTGCAAGGCCGCAGCGAGGGTGTCGACCTCATCGGTGAAGGGCACCTGAGCCTGGTCGCCAGCCGACTCCCAGCCAGACCAGACCAGTGACAGGTCGGGCGTTGGGCGGCCGTCAACTGGACACTGGCCCGGTGCGTGCAGACCAGATGGGCGCGCGCTGACAGCAACGATCTCGGGCAGTACGTGATGGTAACCGCACGCCATGGTGGGTGACTCCACAGCCGGCAACAATGGCGATTGCGGCTATGGCGGCGGTGACGGAGCGTTACCCGGCTGCACAAAACATCCCGATACTCAAAGTCATCAGTTATAATCTCTCTGTGACAATCAGATGGCACGCGGACTCACGCGTCATGCCAGGCGCAGAGGTCGACCCTCGCGCGCGCCTCGGGCCGGGTGCATCGGTCTGGCATCTCGCCCAGATCCGGGAGGATGCCGAGATCGGGGCCGACTGCATCATCGGCCGCGGCGTGTACATCGGCCCCGAGGTCCGGCTGGGACAGCGGTGCAAGGTGCAGAACTACGCCCTCATCTACGAGCCCGCATGGCTCGACGACGGAGTCTTCGTGGGCCCGGCCGTCGTGTTCACCAACGACCGGTATCCACGGGCGGTCACCCCGGACGGCTCGATCAAGATCGCCGGAGACTGGGATCCGGTCGGCGTCACCGTCGCGCTATGGAGCCTCCATCGGTGCGGGTGCAGTGTGCGTCGCTCCGGTCACCGTCGGCAGGTGGGCCGTCGTCGCGGCCGGCGCAGTCGTCGTGGCGGACGTTCCCGACTTCGCTCTCGTGGCTGGCGCGCCCGCGCGGTTCATCCGGTGGGTCGGGCGAGCCGGAGTCCCTCTCGTGGCGACCGACGACGGGCAGTTCCGCTGCCCGCAGACTGGCGACGGGGTACGCGACAGAACAGGTGAGACGCTGCAGGAGCAAACCTCGTGATCCCCGCTGCCAAGCCGCTCATCGGCGACGAAGAGCGCACCGCGGTCGACCGCGTCCTGCGCAGCGGCATGATCGCTCAGCGGCCCGGAGGTCGCCGCTTTCGAGCGGGACTTCGCCGACCAGCTGGTGGCCGGGCCGGGACTGCGTCGCCGTCAGCTCCGGCACGGCCGGACTGCACCTTGGCCTGCTCGCCGCCGGGGTCGGGCCAGGAGACGAGGTCATCGTCCCTCGTTCACGTTCGCGGCGACGGCCAACTCGGTCGCCCTCACCGGCGCCCCCCGGTCTTCGCCGATATCGAGCCGGACCAGTTCTGCCTCGACTCCGGCGCCGTCGAGGCAGCGGTGACCGAGCGCACCAAGGGCATCATGCCGGTACACCTTTACGGGCATCCGGCCAACATGACCCGGCTCGGCGCGGTCGCCGATCGTCACGGGCTGGCGATCTATGAGGACGCCGCCCAGGCCCACGGCGCCGTATGGCAGGGCCGGCCGGTCGGCTCCTTCGGCATGTTCGGCATGTTCAGCCTCTACCCGACCAAGAACATGACCTCGGGCGAAGGCGGCATGGTGTCATGCGCCGATGCCTCGCTGGCCCACTCGATCCGGCTGCTGCGCAACCAGGGCATGGAGCGCAAGTACGAGAACGAGACTAGTCGGGTTCAACGCGCGGATGACCGACGTACACGCCGCCATCGGCCGGGCGCAGCTGGCGAAGCTCCCCGGCTGGACCCAGCAGCGCCAGCAGAACGCGAAATTCCTTGACGCGAACCTTTGCGGCGTCGTCATACCCCCGGTGGCCGACGGCGCTGTCCACGTCTACCACCAGTACACCATCAGGATTCCCGACGACCGCGACGGCTTCGCCCGGGCCCTGGCGGACGAGCATGGCATCGGCAGCGGCGTGTACTACCCCATCCCCAATCATCGGCTGCCGTCCTTCGGGCGGACGCTGGACCTCCCAGAAACCGAGCGCGCTGCGCGCGAGGTGCTGTCGCTGCCGGTGCACCCCGCGCTGTCCGCCGACGATCTGGCGGCGATTGCTACTGCCGTCAACGCCGTCGCCGCGGCCCTCCAGACCCAGGAACTTGAGGCTACCGGTCACAAGAGCCGATTCGCCGACTTCATCGCTGTGCCTGTACGAGCGCTTGCAGGAACCGTTCCGCAAGAGCGGTCACATCGTGATTCTCATACACCCAGCGCTTGCCGCGGTCCCCGATGGCTTGGCGACCCGCCTCGCCTAGTGAGGCGAGCGTGATCAGGGCATCGGCGATCGCCTCGGGCGCTTCCGGGCGGGACGCAGATACCTCCGCCGGAAGCGCTCACCGGCGTCTCCTCCACAGCGCACGCAGACACCACCGGCCGACCGCTCGCCAGATAGTCGAACAGCTTGTTGGAGCTCAGGCCGTACTTAAATACGGAGGCGTCAAGAAGCGAGAATAGCGTGACATCGAATGCTTCGAGGACCGCTGGGACACTACTTTTTGGTACTGGCCGCCAGAAAATAACATTGTGAAGATCGTGGTCGACGGGCAAGACGCTGACACGCCTCCTTCTCCGGACCATCGCCGACAAAGACGAACACGATCCCGTCTTCGCCTCGATCACGCAACTCGCGGGCTGCGCGGACCAGGGTGCCCAGCGCATTGGCCCGTCCATGTGACCCGACATACCCCGCAATAACGCGACCATCACGGCGCAACTGCGTGATCCTCGCGACGAGCTCCGCCGAGTCGCCACTCATAGTTTTATCCGCTGGACGAGGGGCCGCGATTCCGTTCGGGATATAAGCGATTTTACTCTCTCGATATCCCGCGTCCGGCAATGTAGTCCGGCGCCTTAGGTAGCAGGCTGATGACCATCCGGGCGCGGCGGTAAAAGAATAGCTCCGCCCAACCCAGAATTCGGGCCGCGAGGGCTGCCCTTCCGCAGTGGCTCCCATGTCGATTAGCGTCTGCGGCCAGATATCACGCACCTCAAACACGAACGGGACGCCGCGTACACGGCCGATCACGTAAGCCGCCGCTACGGCGGCCATGTGGACCGAAGATCCAACGATTACGTCAGGACGGGAAAACCGGCACTGGATCAAGACCGTACGACCTGCATAACTTAGCATATTAGCCACGCGGCGATAATTATTACCAGCGTAGGGAGGAGTTCTTACCCAAACAAAGCGAACACCGTCAACGCACTCGATACGCATGCGTTCACCCGGCGAAAGCCTCTCTTCTTGCCTGCTAAAATGACTGTAGCTACTCGCAAAGATTGTCACCTCATGTCCTTGACCCGCGAGCACACGGCCAAAGTCATAGTGACGTGTTCCGGCCGCCCTATCCGGCGGGGAGGCATAATGATTTAGGATCCAGATTTTCATCTACGCTAGCCTCCCATCTAGTCTATTAACGAGTTCCGCGATGACACGCCTGATGCTGCGGGCCGTCACCGTACGGTTGCGGGGGTTCCCCAGCCGGACGGGGGCGCGTCACCACGGAGGAAAGCCGCCCGAGCTTCGGGACTAGAACGTTCCATCCGTCCTCTAGCGTCTCTGGCCATTCCGTGCGGTCCCGGAGTGTCGTGCATGGCACGCCAAGCAGCAGAGCCTCTTTTTGCAGGCCACCGGAGTCAGTGATGATTCCGCTGGATCCCACCATAGCCGCGATCATGGCGGGATAGGACAAAGGATCGACGGCATGCAGAGCGCCGGCCGACAGAGCGAGACCTAACTTCTGGCCCTTTCCGCAAGTCGCGGATGCGCGAGCAGCCACACAGGAAGCGGGCAGGCTGCCAGCGCATCAAGCGTGGCTGCAAGACGATCTGTGTCGTCGGTTGTCTCAGCCCGGTGAACCGTTGCCAGAAGATACGGCCCTCCGCGCGCGAACGCCGGGAGATATTCTGCAGGCGCCGCAGAAACCTTGGCGTGTACCAGCATGAGAATATCTACCATCACGTCGCCAACAAGTACTGTGCGCGAGGCCAGTCCTTCTCTGCGAGGTTGGCGACGCCGATCGCCGACGGCGCAAACAGCAGGTCGGCGAGATGATCAGCGAGGACACGGTTACGTTCCTCGGGCATCTTCCGGTAGAAGACCTGACAGAGGCCAGCCTCGAGATGCGCCACGGGCAAATTTTTCTGCGCGGCAGCGAGCGCGCCGCCCATGTCGAGTTCGTGTCCCCGTACACCATTACCCAATCGGGTCGCGCCTCCTCAAGGACAGGCTCCAAAGCCAACAGAATTCGGGCTATTTGCTCAGCATGGCTACCTGAGCCCACCTTCAGGTTAAATCTTGGGGCTGTGATGGCAAGGTCTTCAAAGAAGACCCCTGACAGCAGCCGATCATAATGCTGCCCAGTGTGCACGATAACATGATCATATCCGTGAGCTATAAGCGCATGATCAATTGACGCAAGCTTCATGAATTGCGGGCGGGCGCCGACAACACTCAAGACTCGCACACGCGTCCAATCTTCTTCACAGTCACCCATAGTCAAACGAGTCTCACATACGCGGCTGAACGGTATGGGAAGCGTCGCTGCACATATACCCCACCGCGACCCAGACGAGACATACCGTCATTTAACCAGCGCGCATGTGTACATAACCTCCCTAATCGCTTTCCCAGTGCGCAGACCCGGCGGGGAGGCCTTGTGGCCGAAGACTCTACAGCTATCATTTCGGAACCCACTGGACATCGCCCGTCTAGGCGATTCAGCGCATCACCTCTTGTTCGCTATCCCACCGTTGACCCGATCCACTCCGTAACTACATGTAGTGTAACAGATACATCGAGCTACATCGAGCTGGACCGCGGATACGGGGGCTACCGTTGTTTACATTCGCCCGAGCCTTGCCGACACAGTGCCTGGCGGGTAGCGCCCGGTCTCCGCGCGACGGAGCTGTTCCAGGACTTCGACTGGGCACGGTCGTCGGGACGGTCACCGCCCGAGTAGGTGCCTCCTTCTTCAGCCTTGGCGCGAGTATCGTCGCAACGCGCGTACTGAGACCGCACGGGCGCGGCGAACTAGCCGTCCTTATAGCAGTTCCGGCTGTTATCGGCATCATGGGACTACTTGGCCTTGACACTGCCAATCTCCGGTTCGCAGGCCAGTCACACTCCGCCTTCCGCCAGGTCGTACGCCGTGCCTTGGTGTTCGCCTTGGGGGTGGGACTGCGATCGCCGCCGCCTGGTGGCTCGCAGGTTTGCTGTGGCCAGTTGTGCGCCTCGGGCTTGACCCTGGACTGGCCCTGCTCAGCGCCGCACTGTGCCCGGCGAGTTTGCTCTTGACCCTGCTCGGGACTGCGGAGATCGGACGAGGCCGCACGGCTGTTTACAACGTCGTAATGGCCGGCACGATGGCCGTCTATCTCGTTGGAGTCGTTATCTTGCTAGTGGCCGGCCATTTCACAGTGGTCGCCTGTTTTGCTGTTACGGAGCGAGCCAAGCTGCTCGGCATCATCGCGCTTCTCATGCTGGCGACCAAGCGCGTACATGGTGACGGCGAGGGCGTACCAATGCGCCAGTACGGTTCATATGCACTGCGCGCTTACCTACCAAACCTGGTCCAGTACGGCATGCTGCGCATGGATGTGCCGGTCATCCAGATTCTGGCGGGCACAACGGCCGTAGCGCTGTACGCTGTGGCGCTGCCGTTCGCCGAGGCACTCCTGCTGCTGCCAGTGGCAGTAGGCCTGGTTATGTTCCCCCAGGTTACCTCGGGCGTGGTCAACAGGGCCGCAACACAACGAATCGCCGTAGCGGTAATGATCACCACCACGGCGCTCGCGGCGGCCGTCGCGGTGGCCGCACCAATAGTCGTCCCCGTCCTATACGGATCGCCGTACCGCGATTCAGTGACTGTCGTCTGGTCTATGCTTCCTGGCCTGATCATCTTCAGCGCTGCACGAACAACCCAGACATATTTTTCTGGCACAGACAATCTACGACCGGTAGTCATGGCTGCGGCGGCTGGAGTGACCGCCGGGCTGATAACCCTCCTCGCACTTGTGCTCTCGGCTCGGGGCCGTGGGCGCGGGTGTAGCCGACTCAGCGGGTACATCGCTTTCGCCATGATCCTCCTCAGCCACCTATATCTTTAAGAAGCCACTCGCAGAAGGGACGACACAGCCCCTGCGAAGTTCCGTTTCCGCGTCCTACAAACCAGGTGCACGGTCACAGAATTCAGCAATGTGCGTTCAACGGCTTTCGGTTTCATCGTGATGGCGCTCGCGATCGGCTGTGGTGCGCTCTCCGCCCGCAGCACCCTACAGACCATTGAGATGCTAGATGTCTTGGTCTTGCTCCTAGTCGTCGCCATACCGGACATCGGCCTCTATATACTCGCGATCGCCATGCCAGTTTCACAAACTACGTTTGGCGTCAAACTGGTAACGGGGAGGGATCTTCCTATACTGGTCATTGCCTGTCTCGTCGGGCAAATTGCCGCGCGCCGAACGTTCCCGCGACGGATGGCGACCGCAGCGCTCGGAATCACACTAGTTTGCTATTTTCTTGGATCAGCGAGCCCTGATCGGCGGGGTAAGCGTCGGCAGCAAGGTAGACATACTTGGAATGCTTACGCTCGGCTGTCGTGCTATTGAGCATTCCGCTAATCGCGGGCCCCAATTTGATCACTCGCCGTGCCGCTATCGCTTTTGCCTTCTCGGCCGTCTGCGTCGCGCTCGCAGAGATCCCGACCGCACGCTCATCCCTCGCTCGCTTCGGTAAGCATCTCAGCAGTGAACAGCGCCGCACAGCAGCAGCCAGACCGGCGCGCTGAACCATAACACCGAAGGTGCTTTCTTTGTGCTTGCTCTGTGCGTACTGCTCGCATTTTACCCACATGCCCGCGGCGGCATTAGCGAAATTTGCCGTTGCCGCAGGAATCGCTGTACTGCTCATTGGGGTCGCATACTCGTTCAGCAGGGCCTCGTATTTCGGTGCGCTGGCGGTGGTAGCTGTGTTCGCCGTGCGCCGCTCTGTTCGCGGCCTAATTGGCGCCTCAGTGGCGGCGTGCTGCCTGGTGCCGCTCTTGCCTGCGCGCCGTCCTCGCCCGAATGAGCACGGTCTGGATCAACAGTAACCTCGACACCTCCGGGCTTGTTCGGCTCGATCTGTGGAGCAGCGCGCTCCGGATGTTCCTCCATGAGCCGCTGCTTGGCGTTGGTTACCTGCACTTCTCCGCTCAACTTCCGGTGTATTACCATAACACCAGTACCTATGCCATCTCTGCGATGAACTTCTCCAGCTTGACCTATGCCCATAACACCCTACTTACAGTCTCTCTCAAACGGGACTACTTGGAGCCGCTTTGGTGGGTGCCCTGATCGTGATGGGCTGGCGACGGGCATGGTCCGCCCAAGAATCGGCAACTGGGCTGGCGAGAGTTCGCTACTAGCCTTCATAGGGATCGGAATATGCTCAGTATTCGGGGAGCCGCTCTTTGAACCGGCGGTACTAGCAGCGTTTCTCCTCGTCGTCTTGGCCCCTCGACGCGCTGAGGATTTTCGCGACCCAAGACCCGACGGACGCCATGCAGTAACAGGCAAGACCAGAGGAGCTTTCATTGATGCCTAACCGGCCATTGCGGGTTCTGCAGGTTGTGGCCACATCTGTGGGCGGCGACTGGTTCTATCAACAGGTCACGGGATTGGCACGTTTGGGTAACACCGTCCAGGTGGTCCTGCCGGGAGACGGGCCACTGGCTGACCGTCTCCGGGATGCAGGTATCGGTGTCGAGATTATCCCGTTCAAGGGGAAAGAGATTCGTCATCAGGCTCGGGTCGTCGCCGCCGAACTACGGCTCGCACGTTTTATTCGGTCCTTCCAGCCGGATGTCATCCATGCACATCTGCTCAAGGCCATCTTGTCCTGCCGGTTGGCGGCGAGCTTCTACCCGAAGGCTCTGAGAGTTGCGCAGGTACCAGGATCGGTCCATCTGCACAGTCCGTCTCTTCCGGCGCTGGATCAGTGGACGCTCTCGCGCGACGACCTGATTATAGGCTCCTGTCAAGCGATCGCTGACCAGTATCGGGCCATGGGGGCCCGATCAGTGGACGTTAGCTATTACGGTTTCGACGTGCATCGCCTTGATCCGCTTACCTCAGGGATCAGCATTCCGGCGTGAATTTGGGCTCGCCGACGATATCCCGACGGTTGGGATGCTGGCGCACATGTATCCGACCCGGATCCGAGCTTTCCAAGACGATTGGCGTCAAGGGACCACGAGGTTTTCCTGGATTCCGCAGCACTCCTGCTGAAGCGGATACCCGAAGCTTCAGATTTCGTTATCGGCGATGAGTTCCCTCATCGCGGGAGAGTTATCGACGTAAATTGGAAGCGCGAGCAGCCGAACTCGGGATCGCCCGGGAATGTTCACTTCACCGGCCATCGGTCTGACGTCGCCTGCGTGCTGGCAGGACTGGACGTCGTCGTGAGCCCATCAATCGAGGAATCAGCATGCGGCGCGATGGTGGAGGCACTCCTCATGCAAAGGAGCGTGGTGGCAAGCAATGTCGGAGGGTTGCCCGACACCGTGCAGCACGGCGTAAGCGGCCTCCTTGTTCCGCCGGGCGATCCGGCTGCTCTAGCCGACGCGGTAGCAGAACTTATCGCCGACCCGCTACGGCGAGAAGACATGGGCCGCCGAGGGCGTGACCACTGTCTGCACCGCTTCGACATGAAGGTGACGGTAGCCGCAGGTGCAAGCACTTTACACTGGAAGCACTAGACCGGAAACGAACGAAGAAAACCATATGAGGCCAATAGATTACTATATGCGAACTCCGTCGTTCTCCCTGATTGCCAAAGCCCTAAGTGACCTGCGTGTGCACCATTACCCGGTGGAGACAATCAGCACTCGGCTTGACGGTAATGGGCGTTATCCGCTTGACGTGCGGGCTCATTAGCTTTTCGTATCAGCTAGATCCGCACGGTATCGTTATTATTAAAGGCCCGGACGGCCGTGGATACCATAATCCGGTCTCAACGTAGCCTTTATGCCCTAGGCCAAGCACACTAATGCACTACCATACAGCAGTTAATAATGACATAAATTATGATAGTTTCATGATCATGCTCGCTATCTGCGGCTTAGCCAGGACATGTAACGGCGGATGGCAGTATCCGATACCCGTTGCTCGGTACGGAGTAATGCCAGGATGGTATTCGGCGATGGCGCAGGGACTTGCCATCTCAGTCATGTTGCGCGCATACTGATCTAACCGGCGAGCAATCGTACTTCGATCGCAGCGGGACTAGCATCTAATCTTCTGCTAAATCCGCTCAGCGAGGGTGGATGCTCTGATTACGACAAGTCGGGACAGTCCTTTCCTTATAGAGAATGCCCATCCGATCCCTAACCATATCCTTAACGGCGCCATCTTTGCCCTGATCGGGCTTCGCGAACTAGAAGTGCGTACTGGCGGTGACATCCATAAGGCCGCAGCAGACACGACTCTCAGCCCAGCTCTCCAAGTATGATCTTGGATACTGGTCTCGCTATGACCTATACTTTGCAGCTCCGGCCACTCAAGCATATCATTCTTTGCACATATCCCTGCTCCAAGCAGCCGGAGACCTACTCTCAGTTCCTTTCTTCAATAGCACAGCTATTCAGTGGCGCTCCTATTTGAGTCGCCCCAGCTACCGGTTTAGGGCGGCCGCGAACAAAGCGTGGTTCGTGCTGGGAGCAGGCCGTGGCTGATAACGGTGGGCTTACCGTCGCTGTGCTTGGCCCGGCCAGTTCCGTGCATGTCCAGCGTTGGAACACCATGCTGGCAGCATCGGGTCATCGCGTCATTGTCGCCAGCTGGCAGCCTGGGCCGGAGCTCGCCTACGCAGAGTTGCGAGTCGCCCCTGCGGTCGGCGCCAGCCCGGTGCAGCGAGTGCCACGTGCCGCCGTCTGGCTTCGCCGGACTGATCCATGACGTACATCCCGACATTGTTCATATTCACTCGCTCGGGGTACACGGCGCGCTCGCTCTCACCCTTCCACGTGGGCCCGTGCAGGTGGTGACGCCGTGGGGTAGTGAGCTAAAAGCTGCGCGAAATTCAGTAGCCAGGGCCTCAGTAGTCCGGCTCGCCGCTCGGCGAGCCGGGCTGGTTCTGCCGACCTCGCCATCGGTCGCAGCTGAAATGATCGACCGCTATGCGGTTCCATCCAGCACGGGTCCGGGTCTTCTCTTGGGGGGTAGACGAGGCCCTGATCGCTGCCTGTCCGTCCATTGCACCTGTGGCCGTCCGGGCGTCTGCGGGTATTCCTGCCGATGCCACCGTCGTACTCTCGATCCGCAGTACCGCTGCGGTCTACCGGACTCTTGAGATCGTGTCGGGCTTTGCCCGTGCCGCCGCCGACCGGCCCGACCTCTTCCTGGTCGTGCTTGGCGGCCATCGCCCGGACCGAGAATCGGCGCAGCGGGCCAAGGCGATTATCTCGACCGTATCCGGGATGCGTCGAGTGCTATCCGAGACCGGTCCTCATCATTGAGCATCCGCTGACGCCAAAAGAAACGTTTGAGATCATGTGCGCCAGCGATATCGCCGTATCGATACCCGGTCGGTGACCAACGCAGTTCGTCGGTTCTGGAGGCGGCGCTGGCGGGTTGTCGGCTCCTGCTCTCTGACATTGATCCCTACCGCGAGATGATCAGTGACGGACTTGCCGCCGAATCTGCTCCCAGAACCAGTCACGAGCAGCCTGACCGAGCATTTGCGGCGGATAAAGACCAATGAGTCGATCAGCCGTAGCAATAAGCAGTTCATCTTGACCAAGGAGCACGGCGCTATCAAGGCCCGCGAGCTCGATGAGATCTATCGGAAGTTGGTTAGCCGCGTATCGCGCCACATGCGCAACAAGGAGACTCGGGTGTTGACCCCATCGCTAGTTATCCGGTCGGTCCACGACGAGATAAGGAAGCTTGAAGTGACCGTTTCTGGCCATCTCCCAGGAGCTCCCGAAGCGATCGCCAACGTCTCGATAACACCGGCCTCAATTGGCGAGGCAAGGCGCCAGGCCATGAAGGATCATCAATGACCTTTTACATCGTCGGGGCCGGGGGTTTCGGCCGCGAGACACTCGACGCACTCCGTGCCGCGTCCCCGGCTACCGTCGAACCCCCCGTATTCCTCGATGATCATCCGCCGAGCCAGCGAGGTTGACGGAATCCCGGTGCGTCGGCCCGAGGAAGCCAGCCCGGGGTGTTCGTAGTCGCGATAGCAGATCCAGTCGCTCGCCGCCGACTGACGGATGCGCTGCTGGTCCGCGCTCATGCTCCTGGCCAGGTCATTCACCCACGATCGGTGATATCGCCCGGTGCCGCCTTGGGCCCGGGCTGCGTGGTGCTCGCGGGCGCCTTCGTCTCTACCAGTACAGTGCTTGGCGCATATGTCCATGTGAACTACAACGCCACCATCGGCCATGACACCATGCTGGGTGATTTCGTCACGGTGCTGCCTGCAGCCAACGTGGCGGGCGCCGTTACGGTCGGCCCGGCCGCCACTCTCGGCTCGAACGCGTGCGTGCTGCCAGGCCTGCGAATTGGGCCGGGCGCGACAGTGGGCGCCGGGGCCGTTGTCACCAGGGACGTACCTGATGGTGCGGTCGTTGTCGGCGTGCCCGCGCGCCTGCTGCAATTATCCTTCCCCTCGCCCATCGCGATGCTTTTAGTGGGGAGCACCGCCATGCGCGCCGTGCGGAAAATGGAAGTGCGGAAATAGAAGTAGCGCTAAGCGGCATTCCAAAAGTTCTGCTCGTAACCCGGAGGCAGCCAGGGGCTGGTCCAGGGCGCGGCGGTGGCCAGCATCTCATCCGGTGAGCGGTTGCGGAAGAACGAGTGGATCTGCCGGAGCCGGCCGGGCCAGCTCACGGCGGTGTTGGCCACGTAGTTCTTCAGCGCGGCCCAGATCCGCTCGGCGGGATTATCGTCCGGGCTGTACCGGGCGCCGTACAGCAGCTCCAGGCGGGGGTGCTCCTCCAGGTAGGCGATGACCTTGCGGGCGTGATGGATGCTGTCGTTATCGCAGATCATGACGATCACCGGAGCGGCCGGGAACGCCCGGAGCACCTGGTCCAGGAGCGCGATGAAGTCCGCCGCGCAGCGGCGGCCCAGCCGGTACACCCATGCCCCGGTGCTCACCTCGACCGCGCCGAACACCGTCACCTGCCGGTTCGTGCCCGGGGTCGGGACCTGCGGGCGGGCGGTGCGCAGCGTCCAGCTGGCCCGCACGTGCGGCAGCAGGTTCAGGTGGGTCTCGTCCTCGGCGAGCACCACCGCCCGGCGCGGCAGCTCGATGAGCCGGGCCACGATCTGGGCCACCACGTGGTCATGGTCCGGGTCGCCGCGGGCGGTCAGCTTCGGCCGCCGCCAGATCGCCACCAGCCGGACCCGCCGGTACAGCGTCCGCGCGCTGACCTGCGGCCAGCCCAGGTACCGCCGGATCCGCGGCAGGGTCCACGGGCCCGGCCGGGCCAGCAGCGCGGCGATCCGCCCGGTCAGCCGCCGCCCGCCCAGCCGGGGCCGCCCGGACCGCGGCCGGTCCGCCAGCCCCGCCACCCCCTCGCGGTTGAACCGGCCGATCCAGCGGCGCACGGTGGCCGGATGGCAGTCCAGCAGCTCCGCGATCTGGGCCGGCGGTAAGCCGTGCAGCGACAGCAGGACCATCACCGCCCGGGTGGCCTGCCGCCACCGGCCGCGCAGGTCAGCCTCCAGCTGCTCGATCTCGCTGCCTGGACCGTTGGCGGACACGCTGACCGGGCGCATACTGATCACGACCTCGCCGGGTGGATGGACGATGTGGGCAACTTCGATCCAACCTCCGGCGAGGCTGATGTCAACGCCCTCCACCTGCCGGTCTCACAGCGGGTTACGCGCAGAACTTATGGATAGGCGCTTAGGCGAAACAGAAGCACCACCGCTGATCACAAAGCGTAATAGACGCGACACTTAAAGTCATCTTTGCTACCGTCCCGCACCCGGTTTGCACCCGAACCGCAACCTGAATGCATAACGCCGCTCTTTAATCCTGGACTCAGGAGATACGGAGCCTGTGGATTAATGTCCCTGGCATGCATTTAAGGGGGCGGCCATGTCAGCCGCGATTCGTATGGGTACGATTACCGGCCGGGCTCGGCGGCGAACTGCCTTGGCCGGACTGGCCGGACTGGCGGCCGTGTCCGTGGTGCTAGGTTGCCGGCGGCGGCTCAGACCAGGGTCAAGGCCACGGCCGACTCCACCGCCCGGATCCAGGCGCTGCTGAATAGTCCGGTCAATGGCGTGGTGGACCTGCCCACTGGGACGTTTACGATCACCCCGTCGCTGCAGTTGAAACAGGGCGAAGCGATTGTCGGCCACAACACCACGCTCACCGTGGCCGCATCCTCAGGGGACTACGTGGCCGTGCTGGCCGGCGCCACGCCGGCCACCGACCTGTCCGGGCTGAGCATCACCGGGGTGACCTTCAACCAGAACGCGGCCGGCGATCCGGTTATCAACGTGCAGAAACTCTACAGGCGGCCAGCCCCGGTTCGTGATCCTGGTCCCCAATGGCGCCGGGATCAGCATCACCGGCGACAAGTTCCTGAACACCAACAACATCAACACGATCGTGACCGGCGGCGCGACCAGCAACGTCACGATCTCTGGGAACCAGTTCACTGGTGTCAGCCTGCCCTGGCACGACCACTCCTCCATCTACACCTCAGGCATCGGCGCCACGATCGCCAATAACACCTTCACTGGCTCGCACGACATCGCGGCCATCGAGGTGCACGGCGACCAGGCCACCATCACCGGCAACACTGTGAGCGGCTTCTACCGCGCGGTCAACATCGTCGCCTCTGATACCACCTTCGCCAGGAACACCGTCACCGGAGCCCTCGGCCCGGTCGAGCTGTGGTTGACCGTGGCACCAGGCCTGCATAACGTCACGGTCACCGGCAACAAGCTGGGCCAGAATCTCGCGGGCTGGGCTAGCTACCTCAAGACCGTAGCCATCCCGATGCCAACGGGAGTGCAGATCCAGCAGGTGTTCCAACAGCCGACCGCGACCTACCCGTTCTCCCAGGTTACCGTCAGCGGCAACAGCGCCTGACGACCCACTCCGCCAGCCGCCCTGGACAGGTCCGCACACCGCGGCACACCTGCTCTAGGGCGGCCGCTCGTCAGCCGATGCCGAGGACACGCCTGGGAATCTCGGCCCAGCGGCTGGCGTCAGTGATGGCGCGGCCATCCAGCACGGCCCGGACGCCGGGCATCTCCTTGAGCCCGAGCATCCTGTATTCGCGATGATCAGTGTGCACGATCACCGCGTCACACGGCTCGCCCATGTGGTAAGGCTCAAGATCAAGCTCGCGGAGCTCGGAGTCGCTAAAGAGCGGGTCGTGCACGAGCGGAACGGCGCCCCGCAGCGCCAGCTCGCGCACGATCGCGAAGACGCCGGAAAACGCGGTCTCCTTCACGCCACTCCGGTATGCCGCGCCGAGCACGGCGACCCGTAGACCCGACAGGCCGCCCGTCAGATCGGCCAATTGCTGCACAGCCTGAGCTGGGACGGCCTCGTTGACCTTCCGTGCCACCGCCGGGAGCTGCGCATCCGGATCGCCGGCGAGATAGAGCCGCGGATAGACCGGGATGCAATGCCCGCCGACGGATATCCCTGGCTGGTGCAGGTGGCTATAGGGCTGGCTGTTGGCCGCCTCGATGACCTTGTACACGTTCAGGCCTGCCGCGGTCGGCGAACCTGGCGAATTCATTGGCCAGCGCGATGTTGATATCGCGGTAGGTGGTTTCCACCAGCTTGGTGAGCTCGGCGGCCTCGGCACTGCCGAGATCCCACACCCCATTCGGGCGAGACAGATCCGGACGCTCGTCGAAGTCCAGAACTGAGGAATAGAAGGTTCCCGCGCCCTTGGCGCTGCGGGCGTCAATCCCGCCGACAAGCTTGGGATACTGGCGCAGATCCGCGAAGACTCTCCCGCTCGACACCCGCTCCGGACTGTGGCAAAGCATGAAATCGCTACCGGGTCTGAGGCCTGAGCCGTAGGCCAGCGCCGGCCCGAGCCGCCGCCGCGTGGTGTGTACCGGCAGCGTCGTCTCGTAGATGACAAGGGTACCTGCCTGTAGCCCGGCCGCCACGGCGGCAGTGGCCGCGTCCACCGCCGAGTAATCCGGCCCGCCTTCTGCATTGGTAATAAGCGGCACAACGACGACTACCACTTCGCTTTGTGCCACGGCCGCCGCCGTGTCAGACGTGACGGTCAGCATGCCTTCCTCGACCGCTGCCCACAGCCGCTCTGCCAGCCCGGGCTCGCCAGGGAAAGGCACGCCGCCCTGCGCCACGAGGCGTATCACGTCCGGGTTGCGATCGACCCCGTGAACCCGGAATCCCTTTCCGGCTATCTGCACGGCCAGCGGCAGACCTATCTTGCCGAGCCCCACCACCGTCACCCCGCCGGTCATTGCTCTCCGTGCCGGGTGACGGCGAGCCAGGCGTCCCGCTGTTTCGGAAAGCTCAGCTCGTCAGCGTTCACGGTGACGGCCTCGCAATTCCTTGATGCCGTCAAGATCGCATCCGCCACCTTGATAGTATCCACCCCTTGCCACATGGTCACTATGTCCGCTGGCTTCTGCAGGATGGCGTCGCGGAAGGCCTCAAGTTCCACGGTCAGCGCCTCCCGCTTGGAGATAGCGTATCGGACCTGATCGCCCTCAGACGCGCCGTGGAACCGAGGACCATCGGTATTGGAAGTGGTGACCGAACCGTTACGATAGAAGTACAGCTCCGTCGACAGCGTATTGGCGGTCAGGCAGCCGCGCTCGCCGGTCACCGTGATGATCCGTTCTTTCATCGAAGATAGCCAATTTACCAGGTGGTTAGTAACGGTGCCATCACGGAGCAGCCCGCTGACGGTGACTAGGTCCTCGTGCGGCCGTCCGCTCGGCCGCGCCGTGAACGCGGTTACCGTCAGATAACGGCATCCTGTCACCCACTGAGTGAGGTCGATGTCATGAGTAGCAAGATCCATCACGACGCCGACATCGCGAATCCGCTGCGGGAATGGCCCCTGGCGGCGTGTCATGATCTGAAATACCGATCCCAGATCGCCTTGCTCGAGTCGCGCCCGAAGGGCACTAACAGCGGCGTTGTATCTCTCGATATGTCCAACAGCGCCAACTAGGCCCTGCCGCTCGAATGCCTCGGCAAGCAGCCGCCCGCTCTCCGGGTCAGAAGCCAGTGGCTTCTCGATCAGGGTATGCACTCCGGCACCTGCGAGCCGGAGCCCGATTTCGCTATGTGTCAGTGTGGGCGAGGCCACGACGCACATGTCAATACCGAGTTCCAAGAGCTCAGCCAGATCAGCCGTGACTGAAATCGTCCTATCAGCTGCGGCCCGTGCTCGCGGTTCCGGGTCCGTGGCGCCCACGAGTTCGACGCCAGGGAGCTCCCTCAGCACCCGGACGTGGTGGCGGCCCATGGTGCCTAGGCCTACGACGCCGGCCCTGAGCGGGCTCATCGGGTACTCCTGAGTACCGTCAGTTGAGCTCCGGAATCTCCGTCTGACCGACGGCATCCTCGATCGCGTCGGCGATCTGGGCGAGCTCGTCGGGTTGAAGGCGGGAGTGCATGGGAATTGAGAGCATCTTCGCGGCGACCGCCTCGGTAGTAGGAAGGCTCTGGCGGTGTTCGGAGAAAATAGGTTGGAGATGGGCGGGTGGAAAATAAATCCGCGCTTCGATGCCGGCCTGCAACAAATGCGCGAGCACAGCGTCACGATTTCTGTCCACCAAGCAGGTGTAGAGCGTGTGCGCTGACGTTGCGTGTGGTTGTTGGTATGGTGGAGAGACTCCAGGAATACGCGCCAGTCTTCTGCTCATCCAGTCAGCGTTGGCGCGCTTGCGCGCAAGGATCGCATCGAGCTTACGGAGTTGCACCCTGCCGATGGCGGCCTGGATCTCCGTGAGGCGCCAGTTGTAGCCGAGTAGCACATGCTCGTAAGTTCGTCGCTGTCCATGGTTACGCAGCAGCCGGAGCCTTTCGGCGGTGGCCGCGTTGTTGGTAAGCACTATCCCACCCTCACCCATCGTGATGTTTTTAGTGGGAGTGAAGCTGAACATCGCGGACCGGCCGAACGTGCCAACTGGCACTCCGTGAAAAGTAGCACCTGCCGCCTGCGCGGCGTCCTCTAGAGCGAGCAAGCCGTTATCGTCGCATGCCGTCACGATCCGGTCGAGCTCTCCAGGCTGCCCGGCATAGTGGACAATAATGACGGCTTTGGTCCTGCTGGTGGTAAGCCGGGCTATCTCACCTGGATCCAGGTTGAACGATTGCGGATCGATGTCAGCAAAGACCGGGGTCGCGCCCACATGCCGAACGGCGGTTGCGGACGATATAAAGGTCATTGACGGGACGATCACCTCGTCCCCCGGACCGATGCCCTCGGCTAGCAACATCGCCGTGAGCGCCACGGTCCCGCTGGCGAACGTCACCCCATGCGCAGCGATGTGCCTGCCGGCGAACTCACGCTCGAACTCTATGTTCTCCATGCCACCTGTGAGCGTGCCACTAGCGAGCACTGCCCGGACGGCCTCAACTTCTTCCTCGCCGGTGTCTGGCTTCGCTAGCCGGATTAGAGGTACGCTCTCGGTCAACTTGTGCCACCTTTCTTTACATCCTCGCAATAGGGTCATTACGGGAGTGTCCTGCCACACCACCGCCGGCCAGAATCGCTTGGACAGTACGGACAAGAACCTTCAGGTCGAGCCAGAGACTCTGGCTTGCGACATACTGCAGATCCCACTCAATACGCTCGGGCCACGTCATCTCGTTACGGCCGTGCACTTGTGCTAGGCCAGTCAGGCCAGGTAGTACGCGAAGACGACCGGCTTGCCGCGAGTCGTATCGCTGAACCTGATATGGGAGAGTCGGCCGCGGTCCGACGATACTCATCTCACCACGTAGCACATTGATTAGCTGGGGAAGTTCGTCGATGGACAACCTGCGCAGCAGCCGTCCGATACGGGTGAAATCTTGCGGATCAGGAAATGCGTCTTTCGATCGCTTGATCCTAGTCATCGTCCGCAGCTTAAGTAGGACAAATTGCTGTCCGCTGCGTCCTGTACGCACTTGCCTGAAGAGGACCGGCCTGCCGTCTTCAAGCAGTATCGCCAGGGCGCCGACCATGCCGATTACGATAACGGGCAGAGCTACCGACGTAACGATTATGAGATCGAGTAGACGTTTCCCCCGGTATTGCGGGTATTCAGTACGGTGGTTGGTTCTATGGGGGCCACGCTGGCGACACTTATTAACAGCGTGAATTCCGATGATGAATCCGGTGATACATACCACCCCGGCCGCCGTGAGCGACAGTAGCCTGACCGAAAACGTAGCCAATCCGCGAATTAGCGCGACGATTGTCCCGGTACGTCCGCCGTTCGGCCGACGGGCTGGCGCAGCAAAATGGTCACAGTCTCCGCCACTCCGGCGACTGCGCCGCAACGAACGCGAGCACATGCGTAGATTCCCCCGACAGGTTCTCCGCCACCCATTGATAGCCTTAGTGGCTCCTTGAATTCAGTGCATAACTTAACGTAGCCAGAGAAGATCCCATGCAGTCGGACATAATCAACCGTCGGAACATCAGAGCAGCTTCGATACGCCCCCCAGCTGGGGCTTTTGGTGTACGCCGTTTGCGCTACCGGAGCCTTGAGCTAGCCCGCCATTTATGGCGGTGCCATACCTGCCGATAACCGCGAAATGTCGGGCTCGGTGTCGAATTCGGTCATAATTTCCCCCTGTACGGCAGGCAGCTCTTGTCGGCCGCCACCTTGCGTTAAGCAATATGTGAATAGCATATAGCACTACCGAAAGGCATGCATACCGCGGACAATATATACCACCCTTGCCGAAAAGAGGTCAAAGAGGAAATCTCAGGCCGTAGAAAGCGCATATCTCAGAGACGGTTATTTGTCCCGGAATACGGTTAGCGTGGAGTATGATCCTGTACCTTGCTGTTACCGTTCGGGTGTCCGGGCTGCTTCATAGCGTGCGCCCCCGCCCCATAGGTCGTATACGTATATGTGTACCCGTAATAGCGCCCGGTCTGTCTGGTCACCTTGTTGAGCACGGTACCGAGGATCATGGCGCCAACCTGGTCAAGCTTCTCGACGGCGCGGTGCAGGTCGGACTCGCCGGGTCTGGCCCGCCGCCGCGAGCATCAGCGTGGCGTCCGCGTGCTGGGACAAGATCGCGGCATCGGTGACTGGCAGCACCGGCGGGCTGTCGATCAGGACTAGGTCGTACTGATCCCGCAACCGCGCGAAAACCTCCCGGGCCCGAGCGCTGTTGAGCAGTTCGGCCGGGTTCGGCGGAATAGGGCCGGCCGGGAGCAGGGTCAGCCGGTCGACAGCCGGCACCGGCAGCAGCACTCTCCAGCGTCCGCTGGCCGAGCAGTACGCTGTCAAGCCCTCATGCTCGTCCAGCCCGAAGAACTGCCCGATCCGGGGCCTGCGCAGGTCACACGAGACCAGCACTACCCGCTCGCCGGCCTGGCGAAGACCACCCCCAGGTTGGCCAGGGTAGCGGTCTTGCCCTCGCCGACACCCGGGCTGGTCAGCACCAGGCTGTTGAAGCTGCTGCTCCTGCCGGGCGAACTGCAGTGAGGTCCGCAGCGATCGGTACGATTCCGCGGCCGGGGAGGTCGGCTCAGTGAGCGATACCACTAGTGGCTGCTGCCGCCGCCAGGATGTCACGAGCGGAGTCATGGCCAGTACCGGGACGCCTCCGGCGTGCTCGGCCGCCTCCTTGGAGGTCAGCCTGTCGTCGAGGCTGTGGCGCAGGAAGGCCGCGCCGAGGCCGAGCGCGAGCCCGGCGGCGAGGCCGAGCAAGGCGTCCTGGACGGGTTTGGGCGAACTCGGCGAGACGGGGGTCTGTGCGGGCGTGACCAGCACCACGTCGCCTGTGTCGGTCGCACCGCTGACCTGCATCTGGGCCAGCTGTTCCTTCAGGACCGCCTCCTGATTGAGCAGCGCCGACGCCTCGGCTGAGGTCGTGTTGCTCTAAGGACTTGACCTGCCTGCCCGATCGAGGAGATCTGCGAGCGTAGCTGCGCCTCGGCGGTCGTCAGGCTACGGGTCGCTACCGCCTGCCGGTACTGCACGAAGGCCGTCGCGTAGAGGTTCGCGATGAGCGACGCCTGGGATGGCACCTGGCTGAGGGCCGTGATAGCCATCACGTTCGTCTGGCCTACCTCCGAGGCCGACACCGCCGGCGTGCTCTTCAGCTGAGCCCGGACGGCCTGCTGGACCGGAGCACTGGTGACCAGCTGCAGTTCGGTCTCCACGTCCGTCTGGGTGACCGGCTGCTCTGCCCTCCGTCAAGCGCGCTCGTGTTGACGGACGGCTGTACCAGCAGCTGCGCGGTGGCCGAATACTGTTTGTGCGCGGTGAGCGAGAACGCCAGGCTGGCCGCCAAGCCCAGTACGGTGATCGAGCCAACCCACCATTTTCGCTGCCGCAGGATCTGCAGATATGTGCGAAATGACGGCTCGGTACCGAATTCGGTCATTATTACTTTCCCTCTGATCGGCAAGTGGCAGCGGCCAGCACCCCATAAACCGGAAAGTCGCCGACGGCATGTCGGCGTTCGGCAGTCACTGCGTAAAATGAGTGTACGGCAAGCACGGCTGCGGTAAAACATGCATCGCCGGCTTGGCGACCGGAAGTCCCGCAGCCAGGATTCCCGGCGAAAAGCGAACCATTTCCGTTAAGAACGGACGAAAAGAACTTTCCGGTGAATATCGCAATGAGCGGCATAGATGACATCTGGCATATTCCGGCCGCCCATGCGCAGCGGGATAATCGTCAGTGCGGCGGGCATCGTCATGCTGTGCACAGCGAACGTATGCCGGTCCCCGATGGCAGCTGCGCTGCTCGCGCGGCGTCTGGACGAGCTCGGCGTGACCGTGCCGGTGCGCTCGGCCGGAATGATCAGCAGCAGAGAGCCGCCGCATCCGGAAGTCGTCTCGGTCATGGCCTCGTACGGGATCGAGATCGCCTCGCACCGCAGCCGCGTCGTCTGCGCCGACGACCTGGCCCCCGCCAGCCTGGTGCTGGCGATGGCCCGGGACCATCTCAGGCATGCCGTGATTACCGAGCCCGGGGCATGGCCGCGTGCGTTCACGCTGAAGGAGTTCCTCCGGCGCGGCGAGCGGATCGGACCGCGGCTGCCCGGTGAGGCGTTCTCCCGCTGGCTGTCCCGCGCTCACGAGGGACGCGAGCGCACCTCGCTGCTCGGTGATTCCTTCGACGACGACGTGGCCGATCCGGCGGGTGGGCCACTGCGCGCCTACGCCGATACCGCCAGTCTGCTTGACCGGCTGGTGACGAGGCTGGCCGAGCTCGGCTGGGCGCATGCGGGACCGCATCCCTAACCCTGCGCCACGCTCGGACGACGGCGGCTGGGTAGCCCCCGTGCGCCTGCCGGGCCGCCGGAGCGGCGTGCTCCTGGGGCGGGATAGTCATGGCGCCGACGTGGGCGGCCCCGTGCGCATGCTGGCCAGCACCTGCCGTAGTGAGTCTGGGTCGGCGTCAGCATCCAGGGCGGTGACTTCGCCGGGGTCCAAGGCCGGTACCGCGACCTGGGAGATCAGCGGATGGCGCGGGCGATGGTCGGTCTCTCCAGGTCCGAGGAGATCCTCGGTCAGCTTCTCGCCGGGCCGCAGTCCGGTGAACACGATGTCCAGATCCTGGCCCCTGCTGGCGGCCAGCCTCCGCGCCATGTCGGCGATCCGCACCGGCTCGCCCATGTCCAGCACGAGGACCTCGCCGGCCCGGCCGATCGCGGCCGCCTGCAGCACCAGATGGACCGCCTCGTCGGCGAGCATGAAATAGCGGCTCACGTCGGGGTCGGTCACGGTGACCGGGCCGCCCGCGGCTACCTGCGCGGACAGGGCGGTGAGCACCGACCCGCGGCTGCCGAGCACGTTGCCGAAGCGCACGCTCAGGTACGTGCCGCCGGTCCGGATCGCGATGTGGGCGGTGAGACGTTCGGTGATCCGCTTGGAGTAGCCGAGTACGCTCATCGGGTTTGCGGCCTTATCGGTGGAGATATTGACGAACGACCTGACGCCGTGGTCGGCTGCGGCCTGCAGGATCGTGAGCGTTCCCCAGACGTTGGTCTTGAGCGCCTCCGCCGGCCAGCGTTCGAGCAGCGGCAGGTGCTTGAGCGCCGCGGCGTGGAAGACGATCTCCGGCCGGAACCTGCCGAACACCTCCCTGACCCGGCGCTCGTCGCGGATGTCGGCCAGCACGGTCTCGTCGGAATCGAGCATGGCCCGCCCGTGCAGCGCGAGCTGGATCGCGTGCAGGGCCGACTCGTCACGATCCAGCATGATCAGCTCCGCCGGCCCGAGCCGGTGCAGCTGGCGGCAGAGCTCGGCACCGATGGATCCTCCGGCGCCGGTCACCAGGACGCGCCTGCCCGCGATGTGCTCGCGTACCGAGGCCACGTCGGTCGTCACCGCCCGGCGCCCGAGCAGGTCGCTGATGCGCGGATCGCGCACTCCCTCGATCTGCGCCCTGCCGGTAAGCAGTTCCCTGACCGACGGGATCACCTTCGGAACGAGCCCGCAGCGCTCGGCCGCTTCGGTGAGTTCACGGATGACCTTGCCGCCCCCCCCGGCGATCGCGATGACCAGCACCCTGCGCCGGTGCTCGCGGCGACTTCCGCCATCTGGCGTCGGCCGCCGAGCACCGGGACGCCGTTGATTCGCAGCCGCCTCTTCGCGGGGTCGTCGTCGAGGATCGCCACCGGCCGGTATGCCGCGCCGCGCTGAGTGGCCAGCCGGTGGATCAGCTGAGTGCCGGCGTCTCCGGCTCCGAAAACGATGATCTTCTCGGCGGTCGGGGCCGGCGTCCGTGGCCGCAGCCGCGCCACGAAGACCAGGTACCGGGCGCCGAGCATCGCCGCCACGGCAAACGCCGCGCCGCCCAGGACCGTCTCCAGCACTGCTCGCCGCCCCGTTACCAGGGCCAGCCCCGCGATCACCAGGCAACAGGTTGTCAGAAATCCCGCCAGCACCACCGCCGCCACCTCGTCACGGCTTCCCCGCAAGTACCGGCTGCGGTAAAGCCCCGCGATGAGACCGCATCCGGCCACCATCACGCCAATGGCCGCCGACCCGTACCAGAAGGCGGCGGACCCCGGTCAGGTCGCCCCTCCCGGCCCGGGCCGCCACGAGCAGGCCACCGATCCATGCCGCGACGTCGTATCCGGCCTCCACGACCAACCGCAACCATCGGCGCTTGCTCATGTCACGCGCTCAGCTGGCCCCAGATCCCGCCCGTCAGCGCCTCCTGGCTCACGTAGTCCCCCGCCCTGTTCGTGGTCTGAAATGTGGTGTCCCTTGCCCCTAGCCCCCAAGCATGTGATTACATTACACTGCGCGATGCGACGATAACACATTGTCAAAAAACCTGATTATGGGCGGCAAAGCGAGTTATCCGCAGCGGCACCCACGGGGCGGCCAGCTGCCGAAACCGACATTGCCGACTCAAATGCCGCTGCATAGGCAGCGGTGCACAAGGACCTGGCTATGGCCGCGCACCGGTCCCCAGGCAAGGGGGAAATATGTACGATACGCCCGATACGAAGGACGACGCTAGCTCCTGGCCTCCGGCGGGGCACGCCAGCGATCACCAGAAAGAGCCGAGCCGGCGCAGGCGCCGTCCCTGGCGCTTTGTGCTCGATCACGCTCGGATCACTTTTCACCCTGGTGATCGTGGCCGTGATCGGTAGTTACGCGTACGTAAACCACGCGGTGAGCAGCATCCCGCGCCTCCACGTCGTCGGCCTCACCGCGTCGACTTCTTCCGCTCTGAACGGGCAGACGTTCCTGATCACCTCCGAACCCTGGGGACCCACCGGTGATGCCACCGAGGCGGCCGCCATTGACGCGGAAGCCAACATCGTCATGCTTCTTCACACCAACGCCAACGGCAAGGGCGGCGGAGCCGTGATGATCCCGGGCTACGCCAGAGTCAACGTGCCGGGCGCCGGCACTGAGACGCTCTGGGATTCGCTCACGACAGGGCGGCCCCAGCCTGCTGGTGCAGACGGTCACCCAAGTCACCCGAATTCCTATCAACCACTACGCGCGGCTCGACTTCAACCACATAGACAGCCTAGTCAACGCCATTGGCGGGATAGACATCACGCTGCCCGCTGCCACTGACGGCTTCGGGTATCACTTCGTGAAGGGCGTCAACCACCTTAACGGCCTCACCGCGATCTACTATGCCCGCGACCCGTCCGTCAACAGCCAAGACCGGCTGCTGCGCCAGGCAAACCTCTTCCGCGCGGTTATGACCAAGATCGCCAATGACCACCTGCTCACCAACCCCGTCACGATGGTTCACGTAATGAACGCAATCACCAGCCTGCTGGCCGTGGACAGTACCTTCACCAACTCCGATATCGAGTCACTCGTCAGGCAATTCGGCAAGCTAGCCACCGACGCCGCGACCTTCGTGACCGCGCCCACGCGGACCGTGGGAATGGCAACGTGGTGCTGAACACGGCGCTCGACGATCAGCTCTGGACCGCGGTCAAGCACGATTCGATCGCGGCCTTCGCCGAGAAGTACCCGTCGACCGTAGCGCCGCAGGCACGCCATGACCTAGGGCATCATCGGCTAGGCCGGGACCTGAACGGCGAGCAGGACGATGTCGTCGGGCGACGAGGGACCCGCGACCTCGTCGAGGATCGTCTGCAGCAGGTCGGAAAGCGGCTGGTCCTGGGGCGCCGCCGCGAGAAGTCCGGCGGCCTGGTCGATGGCGAGGCTGGTGTCAGCCCCGCGCTTCTCGACCAGGCCGTCGGTGTAGAGCAGCAGCGTGGCGCCCGGGGCCAGGACCCGCTGCCGGTCGATCCGGCGGCTGTCCGGCATGCCCGGCCACAGCAGCAGCTCGTGGGCGTGCAGGCGCTCGGCCCGGCCGTCCGCGTGGACCAGCAGCGGCGGCGGGTGCCCGGCGTTGGTCCAGGTCAGCTGCCAGCCGTCGGCGCCCTCCAGCGGGCGCAGGTGCGCGTGGACCAGGGTCCCCGTGGCGTCCAGGGACAGCGCGTGGCAGGCGGTTTCCACCGCGGTGACGGCCGCGGCGGGCCCTAGGTCCTGGTGGTCGAGATCCGCCTGGCGCAGCATGCTGCGGACCTGGCCCATGATCGCGGCGGCGCGCATGTCGTGGCCGGTGATGTCCCCGACCGTCACCGCCAGCGCCGATGCCAGGCCCGTCTCGCCCGCCTGCGAGGGCAGCGGGTAGGCGTCGTACCAGTCACCGCCGACCAGGTCGGCGCGGGCGGCGGGCCGGTACAGGGCCGCCAGCCGCAGGCCGGGGGTGGCGGGCAGGTCGGTCAGCATGGCCTGCTGCAGCTGGCGGGCCACGGTGATCCGGTCGTCCAGGTAGAGCGCCCGCTCGACCGCGCGCCCGGCGTACCCGGCGATGGTGGACAGGATCGCCCGCTCGCCCACGTCGACCTGATACGGAGTCGCCCAGCCCAGGATCAAGGTGCCCAGCGTGCGCCGGGTGCCGGGGATCGGCACGCACACCGCCGTCTCGAGCCCGGAGGCCGCGAACGTGGCGGCGGCGTCCGGACCGTACCCGTGCTCCAGGGCGGCCCGGTCGGTGATCAGGACGATCTGGCCCTCACGGACCGCATGGGCACTCGGCCGCGAGCTGCTGAGCGGGAAGACCGGCTCGATCATCTCGGCCAGGTAGCTGATCTCGGGATCGGGCAGCCGCCGCAGCTGCTCCCCGTCTACCAGCGCCAGCCCGATGTAAGCCGGGCGGAGCCCGCCGGTGACCAGATCCCGTACCGTCTTGCGGACATCGACCAGGCTGGTGGTATCGGCCAGCTCTTCGGCGGCTCGCAGCGCCAGCTTCGAGCGTTCCAGGGCCACGTGGGCCTGCATGGACACGATCCGGAGCCGCAGATCCGCGCTGCAGGCCTCGGCCAGGTCGGCCAGGTCGGCCAGCTCCTGCGCGGTCCACGATCGCGGCCGGACATCGATCGCGCACAGCGACCCGAGCACATGCCCCTGGCCGTCGGTCAGCGGCATCCCGGCGTAGGCGATCACCCCGAGGTCGCCGATGGCCAGGTTGTCGCAGGTCCGCTCGTCCTCGCGCGCGTCGGACAGGATCAGCGGGCTGCCGCTCGCCGTCACGTGCTGGCACATCGAGTGCGACAGCGGAGTCTGCCGGGTGGTCGCCCACGGCTCGGCCAGGCCGACCATGCCGGGGAACACCTGCCGGTCCCTCTCCACCAGCGATACCAGCGCGACCGGCACCTCCAGCGTGCTGGCCACCAGCCGGGCCAAACGTTCCATGCCCGCGTCCGCCGCCGCCCCGAGTCCCACCTGCCGCAGCGCCGCCAGCCGCCCCGGAGAAGACAGGGCACTGACGTCAGCGCTCACCGGCACCGGGATTTTCCCTGGCCCAGCCAAACTGATCATTAATCCGCCCCGTTGCTCATGTAGTCGATGCATTCATTATGCGTCACCGCGATGACCGGGCCTCACTTATCCCCCTATCAGCGCAGAAACTGCCATTTCCCCCATGGCTGCAAATTTCGCAGCGAGGCTCTTCCGGTGCAGCTCATAGCGACGGCACAGGCATCACGGCCATGCTTTCATGGGTCCGGTCAGGCTCCGGGGATCCCGCCAGGAATGCGAGAAAATATGGCGCTTAAACATGAGGAATGGACGGCGCCCGCGCCGGCCGCGCACTCGGTCGAGCTGCGGAAAACCTACGGGACGGGACATGCCGTGGTGCAGGCCCTGGCCGGCGTCACCGTGACCTTCCCGCGCGGCCGGTTCACCGCCGTCATGGGCCCGTCGGGCTCGGGCAAGTCGACGCTCATGCACTGCATGGCGGGCCTGGACCGGCCGACGTCAGGACAGTCGTTCGTCGGCGGCCTGGACATCGGGAACCTCGATGACGCCGGGCTCACCCGGCTGCGACGAGACCGGATCGGCTTCGTGTTCCAGTCCTTCAACCTCGTCCCGACCCTGACCGCGGCCGAGAACATCACGCTGCCCGCCGCTCTCGCCGGGACCAAGGTCAACCGGCGGTGGCTCGGCTACCTGGCCCGCCAGCTCGGCATCGCCGACCGGCTGACGCACCGTCCCGGGGAGCTGTCCGGCGGTCAGCAGCAGCGGGTGGCGTGCGCCCGGGCGCTGATCAACCGGCCGGACCTGATCTTCGCCGATGAGCCCACCGGCAACCTCGACTCCCGTTCCTCCGCCGAGGTGCTGAGGTTTCTGCGGTGTTCGGTGACCGAGCTCGGTCAGTCCATCGTCATGGTGACGCATGACCCGCGGGCTGCCGCCTGTGCGGACCAGGTCATCTTCCTGGCCGACGGGGCCGTGGTGGGGGCGCTGAACCGGCCGACGGCCGACTCGGTCCTGGAGCGGATGCGGACCCTGGGCGGCTGACATGCGGAACGTCACCATCAAGGGACTGCTGGCTCACAAGCTCCGGCTGGCGCTCACCGCGCTGGCGATCGTGCTCGGGGTCACCTTCGTGTCCGGGACGTTCGTCCTGACCGACACCCTGCACAACACGTTCTCGGTGCTGTTCGGCAACATCTACTCCAAGATCGACTTCCAGGTCCGGGGAGTCCCGCAGCTCGGCACAAGCGGCGCGGCGGCGGTGCGCGACGAGCTGCCCGGGGCGCTGCTGGCCAAGCTCCGCCGGGTGCCCGGTGTCGCCGCCGCCGAGGGCGAGGTCGAGGGCTACGCCCAGTTCGTGTCCCGGGACGGCAAGCCGATCCAGACCGGCGGCGCGTCGACCATCGGCATCAGCTTCGATCCGGACCGGCAGGTCTCCGCCCTGCACATCACCGCAGGAGGCCCGCCGCTGAACTCCCATGACGTGGTGATGGACGCCGTGACGGCGGGCCGGTACGGCTTCACCGTGGGGCAGCGGGTCCGGATCGTGACCGCCGGGCCGGTCCGGACCTTCACCATCACCGGCATCGCCGAGTTCGGGGCCACGGGCAACCTGGCCGGGGCGACGCTGGCCGCGTTTACCCTCCCGGCCGCGCAGCAGGTGCTCCAGAAACCGGACAGGCTAGATGACATCAATGTGGTGACCGCACCGGGCGCCAGCAAGCCCGCGGTCCAGCGGGCCATCGCGGCGGTCCTGCCCGCCGGAACGCAGGTTGTGACCGGGCAGACCGTGGTGAGCGAGAACACCAGCGCGATTGACCAGTCGCTGTCGTTCTTTTCCACCGCGCTGCTGGTCTTCGCCTTCATTTCGCTGTTCGTCGGCGGGTTCACGATCTTCAACACCTTCTCGATCATCGTCGGGCAGCGGATCAGGGAGCTGGCCCTGCTGCGGATCGTCGGCGCCAGCCGCCGTCAGGTGTTCCGTTCCGTACTGGCCGAGGCGGCCCTGACCGGGCTGGTTTCCTCGGCGATCGGCCTGGGCCTGGGCGTGCTGGCCGCGCTGGGGCTGCAGGCCCTGCTGCGCGGATTCGGGATAGCGGTTCCGTCCGGATCGCTGGTGTTCGAGCCCCGGACCGTGATCGTAGGCCTGTCCGTCGGGGTGGGCGTGACGGTGGTGGCCGCGATCGGCCCGGCCCGCAGCGCCGTGCGCATTCCCCCGGTTGCGGCGCTCGGCGACCGGCAGGCCAGCGTCGAGGTCTCCCTGCGGCACCGGTTCGTCTCGGGTGCCGCGGTGGTCCTAGCCGGAGGCGGCCTGCTGGCCCGCGGACTGACCGGGTCGGCCCTCTCGCTGGTCGGGGGCGGCGCGGTCGGCATCTTCGTCGGCACCGCCATGCTGGCCCCCGCGGTCGCACGGCCGTTGTCCAGCGTGCTCGGGCGTCCGCTGGCCCGGCTGCTCGGGGTAGCGGGCCAGCTCGGGCGGCAGAATTCGATGCGCAGCCCGCGTCGCACCGCGCAGACCGCCTCGGCGCTCATGGTCGGCCTGGCCCTGGTCGCCGCGATGTCGGTATTTGGCGCCTCGGTGTCGGAGTCGGCCACTAGCAGCGCCGACGAGGCGATCAGCGCCGAGCTGCTCGTGACGGCCAGCGGGACCGGGCAGCTCAGCCACGCGGTCCCGGCGAAGGTCTCGGCCGTGCCAGGCGTCACCGTCACCACCACCGTCTACCGGTCGCAGTTCGAGGTCCACGGGACGCTGGCCACGCTCACCGCGGTCTCCACGCCGGACCTGGCCGACACCGTCATCCTGCGCATGACGGCGGGCAGCTCCGCCGCCCTGGCCCGGGGTGAGCTCCTCATCGACTCCACCACCGCCGCCGCCAAGCACCTGTCGGTGGGCGACACCGTGCCGGTGGCGTTCGCCCGCACCGGCGCTTCGGCCGTGCCGGTCGGCGGCATCTACCAGGCCAACGCCGTGATCGGCAGCTACCTGGTCAGCGCCGGGTTCTTCGCCCGGCATTTCAGCCCCCAGCCGCCCGGCGCGCTCCTGCTGCGAACCAACGGCGGCGGCACCGTGGCCAGGGCCGTCACCCGGGCCCTAGCCACCTTCCCCAACGCACAGGTACAGACCAGAACTCAGTTCGAGCAGACCCAGACCGCCAGCATCAACCAGCTCCTCGGCCTGGTCTACGCCCTGCTCGCCCTGGCCGTGCTGATCGCGCTCATCGGGATCGTGAACACGCTCATGCTCTCGGTGTTCGAGCGCACCCGCGAGATCGGCCTGCTGCGAGCGGTCGGCATGAGACGGCGCCAGGTCCGCACGATGATCAGGTCAGAAGCGGTGATCCTGGCCATCTTCGGCGCCATCATCGGAATCGTGATCGGCACCGGCCTCGGTATCGCCCTGGTGTCGGCGCTGAAACAGCAGGGCATCACCGACACCGTCGTGCCCGCCACCAGCCTCCTGGTATTCCTCCTCCTCGCCGCCCTGCTCGGCCTGCTGGCCGCGACCTGGCCGGCCCGCCGTGCGGCCAGGCTGGACGTCCTCGCCGCCATCGCCGCCCCGTAAGCCTTCAGCCTCCGGTACCAGCGGGAACTAATTATGCGGAAGTATCTGCATTTCCAGATAATTGCCACTCCGCGAATCGTGGCCGATCAGCTCGGCCGCCGTCCAATGACGTTGCGGCGGCGCCCGGCATACATATTGCGCATTGCCGCAGGCAGGCAAGTGCTTCTGTTTGACATGCCCTCTCACGCGCGGGAAGATTATCCATGCATCTTTGGCTAGGGCACCGAGAGAGCCCATTTGGGCGGTTGACTTTTAAGTGCATACCGGTATTTGGAACACTAATCGTCTTGTGCGTGCTTTCGCTGGCCACGATAACTCCAGCGGCGGCGACCACCACTCCGGTCTGGGTACAGCAGTCTCCCGCGCAGAGCCCTTCCACCCGTTACGCGGCCTCGATGGCGTATGACTCCGCTACATCTCAGCTGGTGCTATTCGGCGGCGCCGGCGACAGCGGACTACTGGCGGACACTTGGATCTGGGACGACAGCACCTGGACCCAGCAGTCGCCCGCCACAAGTCCTCCGGCACTTTATTACGCCTCGATCGCCTATGACCCGGCCACCTCCCAGCTCGTACTTTTCGGCGGCTACGGCGATTCCGCGAACGCGGCCCTGGCGGGGACGTGGACCTGGGACGGCAGCACCTGGACCCAGCAGGCACCCGCGGTGAGCCCACCCGCCCGGAGCTCCGCGTCCATGGCTTATGACCCTGCCACCAGCCAGCTCGTACTTTTCGGCGGCTACGGCCAGAGCGGTCTACTTGGGGACACCTGGACCTGGGACGGCAGCAGCTGGGCCGAACTGTCACCTGCGGCGAGTCCCTCAGCCCGCGGCGGCTCGTCGATGGCCTATGACCCGGCCACTTCTCAACTCGTACTCTTCGGCGGCGGCTACGCCACGACCCTCCTTGCCGACACCTGGACCTGGGACGGCACCACATGGACCCAGCAGTCACCCGCCACTAACCCCACCGCCCGTGCATACTCCTCGATGGCCTACGACCCGGCCACCTCCCAACTGGTGCTCTTCGGCGGCCTCGGCGACCCCAGCGAGCCGTACGGGCTATTTGGGGACACCTGGACCTGGGACGGCGGCACCTGGACCCAGCAGGAACCTTCGGCGAGCCCATCCGCACGCCAGGACGCCGCCATGGCCTACGACCCGGCCGCCTCTCAGCTTGTCATGTTCGGCGGCGTCGATCCCGGCCCACTTGGCGACACCTGGACCTACAACCCAGGGCAGGAATCCCAGTCGATCACCTTTTCCACCGCCGCGCCGTCATCTATGTCCTACAGCGGAGCAAACCACCTGACTTACACGGCAAGCGCCACCGCCACATCCGGAATGCCGGTGGCGCTATCGATCGACTCCGCCTCGACCTCCGGCTGCACAATCTCCGGCGATACTGTCTCATATGGCGGGGGCGTCGGAACATGCATTATCGATGGAAACCAGCCGGGAAACAGTTCCTACTTGCCCGCACCATCGGTCACGCAAAGCTTCAGGATCAGACCTGCACCTCTCTCCATCATCGCGTCTTCATCCGCGATGACCTACGGCGGCGCCATCCCAGTCATTACTGCCAGATATTCCAGGTTTGCCGGCAATGACACCGCCTCCAGCCTTTCTACCCTGCCGTCCTGCTCGACGACAGCCACCTCGGCAAGCCCGGCCGGAACTTCCTCCTCGACCTGTTCTGGCGCAGCAGATCCTAACTACAAAATCAGTTACATTCCCGGAAATGTCACGGTAAGAAAGGCCACAACTGCCACCACGTTCACATCGGAACCGGATCCATCGACCCGCCGGTCGCCAGTCACGCTGACCGCGACTGTGATGCCAATGGCAAGTTCGAGAACCCCGGCCGGATATGTGAACTTCTACGCGGTAACTCCGGCCAACCACAAGTTCCTGGGCACCGCATCCCTGACCTCCTCAGGTACTGCGGTCGTCACGACCACCACACTCCCCTGCGGCCGCCGGCGGCTGTATGCCGTCTACCTAGGCAGCGCCAACGACATCGGCAGCACCTCGGCCATCGTCATCCTGACAATCCATTGCTCCGACTAAGAGCCGCACGAAGGAGGAGCTGCTCATTTCGGTGTTTATTTAAACCAGTGACCCTCGCTTGCAAGTCGCAAATCTGCCGTCGCGAGACGTCGCCTGCCGTCGCCTGGGAACCGCAGATATCCTCGCCGAGCATCCCGACCTCACCGCCGAGGACATCCACGAGTCACTGCTGTCCGCCGCCGAGGCCGTCCGCGCCGCAGCCATGTGACATCCAATTAGAACCTCGTGAGCGAGTCATTGGCTCTGGCGACGAGCTCATCGGGGTTCACGCGGCACCTGACGGAGGTGCGGCATGTGAGAAACCTTCTAGCGCTAACCTGAAGCCATGGAGATTATCCCCGGCGTCGATGTTGACGAGCGACGTCTGGCCGAAATCTGCGACAGGTACGGGATCGCCGAGCTTCAGATCTTCGGCTCACAGGCCCGCGGCACCGCGGGATCTGACAGCGACATCGATGTCCTGTACACAGTGCGCCCTGGACGACGGCTGGGCTGGGAGATCGAGGAGCTCGCTGACGAACTCGCCGGATTGTTCGGCCGCCGGGTAGATCTGGTGTCTCTGCGCGCCCTGCATCCGATGCTAAGACCATCAGTGCTAGCTGAGGCTCGGCCTGTCTATGCAGCGTGACGTCCTCCTGCTCACCGAGATGATCGATTCAGCAGAGCAGGCCCAGCAGCTGACTGCTCACATCACCGTCAGCCAACTAGAAGCCGACCGCCAGCGCCGCGACGCCCTGCTATGGAACTTCACGGTGATCGGCGAGGCCGCCGGACAACTCTCCGCCGAGGTCAAAGACAAATTCCCAGACATGCCCTGGCAGCAGCCGACCCGGCTACGGAACCGTATAGTCCACGGTTACTGGTCCATCGACCTGGAAGTCCTCCACACCACCGCCACCGAGCAACTGCCGGTATTCACGGCCAGTCTGCGCACCATCCTGGACAGCCTCACCGGCAACGCCTGACTTATCGTGGTGACCTTTCACCAGCGGTGCATCAAACGACGCCTAGCCACCTCGCTGACGCGATTACCAGAGCTGCTCAGGCTGCAGGGTTCCATAACCTTGTCACGGTCCCTGACCTGCACTGTCATGGCTGGGCCGGGGCAGTCATGCAGCCCGTTGGTACTCGTGGATCAGCCCGCCGAGGACCTTTTGACGTCGTATCCGCGCCGCCGCCAGATCGGTGACCGGGGCTGTGGCGATGCCGTCGCTGTCCGGTGACCGCAGGTTCCTGGCCTGGTGGGGACGATGCTGGTTATAGCACCGCCGTTTGAGCTTCGCTGCCATAGGCGAGTCGACCTCCGGACGCGGTGCGGCCGAGGCCGACGAAATGCTGGCCGAAGGGTTCGGACGCGACTAGGTGCTCATCGTCGATACCGGTCCCATCGTCGCGACAGCCGACCGTGCCGATAAGGACCACGCAGCCTGCCGAGAGCAACTCGAGAACGATGAGGGCCCCTTGTCACCACGACCATGGTCATCGCCGAAGCGGCTTACCTGATCGACCGCCAGCTTGGCGCCAAGGCGGAGGCCAGCCTGTACGCGTCGATCATCGAGGACCAGATAGAAGTGGCCGACCTCGACATCGATGACTGGCAGCGCATCCAAGATCTGGTCACCACCTACGCTGACCTGCGGCTCGGCGGGACGGACGCGTCCGTCGTCGCCTTGGCCGAGCGCCGTAGCGCTAACCAGGTTGAACTCGTAGAGCATGTTGATACCAGGGTTCGATGGTCAGGCCAGTCGCGGTGAGGCAGCCGTCGATCAGGTGGGGCCGGTACTGGATCTTCTTCAGCTCGCGCTTGACGATGCGGACCAGGCCATCCAGGTCGGCGGCGGCGAAGTTGGCCATGGCGCGCTTGAGCAGCGACCAGATGCCCTCGGCGGGATAAGGTCCGGCGCGTAGGCGGGGCAGCCGGAAGACCCGCAGCTATTCGTTGTTTTCCGCCACCTAGCACCGTTGCGTGCCGGCGGGTTTCCAGCCTGGCCCAGGCGAGCGCCCCCGCCAACGGTAGTCAGCGGGGCGCGCCCAGGTACTGAAGTCAGCGGTGCTGGAGCTGGCGGATCATTTGCTTGATCTTGGACAGCTCGGCCATGATCGCGTCGAACTGGGCGTCGGGCATCAGGCCATTTTCATGGCCTTCGGTCCAGTACAGCGTCGCCTCGGCCAGCTTCAGCGTCCAGAATCGCTTCTGCGGCCCGGCACCTTCCGGTACATCGAACAGCAGCTGCCTGGCCATCGGCGGGAACCAGCCGTAGCTGCCGGTCTCGTTGATGACCAGCGCGACCAGGCCCACCGGCCTACCGTGCTCTACCTCGAAGGTCGCGATGTGAAAGAGGGCGTGAGACAGGCCCTCGTAACTGCCGCCGTCGTTCCACCCCAGGCTGCCGTCCGGGTCCAGTTCCTCAGCCAGGGCCTTGTCGCTGACGGTCTGGCCCCCGGTACGCATCCGGCTGATAAGCCAGGAGCGCAGAAGGTCGCTCTCAGTAGGTGTGAGCTTGAGCATTGATCTTCCTCCCTTGGGAGAAGCCCCGTGGGGCTGCTGGCTGTGCGCCAGATAACAGCAAGTCTATGTACCAGGCCGCCCGGCGGACGACCAAGCCGAACGAGTACCGCAACGGGGACGCGCAACCCCTCGCATGCACGACCATAGACAACGCCGGCCACCCGATCTCTACGAGTTCATTCTGGTTAGCAGGATCGCCACACTGAACCGCCGCCACTTCGCCGTCGTTCGGCTGCGCGCGATAGTGGGCGCCGGGTCCGTTCGGCCGAGCGGTGGATCGCGAAGGCGCGCCGGCCGCGCGCCCGGCGTGTGGCCATCGGCGTCCTCGCGCTGGCCGGCACGGTGGCCATCTTGCCGAGCACACTGCCCCTGCTGCCGATCGCGAGCATGCACAAGGTGAGCAGGGCAACGAGCATCGCCGACGGCCTCGGCTGGCCGCAGCTGACGGCCGAAGTCGCGGCGCAGGACGCGGCGCTCACCCGGGCCGGCCAGCCGCCGACGTCCATCTTTACCGGTGCCTACGCGGAGGCCGGCGCGCACTGGTAAGGGCCGACTGCGGACCTGTGGGTCACCTGTGGGTTTCCTTCATGGTACTGCCGGAACGGCGCGTCTAGCGTCGGTATCAATCCGGTCTTTCGGCTAGATCGAGGCGCCGGAAAGCAGACCACATGGGAGGCCAATGAGCTCGTCATGACAGAAAGGGCGCCATGCCGATGAAGATACGAACAGAAGCATTAGACCGGTGATATTCGCTCGCTCTGGCGCCACAACGGTTAACACGGAGGCAGAATAATGAAGAGAAAAGGCGGGGCCACGCTGGCCTTCGCAACTGTGGCTGCAGCTGCATTCGCGGTATTCAGCCTGCCAGCCGGGCCGGCGCAGGCAGCTACCGGATGCCTCAATCCGCATTGCTATTCAGTCCAGTCCTACGACCAGTCCAGCTCGCAACTCACAGGAGTGTACATCTCCCAGCACAACAACAACATGAACCCAGGAGGGTCCAGTGCGGCAGCGCCGTACCACATCACCTCCGAGACATGGTTCACGCTGGGCAACGGGCCTGACTCATCCACGAACGACTACATCGAGACCGGCCTGCTCGACGGTTATGAATTCTGGTCGGACGGATCATGCCACTGCGGTGCCTACGCGATGTTCTGGGCTGACACCCGCGGAGACACTGGTACCCAGTGGCAGCACACCATCGCCAACGTATCCCCGGACGGCACCAACCACAGCTACCAGATCTCACGCGGGCCGAGCCCCAACACGTGGTACATCTTCGTCGACGGCAACCGGGTCGGGACCTCCACAGCGCTCAGGAGCTGGATCGGCTACCGAATGGACGTCGGCGGGGAACTTTACAACCCGTCGACCTCCCAGCCGGGCTCGTTCGCAGACACCTTCGATATCTACCGCCAGATCATCAACGCCAGCGGTGCACACGTGAACTGGCCCCGTGAGTCTTGGACCAGCATCACTCCCGGCATGAACGGCACCGATTACGGCCAGATCAACAACTGGTACTGGAACAAGCCGGCCACCTGACACCAGCACGCCACCACAGGAGATCCTGACATGAAAAAACCCATCATGCTCGCTGGCGGCAGCATGGCCCTGCTCGCCGTCACCGCTGGGGGCGCCGCAGCAGCGGCCCATTTCCCACGCACCGCAACGCCGACTCCACCGCACGTCACAGCCGCCAGTGGTAAGGCCTACCGCATTGCCCACTACAAGGCAGCGCAGGACATCCAGGGGGACGTCATACCCGAGCAGGAAATTATCGCTGACGCGCGACGGGCGGCAGCCGGACCGGGAGCACCAGCGGCACCGGAGTCGGCGGCAGCCAGGGCCCAACTGATGACACTCGGCGCATTCGACCACGCGAATCACCTGGCCACCGATCCACTGCTGTCCACCAGCAGGAAGGTCTGGGTGGTCACGGTCCACGCGAAGACTCCTCTGCTCACCCCCCCAGGCCAGCCGACCCGCAGCGCTGACGTCTACACCGTCGTCTACGACGCCGTCTCCGGGGCAGCCATCGAGAAAGGCGTGAACGTCGATTTCGTGAAGTAGCCATTGGCTGGCCCGGTCCCAGGGCTGCCCCTGGCGATCCGGTCGGCTACGCGGTCTGCCCGGCGCTCCGGGACCTGCCGTGAACCGCGGGGCCGCGCCGCGGACGGGCGTTCTTGTCCTCCCGGAGCTGGGCAACCGCCTGTTCCGCGCGCTGTATGACGCTTACGACCTGATCATGGTGGACGGCGTGAACATGGCGGTGCCGAAAGACGGCACGATCCACCTGGTCAGCGCCGGGTTCTTCGCCGGCATTTCAGTCCCCAGCTGCCCGGCACGCTGCTGCTGCGAACCAAGAGCAGTTGCGAGAGCACACCCGCGACATTGAACGGCTCAAGAGCGAGTTCTAACACCGGTCGCGCTACAGTCAGATCCCCTACAGTTGACCGTAGCTCAGTAGGTGGCATCAAGCGCTGGAGGCTCCGAACGTGGTGGCTGGGGAGCAGGCCGTCCCGGCGGATACCAGACGCGACGCGAGCCAGCGGCTGCCCCGCCTGCTGGCATCGCGCAAGCGTGCGGCGCTCGCGGGACTGGTATCCGTGGTCGCGGTGGCCATCGTGTACTGCTGCGCGTTTCGTGAGGCGAGCACCGTCAGCACGGAGTCGGACGCGGCCTCGTTCGCCCTGCAGGGGTGGGCGATAACGCACGGCAACCCGCTACTGCACGGCTGGCGGCTTGCGGATGTGTCGTTCTACACGATTGACCTGCCGGTGTACGCAATCGGCGTGCTAGTCGTGGGCCTGCGGCCGGACGTCGTGCCGGTCTGCGCCGCCGCCGTTTTCACTATCCTGGCCGTACTTGCCTGCGCCACTGCCCGCGGCCGGTCCCGCGGCTCGGCCGGGGTCGCGGCGGTGCTGCTGACTGCCGCAGTCATGGCCGGGCCGGCGGTGCACGTCAGTGGCGTGCTCACCACGCCTGACCACACCGGGACGGCTATGGTGCCGCTGGTCGTGGCGCTGGTCATCGATCGCGCTGGGCGCGGCTGGCGGGCAGGAGTGCTCGTCTGCGCGGTCTTGGCGTGGGGACTGGTCGGGGATTCCCTGGTGCTGCTCATTGGGGTGATACCCGTTGTGGTGATCTGCGTGGCGCGGGCCTGCCGAGACCGCGCGGCCCGGCCCGAGCTGGTCCTTGCCGGAGGAGCTGTCGCCTCCGTCGCCGTGTTCGCGGTGGTGAAGGCGGTGATCCGGCTCCTGGGCGGCTGGCAGCTGGACGGCACCGGGCACCAGCTCGCTCCGGGCCGGGACCTGGCCCGGAACCTCGGCGGGACCCTCCAGGACCTGCTCAACTTGTTCAGCGCTAGTCCGCGTGGCCGGCCGGGCTCCGGACCGGGACTCATCCCGGTAGCCCTCCACCTAGCCCTGTTCGGCCTGGTCGCCATTGCGTGCTGCATAGCGCTACGGCGGCTGTTCTGGAATGGCGACCTGGTCGCGGCCCTGCTCGCCTCGGGGATCGTCGTGAACCTGGCCGCCTACACTCTGCTGTTCCTGACGGGGCCGCCGACGGGCCAGGATATCGCGCCGGTCTTCGGGATGGGGGCCGCGCTGGCCGGCCGGGTGCTCGGCGCTCCGCTCGCCCGATTCTGGCAAGACCGCCGCGCGTGGCCGCTGCTCGCCGCGTGGGCCGCGGTCGTACTCGCCGTCGCTGTCCCGCCACTAGTGACCGAGAGGCCCGTGCCGCCTGCCAACGCCGCGCTGGCCACCTGGCTGACCAGTCACGGCCTGTACTCGGGCATCGCGCAGTACTGGCAGGCCAACAGCGTCACGCTTGACTCCCGCGGCGCGATCACCATGCGCGACGTGTGGGACTACGGTCCCGCCGGCGGAATCCGGCCCTACCCGTGGGAGGAAAACACCGGCTTGCTGGACCCGCAGCATAACTACGCCAACTTCGTCATCGCCGCTGCCCACTCGGGGCTGACCCGTCCGCCCATCGAGCGGAGGTTCGGTCCCCCGGCCCGCGTCTACCAGGTGGGTAAGTTCACGGTCCTGGTGTACGACAGGAACCTCATGCCCGACATCGCTAGCTTGCCAGCCCCGGAGCCGGTCCCCATCAACTTCTAGGCGTGTCCCTAATCCAGGCGCCTTCTGGCGAGCCGGCGCGGTTACCCGGGTACCGATCGGCCCGCCTTTGACACCTTGCAATGCAAGGCATAGCGTTACCAAGGTATGGACCGGGAACGGCTGAAGGGCAACCTAGACCTGATGCTGCTGTCGGTGCTGGCCGCCGGCCCCGCACATGGCTACGGGATCATCATTGCGCTGCGCGAACGCAGCGAGGGCACCTTCGAACTGCATGAAGGCACGATCTACCCGGCGCTGCACCGGCTGGAGGACGCCGGGCTGCTCGGCAGCTCCTGGGCGGATGCTCAGGGCCGCAAGCGCCGCATTTACGCGCTGACCGACAAGGGGGCGGCCGCGCTCGCCGCCGAGCGGACCGCCTGGTGGCGCTTCGCCGCCGGCATGCGGGCAGTGCTGGGAGGCGAGCCGGCATGACCGGGGACCGTGACCCCATCCAGCAGTACCTGGACGAGCTGCGGCTGAGCCTGCGCATCCCCGAGGTCGGCCGGATCCTGGTCGAGGCGGAAGACCACCTGCGGGCCGCAACCGCCGCCGGGATGGCGGAGGGGCTGACCGAACGCGAGGCGCAGCAGGCGGCGATCGCTGGTTTCGGGCCGGTGCGGGCGATCGTCTACGCGCACCAGACACGCCACGGGCGGGTGGCCGCGGTGCTCGCTGACCTGGCCATCGCGCTGTGGCGGGTAGCCGCCATCTACCTGCTCGCGGCCTTCCTCGGGGGCCTTGACGGACTCCTCAGGCCCGGTTCGGTGTGCCCCGCCCGCGCCGCGTCCTGCAAGCTGTTCACCTTGGTACCCGAGACCAGCGCCCTCGCAGCACTCATCTCCTGGGCCGCTACGGGGGTAGCCGGCGCTGGCCCTGCTCGCGGCATACTTTGCCGTCCGCCGGGTCCAGCGGCGCCGCGGCCGGGTGTGGTCGGTGCCGCTGGGCGGCTACTTCCCGCTGGCGGCGGTCGTCGCGTCCGTCGCGGCTGGCCTCGGAGTGCTGCTGCTGTATACAACCAGCCCACGTCGTGTTCGGGCCGTGGTCCGCCATCATCATCTACGCGGCGGTGGGCCTGGCGGTCACCTACGGATTGCGGATGTGGCGGATGCTCTGGAACCAGGCGCGCGGCCGGGACGAGCTGGCATGACAGCGGGAACACCGGGCCGGCAGTTCCTCTACCGCCTGTACGCCCGCAGGCTCCGCAAGCAGCTGGCAGGCGGGCAGCTACCCAGGCATGTGGGCATCATCATGGACGGCAACCGGCGCTGGGCTCGCCGGCAGGGCATGGCCGACCCCAGCCTCGGCCACCAGTACGGCGCGCATCACATCGAGAACGTGCTGAACTGGTGCGAAAGGACCGGGATCAGGCACGTCACCGTGTTCGTGTGCTCCACCGAGAACCTCACCCGCCGCGGCAGCGCCGAGGTCGCCTTCCTCATGCAGGTCATCGAGCAGGTCATCGCCGACAAGCTCAGCCGCGACCCGGCCTGGCAGGTCCACCTGGCCGGCGCCCTCGACGTGCTGCCGGACACCACCGCGCAAGCGCTCAAGCGGGCCGTCGAGGCAAGCCGTGACTGCACGACAGGCGCGCACGTCACACTCGCCGTCGGCTACGGCGGCAGGCAAGAGGTCATCGACGCGGTCCGCTCCCTGCTCTACGAGCAGGCCACACGGGGCACCACGCTCGCCGAGCTCGCCGAGACGATCACCACCGACGACATCGCCCGCCATCTCTACACCGCAGGCCAGCCCGATCCCGACCTGGTCATCCGCACCAGCGGCGAACAGCGCCTGTCCAACTTCCTGCTCTGGCAAAGCGCCTACTCCGAACTGTACTTCTGCGAGGCCTACTGGCCCGCCTTCCGCGAGATCGACTTTCTCCGCGCACTCCGCAGCTTCGCCGCCAGGCAGCGCCGCTACGGCCGCTGAACCGACCGGGGGTCTCACCGTCTGCCACGGGCATGCTCACGCTCACCTCTAGTCCCAGGCTGGCTCGGTGGCCTCGCGGACGCTGCCGTCGGAGGTGAAGATGAGGAACCGCTCGAACGACCGCGCGAACCACCGGTCGTGCGTGACGGCGAGCACCGTGCCCTGGTAGGACTCCAGGCCTTCCTGCAGCGCCTCGGCGCTCGGCAGGTCCAGGTTGTCGGTCGGCTCGTCGAGCAGCAGGAGGGTGGCGCCGGCCAGCTCGAGCAGCAGGATCTGCAGCCGGGCCTGCTGACCGCCAGACAATGTGCCGAACGGCTGCCGGGCACACGCCTGCAGTTCGTACCTGGCCAGGGCCGACATCGCCTCGTTGATGAGCAGCGCGTGCTCGGTCATCAAGATCTCGGCCGGGTTCCGCCCGTCCAGGTCAGGCCGGGCGTGGGTCTGCGCGAACAGGCCGGGAACCACCCGCGCGCCGAGGCGGGCCTGGCCCTCGTGCGGCACGGGCTCGCCCGCGAGCAGACGCAGGAACGTGGACTTCCCCGATCCGTTCGCACCCAGGATCGCCACCCGGTCGTCAAACCAGATCTCGGCGCCGAACGACCCTGTGTTCCCCGTCAGGGTCAGGTTCTCGCAGATCACGGCGCGCTTGCCGGTACGCCCGCCGCGCAGCCGCATCGTGACGTTCTGCTCCTTCGGGGCCAGCTGCGGCGGGCCGGAGTCCTCGAACCTGCGCAGCCGGGTCACCGCGGCCTGCAGCCGGGACGCCATGTCGGAGTTGTAGGAGGCCTTCTGCCGGTAGGTACGGACCAGCTCCTTGAGCTTGTCGTGCTCCTCGTCCCAGCGACGGCGCAGTTCCTCCAGCCGGCTGATCCGGTCGGTCCTGGCCTTGGCGTAGCCGGAGAAACCGCCGCCGTGGACCCAGACGTGCCGGTCCTCGACGGTGACGATACGCTCGGCGCAGGCCGCGAGCAGCTCCCGGTCGTGGCTGACCAGCAGCACGGTCTTGGGGGTGGCGGCGAGCTGGCGTTCCAGCCAGCGCTTGCCCGGCACGTCCAGGTAGTTGTCGGGCTCGTCCAGCAGCAAGACGCCGTCGGTCCCGCGCAGCAGCGACTCGAGCACCAGCCGCTTCTGCTCTCCGCCGGACAGGGTGCTCACGTCCCGCCACCGGCACTGCTCGAACGGGATGCCGAGCGCGGCCACGGTGCAGGCGTCCCAGTGCACTTCGGCCTGGTAGCCGCCGGCCTCGCCCCACTCCCCCAGAGCCGCGGCGTACCGCAGCTGGGTGCGCTCGTCATCGCGCTCCATCATGGCCAGCTCGGCCGCGTCGAGCCGGGCTGCGGCCTCCCGCACCCGTGGCGGAGAGACGGAAAGCAGCAGGTCGCGAACCTCGGGCGTCACGTCATGCCCCTGGGTCGTGCCGATGAACTGGCGCATGACCCCGAGCCCGCCGGAGGCGGCGACCGTCCCCGTCTGCGGCTGGATGTCGCCGGCCACCATCCGGAGCAGCGTGGACTTGCCAGCGCCGTTCGGTCCGACCAGGGCCGCGATGAGTCCCTCGCCGATCCGGAAGCTCACGTCATCGAGCAGCATCCGCCCGTCCGGCAGGACATGGCTGACGTGCGCCACCTCGACGTGCCCCCAGGAGCTCACCCTCGGACCATAGCCAGCGGGCCGCCGCGCCGGCAACGAGGTTTTACCGCCAGCCATCCGTTCAGGGAGCCGGGCCGATCCGGTGGTGCGGCCACCATCCGACCAGGAAGACGAGGCCGGCTGCGGAAAGAACGACCACGGGCCAGTAGATGGCCTTCGGCCATTTCGCGGCTGCGCCAATAAAGATGGTGAACGCAGACCAGACGAAGCGGGGCTTGGTGCTCTGCCCGTAGGTGATTACGCACATCAGCACCACGAGCACGCCGAACAGTGTGACCGGCAGGGGCAGCCGGGCCGCCAGCGTCATGGCGATGCCAACCACAGCGGCGATGAACATGATCATGAGCACCAGGTTGAAGACCTGGTGCCTGGTCGTGGCCTGGTCAGCCCAGAACACGATGCGGAGCGTGTGAACCCCCCAGTCGACGTGCTGGTTCCAGCCGGCCTTTCTCGACCCGGAACCAGAACGCATAGTCGTGATAGCGATGCCCGAGATAGCCGAAGAACGCGAGCATGCCGAGCGGGGTGAGGGCCGGGGCGAGCAGCGCGCGCCATTCACGGCGGGTCCAGATCGCCTGGATGGCGGCAACTCCTGAGACCGCGGCCAGGATGATCAGGGTCGGCCGCTCCGCGGTGCCGACCGCGCCGATGACCCCCGCCAGCAGCCACCGCCGCTCGACGAGCGCGAGCAGGGCGGCCGCGCCGAGAGCGACGGCGAGCGGCTCCGAATAGAGCATGCCGAAGGTCATCGCGCCCGGGAAGAAACAGTAGAGGACGACGGCACGGTCAGCCACTTGCCGGTCGCTCACCCGGGCGGCTAGGGCCCAGACACCGACGGCGGACGCGGCCCCGGCGAGAACGCTGACGATCAGCCCGGCAACCGGGTAGTCGCCCCCGGTCAGGTAGCTCGTGAGGCGGACCAGCAAGGGGAAGAGCGGGAAAAACGCGGCCCGGCCAGCCACCGGGCCGCCGATCCAGTGACTTTTCCGGCCACCGGTAAACACCCTCACCGGGTAGCCATGCTCGGCGATGCCTAGGTAAGAGTCGGCGTCCTTGAACAGGAAGTGCCAGGTCCACGGATGGCCTTGGCCGTAGATGACGGCCGAGCCATGCCAGGCGGCCAGGATCAGCAGCCAGGTAATGGCGAAGACAATCAGTGGGAAGGCCCACGGGACCGGCAGCCGGTCGCTTAGCGCTTGTCCCGGCTGCGCGCCGAGGCGACGCGCCCAGCCCTGTTTCGGTGACGCGCTCGTTGATACCACGCGGCTTGTCACCTCCGCTGCGGCGCGAGCAGGACGACTCTCGTGGATATGCAGGCCCGAGATCGAATGCCATGGATAACGTCCAGAGTGGGCCTAGTGCTTGCGGCCCCTGGGGAGCATAGCAGCCTGAATCGTATTCAGGACGGCAGAAACGTCTGGTGGGACTTCGACGAGCCCTGAGTTCCCCTCGTGCCGCCCGCGGTGCAAGATAATGACCAACCGAGGGGGTGAACAGTGCGGGCATTCGTTATCCGCGGGCTTGGGCAGCAGGCGGAAATCGACTTCGAGCGCGTGCACGAGGAGCTGATCGGGCCGGCCTTCGCTGAGGTCGGTATCGATGACGGCGGCACCGGCGAGCTCTACCTGGCTGACGTCGTGGTGGCCGACGTGTCCGTGCCCGACGCCAACGTCTTCTACGAGCTCGGCATCCGGCACGCCGTACGGCCCCGATCCACGGTGCTGATACTGGCGCGGACCGCCCAGGTCCCCCTCGCCCTCAGCACCGACCGGCAGGTGAGGTACGACCCGGATTCCCCGGGGGCATCCGTGCCCCAGCTGGCGCAGGTCCTGCGCGAGACACTGGCGACCGAGCGCGTCGACCCCCCGGCCGACCGCAACGGCCACGCGGCGGTTGAGCACCAAGTGCTGAACGCGGTCTGGCGCGGGCACCGGCAGTGGTCCAAGGCGGCCAACGCCGCCGAGAAGAGCCTGAACCGGTGGCGGCTGTCGAACCTGGCGTTGCTGGTCCTCGGCGCGGTCATCGCGACGTTCGCGGCCCAGACCTGGCTCGTCTCCGCGGCGGCCGCCACGCTCGCCGCCGTCAGCGCGGCCTTTCTCGCGGCCGCCGGGTTCGTCCAGGGCAGCATGCTCACCTCGGAGAACACCTCCCGCTGGACCGGCGCCCGAATCGCGTCCGAGACACTGAAGGCCGAGGCGTACCGTTACCTGGCCGGAGTCAACCCCTATGCGGCGGCCGACCGCGCCGAGCACCTGCAGGCACAGTTCGACACGGTGCAGACCCGCTCGAAGGATCTTCTCGTCCGGCAGCAACTGGCCGCCGCCGACGACCGCGGCCTGCCGCCGATACACACATTCGAGAGCTACCGGGAGGAGCGCGCCCAGGAACAGGCCGACTGGCATCGGGACAAGATCGCCAAGCACATGGGCACGGCGCGGAAACTGCGCTTCTGCCAGCTTGGCGCCACCGCGGCCGGCGCCGTGCTGGCCGCTGTCGCCGGGGCCCTGCCCGAGGCGCACCTGGCCGCCTGGCCGGCGGCGGCCACCACGATCGCCGCCGCCTTCGCCACCCATATCGCCGCCACCCAGCACCAGCGGGTGGCGGCGTCCTACGCGTCGACCGCGGATCAGCTTCAGCGCCTCGTCGACAGCGTGGACGCGAAGACGGCAAGCGCCGACCAGCAGGCGCAGTTCGTCGCCGACGTCGAGCGCGTCCTGGCGGTACAGAACGACGGCTGGGTGGACATGCTCGGCACCGCGGCCAAGACCTGAGGGCCAAGACCTGAAGGGACGTGCACGGTGCAGGTGCTCGACTTCGGCGACGGCCACGCCGCCCGTGCGGTCCGGCCGCGCCGGTTCGCTGACCTGGCCGCGGCCGTCGACGAGCTCGGCCTGGACCGGGGCCGCCCGGTTCTCGTCGTGACCGGCGGCGCTTCTGGGCTGGACGAGCGAACCAAGGAGCGCCTGCGCACCCTGTTCAGCGAGATACTTATCCCGTTCGCGCGGGCACGGAACGCCGTGGTGGTGGACGGCGGCACAGATTCCGGGGTGATGCAGATGCTCGGGCAGGCGCTGGGGGCGGAGGGGCCTTCTTTCCCGCTCGTCGGCGTCGCGGTGGCGAAGAAGGTCGCCGTGCCCGGTGAGGCCTCCGAGTCGGGCAGGCGGAGGGCACTGGAGCGGCGCCACACGCATTTCGTGCTGGTACCGGGCTCGTCCTGGGGTGACGAGTCGCCGTGGCTGGCTCGGGTGGCGACCGGGATCGCCGTCGGCGCACCGTCGGTGACGGTGCTCATCAACGGCGGAGAAATCGCGCTCCAGGACGTAGCGAACAGCGTGGCGGCGCAGCGTCCTGTGCTGGTGATCAAGGGGACCGGCCGCACCGCGGATCGGATCGCCGCTGCGCTCGACGGGGATCTCACCGACGCCCAGGCGGCTTACCTGGCCAGTTCACACCTGGTAACCGCGGTGTCCTGGCCGGACAGCGCCGCCGTCCGCTCCGCCCTGGAGAAACTGGCGGCGTCCCCGCGACCAGCCAAACCGGGTCCTTAAGGCCCCCGCTGGTAACGTATCTCCGGCAGCGGGAGGATTCCTTGGGCATGGTCGCTCGGCAGGGCATCTTGACCTCGCCCCAGGGGCACGCTTCATGATCGCGTCATGAAGGAACTGGGACCCGCCGAGTTCTCCGCGGCTACCGGGCTCTCGGCCAAGGCACTGCGCCTCTACGACGAGCGCGGCCTGCTGGTACCTGCTCGTGTCGACCGGACCACCGGCTACCGCCGTTACACCGAAGACCAGATCGCCACCGCGGGCCGTATCGCGCTCCTGCGCAGGGCCGGCATCGGCCTGGCCGACATCGAACGGTTCCTGGCAGCACCGGCCGCCGCCGTGATCGACCGGTGGCTAGCGGATCTCGCGGCCGAAACCGGAGCCCGCCGGCGGGCCCTGGACGCACTCGCGTTCACGCTCGGCTTCGGCACCTCACTACCGAAGGAGCCCGCCATGGCCGTCATCATTCGTCCCGTCGATTCGCCAGCTGAGCTAGTCACCGCCTTCGACGTCGCAGGCGCCCAGTTCGACCCGGCTATCGATCACACCCACCAGCGGCGGTTCGCCGAGCTCGAAGCCGCCTATCCGCGCGATCGCGAACTGCTGCTGGTTGCCGAGGAGAGCGGCTCAGTCGCGGGCGCCGCCATGGGCTTCGTGTCCACAGGGCCGGAGGTGACCCTGAGGATCCTGGCCGTTGCCGCCGGCCGGCGGCAACGGGGCATCGGGCGCGCCCTTCTGCGGGCTTTCGAAGGCAGCGCCCTCCGCATGGGCGCAACACGCATCTCCCTGGGCGCCGACGCCGAAGCCGGCTTCTATATCCGGCACGGCTACCAGACGATGCTGCTCCTGCAGTGGGCCTATGACCCAAGCCTTTTTGACGCGGAGGTGGGGGCCCTGACCGCTGGACCCGTGAAGGATATGACCTGGCACCGGTCGTCATTCGGCGGCGTGCCCCAGCTGTTCGTGGATCTCGACGAACCGAGTCCGGCTGTGCGAGACCAGGTCCAGGACCTGGTCTGCGGAGCGCACGTTGGGTACTGCATGACCAAGGCGATCAACGCGCAGAACGAGCCGGCCATGCCCGGCCTGGGCTGACCACCAGGATCGTCCAGGACGAGGGCGAACCGGCATCGAGCCGGCGAAACGCGAAAGCTGCGACAACGGCGCCCGCTAACGGAGGCTGTCACATGACTTAGCGGGCGGCTGGGCCCGCTGAGGTACTGGGGTGTCGGCTTGTCGAGTTTGGCGGTCCGGCCTGGCGCGGGCCGGCGTTGTGGCCTGTGAGCTGGGGGAAGCTTTCATGGGATGACTTCGCTGGTGGCGGCGGTGACGATCGGGCGTGCTTGCCCCCAGCCTCGGCGGGGCAGGCGGCCGCCGCGGCGCCTGGCGTGGGCGATGAGGCGGGCGGGCAGCGCAGGGCCCGGGGCTCGGCACCGTCCGGCTCAATCGAACAAGATCGTGGTGAGTTCAGGCTTCGTGAAGAATTTTGGGTACTATAGTGCACAAAAGTCCTCACCAAGCCTGAATCTACCACGAAAGTTCACAGCTGGCCGGAACGGAAGTGATCCGGGAATGCGGGTGGGGCGGTGGTGATGCGTGGTGTCCGGCGAGTTGGCGCAGCGAGCGGATCGCGCGGGGCTGGGGCGGGTTCCGCTCGGACGGGCGGCTATGCGACAGCCTCAACGGCAGCCAGAAGTGCGCGCTAATTGAGCCAACTCGGGCACGGCCTCGGCGCGCCCACGAAATCCTGCACCAGCTCATGACCGGGAACCCCTGGCTGCCCCCAGCCCAGCCGATCTCCTCGTAACAACGCGATCAAATCAGCGCCACCATCACAGACCGTTCACCGACGGCAAGAGATCCATCAGTCTGCCCCGGAGTTCATCCCTCCCGCCTTCGCTTCTTGCCGCCGTCGGCCGCCGGCCACGTCATCCACCGCCCCACGCCAGCAGCCCTGACGATATCTCGGCGGGCCAGGAGGAAGGGCGTGAGATCCCCTACACAGGCTCTCTGAGCGCCGCTCAGCCCGACGCTATCCGTCGACCGGGTACCGCTCGCGCAGAGACGCGCCGAACAGCACCCCGAGCCGGTGTTTCACCGTGCGCCGGACCTCGTCGGCCAGCTGTTCGGGGCCGTAGGCCAGCACGGTCAGCGCAGACCCGTAGCCGTCCGGTTCGATCCGCAGCTCGATAGCGGTCACGGCGGGGCCGACCCAGGCCTGGCAGCACTCCAGGCGCAGGACGTCAGGCCCAGGCGAAACCACCTCCGGGTGATCTGGGTACTCCCGGAGCCACTCCCTGATCGCGTCGAGCAAGATCTTCGGGGGCGGGGCGTACGTCCAGCGTCGCTCCATGACGACCTGTTCTGACACCGCGGGCCACGGGCGCTTGTCGTTCAACAGTGATTCCCCTCCCTTCGGCAGATGGTAGATCACGTGCGTTGCTCGCGAATACAAGTCAAGATCGTTCGGAAAATACTTGGCACGGGCCTAGTGGAATGAAATCGGGCCTGGCCTGGCTGTCGGAGGACATGAGCATCGGACTAGGCAGGATCGGTATCTGGCGCCACCCTTCCGGGTTTACCCCCGAGCTGGTCGCCGAGGTGGAGGCCCTGGGGTACGGGACCATCTGGCTGGGCGGCTCCCCGGACGGTGACCTCGCCGTCGTGGAGAACATCCTGGATGCGACGGACCACATCGCGGTCGCGACCGGGATCCTCAACGTGTGGAAGGACGACGCGGCCCCCGTCGCCGCGTCGTACCACCGGATCACGACCAAGCACCCGGGACGTTTCCTGCTCGGGCTCGGCATCGGGCATCCGGAGGCCACCCAGGAGTACCAGCAGCCTTACGCCAAGCTCGTCAGCTACCTCGACGAACTCGACGAGCTCAAGGTCCCGGCCGAGGGACGGGTGCTGGCCGCCCTGGGCCCGAAGGTCCTGCGGCTCGCCGCCGAACGCAGCGCGGGAGCGCATCCCTACCTGGTCACTCCCGAGCACACCCGCTGGGCCAGGGAGATCCTGGGCGACGGGCCGCTGCTCGCGCCCGAGCAGAAGATCGTGCTTGAGACCGACCCGGAGCGGGCCCGCGCCATCGGCCGGCCGCGGGTGCAGCAGCCCTATCTCGGCCTGACCAACTACCTGAACAGCCTGCGCAGGCTGGGCTGGACGGACGCCGACTTCGCCGACGGCGGCAGCGATGCGCTGATCGACGCGCTGGCGCTGCACGGCGACGCCGACGCCATCGCCCGCGGTATCACCGCGCACCTGGACGCGGGCGCGGACCACGTGGCCATCCAGGTCCTCAACCCCGACCCCCACCTCGCTCTGCAGGCCCTGGCGAACCAGCTGCAACTATCCCGGGCCGGTTAGACGAGCGCGGTGCCGATGAGCCCGTTCCTGGTGACCAGCGCGGCCAGTTCCCCGGCGGACTGCGCGCTGGTCCCGGCCGGGCGCACCGGCAGCACCATGTAGCGGGCCTCCGACGTCGAATCCCAGACCGAGATCTGGACCTCATCCGGAAGCGTCACGCCGAACTCGCCGAGCACGGCCCGCGGCTCCCTGACCGTTCGCGACCGGTAGGCGAAGCTCTTGTACCAGCCCGGAGAGGGCCCGAGCAGCGACACCGGGTAGCAGGAGCAGAGCGTGCAGACGATGACGTTGTGCGTGCTCTGGTCGTTGGCGACGACCCGCAGCTGGTAGCTCAGCCCGTCGAAGCCGAGCTCCGCCGCGGCGGCGTTCCCGTCGGCCAGCAGGAGGTCACGGTAGGCGGGATCGGTCCACGCCCGGGCGGCCATCCGGGCGCCGTTCAGCGGCGAACCGCCGGCGGCGAGCCCGGTCAGGAACTCGTCGATCTCCTCGTCGCTGGTCAGCCCGGCGGTGATCAGCCGCTCCTCGAGCTGGCGCGCCCGCGCGGCGGCCGACTGCGCCCCATGGTCGTCATGGCCGGTCAAGGTAGGACTCCCATAGGTCGACGGTCACCGTGTGCTCGCCACTGCCCCACAGGTCCGCGGCGGAAAAACGAACCGCGTAGCACGCCTCGGTCCGCGGCGGGGTGATGCCGCGGGCGCTGTCGTCGGGCAGCGGCCAGCGGCCCAGGACCGCCACCACCACCCCGGTGTGCCCGCGCACGTACCTCGGCACCCGGGTGTGATGATCCGGATCCCCCGCCCGCACGCGGACCGCGGCGCCCCGGTCGTACCTCACGCCAGGCCCTTTTCCGCGACGAGCAGTTCGAGGGCAGCGAGCCAGCGCTCGTAGTACGAGGCCGCGAGGTACTGCTGCGGCGGCAGCCGTTCGATCGCGTCCCGCAGTTCGTCGCCGTTGATCACGCCGCGCCGCCGCAGCACGGTGGCCAGCGCGTAGACGTGCGCCTCCCAGTCCGCGCCGAACGGCTCTGCAACATCCTCGCCTACCGGCACCGGCCCGAAGCCGGCCTGCCCGCCCATGTCATGAACACGGCTCATTTTCGCGACCCTAGCAGCCGTGGTGTTAAGAATGACAGCATGACAGCGAACAGCGGATTGCGCAGTGCACAGTGGTTCGGGGAAACGGGCCGGTCCGGAATGGTGTACCGGTCCTGGATGCGCAGCCAGGGGTTCACGCCCGAGGTCTTCGACGGCCGGCCCGTGATCGGGATCGCGACCACCTGGTCCGAGCTGGCGCCGTGCAACGTCCACCTGCACCGGGTCGCCGAGTCGGTCAAGCGCGGCGTCTGGCAGTCGGGCGGTTTCCCGCTCGAGTTCCCGGCCATGGCGCTGGGTGAGACGCTGCTGCGGCCCACCGCCATGTTGTACAGGAACCTGCTCGCGATGGAAGCCGAGGAGCTGATGCGGGCCAACCCGCTGGACGGCGTGGTGCTGCTGTCCGGGTGCGACAAGACCACGCCCGGGCTGCTGATGGCCGCGGCCAGCGTGGACCTGCCCGCGGTGATGGTCACCGGCGGCCCGATGCTCAGCGGCAAGTACCAGGGCACCGACGTCGGCTCGGGGACGGCGGTGTGGCGGTTCGAGGAAGACCTGGTGGCCGGGCGGATGACCCAGGAGGAATGCGCGTTCGCCGAAGGCTGCATGGCCAGGTCCAACGGGCACTGCATGACGATGGGGACGGCGTCCACGATGGCGTCGATGGCCGAGGCCCTCGGCATGCAGCTGCCGTACTCGGCGACCTGGCCTGCCGTGGACGCACGCAGGTTCGAGACCGCGCAGCGCGCCGGCCAGGTGATCGTCGGCCTGGTGCGGGATGACCTGCGCCCGTCAGCCATCATGACCCGGGCCGCGTTCGAGAACGCGATCCGGGTGAACGCGGCCATCGGCGGTTCGACGAACGCGGTCATCCACCTGCTCGCCCTGGCCGGCCGCCTGGGCGTGCCGCTGGCGCTCGACGACTTCGACACGCTGGCCCGGGAGGTGCCGACGCTGGTGAACCTGCAGCCGAGCGGGAAGTACCTGATGGAGGACTTCTGCTACGCCGGCGGCCTGCCCGCGGTGATGCGCGAGCTGGACCAGGCCGGCCTGCTGAACGCCGATGCGATCACGGTGACCGGATCCGGTGCGGGCGCGAACGTGGCGGCCGCACCATGCTGGAACCGCGAGGTCATCAAGTCCTGGGCCGAGCCGTTCCAGCCCGCAGGCACCGGGACGGCGGTGCTGCGCGGCAACCTCGCCCCGGACGGCGCCGTGGTCAAGCAGTCCGCCGCCTCACCGCACCTGCTCAAGCACCGCGGCCAGGCCCTGGTCTTCGACTCCCCCTCGGCGTACTACGCCGTGGCCGACGACCCGGACCTCGACGTGGATGAGACCACGGTGCTTGTCATCCGCTACTGCGGCCCGCGCGGCTACCCGGGCATGCCGGAGGTGTCCAACGTGGCGTTGCCGAAGAAGCTGCTGCTGCGCGGCATCCGCGACATCGTGCGGATCTGCGACGGCCGCATGTCGGGCACCGCCTATGGCACGGTCGTGCTGCACGTCACCCCCGAGGCGGCCGCCGGCGGCCCGCTGGCCTTGGTGCGGACCGGCGACTGGGTTCAGCTGGACGTCCCGGCTCGGAGCCTGACCCTGGAGGTCGGCCAGGAGGAGCTGGCCCGGCGGCGGGCCAGCTGGCAGCCGCCCGCCCCGCACGCCACCCGGGGCTGGACCCGGCTGTACACCGAGCACGTCCTGCAGGCCGACTCCGGCGCCGACCTGGACTTCCTCGTCGGCGCCAGCGGGCACGAGGTCCCCCGCGACTCGCACTGAAGGCCGGGCGTCAGTCCAGCGGCGCTCTGGCGATGACCGCCGGCTCGCGGCCGGCCAGCAGCCAGCCGCCAGCCGCGGCGGCCAGCGGCAGCCCGGCCAGCAGGATGAGCACGTCACTCAGCGGCAGGCCGCCGAACATGGCGGACAGGCTGTCGTGCGCCCAGGCCAGCCCGGCGACCAGTGCGCCGGCCATGCCGATGATCGCGCCGAGCAGGCCAAGCGCGGCAGCGGTCGCCGCGGTGATCATCCGCCGGGTCGCGCCGCTGGCGCCGGCGGCCGTGAGCGTCCGCAGGTCCTGGGCGGTCTCGCTGCGGATCAGCCCGACGCAGGCGGCCAGCACGCCGAACGCGATCACGATGCCAAGCGCGGTGGCGCCGCCGGCGAGCTCGCCCGGACCCGGCGCACCGGACCTGGTCTCGACCGTCACGCCGTAGGCGAGCGCGAGCTGCCGCGCGGCGTTGACCTGGGCGGCGGTGAGCGGGGCCGGTGCCTGGACCAGCCAGCCGTCCGGGCTGGGCTGCAGGTGGTACTTGCGCACCGCGTACTCGGTGATGACCGTGTTCGGCGCGGAGGTGCCGCCGGGCAGGCCGCTGACCGTCTGCATCACGGGGCTGGCCACGCAGCCGTTGCGCAGCGTGCAGGGCGGACTGCCGCTGCTGCCGGGAACGCCTTCGCCCGGGTACTGGATGTCGGAGACGCTCCAGGTCATCTCCATGTGCGGCAGGCCGGCCAGCCCCGGCCGCATGGTGAGGATGTCGGTGCCGGGGCTGATCTGGCTGGCCTTGATCCCGTAGGCGGCGAGCAACTGCGGGGTGGCCACGGACACGGTCCCGGTGAAACCGAACGGACTGTGTTCCTGCGTGCCCACCTGGTACAGCGTGGCGCCGGTGGATTCCAGTGCCACCGCCCGCGTGTGCAGGCGGGCGGCGAGGCTGTCCACCTGCCCGCCCAGGCGGGCGGTCTGGGCGCTGCTGAGCTGCGTTATCGTGCCGCCGCCCTGGCTCTGCTGGGTGGAGACGATCAGCTGGCGGCCGGACAGGTTGGGGCCGGTCCAGCTCAGCGGATCGTCGAACCTGGTGCTGACCACCAGGCAGATCCCCATGGCCAGGAACACGGCGAAGGTGGTCGCCGCCAGCGCGGCACCGGACCGGGCCCGGTAGCGGACCAGGTCGCGCAGCGCGATCCGGACCGCGACCGGCAGCCGCGGTCCGGCGGCGACGGCCAGCACGCCGATGGCCAGCGGGGCGAGCAGGACGATGCCGACGATCGTGGCGACCAGGCCGCCCAGCAGGAGCAGCGCGCGCCCCTGGGCGGCGTGCCCTTGGCCCGCCACCCCGGCCAGGCCGCCGGTGAACGCCAGGCACGCGACGCCGGCCGAGAACACGATGACGCCGGGCCGGACGGAGCGGCGCACCGGCCTGGGCACCGCGGGGCGACCGGACAGCGCGGCCACCACCGGTACCCGGGCGATCGTTTTGGCCGGGCGGCGGGAGGCGAGGACCGACGTCGCGATCGCGAGCACGGCCCCGGTGGCGAGCGCCCACCACGGCAGGTTGGCCGGGTCGACCACGTGCCCGGCCGCCTGCTGGAGCGCGGGCACGTAGGCGAACCAGGCGGCCAGGCCGAGCACCGTCCCAGTCAGCGCGGCGGCCACGCCGACGACCAGGCCGTTGACGATCAGGACGAGGCGAAGGTTGCGTTCGGTCGCGCCGATCGCGCTGAGCATGCCCAGGGCACGCAGCCTGCGCTGGGCCATCACCGAAAAGCCGGCCACCGATACCAGGCCGACGAACACCAGGCCGAGTACCTCTACCACCAGGACGACCGTCGCCGACGGGAGCCCGCTCATGACGGCCGAGGGGAACGTGAACGTCGCCGCGGCTGGCATACCGGGCAGCGTCCCGGCGCCGTTGGTGATCGCCTGCTGGACGGCGGGTGAGGAGCCCAACAGCATGATCACCTGACTGGGGTGCGTGACCTGGCCGGGGGCGGCCAGCGCGAACTCGTCGGCCAGGTCGCTCGGGTCCTGCACGATGCCGGTCACCCGCCAGCTGGTGCCTGCGGCCTGCCAGGTGCCGCCCACGTGCGTGCCGTACAGGCTGGCGACCTGGCTGGTCAGCGCGATCTGACCGGGGCCGGCCGGGTAGCTGCCGCTGACCAGGCTGAGCAGCGGAGAGTTGTGGTGCCCGCGCGGATTCTCGGCCCGGAGCTGCACGGGCTGCGCGATGCCCGTGGCGATGTCCTGATTCTCGATGAGATCGGCCGGACCCCAGCGGCCGGCGATGGTGGCGATGTCGGCGGCCAGGTGCGGGTCGGTGCCTGGCAGCGTGACCAGCGCGGCAGCGGTGCCGAACGTGCCGTCATCGGGATTCGGGAGCTGCGTGTTCGTGACCACGCCGGCCCCCCAGATCGTCGCCGCGACCGCCATGGTGAGCAGGCCGAGCACGAGCAGCTGCTGGCGCCATTCCCGGCGGAACAGCCGCCAGCCCCAGCGGAACACCGCGCGACGGGCGGGGACGCCCCCGTGGCCCCGGCCGTGCACCTTGGACACCTGACGCAGTTCCAGCATGCTCATGACGACAAGGTGCCGCAGTCCGGGGGCCCGCCGCGTCGGCCCGCGGACCCATCTCCCGCGGTGCCGCGGTGGCCTGGGGGCGTATGCCCGCGGGCAGACGACCCGGCGCCGCCAGGCGGTTACGATCGCTGCCATGAGCATGACCCGGCGGGCTGGAGGCGCCTAGATCATGTGGGCGTACCCCGCGTTTATCTGCGCCCTGCTGGCTTCCGCGGTCCTGCTGCGCCGCAGGCCGCTCACGGCTGTGGCCGTGTTGGTGGGCGGGTCGGCGGCCACCACGGCGATGCCGGTCATGCCGGCCAGCATCCTGCAGATCGTGCTCGCCGGCGCAGCGGGCATCGAGATCTGCTACCTAGCCGCGACCCGCCCACGCGGAGTCTCGGCCACGGGCCTGGCCCTGGTCGGCGCCGGCCTGCTGATTCCAGGTCGCGACGGCGCTCGATCTGGCCCCGCTCCGCAGTGGGGTAGCCGTGGTCACGGTCATTGCCTGGCTTCTCGGACAGGCAATCCGGCAGGCCCAGGCCCGGGCCGAGCTGCGGCGGGCCCAGGCGGCCGCCCAGACCGCGTTGGCCGAGCGGCTGCGGATCGCCCGCGAACTGCACGACATCGTGGCGCACAGCATCGGCACCATCGCGATCCAGGCCGGTGCGGGCCACCGGGTCTTCGACGCCCGGCCCGCCGAGGCGCGCGACGCCCTGGCCGCCATCGAGGCCACGAGCCGGGAGACGCTGGCCGGCCTGCGGCGGATGATGACCGGGCTGCGGCTGGCCGAGCCGGAACCCGGGCCGGGCCGGGCGCCGATGAGCCCGGCGCCCGGGCTGGCCGACATCGAGCGACTGGCCGCCATGACCCTGGAGGCAGGCGTGCAGGTCGACGTGGAGTGGCGCGGCCGCCGGGAGCAGCTCCCGGCGGACATCGACCTGTCGGCGTTCCGCATCATCCAGGAGGCGGTCACCAACGTGGTCCGCCACGCCGGCACCGACCAGTGCCGGGTCTTGATCGACCAGCAGGACGGGCAGCTGTCGATCGAGGTCACCGACAGCGGGCGCGGCGGCAGCGTGGCCGGGACCGGCTACGGGATCGTCGGCATGCGGGAGCGCGCCGCCCTGCTCAGCGGCGACTTCTCGGCCGGACCGCGCCCCGGCGGCGGCTTCGGCGTCGCCGTCCGGCTGCCCGTGCCCGCGCTGGCCCGATGACCATCCGGGTCATCCTGGCCGACGACCAGCCGCTGATCCGGGCGGGCCTGCGCATGCTGATCGAGCAGACACCCGATATCGACGTGGCCGGCGACGCCGGAACCGGAGCCGAGGCGGTCAAGCTCGCCAGGGACAGCGGCCCCGACGTGGTCGTGATGGACATCCGCATGCCGGGCATGGACGGCATCGAGGCAACCCAGCTGATCACCGCCGGCGATACGCACCCACGCGTGCTCGTGCTCACCACGTTCGACGACGATGACTACGTCTACGGCGCGCTGCGGGCCGGGGCCAGCGGGTTCCTGGTCAAGGACATGGCGCTGGAGGACATCCTGGCCGCGATCCGCGTGGTCGCGGCCGGCGACGCCATGATCGCGCCGGGCGTCACCCGCCGCCTGATCGGGGAGTTCGCCGACCAGCCCCATACCGGCCGCAAGCCCCGGGAGCTCACCGGGATCACCGACCGCGAACGGGAGGTGCTCAGGCTGGTCGGGGTGGGCATGTCCAACGCCGAGATCGCCGCCGCCCTGTACATCACCGCAGGCACCGCCAAGACGCACGTGGCCCGGCTGCTGGCCAAGCTGGGCGCCAGGGACCGGATACAGCTCGTCATCATCGCGTACGAGGCCGGCCTGGTATCGCCATCAGGCTAAGTCCGCCGTCGCGCCAAGCCATTCAGGAGGGACGCCCCTGAAACCAGCCCTGGCCACGGGATCAGCGATCTCATCGACGCCCGGGGGCCAGCGTTTCACCTCCCGGCAATCAGGCGGCCAGAATCCCGCGCGGGGTTCCAGCAGGTTACGCTCTACGGGACAATCACCGGCAATTCCGGCTGTTGCATCGGCAGGTCGCGGTAATCCAGGAAGGACGGCAGGTCATGACTGAGGACCGGCGGCAGGTCGGGGAGGCAGGCGGGAAAGACGATCCGGCTGCCGGCTTCGACAGCAGGACGCCGCATCCCGCCCGGGTGTATGACTACTGGCTCGGAGGAAAGGATAACTTCGCCGCCGACCGTGCGGCCGCCGAGCAGGTGATCGCCGTCAACCCGAACGTCTTGGCCGGGGTGCGGGCCAACAGGGCTTTCCTCGCCCGCGCGGTGCGCTACCTGACAGGCGAGGCGGGCATACGGCAGATCCTCGATATCGGCGCGGGCCTACCGACCGCGGAGAACACCCACCAGGTGGCCCAGGACATCGTGCCGGAGGCCCGGATCGTCTACGTCGACAACGACCCGATCGTGCTCTCGCACGCCCGCGCGCTGCTGGCCAGCGGCCCCCAGGGTGTCACCGCTTACGTGCAGGCAGACGTCAGGGACGTCGAGAAGGTGCTGGCAGGCGCGGCGGAAACCCTCGACTTCGGCCAGCCGGTCGCGGTCATGGCGCTGATGATCCTCCAGTACGTCCCGGACGCGGACGACCCGTGGGGAATCGTCAGGCGGTTGCTCGAGCCGCTGGCGCCCGGCAGCTACCTGACGGTTTCGGACACGACCGGCGACATCGACACCTCGCGGGTGGCCGAGGGCACGTCCCGGCTGAACCAGCGCATGCCGACAAACCTGATCCTGCGCCCCCGGCGCGAGTTCGAGCGGTTCTTTGACGGCCTGGACATGGTGGAGCCCGGCGTCGTTCCGCTGCCCGAATGGCGGGCAATCGGGTCGCCGCACCCGATCCCCTGCTACGCCGGGATGGGCCGCAAGCCTGCCCGCAGCTAAGTAAGCCGATTTCGGCTCGGCGGTGGCGGTGAAGAGCGTGCCGCACCCGGGCAACCGGACACTGAGTGTTATATAATAATTACCATAGGTAATCGACAGTTAGCGGGCTGCGGGGCTCCAGGCCGAGCTTCGCCCCCGAACCGACGACCTTGAGATCGCCTACCGGGACTTGGAGACCTTCTCCTACTCGGTCTCCCACGACTTGCGGGCCCCGCTGCGAGCGCTGGGGGGGCTAAGTGGCGCCCTGCTAGAGGACTGCGGGGACAGCCTCAGCGAGGCCGCCGTCGGCTACACCAAGCGCATCCAGGCGGCCAGCGAGCACATGACGCAGCTCATCGACGACCTCCTCAACCTCGCGCGCGTTTCGCGAGCCAAGATTCGCCCCCAGCTACTCGACCTGGGGGCGGAGGTCGCCGACATCGCCGCGGAACTCCAGCGCCAGGGACCGGACCGTCATGTGCACTTCACCATCCAGCAACCGGCCTTGGCCGTGGCAGACCCGACGCTTATCCGCACCGTATTGCAGAACCTGCTGGAGAACGCCTGGAAGTTCACCTGCGGACGCGACGATGCGGCCATCGAGTTCGGGATGACGTCAGAGGGGACATCCGGCAGCCAGTTTTACGTGCGCGACAACGGCGCTGGCTTCGACACCGCCGACGCCGGGAAGCTGTTCAAGCCGTTCGAGCGGTTGCATTCGGCCGCTCAGTTCCCCGGCACCGGCGTCGGCCTGGCGAGCGTGAGACAGATCGTGGAACGCCACGGAGGCCGCACCTGGGCCGAGGGCGCGTCTGGTGCCGGCGCGACCTTCTACTTCACTCTCCCGGCGAAACAAACCCGCTAAATCACGGAACGGGCGAACCGGCCGGAACCGGGCTGAGCTACGGCTGGTTTCTAGAGACTAGTGTGTGCACGCGCTGTGACCAGGTAATATTCGAAATTGCCCCTTCGACGAGCGTCAGGCTGGAGCACGTGGAAAGCGTCGTCCTTCTCGATGAGACCGGTTACGCCAGCGGCACCGCAGCCAAGGCTGTCGTGCATCATGCCCAGACGCCGCTGCACCTGGCGTTCTCCTGTTACCTGTTCAACGGGGACGGCGAGTTCCTGCTGACCAGGCGGGCTGAGTCCAAGCGCACCTGGCCCGGGGTGTGGACCAACACGTGCTGCGGTCACCCGCAGCCCGGTGAGCCCATCTCCGGCAGCGTGCAGCGGCGACTGCAAGAGGAACTCGGGATCGACTCGGCGAAGCTCATGCTGGTATTGCCCAGGTTCCGTTACCAGGCGCGGATGGACAACGGGGTGCTGGAGAACGAGGTATGCCCGGTCTACGCGGCGTACTCCGACGACCCGCCCGATCCTGACCCGGCGGAGGTCGCCGAGGTCAGGTGGGTGAACTGGGGCGATTTCTGCGATGCGGTCCGGGCCGGCCGGCAGCCGGTCTCGCCCTGGTCCGCCATGCAGCTGGCCGAGCTCACCATGCTCGGTTCCAGGCCGCTGAGGTGGGCTCCGGCCGATGCGGCCCAACTTCCGCCCGCCGCCATGCCGTGAATTAATCCACAGGCCATCACGCAGGGTTTCCCCAGCAACACACAGTATCGTCCCCACGACATCCACAGGGTTATCCACAGGACGTGCGTTCAACCGCGCGAGTTTCCGGGGCCGGCCGACTCTGGGGGCAGTCCTCTTCTTAGCAGTTCAAGAACGTCGTCAAGGACGTCCTCCGGCACGCGACCGCCCGCCGTCCACTCGGCCCAGCGCATGCCGACGAAGTTGCCGATGCCCGTGTAGGCGAAGGCAACGACCTCCGGGTCGTAGCGGGCGTCGACCTCACGGGCCAGCTGAGCGGTCCGGACGCCCCGGGCATAACCGCGGGTCAGGTTCTCGTAGTACTCGCGGAACAGCGCCGCGTCGATGAACTCCGACTCACGGACGATGCGATCGATCCAGGGACGCTTGGACAGCATGTCGAAGTACGCCCGGAAGGAGGCGCGCTCCATGGCCCGCTGACCGCCCTCAGCATGCTCCAGAGCTGTCTTCATCGACCGTCTCAGGTCGGTGTTGATGGCCCGCACCACGGCGGCGAAGATCTCCGCCTTGGACTCGAAGTAGGAGTAGAAGCTGCCGGTGGCCATCCCGGCCCGGGCGCAGATGTCGGCGACCGTCGTCTGGTGATAGCTGCGCTCGCCGAACAGTTCCTCGGCGGCAGTAAGAAGGCGCTGTGCTGGCCCGGGGGTCCGGGGCCGCCGTGGACGGGGAGGCTGCCCGCCCCCCCGGGGTCGGGGGGGCGGGCTGGCATCGGCTGGCATATCGGCTTATCCCTGCCTCATGTGGGTGCGGGATGGCCTGGGCGCAGCGTCAGGGAGAGGGGATGCCACTCGCTGGCGCCTGCTGTTCGGGTCCCGTGAAAGTGGTGATGGGACCTGACGACGTGGTGTCGGTGACCTGGATCGGTCCCTGCTGCGTCACGACACCATTCTTGATGATGCCGATGTAAGCGCCGGTAGCGCCCGCGTGGTCGCCCGAGGAGTACGCGAACGGGGAGATCATCGGCCCCTGCGGCAGGTCGCCCTCGATCGCCGAAAGCAGGCTCGCCCGGGTCGGGTTCCGGCCCGCCTTCAGCATCGCCTGCACGAACGTGTAGGCGACGGCCATGCCGAAGAACACGTTGCCGTCCAGCGGCGCCTTCGGGTCGTACTGGTCGTGCACCTTCTTGAACAGGGTGTACCAGGTGTCACTGGCGGACAGCGCCGGCAGGTACTCGTCGGTGATCATCCCGGTGGTGAGCGCGTTGCCGTTGACGGTCGCGCCGCCCTGCTTGGCGAACGACTCGAGCAGCCCGGACAGGGTGATCGGGTCCGAGCCCACGTCGCTGACCACCAGCTGCGGGCTGAAGCCGAGCTTGAGCGTGTTCAGCTTGAGCAGCGCGGTAAAGGCCGGGATGGAGAACGAGATGACCACCTGGGCGCCGGAGGCGCGCAGCGCGGCGACCTGCGGCGCGATGTTCACATTGGTGTCGACGTAGCTCTGCTTGCTGACCACCATCGAGGCCGGGAGCTCGTCTTCCAGCCCCTTGACCCCGTCCAGCCCGAACTCGTCGTCCTGGTAGAAGAAGGCGACCTTCTTGCCGGCGAAGTGCTGCTTCACGTACTGCCCGAGGATCTTCCCCTCGCGCACGTAGTCGAGCTGCCAGCCGAACGTCTCCGGCTCTGTCCCCGGCTCATTCCAGCACTCGCATCCGGACGCGACGAACACGTCGGGGACCTTCTCGGAGTTCAGGAACTGCACCGCGGCCAGGTGGGTGGGCGTGCCCAGGCCGTCGAACATGGCGTACACGTTGTCCTGCAGCACCAGCTGGCGGACGACCGAGGCCGTGGTCGTCGGGTCGTAGCCGTCGTTGAGGTACTTGTAGACGATCTTGCGCCCGTACACGCCGCCGTTCGCGTTGACGTAGCTGAAGTACGCGGCGGATGCGGGCGCGATCTCGTCGTAACCGGGGGCGGCGGGCCCGGTCAGCGGCTGGTGGCTGCCGATGGTGATCTGGGTCGAGGTGATTCCGGGCGCGGACGCAGTCAGGGCGGCGGTGGAACTGCCCGAGGCCGGGGCCGAGCTGGAACCCGATGACGAGCACGCGGCGACGGCGAGCGCGGTCACGGTCATGATGGCCGCGGCCTGCCAGCGAAGCCGGGTAGGTCTGATCATGAAGTACCTTCCTTTTCTGGCGGATCCGGGGGGCTTTCTGGTTCGTCCCCCCGGGCTAGCAGGACATGGTGGCTGGTACGGGCCTGGCTCGGCCGGCGTCGTGACCGGGAGCGCGGGTCCGGGACGCCAGATCCGGTGCTCCGGGTTCCTCGGGGATCTTGGCGTAGTCCCGGTGAACAGGGCCAGCAGCCGTCGCAGCCCGCCCTGGATCCCTGCCGGGAACAGGAGCATGACGAGGATGAGGATCACGCCATAGGCCGCCACCGGGATATTGGATCCGACGGAGCTGGAAAGGCCATGGCTGGTGGCCACGTCCGTGACGTAGGTGGGCGCGAGAACGATCACGAGAGTCCCCCACAGCGCCCCGGGCAGGCTGCCGAGGCCGCCGATCACGGCCGCGGTCAGCAGCGCGATGGACAGCGTGATCGTGAAGGCGCCGGGTGCGACCAGCCCGGTGACGATGGCGAGCAGGGCACCGGCCAGCCCGGCGCAGGCCGCGCTCACGACGAAGGCCAGGACGCGGGCCGCGGCGACGTTCACGCCGTCGAGCGCGGCCGCCACCTCATCGTCGCGCACGGCCCGCCAATTGCGGCCGATCCTGCTGTAGTACAGGTTGGCCAGCAGCACCAGGGTGATCAGCGCCGCTGCGGCGCTGACCCAGGCTTGCCACCTGGTCAGCGGGAAGGTCGCACCGAGAAAGCCGGGCGCGGTGAAGGCCACGTTCAGACCCTGATCCCCGCCGAACAGGCCCGGGTAGGCGTACGCCAGGGACGGCAGCGCGACGCCCAGCATGAGGGTCGCACCGGCCAGATACGGGCCACGCAGCCGGGCCGCCGCGACGCCCACCACCGCCCCGGCGGCCGCGGCCACCACCGCGGCCAGCACCAGCACCGCGACAAAGGGCCAGTTGAGATGCATCAGCAGCAGCGCCGCGGTGTAACCGCCGATGGCCATGAACGCGCCGTGGCCCAGGGAAATCTGGCCGCTGAGCCCGGTCAGCAAGGTGAGGCCGGCCACCGCCGTCACCTCGACCGCGACCTCGGCGATCTGGTAATCGCGGAAGGTGTCCAGCTTGATGGACAGGAAGCCGACGATGACCGCCACGACGACGACGACGCCGAGCCTGCGCGGCAGCGTGTGCATGGTCATACCTGCCGGACTCGCGTGGCGGAGAACAGGCCGCCCGGCCGGATCATCAGCACGACGACGAGGATGCCGAGCGCCACCAGCGAGGTCAGGTCGGAGCCCTTGGAGCCCAGGTAGCCGGCCACGTAGCTGAGCACGACGCCAAGCAGCAGGCCGCCGACCACAGCTCCCGCCGGGCTGTCCAGGCCGCCGATCACGGCCGCGGTGAAGCCGAACACGAAGATCGTGTCCATGCTGTTCGGGTAGAGGAACGTGGATGGCGAGACCAGGACGCCGGCCAGCGCGCCGATCAGGCCCGCCAGGGCCCAGCCGACGGTGAGCACGCGCGCGACCCGGATGCCGGACAGCCGCGCGATGGTCGTGTTGAACGCCGCCGCGCGCATCCGCAGCCCGGCCGTGGTGTATTTGAACGCCGCGGCCAGCACCAGCGTGGTCACCAGCACGGCCGCGGCGACGAACACGTCGAAGCGCGATACGCCGAGCGGCGTCGTGCCGATTTTCAGCCCGGTGATCGAGAAGGCCGCGGGGAAGGACCGGTACTGCCCGCCGTAGAAGATCCCGGCCAGCCCTTCGAGCAGGGTGAGCAGCCCGATCGTCACGATGACCGCGTTGAGCGGCGGCTTGTTCATGGTCGGGCGGATGACGGTGAGCTGGAAGGCGGCGCCGAGCACGACGCCGGTCGCGAGCGCGATGGCGAACCCGGCCCAGTAGGAACCGGTGTGGTGGATGACCTCGATCGCCACGTAGGTGGTGAACATGGCCATCCCGCCCTGGGCGTAGTTCAGCAGCCGGGTACCTCGCCAGATCAGCACGAGGGACAGCGCCACCGCGGCGTAGATCATCCCGAAGACGATCCCGCTGAGCGTGAACTGGAGGAACTCGACCACTGGCATGCTCTCCTATGCAGTGGCTAGAACCCGAGGTAGTGATGACGTAGGGCGACGTCGGCGGCCAGCGTCCTGGCCTCGGCGGACGCGACGACCCGGCCCAGGTTGAGCACCACGCCGTGGTCGGCGATCGCCAGAGCGCCGCGGGCGTTCTGCTCGACCAGGACGATGGTGAGGCCGTTTTCCCGGCTGAGCTGGACCACCAGGTCCATGACCTGCGTCATGACCCGCGGCGCGAGGCCCAGCGAAGGTTCGTCGAGCAGCAGCACGCGGGGCCGCGCCAGCAGGGCCCGCGCGATGACCAGCATCTGCCGCTCCCCGCCGGACAGCGTGGAGGCCAGCTTGCGCCTGCGGTCGGCGAGCGGCCGGAAGCGCTCGTAGGCTTCGTCGAGCGCGGCCGCCCGGTCCGCCCGCGAGTTCCCGGGCGTCCGCCGCAGGCCGCCGCGCCAGCTCATCATGCCGATCCGCAGGTTCTCCTCGACGGTGAGCTCCGCGATCACGCCCTGCCCCTCCGGCACGTGCGCGACCCCGGCTCTGACCATCTGCTCGGGATTACGGCCGGCCAGGTCGGCCCCGCCGAGCACGACGCGCCCCCGGCGGGGCTTGATCATGCCGCTGATCGCGCGCAGCAGCGTCGTCTTGCCCGCCCCGTTCGCGCCGAGCACCGCCGTGATCGCGGCCGTGCCCGCCGAGATGCTCACCCCGTCCAGCGCGGTGACCCCGCCGTATCCCGCGACGAGGTCCTCGATGGCCAGGGCTGGCCCGTCCCCGCCGCTACTCACCGGCGGGACCCGTGCTCGTGCCGAGATAGGCGGCGGTCACGGCGGGATCGTCCTGGACCTGCCGCGGCGTGCCGGTGGCGATCACCTTCCCGAAGTCCAGGACGGTGATCGAGTCGCAGACGGACATCATCAGGTCCATGTGATGCTCCACCACCACCACGGATCCCTCGGTGGCGAGGTCGCGGATGAGGGCGCCGAGCTCGGCCAGTTCGCTTTCGTCCAGGCCGCTGGCCGGCTCATCGAGCAAGATCAGGCTGGGCTTGGCCACCAGCGCCCGGGCCAGCGCCACCCGCTTCCGCATGCCGTAGGACAGCTCGCCGGGCCGGGCATCCGCGACGTCGGCGGCCCCGACCCGTTCCAGGGCCTGCCGGGCCGCCGCCCGCAGCATGCGCTCGTCACGGCCGGCCCGCGGCAGCGTGAGCAGCGCGGACCAGAATCCCGCCGAGGCCTGGCTGGTCGCGCCGACCATGACGTTCTCAAGCGCGGAAAGCCCGCCGTACAAGCCGACGCCCTGCAAGGTCCGCGCCACGCCGAGGCCGGCCAGCCGGTGCGGCCTGACGTTGTGCCGGCGGCCGCCGAACAGGACCTGGCCGTCGTCCGGCCGGGTAAAGCCGCACAACACGTTGAGGAGCGTGGTCTTACCGGCGCCGTTCGGCCCGATCACGCCCATGACGTGACGGGGCGGGACGGCCAGGGACACGGCGTCGAGTGCGGTCAGCCCGCCGAAACGGACGGTCACGTTCTCGACCTCGAGCACTGAACCGGGATTCATAACAGGTTTTCCTCGCCGCTAGGAGCGGGATGTTCCGGCATGAATCCTCATTCAAAACTGGTCTCGGATGGTGAGCAAGCGCCGAACGGACTTGGCATCGTTTCGTAACGCAACCGCAATACGATTTCCGGATGGCCGCCCTGACCCATGCCGAAGCGCAAGAGCGTGCCCGGCTGATCGCCGTATCCGGGTATCACGTCGACCTCGATCTCACCGGGGGCGGCGAGACGTTCGGGTCGGACACCGTCGTCCGGTTCGGCTGCCGGGCGCCCGGTGCGAGCTCGTTCGCCGAGATCAGGCCGGCCCGGCTGCGCCGGGTGGTGCTCAACGGCCGGGACCTGGATCCGCGGGCCCTGGACGGGAACCGGCTGCCGCTCCCGCAGTTGCAGGCCGCCAACGAGCTGCGGGTCGAGGCAGACATGCCGTACTCCCGGACCGGGGCGGGCCTGCACCGCTTCACCGACGACGCCGACGGCGAGACCTATCTCGCGGTGCACGCCGGACTGGACGACGCGCAGCGGGTGTTCGCCGCCTTCGACCAGCCGGACCTGAAGGCGGTCATCGCCACGACGGTCAGGACGCCCGCGCACTGGACCGTCGTCGGCAATGGCGTCGCCCGGCAGGCCCGGCCGGGATGGTGGGAGGTGGCGGCCACCCCGCCCATGTCCACTTACCTGTTCACGGTGGTGGCCGGGCCTTTTTACGGTATCCGCGACGAGCATCACGGCATCCCGTTCGGCCTGCACGCCCGGCAGTCGATGGCCGGGCACCTGCGCCGCGACGCCGAGGAGATCTTCGCCATCACCCGGGCCTGTTTCGACCGGTATACCGAGATCTTCGCCGAGCCCTATCCCTACGACTCCTATGACCAGGCGTTCGTCCCCGAACTCGAGGCCGGGGCGATGGAGAACCCCGGCTGCGTCACCTTCCGGGACGAGTTCCTCCTCCCGGCCGCGGTGACCAGGACCGAGCGGCAGACGCGCGGCGTGGTGATCGCGCACGAGATGGCGCACATGTGGTTCGGCGACCTGGTCACCATGCGCTGGTGGAACGACGTGTGGCTGAGCGAGTCGTTTGCCGAGTACATGGGCTTCCAGGTCCTGTCCGAGGCGACCGGGTTCACCGCGACGTGGACCGACTTCGCCCTGGCCCGCAAGCCCCGCGGCTACGACGCGGACCAGCGCCCCAGTACGCACCCGGTGGCGCCCGAGCCGCAGGAGGTGGCTGACACGGACGCGGCCCGTTCGGCCTATGACGACATCTCCTACGCCAAGGGGGCCTCCGCGCTGCGCCAGCTCGTGACCTGGCTGGGGCGGCCGGTGTTCCTGGCCGGGATCAACGACTTCCTCACCCGGTACCGCTTCGGCAGCGCGGACCTGACCGACCTGCTCGGCTGCCTGAGCCGGGCGTCCGGCACGGACGTGCGGGTATGGGCCGGGCGCTGGCTGGGCACGGCCGGCGTGGACACGCTCACGGTCGGCCGCCCGGGGCCGGACGCCCGCGCCTGGTCGGTCGCTCACCGCGGCCGCCGGCCGCACCGCATCTGGCTCGGGGTCTACGACGGGGACGAGGCCGCCGGGCTCTCGCTGCGCGCCCGGGTGCCGGTCCTCGTGCCGGCCGACGCCGACGATGTGACGCTGCCCCCGGCGGCCATCGGTCCCGAACCTGCCCTCGTGCTGCCGAACGACGGTGATGCCAGTTACTGCAAGATCAGGCTGGACCCGCAGTCCCTGGCCGCGCTGACCGCGTCGCTCGGGCGTATCGCCGATCCGCTGAACCGGGCGGTGGCCTGGAACGGCGTGCGGGACCTGGTCCGCGACTCCGAACTCGCGCCGCGGGAATACGTCGCCCTCGCGGTCAGGCACCTGGCCGCCGAGACCGACCCGTCGATCACCGGGCAGGTGCTCGCCTACGCCCGCTGGACGGTCGCCGACCGCTACCTGCCACCGGGCCCGCGCAGGCTGGCGCTGACCGAGCTCGCCCGCCTGGGCCAGCTGCTGCTCGCCCGGCCGGGCGGCGAGGATACCGGCGGGCTGCGGCTGATCGCGGCCCGGACGCTGATCGACTGCGCGGCTTCGGCGGGCGACATCGCCGCCCTGCGGTCCTGGCTCGACGTCGGCCGGCTACCCGGCGGTCCCGACCTGGATTCCCGGCTCCGCTGGCAGGTACTGCTGCGGCTGGCCGTGCTCGGCGCCCTCGACGCCGCCTGGCTTGACCGGGAGGCCAGCGCGGACGCGACCGCGGCCAGGCCTCAGCGCGGCGCGATGCCGGGCCGCGCGGCCCAGCGCCACCGCCAAGCAGACGGCCTGGACGGCCATGTTCGGTGACCGCGCCGCGACCGGGTCCGGTTATCAGCTGGCCGCGACCGCCCAGGGCTTCTGGCAACCCGATCAGGCGGAACTGCTTGCCCCCTACGTGCCCCGCTACTTCCCCGCGCTGGCCGAGGTGGCCGGCCGCGGCGATGCGGACCTGGCCCGGGTGCTTGGCCAGCACGGCTTCCCCCATCACGCCGTCGACGCCGGCACCCTGCGGGCCGGCCAGGAATGCCTGGCCGGCGGCGACCTGCCCGGGTCGCTGGCCCGCCTCCTCGCCGATCAGCTCGCCGACCTGAGCCGCTCCCTCCAGGTGCGCAGCGCCGGGCGGCGGTGATAACCAGTGCGCAGGCTAGTCATCGGGGTACATCCGGCCCGGCTTGACGTAGCCGAAGAACGAGCGCTTCTTGATGAGCGCGGCCACCGCGTCGGGGACCATGGTCTCCCAGGAATCGTCGTTCGCCGCGATTCTCCGCAGCACGTCCCGGCTGAAGATGGACAGGTACTCGGGGCAGTAGTTGTCGAGGTTCACGAAGCTGCCCCGGCCGGCCAGATAGTCATAAAGCGGCTGGATCTCCGGCTGGACCTTGATGTCATCCGCGGTCTTCAGCTCGTCATCGGTTCCCGGCCGCAACGGGTAGACGTAGAGCTTGAGGCCGTTCTTGAACAGCCGCCCGAAGCTTTCCAGGATCCCGCCAGGCAGCTGAGCATGGTTCTTCTCGTCGAACAGGTCGATGAGACTCGGCACGCCCATGACGATGCCGATCCGCTCGGTCGTCCGTTCGCCGATATAAGCGGCCAGGCGGTAGTAGTCGAAGTAGTCGGTGATCAGCACCGTCTCGCCGCAGGCGGCGAGCAGTTCGGCCCGGGCCAGGAAGTCCCGCCGGTCCACTTCCGCCGCTCCGCCCGCGAGCAGGTTGCGCATGGTGATCTCGGTGAGCGCCAGGATCGTCTTGCCCGCCACCGCCGGATCCTCGGCGAACTTGGCCTTCGCCGTCGCGAGCATGTCCAGGTTCACGTGCGTCGGGGGCCGGAAGCTGCCCCGCTCGACCAGGACCGCCTTCTTGCGCAGCACCTCGCTGGGCTGCAGGACCTCGCGGTCGGGACCGAACATGGCCACGCCGCTCAGCCCGAGCTGAACCAGCTTGAGCGCCATCAGCCGGTTGTCCACGCCGCGGAACTCGATGCCCCGGAACTGGATCATGTCGATCTCGATGCGGCCCGTGGTCAGCCGGTCAAGCAGGCTCTCGATCAGCCGTTCCGGCTCATGGTGCTCGAAGAACGCGCCGTAGAGCAGGTTCACCCCGACGATGCCGAGCGCCTCTTGCTGCAGCCAGGCCTCGATGTCCAGCATCCGGACGTGCATCACGATCTGGCTGGGCTCGTCGTGGGCCTGTGCCTGGAACTTCACGCCCATCCACCCGTGGCACTCGTTCCCGCCCCGGAAGCTGCGCGCGACCACCGTGTCGGCGAACGCGAAGAACGAGGTCGAATCGCCGCGCTCGTCACCGAGCCGGTCGACGTTGAGCTGGAACTCCTTGTCGAGCATGCCCTGCAGCCGCCCGACGGATACGTACCGCTCCGCCTTGCCGTAGACGGCGTCGCTGACCGCCATGTCGTAGGCCGAGATCGACTTGGCGACCGTACCCGCGGCGCCGCCGACCCGGAAGAACCAGCGCACGACCTCCTGGCCCGCACCGATCTCGGCGATCGTGCCGTACCAGCGCGGATCCAGGTTGATGCGCAGAGCCTTCTGATGGGTGTCGGTTTGCTGGGCGCCCGCCATAAACTCACTCATGCGTCTCCCTGACTGCTCGCACTGCCGCTAGTGGATTGCGGCAGGTCCAGGGCGGCGGCGGCCCAGCACTACCACCAAACGCTGGGATTGTACTAATTCCGTGCCGTCCGCCGCCAGTTACATGGTGAGGACGACCTTGACGACTCGGTCAGTGACAGCATTGACCCGTGAGCAATCTGGTCGATGTCGTGGAGGCCCGCAAGACGGCCATCGGCGATGGCACCGAAGTACGCCGGCTGCTGCCGCAGCGGCGGCTGCGCACCGTGGGCGCGTGGTGCTTCCTTGACCATTACGGGCCCGAGGAAGTCCACCGGGGTCCCGGTATGCGGGTCCCCCCGCATCCGCATACCGGCCTGCAGACCGTGAGCTGGCTGTTCCAGGGCCTGATGCTGCACCGGGACAGCCTCGGCAGCAGGCAGCTGGTCAGGCCGGGCGAGCTCAACGTGATGACGGCCGGGCGGGGCATCGCGCACGCGGAGGAATCGGCGGCCGGCGGCCCCGCTGCTGCACGGCCTGCAGCTGTGGATCGCACTGCCGGAATCCCAGCGGCACGCGGCGCCGTCGTTCGCCCACCACGCCAGCCTTCCCGTGGTCCGCGAGGCCGCGGCCAGCGTGACCGTGGTCATCGGCGAGTACCGGGGCGAGCGCTCGCCGGCCGAGGTATTCAGCCCGCTGGCCGGGCTCGAGGTGGCGGTGCCCGGCGGTGACGATTTCATGCTGCCGGTGCGGGAGGACTTCGAGTACGGGGTGGTCGCGGTCGACGGCTCCGCCCTGGTGGCGGGTGCGCTGATCGCCCCCGGCCTGCTCGCGTACCTGCCGGCCGGCCGGTCGCAGATTGAGCTGTCACCTGCGGGCGGGCGCAGGCTGGCCCGGTTCTTCGTGCTGGGCGGCGTCCCGTTCGGCGAGCGCCTGCTGATGTGGTGGAACTTCGTCGCGCGCTCGGGTGAGGAGATCGCGCAGGCCCGGGCGGACTGGGCCGCCGGACGGTTCGGCGAGGTCCGGGGCTACCCCGGTGCTCCGCTGGCGGCGCCTGCGCTGCCCGGCGTCCCGCTCAGACCGGCTGCCCCACGGCCTCGATGACGACGCTCACCGTCCGACCGACCATGCCTCGCTTGCGCATGATCCCGAAGCTGGTGCGGTCCAGGCGGGCCGTGGCCAGGAACCGGACGGACCCGGGCACCTCGCCATCGGCCCGGGCGCCGCTGACCCTCACCTGGGCCGGGACCGGCGTGCCGTGCGCGGTCACCACACCGGTCACCACCCAGTCCGAGCCGACGCGGCGGGCACCCTGGCCGGTGAAGACGATCTCGGGAAAGCCGCCGGCATCCAGCAGCCCGGGCGAGAGGACGTCGGCGTCCCTGGTCGCATTCCCCGAGGCGTAGCTGCCCGCGTCGATGGTGGCCCGCACGCTGGATTCGCCCGGATCCGCGGCGATGCTCACCTGCCCGCTCTTCAGCCGGAAGGTTCCGTGCACCGTGAACAGGCCGAACATGGCCTTGACGTCGGCGTGGACGATGGTCCGGGCCGGCTCGAGTGCATAGCTGCCTGGCGGCGGCGCATCGGCCGGGGAGGCCGCTGCGGCGGGCTGAGTCATGGCGGGTTACTCCTCAGGGGGACCGGGTGGGGAAATACTACGGAACTGGATATTCGCGCAACGCGCCAGGCCGATGCGAATCGCGCGGCCTGCGGTTACGCTCGGGCCTCATGGCAGCAGATCAGCAGGGCGGAGCGCAGCGGCCAGCGGGAATTCGTGACGTGGCCCGCAAGGCCGGCGTATCGGTCGCCTCGGTGAGCTTTGCCCTGAACGGCCAGCCAGGCGTCGCGAAAGACACCCGCCGGCGCATCCTGGCGGCCGCGGCCGAGCTCGGATATCGGGCTAATCCGCAGGCCCAGGCGCTGCGGCGAGGACGCACCACCACCTACGGCCTGGTCATCCGCAACTTCAGCAATCCCTTCTTCCTCGAGGTGCTGACCGGAGCCGAGCGGGCGGCGGGTGAGGCGGGGGCCACCTTGCTGCTGCTTGACTCGCACTACTCGACGGAACGCGAGCGCATGCTGGTCCAGGAGATGGCGGCCCAGCGGCTGGCCGGGCTCGCCATCGCCCCGGTGGGGAACGGCGACTCCGTGCGGCTGTGGCAGCAGTTGCGTCCCGGCACCCCGGTGGTGACGCTCAACGCTTCCCTGGACGGCATCACCGGCGTGTCACGGGTCTATCCCGACAACGCGGCGGGGGTGGAGCTGGCCATGCGCCGGCTCGCCGAGCTGGGGCACGCCTCGGCCGCCTTCCTGTCCGCGCCGCGCGGCATGGCGGCGGACACGGACCGGCTGCGCTATTTCCGGCGGCTGGCGCGCCAGCTCGGAGTCCGGCCGACCATCGTGTACTCGCCTCTCACGATCACCGACGTACGCAAGGCCACCGCGACGCTGCTCACCCGCCGCGAAGCTCCGACCGCGATCATCACCAACTCCGACTACACGGCGCTCGGCATCTATAAGACCGCCCATGACCTGGGCCTGCGCATCGGCCCCGACGTGTCGGTCATCGGCCATGACGACCTGCCCACCTCTGAACTGCTCGATCCGCCGCTGGCGACCATCCGCGTCGACGGCCAGGCGATGGGCCGGGCGCTGATGGCGCGGCTGCTCGACCCGGAGCCGCCCGCCGACTACGTTGCCCCGGTGACACTGGTCGAGCGCGCCTCGCTGCAGGCACCGGACAATTTCCGTTCACCGAACGTTCTCCCGGCTCAGTGCGACAACTCGGTAACGTCGCTTGACACCCCTCGCGCGGCTGTGTGAGCATTCGAACGCTAAACGTTTTAGGTGCGTTTATCCTGCACTTCTCAGCTGGGGGTAAGTGGGTCGGTAGACCTCCTCGGTAACGCCGCCCGGGAGCCTTTCGGGACGCCGTTGATCCACTTCGGGACAGGAAAGCTTTCAGGAGGCAATAGTGAGATTGTCATATCGATGTGCGGCCGCCGGAGTCGTGGCCGCGGCGCTGCTCGCAGCCGGCTGCTCCTCGAGTTCCTCCTCGGGCTCAAGCGGCGGGGTCAACTGGGCCAACGAGACCTCCGCTTCGGCCGGGGGCGGCATGAGCACGCTGGTCAAGGCGGCCAAGGCCGAGGGCACGCTCAACGTCATCGCGCTCCCGCCGACGTGGGCCAACTACGGCGCGATCATCTCGGACTTCACCAAGACCTACGGCATCAAGGTCAACTCCGCCCTGCCTGACGGCACCAGCCAGCAGGAAGTGGATGCGGTCAAGACCGAGAACGGCACCGCTAAGGCGCCGGACGTGCTGGACATCGGCATGGCGGTGGCCCTGGCCAACACGAACCTGTTCGCGCCGTACCAGGTCAGCACCTGGAGTTCCATCCCGTCGGCCCAGAAGGCGTCCAACGGCCAGTGGGTCCAGGATTACGGCGGCTACATGGCCGTCGGGTACTCAAGCAAGTTCGGGACCATCACCTCGCTGAACGACCTGCTCGCCCCGAAGTTCAAGAACGCGGTCGCGCTGAACGGCAACCCGACCTCGGCTAACGCCGCCCTGAACGGCGTGATGATGGCCAGCCTGGCCGAGGGCGGCTCGGCCGGCAGCATCGCGGCGGGCGTGTCCTTCTTCTCCAAGCTCAAGGCGGCCGGGAACTTCTCCCCCGTGTCGGCCACCGGCGCCACGATCAAGGCGGGCACGACTCCGGTCGTGTTCAACTGGGACTACCTCAACCTGCCGAGCTACGTGGGCGTGACGAACTGGAAGGTGTTCATCCCGGCGAACGCCATCCTGGGCGGGTACTACGCGCAGGCCATCAACAAGAACGCGCCGCACCCCGCCGCCGCCAGGCTGTGGGAGGAGTTCCTGTACTCCCAAGGCGCGACGGGCGGCCAGAACCTCTGGCTCCAGGGCGGCGCCCGGCCGGTGGAGCAGTCGGCCATGGCCTCCAACGGCAGCATCGACACCAGCGCGGCTGCCCTGCTGCCCGCGGTCACAGGGACCCCGACCTTCCTGACCCCCTCCCAGGCCACCGACGCCGCGAACTACCTGGCGACGAACTGGGCGAAGGCCGTCAGCTAGCGAGGGAACGTGGCTGCCGCTGCGACAACTGAGACCGGCGCCCGGCCTGCCCGGGCCGGGCGCCGGCTTTCCGCCCCCACCTGGATCGGCACCGTCCCGTTCCTGGCCTACGTCGCGATCTTCCTGCTGTTGCCGACGGGGATCGTGGTCGTCGACGCGCTCAAGAACCCGAACGGCGCGTGGGCGTTCTCCAACGTCACCGAGCTCGGCAACTCGCTGGTCCGCGGTTACTTCATCGGCTCGTTCAAGCTCTGCCTGATCTCCTCGGCGCTTGGGGCCGTGCTGGGCGCGATCCTGGCCTACGCCATCGCGTCAGGCGACCCGGACGGCGTGGTGCGCAGGCTCTACCTGGCCGCCTCGGGCGTGCTGGCCCAGTTCGGCGGGGTCACGCTGGCGTTCGCGTTCCAGGTGCTCATCGGGCCGGTGGGACTGCTGTTCCACGCCAGCTGGTACTACGACTTCCCGTGGGGCATCGCGCTGATCTACACCTACTTCCAGATCCCGCTGATGGTGCTGGTCTTCCTGCCCGCGATCGACGGGGTGAAGGTCCAGTGGCGGGAGGCGTCGGAGAACCTGGGCGCGTCCGCCTGGCAGTACTGGCGCTACGTTGGCGGGCCGCTGCTGATGCCCGCCTTCCTCGGTGGCCTGCTGCTGCTGTTCGCCAACGCGCTGTCGGCATTCGCCACCATCCAGGCCTGGGAGAACCAGATCGCCTACATCGTGCCGCAGCAGATCAGCACGGCGATGTCCAGCGAGGTCGGGCTGAGTAACGTCAACGTGGCCGACCTGCTCGCCCTGGGCATGGTGGTCATGGTGGCCATCGTCATGACCGGGTACGCACTACTGCAGCGAAGGGCGGCGCGATGGCTGCGGTAACCGCGACTCAGCGAGACCCCCGCCGCGGCACCGGCCGGGCGGCCGGGCGGCATGCAGGTCCGCCGGCGCCGCCGGCTGAACGCCTTCCGTTACGTGGTGTTCACGGTGTTCGGGCTGTTCTTCGTGCTGCCGCTGCTGGCACTTGGCCGGTTCTCCCTGGAAGGCGCCAAGCTCGGCACCTGGGCGCTGACGGCCTGGCGCCAGATCGGCTCCTACCAGGGCTCCGGCATCCCCCCGCTGCTCAGCGCGATCGAGATCACCCTGGAACTCGCGGTCATCACCTGCGTGGTCACCATGGTGCTGCTGGTACCGACCATGATCTGGATCCGGCTGCGGGTGAAGTGGCTGGCCCGCACCATGGAGATCCTGTGCCTGCTGCCGCTCACCATCCCGGCCATCGTGCTGGTCGTCGGCCTCGGCCCGATCTACAACAAGATCCAGCATTACGAGCTGTCCTCGCTCATGCTGTTCTGGGCCTACGTGATCCTGGCGCTGCCCTACGCCTACCGGGCGCTGGCGGCCGGGACTGAGCGCGGTCGACGTGGAGACGATCTCCGAGGCCGCGCGCAGCCTGGGCGCAAGCTGGTTCACCGTGATCTTCCGGGTGATCGTGCCGAACATGCGGCAGGCCATCCTGAACGCCCTGCTGCTCACCTGGGCCCTGGTCCTCGGCGAGTTCACCGTCGCCTACCTCCTGCTGTACTCCAACCTGCAGGAGGAGCTGTACTCCATCAGTCGCACCACGCCGAACGCCGGAGTGCTCTTTTCCACCTCGTTCGCCGCTCTCCTGTTCGGCTTTCGTGCTGCTGCTGATCCTGTCCTTTGTCGGCCGCCGCCGTCGCGGCCGGGGATGACTACGGGAAGGTGCCGTTCATGACTTCTTCGCCCGTGACCAGAACGCAGGACGGCACGGCCCGGTCCGCCGTCGAAGTGCGGATGGAGGGGCTGAGCCTGGCACTACGGCCCGGTCGTCGCGCTCGACCGGCTCGACCTGACCCTGCATCCCGGGGAGCTCATCGCGCTGCTCGGGCCCTCGGGCTGCGGCAAGACCACGACCCTGCGCCTGCTCGCGGGGCTGGAGGACGCCGACGGCGGTCACATTACCGTCGGCGGCAAGGACATCACGCGCGTCTCGGCGGCCAAGCGTGACATGGGCATGGTGTTCCAGGCCTATTCACTGTTCCCGCACATGACGGTGCGGCAGAACGTGGCCTTCGGGCTGCGGGTACGCCGGGTCGACGCGGCCAAGCGAGACCGGCGGGCGCTGGAGATGCTCGACCTGGTCGGGTTGTCCACGCAGGCGGACCGGTATCCGACCCAGATCTCCGGCGGCCAGCAGCAGCGGGTCGCGCTGGCCCGGGCGCTGGCCATCGAACCGCAGGTGCTGCTGCTCGACGAGCCGCTGTCGGCCCTGGACGCCAAGGTCCGCGCCCAGCTGCGGGACGAGATTCGCCGGATCCAGCTCGAGGTGGGCATCACCACCTTGTTCGTCACCCATGACCAGGAGGAAGCGCTGGCCATCGCGGACCGGGTGGGCGTCATGCGGGAAGGTCACCTGGAGCAGCTCGCGCCGCCCATCGAGGTCTACTCGCGCCCGGCCACGTCGTTCGTGGCCGAGTTCGTCGGCCTGTCCAACCGGCTGGCCGGCACGGTCCGGGGCGGCGACGTCACCGTCCGCGGCTGCACGCTGCCGCTGGTCGAGCGGGATACTCCCGACGGCGAGGTCGTGGCGCTGGTGCGACCGGAAGCGGTCACGCTGGCCTCGCACGCCTCGGCGGAGTCCGGCCCGCTGGTCGGCACGGTGATCGCCGTCACCTTCCTCGGCGCGACCAGCCGGGTGACGGTGGACCTCGGCGACGCTTCGGTCATGGCCCAGCTTCAGACCTCCGACGCGACCGCCCTGTCGGCGGGCAGCCGCGTCGCGCTGACGATCCGCCCCGACCCGGTCCTGGTGTCGGCCGGCTCGGCGCAGGCCGGCGCGGTCGCCGACGACGAGGCGTGAGCGGTCGTCATCCGGCGCTGACTACGCACCGCAGGCTCGACCGCGGCGCGGTGCTGCGTCGCGGGAACTCCGGCTCCTACCGGACCGTCGAGATCAGCGCGGGCGAGCCGCATCTGATCCGCGAGGAACTCGTCGCGGCCGAGCCGGCGGAGCCGGACGGGCCAGCCGGGGCGGTCTCGGCGCCCAGCCGGGGCCGGGCGCTGCTGTGCCTGGTGCATGTCACCGACCTGCAGCTCGCGGACGTTCAGTCGCCCGCTCGGTTCGAGTTCCTCAACGCCCGGTTCGCCGATCCCAGGTATGCCGAGATCGTCCCCGTGCAGCGGCCCCAGGAGGCGCTCACGGCCCACGCCATCGATGCCACCATCCGCACGCTGGGGGCGGTGCGGGGGCCGGTCACCGGCCGACCGTTGCAGCTGGCCGTCACCACCGGCGACGCGATCGACAACGCCCAGTGGAACGAGCTGCAGGCCTTCCTCGCCCTGCTCGACGGCGGCCTGGTCACCCCCGATTCCGGCGGTCCCGGTTACGAGGGAGTGCAGGGGCTGGACTGGCCAGGTGACATCTTCTGGAAACCGGACGGAGCCGGCCCGGACGGGCCGGACTTCTTCCAGCGTGAATACGGCTTTCCCCGGTATCCGGGATTGCTGGCCCGGGCGCTGCGCGAGTTCTCCGCCACCGGCCTGCGCCTTCCCTGGCTGTCGTGCTACGGCAATCACGAGGCGCTCAACCAGGGTGTGGGCGTCCAGACACCGGGCCTGGCCGCGGCGCTGACCGGCGGCACGAAACCGACCGGGCTGCCGGAGGACTTCGATCACGACAAGGCGCTCGAGCTCTTTATTACCCAACCCGAGGCCTTCATGGCGGGCCCGTCCCGCCGGGTCACACCGGATCATGCCCGCAGGCCGGTCAGCAGGCGGGAGTTCGTCGAGGCCCATTTCCGCCCGGGCTCGCGGCCGTTCGGGCACGGGTTCGATCAGCGCAACCGGCAGGACGGCACCGCGTACTACGTCCATGACACACCCGCGGTCCGGTTCATCGCGCTCGACACCAACTGCCTGGCCGGCGGGCGGCCGGCTGCCTCGATCGCGAGCAGGCACGCTGGCTGGAGGCCCGGCTCGGCGAGGTGCACGCGGTGCACCGCGGACCGGACGGGGGCGCGGTCCGCACCGGCCGCGATGACCGGCTCGTGGTCCTGTTCTCGCACCACGGGACGGGCACGCTGGACAACACCCGCGGCGCTCATTCCGGACCGGGCGGCGAGCCGCTGCTCGGGGCCGACGCCCTGCTTGACCTGCTGCACCGCTTCCCGAACGTGGTCTTGTGGCTGAACGGTCACACGCACACCAACGCGATCCGCCCGCACCGCGACCCCGGCGGCGCGCGGCACGGGTTCTGGGAGGTCACCACCTGCGCGGTGGTGGACTGGCCGTGCCAGACCCGGGTCGTCGAGATCCTCGATCACGGCGAGTACCTGTCCATCGTGACCACCATGGTCGACCACGACACGCCACCCGGCCCCGCCGCGCGGCCGCAGACCACGGACGACCTGGCCTCGCTGCACCGCGAGCTCGCGGCCAACATCCCGTGGGGCGCCGCGGCCCTGGCCGGCGACGCCAGCGACAGGAACGTGGGACTTCGGGTCATCCCGCCGTTCCCGCTCGGGCGCCTGCCCGGCGGGTAGCCGGGGCCGCTCAGGTGCGGCTGGGATGGCGGAGCTTGGCCCGCAGGCCGGACAGCTCCCCGGCGCTGAAGCCGTGATCTGCCAGCCACCGGGCGACCCCGCCGTAGCGGGCTTCCATCTGCTCGAGGAAGGCCGCCATCGTCTCCGGCCGGACCCGGTACGACTCGGCCGGGCTTACGCTCGGTGTCCCGGACGTAGGTCGGGGACCTGCGCAAGCGGGCCACGATGGCCTCAGCGCGGTCCCCCGACGCGGCGTAGTCGTCCACCACCGCCTGCGGGCTGACGCCGGCCACGACGAGCGCGAGCGCCACCACGACGCCGGTCCTGTCTTTGCCGGCCGCGCAGTGGACAAGCGCGGCGCCCTCGGAGTTCGCGATGCTGCGCAGCGCGGCCACCACCTGGTCGGGGCGATCCTCCAGGTAACCCAGGTAGTGCCCGCAGACAGCATCGTCCAGGTACCTGGACTGATCACGCTCACCCTGGCTCACCAGCGCGTCGGCGACCACGTCGGTATTGGTCCCCAGCTCGGCCAGCACCGGATGATGGGCATGTCGCACTTCCGGCACGGCGTCCAGCGGCGCCGGGCCCTCCCGTTTCAGCTCGTTCGAGCTACGCAGGTCCACCACGGTGGTCACGCCGATGTCACGGACCAGCTTGCTGACGTCGGCCGGCGACAGCTCCTGGAGGTTGTCCGCTCGCAGCAGCTGGGCGGCCGCGGTGAACTGACCATCGGCGGTGGGCAGACCGCCTAGGTCACGCACGTTGACCGCGCCCTCAAGCTCAATCCACGCCATGACTACACCTTGGCAGACCCAGATATGAGCCTGGCAAGGTGCACGGCGTGTGATGTTGTACCTGGCCGGCTGAAAGTGGGGCATACTTAGGGCAACCAAGCCGCCCAGAATCCTGCGGCCCGCTATTACGTCGATGCTGGCCCCGCACTTTCTCGGATTGTGACAGGAAGAGGCCCACTGACAGCATCCGGCTGAAGCCACTAGCCGCCGCTGCTGAATGGGAGTCCCCATGATGAGGCTTGGTTCTACTCATCATCCTCTTGTCCGCCTCCGTTCCGTCCCCAGCCTGCTTCTTCGCCAGCAGCCTTATACCCTCCGGGGTGATCGGGTCGAGATCACGGTGGACTCAGGCCCGGGGACAACCACGGTGTTCATCAGCGGGCAGCTGGACCTGGTGACGATGCCGTTCCTGGCCGAGCACCTGACCCGGGTGCTGGAACGAAAGCCCAGGCGTCTGGTGCTCGACCTGACCCGGACGGAATTCCTTGACTGCGGCTCGGCCCGGCTGATCGGCGCGACGGCCCGGTCGTTGCCGGCGGGTCAGCGCCCGGTCCTCCGGCGACCGTCACCCGGCGTCCTCAGGGTCTTCCAGCTCACCGGTCTTGACGCCAGTTGCGACATTGAGGGCTGACACGTGGATAGGATCCGCAGATGAGTGTCTCGATGCAGGATGTACGGCAGGCGTTGAACGAGCTTGGCCGGCTGCGCTTCGGCGAGATGCGGGTCGAAGATGCCATGCATCAGGTCGTGCACACCACGCACGCGATCTTCTCGGTCGACGGCGCGGGCCTCATGCTGGCGAACGCCGAACACCATCTGCTGAACGCCGCGGTATCCGACTCGCGCATGAAGCACCTGGAGGAACTGCAGATCCGTCACCGCGAGGGTCCGTGTATCTCGGCCTTCGAGGACAAGCAGCTCGTCCGCACCGAGGACCTGACTAAGGAGATGCGCTGGCCCTCGTTCAGCCAGCATGCGGTCGCCCGCGGGGTTCGGGCCGTGCTCGCTAGTCCCATCCCGTATAACCAGGACGCGGTGGGCGTGGTCGCGGTGATGTCAGAAACGAGCCGTCCCTGGTCGGCTGAGGCCGAGCTTGCGCTGCTGGCGTTCACCGATCTCGCCGCCCTGCTGATCGCCACGATGCTGATGGGCGAGCAGCAGACCGAGCTGGCCGGGCAACTGCAGTCGGCGCTGAATTCACGGGCCATCATCGAGCAGGCCAAGGGCGTCCTCATCGGCCGCCAGGGAGTCTCCGCCCATGCCGCCTACCAGCAGCTGCGGGCTCAGGCCCGGTCCGAGCGGCGCAAGCTGGCCGTCGTCTCCGCCGACCTGGTCCGCAGCGCCGTCCGCTAGGCGGACGGATCCGGGTAAGCGGCTTTGTCTGCGGCCAGGAGGTTTATCCCCGGCAATCTGCGGGATAGAAGCTAGTGCAGTACCCAAGGCCGCCCAGAGCCCCGCGGTTACCAACGAAGCCGATGCTCGTCATCGCCTTACGACCGCGTGTGCACCTCAACGACACCGCGTCGCCGAGGCCATCTGACCGCATCGGCGGAGTTAAAGGCTTGCCTCAGCGGCATAGGAGAAACTCATGATCATACTCGGAATCATCCTGCTGATTATCGGCTTCGTCGCCAAGATCGCCATCGTCTGGACGATCGGAATCATCGTGCTCGTGCTTGGCCTGATCGCCATCCTGCTCGGCTCGCTCGGCCACGCCGTCGGAGGCCGCAGGCATTACTGGTAACGCAAGTAGTGGGGCGCGGCGACCCCTATCAGGTACGCCGCGCCCCGGCCTAGGTCCTACGGTTCCTGATCGGGCCCGGGGTTAGCGCCGCCGTACCCAGGTGGTGCCGATGCCGGCCTGATGCAAAGCCAGGCAAGCCAGCCCGATAAGTAGCAGGTCGGTGACGGAGAACCACGCGTCGGTGGCCGTACCCGTCCCATTGATAATCCAGGCAATGGCGAAAATTATCGCCGCGATAATGGCGAGCATGCCGAGCAGCCTCCCACAGTTTAACGGGATATTCCGGCCATCCGGTCTCCCTCAGATCACGGATTGGACCGGTGAAGCCCGGGTGGTAACGAGTCAGTCGCCCCACACGCTGCGAGCGGTCTCCACGATGAGGCGGAGCTTAGCCACCTGCTGGTCGTGGGTCAGCGCGTTGCCCTCCACCGTGGAGGAGAACCCGCACTGCCCGGACAGGCAGAGCTGGTCAAGCGGCACGTACCTGGCGGCCTCGTCGATGCGCCGCTTGAGGTCATCGGCGGACTCGAGCTCGGGGCGCTTGGTGGTGACCAGGCCGAGCACGACCAGCTTTCCCTTCGGGACGAACCGCAGCGGCTCGAAGCCGCCGGACCGCTCGTCGTCGTACTCGAGGAAGAAGCCGTCCACGTCCAGCTCGGAGAACAGGGCCTCGGCCACGAAGTCGTAGCCGCCGGAGGCGGCCCAGGAGGACCGGAAGTTACCCCGGCACATGTGCGTGGTGATCGCCATTCCGGCGGGCTTGTCCCTGACCGCCGCGTTGATCTGCTTGATGTACCGCAGGTGCAGGTGCTCGGCATCCTCGCCGCGCCCGCTGATCTCGGCCCGCTGGGCCGGGTCGTTCAGGTACGCCAGGCTGGTGTCGTCGAACTGCAGGTAGGTGCAGCCCAGCTCGCCCAGCCGCCGGACCTCCTCCGCGTAGGCGGCGGCCAGATCCGTCCAGAACTCCTCGATATCCGGGTAGACGTCGGGATCGAGCATGGCCGGGCCGCCCCGGTAGTGCACCATGTTCGGTGACGGAATCGTCTGCTTGGGCACGGCCGTGGTGACGTGGGACTTCAGGAACGTGAAGTCCTCGCCGAAAATGGTGTCGTCAAGCTCGACCTTGCTGCCGACGTGCAGCGCGGCCGGCGTCCATTCGATGTCTCCCGACGGGTTCGTGAACTTCACCGCCAGGTGGCCCGGCGCCTTCTCCACGCCGCCGAGAGCATAGATGAAGTCCATGTGCCACGACGCCCGGCGGAACTCCCCGTCGGTGGCCGACTGCAGGCCTACCTCCTCCTGCATCCGGATCGCCTTGACGATCTCCTCGTCTTCCACGGTCCGGAGCTCGCCCGCCGTGATCTGGCCGGCCGTGAAGTCATCGCGCGCCTCGAGCAGCCGCTGCGGCCGCAGCAGGCTGCCGACGTGGTCGGCCCGGAACGGAGGCGTGGTTCTGCGGGGCATCGTGGACCTCTCTTCTTGGGGTTATCTAACTCTTAGCAGATCGGGCGAGTTGGTAAAGGTGAGGCTCCTAGCTCATCCCGGTCGTGTCTCGGTTCCTTGCGTACCGCAACCATCAATGGCAGTGTTCGGTAGATGATCTCTGCCTTCACGAAAAGAAGAGCGCCCCTGGTCGCTCTGCTTGCCCTAGCGTGCACCGGTCTGGCCGCCGGATGCAGCAGCAGCTCGTCAAGCCCGGCCGCTACCTCGACCTCGAGCACACCGCCCGCCAGCTCGGGCTCCAGCGCACCTACGGCGTCCGGCTCGGTCAGCATCGCCTACGCGTCCTCCCTTGAGTACCTCAACGCTAATGTCACCGATCCCGCCTTCAAGACGGCTACCGGCTACTCGTTCACCGGGCGGGCCGGAGCCTCCGGCGACCTGGAAACGGACATCGCCTCCGGCGAGATCAGCCCGAACGTCTTCGAGAGCGTCGGCGGCGACAACATCACGCCGCTCGAGCCCAAGTACACCAGCTGGTACATCCCGTACGCGGGCACCTCCATGGTCATCGCCTACAACCCGAAGAGCAAGTACGCCAGCCAGTTCAAGGCCTACGCCGACGGCAGCAAGTCGCTGTCGAGCCTGTTCACCCTGCTGGAGACGCCCGGCTTGAAGATCGGCCGGACCGACCCCAACATCGACCCGCAGGGCCGGGACTTCATCTACATGCTTGAGCTCGCGCAGGCGTACTACCACCTGCCGTCGGACACCGTCACGAAGATCCTCGGCGGACCGCTCGCCTCGGCCAAGTCGTCGGAGATCTACGACGAGGCCACGCTGCCCTCCACGCTGCAGTCCGGCCAGCTTGACGCGTCGAGCGCCTTCATCACCCAGGCGATCGAGCTGCACCTGGACTACATCCCGCTGCCGGCCGCCATCAACCTCAGCAGCCAGGGAAACGCCGCGGCGGACGCCAAGGCGACGATCAAGCTCAACAACGGCAAGACCAAGTCCGGCTCGCCGCAGGTCATCGACATCACCCTCATCGGCACGCCGACCCCGGCCGCGATCGCGTTCGTCAAGTACACGCTGTCGGCGGCGGGCCTGGCCCAGTACAAGGCGGGCGGGTTCACCCTGATCCCGCCGACGGTGACCGGGTCGGCCAGCTCGGTTCCCTCAGCGATCTCGAGTGAGCTGGGCGGCTAGCCCCGCAGCGGCCGCGGGCGGCGCGGTCCAGGGGGATGATCCCTCCGGACCGCGCCGCCCGGGGTGGGGGCGGATCACGGGAGGGTCGCTGCGGCTCCGCTCGGCATCGGCGTTCGTGTCGGTGGCCGGGGCGGGCATTATCTGGCTCGCGCTGCTCGGTCCCGTGATCGCCTTGCTCGCCCACCTGTCCGGGGGCGCCGTCGTGAAGTCCCTGACGGCCCAGGGGGCGCTGGATCCGCTGGAGATCTCGGTCAAGTCCGGGCTCGTGACGCTGGCGGTCCTGTTCGGTGTCTGCACCCCCCTGGCCTGGATGCTGGCGCGGGGAAAGCTCCCGTTCCCGCGGGTCTGGGAAACCGGCGTGCTGTGCAGCCTGCTGCTGCCGCCGCTGGTCATCGGCTTGCTGCTGGTCTTCATGGTCGGCCCGTACACGCCGATCGGCGGCCTTCTCGCCCACCTGCACCAGTCCGCGACCAACACTTTCCTCGCCCTGGTCATCGCGGAGGTCTACGAGTCGGCGCCCTACTACGTGCTCGGCGCGCAGTCGGCCTTCGCGAGCGTCGAACCGCGGCTCGAGCAGCAGGCCGCGCTGCTCGGCGACCGGCCGTGGCGGGTATTCCGGCGGGTGACGCTACCGCTGGCCGCACCCGGGCTGGCCATGTCCTTGTCCATCGCCTGGGCCAGGGCGATGGGCGCCTTCGGCGCGGTCATCATCATCGCGTACAACCCGATGGGGATACCGTTGCAGATATACACCACGCTGCAGGAGACCGGCCTGGCCTCCGCGTTGCCCTATGCCCTGGTCTTGCTGGTGGTCGCGCTGCCGCTGCCGCTCGCCGCCTACATCTGGAGCGCCCGTGCTGGACGCCGACGTCGAGGTTGACCGCCGGGACTTCACCGTGCGTGTGGCCCTGCGGGTGGCGCCCGGCGAGCGGCTCGCGCTTTTCGGGCCCTCAGGGGCCGGGAAGACCACGTACCTCGAAGCCATCGCCGGGCTGGTCCCGCCGCGCCACGGCCGCATTGAACTCGGCGGTCGCGTCCTCACCTCGACCGTCCCCCCGATCCGGGCCGTACCATCCTGGCAGCGCCGCGTCGGGCTGCTGCGCCAGGACCCGGGCCTGTTCCCGCACCTGTCGGTGCGGGCCAACTTGTGCTACGCGCCTTCGGCGTCGCCTTCCGGCGAGGAGCTTGCCTCGCTGGCCTCGGTGCTCGGGATCGAGACCCTGCTGACCGTGATGCCGGCCCGGCTGTCCGGCGGCCAGGCGCACCGGGTGGCACTCGGCCGCCTGCTCCTGGCGCGCTGCGACACGCTGCTCCTCGACGAGCCCTACACCGGCCTGGACGCCAGCCTGCGCCGCACGCTCACCGACCTGGTCGGCACGCTGGTCAAGGACCGGTCCATCCCCGCCATCCTGGTCACCCACGAGCTCGGCGACGCCCAGGCCTTCGCCGACCGGCTGGCCGTGCTGGACCGCGGCGAGCTGCTGCAGGCCGGCGCACCCGACCAGGTGGTCCTGCGGCCGGCCTCGCGGCGGGTGGCGGAGCTGGTCGGCTACCTCGGCTTCGTCCCCGCCGGGAACACGGTCGCCGGGGTACACCCGGAACGGGTCATCGCCGGGGCCTTCGGTGATCGAGGGCTCGTCCTCACCGGGGTGGTGACGGCCAGCCGGCCCGCCGGAGCCGGCTGGGAAGCCGACATGCGGATCGGTGCGACGGCCATCACCTGCCGCCTGCCCGACAGGCCTCCGGCCCCGGGCGGTGAACTCACCGTTACGGTCCTTGAGCCGCCCTGCTTCGGGTCCGACGGCCGGGCCGCTGGACAGGCACGGAGCCAGGCGGCATGGTAGTGCGGGTGACCACTCCCCCTGACTCGCCGCTAGGCGGCCCGCCGTGGTACGCGCATCCCGGCGCCCGGGCCTGGACGTGTGCTCCGGCCCCGGCCAGCGTCCAGGCCTTCCACGCCGGGCTGCCCGGTTACGCGCCCACTCCCCTGACCGAGGTACCGGCCATCGCGGCCGAGCTCGGGGTCGGACGAGTGTTCGTCAAGGACGAATCCGTCCGGATGGGCCTGGCCGCGTTCAAGGTGCTCGGCGCGTCCTGGGCGGTTCATCAGGTGCTCCTGCGCCTGCCGTCCGGGGACGAGCTGCTGTTCGTCACCGCCTCCGACGGCAACCATGGCCGGGCGGTCGCCAGGATGGCGCGCGTGTCCGGGCACCGGGCGCACGTCTTCGTGCCCGGCGGTGTGCACCCGGTGGCCGTGGCGGCCATCACGGCGGAAGGGGCGCAGGTCACGGAGATCGCGGGACCGTATGACGAGGCGGTGCGGCTCGCGGCCCAAGCCGCCAGCGACCCGTCCGCCGTGCTCGTGCAGGACACCGCCTGGCCCGGCTACGAGGAGGTACCTGGCTGGATCGTCGAAGGTTACTCCACCTTGTTCACCGAGATCGACGCGCAGCTGGCGCAGGCGGGCGCGTCGGGACCCGGGCTGGTGGTGATACCGGTAGGTGTGGGCTCGCTGGCTCAGGCCGCCGTCACTCACTACCGCAGCGGCCAGGACGGATCGGCCGCGGCGCTGCTGTCGGTCGAGCCCGCCTCCGCGACCTGCCTCCTGTCCAGCCTGGTCAAGGGCGAGCTGGTCACCGTGCCGACCGGCATCACGGTCATGGCCGGGCTGAACTGCGGCACCGCGTCTCTGCTCGCCTGGCGGTGCCTGCGCGATGGCCTGGATGCGGCGGTCGCGGTGACCGATGCCGGCAGTGTGGCCGCGGCTCACCGCCTGGCCGCCTGCGGGATTCCCGCTGGTCCCTGCGGTGCGGCCTCGCTGGCGGGCGCTCGGGCCGCGCTGACCGGCGACGGGGCTGCCCGGCGGCGGACCGCGCTCGGCCTTGGCCCGGCCGCGACGATGGTCTTGCTGAGCACGGAAGGCACGGCGGCCAACCCGGTGCCGGCTGCGCCACCGGGCCACCTCGGTTAAGGCGACCCGGCTAGGCGGATGCGGTCGAAGGTGCCTTCCGCCGCGCCGGGACCAGGCACGGCCGTAACCGCACGCGCGTCCAGGGGTTCGCCGCACTGCGAGCAGGTGGGCACGGCCGTGACGACATGCCCGCAGGCACGGTGCCTGGTCTCGACCGGAGGGCCGTCAGGCGCCGCCCACTGGTCGCCCCATTGCCGCATGGCCGTCACGACGTGCCACAGGTCGCGGCCCTTGGCGGTGAGCCGGTATTCCGACCGTGGCGGGTGAGCGGAGTAAGCGACTCGCTTGAGGACGTCGTTCTCGACCAGGTGATTCAGGCGCTGCGTCAAGATGTTGCGGGAGATGCCGAGGCGGGCCTGGAAGTCGTCGAACCGTGTCACGCCGAGGAAGGCGTCCCGCACGATAAGCAGGCTCCACCACTCCCCGACGACGTCGAGGCAGTGAGCCACCGAGCAGGTCATGTCCTCGAAGCTGGTTCGCTGCACGGGCCCAGCCTATAGGGTTGCTTTATAGAACGCACTACCCGTAGGTTGAGTTCCATGATTAAAGGCGAGGCCAGCGAATCTGCTGAGACCAGCGAGTCACCCGAGGCACAAGTACGCCATCGCGAGGTCAGCTGGGAGGATCCGTTCGTCAGCGCCGCGCAGGCCATGGAGCTGAGCGGGTTGGACTTTCTGCGCGGAATCATGGCGGGGCGTATCCCGCCGGCGCCGATCGCGGTCCTGGTCGGGATGAGCATCCAGGCGGCCGAACCGGGCCGGGTCACGTTCGGTCTCGATGTGGGAGAGCATCTGTACAACCCGATCGGCTCGGTCCACGGCGGTGCCTTCTGCACCCTCCTGGACTCCGTCATGGGCTGCGCCGTGCACTCATCCCTGAACCGCGGCCAGGCGTACACCACGCTTGAGCTGAAGGTGAACCTCGTCAGGGCGCTCACCGTCACGACCCCGAGCGTCGTGGCCACCGGGCAGGTGGTCAGCGCGGGCCGGCGCGTGGTCACCGCATCCGGCCAGATCACCGGGCCCGACGGGACCTTGTACGCGCACGGCACGACGACGTGCCTGGTGCTGGCTCCGCGAGAGAGAGGAAACGGCGATGGACGCTGAAGCCAGCCCGGCGGTGGCCAGGCCCGCGACGGCACCAAGCCTGGCGGCGGGATCACTGGAGGAGGCCAGCGCCTTCGTGCGAACGGCCGGCCTCGTGCTCGACGAGATCACCGCCGACCGCGTCACCGGCCACCTGCAGCTCAGCGCGGAGCACCACACGCCCTGGGGCATCGTGCACGGAGGCGTCTACACGACCGCGATCGAGAGCGCGGCGAGCATCGGAGCCAGCACCGCGGTGCGCGACCGGGGCCAGGTCGCGGTCGGCCTCACCAACACCACCCACTTCCTGCGGGCCATGACCGCCGGCCCGGTGAGCGTCGTCGCGGTCGCCCTCAACCAGGGCCGTACCCAGCAGCTGTGGCAGGTCAACCTCACCGACGAGGCCGGCTCATCGCTCACGGCGAGGTGCGCCTGCAGAACGTCTCGGGTCAGTGACGGCATGGACCTGAGTGGTTCCTCGCCGCCCTGGCCTAGATCACGACGTCAGCATCGGAGGCTCGCCGGCCGCGGCTGACCGTACGACGGCGCAGGTCATCTTGCACCTGGTGGCCGAGCTTCCTGGTTTCCCTGCCGTTGAGGAAGGCGCCCGCGGCGGCGCCGGTCAGCAGCGGGCCCAGCGAGACCGCGCTGCGGCCCGCCCGGGCGGCCAGACGCCGGCGAAGCAGCCGGGTCAGCGGGGACCCGGCCGCGAAGATCACGCCGCCGGGAATCGGGGAAACCCCACGGCGATGAGCCCAGGCCGCCAGGTACGAGCTCATCCGCTCCGGGAGTTTGCCCGGGGCCGGCGTCCCGTACGCCTCGTGAAGCTCCGCGACCAGCTTGATCTCGATCCCGACCACGACCAGGGTCTCCGCGACCACCTCGACCGGGAAGGCAGGCAGCACGGGCAGCGCGGACACGACACCCGCCGTTCCGCCGGCCGCGGCCGACCCCCGGGCCGCGCCCTCGATGAGCGCGTCGGCAATCTCGTCCGCCGACTTACCTGGGAACTGCGCCTTGGAGCGCCGCCTGATCGCGCACCCGCAGGCGCGGTGCCATCGCGACCACCTGGGCGGTCAGGTAGCTGGTGCCCGTCCCGGCTCGCTTCCTGGCCGCCCGCGTGCCCGATCCCGCTCCGTTCCGGACCGCCCGCGTGCCGCGGCCGGCGGCGCGCGCACCCGCGCTCGCGGTCTTGGTGAACGCGCGGACCAGCCGGTGCCGTTCCTGCGGATGATCTTCTTCACTGATGGCGGCGGCTACCTGGGCGGCCTGGAGCGAGAGGTCGGTTTCCTGTTCAGCCATGCCACTCCCCTACCCGTGATTGGCGCTGACCCACCTGTCCGGCGCCGGCTGCGGGCTTCAGTTTCAGTTGAGGTTGTATGGCGTATTCCGCAGGTCCGGGGCGGGCCGGGAGGTCGTCGTGCGCAGCATGGCCGTCTCGCGCGACAGCATGGCCCGCTGGAGGTTCAGCCGCTGCCCGGTGTCCGGCGCAGCCAGCAACGCCTGCCGATCCGGCAGGTCGATGATCATCGCGGCGGCGACGATGAAGGACAGCAGCCTGGGCTCGTCCGGCAGTTCCTCGATCCTGACCGAGGCGCCACCCGATTCGGTCAGGGCGTCCAGGTAGGCGCGGAACGCGGTCTGCACGGTGCGCACCAGCGGCGCCGAGAGGGCCGGGTCGGTTTCGCCTTCGGCCAGCACCTCGACCTCGCCTCGCAGGTAGGGACCCGTCTCGTCGAGGCCGAGGAGCCTGAACCGGTCGGTGCCGACGGTCACGATGTCGTACCGGCCATCCTCGTGCTGGTCGACGCGCCGCAAGGTGGCGGTGCAGCCGATCTCGTACAGCGACTGCACTCCGTCGATACCGGTCTCGCGACCTTTGCGGATCGCGATGACGCCGAACCTCCGGGGGTCACGCCCGTCGAGCAGGTCACGAACGAGCTGGCGGTACCGCTCCTCGAAGATGTGCAGCGGCAGGAGCATCCCCGGATACAGGACCGCACCGAGCGGAAACAACGGCATGATCTCGCTCATCGGTCCTCCTCCGGCTCACTTATATTCCGACATTACGCGCCCCGCTGGCGGCGGCCGGACTGGCCCGGCTGCTACACCGTCAGGACGACCTTGCCCCGGACATGGCCCTGCGCCAGGTAGCGGTAGGCGTCCTGGACCTGGCCGAGCGGGAATGTCCGGGCGATCGGTACCTCGAGCTCACCCTTGGCGACCAGCCCGGCCAGCTCGGCCAGCACGCTCGCGCTGGCCCCGGCCGCGTTGCCCTCCGCCTTGATGCCGTACTGGGCGACCGCATCGAACCTGACGATCGTGTCGATGCGGGAAGGCTGGACGCCAAGCTCGAGGGCCAGCTCGATGTAGTCCGCCCCGACCGTGTCGATGAACGCGTCGACCTGGCCGGTTACCTGCCGGATCCGGTCGGCCACCCCGTCGCCGTAGGCCACGGGAATCACCCCGTGGCCGGTCAGCCATTCGTGATGAGTCTCACTGGCCAGCCCGATCACGGTGGCACCGGCCCGCCGGGCCAGCTGGACGGCGATGGAGCCGACTCCGCCCGCCGCGCCGGAGACCACCACGGTGTCCCCCTCGGCCAGCGCGACCGCCCGCACCACGGCGTAGGCGGTGGCCCCGGCCACGAACAGCGCACCGGCCACCTCCCAGGGCAGGCCGGCCGGCTTGGCGGTCAGGTTCTGCTCCTCCACCACGGCGTACTCGGCCTGGCTGGAGCGGTTGTCGGTGTAGCCGATCGCCTCGTCACCGGCCGCGACGCTCGTCACGCCGGACCCGGTCTGCGCGACGATCCCGGCCAGGTCACTGCCCTGTCCGGACGGAAAGGTGGCCGGCCACATCGCGTGCAGCTGTCCGTCGCGGATCTTGGCTTCACCAGGGTTGATCCCCGCCGCCTTGACCTGGACAAGCACCTGCCCAGGGCCCGGCTCCGGGGTCGGCACATCCTCGACCTTCAGGACGTCCACCCCGCCGTACTCGTCGAACCGTACTGCCTTCATTGGCGTGTCTCCGTTCTCCCAAGTGGCAGTAGCCCTCAACCGCGCGGCACCGCTGAGTATGCCCCGAAGCAGAAGACGGCGTGTGCAGGCGTGCACCTCGGCGCCTCGGGCCTCCGAATCGAACAATTATTGTGGAAGACTTTAGCTTTGTGGAGGCTTTTAGGGATTATAGTGCACAAAAGTCTCCACAAAGCCAATATGCTCCACGTAAAACCCTGGCAAGTTGAACGGAAGTGGCCCGACGATGCGTATGGGACAGGGGGTAACCGGGAATGTCCCCAGCGGAGCGCCCCGCGCGGAGCCGACCCCGGGATGCCCCCGCGGAGCGCCCCCCGCGGGTCCGCCAGCTGTGGCCGTGAATGTCGGCGCGACCGGTTAGGGTGCGACGGTGGCGGAACGCTGGGATCGTGCGAGGGCGCTCACGCTGGCGCCCGACGTAACGTCGCAACGGGCCGCGCAGGCGCTGGCGTCCGCCGCCTCGTGGCCGCTGACCGGGGTCAGGGGGCCTGATGGGCTCTGGGGTGAGTGCCGCGGCAGCGCCGCCGCGCCCTACCGCACCGCGGTCGACCTGTCCGGCCCGGCCTATCAGTGCTCGTGCCCGAGCCGGAAGTTCCCGTGCAAGCACGCGCTCGCCCTGCTCCTGCTCTGGGCCGATGGCGCCGTCCAAGACGGCCCAGGCGATCCGCCCGCCTGGGCCCAAACCTGGTTCGCATCCCGCGCGGCCGCAGCCCGCGCGGCCGCGGCCGCGCAAGAGGCCCCCACCGGGGGCCCCAGGGGGGCACGGGGGGCGGGCAGCCCCCCCGTAAGCAGGGGGGGTCGGGGGGATCGCTCCCCCCGAGAAGACAGAGTTCGAGCGGGCCTGGCCGAGCTCGACCGGTGGCTGTGCGACCAGGTGCGGCAGGGCCTGGCGGGCAGCCAGCAGGCCGGCTACAGGCACTGGGACGATATCGCCGCCCGGATGGTCGACGCCCAGGCACCCGGCCTGGCCGAACGGCTGCGCGGACTGGCCATGGTCCCGCATTCCGGCCCGGGCTGGGACGGCCGGCTGCTGGAGGAGTACGCGCTGCTCCGGCTGCTCGCCACCGCCTACGCCCATCAGGGCGACCTGGCGTCACCGCTCAGGGAAACCGTCCGGGCCCGGATCGGGTTCACCGTCCGTCAGGCCGACGTGCTGGCCGGCGGCACCCGCGTCAGGGACCGCTGGCAGGTGCTGGCCCGGCGGGACACCGACCAGGACCGGCTGCGGAGCCGCCGGACGTGGCTACGCGGGCGGACGAGCGGCCGGTTCGCGCTGGTGCTCAGTTTCGCCGCCGCGGGCCAGTCGCTGGACGACTCCCTCACCGTCGGCACCGAGGTGGATGCGGAACTGGTCTTCTACCCGGCCGCGGTCCCGCTGCGCGCCCTGGTCGCGGTCAGGCACGACCAGGCCCGGACGAGCGCGCCGCCCGCCCAGACGGTGGCGGAGCTGCTGACCTCGTGGGCGCAGGCGCTCGGCGCGGACCCCTGGCTGGACAGCTGGCCCGCCGTCCTGGCCGCGACCCCGTCGACCCTGGCGACCCCGTCGACCCCGGCCCGCTCCGGCCGCCCGTGCCTGCTGGACGCGGACGGTGACGCGCTGCCGCTGCACCCGGGCGCGGGCGATTGCTGGCCGCTGTTCGCCCTGTCCGGCGGCGCCCCGCTGACGGTGGCCGGCGAGTGGTCCCCGCGCGGCCTGTGGCCGCTGACCGCCTGGGACCGGACCGGGACGGTACCGCTGTGAGCGCCTGGCGGGACCTGGTCACCGCGAGTCTTATCGGTACCGAACGAGCCGTGGTTCCCCCGGTCCAGATCCCCGGCCGCCCGTCCGGGGCTGACCCTACGACGGGATCCTCCGACCCGGCTGACCTGCTGCTGGGCCGGGCCGCGCTGCTGACCGCCGCGCGCCGGGCGGGCCGGGTACCTGACCGGGCCGAGCCGCCGCCGGCGGCCGAGCCCGATCCACGACCCGCGGTCAGCCAGGCGGCCAGCCGCCGGCTGGCCGCGATGCTCGGCGGGGAGCACCCCGACCTGCTGTCCGAATGGCTCACGACAGCCGTGACCCGCGGCCTGCGGCCCCCCGCGCAGCTGGTGCCCGCGCTGCTCGACCGGGCCCGGCGGACCACGCCCGCGGGTGCTGAGCTGCGGCACCTGGTGGTGACGGTCGGCGGGTCGCGGGCCCGGTGGCTGGCCGGGCTCAACCCGGACTGGGCGTTCGCGGCGGCCGAGCCAACCGGTGCGCCCGCCCGGGAGCTTGTCGCCGATGAACCGCTGCTCGAGGCCGCCCTCGGGCAGCGGATGGCCGGCCGGGCCCTGAGCTGCCTGCGCATCGAACGAGGCATCCGGGGAACTCGCCTGATCATCAGCCCGCCGGCCGAATGCGACGCCTCGATGCGGCGGGACGGGATTGCTCCGGGGCCGGCCGCGGGCCGATCGCAGCTGGCCGACCGGACCCGCCTCATGCTCGAGGTCCTGGCCCGGACCCCGCTGCGCACCTGGACGCACGCGTTCGCCATGCCGCCGGCCACAATCGTGAGCCTACGATCGGGAGACTGGGCGCCGGTGCTGTACACCGGCTGGACCCGAGCGGCGATCGCGCAGCGTGACCAGGACTGGATGACGGCCCTGATCATGGAGGCGGTCACCGGCCGGCCGCCCGGCTCACTGGCCGAGAACGAGGCCCTGAGTCAGCTCGCCCGGTGGGCCGACCCGGCGCTGGGCGGCCTCCTGGACGGCCCGGAGCCGGGCGTCCCGCTGGCCGTCAGGGACATGATCAGGGTGCTGCAGTTCCGCTACGAGATGCGCAAGGAGCTTGACGATGACGACAGCGGCGGCTGAGGCGGGTCCCGGGCACGAAACAGCCCTGCGGCCGCACGCGGAGCAGGAATACGCGGCCGAACTGGCCGCCCTGGCCGCCTCCGACGACCGGGTCCGGCCGCCGGGCTGGCGGTTGTCCCCGTGGGGGGTGACCACGTACCTGCTGGGGGGCACGGCGGCCGACGGTACCGAGATCACGCCGAAGTACGTCGGTTCGCGCCGTCTCATCGAGGTGGCCGTGGCCACGCTGGCCACGGACCGGGCCCTGCTGCTGCTCGGCGTGCCGGGAACGGCGAAAACCTGGCTATCGGAGCACCTGGCCGCGGCGATCTCGGCCGACTCCACCCTGATGGTGCAGGGCACCGCGGGGACCGCGGAGGAGGCGGTCAGGTACGGCTGGAACTACGCCCGGCTGATCGCCGAGGGACCCTCGCGCGGAGCGATGGTCCCCAGCCCGGTGATGCGCGCGATGGCGGGCGGCCAGATCGCCCGGGTGGAAGAGCTGACCCGGATGCCCTCGGACGTGCAGGACGCCCTGATCACCATCTTGTCCGAGAAGACGCTGCCGATCCCCGAGCTCGGCGGTGAGCTGCAGGCGGTCAGGGGCTTCAACGTCATCGCCACCGCCAACGACAGGGACCGCGGGGTGAACGAGCTGTCCAGCGCGCTGCGCAGGCGGTTCAACACCGTCGTGCTCCCGGTTCCGGCCACGGCCGAGCAGGAGGTCGACATCGTCACCCGGCGGGTCGCCCAGCTCGGCCGCTCGATCGGGCTGCCGGACATGCCGCACGGCGCCGATGAGATCAAGCGGGTCGTCACGATCTTCCGTGAGCTGCGCCAGGGCGTCACGGAAGACGGCCGGGCCAAGGTCAAGTCGCCGAGCGCGACCCTGTCCACCGCCGAGGCGATCTCGGTCATCACCAGCGGTCTCGCCCTGGCCGCCCACTTCGGCGACGGCGTGCTGCGCCCCGCCGACATCGCCGGCGGCATCACCGGCGCCGTGGTCCAGGACCCCGTCTCGGACCGGGGCATCTGGCAGGAATACCTGGAGGCCGTGGTCCGGGAGCGCGACGACTGGAGCGACTTCTACTGGGCCTGCCGCGAGGCCGCCGGGTGAGGGCTGGCCGGGCGCAGGCACCATGGTCCGTTCGGGATATTGATCGTGGTTGAGCTGTACGGGGTGCGCCATCACGGGCCGGGGTCGGCGCGGTCGGTGCGGGCGGCGCTGGTCGAGCAGCAGCCGGATGTGGTGCTGATCGAGGGGCCGCCTGAGGCCGACGGGCTGGTGGAGCTGGCGGCGGCCGACGACATGGTTCCGCCGGTGGCGCTGCTCGGGTACGTGGCCGGGGAGCCGAAGACGGCCGCGTTCTGGCCGTTCGCGGTCTTCTCCCCGGAGTGGCAGGCCATCAGGTACGCGCTCGAGGCCGGGATCGGAGTCCGGTTCTGCGACCTGCCTGCCGCCCACCAGCTGGCGATGACCACCCGCGCCACCCGGCGGGCAGCGCGGACCCGGTCGGCGAGCTGGCCACGGCGGCCGGGTACGACGATCCCGAGCGCTGGTGGGAGGACGTGGTCGAGCACGTTCCCGGGCCCGCGATCTTCGCGGCCCTGGCCGAGGCCATCGGGATCCTCCGCGCGCAGGCGGGCGAGCCCGACCCGCGGGACGCGGTCCGCGAGGCGTACATGCGCAAGGTGCTGCGCAAAACCATCAAGGACGGCTACCAGCGGATCGCCGTGGTCTGCGGCGCCTGGCACGTGCCTGCCCTGCAGGACCTGCCGTCCGCAGCGGCGGACGACCGGCTGCTGCGCGGGCTGCCGAAGGTGAAGGCCACCCTCACCTGGGTGCCCTGGACCTACGGCCGCCTGTCCTACGCCTCGGGTTACGGCGCGGGAATCCGCTCTCCCGGCTGGTATGACCACCTGTTCTCCTCCCCGGGGCAGCCGATCGAGCGGTGGCTGGCCCGGGCCGCCGCGGTGCTGCGCGCCGACGGGATCGCCGTGTCCTCGGCGCACGTCATCGAATCCGTCCGGCTGGCCGATGCCCTGGCCGCGTTGCGCGGGCGTCCGCTGGCCGGCCTGGAGGAGGTCACCGAGGCCGCCCGCGCCGTGCTGTGCGAGGGCAGCGAGCTGCGCTCCGAGCTGATCCAGCGGCGGCTGGTGGTCGGCGAGCGGCTCGGCACCGTGCCTGCCGCGACCCCCATGGTGCCGCTGCAGCAGGACCTGCACGACCAGCAGCGCCGCCTCCGGCTGCGGCCCGAGGCCGCGCCGCGCGAGGTTGACCTGGACCTGCGTAAGCCCAATGACCTGGCCCGCAGCCACCTGCTGCATCGGCTGGCCCTGCTCGGCGTGGCCTGGGGCCGGACGCAGCGGGGCGGACGAGGAACATCGGGACGTTCCGGGAGAGCTGGCAGCTGACCTGGCGTCCCGAGCTCGACCTGGCCCTGATCGAGGCGAGCATGTGGGGCAGCACGGTCGCGGCCGCCGCCGGTCAGCGGGTCCGTGTCCCTGGCCACCGAGGCTACCGCGCTGGAGGACCTGACCGCGCTGGTCGAGCGGTGCCTGCTGGCCGACCTCGGTGACGCCCTGCCGTCCGGTCCTGGCCGCGGTCAAGGACCGCGCCGCGCTGGACACCGACGTGACCCACCTGATGGCGGCGCTGCCCGCCCTGGTCCGGGCGGCCAGGTACGGTGACGTGCGCGGCACCGACCCGGCCCGGCTCGGGGACGTGGCCATCGAGATGATCACCCGGATCTGCGCGGGCCTGCCCGCCGCGGTGGCGTCCCTGGACGAGACCGCCGAACGGGTGCTGCGGGACCGCATCGACGCCGTGCACGCGGCCACCGGCCTGCTCGCCGACGGCGTCAGCCGCGACCGCTGGCTGGACACGCTGGCGCGGCTGGCCCCGCCTGCCCTCATCTCCGGGCGGCTGACCCGGCTGCTGCTCGACGCGGGACGGATCACCGCCGATGACGCGGGGACCCGGATGTCCCGCGAGCTGTCCCCGGCCGCCCCGGCCGCGGCCGCCGCGAGCTGGGCGGAGGGGTTCCTGGCCGGGAGCGGCCTGCTGCTCGTGCACGACGGCAAGCTGCTCGGCCTGACCGATCGCTGGCTGGCGGGGCTGAGCGAGGACGCCTTCGCCGCGGCCCTGCCCGCGCTGCGGCGGACCTTCGGCGGGTTCGCGCCGCCCGAGCGGCGGGCGATCGGCGAGCAGGCCGGCCGCCTGGACGGCCGCGACCCGGTCCCCGAGGCCGCGGCCGACGACGAGCTGGACCAGGACCGGGCGGCCATCGCCGTCCGGACGGTCGCGGCGCATCCTCGGGCTCGGCGCCGCGTCGGACGCGCCGTGAGCACCGGGCGGCAGGAGCGGATGCGCCGCTGGCGGCTCGTGCTCGGCGGGGCCGACGACGGTACGGGCACCGAGCTGGGCGGAGACGACGCGCGCGTCGACGCGGCGCTCAGCGCCCTGTACGACTCCGACCGAACGGGGGGCGAGGCCGGCGCACCCGGCGGCGGCGGGCGGCGCGGGGCCGGGCTGGGCGCCTCAGCCCCGCGGGTGGCCAGGTGGCTGGGTGATATCCGGACGTTTTTCCCGGTCAGCGTGGTCCAGGTGATGCAGAAGGACGCGATCGAACGACTTGGCCTGACCCGGCTGCTGCTCGAACCCGAGATGCTCGACGCGGTCGAGCCCGACGTGCACCTGGTCGGCACGCTGCTCTCGCTGAGCCGGGTGATCCCCGAGCAGGCGCGGGAATCGGCCCGTGCGGTGGTGCGCGCCGTGACCAGGGACCTGGAGCGGCGGCTGGCCCAGCGGACCCGTTCGGCGGTGACCGGGGCGCTGAACCGGGCCAGCCGGACGAGCAGGCCGAGGCGTCCCGCCGACATCGACTGGGACCGGACGATCCGCGCGAACCTGCGGAACTACCAGCCCGACCACCACACGATCGTGCCCGAACGGCTGATCGGCTACGCCAGGAAACAGCAGGCGGTGGCGCGTGACGTCATCATCTGCCTGGACCAGAGCGGGTCGATGGCCGTCCTCGGTGGTGTATGCCGGGGTGTTCGGCGCGGTGCTCGGCTCCATCGGGTCGCTGCGCACGTCGGTGGTCGCCTTCGACACCTCGGTCGTCGACCTGACCGACCTGCTCAGCGACCCGGTCGACGTGCTTTTCGGCACCCAGCTCGGCGGCGGCACCGACATCAACCGGGCCGTCGCCTACTGCCAGCAGCTGATCACGCGGCCCGCCAGCACGATCTTCATCCTGGTCAGCGACCTGTATCGAAGGCGGCAACCGGGACGAGCTGCTGCGCCGGATCGCCGACCTGACCGCGGCGGGCACCGTCGTCATCGCCCTGCTCGCGCTGTCCGACGACGGCGCGCCCAGCTATGACCACGACAACGCGGCCGCCCTCGCCGAACTGGGCGTTCCCGCGTTCGCGTGCACGCCCGATGCCTTTCCCGAGCTGATGGCCGCCGCCATCGAGCGCCGCGACCTCCCGAATGACTGGCGGCGGGCGAGGAGCTGGCGCTTGACGCCGCGATCATGCTGCTCCAGGAGGGTGAAACCCGGCGGGAGCAGCGAGGCGGGCTCGCCCGGGCCCAGACACCACTCGCGCCGCAGGCCGGGCCGCGACGCCGGGCCTCGGCGGTGAAGGCCTCCCAGGCCACAGGCCGCCGGGCGCGACCGCGTGCGGTCGCCGCGTCGAAGGTGGCCACGTCCCAGAAACCCGTGCACAGGACGAGGGCGTAGGACCGCTCGGCTGGACGCCAGCGTCGGCCAGGTCCGCGTGCATCAGCGTGATCAGGTGGCCCAGGCCACGCCGCCGGGCCTCGTCGGCAAGCATCCCGAGCGCGACCTCGGACACGTCCACCGCCGTGACCCGGCGCCCGCTCGCGGCCGCCAGGAGTACGGCGCCGGAGGGCCCGCAGGCCAGCTCGGCCAGCGGACCGCCGGGCAGTTCCATCGACAGCGCGCGCCTGGCCAGCGGATGAGGAGCGAAGGACGGCACGAAGTCACCCGTGTACTTCGCGTTCCACCTGAGCCGGTCCGGGTGCTCGTCCGGCACCGGCCCGGGTCCGGCGCGGTCCGGTCGCATGGACGTGAATGTTACGGGAGGTATCCTGACTGGATACTTACGGCACTGAGTGCCGAAATAGTGTGATACGTAAGCCCCAGGAGTCCCAGGGAGAGCAATGGCAAGCACACGTGAGTGGTTCGAGACCGTCGAGGAGGCGCGCAGGAGAGCCCGGCGGCGGCTGCCCCGCTCGGTCTACCTGGCCCTGGTCGCGGGCACGGAAAAGGGCGTCACGCTGCGGGACAACACGGCGGCGTTCAGCGAGCTGCGGTTCGCGCCGCCGCATATCGCGGACCTGCCTGCCACCAGGGAGCTGGCCACCTCCGTGCTCGGGCAGGAGATCGCCCTGCCGGTGATCGCGTCGCCGACCGGCGTGCAAGCCGTGCACCCGGACGGCGAGGCGGGGGTGGCCCGCGGTGCGGCCGAAGCGGGCACGGCGGTGGGCCTCAGCTCGTTCGGCAGCATGCCGGTCGAGACGGTGGCCGAGGTCAACCCGAAGCTGTTCTTCCAGATCTACTGGTCCGGCGGCCGGGACAAAATCATCGAGCGGGCCGAACGAGCCCGCCGAGCCGGCGCCAAGGGCCTGATCGTCACCCTGGACTGGTCGTTCTCCAACGGCCGGGACTGGGGCAGCCCGGCCATCCCCGAGAAGATAGACCTGCGGACCCTCATCCGCCTGGCCCCGGAGGGCATCACCCGGCTGGGCTACGTGCGTGAGTGGCTCGCCCGCGGCGGCCTGCCCGACCTCACCGTGCCCAACATGGCCTCTCCCGGCGAGCCGGCCCCGACCTTCTTCGGCGTCTACGCCGAGTGGATGCAGACCCCGCCGCCCACCTGGGACGACCTCGCCTGGCTGCGGGAGCAGTGGGGCGGCCCGTTCATGATCAAGGGCGTCATGCGCCCCGACGACGCCCGCCGGGCGATCGACATCGGCGCCACCGCCGTGTCGGTGTCCAACCACGGCGGCAACAACCTGGACGGCACGCCGGCCTCCATCCGGGCGCTGCCCTCGATCAGCGACGCCGTGGGCGGCCAGATCGAGGTCCTGCTCGACGGCGGGATCCGGCGCGGCAGCGACGTGGTCAAGGCGGTGGCCCTGGGCGCGCGGGCCGTGATGATCGGGCGCGCGTACCTGTGGGGGCTAGCCGCCAACGGGTCCGCGGGCGTGAAGAACGTCTTCGACGTGCTGCGCGGCGGCATCGACTCGACCCTGCTCGCGCTGGGCCGTTCGTCCATTCACGACGTGTCCCCCGACGACATCATCGTCCCGGCCGAGTTCAGCCGCGGGCTGTCCAAGTGACGGCCCCTTAGCAGCGGCAGCAGCGGCGCGATGGTCCGCCGCCGCGCGCAGCCCTGCCAGACCCCCAGGCTGTACCCGGCATCGTCGAGCAGCCGGGCGGCCACGTAACGCGCCGGGTCGAGCGGCGGCCGCCGGTCCAGCCAGTCCAGCACCGGCGGCGCGAGCACCAGCGCGGCCAGCGGAAACCTCAGCCGTCGCACCGCTATCGCGGCCGGCACAGCGACCGGCCACCAGGTCCGGGAGATGGCGCTGCCCAGCGGTCTCGCCGCCGCGAGCGTTCCGCCTGCGGCCTGCCGCCCGGCCAGCCGCCACGCGGTCGAGCCGGGCGGCCAGGGCCACGGTTCACCGGTGGTCCGGGCCAGGCGCCGGGCGAGCAACGCGGTGCTGGTGGCGGCGATGGTCACCCCCGCGCCCGGGCGGCCGAGCCCGGCGGCCAGCCAGGCCGCCGCGGTCCACCTGGACGCGTACAGCGGCCGGACCGTGCCGGGATGACGCAGCTCGAGCGCCGCGGCGGAGGTTCCGTAGTCCTTGCGCCGGGCGAGCCACTGCCGGAGCCGCACCCGGTGCTGATGCCCCATCTCGGCGGCGGGCTCGTAGCGGGTCCGCCAGCCGGACGCAGCCAGCCGCCAGATGAAGTCAACGTCCTCCCCCACGGCATGTCGCTCGGCGAAGCCCATCCCGGCGGCGGCCTTGCGCACGACCAGGGCGGCGCCGGGGACGTAGGGAACCCGCGATCCGGGCCGGACGATGCTGGGCCGCTCCCCCATGTCGAGCGTGGAACTCGCGCCCTCGTAGCGGGCCAGCCAGGATCGCCCGTTCTCGTGGGGGACGATACGCGGCGCGACCGCGCCAAGCACGGGATCGGCGAAGTGCGGCAGCAGCGGTTCCAGCCAGCCCGGGCGGGGCACGCAATCGGAGTCCAGGAAAGCGACCAGCGGTGTATCCACCGCCGCCAGGCCGGTGTTCCTGGCCGCCGCCGGACCGCCGTTCACCGGCCGCCGCAACACCTCGCGCCCCCGCTCCGCCCGCGATCTTGGCCACCGCATCCGGGTCGTCCGAGCCGTCGTCGACCACGATGACCCGTCCCGGCCCGGTCAGCCCGGTCAGCCCGGTCAGGCCGGTCAGGCAGCGGGCCAGCTCGACGTGCCGGTCACGGACCGGGATGACCACCGTGACCTCGGTGCCTCGGCCCGGCGCCGGGCCGCGCACGGCCGGGTGGGGCTCGTCCCGCGCGGGATGGGCGATTCCGGTGTCGAGCAGGCGGCGGGCCAGCGCACGGGCCTTGGGGTTGTCCGGAACCGGCGTCCCTGACCACCAGGCCCGGACATGCCGCGCACCCGACGGGGTCAGCCGCAGCACCCGGGCCGGATGGCCGCCGGTAAGGATCGTTCCGCCGGCCAGCATCCGCGTCCCGGGGTCGGCGCGCAGCTGAAATCCCGCCGGAACCAGGTCATCGACCGGTCCCTCAGCGGCAGGCTCCCGGGCGCTGGTTCGCTTCGGCACCCGCCCAGGCTAGTACGCGTGGTACGCCGCGTTCCGAGCGGCGGCCCCGGACCTGGCCGTGGCCGTAGCATGGCCGCATGCCTGTCGCGCGGCCCGGTCCCGAGCTGGCGCGGATGCGGTGGCCGGAGGTGGAGGACCGCCCGCGGCGGCTGCTGGTGGTGCCGGTCGGCTCGCTGGAGCAGCACGGCCCGCACCTGCCGCTTGACACCGACACCAGGATCGCGGTGACGGTGGCCCGGCGAGCCTGCGCGGGCCGTCCGGATGTAGCGCTCGCCCCGGCCTTCGCCATCGGCGCCAGCGGCGAGCACGCGGCCTTCCCCGGCACCCTGTCCATCGGCGAGCAGGCCCTGACCACGTGCCTGGTCGAGCTGGGCCGGCACGCCAGCCTGCACTGGGCCGCGGTGCTGCTGGTCAACGGGCATGGCGGGAACGTCTCCGCGGTCGAGGCCGCCGCCAGCAGGCTCCGCTACGAGGGACGGGCGTGCCTGGCCTGGCACGCCGGGCTGCCCGGTGGTGACGCGCACGCCGGCCGGTCAGAAACCTCGGTCATGCTCGCGCTTGACCCTGATGTCGTGCGCCTGGACGTGGCCGAACGAGGCGACGTCCGGCCGGTCAGCCAGCTCATGCCGTTGCTGCGCGAACGGGGCGTGCGGGCGGTGAGCGGTAACGGCGTCCTGGGCGACCCGGCCGGGGCCACGGCGGCCGAGGGCGAGCGGCTGCTCGCACGCCTGGTCGAGGGTCTGAACGAGGCCACGGACCGGCTGCTTGAGAGCCTGGCCACCCGGTTACCGCATGCGCGAGGGCGCGCTAGGTTGTGGCAAGCCCTACTTTGGGCCGGTCCTGGCCGCTTATCGGCGATGGTCTGCACGGAGGGTAACTCATGACCGAGACAATCTCAGCACCTGATACGCCAGCTCCACTGCCGCCGGTTCCGGCCCGCCCGGACACCGACGGCGCCGCCGTCCGGGCCATCGACGAGGCCGCAGCACATGCCAGGGAGCGCGCCCAGAAGATCCGGGAATGCCCGGAACTGCACGTTCCCAGGCTCGTCCTGTCCAAGCACGTGCGCGGCACCAGCGTCCTGGACAAGATCGCGGACGCGGTCAACACCTTCTGCGGCTCCATGTACGTGTTCGTCTTCATCACCGTCGGCGTGGTGGCCTGGCTCTTCCTGGGCAACATCGTCGGCTTCGACAAGACGCCCTGGCCGCTGCTGCTGACCATCTTGAACCTGCCGCAGCTGTCCATCATGGTCTCACTGCAGGTCAGCGCGAACCGGGCCCAGGCCGCCAGCGACCGCCGGGCCCTCGCCGACCACGAGACCCTCATCGCGCTGCATGAGATGGCCAAGCAGCAGCTCGAAATCCTGAACGGCCAGGACCGGGTGCTGGCCATGCTGGACAACTTCGCCAGCAAGGACATGCCGGGCACGCAACGCGAGATCCAGGACTGCGTGAACCAGATCCTGGTCAAGGTCGCTCAGCCGCCGGTAGCTGGCTAAGCCCGGACGCCCGTGGACCGGTCCAGGCTAGAGGCATTCAGCGACGGCGTCTTCGCCGTCGCCATCACGCTGCTCGCCCTCGACCTCACCGTGGCCGGGCCGGGTCACGGTGGGCTGCTTGGCCAGCTCGGGAACCGCTGGCCGTCCTTCGTCGCGTACCTGATCAGCTTCTTCATGATCGGCATCGTCTGGGTCAACCATCATGCGCTGGTCCGGGGAATCGCGGTGGCGGACCGGACGCTGCTGTTCCTGAACCTGGTGCTGCTGCTGTTCGTGGTGATGATCCCGTTCGCCACCGCCACGGTCGCGGAGTACCTGGCCGTGCACGGCCAGCAGGCGCACTCCCTGATCGTGGCCGGCCAGAACCCGCACCGGGACACGCAGGTGGCGATGATGCTGTACGGCGCGGTGTTCCTGGGCATGTCCCTCGGCTTCGCCGGGATCTTCGAATGGACGCTGCACGGCGAGCACATGTACCAGCGGCTGCCCGAGGACAAGCACTGGGCGGCCCGGGCGCGGTTCGTCGGCGGCGGGCTCGTCTACCTGATCGCCATCGTGGTCGCGAACTTCAACGCGATCACCGCGTTCGTCATCATCGCGCTGGTGGCCGTCTACTACATCGTGCAGCACACCCCCGACGCCTACCAGCCTCCCCCAAGTGATTCCGCAAACTAATAGTTGCCATCAGGCAAGTGATTCGCTGTAGACTTGGCTAACGTGCGGAAAAGCGTTGGTTCAGACCATGTGAACGGAATCCCGGAGACGACCGCCGGAGCGCCGCACGCTGATGCGCGCCCGGACAGGTACCGGTGGATCGCGCTGTCCAACACGACGCTGAGCATGACCATGGCGACGATCGACGGGTCGATCGTCATCGTGGCGATGCCGGCCATCTTCCGGGGCATTCACCTGAACCCGCTCACCTCGGGCAACGTGACCTACCTGCTCTGGATGATCATCGGCTACCTGCTCGTCCAGTCGGTGCTGGTGGTGACGCTGGGCCGGCTGGGCGACATGTTCGGCCGGGTGAAGATCTACAACCTGGGTTTCGTGGTCTTCACGCTGGCCTCGATCGCGCTGTCGCTCGACCCGCTGACCGGCACCCACGGGGCGATGTGGCTGATCGGCTGGCGGTTCGTGCAGGCCTTCGGCGGCGCCATGCTGATGGCGAACTCGGCCGCGATCTTGACCGACGCGTTCCCGGCCAACAAGCGCGGCATGGCGCTGGGTGTCAACCAGATCGCCGGGATCTCCGGGCAGTTCGTCGGGCTGCTGCTCGGCGGCCTGCTGGCCGCGGTGAGACTGGCGCCTGGTGTTCTGGGTGAACGTGCCGATCGGGCTGTTCGGCACGGTCTGGGCGTACAAGAGCCTGCGCGAGATCGCGACCACCAGGCGGGCGAAGATCGACTGGATCGGGAACATCATGTTCGCGGTGGGCCTGGGCTCGCTGCTGGTCGCCATCACCTACGGGATCCGGCCCTACGGCGGCCACGCGACCGGTTGGGCCAACCCCCTGATCATCACCGGGCTGATCGGCGGCGTGGTCGTCCTGGTCGCGTTCTGCGTCTTCGAGACCAAGATCGCCGAGCCGATGTTCCAGATGGGGCTGTTCAAGATCAGGGCGTTCGCGGCGGGCAACGCGGCCAGCCTGCTCGGCTCCGTCGCCCGCGGCGGCCTGCAGTTCATGCTGGTCATCTGGCTGGCGGGCATCTGGCTGCCGCTGCACGGCTACGACTTCACGGTGACTCCGCTGTGGGCCGGGATCTACATGCTGCCGCTCACCGCGGGGTTCCTGATCGCCGGGCCCATCTCGGGCACCCTGTCGGACCGGTACGGCCCGCGGCTGTTCGCCACCTCCGGCCTGCTGCTGGCGGCGACGTGCTTCGTCGGGCTGATGCTGCTCCCGGTGGATTTTTCCTACTGGGTGTTCGCGCTGCTGATCTTCGGCAACGGAGTCGGCTCCGGCCTGTTCGCCTCGCCTAACACCTCCGCGATCATGAGCGCGGTGCCGGCCAGGCCAGCGGGGCTCGGCCTCGGGCATGCGGTCCACCTTCCAGAACTCCGGGATGTCCCTGTCCATCGGCATCTTCTTCTCACTGATGATCGCCGGGCTGGCCTCGAGCCTGCCTCGCACGCTCACCCGCGGGCTGACCGCCCAGGGCGTGCCGCTCTCGGTGGCCACTCACGTCAGCCACCTGCCGCCGGTCAGCACGATGTTCGCGGCCCTGCTCGGCTACAACCCGGTGCAGAACCTGCTGACCCCCTCCGGGGTACTGTCCCGCCTGCCCGCGCATAACGTCGCGGTGCTGACCGGCCGGCAGTTCTTCCCGAACCTGATCGCGGCGCCGTTCCACCACGGCCTGGTCATCGTGTTTACCGCCGCCGCCATCATGGCGGCCACGGGCGCGCTGGTCTCGCTGCTGCGCGGCAAGCAGTTCTACTACGACGACACAACCCCAATAACCCCTGTCACCGTCGTGGCCCCCCGGGCTCCTGGGGCGTAGACTGACGGCGTGCCCCGATACGAGTACCGCTGCCGTGCCTGTGGCGACACCTTCGAGCTGAACCGCCCGATGAGTGAGTCGTCGTCTCCGTGCACCTGCCCGCAGGGCCATGACGACACGGTGAAGCTGCTGTCCGCTGTCTCGGTGTCGGGCCTGGCTTCGAGCCGGAACCGTTCGGCCGGAAGCGGCGGTTCTGGAGGCTGCTGCGGCGGAGCCTGCGGCTGCGGCTAGCCCTGGCTGAGCTTGGCCGCGGTCGCCTTCGCCCACGTCGTCGTGCAGAGCAGGCCGAGCATCAGCACCATGTAACCGCACCCGGCGAGTATCCACCAGCCCGCGTGGCTGGCCTGCACGAAGCCTGACCGCATCGAGCCGCGCATGCTGGCCGCCAGGACCGAGCCCACGATCGCGACGCCGAGCGACTGGCCAAGCTGGCGGCTTGAGGAGTTCATCCCCGAGGCCATGCCCGCCTGGGTCTTGGGTACCCCGGACATGACCCCGTTGGTGATCGGCGAGCTCACCATGCCGGCTCCGACTCCGAACAGGCCGTACGCGATCACCAGGTGGACCGCCGACGTCGTCATGGTCAGCTGCGATAGGGCCGCGCTGCTGAGGGTGAGCGCCGCGCCTGCGATGACCAGCGGGATCCGCGGTCCGCGCTTGGCCACGATCCGGCCGGCCACCGGCGCGCACAGGGCCATGACCACCGGCATGGGCAGGATGGACAAGCCAGCCTGCAGCGCAGAAAGACCGCGGACATCCTGCAGGTACAAGGTGGACAGGAACAGGAAACCGGCCATGGCGGCGATCGCGCAGACGGCGCTGAGGTTGGCGCCCGCGAACGGCACGCTGCGGAAGAAGCGCAAGTCGATCATGGGCTCAGCGCGGCGGGGCTCGTAGGCCAGCAGCACCGCGAGCGCCGCCACGGAAAGCGCGAAGAAGCCGAAGATCTCCGGTGAGTACCAGCCGTGAGTGGGACCCTCGATGATGGCGTAGGCGAGCGAGCCGAGCATGGCGATGAGGAGGAACTGGCCCACCGGATCCGCACGGCGCGACTGGGGGGCCTCGGGAGTCAGGCACGAACAGCGCGGTCAGCGAGATGGCGGCCAGACCCACCGGGATGTTCGCCCAGAAGATCCCGCGCCAGCCGACGGTTCCGACCAGCACGCCGCCCGTCACCGGGCCCAGCGCCATGGAAAGCCCGAATACGCCGTCCCAGATGCCGATGGCGCGGGCTCGCTCGGCCCGGCCGGTGAAGGTATTGGTGATGATGCCGAGCGCGGCGGGGTTAAGCATCGATCCGCCGACACCCTGCAGCACGCGGAAGGCGATCAGCCAGCCGAGGCTGGGGGCCAGACTGCACAGCCAGGAGCCCAGGGTGAACAGCGACAGGCCGACCTGGAAGATGGTCCGGCGGCCGATCCGGTCCGCGATCGCGCCGGAGAACATCAGCAGCGCCGCCAGCACGATCGTGTAGGCGGCGACCGTCCACTGCAGGCCAGAGACGCCCGCGTGCAGGTCGTGGCCGATGGACGGAAGTCCGACGTTCACGATCGTGTTGTCCAAGCCGACCATGAACAGGCTCATGCAGCACACGGCCAGCATCAAAGTGCGGCGCCCGCGCGTGGCCACGCTCGCGTCCACAGCGGTAGGCAAACCGGCCACGGCTAGGTCCTGGCTCCGGACGGGTACGGATCCCGGTAGCCGACCGGGCAACGCCGTTCGATCTGGTAGTCGAACGGGTACGTTAAGTGACCTCCCGTAGGCGTCCTTTAGTGGTGCCTGCATGTCGCAAACCCCTCGGGTCGTACTCGCCGCGGACGAGTACCGGCTACTTATGTCACGTACGGCTCGGAGCCACGGTTCGGGTTCAGCTGCGATGAACCTGACCAGATGCCCGGGAGCTTGTCGATCCCCGGCGGCAGCTCAATGTCGGACACAAGGTTCATAACAGATATGACGCTACTCCGATGCGCGCAGTAGTCAAGTGGTCACTTTTAGCATTTCCGCATCGTTTTAGCCTGCATGATGTGCGCATGCGGTCTAGATTTGCTGAAAGAGCGGACTGATATCCGAGGTATCTACCGTGCCGAGGGGGGGAGACATGAGCCGCAGGCTGCTACAGCTGGTCATTCCGGTTACTCCGGAACGGAGAATGTTCCGGATCCACGACCCGTCCGTCGACCCGGACGCGCCGGGCGGTCCGCTGCCTCCCGTCGGTGCCTTGATCAGCACCAACCGGGAGCAGTTGTGGGTCGGCAGCCTGCAGGAGGACATCGACGTCCGGCTGGTCCTCGAGGAGTGGGACGCGGCCCCGCCGCCATGCGGTGATGCCTGGGACGAAGAGGCCAAGGCATCCGTTTACCTGCGCGGGCAGCTGAGCATCAACATGGGCCTGGCCGGAACGGCGGTTCACGGACTCCGGCTCGGCGGCGGGGTGGGCGACTACTCGGTGCGCGTCTACGCCGGGAACCGCGACCAGGTGACCCGGCGCTACGCCGAACTGTTCGACCGGCATCGCAATCCGCTCAGCGACGAATTCCAGCAGGAGAAGAAGACACTCGAAGGCCTGGAACGTTATCTCGTCCAGTTGTGGCGGGAGTCCTTAGCCGCCGGGTCCGTGTCTGGCTAGGGTCTGATCCGCAGCCGGAGCGACCTGGTCGGCGGCCTGGTTCCTGGTGGCCTGCGCGTTGCCCGGGGCGGCGTTCTGCCCCGGCCGAAGGGGTGGTGGGCTGGCCGGGCGAATGCGAGGACCAAGGTGGCGCTCGCGTGGGCGGACGAGCCGGGGGCTGTCGGCCGTGCGGGCGCTGTGCGTTCGGAACGGGATCATCGCGTAGACCATGAGCGAGACCATCGTGACGAGCAGGACCGTGAACAGCGAACCGATGATGCGCGCCCGGGGCGAGCGGAGCACGGTGGCGGGACCAGGGCGCCGGAACGACGTCAGACAGGTAGCGAGGCCAGGATCATCGGCAGCGAGTCGCCGCTCGATCTCGGCGAGCACCCGCTGCTCGTCCATCGACAGCGCCATACGGCCACCTCCGCATCGTGCCCTGGGTGAGTACTCTCTCACTATCCCTCAGGAACCGGCCTTTATCCAATCGTTCGGGCTGGCACTTTTCCTGTTTTTTAGCGCGGTCCGGGCCTGCGGGCTAGGCCGGGTCCCGTGACTAGCACAGAATGCCGGTTAAATACTTACGGCGACGGCAACCGCGTTGAGCTTGCATCGATCGAAAAGCCGTTCTACTGTATTGTCCATGCGCTGGGACAATCTGCGGCTGGACGACACCTCGCCGGCCGAGCGGGAAGGCGACACCCCCACCGGGCGGGTGCTCCCGCTCATCGAACGGGGCGCCGTGACCCGGACGTTCGACACCCCAGGCTTCCGCGGCATGACCTTTTTCGAGGTGCAAGCCAAGTCCGTCGTCAACCGTGTGCCCGAGGCATCCCGGATGCCGTTCCGGTGGACCATCAACCCCTACCGGGGCTGCCAGCATGCGTGCGCGTACTGCATGTCGGGTGAGACACCCATCCTGATGGCGGACGCCAGCACGAAGCCGCTGGCCGACGTGCGCACCGGAGACAAGATCTACGGAACGGCTCAGCACGGGCACTACCGCCACTACACGACCACCACGGTGCTGGCCCACTGGTCCACGGTCAAGCCCGGCTACCGGGTCATCCTGGCAGACGGCACTCGGCTGATCTGCAGCGGCGATCATCGCTTCCTGACCGAGCGTGGCTGGAAACATGTCACCGGAACCGAGCATGGCCCGGCGCACCGTCCGCACCTGACCGTCAGCAACCAGCTGATGGGAGTCGGCGGGTTCGCGGAGCCGCCGAAGAAGACCGATGCCTACCAGCTCGGCTACCTGTGCGGCACGATCCGCGGAGACGGAACCATCGGCTGGCCGGATGATCCGTCCCCGGACTGGCGCAAGGGGTTCCTGGCCGGCATCTTCGACGCCGAGGGCAGTTGCAGCCGGGGCATCCTGCGGATCTCCAACACCAATCCGGACATCATCAGCTGGACGGTCACCTCGCTCCGGCTGCTCGGCTTCGATGCCGTGCTTGAGCCAACGAATCAGCCCAACGGGCTAGTGGTCATCCGGGTCCGTGGCGGGCTCAGGGAGGCGCTGAGGTTCTTCCACGCGGTCGATCCGGCTATCACGCGGAAGCGCTCGATCGACGACGTGGCGATCAAGAGCGACGCCAGGCTCCGCGTGACGTCGATCGAGTCGCTCGGGCTGGACATGCCGATGTACGACATCACCACAGGTACCGGCGATTTCATCGCCAACGGGGTGGTCAGCCATAACTGCTTCGCTCGCAATACGCACACCTACCTGGACCTGGACGCGGGGGCGGACTTCAACACCAAGGTGGTGGTGAAGGTCAACGCCCCCGAGCTGGTACGCAAGAAGATGGCCTCCCGGGGCTGGCCGGGCGAGCACATCGCGATGGGCACGAACGTGGACTGCTACCAGCGGGCGGAGGGCCGGTACCAGCTGATGCCCGGCATCATCGGCGCGCTCAAGGATGCCGCCAACCCGTTCTCCATCTTGACCAAGGGCACCCTGATCCTGCGCGACATCGAACTGCTGGCCGAGGCGGCGGAGGTCACCGACGTGGGCCTGAACGTCTCGGTCGGATTTGTCGATAAAGATCTATGGCGATCTGTCGAGCCGGGCACCCCGGCACCCGAACGGCGGCTGGAGGCATGCGCCGCGCTGAACGAACGCGGGCTCGGCTGCGGGGTGCTCATGGGCCCGGTGGTGCCATTCCTTTCCGACTCCCCCGCCCAGCTCGACGCGGCCGTCAGCCAGATCGCGGCGGCCGGCGCCACGCACGTCATGCCGATCGTGCTGCACCTGCGGCCGGGCACCCGAGACTGGTTCCTCGGCTGGCTGCGGGCCGAGCATCCCGAACTGGTGGACAAGTACCTGGAACTGTACGGCCGGGGCGCCTACGCTCCCAAGGCCTACCAGGCCAGGATCGCCGGCCAGGTCCGCGAGCTCGCAGCCAAGCACGGCATCGGGCGGCCTCGCCCTGGCTTCGGCCACGGCACCCTGCGCCCGCCACGCGGGCCCGCCGCGGGCGACCCGGCCACGCCCGCAGCCGAGCTGTTCGGGGCGGGCGAACTCGTGGCTACGGCCGGGATCGGCGGAGGTATCGAGATCCCGCCCGCCGGCAGGCCGTCTCCCGCGCTGCCGGAGCAACTCACCCTGCTCTAAAGCATCCCCCGCCGCAGACGCGGGCGGCTCCTCCCCCAGCGTGCCTTGCTTGGCCGCATATTCGCGATATAACTTGACAGCTCGACATGATGCGATACATCGTATTCCCGAGCAGTTTATTCAACCCTTTGATTATGAGGAGGACGACGTGGCACGCGGCTCCACGGGGGCGCCCCGTAACACGCCGGTCAGCGATCCCGGTGTTCCTGCTGACGGGAACACCGGGATCGCCCAGGCCAGCACGGCACACCGGCCGGACACCCAGCCGGGGACTTTTCGCAACGCGGGATCGCCGCAGGCTCAGGCGCGGCCGGGCGGCATGACCAGGCTGATCGCGATAATCTGCGGCCGGCGATCCAAGTACCTGATTGTCGTGTTCTGGGTCGTGGTGATCGCGGCCCTGGGGTCGTTCGCGGGCAAGCTCCAGGGTGCGGAGAAGAACGACTCGTCGGCGTACCTGCCGTCGTCAGCCGAGTCCACCCAGGAACTGAACGAGCAGGACCTCTTCCAGTCGCAGAATCTCAACCCCGCTCTCGTGGTCTACGTCCGGGCCGGCGGGGTGACGGCGGCCGACCTGCGGAAGGCGGACGCTGACGCGCGGTCCTTCGCCGCGCTGCCCGCCGTGGACGGGCGGGTAGCCCGGCCGGTGGTGTCCCGCGACCACCAGGCGATCGAGACCGTCATCGGTGCCGATCTCGGCTACAACAGTGACCTGAGCGGTTTCGTGGCGAACCTGAAGTCGGCCGCGACCAGGAACGCCGCGGGGCTGAGCGTGTACGTCGGCGGCCCGGCCGCCAGCGCGGCCGACGAACTCAAGATCTTCAAGGGCATCGACTCAACCCTGCTGTACGCCACCTTGGCCGTGGTCATCGTCTTGCTGCTGCTGACCTACCGGAGTCCGGTGCTGTGGCTGCTGCCCATCATGTCGGCCGGCGTGGCGCTGACCGTGGCCGAAGGCGTCATCTACCTGCTGACCCAGCACGCGAACCTGACCGTCAACGGGCAGAGCGAGGGCATCCTGGTCGTGCTGGTGATCGGGGCCAGCACCGATTACGCCTTGCTGCTGATCGCCAGGTACCGGGAAGAGCTGCGCAGGCACGCCGACCGGCATGAGGCCATGGCCGTGGCCTTGCGCCGGGCCGGCCCGGCCATCATCGCCAGCGGCCTGACCGTCGTAGCGGGCATGCTGTGCCTGCTTGCGGCCGAATCCAACGACATCTCCGGGCTGGGCCCGGTCGCCGCGGTCGGGATCGGCGTAGGCCTGATCGCCATGATTACCCTGCTCCCCGCGCTGCTCGTGGTATTCGGCCGGTGGATCTTCTGGCCGGCCAGACCAGGCTACGGCTCGACCGAGCCGACCACCCAAGGCCTATGGTCCCGCGTCGGGCAGGCCATCGGCCGCCGGCCGCGGACCGTCTGGCTGGTAACCGCGATCCTGCTCGCCGCCAGCGCGGCCGGCATGATCGGATTCAAGTTCGGCACCTTGACCACGGCCGAAGCGTTCCGCGGGACCCAGCCCTCGATCACCGCGCAGCAGGTGCTGGCCAGGCATTTCCCCGCCGGTTCCGGTGAGCCCGTCGATGTCATCGCCACGTCCGCCCACGCGGGAACGGTCGAGACCGCGCTCGCGGATACGCCGGGCATCGCCGCCGTGAGCCCGGCGGTGACCAAGGACGGCCTGTCGTTCCTGCAGGCCACCATGACCATGCCGCCGGACAGTCCCGCCGCGTACACGCTGGTGGACCGGATCCGGACGGCGGTGCGGGCCATTCCCGGCGCCGACGCCAAAGTGGGCGGCGGGACGGCCATCAATATGGACGTGGAAAGCGCCGCGGCTCATGACCGGGACCTGCTCATCCCGCTGATCCTCGGGGTGGTGCTCATCATCTTGGGGCTGCTGCTGCGCGCCGTCGTGGCCCCGCTCATCCTCATCGCCACCGTCGTGTTGTCGTTCGGCGCGGCGCTTGGGTTGTCGTCGCTGGTCTTCAAGCACCTGTTCGGGTTCGCCGGGGCCGATACCTCGGTGCCGCTGTTCGTCTTCGTCTTCCTGGTGGCTCTGGGTATCGACTACAACATCTTCCTGATGACCCGCGTACGCGAGGAATCGGCCCGGCTCGGAACACGCCGCGGCGCGGTAGCGGGCCTGGCCGCCACGGGCGGTGTCATCACCTCGGCGGGGCTGGTGCTCGCGGGTACGTTCGCCATGCTTGGCACGCTGCCGTTGGTGGAATTTACCGAGATCGGGGTGGCGGTCGCGCTCGGTGTGCTGCTTGACACGATTGTGGTCAGGTCGGTGCTCGTGACCGCTCTGACCTTGGATATCGGTCGGCACGTCTGGTGGCCGAGCGCACTAGCGAACCCGGAAAGCAGTTCGGTTACGAACGGCACTTAGAATGTGGGTTCGTGGCGGGTGATCAGGTGACAGGGTCGGCAGCGTGCAGGTGCTGAGCCGCCAGGAGACTGGGCGGCTCAGCGTTCGAAGCGTGAGTGTCCCCGACCCAGGGGATCTTCTCGGACAACTCCCTCAGCCAGGCGCCTTGGCCTGGGTACATCACGGTGCCGGGCTGGTCGGCTGGGGCGAGGCGGTCAGGGTGACGCTCCCCGCTGGGGAGGACAGGTTCACCGCCGGAGAGAAATGGCTCCGCTCGGTCTTCGACACCGCTGATGTCGACGACCGGGTCCGGGTGCGCGGTTCCGGGCTGGTCGCGTTCGGCAGTTTCACCTTCGACGCGTCATCGGACGGGTCGGTGCTGATCGTCCCGCGCACCGTACTCGGCCGGGATGGCCACGGCCGCGCCTGGGTAACTGTGTGTTCTCGGGGGGACTCTGTTGACCGGGGGGACTCTGTTGACCGGGGGGACGATCCCCCCCAGACCCCCCCTGATCACGGGGGGGCTGCCCGCCCCCCCGTACCCCCCTGGGCCCCCCTTGGGGGGGCGCTCCGGGGACTGCGGGAGGGGGGACTGCGGGAGGGGGGACTGCGGGAGGGGGGACTGCGGGAGGGGGGACTGCGGGAGGGGGGGGCTTGAGTGGCGGGAGGGTAGCCTGCCCGGGGCGGCCTGGGAGAAGGCGGTGGCCGAAGCGGTGACGGCGATCAGGGCGGGCGGGCTGCGCAAGGTGGTGCTCGCACGGGACCTGTTCGCGACCGCCGCCGAGCCGATCGACGCGCGGGTCGTGCTGGAGCGGCTTGCCGAACGCTACCCCGACTGCTTCACCTTCGCCTGTGACGGACTGGTCGGCGCGACCCCGGAACTGCTGGTCCGGCGGGCCGGCCGCCAGGTGAGCGCGCTGGTGCTCGGCGGCACGGCACCGCGCGGCGCCGATCCGGTGCAGGACGAAGCGCTGGGCTCGCAGCTACTGGCCTCGGCGAAGAACACCGAAGAGCACGCGTACGCGGTGGCATCGATTCGCGACGCGCTCCGGCCGCTGTGCGACACCCTCGATGTCGAGGCCCGGCCCGCTCTGCTGAAGCTGCCGAACTTGCAGCACCTGGGTACCCAGGTACGCGGGACGCTGGCGGACACCGGAACGCCGAAATCGGCCCTCGCGCTGGCCGCGGCCGTGCACCCGCCCGCCGCGGTCTGCGGTACGCCGAGCGGTGCCGCCCTGGAACTGATCCGCGAGCTCGAGCAGATGGATAGGGAGCGCTACGCCGGGCCCGTCGGCTGGATGGACGCCGACGGGAACGGCGAGTGGGGCATCGCGCTGCGCTGCGCGCAGCTCTCCGGCCGCACGGCTCGCTTGTTCGCCGGCTGCGGCATCGTGGCCGGCTCGGATCCGGCCGCCGAGCTAGCGGAGACCCTGGTGAAGTTCCAGCCCATGCGCGACGCGCTAGAAGGCTGAGGACAGGTACCAAGGACCGTTCCGATCAGCGCGGGCTACAGCTCGATGATTGTGGCTGGCCAGGTCTGCCTGCTCACCCTGGACAGCACACCGCCCGCATCCGCACCGCCAGGAACGTGCCGCCCGCCCCGGCCCAAACCGAACGAAAATCTGCCCCGTTTTCGTCGTTTCGTTGCCCGGAAATGTCTTAGCTATCGTCTAGAATCGAACTAGAAAGCTAGAGATCCGGAAGGGTTGCCAGTCCGGTCGCATCCGGGAAGAAGGTGAGCATCCGCGTGAGTACCTCCGCCGCCGCCGCCGCCGGCCAGCACGGGTGAGGCGCTGGAGATGCTGACCTCCGCGATGCGCTACCTGGCCGCCGCGGATGCCACCCAGATGCCCGCGAGCGAGCAGGCCGAGTGCCTGGCCGGGCTGGAACGGGCCGACGCGGTCGAGACCGCCGCCCGGGCCTCGGTGCTGGCCGCGTTCACCGCCGCCCAGGGCTGCTGCGAAGACGGCGACTACAGTCCCCGGTCCTGGCTGATCCACCGCACCCGGGTCACCAAGGGCACCGCCGCCGGGCACATCGCCTGGGTCCGGCGGGCCCGCGCCCACCCCCGGATCCTGGCCGCGCTGGCCGCCGGGGAAATGACCGAGTCCTACGCCCGGACCCTGTGCCAATGGACCGACAAGCTTCCCGAGGACTGCCGGGCACCGCGGACGCGATCCTGGCCGCCGCGGCCGGTAAGGGCATGGACCTGCGGGACCTGGCCGCCCTGGCCGCGGAGATCCAGTCCCGCGCGACCCCGCCCCCCGACCCCGGTGACCCCGACCCCGCGTTCGAGGACCGCGCCGTCCGGCTGGAGACCACCTTCCAAGGCGCTGGCGTCCTGTCCGGTGACCTCACCCCTGAGTGCACGGCCCTGGTGGACACTGTGCTGGAGGCGCTGTCCGCGCCCCAGGGCGCGGAGGATACCCGGACCCACGAGCAGCGCTACCACGACGGCCTGGCCGAGGCGATGCGGCGGCTGCTCGCGGCCGGGCTGCTGCCCGAGCGGGCCGGTCAGCCGGCCAAGGCGGTCGCGCATATTTCCCTGGCCGACCTGATGGTGCTGGACGGGGATTCGGCGTTGCAGGAGAAGTGGACCGAGCGGGTCCGGGCCCAGTGGGCCGGGCACCGCGCGGCGGCGTCGGTGGCCGGGGGTGACGGTGCCGCCTGGCTGGACGGGGACGCCGCGGAAGGGTTCGCGTGCGACGCGTCGGTCACCCCGGTGGTGTTCGGGGACGTGAACCCCGCGGTGCTTGATGACCTGGTGCGGCTGTGCGTCGAATTCGCCCGGTACAGTCACGGCCACCGCGCCCCGGGCGGGTCCGCTGGCGCCGACGGCTCCGGTGACCCGCCGCGCCCGCCGGCGGCCGCGCCCAGACCGCCACCCCGGACCCGGCCCCCCGGACCCGGCTTCCCCGGACCCGGCTTCCCCGGGCTCGTTTTCCCGGGAGGCCCTGGAGCGGCTGATCATCGGGAAGGCGGTGGCGCTGGTCTCGGGTCCGGGCGGGCTGGCCTCGTTCTTGCGGCGGGAGCAGCTCGGGGCCCGGCTGGCCGGGCCGAGCCTGCCGCTGGACGTCGGGTACGCCGACAGCGTCCCGGCCGGGATCCGGAACGCGGTCAAGGTCCGGGACATGCACTGTCAATGGGCGGGCGGTTGCCATCAGCCTGCTGCGGCGTGTGAGGTGCATCATCTGAAGCACAGGGGCCGCGGCGGCGTGACGAGTCTTGAAAATTGTATTCTACTTTGCTGGTTTCACCATCATGTTATGGTCCACCGGATGGGCTGGACTCTGGTCCGGTACCCGGACGGTACCACGATGGCGTGGAACCGGGACAAGTCCAAGGTGCTGCGCAGCCACAGCCCACCCGCCCGCGCCGCCGGGTAAAACCCGGGCACACTACTGACGTCCGCCGAACTGCCAATTGTGCACCTCGATGTCGGCGTACCGGTCAGGTGTCAGGATGGCGCGTGCTGTGTCCGGGTCGGGTGCCCGGATCAGCGCCGCCGTTCCCAGCCAGGTGGTGTCGTCGTCGGACAGCAGCGGCCCGTAGGCGATCAGCTCGTCCTGGCCGGGTGGCACGGCGAGGTCGGCGGCCTGTCCCGTGCCGAGGCCGAGCACCAGGTACCGGTTGCCGCCGGCCCGGCCGCCGGGGAAGTCCCACATGGTCCGCCCTAGCGTGTTGCGCCACCGGCGCAACAGCACGTCCCGGTACGCGCCGGCCTGGTAGTTCGGCTCGTCGAAGGCGAACATGCGGGCGGCGGCCGGATCGGGCAGGTCGATGATGTGCACGCTGCCGGTGGGGGTGTCGCCGTCGTCGGCGAAGGTCGGGCCCCGGGCGATCATCTCCTTCGCGTACTGGTCCATATAGTCCCAGTGCTGTTCCAGCAGCTTGTCGCGCAGTGCTACGGAGCCGGGCCGGTCGCGGTGGTAGCAGAAGAACTCCATTCCCATAGTTTTAGCCCACCTCGGCCCGACGGTGTCTGAAGGTCAATGGGCGGCTCGATAAGAGAAGCCTTAATCTGCGGTCGCCTGGGCGGGCGCGCTGGGCATAGTCTCAAATCAGGCAAGCGTGCCTGGCGAGGAAAGAAGCGAGGGGAAGAAGAGGCCAGATGAGCGGCAACACCGAAGATGCCCTCAACGTGCTCCGCAGCGTGTGGAGCGCCAACGGGCAGACCGCAGCAGAAGTCGACGAGGCCTGCGGCGATACCAAGGCCTGCAAGAGGATGGCCGACGTGGGCTTCGACGGCATGGCCGAGGAGACCGACGGTGACCTGCGGCTCGCCTGGCGGACCCGGCTGGCCCGTGAGGGCAAGCTGAACCCGGACGCGGGCAGTGTGCGGGACCTGGTCATGCGCCCGGCCGAGGTCCGTTAGCTGACGAGCGCTTCCGCGATCCCGGCGGCAAGGAGCAACCTACGCATGGAGTCCCCGGAGACCGTCGGCGAGCTGACCGAGATCTTGCGGCAGGGCGGCTACCTGGCGGACCGCGGGCTGGCCACGGCGCTGTTCGTCGGGTTGTCGCTGAACCGCCCCATCCTGCTCGAAGGCGAGGTCGGGGTGGGTAAGACCGAGGTCGCCAAGGTCATGGCGTCGGTTTTCGGCCGGCGCCTGATCCGGTTGCAGTGTTACGAGGGCATCGACACCAACCAGGCCCTGTATGAGTGGGATTATGCCCGTCAGATGCTGCACATCCGGGCGCTGTCCGATCGCCAGGTGGCCGGACCCGACGCCGCCGAAGCGGTCGACAAGCTGTTCGGGCCCAAGTTCCTGCTGGAAAGGCCGCTGCTCGAGGCGGTCCGGGCGGGAGACCGGGCCGTCCTGCTCATCGACGAGATCGACCGGGCCGACGACGAGTTCGAGGCCTTCCTGCTGGAGATCCTCTCCGACTTCCAGATCAGCATCCCCGAGATCGGCACCATCAGGGCGGAGCGGCCGCCGCTCGTGGTGCTCACCTCCAACCGGACCCGTGAGCTGCACGACGCGCTGAAACGGCGCTGCCTGTACCACTGGATCGGCTACCCGGACGCGGAACGCGAGGTTGAGATCGTGCTGATCCGGGAGCCCGGCATCTCGCAGACGCTGGCGCGCAAGGTGGTCAGCGCCGTGCAGCGGCTCCGCGAACTCGATCTCGCCAAGCCGCCGGGAGTGGCCGAGACCATCGACTGGGCCCGCACCCTGGACTTCCTCGGCGAGACGGACCTGGACGCCGGCAACGCGCAGGACACGCTCGGTGCCGTGGTCAAGGACCGCGACGATCTCGACGTGGTCCGGGAGAACCTGCAGGAGATCACCTCCGGTGTCCGGGGTTCCTGATCCGGACGGCCAGCCGTTCGTTGGCCTGCTCGTCAACTTCGCCGCCGAACTTCGCGCCGCCGGGCTCGCCGTAGGTTCCGGCGACGTCGGTGTCTACTGCTCGGCGCTGGGCCGCCTCGATCCCTGTGACCTGGTGGACCTGTACTGGGCGGGGCGGACCACGCTGGTCAGCCGGCACGACGACATCGCCCCCTACGACCAGGTGTTCCGCCGCTTCTTCCTGGAGGGACCGGCGCAGGAAGACATGCGGACGCTCATGCTGCGCGCGTCGCCGGAGGCGCTGGGCGCGCTGGCCCTTCCCGCCACCGAGCCGGGTGACGACGAGCACGAAGACCAATCCGTCCTGGGCTGGATGGCCTCCGACGTCGACGCGCTCAAGCACAAGTCGTTCGCGGCCTGCACGCCGGAAGAGCTCGCGGCCCTGCGCCGGATCATGACCAGGATCAAGCTGACCCCGCCCCGCCGCCGGACCCGGCGCAGCGGCCCGGCGCGGACCGGCTCCCGTCCGGATCCCCGCCGGATGGTCAGGGAATCCATGCGCATGCACGGCGAGCCGCCCCGGCTGTACTGGCGGCGGCGGAAGGTCCGGCTGCGGCCGCTGATCCTCATTCTCGACATATCCGGGTCCATGGCTGATTACTCGCGCAGCCTGCTGCAGTTCGCGCACTCGGCGAAGCGGTCCGGCGGACGCGTCGAGGTCTTCTGCTTCGGCACCCGGCTGACCCGGGTGACCGGGGCGATGGAATGCCGGCGCCCGGACGAGGCGCTGGAGCGGGCCGCGCGGGCCGCCTTCGACTGGGACGGCGGCACCAAGATCGGCGACTGCCTGGACACATTCGTCCGCGGCTGGGCGCGACGTGGCCTGTGCCGGGGCGGCGTGGTCGTGATCTGTTCCGACGGACTCGACCGGGGAGACCCGGACGTCCTGGCCGCGGCCATGGAGCGGCTGTCCTTGCTGAGCCACCGGCTGGTCTGGCTGAACCCGCACAAGGGCGACGACCGGAATTTCCGGCCAAGCACCATCGGCATGATGGTCGCCGCCCCGCATATCGACCTACTGCTCTCCGGCCACGATCTGAACAGCCTGGAGAAACTCGCTACCCTGCTGCCAGGGCTGAACTGACAGGAGAGTGCCGGTGAGGTGGAGCGTGGGGGTGGAGGCCGAGGCCGACTGGGTGCTGTCCCGGGAGGAGGTGGTCGAGCTGGCCGACGCCGTGGCCGTCAACGGCGGCATCGCCACCGGGATCGGCTCGCACCGGTACGGCGCTCAGCTGATCGTCGAGGCTGACAGCCGCGAAGAGGCGATCGCCAGGGCATCGCAGGAGTTCACGCGGGCGGCCGCCAGGGCTGGCCTTCCGGCCGCCCCGGTGGTGCGGACCGAAGCGATCAGCGAGGACGAGGACGGGTGATCCGGCTCGGATCGCTGGCCGGCTACCCGTTCGAGGGGCCTCGCCTGCTGGCCGGGTGGACCCCGCCGCCGGCCACGGCGGCGGTGTACGTGATCGCGTACAAGCCCGACCCGGACACCAAGCCGGACCGGTACGCCGTCATCTACGTGGACCACTCCGCCGATCTGAGCGCCGAGCGGTTCCCCTTCCAGCACCCGCGCGCGCACTGCTGGATCAAGCGGGCCGGATCCAAGTACAAGGTCTACATCTGCACCTACGAGATACCCGGCGGCGCCAAGGGTCACCGGGAGCAGATCGCCAGGGAGCTCACCGCGATCTACCGCCCGCGCTGCAACGACCAGCAATACGACCAGGCGTGGAAGGACGAGTGGATCGGCAGCTCGACCGCGCCATCCCCCAGCCTGGCCAAGGACCCGCAGGGCCCTAGATCCCCGCCGACCGGACGTCCGCACCCGGGCGAGTGACGGGACCGGTCACCGCTGGAATCAGCTGGTCAGCAGCTCACGCCGCCCTCTGGTTCGGCCACCTGAGACGACGGGATATCCGGCAGGCGGCTGACGACCCGTGCCTGCAGCTGGGCGGTCGACGCAACAACCGTGCCGGCCGGGCCTTGACCGGCGACCGGCTTGGTGAGCACCGCCCCCTCGCCGATGAGCTGGTACGTCCGCGGGTCGAAGATCAGCTCCGCGCCCGACAGGGAAACAGCCACCCCGCGCAGGCCGACGGCGTTGGCCGCGTGCGGCACCACCGCGGCGCCGGGGATCGTCGCCGCGACCTGGAACAGCGCGGCGGCCAGCTTCGGCGGCACGAGCATCTCACGCAGCATGTCGCCGATGCCGGTCCAGACCTGCTCATCCGATTTGGCGCCGCCGTCGTCCGGGTGCTGGTAGATCCAGGCCCGCAGCAGCCTGGGATCGGTCGGCAGTGTGGTCAGGAAGGTGTAGCTGCCCCGTTGCGGCGCGGCCCCCGGGCAACTGCTCGCGGGGAGCGACGACCAGCTCGTGCGGTTACCGGTCACCACGGGGGGCGTAGGTCCCCACGGCAGCTTCTGGTTGTCGTCCTGGACGATCTCCAGCATCCCGGCCTGCTGACCATCGACGGACTGCCAGATCTGACGGCCGGTCTTATACAGCCAGGCCTGGATGCCCGTCGGTGCCCCGGAGAGTTCGAGGTAGGTCGTCACGGAGGTCACGTAGATGAACTGGCCCGGCCGCGGGGTCGGCGCCACGGCCGTGGCGGCGGCCGATGCCGCCCGGCCCAGGATGTAGGCCGCCGTCAGCGCCTGAGGGAGCTGTCCCGGTTGCGGTGACGTGCCAGAAATACGCCGGCCCGGTGGGGGGCGGCGGTGCCGGGCAGCAGGCTCACCGTCAGGACAGCGGCCGCCGCCGCGGCCACCGCGACAACCAGGATGGGCTGCAGCGCGCGGCCGAACGGTGACCGGAATCGCGGGGAGAACGAGCTCAGCGACCTGAAAAGGCGCAGGCCTGGATGGCGCTGAACGGCGTCCTCCCGCGCGGCACGAACCTCGGCGAGCAGCAGGGCACGCGCCCGGCCCAGCTGCTCAGGGCGGCGACCGGCCACCTGAGCTCGCAGGTCTTTGAGCTCGCCCGGGCTCTCCGGTTCGGCGAGGTTAATCATGATCACTCTCCTCAGTTGCCCAGATGGGGTTGACGCCGCCCAGGGCCTCGCGGACCTTCCGGCGCGCCCGGTTCAGCCTCGACCGCACCGTGCCGACGGGAACCTGGAGCGCCAACGCCGCCTGGTCGTAGCTGAGTTCACCCCAGTCCACCAGCAGCAACGTATTGCGATCGGCACGGCTCAGCCCGGCGAGAGCAGCCGCGATCGTGCGGCGCTGACCGGCCGCGGCGACCCTGTGAACCACATCGTCGGCCGGCGACTCGACGACAGGGTCCACGCCGGTCCTGGCCAGGACCCGGTACAATCGGACTTCCGCCTGGCGGTGACGGCCGATCATATTGGTGGCGATGCCGAACAGCCATGGTCTGGCGTCCCGGTACGTCATGTCATAGCGGTCCCTGAGGCGGAAGGCGGTCAGGAAGGTCTCGCCGACCACATCCTCGGCGAGAGCAGAGCCGAGCCGCCTGGAGGCATAACGGTGGATCTCCGTCGCGTGCCGGTCGAAGATCGCCGCGAATGCTTCAGGCTCCGCGCGGGAACGCGCGATCAGCGCAGCGTCATCGGCCGGGTGATCCGCTTCGAGCAGCGGGTCGTCCCGGCCGACGATGGCCGGTTTCTTCATGCAGGACCCCTTCACAGGCCGCGCGCTCGGGTGAGCTGACACCCGTACTTCCTCGCAGCCCCGGCCTGAGTTCACGCCCCGGCCGAAGGTCCCTGCATGCGCCGAGCGGAGGTTCCTACCGGTCAGAGACGAAGCCGACCGCGTCGAGCAGGCGCGAGCGGCGTGTCCCGGACGCGGGCCGGGCCACCTCCGGCACCGCGGGCTGCTCGGGCCGGGGGGTCACGCCGGTCACGATGCCTTCCGCCATGTCGTACAGCAGCGGCAGGGCGCCCGCCACGACCCCGCCGGTCTCGTTGATGTGGCCGACCCCGGGCCCGATGAGCTCGGCGTGACCCACGATGGTCCGGACGATCTCCGCGCATTCCTCGAGGTTCCCGGCGACGCGGGTCAGCAGGCTGCCCACCCAGAACAGGTAGAACGCCAGTCCCGCGATGAGCGCGACGACGTCGATGACCGTGAAAACGACTAGTCCCGTCACGACTTCACCTTTCCGAGCACCCGGCCGAGGAACAGATGGTGCTGGAGGCCTTCCGCGAGGACCGCCTCGACACCGGTGGCCACCTGCGGGATCAGCACGGTCTCCGAGGTGTTCGCCGCGGCCGCCTTGAGCGTGTCCCTGACCGTGACGACCCGTCGGTCAATGACCTTCACCAGGTAGATGAGCAGGCTGAGCAGGGCGGCGACGGCGACCACCACGACGATGCCGGCAATATTCGCGATCGTCCACAGGTTGTGCTCGGTCGATGACATGGCCAGCGTATGCATGGCTATCCCCCTAGCCTGGTCCGGCCGCGCTGCAGGCCGCCGATGATGATCGTGGCGTGCTCGATGGTGGTGCGCAGCGCCGCCAGCGGCGCGGTGTTCGTGACCGCGTCGGTCAGCGCGTCGTTGATCTTCGGCGCCTCGTTGCCGATCGAGCGGGCCAGCAGCAAGATCGGCACCACGAGGGCCACCACCACCAGGACGATGACGATGCCGATCGTGTAGCCCACCACCCATCCGGTGGTCGACGTCCCGGCGGCTAGGACATGCGATTCCATCTAACGGCTCCTTCGGGTCAGACCGTTTCGCAGAAGTCGCGGACCGGCTTCAGGTTCGCGTTTACCGAGGTCAGCCGGGCCGGGACGGTGCTGGTCAGCTGAGCGACGGCCTGCACTCCCCCGGTCGTGGCGACCAGCGTCTTGCGCACGGCCCGCAGGTGGAAGATGACCCTCAACAGGCCCACCGCGGTTACCGCGATGATCAGCGCGGCGATGATGACGGTCGCCCAGGCGGCTGCCGGCATGACCGATCTCCTTTCTGTCCGAGTCTGTCCGAGAAACGTTCTAGCCGAGCAGTTTCGCGACGGAACCCGCGTACCTGACCGCGCCGACCGAGACGTCCCTGATCGTGGTGTCGGTCACGGCCAGCGCCTCCGGCACGCCGTTGAGCTCGCCGATCAGGGCCACGCCGCCCGCCAGGACGTCGTCGGCCGCGCCGCGGATCCGCTCGACCGCTGCGAGCACCCGGTTCAGCAGGAAGATCACCACCGGCAGGACCACAAACAGCAGGATGGCATTTCCGATCCACCACAGGACCATGACTGTTTCTCCTCAGCTCGCGGGCTGGTAGGGAAGGAAGAAGCGGCGGAAGACCCGGCTCAGCGCCATCACCGCGGCCCGCAGGCCCAGGGTGAAGCCCCGGGCGGGCGAGGCGCTGGCCGCCGCGATCTGCTCGACCGACTCGCCGCGCTCGATGCGCTGGATCCGGTCCTGCATGTTCGTGGCGAAGTCACGCATGAGCACCGACGAGACATCGGAGATCATGCCGCGGCCGTACTGCGCCGCGGCGCCCGACAGCTGCAGGTCCTGGGCCACCGCGACCCTGGTGCCGCGACCCGCGCGGGTCAGGGTCGCCGTCACGACCATGGCGGCCTGACCGCGCCCCTTCTCGTCGGCGCCGGCTGCGTGCACCACCACGCGCTTGGCGGCCTCGTCGCGTTCGGTGATGTCCGCCGTGCCGGCGAACTGCATCCGGACCGGGCCCATCCGGATCGCGACCGTGCCCTTGTACTTTTCGTCACCGAGATCCTCGGTCAGCGCCGCACCGGGCAGGCAGGTGGCCACCTGGGGAATGTTCCCGAAGAACTGCCAGACCTTCTCGACCGGCTCAGCGACCTCGAACTCATTCTTGATCAGCATCGGGTCTCTCTTTTCACGTAAGCAGCGGGGTCCTTCTCGAACGCATGGCGGCAGCCCGAGCAGCAGAAGTAGTAGTCGGCGCCGTCATGCTGCACCGCGTGCCCGGACGGGGTCACCGTCATCCCGCAGACCGGATCGAACGCCTGGTCAGGGGCACGGCCCCGATGAGCCGGCCCGGCCGTGGGGAGGGACGCCAGGGGGGATGCCAGCGCGCCCGCGGCACGCAGCTGGACCAGCTCGGCGAGGATGGCGACCGCGATCTCCTGATGGGTGGTCTTGCCCAGGTCCAGGCCGGCCGGCACCCGGACCCGGTCGAGCTGGTCCTGCGGTACTCCCCGCTCGGCCAGGTAACCGAGGACGCTGGCGCCCCGCCGGCGCGACCCGACCAGGCCCAGGTAGGCCGGCCTGGCGGCGGCCGCCATTTCCATCACGTCCTCGTCGTCGTGGCCCTGGGTGGCCACGACGATCATGGAGCGCTCGTCCGCGCCCGCCGCCGCGAAGTCCTGGCCGCGGACCAGGTCGGTCCGCCAGCCCAGCGCCCCGGCCAGGCCGGCCAGCGTGCGGGCCATCGGGGACACGCCGACGACGACCAGATGCGGGACCGGCAGCACCGGCTCGATATAGACCTCGAGCGCGCCCTCGCTCTGGCACGAGATGGGGACCACGGTCATTCCATCCGGAACGCCCCCGCCGAACTGCTCGGGGGTGCCGAGCAGCAGCAGCTTGGCCGTCCCCTCGGTCATGACCCGCTGCGCCTCGCGGATCACGACCGGCTCGGCGCAGGCGCCGCCGATCCAGCCGTGCAGCTCACCCTCGGCGGTGATGATCGCGCGCGAACCTGACTGGCTCGACGACGGACCCTGACGCCAGACCACGGTCGCCAGCGCGAACGGCTCGCCGCGGCGCGTCAGCTCGCCCATCTCCTGCAGGACGCCCAGCCCTTCCATCGGCTGCTCCGCTCACTCGTCCGACTTCACCGGCGGTGCGCCGGAGACGTCGCGGCGATACTTGATCGCTTCCCAGACCCGGTCGGGCAGCAGCGGCATGTCGATGTTGCGGACACCGGTGCCCGACAGGGCGTCGATGACCGCGTTGACGAAGGCCGCCGGGCCGCCGACCGCGGCGCACTCGCCGATGCCCTTGGCGCCGATCGGGTGGTGCGGGCACGGGGTGACGACCTCGCTGTGCAGCTCGAAGCCGGGCGTCTCCCAGGCGGTGGGCAGCAGGTAGTCCATGTAGTTCGAGCCGACGCAGTTACCTTCGGCGTCGAAGGTGATGAACTGCATGTTGGCCATCGCGTAGGCCTCGGTCAGTCCGCCCATGATCTGTCCCTCGACGATCATCGGGTTGATCCGGACGCCGCAGTCGTCCACCGCGACCATGTTCAGGACGTCCCAGACGCCGGTGTCCGGATCCACCTCGACGGTGACGATGTACACGGCGAATGGCCAGGTGAGGTTGGGCGGATCGTAGTAAGCCGTGTTCTCGAGCCCGGGTTCCATGCCATCCGGCATGTTGCTGTACGCGGCCATCGCGCATTCCTGGATGGTCACGCCGCGATCGGGGGCGCTGCGGATGTAGAACCGGCCGAGCTCCCACTCGATGTCTTCCTCCGACACCTCGAGCAGGTGCGCCGCCAGCTTGCGGGCCTTGGCCCGGATCTTGCGGGACACCATCGCGATCGCCGCGCCGGCCACCGGCGTGCTGCGGGAGGCGTAGGTGCCCATGCCGAACGGCGCCGTATCGGTGTCGCCTTCCTCCACCACGATGTCGTCGGCCGGGATGCCGAGCTCGTGCGCCACGATCTGGGCCCAGGTTGTCTCGTGTCCCTGCCCCTGGCCGCGCGCGCCGGTCCGGACGATGGCCTTGCCGGTCATGTGGATCTTGAGCTCGGCGGAGTCGAACATCTTGATGCCGAGGATGTCGTACTCGCGGCTGTTTCCCGCGCCGAGCGGCTCGGTCATGGTGGAGATGCCCAGGCCGAGCAGCTTGCCCCTGGCCCTGGCCTCGGCCTGCCGCTGCCGGAAATCGTGTACCCGACGGCCGCCAGGCCGACGTCGAGGCACTTGGCGTACTGCCCGGAGTCGGTGAGGAAGCCGAACGGGGTCCGGTGCGGGAAGTCGTCGTCCCGCACGAAGTTCATCCGCCGGAACTGCGCCTGGTCCATGCCGAGGTCGTCCGCCGCGGCCTGAACCATCCTTTCCTGGAAGAACATCGCCTCGGTGACCCGGAACGAGCAGCGGTACGCGACCCCGCCTGGCGCCTTGTTGGTGTAGGTGCCGCGCGCGGTGAGGTGCGCGACCGGGATGTCGTAGGCGGCGAAGGCGGAGTGCATCAGCCCGATCTTGAACTTGCTGGGCTGGGCGTCGGCGAAGAACGCGCCGTGGTCGGCGTCGGTGTGCATGCGGATGGCGAGGATCTTGCCGTCGCGGCGCAGCGCCATCTCGCCGTCCAGGTAAACGTCCCTGGCGAAGCCGGTAGAGATCAGGTTGCCCGTCTTGTCCTCGATCCACTTCACCGGGCGTTCGAGCAGGATCGAGGCCAGGATCGACATGACGTATCCCGGGTAAACCGGGACCTTGTTGCCGAAGCCGCCGCCGATGTCCGGGGAGATGATCCGGATCATGTGCTCGGGGATCTCGGCCACCAGCGCGACCGCGGCCCGGATGATATGCGGCGCCTGCGTCGTCATATACACGGTGAGCTTCGAGGTGGCCCGGTTGAAGTCCGCGATCGAACCGCAGCACTCGATCGGCGACGGATGCGACCGCGGGTAGTGCAGCTTCAGCGTGGAGATCACGTCCGCTTGCGCGAAGGCCCGGTCGGTACCGGCGCCGTCGCCGACTTCCCAGTCGTAGATGACGTTGTCCTGCTGGCCTTCCTTGTCATCGCGGATGACCGGCGCGCCGTCGGCGACCGCCTGGACCGGGTTGACGATGACCGGCAGCGGCTCGTAGTCGACGACGATCGCCTCGCACGCGTCCTTGGCGATGTAGGGGTCATCGGCGATGACGCAGGCCACTTCCTGGCCCTGGAAGCGCACCTTGTCGGTGGCCAGCACCGCCTGGGTGTCATAGGACAGGGTCGGCATCCAGGCCAGGTTCCTCGTCGCCATCATGTCGCCGGTGAGGACCAGGTGCACGCCGGGAATGTCCCAGGCCTTGCTCGTGTCGATCGACCTTATCCGCGCGTGGGCCAGCGGGCTGCGCAGGATCTCCAGGTGCAGCATGCCGGGCAGCGTGATGTCGTCGGTGTAGTTGCCCTTGCCGCGGGTGAAGCGGTTGTCCTCGACGCGCTTGCGGCTCGCGCCCAGTCCGCCGATCTTGATCTCATCTAGTGCCTGCGACACGTCCTGCCCCTCCTAAGACCTAAGCTTCTCGGCCGCCCACAACACCGATTTCACGATGTTCTGGTAGCCGGTGCAGCGGCAGAGATTGCCCGACAGCGCCCACCGCACCTCTTCCTCGGTCGGGTCGGGATTGGAGTCGAGCAGCGCCTTGGCCGCCATCATCATGCCCGGCGTGCAGAACCCGCACTGAAGCCCGTGCTCCTCCTTGAAGCCCTCCTGCAGCGGGTGCAGTTCACTGGCGGACGCCATTCCCTCGACGGTGCTGATCTCGTGCCCGTCGACCTGCACCGCCAGCATCGTGCAGGACTTCACGGCCTGGCCGTCGACCAGGACCGTGCACGCGCCGCAGTTCGTCGTATCGCAGCCCATGTGCGTCCCGGTCAGGCCGAGCCCGCGGCGGATCAGGTGGGCCAGCAGCAGCCGCGGCTCCACTTCGGCGATCTTCTTCTCGCCGTTGATCCTGAACTTGATCCTGCGGACCGGGATCTCACTGGCGGCCTCGTCGTCGTGATCCTCATAGACCAGCGTCATGATCAGGCCGCCCTTTCCGTGGCCACATCCGTGCGGGTCAAGATGCGCAGCACGAAGGTCCGCACCATATGCCGCTTGTACTCGGCGCTGCCGCGGTGGTCGGTCCTCGGCCGCGCCGCCTCAGCCGCGAGTTCGGCGGCCCGGCCGATGCTGTCCGCGGTCAGCGGCCGCCCGACCAGCGACTCGGCCGCCGCGGTGGCTGCGATGGTCGAGCCGCCGACACCGGTCAGCGCGATGCCCGCCCGGGTCACGTTCTCGCCGGCCGTCTCCACCGCCACCGCGACCCCGACGGTCGCGAAGTCGCCGACCCGTCGTTCCAGCTTGAGGTAGCCGCCGGAGCGGACTCCCCGCGCCGCGGGTATCACCGCCTCGACGGCGATCTCGTCCGGGTCAAGCATGTTCTGGAAGGGCCCGGTGACGAAATCGGCGAGCAGGATCGCGCGCTGACCGCGCGGTCCTTGCGCCACCACCGACCCGCCGAGCGCCAGCACGACCGAGGCCCAGTCACCTTGCGGGTCGGCGTGACACAGCGAGCCGACCAGAGTGCCACGGTTACGGACGATCGGATCGGCGATGACGGGCGCCGCCGCCGCCATCGTGGGCTGCGTGGTCTTCAGCAGGTCGGAGCGCTCCAGGTCGGCATGACGGCACAGGGCGCCGATATGCAGGCTGCCGTCCGCTTCTGTCCGGTGGTAACTGAGGCCGGGCACGTTGTTGATATCCACGATGAGCTCGGGCGACGCGAAGCGCAGCTTCATCAGCGGCACCAGGCTCTGGCCGCCGGCCAGCACCTTCGCATAATCCCCGCCGTCATGCAGCAGGCCGATCGCTTCATCGAGCGAACGCGGCGCCTCGTAGCGGAACCGCGACGGATACATAGGTTCCTCCTGGTGTCCTGACAGCTGGCAGGCTGACAGACTGCGATCTTGACCGGACGTGAGCCTACTGTTCCTGTGCGCGCTCGGTAACTTTTTGAGCACGCTCGATTACCGGCTCCGGCCCGGAGTCGGACTCGGGGTCGGATTCGGGGTCGGATTCGGGGTCGGCCACGGCCACCGGGAGTGAGTCTTCCTCGGGATCAGGTCGCGGCTCCTGGTGCGGTGGCCACGGCCCCGCCACCGGCTGGCCGGCCACCTTGAGATAGTCGATCAACTCGGGCCACGCCCAGACGGTCGGGCTTTTCCCGGTCTTCGGAGCGTGCTCGATCAGCTCGTAGAGCCGCGGGTTACCGCGGCTGTGCCCGTCGGATTCAATTCGCATGCCGCATGCTCCTGCCTGGACAAGCGCCATCGCTTGTTAACGCATCACATGATCCGCTGGCCCGCGCTGGCCCGCAATGCACGAATAAGTGCTTGCTTAAGGCACCATAGCCGGGTACTTTACCAGACTGTGCTGGCTTAACTCCATATAGTAACGTAAACCGGGGGCCGGAATCGGGACGGCGGAACCCCGCCAGCCGGCGAGCGCATCAGATGCATCGCTTCAGGTGTGCCCAGATAGCGGCGGAACGAACTAGCCGCGATGCTCTGGTGCTGCCGTTCGAGCAGGCTGGCGTACCAGCACGCATCCATCCGGCAGCCGGGCAGGTCAACGAGGGAAAGCTCGCCGCGGCGCAGCCGCTGGGCCACCAGGTGCTCGACCGCGGGCGCCACGCCCGTGCCGTCGGCGGCCGCCGCCCAGGCGGCGGTCTGGTTCGGGAAGACCCGGACCCGATCCTCGGGAATGCCCAGACCGGTCAGCAGCTGCCCGGTCTCGCTGCCGGGATCGGTCCCGGAGGGATCGACGAACCACAGCCACTGGCGCGGGTTGCCGCGCAGCCGGGGCTGGCCCGCCGTCACCACGACAAGCCGGTACTTGAAGATCGGTTCGGTGGCCAGGGCCAGGGCGGCGTCGTCGGGACGGGTGGGCGCGATTGCGACGTCCGCGAGCCGGTTGGCGACCAGGACACCCATCTCCCTGGTCACCGCGACACCGGCCGACACCTCGACCGAGCCGGGGAAACGCTTGCTGAACGCTTCGGTCAGGGGGCTGATCACGAACTCGGCGATGGTGGACGTGGACACCACCCGCAGTTGCTCGGGGGCGCCCTGCGCGGCCCGTACCGCCGCATGGGCCTCGGCGCCGAGCACGACGATCTGCGAGGCCGTGGACAGCAGCCGGGAGCCGCCCGGGGTCAGCGCCATGCCGGCCGAGCCGCGGGTGACCAGCTGATCGCCGAGATGCAGTCGCAGCGCCGACAGGGCCTGGGAGACGGCCGACTCGCTGACGCCAAGCGCGTTGGCGGCCGCGGTCACCGAGCCGAGCCGGGCCACCAGCACGAACGCGTTCAGCTGGGTAAGCGTCATGGCAGTGTCATTATGCCAGGGAAGGGCCGGCCAGGTGGCTGACGGCCTGCGCCGCTGCGTCGCGCAGCCTGCCCCGCAGCGCCGCGCCGGCGGCCCGGTCGGTCCGCACCTCGACGATCCTCAGGCCCGTGCCCGGCAGCGCCTTGGCCAGGTCGGCCGGGTGCTCAAGGCGCTGATAGGGCAGGCCGAACGCCGCCGCCAGATGCTCAAGCCTGGCCCCGTGCGGAGTACCGAAGATCCGCTCGAACACATCGGGGAAGGCGGCCTGTTCCAGCGTGGAGAAGATGCCTCCGCCGTCGTTGTTGACCACCACCAGGCACAGGTCCGGGCGCGGCTCGCCGGCCCCGAGCGCCAGGCCGGGCGCGTCGTGGAGCAACGTCAGGTCACCGAGCAGGGCGTACGCCGGGCCACCGTGGGCCAGCGCCGCCCCGATGGCCGCGGACGTGGTGCCGTCGATGCCGCTGGCTCCGCGGCTGGCCAGGATCCGCACATCGGCCCGCGGGATGAGATGACAATCAATATCCCGAACGGGCAGGCTCGATCCGGTCCAGAGCAGTGCTCCTTCCGGGACCTGGCTGGCCAGATCCCGGGCCAGCCTGGGTTCGGTCAGGGCCTCGTCGTCATCGAGCACGGCGTCCACCGCGCGCCGGGCCGCGGCGTCGGCCCGGCGCCAGTCCGCCAGCCAGCCGCCCGTCCGGCCTGGGGCGGGCAGAGCGGAAAGCCTGACCGCGGACGCGACGTCGGTGGCGGCCCGCTGCGGATCGGCCCAGCGTCCTGGGCCCTGGGCGATGACCACATGCCGGCTCGCCCGCCCGGGGCCGAGCAGGGCGGACTGGGGGCGGGAAAGGCCGGGTCGGCCGGCCGAGACGATCAGGTCAGGGGCATGCGCCGCCATGAAGCCGGGCGTGGCGAGCACATACTGGTAGGCGGACAGCGCGTTCGGCCCGCGCCTGGCCCCGGATGAGGGCTCGGCGAGAACCGGCCAGCCGGCCCGCCCGGCCAGCTCGACCAAGGCGGTCGCGTCGTAGTCGCCGTCTCCGCAGACCACCACGCCACGCTCGGCCCACGGCAGCTCGAGTTCGTCCCGCAGGGGGTGAACAGGCGCGAAGCTCGTCCACGGCCTGCCGTCCGGGCGCCCGTCCAGGCTTTCTGGCCAGTCCGGCTCCCCCGCACCGCCCGGGACGAGCGGCTCGCGGAAGGCCAGGTTGAGGTGGACAGGTCCGGCCAGTCCGCCCGCCCGCCCGGACGCATGCGCCCAGGCCTGGCAGGCCAGCGAGCGCCAGTAGCCCGCTATCTGTGGCCGCGCCTCGGGCGTCCCGCTCTCGCAGAACCAGCGCACCGAGCTTCCGTACAACTTGACCTGGTCGATGACCTGGTTGGCGCCGGTCCCCCTCAGCTCGGGAGGCCGGTCGGCGGTCAGGACGATCAGCGGGACGCCGGACTCGTCGGCCTCGATGACGGCCGGGTGGAAGTTGGCCGCCGCCGTGCCGGAGGTGCAGAGCACTGCGACTGGCTGGCGGCTGGCTTTGGCCAGCCCGAGCGCGGTGAAGGCCGCGGACCGCTCGTCGATCCGCACATGCAGCCTGAGCAGGCTCCTGCGCTCGGCCTCGCCGAAGGCCATGGCGAGCGGCGTGCTGCGCGAGCCCGGCGCCAGGACCACCTCGCGCAGGCCGCACCTGACCAGCTCGTCGGTAAAGGAGATGCCGAACGCGGTGGACGGATTCACCGGTCCCGCCACCGTTCCGCGGCCAGCGGCGGCAGGTAGCCGGCCGCCGCCCGCGCCCGCGCCCGCCACGGGCCTGGATCGGTTTCCCAGCGAGCCAGCTGAGCCTCATCGACGGCCGGGCGGCGGACAGGCAATTCGCCCGCCTCGGGCGCCAGCGGGTCGGCGGTGACGTCCCCGGCCAGCAGCGACATGGTGCCCAGACCGCAGGCGTAGGGCAAGTCGGGCAAGGCGGCGGCCAATGCCACTCCGGCGGCCAGCCCAACCGAGGTATCCACCGCGCTCGACACGACGACGGGCAGACCACAGGCCTCCGCGATCCGCAGCGCGGCCCGCACCCCGCCGAGCGGCTGCACCTTCAGCATCACGATGTCGGCCGCGCCCGCGGCCCGGACCCGCAGCGGGTCCTGCGCCCGGCGGATCGATTCGTCGGCGGCCACCGGGATGTCGGTGGCCCGGCGCAACTCGGCCAGTTCCTCCAGCGTGGCGCAGGGCTGTTCGGCATATTCAAGCCCGAACCTGGCCAGCTGTTTCAGCATGCGCACCGCCTGCTCCACCGGCCAGCCGCCGTTGGCGTCGACCCGGAGCTTGCCGTCCGGCCCGAGCGCCTCGCGGACCGCCTCGACCCGCTCGATGTCGTCGGCTTCGGCCTGACCGCGCTCGGCCACCTTGACCTTCGCCGTCCGGCAGCCCGACCCGGACACGATCCTGGCCGCCTGCTCGGGCCCGACGGCGGGGACGGTCACGTTCACCGGGATCCGGTCCCGGACCGGGGGCGGCCAGCCCTCGGTCGCGGATTCGATCGCGCTGGCCAGCCACCGGGCGCTCTCCTTCGGCCCGTACTCGGCGAACGGCGAGAACTCCCCCCACCCCGCCGGCCCCTCAATCAGCGCCCCCTCCCGCACCGTGATCCCCCGGAACCTCACCGGCATCGGGATAGCAAACGCCCTCAACCCCGCGATCACCGGCCGCCGCCATGATCGTGGATCGTTACCCCCGCCATAGGGGCAGTTATGATCCACGATGAGGTAAGAGGGTCGGGGGTGGCTTGGGCGGCGGGCACTTGTGAACCTCCCTGCGTCAGGGCTCTAACCTTAACGATCGTGACATCGCCCTCTTTGCACGCGGTCCTGGTCGAACAGGCCACCCCCCGGCTGGTCGAACTGCTCGCCGCCGCGCTCGACGGCAGCGGGCCCGCGCTCCTGCCGCTGGACGCCCGGCTGCCCCAGCCGCGGCTGGCCGAGCTGATCAGCGCGTTCGCCCCGGACACGATCGAGGATGCGGACGGTGTCACCACGGGTCGTTCGGGCCGAAAAGTGCCGGTCGCCGAAGGTACGGCGGTCATCGTCGGCACCTCGGGTTCCACCGGCGCGCCCAAGGGGGTCGAGCTCAGCGCGGCCGCGCTGCTGCACTCGGCGCGGGCCTCGCTGGCCCGGCTGGACGCCCGGCCGGGCCAGCGCTGGCTGTGCTGCCTTCCGGCCACCTACATCGCCGGGATCCAGGTGCTCGTCCGCTCCCTGGCCGCAGGCACAGAACCCGTGCTGGCCGAGCGCGCCGACGCGCGAACCGTGGCCGGTTCGGGCTGCGCGCACGTCTCGCTGGTGCCGACCCAGCTGCAGCGGCTGCTGGCCGGCCCGGGGGGACCGCTCGCCGGGTTCTCCTCGGTCCTGCTCGGCGGCGCCGCCGCCCCGAAGCGCCTGCTCGATGACGCGCGAGCCGCGGGCGTCCGGGTGGTGACCACCTACGGCATGACCGAGACCTGCGGCGGCTGCGTGTACGACGGACAGGCGCTGGACGGCGTCCAGGTCTCGATCGGCGATGAGGACGACCCGCGCTCCGCTGACGGCGGCCGCATCTGGATCGGCGGCCCGGTGCTGTTTTCCTGTTATCGCGGCGAGCCGGCCCACCGCGGCTGGTTCCGGACCGGTGACCTGGGCCAGCTCGATGTGTCCGGGCGGCTGACGGTGCGCGGGCGCGCCGATGACATGATCATCACCGGCGGCCACAAGGTGGTCCCCGGGGAGGTCACGGCAGCGCTTGAGACCTGCCCGGGCGTCAGGGACGTCGCGGTGGTGGGGCAACCCGACACCGAATGGGGCGAACGGGTCGTAGCGGTGGTAGCTCCGGACGATCCGGCCCATCCGCCACTGCTAGAATTGCTTCGTCTGCATGTGCGGGAGCGGTTGCCGCGTTACGCTGCTCCTAGCAAGATCGTCGTGGTCGATGCGGTCCCCATGCTCCCGAGCGGGAAACACGACATCGCTCGGCTAAAGCTAGAGCTGCTACGGCGGGAACAAACTGAGGCGGAGAACGTTAGTTAATAGTGCCTGGACAATGTCCCCCGCTGATGAGTGCGCGGGGCGGCGGAGGGTACTTGGTGGAAGCCCGAATGAACGACGTCTGTATTGCGTGCGTTGTTACTAAGAGGAGGGAGGTGTCTCATGCCGCGGATCGCCATGGCGACGTCAACCGCCGAGCGCATCGACTCTGATGACGAGGCGAACACGACCCGTGTGGATGACCTCATCCAGCGCGGGCGAAGCCAGGGCCACCTGTCTCTTGCAGAGCTGAGGACCGCCTTTGACCAGGCAGGTCTCACGCCGGCCGAGGGACGGTCCATTCTGCGCGAGCTGAGCGAGGCAGGGGTACGGCTGGCCAACGAGCTGACCGAGGATCCCAAAGACGCCAAGCAGGCCCGCGCACCCCGAACGACGGCCGCCGCTACCCGCGGCGCCAAGACCGCGAAGGACACGGGTCCGGCTGACGAGGCCGAGGCCGACCTGGCGGACGCCGAGGTGGTGAACCTCGAGGCCGAGGCGGCCGCCCTCAGTGACTCCGACCGGCTGACCGAGGTGGATCTGGACGACCAGACCCCGGCCATGGGCGACTCGGTCCACACCTACCTGAAGTCCATCGGCCGGACCAGCCTGCTGACGGCCGAGCAGGAAGTGGACCTGGCCAAGCGGATCGAGGCCGGCCTGTTCGCCGAGCACAAGCTCGAGGAAAACGCGACCGGGCTGGACGAGAAGTACCGCCATGAGCTTGAGCTCGTCGCCGAGGACGGCCGCCGCGCGAAGTCGCACATGCTCGAGGCCAACCTGCGCCTGGTCGTGTCGGTGGCCAAGAAGTACAGCGACCGGGGCCTGTCGCTGCTTGACGTGGTGCAGGAAGGGAACCTGGGCCTGATCCGCGCGGTCGAGAAGTTCGACTACACCAAGGGCTACAAGTTCTCCACCTACGCCATGTGGTGGATCCGTCAGGCCATCCAGCGGGGCTTCGCCGATTCGGCCCGGACCATCCGGCTGCCGGTGCACGTGCTCGAGATGCTCAGCAAGCTGAGCCGGGTCGAGCGTGACATGCACCAGAAGCTCGGCCGGGAACCCACGCCCGAGGAACTCGCCGTCGAGCTCGACCGGACTCCGGACCAGATCGAGGAACTGCTGCGCACCAGCCGCCAGCCGATCAGCCTGGACTCCACCATCGGCGAGGACGGCGAGACGTCCATCGGCGACCTGATCGAGGACGTCGACGCGCCTGAGGCCTCGGAACTGGTCGACCGCCAGCTGATGGCGGAGCAGCTCCGTTCGGCCTTGGACGCGCTGACACCGCGTGAGGCGACGATCATGGCCATGCGGTTCGGGCTTTACGACGGTAACCCGCACACGCTGGACGAGATTGGCCGCGCGCTCGGCCTGACCCGTGAGCGCATCAGGCAGCTCGAGAAGCAGTCGCTGTCCAAGCTGCGTCATCCGAGCCGCGCACAGCCGCTGCTCGACTTCGCGGTCTAGCTCCTGCTGCCCGCCCGACCTGCGTGCCGGGCCCGACCTCCCGCCGGGCCCGGCATTCGGCTGTCCGGGCCAGGAACGGCGTAACCTCACGGGTATGAGCGCAACCACGGCCAGGCGGCGGGTGCTGCGGATCCCGCTGTCCGGTGTGCCCGAGTACCGGGCCGACCTGCTGGCCGCCGAGGAGCCGCTCGAGATCCGGGTCGATGGCCAGCCGCTGACGGTGACGATGCGTACCCCCGGGGACGACATCGACCTGGCCGCCGGGTTCTTGTTCACCGAGGGACTGCTGGCCGGCCTGCAGGACGTGCACGAGATCCGCATGTGTGACGAGAACGTGGCCGCGGTGACCCCCAAGGACACAAGTACCTTGCTCCGGGCCCAGGCGGCGGCCAGGAACTTCCTCACCACCAGCGCGTGCGGGGTATGCGGCAAGGACAGCATCGAGGCGATCAGGGTCCGGTCCGCCTTCGACGTGGCGGCCGACCCGGTGCGGGTCTCCCCCGGCATGCTGGCTCAGCTGCCCGAGCGGCTCAGGGACGCGCAGCGGGTCTTCAGCCGCACCGGAGGGCTGCACGCGGCCGGCCTGTTCACCCCGGACGGCACCCTGCTGGTGCTGCGCGAAGACGTCGGCCGGCACAACGCGGTGGACAAGGTGGCCGGCTGGGCGCTGCGCTCCGGGCTGGTCCCGCTGACCGGTCACGTCCTGCTGGTCAGCGGACGGGCCTCGTTCGAACTCGCGCAGAAGGCGCTTATGCTCGGGATCCCGGTGCTGGCGGCGGTGTCCGCGCCGTCCTCACTGGCCGCCTCCCTCGCCGAGGAAGGCGGCATGACCCTGGTCGGCTTCTTGCGCGGCACCACGATGAACGTCTACGCCGGGGCGCACCGGGTGATCAACGGGGGCCCTCCGGCGCCGTGACCTGGTAGGTGTCGGCACCGTCGGCGGCGGTCTCCCGGGTGACCTGGCCGCGGATCGCGAGGACCTCCAGGTGGGCGGCGGTCTCGTTGACCGCCAGGATCTGGCTGTACAGGTCCAGGTCGCTGAACTGGCGGCTTCGCCTCGTCCACTTGATCGCCTTCGCCGCCTGGTACGGGGTGGCGTGGCCGGCCTGCACGGCGCTGCGGGTCTCCGCCAGCCGGGTGTCGTGGTGAGCGAGCAGCTCGTTGACCCGCTCGTGGATGCTGGCGGCGACCGGGCCGTGGGCCGGCAGCAGCCGGGCGTCGGGCAAGGCCAGCGTCTTGGCCAGCGAGCTGAGGTAGTCGCGCAGCGCCATCCGGTTGCCGGCCGGCTCGAAGCCGATCGACGGGGTGATCTGCGGGAGCACATGGTCACCGGCGAACATGATCTCGGCCGCGGCGTCGTGGAAGACGAGGTGGCCGCGGGTGTGACCGGGGGTGTGCACCGCCCGGAGCGTGCGTGTCCGCAGGTCCAGGTCGGCTCCGTCGGGCACCCAGCGGTCGGGTTCCTCCCAGTCGACCACCGCCGGCGGCCGCTGGTCCGCCGCGGCCAGGCTGGCCGCCAGCTCCGACGCGCCCAGCCTGGCCAGGCTGTCGAAGCCGAAGAACCGCTCCCGGTTGCCGCGGCCGCGGCCGTCCATCATTTCCCGGATGGCGGTCAGGTTCACGCGTTCGTCCTCGCCCAGCGAGATGAGGCTGTGGAAGGCGCGCCGCAGCTCGATCGCGAGCGAGTAGTGGTCGATGTGAATGTGGGTGACGAAGAAGTTGCGGATGTCGCCCAGTTCGTAGCCGAGCTGCCGCAACCCCGCGGTGAGCCGTTCCCGGGCCGGGACCAGCGCGATCCCGGCATCGATGAGGTCGACGCCGCCAGGATCGGTGATCGCGTAGACGTTGACCGCCTTCAGCCCGTCCAGTGGCAGCGGCAGCGGGATCCGGTACACGCCTCCGCCGAGGTCCTCGACGTCGGGCTCGATCCAGGCGTACCTATCCGCCGCGGCGTGGCTCATCAGGCAACCCTATCGGCCGTCCCCGGGGGTGAAGGTCGGGGCGGGCGGTCATGTCGTGCGCAGTGCCTCGGTTGGGGAAAGGCGGGCGGCTCGCATGGCCGGGTACAGGCCGGCGATAACGCCGATGGCCAGGGCGGCGCTGCCTCCGCCGTACAGGGCCAGGGGCGGGATCAGCACCGACCAATGCTGGGTGAGGGCGTAGATGGCGGTGGCCGTCACGCCGATAACGGTGCCGGCCAGGCCGCCCAGGACCGACAGGAGCACGGCCTCGGCAAGGAACTGCTCGGCCACGTGGCGCCGGGTGGCACCCAGCGCCCGGCGCAGGCCGATCTCCGAGCGGCGCTCGAGGACGGAGATGACCATGACGTTGGCGATCCCGACACCGCCGACGAGCAGGGCGACTGCTCCCAGGGCGAGAAACAGGCCGTTGTAGGCTCCCGCGGCGAGCACCTCGGCCTGGAGGATCTCGGCCGGCTCGCCGACCTGCACCGTCGAGGGGTTTTCCGGGTTGACGGTGGCGGGCAACACGGCGGCTACCGCGTTAACCTGGCTGGGGGCGTTGACGGTGCGGACGAACAGTTCGGTGGGGTGGCCGTCGAAGCTGAAGTACTGCTCGGCGATGGGGAAACCGATGAACGCCATGCTGTCCATCGGGGTTTCCAGCTGTACGGGGTGTCCAGGTTCCCGGTCGGCTCATCGGCCATCACCAGCGCGGGCCGGCCGACCAGCGCCCGGGCGATCGCGGTGCGCTGCTGCTCACCGCCCGAGAGCTGGTTCGGCCGGTGCCTGAGCCGGTGGCTCAGCCCGACCCGCTCCAGCGCCGCGGCGGCCAGCGTGCGGCGCTCGGCTACCCGCCCGCCCCGGTACAACAAGCCGTCGGCGACGTTGTCCAGCACACTGAGCCCATCCAGCAGGAAGAACTGCTGGAACATAAAGCCCAGTCGGCGGGCCCGCAGGCCCGACAGCTGCTTGTCCGACATAGCCGAGGTATCCTCCCCGGCGATGCGGACCACCCCGCGGGTGGGCCGCTCCAGCGTGCCCATCACATGCAGCAGGGTGCTCTTGCCCGACCCGGACGGGCCGATGATCGCGGCCAGCTCGCCGGGGGCGATCCGCAGGTCAACCCCGGCCAGCGCCGCCACAGGCGGCTCGCCGGGGTACTGCTTGACCACCCCGTCCAGCTCCAGGATGAACGCCTGACACCGCTCGGCGAAGTGGCCGCCCTCGATCGTCCAGTCGGAGGTGACCGAGCGGCCCAGCCCGGGGACGGCGAAGCCGACCAGGCCGCCGGTCACGTCGACGCAGACCGCGGTCAGCCACAGCAGTTCCCTGGTCAGGCCGTGCGTCACGCCCCCGCCGATCGCCAGCGCGCTGCTGACCAGGCACCACACCAGGATGCGCCGGAAGTTGGCTTGCAGCGGATGCCCGCGCAGCGCGATCACCATGAACACGGACCGGCCGCTCTGCTGGATCGCGTACGCACCGCCCACCCACAGGCCCAGGTCTTCGAACGCCCGGGGCAGGGAGGCCGACATGGCCAGGCTGACCAGCATGAGCAGCACGAGCAGCAGCCGGACGGCCATCTGGTCCGGGTCCAGCCAGTTGGTCACCCAGGTGGTGTAGGCCCAGGCCAGCCAGACCATGGCCAGCAGCAGCCCGGTCTGCAGCGCGCCGCCGAGCGTGGGCTTGGCCAGCAGGTGATGGGACAGCTGGGTGACCGCGTACACATACACCAGGTCGAAGAACAGCTCGATGTTCGTGACCCGCTGAGTTCCCGACCGGTCCCGCAGGAGCCGCGGGCCCCGGCCCTCGTTACCAGGCGTAGTGCTCCGGGGCGGGCTGATAGCCGGGGAACAGGTCGTCGAGCCGCTTGAGGACGTCGTCCTCGAGCCGCAAGGTGACGGCACGCTGCGCGTCATCGAGGTGAGCCAGGGTGCGCGGCCCGATGATCGGCCCGGTGACACCCTCCTGATGCAGCAGCCAGGCTAGCGCCACGTTGGCCGGCTCCTCGCCGAGTTCGTCGCACAGGTCCTCGTAGGCCTCGATCTGCGCCCGGTTCTGCTCGACCAGTTCCTTGGCCCGGCCCGCGAGGCGACGGCGGCCGTCGCGCTCCTTCCTCAGCACGCCGCCGAGCAGGCCGCCGGACAGCGGCGACCACGGGATGACGCCGACGCCGTACTCGATCGCCGCGGGCAGCACCTCCAGCTCGATCTCCCTGACCAGCAGGTTGTAGATCGACTGCTCGCTGACCAGGCCGAAGAAGCCGCGCGCGGCGGCGTTGTCGTTGGCCTGCGCGATATGCCAGCCCGCGAAGTTGGACGAGCCGACGTACAAGATCTTGCCCTGGGCGACGAGCACCTCCATGGCCTGCCAGATCTCATCCCACGGGGTGTCCCGGTCGACGTGGTGCATCTGGTACACGTCGATGTAGTCGGTCTGCAGCCGGCGCAGGGACGCCTCGCAGGACCGCCGGATGTTCAGCGCGGACAGCTTGCCGTCGTTGGGCCACTCGCTCATCGCCCCGTACAGCTTGGTGGCCAGGACCGTGCGCTCCCGGCGGGTGCCGCCACCGGCGAACCAGTCGCCGATGATCTCCTCGGTCCAGCCCGGGTGCGACCGGTCGTCCGTGGAGATCTGACCGGGCGGGCCCTGCCGGCCGCCGTAGCGGTTGGCGGTGTCGAAGAAGTTGATGCCGATCTCGTGCGCGTGATCCATGATGGCGTGCGCGTCGGCGGGCGGGGTCAGCGGCCCGAAGTTCATCGTGCCCAGGCACAGTCGGCTTACGCTCAGGCCGGAGCGGCCAAGATGGGTGTATTCCATCGCCCTAGCTTTTCACGACCCGTGCGTACGGAGGAGAGCCACGGTCCGTTCGGACGATGACTTATGCTTGTGGCATGCGATGCGTGCAGAGTGCTGCGTGGTGGCCGGCCGGTTAGGACGGTCATATTCAGCGTTGGAGGCCGTCCGGGATGGGCGGCCTTTTTTGGTGCTCGCCGACGGCCCGGACCCTCGCCAGACTTGAGGGAGAACCATGGAGCTTATCGAGAAGTCCCGGATCCTGACCGGCGACCGGCCGACCGGGGCGCTGCACCTGGGCCACTACTTCGGCACCCTGCGGAACCGGGTCCGGCTGCAGGACCTGGGCGCGGAGGTCTTCGTGCTGGTCGCCGACTACCAGGTGCTGACCGACCGGGACACCGCCGACCACCTCGGCGACTACGTGACCGGGCTGGTCCTTGACTACCTGGCCATCGGCATCGACCCGGCCCGCAGCGTGATCTTCGCGCACAGCGCGGTGCCCGCGCTCAACCAGCTGCTGCTGCCGTTCCTGAGCCTGGTCTCGGTGCCGGAGCTGCAGCGCAACCCCACGGTCAAGGACGAGATCGTGCACTCACGGCAGGCCTCGGTCAGCGGCCTGATGCTCACCTACCCGGTGCACCAGGCGGCGGACATCTTGTTCTGCAAGGCGAACCTGGTGCCGGTCGGGCAGGACCAGCTGCCGCACGTCGAGGTGACCCGGCTGATCGCCCGCCGTTTCAATGACCGGTACGGCACCCCGGTGTTCCCGGTGCCAGACGCGCTGCTGTCGGCCGCGCCGCTCCTGCTCGGCACCGACGGCACCAAGATGAGCAAGAGCCGCGGCAACACGATCCCGCTGGCGGCCAGCGCGGACGAGACCGCGCGGCTGCTGCGCGGGGCCAAGACCGACCCGGATCCGATGATCGCCTACGACCCGGCCGCTAGGCCCGAGGTGTCGAACCTGGTGCTGCTCGGGGCCCTGTGCCTGGACACCGATCCGCACGAGTTCGCGGCGGGCATCGGCTCCGGCGGGGCCGCTGCGCTCAAGGGCGCCGTCACCGCCGCCGTCAACGACCTGCTGGCCCCGGTGCGGGCCCGCCGGGCCTCCTACGAGCGTGACCTCGGTTACGTGCGGCAGGTGCTGCGGGACGGCAATGAGCGGGCGAACGAGATCGCCGCCGCGACGCTGGCGGAGGTGAGTTCGGTCATGGGGACGGATTACTAAGGTTGGTCCATGGCTAGTGCGTCAGCGTCGGCGGGGGTCGTGACGTCGTTGCGCCAGGCCGGGGTGAACCGCGGCGACCTGGTCGGGCTGGTCATCGCCCCGGCCCTGGGCCTCGCAATGGCCACGGCGGAACGCGCGTGGCCGGTCCCGGGCCCCGTCGAGCTGGCGGCCGAGGTCGGGCGCGCGGATGAGACGCTCCGGCCGCGGTGGGTGGTGTGGTCGGGCCAGACCGCCGCGCACCTGGCCGCCGGCGGAGTGCGGCTGGCCACCTGCTGGGACATCACCGCGGCGCACCGGCTGCTGTACGGCGGCTGGCGGGCCGATCCCGGCTGGGCGTGGGCCCGGCTGCGGGGCCTGGCCACCGACACGATGCCTGCCGCGGGCCCGCTTGACCTGTTCGGAATCGACGAGGGCGACGCCGACGAGCCGGTGGCGCCGGACGGCTACCTGCGGTCCGAGTGGGCCGGCGGCGGCTGGGCGGACAACCCGGACCGGATGGCCCGGTGGGCCGCGCTGGCGCGCGAGGCCGCGCAGCTGCAGCGCGAGGCGCTGGCGGCGTTGCCGGACCGTCCGATGGCCGGGCCGACGGCGCACTGCGAATCCACCGCCGAGCTGCTGTGCGCCGAGCTGTCGGTGGACGGGCTGCCCATGGACCGGGCGGTCGCCGAACAGGTCCTGGCCTCCTTCATCGGGCCCAGGCCGCGCAGCGAGGCCGACGCCGCGGCGTTGCGGGCCGCCCGCGACGCCGCGGTGCTGCGCCACGCCCCGGCGGGGGCCACCGCCGACCTGCGCAGCCCGGCCCAGGTACGTTCGCTGCTCGGCCGGGCCGGGGTGGACGTACCCGACACCCGGGCGTGGCGGCTGCGCGAGCTGCGGGACGCGCACCCGCTGGTCGGCGCGCTGCTCGAGTGGCGCAAGGCAGAGCGGATCGCCACCACCTACGGCTACGCCTGGCTGGATGAGCACCTCGGCGCCGACGGCCGCCTGCGCGGTGCGTGGACGGGCTCAGATGGCGCGGCGGGCCGGATGACCGCGTCGGCGGGGCTGCACAACATGCCGGCCGCGCTGCGCCCGGGAGTGGTGGCCGCCGATGGGTACGTGTTCGTCCGGGCCGACCTGGGCCAGATCGAGCCGCGAGTGCTGGCCGCGGTGTCCCGGGACCAGGCGCTGATCGCCGCGACCCGGGCCGACGACCTGTACGCACCGGTGGCGGCGCAGCTCGGCGTGGACCGGCCGATCGCCAAGGTCGCGGTCCTGGGCGCGATGTACGGGCAGACCACCGGCCACGGCGCCCAGGCCCTGCGCCGGCTCAACGCCGCCTACCCCGTGGCCATGGCCTACCTGGACGCCGCCGACCGCTCCGGCCGGGCCGGCCGCGACCTGCGCACCTACGGCGGCCGCCTGATTCAGCTGGCCCCGCCCGGCGCCGAGGTACGGAGCAGCAGCCGGGCCGCGGCCTACGGTCGTTATGCGCGCAACGCGATGGTCCAGGGCGCCGCGGCGGAGCTGTTCAAGATGTGGGCGGTCACGGTCCGGGCCAGGTGCGGGCCGCTCGGCGCGCGGATCGTGCTCTGCCTGCACGACGAACTGCTTGTCCACTGCCCCCGCGAGCAGGCCGAGACGGTCGCCGGGCTGGTCGATGAGTGCCTGCGCGAGGCCGCGGCCCGCTGGGCCCCGGGCTGCGGGGTCCGCTTCATCTCCGACACCGCCGTCATCCGCAGCTGGTCGGACGCCAAAACGACGGCGAAGGCCTGAGCCGGGCGGGTCAGCTAGGGACCGGCCGCGGCGGCGACCGCGGCGGCGAACGTCTCCGGGCGCTCCAGCGGCACGAAGTGGCCGACGCCGTCAAGCGGGGTCAGCGTGGCCGCGGCGAAGAATTCCCCGATCCGGTCGGACCAGGCCCGGGGGAACAGCGGATCATGATCTGGCCACAGCACCGTGGTCGGCACCCCGATCCGCTGATCCGCAGCCGGGACCTGCTCCGCCAGCGAGGATGCCACCGCGCCCGCGCCTGCCCGGTACCAGGCGATCGAAGCGGCGAAGGCGCCCGGCGCCCCGTACACCGACACCAGGTGGTCGAGGTCGCCGCTGGCCGCTCGTAGCCCGGCCCGGACCAGTGCGACCAGAAGTGCCGCAGATAGGACCGAACGGCGTCCGGCTTGCCGTCGATCAGCTCCAGGCTCAGGCCGAGCTGGTGAAACGACTGGTACCAGAACTCCCGGATAGCCTGCGGGTCGAGGATCCGGGCGCCGATACCCGGCAGCGGCGGCGCGATGACCAGGGCACGGACCAGCTCGGGCCGCTGTCTGGCGATGGCCTGCGCGACCCGGCTGCCGACGTCGTAGCCGGCGATGACCGGTCGCTGCAGCCCGAGCTCATCGATCAGGCCCAGGATGCTGCGGGCCTGGGCGGCGGCGTTGTACTGCTCGCCGGGATCGGCCTGCCACTTGTCGGACTCGCCGAACCCCCGCAGGTCAGGCACGATGACGTCGGCCGCGACCGCCACCAGCGGCGCGACCGCGCGGTAGTCGGTCCGGTCGCCCGGCCAGCCGTGCAGCAGCACCACCGCGGGACGCTGCGGGCCCGGCCCGGTCCGGTCGTAAGCCAGCCGGAATCCGTCGATCGCTCTGTCCTGACGCATGTCGGCCATTATCTCCGGCTGGCTCTCCCGCCCCGGTGGCGGGTCACGACCCGTCCCCCCGGAGCACGCGGGCGGTATCACGACGCGGCCTGCTGCTCCCGGCGGCCAGGGCCAGCCCGGCCAGCAGCGTGATGGCCCCGGCCGCCTGACCGAGGGCGGCCAGGTCGGGCCGGAATTCGATCGGCACGCTGGGACCGGTGAAGAACACGGACAGGTCAAGGGATGGCCCGACGAGGGCCGGAAGCGCCAGCGCGCAGGCCACGGCGGCGACACTCGCCGCGAGCACCGCTGGCAGTTCCTGCAGCAGGATCAGGCTTCTCCCCCGCTCGTGGCCCATGATCTTGAGCCTGGCCAGGGTCAGCTCGCGGTCGCGGGTGCCGAGAGCCAGGCCGAAGATGAGGTTGAGCACGCCGAACCCGCAGGCGGCGAAGACGCCGAGCAGCATCAAGTGCACCGCCACCAGGGGCAGCGGGGAGCTGAGGAGACCGGAGAGCACGGCCGCGCGGAAGGTGAGGCTAGCCGCGGGCAGTTCGGTGGCTACCATGGCGGTCAGCTTGGCCTGGTCGATGCCCGAGCCGCTGACCAAGATCATGTTGGGTGCGGGGCGGCCGTTCGGGCCAGGCAGCGTCCGTAGCGACATGATGATGAACGCGCCGCCTCCGGGCCAGGCGGGGGTACGGGTCACGACGCCGGTGACACGGACCCGGACCGGCCCGACGCCGTCGGGAGAGGTGAGCTCGCCGGCGTGCGCGCCGAGCGCGGCGGCCACGGACGGCGAGGCCAGGACATCGATCACGGTGCGCGAGCCGGCTGCCTGCCCGGCGGGGGCCGGGACGGCCCGGGGGAACGGGGTGTCCGCGGCCAGCGCGGCGTACCCGGCGGGGTCGACCGCGATTCCCGTGAGCTGCTGACCGGACGTGGTGTCCCACGAGGTGGACCAGACCGCCGTGACGTGCCGTACGCCGGGAACCGCCGCGATCGATTTCTGGACGGCGGGCGTGACCGGGCTCACCGCGGCGTCGGTGCTGATGACGGCATCGGCCCCGGTGGCCTGCCAGGAGCTGGCCACCTCGCCGCTGGCGATGGCACCGTTGACCATGCCGGCGAAGGTGGCCACGGTCAGGGCCAGGGCCAGGGTAAAGAGGGGTCCGGTGGTGGCCAGGTTGCTGCGGGCGGAGCTGGCCAGGGCAATGTAGCCGGTGGCACCGGCCCGCCGCCCCCAGATCCGCAGCAGACCGCGGATGGCCAGCGGGTACAGGCGGATGATGACCAGGACGGCCGGGATGGCGATGAGGACCGGGACGGCGGTGAGGTACCAGTTGACCTGGCTGACCGGGGGCAGGCCTTGGACTCGCAGCACGACCAGGCTGGCGACGGCGACCGTGCAGGCGGTGATTTCGGCCGTCAGGCGGCGCAGCGCGGAGCTGGAGAACTGGGCCGTCCAGGTCCAGGCCGCGATCAGCGGCGGGCCCGCCAGCCCGACGAACAGCGTGGCCGCGGCGAGGATCCGGCTCAGCTCCGCTGACCCGCCTGGAGCGGTGACGGCACCGGGGAAGAGCACGATGGCGAGCCCTCCGCCGGCCGCGGCACCGGGGACGGCCGCCAGCGCCGCGCCGCCGAGTACCCGGGCGGTAATCTGACGGACGGACGCACCGCGAGCGCGAATCGTGGTCAGCTCGCCCTGGCGTCCGGCCACGAGCATCCGGGCCGCCAGCATGAGCACCGCCGCGCCCAGCACGATCAGGCTCACGAACACGAGCAGCGGAGCGGTGAGGACAGCGGCCTGCGTCGTGAGGAAGCCGGTCAGCGTGCCGGGCAGGGCCGACGTGATCGTCAGCGCGGTCGACGCGGGGCCCAGGTCGTGGCTTATCGCGGGGTCATCGCTGGTGACCAGGCCGAGCTGGTTGAGCAACGTCCGGGCCTGGTCTGCGTTGACGGTATCGACGGCGACCGGATATTCCCATTGCAGCTGCAGGCTGCCGCAGGATTCGACATTGATCTGGCAAAATGCGTTCTGCACGGCGATCAGCTGCCCGGGGTCCGCGAAGACCGCTCCCTGCCAGGCATCGCCTTGCCTATTGGGCAGTTGCCCCAGGACCGGTGCGGCCACGAGCGGATCGGCGGTCCAGAACGAGGAGGCCGGATCACGCTCGCGCACGATCGCGGTGACCATGAGCCCGACCGGTCCGGACGGGTTATCCAGCTCCAGGCGAGACCCGAGGTGCAGCCCGAACCGCGCGGCTATCGGTGCTGTCACCGCGACCCCCACGGCCCCGCGGGGCACCGACGCAGCCGAGAGCTGCCCCGCGACGAGCTTGACGTTACTGGTCAGCGGGTCCCGGACGGTGACCTCAAGCTGCGGCGTGATCCCTGGGGACCCGCCTGTGGTCCCGGGGAGGACACGACGCAGGCCAGTGGTCAGGCTGCCCCAGGAGCCTGCGGCGATGGGCAGCGGTGTTGCGGCGAGGCCGTCGCCGATGAAGATCGTGGACGAGTCGAAGTCATCCACGCTGAGAGTGTGCGGGACGCCCGCGTAGTACGCGCTGGTGTAGCTGGCCCAGCTGGCCTGCACGTCCACGACCGTGTCCGGGGAGCCGACCGGACCAAGCAACTGGTGCAACGCCCCGGTCCGCACCCGCAGGCTGAGCGCGGGACCAGCCAGGGCCATGAAGACGCAGGCGCACACGAGCAGCGCCAGCGCGACCGTGCCCATCTTCGCGTGCGGGAGCCGGGGAGTGCGCATACGTTGCCTCTTGGCATGAGCGGGTGAACCAACTGTGCCAAATGAGGTTTAGCGGATTACCGCGCGGGTTGTCGAGGACCCGGTCGCCGGCGAGATCAGCGGGTATCTCGACCCTGCCTCTGCCGCTGGTCGGGGGTGGAGGCTAGCCTGTGCTGCGAAAGGTGGCAGGCATGCAATCAGGTCAATCGCCCCAGTGGCGCCCGCTCAAGCGTCATGACAGTCATATGGCCGAGCAGATGGTGACGCGGGCCGCTGAGCTGGCCAGGGATTCCCATGCCCGGACCCGGCACGCAGCGGTACTGGTGAAAGACGGCAGCCTCATCGCCTGGGGGACCAACGGGGTGCCGTTTCCCGGCGAGGACCACTGCTATTGCAAGTTCGGCGAGACCGGCGATCACGACCAGTGCCGGACGCATGCCGAGCAGCGGGCCATCACGCTGGCCCGGGACGGCGACGGCTGGCGGATGCTGCAGAACGCCAAGCTGATTTACGTTCGGCTCGAAGCCGACGACTCGGTGCGGCTGGCGGAACCGCACTTCTGTGCCCGCTGCAGCCGCCTCGCGCTGTCCCTCGGCTTGGCCGAGTGGATCTTCGCCCTGTCCGAAGGCCTGGTCGGCTACTCCTCGGCGGAATATGACAGGATCGCCCAGCTCAGGTGGTAGCGGCCTAGGGTGGTTCTTCTGCACATGCCCGGCAGGGCTAGACTCCCAGAGGGTGCCACAAAGCGGGCCCGCCCCCGGTAACCCCCCCATCGGGGGCGGGCCTCCCCGCCGTCAGGCGAACAGACAGCAAGGGGCCTGCCGATGAGCGTGCCGCCGCGCATCGCCTTCAGCACCCTGGCCTTCCCCGACGCCACCCTGGCCGCAGCCGCGGCCCTGGGCCGGCGCTGGGGCTACGCCGGCATCGAACTCCGGCTCATCGACGGCAGCTGCGGGCCGCGGCGCGGGTCCTGGAGGCGGCGACGTCGGCGGCCCGGCGACTCGGCGTCGCCATCGGGGTGGAGACCCACGACGACTTCTCCGCCTCCTCGGTGGTGGCCGAGCTGCTGGCCCTGACCGACCCGGGTTGGATCGGTGCGGTATGGGACAGCCACCATCCGCACCGGATGGGCGAACGGCCCGCCGAGGTGTACGCGAACCTCAGCCCGCGCATCCTGCTCGCGCAGGTCAAGGACGCTCGTCGCACGCCCGGCGGCGACTGGCAGCTGGTCCTGCTCGGCGCGGGCGAGGTGCCGGTCGCGGACATGCTCGGGCTGCTGACGGCCGGCGCGTACCCGCACTGGATCTCGGTGGAATGGGAAAAACGCTGGCACCCCGAGATCGAGGCGCCGGAGATCGCCCTGCCCCAGCACCTGGAGCTGCTTACCTCCTGGCTGGAGGCGGCACAGTGACCAGCGGCTTCGGCATCGTCGGCACGGGGACGATCGCGGCGATACACGCCGCCGCCATCGCGTCGCTGCCCGGCACCCGGCTGGTCGCCATCACCGACACCGATGCCGGATCCGCCGCGGCCTTCGCCGCCGCGAGCGGCGGTACCGCCGAGCCCGGCCTGGACGCGCTGCTGGCCCGCGCCGATGTCGACGTGGTGTGCGTCTGCGTGCCCAGCGGCCTGCACGCCGAGGTCGGCGTCCGGGCGGCCCGGGCCGGCAAGCACCTGGTGGTAGAGAAGCCGGTCGATATCACCCTGGCCGCGGCCGACCGTCTCATCGAGGCGGCCCGCGCGGCCGGCGTCGCGCTGACCGTGATCTCCCAGCACCGCTTCGACCCCGGCCTCATCGAGGCCAAACGCCTGCTCGACGAGGGTCGCCTCGGCCCGCTCGTGCTCGGCGAGGCCCACACCAAGTGGTACCGCAGCCAGGCCTACTACGACAGCGCCGGGTGGCGCGGCACCTGGGCCATGGACGGCGGCTCGCTGATGAACCAGGGCGTGCACTACGTTGACCTGCTCCGCTGGTGCATGGGGCCGGTCGCCGAGGTCACCGCGGTGTGCACCACGCAGGCGCACCACATCGAGGCCGAGGACACCGCGCTGGCCATCCTCAGGTTCACCTCAGGTGCGGTGGGCACCATCATCTCAAGTACCGCCGCCTTCCCGGGCTTCCCGCAGCGGCTGGAGGTCACAGGAACGCAGGGCACCGTGATCATCGAGGACGGCCGGCTCGTCCGCCGCGCGTTCGGCGACAACGCAGGGACGGACCACGCCGGGAGAGGCGGCCCGGGTGCGGGGGCTGACCCGGCGGCCCTGGACGTCTCCAGCCACGCCGCGCAGCTCGGCGACCTGCTCGCCGCCGTCGGCGAAGGGCGTGAACCCGCGGTCGGCGGCCAGGCCGGCCGGGACGCGCTCGAGATCGTCTGTGCCGTCTATGAGTCCGCCCGCTCGGGCCGTACGGTTACCCTCGGTAGGTGAGCGTCGTCCTGTCGGGGTTCGCCGACGAGATATCCGCTGACCCGCGGGAGCAGCTCGCGACGCTGGCCGCCGAGTCGATCAGCCACCTCGAGCTGCGCAGCGCCTGGTCGGTGAACGTCGCCGACTTCACCGCCGCGCAGCTGACCGCCTTCCGCCGCGCGCTGGGCCAGGCCGGGGTCAGGGTCTCCGCGATCGGATCACCCATCGGCAAGATCGCGGTCCAGGCCCCGCTCGGTCCCGAGCTTGACCGCCTGCGCCGCATCGCCGACATTGCCGCCGAGCTCGGCACCCCGATCGTGCGCGTCTTTTCCTTCTTCATCCCGCCCGGCCAGCCGCCCGGGCGGCACCGGCAGCAGGTCATCGACCGGATGGCCGCCCTGACCGCGATCGCGTCAGAACGCGGCCTGGTGCTCGCCCACGAGAATGAGAAGGAGATCTACGGCGACACCGCTGAGCGGTGCCATGACCTGATCACCGCGGTGGACTCCCCCGCCCTGCGGGCGACGTTCGACGCGGCGAACTTCGTCCAGTGCGGCGTCAGGCCCTTCTCCCAGGCGTACCCCCTGCTCCGGCCGTACCTGATCTACCTCCAGGTCAAGGACGCGGTAGCGGCCACAGGCGAGGTCGTGCCCGCGGGCCAGGGCGACGGACAGATCCGGGCGACGCTAGCCGCGCTGCGAGACTCGGGCTTCGAGGGCTTCGTATCCCTCGAGCCGCACCTGGCCCAGGCCGGCCGTTACGGCGGTTTCAGCGGCCCGGAAGGTTTCTCCCGGGCCGCCCAGGCTCTCAAAGCTATGCTGAACGACCTGGCCTTTCCCTGGCACTGACCGGGTCGGTCAGGTGTTGGCGATGAGACCCCAGCGGCGGCGAATGCCGCGGTCGGCCGCGCTGAACATCGAGTGCACGAGGATGCCCAGGACCAGGATCACGATCATGATAGCGGTGGCGCTCTGCATGTCGGCCTGATCCTGGTCGGTGGAAAGCAGCACCCCCAGCGAAGGCTGGTTCGCGATGATCACCAGCAGCTCGCCCGCCATCAGGCTGCGCCAGCAGAACGACCAGCCCTGCCTGAGCCCGGCCACCAGCGCGGGCAGCGAGGCGGGCAGGATCAGGTGCCGGTACAGCGACATCCGGCGCAGACCCATCATCGCCCCCGCCTTGAGCAGCAACGGCGGAGTGTAGTCCACGCCGGCGATCAGGCCGTTGGCGATCGACGGGGCGGCCCCGAGGATGATGACGAACAAGATCGCGCTGGTGTTGATCCCGAACAAGATGATGGCGAACGGGAACCAGGCGATCGAGGGCATCGTCTGCAGCCCGGTGATCAGCGAGCCGACCGCCGCCCGCAGCGGCCGGATCCTGGACACCAGGGCCCCGATGACCCCGCCGATCACCACGGCGAGGCCGAATCCGATGACGGCGCGTTCGGCCGTCGTGCCGATGGCATGCCACAGCAGCCCGGTCTTCAGCTGGTCTCCGAGGTTGGCCAGCGTCCCCACCGGGCCGGGGAAGATTTCCTTCTTCCAGCCGCTGAGGTGGATGACCTGCCAGATCACGAGCACGATGACGATGGCGAGCACCACCGGCCATAGGCCGGTCCAGAAGCGCGTGGCCAGCCGGCGGCCACGCTGATCGTCCGACTCAACCTCGAGGGACTCGAGCCAGGCCATCTTCTCCGCGTACTTCGGCAGCGATACCCTGCTGTCACCGGTCATCGCGGCTCATCTCCTCTCGCAGCCGGTCGGTGACCCGCGCGGCCAGCTCCGCGACCGGTGCCGAGTCGATCCGGCGCGGGCGCTCGATGGGCACGGCGAACTCGTCGATGACCCGGCCGGGGCGGCTGCTCAGCACGATCACCCGGTCGCCGAGCCGGACCGCCTCCCGGACGTTGTGGGTCACGAACAGGACGGTCAGCTGCCGGTCGGCGCAGATCCGGTCGAGCTCGTCGTGCAGCACGTCCCTGGTCATCGCGTCCAGCGCGCCGAACGGCTCGTCCATCAGCAGCACGTCGGCGTCCTGGGCCAGCGAGCGGGCCAGCGCCACCCGCTGCCGCATGCCCCCGGAGAGCTCGTGCGGCCGCTTGGCACCGAACCCGGCCAGGTGCACTGTCTCCAGCAGCTCCCCGGTCCGCTGACGGCGCTCGGCCTTGGCCACGCCGCGGGCCCGCAGGGCCAGCTCCACATTGCCCGCGGCCGTGAGCCAGGGAAACAGCGCGGGTTCCTGGAACATGAACGCGATCCGGCTGGCCGCGGTCGACACCTCCCCGGACGTGGGCTGCTCCAGCCCGGCGACCAGGGAAAGCAACGTGGACTTACCGCAGCCCGAGGCACCGATGAGGCAGGTGAATTCGCCCGGCGCCACCTCGAGCGACACGTGGTCGAGCGCACGGACGGCCGAGGCGCCGCGCCCGAACACCTTGGAGACATCCGTCAGCCGGACTGCACCGGCTCCTGCCGTGGCCGTGGCCGACGTCGCACTGGCCGGATTCCGGCGATCGGTTACCGTCAAGGAACTCACCTGCCTCACCATGCTTAGGAACTCACCTGAGATTCGCCGGCCGCGGCCAGCGCGGTGTTGAGCGGACTGAGGTCGAAGATGCCGCTCAGGTTGACGGGCTTGAGCAAGCCCAGGGACACGGCCTGCGACGCGTCGGTCGTCAGCGACGACGCGTCCGGGTCATCGGTGAAGGTGATCTCCTTGAACGCGGCCGCGACGATGCTTGCCTTGAGCGGCTTGCCGGTGTAGGAGGCCAGCTCCGCGTTGGCGGCCGCCTCGGCGGCGGCCGGGCTGGACTTGATGAAGTCGTTCGCCTCGACCTGGGCCTTGACCAGGTCCGCGACGATCGCGGGGTGCGCGGAGAGGAAACTCTGCGTGACGACGAGCAAGGTGGTGACGCCCGGCTCGCTGAGCAGCACGGTGCCGCCGTCCTGGACCATCTCGATGTCATAGGGCGCGGGTTCTGAGCCGCCGGCGATCTGACCGGACTTGAAGTCGAGGACCGCGGCGGAGTTGGGCGTCGTCGGCTTGATGAAGGCATCGCCGCCGCCGGTGATGGTGGTCGCCACGTTGTTCTGTTTCAGCCAGTAACGCAGCGCGACGTCCTGCGTGTTACCCAGCGACGGAGTGGCCAGCGACTTGCCCTTGAGCTGAGCCGCCGACGTGATGCCCTTGGAGACCACGATCGAGGCACCGCCCGTCGCGGCACCCGAGATGACCTTGATGAGGCTGCCGCTGGACTTCTGCCAGGCGTTGATGGCCGGGTTCGGGCCGACGTAGGCGGCGTCGAGCTGGCCGGCCAGCAGGGCCGTGGTCTCCTCGGTCCCGGTGCTGAAGCTGGTCGCCTTCAAGGTTCCCGCGGAGCCGAGGGCCTTGCTGAAATACCCCTCCTTCAGCCCGACAAGGGCTGACGCGTGGGTGATGTTGGTCAGGAAGCCAAGCGAAACCGTGACCGGCGCGCCGCCCCCCGATCCGCCTGGCGTCGAACCGGAATCCGAATTCGCCGAGCTCGTCGCCGAGGAAGAGCAGCCCGCGAGCAGAAGGGCAGCGCCGATCATCGCGGCGGCCGTGACACGTCGCATCTAGTAACCCCTATTATCTAATTTCGATCGTTTATATGGGAATAGCTTGTTCACTATACATGAAGTAGGCAATGTAGGGAATCGGATCGCGTCTTGCTGACATCGGTCCGAGAATCGGCCTAAGCAGCCGGAAAAGGGCGCTTCGCGTAAATCGGCCGGCCGGTCAGGGCCGGACCGCGGCGAGCCTCAATTGCCTTCGTCGCTGGAATCCTGGAGGGTGATGCCGGTCACCGGCGGGGTGAACTTGGCCAGGCACTTCTCCAGCTGCGCCACGTCCGCATCGCTGGCCTTGTCGATCCGGTAGGTCAGCTGCTGCAGCGCGTAGGGGGAGGTAAGGTCCGGCGGGAGCGGCTGCGCGGTGACGGCCGGTACTTTGGCGCAGGTCGTGCGGATGATCAGCTTCTGGGAGACGGGGGTGCCGGCGCTGAAGGAAACGACGGCCTCGCGCTGTCCGAGGGCGGCGTCGAACTGCGCGCAGCCTGATATCCCGGCCAGCACGGCCATCGCCGCCACCGACCCCGTAAACGCCGTCAGGCGACGGATCCGCGCGCCGCGGCCGGGACCCACTACGCCGGGTAGTACCCGCATGTTGCCAGCCTAAGGGCAGCTGGAGCCTAGTACGGTATCGGGCAGGGGATATCCAACCTGGAGGACACGTGGCCGGCCGGATCGAAGATTACGCCATCGTCGGTGATATGCAATCGGTCGCCCTCATCGGTACGGATGGTTCGGTGGACTGGCTGTGCCTGCCTCGCTTCGACTCGCAGGCGTGCTTCGCGGCCTTGCTCGGCACTCCGGAACACGGCCGCTGGCAGATCGCGCCGGCGGCGGTGCCGGCCGCCGGGCCGGAAACGACGGTGGCGTCCCGGCGCTATGCGGGTGACACCCTGATCCTGGAAACCCGGTGGGAAACCCCGGACGGCGTGGTCTGCGTCGTCGACTTCATGCCGCCGCGGAACGACGATGACCCGCCGGTCCTGGTCCGTATCGTGACCGGGGTCAGCGGGGCCGTCGACATGGAGGTCTCGCTGCGGATCCGCTTCGGCTACGGATCCATCGTGCCGTGGACGGTCAAGACCGCGGACGGCATCACGTCGACCGCGGGACCGGACTCGATCTGGCTGCGCACGCCGGTCAAGCTGGCCGGCCGCAACCTGGCCCACACCGCGACGTTCCGCGTCTGCGCCGGCGACAGCATCCCCTTCGTGCTCACCTACGTGCCCTCGCATAAGGGCGAGCCCGCTCGGCTGGACGCGCTGGCGTCCCTCGAGCAGACCAGGAAATTCTGGGCCAGCTGGGTATCGCGCTGCACCTATGACGGCACCTACCGCGATGCCGTGGTCCGGTCGCTGATCACCTTGAAGGCCCTCACCTACCAGCCCACCGGCGGCATCGTCGCGGCCGCCACCACCTCGCTGCCCGAGGATATCGGCGGCGTCCGGAACTGGGATTACCGTTACTGCTGGCTACGGGACGCCACCATCACCCTCGAGGCGCTGCTGCGCACCGGCTACACCGACGAGGCGAAGGCGTGGCGGCTCTGGCTGGGCCGCGCCATCGCCGGGCACCCCCAGGACATCCAGATCATGTACGGCGTGGCCGGCGAGCGCCGGCTGGCCGAGTGGGAGGCGGGCTGGCTGCCGGGCTACGAGGGGTCGGTGCCGGTGCGGATCGGCAACGCCGCCGCGGGCCAGCTCCAGCTCGACGTGTACGGCGAGGTCATCGACGCCCTTGAGCTCAGCGTCAGATCCGGGCTGCACGACGACCAGCACACCTGGTCGCTGCAGCGTTCGCTGCTTGAGTTTTTGGAAGAGCACTGGCAGGAGCCGGACGAGGGGCTGTGGGAGGTGCGCGGACCGCGACGCCACTTCGTGCATTCCAAGGTGATGGCCTGGGTGGCGTTTGACCGTGCCTCCAGCTACGCCGAGCAGGCCGGCGAGCCGGACCTGGCGGCCCGCTGGCGAGTCACGCGCGACACGATCAAGCGCGAGGTGTGCGACAAGGGCTACAACTCTGAGCGCGGGGCCTTCACCCAGTACTACGGCGCGACCGAGCTCGACGCGTCCGTCTTGCTCATCTCCGACGTGGGCTTCCTGGATGCCGACGACCCCAGGATCGTGTCCACCATGAAGGTGCTGCAGCGGGACCTGATGCAGGGCGGCTTCCTGCGCCGGTATGAGCTGCCGCCCGGCGGCACGTCTGAAGTGGACGGCCTGGCGGGGTCAGAGGGAGTCTTCCTCGCCTGCAGCTTCTGGCTGGCGAACGCGCTGGAGCTGAGCGGGCAGCATGACGAGGCGGTCGAGCTGTTCGAACGGCTGCTTGCCCTGCGTAACGACGTTGGCCTGCTCAGTGAAGAGTATGATCCTCGTTACGGCCGTCTGGTCGGGAACATGCCGCAGGCCTACAGCCATGTCCCCCTGGTGCAGACGGCCCTGAACCTGGCCGGCCACGCCGAGGAACACCGGCGTGGAGTTGCCGGGGATACGCGCCGGAGCGTGCCAGGCTAAGAACGGACCAGACACCGGCAGGCGATCGGCAATCCAGACTGTCAGGCGACTATGCCCTCAGCTCGTCACATTCTCATCGTCAACTCCCGCAGCGTGCACCGGCCGGTCTTCGTGGTCGGCGCGCCGCATTCGGGGGCAGGCCTGATCGGCCGCGCGCTGAAGGCGTCGGCGGGTTTTCACGTCACCATCGGCCAGCCCAGCGTGCTCCGCGTGGTGTACGCGTTCGCCCGGCGCCCGTCCATGTACCAGGGCAGGACCCAAGCCGCCGCCACCGTGATCCGTGACGCCTTCGCGCAGGGCTGGCAGGTCACCTCGCACAGCTGCCTTGACTGCACGCGTGAATGCCGGGCCGCCGCCGGGCTCGCAGCCGACGCCGTCGGTCCGTGCGTTGAGCTCAGGGGGCTGGAAACCTACGGGGACGCGAGCCCGGACCTTATCTATTGCTCGGAGGCGCTTACCTACGCGTTTCCCGACGCGCGGATCGTCCAGGTGGTCAGGGACGGCCGGGACGTGGTGGCCAGCATGCTCGCCGACCCGGTCGTGATGTCCTGGTTCCGGCCGAGTTTCGTGAACGCGGACACCGAGTTCCCCAACCCGTTCTTCGGCATCGACAGCGAGGAGGACCGGGAACTCTGGCCCCGGCTGTCGCCGGCCGGCCGGTGCATGCTGCGCTGGCGCTGGTCGGTGCGCCTGGCCGCGCAGCTGCACCACAGCCTGCCCGCCGGGCAGCTGAAGACGATCCGCTTCGAGCACCTGATGGGCAAGCCGGAGGTAGCCCTGGCCGACCTGTCCAGCTTCGCGGGTACGACGGTGCAGGCCGCCGAGATCCGCAACCAGGCCCGCACCGCCATGGGGGGCGCTGGCGGCCGAGGCCGCGGGCGCTCCCGCCGCTCCCCGGCGTACGAGGCCCTGCTGAGCCCCGAAGCAGATCGCGGAGATAGAAAAGATCGGCGGCGAAGAGCTCCGCCGCCTCGGCTACGCCCTCTCCTAGCGGGCGGGGGCTGGGGCGGGCGGGGCTAGGGATGCATGCCTCGCAGGATGATGCGCAGAGCTAGGTGGCCTAGCGGGGCCGAGCCGGGAGGCCTGCCGATCGTCGCGCCACGACGGCCTGCGAACAGGACCGCGTACAGCAAGATGACCGCCAGCGATTCGGCCGGCTCATCGGCCCGGATCTCGCCGCGCAGCTGGCCCTGTGCGATCACCGCGGTGGTGGCCGCCACCGGAGGAGCGACGTCCTCGCCGAGGAACTCGGTCAGGCGTCCCGGGTGGCTGAGCACGTAGAGCAGCAGTTTGCCGCGCAAGGCGTTGCTCGGGGCGACCTCGGCCGCGACCTGGGCCATCGCGCCGAACGCCACCCCCAGGACCGATTCGGTGTCCTGCCCGGTCTCCAGCCCGGCCTGAATCGCCTCGCCGTAGGCCCGGCAGACCTCGGCCGCGGCGTCCAGGAGCACGTCCTCCTTGGCCGGGAAGTAATGGAAAAAGGTGCCCCAGCTCACCCCCGCGGCGGCCACGATGTCCTCGACCCGGGCCGCCTCGAGCCCCACCCTGGCGTACTCGGCCATGGCCGACTCGTACAGACGCCGCCGGGTCGCGACGGCACGGCGCTGGCGAGGTGCTCGCCGAGGCGATCTAGGGCTGGGATCCGGCTGAGCCGGGGGAAAATTCACTTCACCCTCGGCCGTCTTTCTGGTTAATCTGCATAGACAAGATCTTAGTATCAATACTGATTCAGCATCAGTTTTAGGAGCCGGTCATGTGGCGGGGCGCGGCATCACGGGGCGGGGCCTTTACGGCTCGCGCCGCCCGGATCGCCCGCTCGGGTGGCCTGGCGGCACGGGCCTGGTCACGGCGGCTGGCCGGCTCGCCGCGGCTGCGGGTGCTGCGGCTGCTGTGGGAGACGAGCCCGCCACTGGCCGTCCTGATGGGCCTGTTCGTCGCTGGCGGACGGGTTTCTGCCCATCGTGGCCCTGGTCGCCCTGGGCCGCGCGGTCGGCCGGATCCCGGCGGCGGTGACGCACGGCCTCGGCTCGGCGGACGGACGGAGCCTGCTGGCCGGCCTCATCATCGGCACGACCGCGTATGCGCTGTCGCTGCTGCGCAGCCCCGCCGAGGACCTGCTCTCGGCGTGCGCCTCGGCGGTGATGGCGACCGGGATGCAGCGCCGTCTGGCCCAGGCGGTCTGCGCACCGGCCGGAGTGGAGCACCTGGAGGACTCCGCGGTCCTCGACCAGCTGGCGTCGGCGAGCGGCGAACTGACCACCTCGCGTCCCGCGGATGCCCCGATGGCCCTGGCCAGCGCCTTCGGTGACCGGCTCAGCGGGTTCATCGCCTGTGCCGTGCTCGCCTCGTTCCGCTGGTACATCGGGCTGCTCTTCCTCGCCGGCTGGTCACTGATGCGGCCGCCGCTGCGCCGGCTGCTGGCCGAGCGAGCCACGCTGGTCCGGCGGGCGACACCGGAACTGCGGCACAGCTGGTACTACCTGGGCTGCTCCTACCGGCCCGCGTTCGCCAAGGAAATCAGGGTCTTCGGGCTTGGCCACTGGATACTCGGACGGCACCGTGACAAGTGGCTGACGGGCATGGAGCCGTCCTGGCGGCAGATGCGACGGTTCAGGAACCGGGCCTTGATCTTCGGCATCGCCGTCGCCGCGATGTACACCGCCGGGGCGGGCCTGCTGGCCCTGGCGGCCTGGCATCACGACATCGGCCTGGGCACGGTCGCGGTCATGCTGCCGATGCTCCCCTCCGCCATGACCGTGGGCGGGGTCACCGCCGCTGACGTCACGCTGGAGAGCATGCTCGCCGCCGTGCCTGACCTCGACGAGCTGCTGGCCCGGCTCCGCGCCAGCGCGGCGGAAACCGGCCGGGCCAGCGCGGCGGGCAGGCCCGCCGCAGCCATCCGCCTGGAGTCGGTCGGCTACCGCTACCCCGGCGGCGGGCAGCCCGTTTACCAGGGCCTGGACCTCGAGCTCACGGCCGGCAGGTCGCTGGCCCTGGTCGGCGTCAACGGCGCGGGTAAGACCACGCTGGTCACCTTGCTGGCCGGGCTACGCGAGCCGACGGGCGGCCGGATCACCGTGGACGGGACCGACCTGCGGGAGCTTGACCCTCGTTCGTGGCAGCGCCAGCTGGCCGTGGTCAACCAGGACTTCGGCCGCTATCCGCTGAGCGCGCGGGAGAACATCGCCTTCGGTGACCTCACCGCGGACGGCCTGGCCGACGACTTCGACGAGGCCGCGCTGGAACAGGCCGCGGCCCGGGCCGGAGCGCTGGACTTCATCGTCGCCCTGCCGCACGGGTGGGACACGATCTGCGCTCCTGGCTACCGCGGCGGCACCGATCTGTCCGGCGGCCAGTGGCAGCGGATCGCTCTGGCCCGGGCCCTGTACGCGGCCGCGCGGGGTGCCCGCGTCCTCGTCCTCGACGAGCCGACGGCTCAGCTGGACATCCGGGCCGAGGCGGCCTTCTACGACAGGTTCCTCGAGCTCACCTCGGGCCTGACGACGATGGTCATCTCGCACCGGTTCGCTACCGTCCGTCGCGCCGAGCGCATCGCCGTGCTCGAGGCGGGGCGGATCACCGAGCTCGGCCGCCACGACGAGCTGGTCGCGGCCGGCGGCAGCTACGCCGCGATGTTCGCGTTGCAGGCCGCTCGCTTCGCCGAGGGACGGGCGGGCTGATGCGCCGGGCTGCGGCGGCTGGACATCTTGTTCGGCACAGCGTGGCGGGCCGCCCCCCTGCTGGCCACGCAGTGCGTTCTGGCCGCGCTCGGCTCCTCGCTGCTGATGCTGGCCTACCCGCTTGGTTTCCGGGCCATCGTGGACGGCGCGATCGCGCATCAGCCGGGGCGTATCGTGACCGGACTGATCATCGTGGCCGTCTCCTTTCCCGGCGGGTGGGCGCTGCAGCTGATCGGCGGCGCTCTCAACTCCAAGCTGACTGACCTGGCCAACCTGCGTCTCGGCCTGCACATCGGCGCCCTGACCTGCGATGCGCCCTTCCTCGAGCACTTCGAGCGACCCGACTACCTGGCCGAGATCGACTCGCTGCGCGAACGCCGCAGGACCCTGGCGGCCGCGCCTGCGCAGTCGCTGGGGATGATCCGCTCCGGGATTCAGTTCGCGGGGGCGGCGGTCCTGCTCGCGCTGGTCTGGCCGCCGTTGATCGTGGTCCCGCTCCTCGCCGTCGCGCCCGCCGTAGCCGACCGGCTGGCGGCCCGGGTGCAGAAGCGCTCAGACGACGACCTGGCCGACTCCCGGCGCCTGGTCAATGACCTGTTCTCGCTGGCGTCCACCGCCGGGCCGGCCAGGGAGCTGCGCACCTTCGGGGTGACGGACGGGCTGCTCGCCCGGCACGCCCGGCTGGGTGAGGAGGTGAACCGGCGGGCGTTGCGCGCCGCCCGGGTCGGCGCCCTGACCGAGGCGGCGGGGTGGATCTTGTACGCAGCCGGGTTCGGCGGCGCCATCGTCACCCTGGTCCTGCGTGCCGCGCACGGCGATGCCTCCCCCGGTTCCGTGGTCGAGGTGGTCAGCCTGCTGCGCCGCGCCCAGCGGCAGGTCACCGGGGCCAGCACCAGCGCGGGCTCGTTCGCCACCGCGGCCACCACGGCGGACCGGCTGCTCTGGCTTGAGGACTACGTGGCCGGCCAGGGGGGAACCGGGCACATGGACCAGCCCGGGCCAGACCCGTCGTCGGGCCTGGCCGAGGGCATCAGCCTCGAGCACGTCAGCTTCACCTATCCGGGTCAGGAGACACCGGTCCTCCAGGACATCTGCCTGACGCTGCGGGCCGGTACCACCGTGGCCGTCGTCGGCGAGAACGGCGCAGGCAAGTCAACGTTGATCAAGTTGCTGACCGGCATGTACCGCCCCACGGCGGGACGCATCACGGTCGACGGGCAAGCGCTGGCCGATATCGGCCCGCGGCAGTGGCGCGCCCAGACCACCGGCGCGTTCCAGGATTTCGTCCGGTTCTCCATGTCACTCGGCGACGGCGTGGGCGCCGGCGACCTGCCGCGCATCGATGACCGCGACGCCGTGCTCAGCGCGATCCGCCGGGCCGGCGCGGACGACCTGGTGGGCGCCGACCTGCCCGACGGACTCGATACCCTGCTCGGCCCGTATGTCGGCGGCCGCGCGCTGTCCGGAGGACAGTGGCAGCGGCTCGCCCTGGCGCGCGGGCTGATGCGGGAAAACCCGCTGCTCATCGTCCTGGACGAGCCGACCGCCAGCCTGGACGCTCCGAGCGAGGCCGCGCTGTTCGCCAGCTACCGTGCCGCCGCCCGGGCGGCGACCGGCGCGATCACCGTGCTCGTCTCGCACCGGTTCGGCACGGTCCACATGGCGGATCAGATCATCGTGATGGAAGGCGGGCGGGTGGCGGAGGCAGGCGATCACCCGACCCTGGTCGGCCAGGGGGGCGTTTACGCCGAGCTTTTCGCCCTGCAGGCGGCAGGCTACCGTCCCTGAAGGGCCTGCCCGGCGAACTGGGTGTGGTAGAGGTCGGCGTACAGGCCGCCGGCCGCCAGAAGCTCCGCGTGCGTGCCGCGCTCGACGATCCGGCCGGCCTCGACGACCAGGATCTGGTCGGCCTCCCTGATCGTGGAGAGACGGTGCGCGATCACCAGCGAGGTCCGGCCGGCCAGGGCCGCCTTCAGCGCGCGCTGGACCGCGGCCTCGGATTCGGAGTCCAGGTGAGCGGTCGCCTCGTCGAGCACGACGACGGAGGGAGCCTTGAGCAGGAGCCGGGCCACCGCGACCCGCTGCTTTTCCCCGCCGGACAGCCGGTAGCCGCGGTCACCCACCACGGTGTCCAGGCCGTCGGGCAGGCTGGCGATCAGGTCCCAGATCTGGGCAGCCTCGCACGCTGCGATGAGCTCGAGCTCGGTGGCCTCAGGCCGTGCGTAGGTGAGGTTGGCCCGGATAGTGTCGTGGAACAGGTGCGCGTCCTGCGTGACCACGCCGACGACATCGTGCAGCGACTCCAGGGTGACGTCCTTCACGTCGTGGCCGCCGATGCGCACGGCGCCGTCGTCCGGGTCATACAGCCGCGCGGCCAGGGCGGTGATCGTGGTCTTGCCTGCGCCCGAGGGGCCGACCAGCGCGGTCAGCTGGCCGGATGGCGCGAGAAAACTTACCTGATGAAGAACTCCGGGAGTTTCCTGGCGTTCCGGTGCGGGCAACGCGATCGATTCCAGCGAGGCCAGCGACACCTCGCTCGCCGAGGGGTAACGGAACGAGACGTCGTCGAACTCGATCTGCGGCGCGACGTCCCCGCCAGCGCCGACGGCGGCAGGTACCCTGGCCGGCAGGGTCATCGCGTCGGGCCGCTCGGCGATCAGCGGCTTGAGGTCGAGGATCTCGAAGACGCGGTCGAAGCTGACCAGCGCCGTCATCACGCTGATCTGGACGTTGGACAGTTGCGCAATCGGGCCGTAGATCCTGATCAGAAGCTGGGACAGCGCGACCAGGGTGCCGACCTGCAGGGCACCGCGGATGACCAGGCTGCCGCCGAGCCCGTAGATCACCGCGGTGGCGAGCGCGGCGAGCAGGGTGAGCGAGATGAAGAACACCTGGCCGTACATGGCCTGGGTGACACCGATATCGCGGACCCGTCCGGCGCGTTCGGCGAAGACCTCGGATTCCTGCCTGGGCCGGCCGAAGAGCTTGACGAGCATCGCGCCCGCGACGTTGAAGCGCTCGGTCATGGTGGAGCCCATCGCGGCGTCCAGCTGCATGGATTCGCGGGTGAGCCGCTGCAGTCGCCGTCCCACCCGCCGGGCCGGCAGCAGGAAGAGCGGGATGAGCACCAGGGCGATGAGGCTGACCTGCCAGGACAGGTAGAACATCGTGACCAGGATCGCGCCCACGGTCAAGACGTTGGAGACCACCGAGGACATCGTCGAGGTGATCGCCTGCTGCGCGCCGATCACGTCGCTGTTCAGCCGTGATACCAGCGAACCGGTCTGAGCCCGGGTGAAGAACGCGAGAGGCTGCTGCTGCACGTGGCTGAACACCTCAGTGCGCAGGTCGTAGATGAGACCCTCGCCGATCCGCGCCGAGTACCAGCGGGTGATGAAGCCGAGGAGGGCGTCGAACACGGCCACCCCTGCTACCGCGGCGGCGACGCCGACCACGATCGCCTCGCGATGACCCAGGATGCCCCGGTCGATGATCACCCGCAGCAGCAGCGGATTGACCACCGTGATGAGCGCGTCGAGCACCGTAGCGGCCATGAAGAGCGACAGGTACAGCTTGTAGGGCTTGGCGTAGCCGATGATCCTGCGGACAGTCCCCGGTTTGAGCTTCTGCTGCGTAACCGTCGGGTCGTGCCTGAAGGAATGCATCATGCTGATGTTCGCCCGCCCGTACATGACCAGGAAAACCTTCTTCAGACCGTCGTTCGTTCCCGAAACGGGCAGGAACGTTATCAGCTAGTAGCTGAACTGCCAGGGGCGTCCGGGCGGGGTCCCGGCGACATGCAACCGGGCCGGCGGCACCTGGGCGTGGTTTCTAGTGGTTCACCTTCGTCTTGCCGCTGCGAGTTGCGCCACCACGCCCGCGCAACGTCACTCCTGTCTCGGTCAGGATCCGGTGGACGAAACCATAGGACCTTCCCGTCGAGGCGGCCAGTGAGCGGATGCTCTCGCCGGAGTCGTATCTCTGGCTAAGGCTCGTGGCCAGCTTGCTGCGATCCGCCCCCGTCACACGTGTTCCTTTCTTGAGGGTGTCAGCCATATGTACCTCCCGTTAGCTACAGTCATCAGTGAGTTACACATCCCCCCTCCGTAATGATCAGGCATGACCGCAGGATTGGCCACCCAGATGACACCAAATGATCACTATATTTTTATCGGGTTATGGCGCAATCGTAGCCTTAGCGCAGGCATGACCGGCGGATGCCGCGTTAGGCCAGTGAGACCAGATCTGCGAAATCTTCGCTCCACGCGTCTTCCACGCCGTCGGGCAGCACGATTACGCGTTCGGGGGAAAGCGCTTCCACCGCACCTTCATCGTGAGTAACAAGTACGATCGCGCCGCGGAAACCTCTCAGCGCACCAAGAACTTCTTCCCGGCTAGCGGGATCAAGGTTGTTCGTCGGCTCATCGAGTAGTAGAACGTTGGCGCCCGATACAACTAGAAGAGCTAGGGCCAATCGTGTCTTCTCCCCGCCGGAAAGCACACCCGCGGGTTTTTCCACGTCATCCCCGCTGAACAGGAATGACCCGAGAACCTTGCGCTGCTGCGATTCGTTAAGCTCCGGCGCGGCGGAGCGCATGTGCGATAGGACCGTTTGCTGCGTTTCCAGCGTCTCGTGCTCCTGAGCGTAATATCCAAGGCTCAGGCCATGTCCTGGTGTCACTTTTCCTGTATCCGGAGTTTCCACCCCCGCGAGCAGCCGGAGCAGCGTGGTCTTTCCCGCTCCGTTTAGCCCGAGCACCACGACCCGGCTACCGCGGTCAACGGCGACGTCGACTCCGGTAAACACCTCAGCCGACCCATAAGACTTCGACAGCCCGACCGCGGACAACGGCGTCCGGCCGCACGGCGCGGGCACCGGAAAGCGGAGCCTGGCCACCCGGTCGGAGGTGCGCTCCGCCTCGACCCCGGCCAGCATCCGCTCGGCGCGACGTTGCATGTTCTGCGCGGCCCGCGCCTTCGTCGCCTTGGCCCGCATCTTGTCCGCCTGCGCCATCAAGGCGCCCGCCTGCCGTCCCGCGTTCACCCGCTCACGCCGGCGGCGCCGCTCGTCGGACTCGCGCTGGGCCAGGTAGGCGCGCCAGCCCAGGTTGTACATGTCCAGGCAGGCCCGCTGCGCGTCGAGGTAGAACACCTTGTTCACCACGTCAGCCAGCAGCGCGACATCGTGGCTGATGACGACCAGCCCGCCGCGATAGGTCTTGAGGTGATCGCGGAGCCAGGCCACCGAATCGGCGTCCAGGTGGTTGGTCGGCTCGTCGAGCAGCATGGTCTCGGAATCGGAGAACAGGATCCGGGCCAGCTCGACCCGCCGCCGCTGACCTCCGGACAGCGTGTGCAGCGGCTGATGCAGCACCCGGTCGGGCAGCCCCAGGCTGGCGGTGATCGAGGCAGCCTGTGACTCGGCCGCATACCCGCCGAGCACGGCGAGCCGCTCTTCGAGCTTGCCGTAGCGGCGGATGGCGTCCGCCGCGGCGGACGAATCGGGGTCGGCCATCCCCGCCTCCGCCGTGCGCAGGTCGGCGCGCAGCTGGTCGAGCCCGCGGGCCGACAGCACCCGGTCGATGGCCAGGTTGTCGAGGTTGCCAGTGCGCGGATCCTGCGGCAGGTAGCCGACGGGGCCGGACTGCCTGACCGAGCCCGCGGCCGGAGCGGCCTGGCCGGCCAGCACCTTGGCCAGCGTCGTCTTCCCGGCGCCGTTCCGGCCGACCAGGCCGATCCGGTCCCCGGCACTTACCTGGAACGACGTATCTTCGAGCAGCAGGCGCGCGCCAGCCCGGAGTTCGATGCCACTTGCCACGATCATGATTTTGCTGCTCCTGCGGGACGGACGGAAACGGACAGAACTCTCCCCTAGGGCGTGTCTCTAATCCGTCGTGGCAGCACGCCAATTAGTTTACTTGGTTAGCGGGCGGGGGGCCATCTTGTTCTGGCTCGGTCAGCCTGATGCGGATCGCGCCGAATTCGCGCGGGACCTCCTTGAGCACAGCCAGCCTCGGGTCGGGACGGTGAGGAACCGGTCCACCGCGCGGTCCAGATACGGCGGCAGCCGCGTGTCGCCGCGCAGTCCGGCCGCCGACCGCTTGTCCCCGCCGAGCACCACGGCGTCCAGCCCATGCGGCGCCGTAGCGGCCGAATATCCCCGCCGCGGCGTCCGCCGCCGCGCGCAGCGCGGTCGCGGCCTGATTCTCCCGGCGGCGGGCGAACCGATGCTGGGACCAGCCGCCCGCCGCGCTCCGACCGTGCACCGGCCTGCTTCCGGTCTTCGAGCTCACCAGCTGAGGCGGCGAACCGGCGAAGACGCCCACCGCGTAACCCCCCAGCCGCACCAGCAGGACGCCCACGGTCCGGTCGGCCGCAGCATACGCTGCCATCGCCGCCGCCGCCGCCTCCGGATCGGGCACCGCGGTGCCGCTCCACGTCCCGGTGTCCCGGCGGCCGGGGGAAAGGCGGATGGCACTCGGCGGTGGCGCCGTCGGCGGCCGTGAACGTCAGGAGCCCGTCGGCGTCACCGCGGGCGACCAGGCCGCCGCCGTGCCGCCGGGCGAACGTGACCATCCAGGACACCAGGCGTTCGGGCGAGACGTCCACCCAGCGGCCGCCACCTGCGGCTGGATTCTTCATTACCTCAAGGACGGCCTAGATGTTGAAGCCGAGGGCGCGCAGCTGCTCGCGCCCGTCGTCGGTGATGCTCTCCGGGCCCCACGGCGGCATCCACACCCAGTTGATGCGGAAATCCGACGACCACGCCCTCGAGCGCCTCGCGGGCCTGGTCCTCGATCACGTCGGTGAGCGGGCACGCGGCGCTGGTCAGGGTCATGTCGATGGTGGCGATCCGCTCGGCGTCGACGTCAACGCCGTAGATCAGGCCGAGGTCCACCACGTTGATCCCGAGTTCGGGATCCACCACGTCTCGCAGCGCCTCGAGCACGTCCTCCTGCTCAGGCGTGAGCTCGGCGGGGACGCCCGCGCCCTCCGGCGTCGCGAGGCCGCCGGGTCCGCATCCGTGATCACCGCGGGATCCGCGGTCGTGTTCTCCGTCATTGTCCTGCCTCCATGGCCTGTGCGGTCGCGTCTTTCCATGCCATCCAGCCGAGCAGCGCGCACTTGATCCTGGCCGGGTACTTCGACACGCCGGCAAAGGCCACCGCGTCCTCGAGCATGTCTTCATCGGGTCCTGCCTCGGCCTGAGCACCCTTGGACTGCATGAGCTGCAGGAACGCCTGGCTGATGGCCATGGCCTCGGCCACCGGCTTGCCGATGACGAGATCGCTCATCATCGACGCGCTCGCCTGGCTGATCGAGCAGCCGAGCGAGTCATACGACACATCGTCGACGACCGGCTCACCGCCGACGTCCTTGAGCGATACCCGCATCGTTATCTCGTCGCCGCAGACCGGGTTGACATGATGAACTTCAGCGCCGAAGGGATCCCGCAGGCCCTTATGGTGCGGGTTGCGGTAGTGGTCCAGGATTATCTCCTGGTACATGGACTCGAGTTGCATCACACCCCCTGCTAACACCTGACGCGGGCGCCGTCATCCCGGCGAGTCCTAGGACCGGACGCCGAAGAAGCGCTGAGCGTAACGGATTCCGTCCGCGAGCTCGTCCACCTCGGCGTGCGTGTTGTACACGTAGAAGGTCGCGCGCGTGCTGGCCTGTACGCCCAGCGCGCGGTGCAGCGGCCAGGCGCAGTGGTGGCCGGTACGGACCGCGATGCCCAGCTCGTCGAGGACCTGGCCGACGTCGTGCGGGTGCACGCCCTCGACTTCGAAGGCGACCGCGCCGCCGCGGTCCTTGGTGGTGTCGGGCCCGAGGATGCGCACGCCGGGATTGTCGCGCAGCGACATCGAGCGCGTGCGCGGTGAGCGACTCCTCGTGCGCGGCCACGTTGCCCATGCCCAGGCCGGTGAGGTAGTCGACGGCCGCGCCCAGTCCGGCGGCCTCGGCCACGGCCGGCACGCCCGGCTCGAACCGCTGCGGCGGCGGCAGGAACGTACTGCCTTCCATCCGGACCACCTCGATCATCGAGCCGCCGGTCAGGAACGGCGGCATCTCCGCGAGCAGCTCGGCCCGGCCGAACAGCACGCCGATCCCGTACGGGCCGAGCATCTTGTGCGCGGAGAAGGCCAGGAAGTCCACGCCGAGCGCGGCCACGTCGACCGGCTGGTGCGGCACCGACTGGGCCGCGTCGACCAGCACGAGCGCACCCTTGCTCGTGCGCCGCCCGGGCGATCTCGGCAACCGGCGGGATCGCGCCGGTGACGTTCGACTGCTGGGTCACCGCGACGATCTTGGTGCGCTCGGTGATCAGGTCGTCCAGGTGGTCCAGGTCGAGCCGGCCCTCGGGGGTGACGGCCAGCCAGCGCAGCGTGGCTCCGGTCCGCTCGCAGAGCTGCTGCCACGGGCACGAGGTTGGCGTGGTGCTCCATCTCGGTGATGAGGATCTCGTCCCCGGCCTGCACGTGGAACCGGCCCAGAGCGGGCGTTTGCTCATCGCGTAGGCGACCAGGTTTATCGCCTCGGTGGCGTTCTTGGTGAACACCACCTCACCGGGATCGGCGCCGATGAACGTCGGCGACCTTGGCCCGCGCGCCCTCGTACACGTCGGTGGCTTCCTCGCCGAGCAGGTGGGTGCCGCGGTGCGCGGCCGAGTTGTGCCGCTCGTAGAACTCGCGCTCGGCGTCGAGCACCTGCACCGGGCTTCTGCGAGGTCGCCCCGGAGTCCAGGTAGATCAGGGGCTTGTCGTTGCGCACCGTCCTGGCCAGCGCGGGAAAGTCGGCACGGATCGCCTCGACGTCGAGGTGAGCCGGGAAATCGGTCATACCGGCGCTCCCGGGAACGAGAACTTCTCGTACCCTTCGCTCTCCAGCTGGTCGGCCAGCTCGGGGCCGCCCTCGGCGACCATCCGCCCGGCCACGAACACGTGCACGAAGTCCGGCTTCACGTACCGCAGGATCCGGGTGTAGTGGGTGATCAGCATCATCGCGTGCCCGGGCTGCCCGCGGAACCGGTTGACGCCCTCCGACACGATCTTCAGCGCGTCGATGTCCAGGCCCGAGTCGGTCTCGTCCAGGATCGCGAACTTGGGGTTGAGCAGCTCGAGCTGCAAGATCTCGTGCCGCTTCTTCTCCCCGCCGGAGAAACCCTCGTTCAGGCTCCGCTCGGCGAAGGCCGGGTCGATGGACAGCGCGGCCATCGCCGCGCGCTGTTCCTTGACGAAGTCGCGCAGTTTCGGCGCCTGGCCCCGGACGGCCGTGACCGCGGTGCGCAGGAAGTTCGACACCGACACGCCCGGCACCTCGACGGGGTACTGCATGGCCAGGAACAGGCCGGCCCGGGCGCGCGCGTCCACGGTCATGGCCAGCACGTCTTCGCCGTCCAGCGTGACGCTGCCCTTCGTCACCAGGTACTTCGGGTGACCGGCGATGGCGTAAGCAAGGGTGGATTTCCCCGACCCGTTCGGTCCCATGATCGCGTGCGTCTCGCCGTCGCGGACGGTCAGGTCCACGCCGCGCAAGATCTCCTGGTGCACCCCTACCCCGCCTGGCGCGCCTTCCACGCTGACATGCAGGTCGCGGATCTCGAGGGTGGCCACTATGACTCCTTGTTGCTTATGGTGAGCGCGACGTACACGTCGTCGCCTTCGATCTTGACTGGATAGACAGGTACCGGCTCGGTGGCCGGGTACCCGGTGGGCTTGCCGGTCCGCAGGTCGAAGCACGACCCGTGCAGCCAGCACTCGATCGTGTGGTCGTAGACCTCGCCCTCGGACAAGGGCACCTCGGCGTGCGAGCACACGTCGCGGATCGCGTAGACCTCGCCTTCGGCCCGGACCACGGCGACCGGCTCCCCCGCGACCTCGACGCCGATCGCGCCCTCGGCCGGAACCTCCGACAGCGCACAGGCCCGGCTGAACTTCTGGTCCTCGCTCATCGCTGGGCTCCCGCGGGCAACGACTTGGTCAGCTCCCCCTCGATGGCCGCGGAGATCCTCTCCCGCAGTTCAGGCACCTCGATGGTGTCGATGAGCTGACCGAAGAACCCGCGGATGACCAGCCGGCGGGCTTCTTCGAAGGGAATGCCCCGGGCCATCAGGTAAAACAGGTGGTGATCCTCGAGCCGGCCGCTGGCGCTGGCGTGCCCGGCACCGACGATCTCACCGGTGAGGATCTCCAGGTTCGGCACGGAATCGACCCGGGTGCCGTCGGTCAGCACCAGGTTCCTGTTGTACTCGTAGGTATCGGTACCGGTGGCCTCCGGCCTGATCAGCACGTCGCCGATCCAGACCGCGTGCGCGTCGGCGCCCTGCAGCGCACCCTTGTAGGTGACCCTGCTGCGGCAGCGCGGCACATCGTGGTCGACGAACAGCCGGTGCTCCAGGTGCTGGCCCGGCGTCGGCGAAGTACAGCCCGGTCAGCTCGGCGTCGCCGCCGGGACCGGCGTAGTGGACCCTCGGCGCCAGCCGGACGACGGACCCGCCCAGCGTGACCGCGGTGTGCCGCAGCTTGGCGTCCCGGCCGAGGGTGGCGTAGTGCTGCGAGAGGTGGACGGTGTCATCCGCCCAGTCCTGCAGGCTGACCACCGACAGCGTGGCCCCGTCGCCCACCACGATCTCGACGTTGTCCGCGTACGTGGCGCTGCCGCGGTGATCGAGCACGACCACGGCCCGGGAGTTCGGCTCGGCCTGCACCAGCAGGTGCCCGAACCCGGCACCGTCAGCGCCCTCGCCGGTCACGGTGACGACGGTGGCCCGTGACGCCTGCGCCCTGCGCCGGCACTTGATCACGGTCGCCTCGTCGAAAGACGCATACGCCCGGGCGCTGACCCGGTCCGCCGGGATAAAGGTACGGGCGAGTTGAGGGCTGGACCGTTCGGCGGTAAAGGTCTTGATCTCCGGGGCCGGGTCTACGTCCACGGTTACCTTGGCCGCGGACAGCGGAGCATCGCCATGCAGGCCCGCGCAGCCGGCGCAGCGGCGTGAACCGCCACTCTTCCTCGCGGCCGATGGGCACGGCGAAATCCGCCGGGTCGATAGGACCTGTGCTCGTGCAGCCTGCTCACGGGAGCCGACTCGATGGCCCCCTGAAGTCCTGCCGACATCAGCCGACCGCCCCCTCCATCTGCAGTTCGATCAGCCGGTTCAGCTCGAGCGCGTACTCCATCGGCAGCTCGCGCGCGATGGGCTCGACGAACCCGCGGACGATCGTGGCCATCGCCTCGTCCTCGGCCATACCGCGGCTCATCAGGTAGAACAGCTGATCCTCGGAGATCTTGGACACGGTCGCCTCGTGGGCCATCTCCACGTCGTCCTCGCGGACGTCCACGTACGGATAGGTGTCGCTGCGGCTGATCGTGTCCACAAGCAGCGCGTCGCACTTGACGTTGGACTTGGAGTGCGCGGCGCCTTCCTGCACGTTGACCAGGCCGCGGTAGGACGTCCGCCCGCCCGCCCTGGCCACCGACTTGGAGACGATGGAGGAGGACGTGTTCGGCGCGCAGTGCACCATCTTGGCGCCCGCGTCCTGGTGCTGGCCCTCGCCCGCGAAGGCGACCGACAGCGTCTCGCCGCGGGCGTACTCGCCCATCAGGTAGACCGCCGGGTACTTCATCGTCACCTTGGAGCCGATGTTGCCGTCGACCCACTCCATCGTCGCGCCCTGCTGGGCGATGGCGCGCTTGGTCACCAGGTTGTAAACGTTGTTCGACCAGTTCTGGATGGTGGTGTACCGGCAGCGCGCGTCCTTCTTCACGATGATCTCGACCACCGCGGAGTGCAGCGAGTCCGACTTGTAAATCGGCGCGGTGCAGCCTTCCACGTAGTGGACGTAGGCGCCCTCGTCGACGATGATCAGGGTCCGCTCGAACTGGCCCATGTTCTCGGTGTTGATGCGGAAATAGGCCTGCAGCGGGATATCCACCTTGACGTTCTTAGGCACGTAGATGAACGACCCGCCGGACCACACCGCGGTGTTGAGCGCGGCGAACTTGTTGTCGCCGGGCGGAATCACCGTGCCGAAGTACTCCCTGAACAGATCCGGGTGCTCCTTGAGCGCGGTGTCCGTGTCGAGGAAGATGACGCCCTTTTCCTCGAGGTCTTCCCTGATCTTGTGGTAGACGACCTCGGACTCGTACTGCGCGGCCACGCCGGCGACGAGCCTCTGCTTTTCCGCCTCGGGTATGCCGAGCCGGTCGTAGGTGTTCTTGATATCGGCGGGCAGCTCGTCCCAGCTCGCGGCCTGCTTCTCGGTGGACCGGACGAAGTACTTGATGTTGTCGAAGTCGATGCCGGACAGGTCAGCGCCCCAGCTGGGCATCGGCTTGCGGCCGTAGTACTTCAGGCCCTTGAGCCGCATATCGAGGACCCACTCCGGCTCATTCTTGCGCGCCGAAATGTCCCGGACGACCTCCTCGGACAGGCCGCGACGCGCGGACGCGCCCGCCACGTCCGAGTCGGCCCAGCCGAACTTGTACGTGCCCAGCCCTTCGAGCTGGTCTTGCGTGGTGGTCGTCATATTAAGAGCCCTCCGGACCCGGAAGTGATATCAGTAGCCGTACGGCCTTCCCCGGCCGCGTCGGATAATCCCTTTCGTACAACTGCCGCGCTGCCTCTAGCCTTCCCTGGGCCGACCCGATCCGGCCGGTCCGGCCGGTCCGGCCCGGTGACGTGCGTGGTGCAGGTGACGTGCGTGGTGCAGATGCCGTCGCCGTGCGCGATAGTAGCGAGCCGCTGCACCGGCGTGCCGAGCAGCCTGCCGAACGCCTCTGTTTCCGCCTCGCACAGCTGCGGGAACTCGGCCGCCACGTGCGCGACCGGGCAGTGGTGCTGGCACAGCTGCTCCCCCGCCCGCACCATCGCCGTGCTGGCCCGCCGGGCCGCCGATGGCGGGCGCGGGGCCGCAGGACGCGGCGTAGCCGTCGGCGGAAAGCGCCTCGGCCAGTGCCTGGACCCGGGTGGCCAGGTCTCCCCTGGCCACCGCCGGAGCGTACCTGCTCTCCAGGTCGGCCAGCTGCCTGCGGGCGAACTCGGCGACCGCCTCGGGACCCGCCGTCTCGGCCAGGAACCTGAGCGCATTGGTGGCCAGGTCGTCGTAGGCGTGCTCGAACGCGCTGCGGCCCGCGTCGGTAATGACGAAGACCTTGGCCGGGCGGCCGCGCCCCCGGTTCCCGTAGGTCCTGGCGGTCCTGGTCTCGATCAGGCCCTCGCCGATGAGGTTGTCCAGGTGCCGCCGGATAGCCGCAGGCGTGAGCCCGAGCCGGCTGCCGAGGGTGGCGGCGGTCGACGGCCCGAGTTCCAGGATCAGCCGGGCGACCTGCCCCCGGGTGGGGGCAGCGCTCACCGACTGCATGTTTTTCACAACATCATTGTGCCGTAAATAGGCCCGCCAGCGCAAACTTTTACACAACACTACCGTGACGTAAATCACGTCTCGGAAGACGGCGGCTCCTGCGCGGCCTCCTTCGCCGGGGCCAGGCCCAGCACCCGCTCGGCGTTGCCGCCGGCGATCTTCGCCTTGTCTTGCGGGCTGAGCGGCAGCGTGTCAAGCAGGGCGCGGCCTGCCGCGTTGCCGCCGAACGGGTAGTCGACGCTGTACATCACCCGGTCCACCCCGAGCACCTGCACGGTGCACATCACCGGCGGGATGCTGAACAGCCCGCTCGTCGTCACCCACACGTTACGGGCCAGGTACCCGGATGGCGTCAGGTCCAGGTGGTCCAGGCGCAGCATCGCATCGATCCGGGCGAGCATGAACGGCAGCATCTCACCGCAGTGCCCGATGATCAGGCGCAGCCCGGGGTGCCGGTCGAACACGCCGGTGGCGATCATCCGCAGCACGTGCAGGCCGGCCTCGGCGTGCCAGCCCCAGGCGCCGGTGGAGAGCCGACCCGCCACGGCCGGCGGCAGCCCGCTGTACAGCACCTCGTGCAGGGCCGCCGAGGGCGGCGCGGGATGCAGGTACAGCGGCACGTCGAGGCGCTCGAAGCGCTCGAGCAGCGGAACGAACCTGGCATCGTCCAGGAAGGCCCCGTTGGAGCCCAGGGTGCTGTTGACCAGCGCGCCGATCAGGCCGAGCTCGCCGGTGGCCCGGTCAAGCTCGTCAGCCGCGGCCGCCGGGTCAGCGGTCGGCAGGGTGGCGAACCCGGCGAACCTGTCCGGGTGCGCGCGGACCGCCTCGGCCAGCAGGTCGTTGGCCTGGCGCGCCCTCCTCACCCCTTCGGCGCCCGGCAGGCCCTGCGCGGCCGGGGCCACGTGCGAGATGACCTGGAAGTCGATGCCGTGCGCGTCCATGTCGGCCAGCCGCAGCGGGCCGAGATCACGCAGCTGGTCACCGATCCGAGGGCCGAACATCGCCAGGGCCCTCGAACCGGTTTGGCCGGAGAGTTCGGGTGTCCAGAAGTGCTCTTCCAGGGCAATCGTTCGCATCTTGCCCATTGTGCCGCCCCTACAGGATGATGCCAACGGTGAGGCCTTCGATGCCGCTGGGGTGGGTGGGATCTGCGGGGGTGGGGGTGCGGGTGCGGGTTAGGGTGCGGGCGCGGGCGGCGATGCGGAGGGGCTCGGCGATCTGGTCGAGGAGGGCATCGGCCTCGGGGGTGTGCGGCTGGACGATGAGCTGGCTGAGCCGGGCCGAGTTTCCGAGGCGCTGACCGCTGCGCAGCGCCCGGGTGGCGTCCAGGATGACCGCCAGCTGGTCCACCGCCGACCGGTCGCTGCGCCAGGCCGGGTCCGGTACCGGCCAGCGGGTCGCGTGCAGCGAGACGACGCCCTCGTGCGGGCGGTAGAAATGCTGGTACATGCGTTCGGTCACGAAGGGCGCGAAGGGCGCGAACAGTCCGAGGAGCACCCGGTAGGACTCCCACAGGGTCCGAAGCGCACTATCCCGGTCCTGGCCCGGGCTGAGGCGGTCCTTGATCATCTCGATGTAGCGGTCGCAGTAGATGGACCAGAACATCCGGGAGGCGACCTGGTGGGCCTGCATGTAGTCGTGGGCCTCGAACGCCGCCGTGGCCTCCGCCACGGCGTCGGCCAGGTGCGAGAGGACCCATCTGTCCACGATGTTCCGCCCACCGGGCGCGGCCCCGGCGCCGGGACGGCGGCCGGAACGCCGGACGCGCCGAGGTTCAGGGACAGGAACCGGCCCACGTTCCACAGCTTGACCGCGAATTTCCGGCCGGTCCTGATGTCCTTCTCGTTGTACCGCAGGTCGGTGCCGATGCGACCCTTGGTCGCCCACAGCCGGAGGGCGTCCGCGCCGTACTTGGCCATCACGTCATCGGGCACGTACCGGTTGAAGCCGTCGGCCCCCGTCGAGGACTCCAGGTCCCGCTTGGACAGCTTTTTGCCCTGCTCGCTCAGCCCCCAGCCGGAGATGAGCGCGGCGCGCCACGGTACCCGCCCCAGCAGCAGCTCGGACTGGACCACCGAGTAGAACAGCCAGGTCCTGATGATCTCGAACGCCTGCACCCGCATGGACATCGGCGCCAGCGCCTGGTCGGTCCCGGAATCAAGCGCCCATCCGTCGTTGATCTGCGGTGATAGCGAGGAGGTCATCCACGTGTCCATCACGTCCGGGTCGGCCGCCAGGGCCGAACGGCAGGACGGGCAGGCGCCCGCGGGCGGCTCGTCCGCCAGCGGGTCCACCGGCAGGTCCTGCAGCCGGGCCAGGACCGGCGTCGCGCAGGACGTGCAGAACCATACGGGGAACGGCACCCCGTACCGTCGCTGCCTGGTGATGTTCCAGTCCCACTTGAGGCCGTCGATCCAGTCCTCGAGCCGCCGCCGCATGTACGGCGGGATCCACTCAAGTTCGGCCGCGCGGGCCCGGAAGCGGTCCGCGTGCTCCCGCACAGCGATGAACCACTGCGGCCGGATCTGGAACTCCACCGGCGTCTGGCACCGCTCGTGCACGCCGACGACCTGCCGGACCGGAACGCTGTCCACCAGCATCCCGGCCGCCGCGAGGGCCTTGACGATGGCCGCGCGCGCCTGGGTCAGCGGCAGCCCGGCGAACTCACCGGCCAGCTCCCCCAGCCGGCCGTCCGGCTCCACCACCAGCCGCAGCGGGAGGCCGTCCCGCCGCCACTTCAGCACGTCCTCGCGGTCACCGAACGTGCACACCATCATCAGCCCGGTCCCGTACTCCGGATCCACCGACTCGTCGGTCAGGACGGGCACCTCGTAGCCGAACAGCGGCACCGCGGCCCGCTCCAGGCCCGTGTACCGGGAATCGGCCGGGTGGTGGTAGAGCGCGACGCAGGCCGGAAGCAACTCCGGCCTGGTGGTGGCGATCAGCAGCTCGGGCCACGAGCCGGAAAGGGGAGCGGAGAGGGCGAACCTGATCGTGTGCAGCCGGCTGGTCCGCTCCAGATCCTCCACGTCCGCCTGGGCCAGCGAGGTGCGGTCTTCCGGGCACCACAAGATCGGGTCCTGGGCGCGCCGCAGGTAGCCCGCCTCGTGCAGCTTGATAAAGCTGGTCTGGGCGGTTCGCTGGCAGCGCGCGTCGATGGTGGAGTAGCGCAGCGACCAGTCCACCGACAGGCCGAGCCGCCGCCAGAGGTCCTCGTACCGCTCGGCCGTGCGCTGGGTCTCGGCCAGGCAGAGCGCGGCGAATTCGGCCCGCGGCATATCCGCGGCCCGGACGTGGTACGCCTGCTCCACGTACCGTTCGGTCGGCAGCCCGTTGTCGTCGAACCCCATCGGGTAGAACACGCGCTCCCCGAGCATCCGCCGGAAGCGGACGATGAAGTCGGGCTGGGAGTAGCTCATCGCGTGTCCGACATGCAGGTGCGCCGCCGATACGTAGGCCGGCGGCGTGTCTACGCTGAACACGGGTCCCTGGGCGGCCCGGTCGTAGGCGTAGACGTGGTGCGCCTCCCACAGCGCCCGGCCGGCCGCCTCGACCTCCTGATGGTCGTACTCGCCGAGTTCCATACGTAGCGAAGGTATCCGGTGCCGCCGTCCTGGCCCACATGATTTTCTGGCCATTAGCGGGGCATCATTGCCGGGAGCCGGGGAACACCCGCAGGTATGTCCGCGCCGCGACCTGAGGTCGCCGACCTGCTCGAGGTGGCCGTCCCGCCCGACGCCAAGGTCATCACGGTCAGTGACCTGCATTTGCCTCCGGTCCGTTCGGCCGTCTCCGGTCGGTCCTGCGAGACCCTGGCGCGGCACCTGGACGCCGAGACCGGGCCGGTCACGGTCATCTTGGCCGGAGATGTCGTCGAGCTACTCGGCTCCCCCGGGGCGACGGCCACCGACATCTTGCGGGCGCACGAGGACCTGTGCGCGGCGCTGATGGCGGTCACCGCGCGGGGCGGCCAGGTGATCTACGCGATCGGCAACCACGACGGCGACCTGGCCTGGGACGTCAAGGCGGCGGACACGGTCAGGGAGATGACCGGGGCCACGTTGTGCTTGTCCGCGGACCTGGTGCTGGCCGGAGGCCGCAAGGTCCGGGTGGAACACGGCCATCAGCTCGATCCGTACAACTGTTTCTGCGACGCCCGCAACCCGCTGGATACCCCGATTGGCCACCACGTCGTCAGGGAGGTCATCCCGCGGATCGAGTTCCTCGGCCGCGGCTGGGTCGACGGCGCGCACGAGATGGCGGACCCGACCGACTTCCCCTCGTTTATCGGTTCCCGGCTCGTCTACCGCAAGCTGGGCCGCCGCCTGTGGTGGCTGATCGCGATCCCGCTGGCGATCCTGGTCCTGATCCGGATCCCGGAGTTCACCGCGTTCCGGTCCCGTTACCCGGACACGGACGCGTGGGTGCACCGGGCCGAGATCCTCGGGTACGGCGCGATCGCCGACCTCATCGTGCTCGCCGCCGTGGTCGGCATCCTGGTCCGGCGGGCCTGGCTGTCGATCAGCGCGCTGGCCCTGGATGACCGGGGCTACGGGCAGAACCACGCCGCCCGCCAGCGTGCCGTCGACCTTGTCGCAGACGGCTACTACGGGTTCATCACGGGGCACACGCACCATCCGGAGCTGGCGGCCACCGCCGACGGCTTCTACGCCAACTCGGGCTCGTGCACCGCCGTCGTCGAGGGCATCGGCGGCAGGACCGGGCTGCCGCCGGCCTACGTCCGTAACCAGCAGATCTGCTGGGTGGAGATCCTCGCGGACCACGTGAACCTGTTCTCGGCCCGGGTCGAGCTGCCCGGCGCGACCAAGATGGAACGGTTCGCCGCCCGGGGCCGCAACCCGCACTCCGAGCAGCCCGTGCAGGTCGCCACCTGGCCAGCCGGCCCGGACTGGCCGCTCCGGGGTTAGCCCCGCTGGGCCTGCGTTTCCGCGGCCCTGGCTTCTTCGATGGTGAGCTCGGCCGCGGGGTCGGCCTCGAGCCGCTCGTCCGGGATGGGCTTGCCGCTGACGGTGGAGCGGCCGTAGCTGCCGTCGTCCAGCCGGTGCAGCGCGCGCTCGATGGCGGCCAGCCGGGTACGCAGGCTCTCGGCGATGGCGTCGTCCATGCCCTGGGCGGTCAGCGGCTGAGCGGAGTCGCTGATGTCGCCGGACTCGCTGTCCAGCACCGACGCGCGGTTCTCCTGCCCGGCCGCCTCGGCGTCGGAGAGCAAGCCCTGCACATCGTCACGCTCGGTGCGCAGCAAGGTCCGTGCCCGGTCCTGGTCCATCCGGTTGTCCTCCTGGGTCAGTCGCTGTGGGGTGAGGGGCCGTGTTCCGTTGTGCCGGGCGCACCGCCCATCATCCGCAGCATAGCCACCCCGCCGGTGCGGACGAACCGCGTGATCAACGCGCCCGCGAGCACCAGGAAGACGATGTTAAGCCAGGTGGTGTAGTCCCACGACACGCCCTGGTCGGGAATCGAGGCCCGGCTGGGACTCGGGATCAGGCCGAGACCGCCGAAGGCCAGCTCCACGGCGTACCCGGCCAGCACCATCGTGACGTAGAACGTGCCGAGCAGGAACAGGGCCATCCGGGCGCCGTAGTACTTCCGGTAGATATTCAGGATCGGCGCGATGATCAGATCGGCGAAGATGAAGGCGACCACGCCGCCGAAGCTGATGCCGCCCTTCCACAGCACCACCGCCAGCGGCACGTTCCCGATGGAGCACACGAACGAGATCACGGCGACGGCGGGGCCGATAAGCGGGCCCCACAGCTTCGCCGCCAGCGGGTGGCCGGTCACGAAGAAGACCCGCCAGAAGCGGTCGGGAACCCAGGCCGCGATGCCCCCGGCGACGACCAGGCCGATGATCAGGTCCCGGATGATCGCGGCCCACTCCATCACGAACACGTGCGCGACCGCGGTGTATCCGTCGCGCGAGAACAGCCGGCTGCGGAACGAGCCCGGCCGCTCGACGGCCATGTCCATCGCGGCGTGGCCTTCCATCGAGCCGGCCAGGCCGCGGTCGGCCTGCTCGCGTGCCTCCCGCAGCAGCCGGTCCCGCAGCAGCAGCCTGAACAGCACCGCCAGCAGCACGATCATCAGCGGGCCGCCGGCGAACTCGGCCAGCGTGAACTGCCAGCCCATCAGCAGCGCCAGGATCACTCCGAGCTCGATCACCAGGTTGGTCGAGGCGATCTCGAACGCCATGGCCGCGGTGAAGCTGGCTCCCTGGCGGAACAGCGACCGCGCCAGCGCGACGGCGGCGTAGGAACACGAGGACGACGCGGCCCCGAAGCCGGCCGCGAGCAGCAGCGTGCGCGGCCGGTCATCACCAAGCAGCCGCGTGATCGTGGACTTCCGCACTACCGCCTGGATGACGGCCGACAGCCCGAATCCCAGGATCAGCGCCCAGGTGATCTGCCACGTCATCGACCCGGTGATGGTCAGCGCGTGCCCGAGAGCGTGCGTCCGCCTCACCTCTTCTCCTCACTTGCTGTCTGGCCACCGTAGACTCGCGTGAGTGAGCACGGCCACGCAGACCCCGGCAAACCCGGCAGCGCCTGCCGTCGAAATCGGCGGGTTGGTCAAGCGGTATGGCCAGCTGGCGGCCGTCGACGGGCTGACGCTGACCGCGGGCCGCGGTGCCGTGACCGGCATCCTCGGGCCTAACGGCGCGGGCAAGACCACCACCATCGAGATCTGCGAAGGCTACCGGCGCCCTGACCAGGGCACGGTGCGCGTTCTCGGGCTGGACCCCACCCGCGACGCCCGGTTGCTCAAGCCCCAGGTCGGCGTGATGCTCCAGTCGGGCGGCATCCCTCCGTCCGTACCTGCCGCCGATTACCTGACGCTGCTGAGCCGGTTTCACACCCACCCCGTCGCGGTGGCGCAACTGCTCGACCTGGTCGGCCTGACCGCGGTGGCCCGCACCCCCTACAAGCGGCTATCCGGCGGCCAGCAGCAGCGGCTGTCCCTGGCCGCCGCCGTCATCGGCCGCCCCGAGCTCGTCTTCCTCGACGAGCCCACCGCGGGCATGGACCCGCAGGCCAGGCACGCCACCTGGGACCTGGTCACCCAGCTGCGCGGGGCCGGGGTAAGCGTCATCTTGAGCACGCACTTCATGGAAGAAGCCGAACGGCTCTGCGACTATGTCGCCATCATCGACCACGGTCAGCTGGTGGCGGCGGGAACGCCCGCCCAGCTCACCGGCACGATCGGCCAGCTCAGGTTCCGCGCGGAAGCCGGCCTGGACATAGACAGCCTGCTGGGCGCGCTGCCGCCGGCCAGCGCGGCCAAGGAGTCGCCGGCCGGCCATTACGTGATCGAGGTGCACGGCCGGGTGGATCCTTGGCTGCTCGCCGCGGTCACCGCGTGGTGCGCCGAACGAGGGGTGCTGGCCAACAGCCTCCAGATCGAGAGCCGCACCCTGGAAGACGTCTTCCTCGAGCTCACCGGCGAGGGACTGCGCCCATGACGGTGGCCGCCAGCACCTTCAAGCCGGCGCCGGGGGCGGCGCCGCTGGGGCGGATGATCGCGGCGCAGGCCAGGCTGGAGACCCGCACGCTGCTGCGTAACGGCGAGCAGCTCGTGCTCACGCTGGTCATCCCGCTGCTGCTGCTGGCCGCGTTCAGCCTGGAGCCGCTGGTGAACTTTGGCGCGGGCCTGAGCCGGGTCGACTTCCTCACCCCGGGAGTCATCGCGCTGGCCGTCATGTCCACCGCGTTCACCAGCCAGGCCATCGCCACCGGCTTCGAGCGGCGCTACGGCGTGCTCAAGCGGCTGGGCGCCACTCCCCTGTCGCGGAGCGGCCTGATCGCCGCCAAGACCGCGACGGTGATCGCGGTGGAACTGCTCCAGGGCGCGCTGATCCTGCTCGTCGGCCTCGCCCTGGGCTGGCGGCCGGACGCCAGCCCGGCCGCGATCGTGCTCGCACCGCTGCTCATCCTGCTCGGCACCGCCGCGTTCAGCGGACTCGCCCTGCTGATGGCCGGGACGCTGCGCGCCGAGGCCACCCTGGCCGGCGCCAACCTCGTCTACGTGGTGCTGCTCGGCGTGGGCGGCGTGGTCTTCCCGCTGACCAAGTTCCCCGCCGGGGCCCGGTCGGCGCTCGAGCTGCTGCCGACCGGTGCGCTGTCCACCGGCCTGCGAGACGTGCTGCAGCACGGCGCGACCTTCCCCGCCGGGAACATCATCACGCTCGCCGTCTGGGCCGCCGCAGCGATAGTCCTGGCGGCGCGGACGTTCAGGTGGGACTAGAGGACTCCGCGGCAGAAACGAGCTACCCGGCGGCGCAGCTGGCGCTGCCGGCCGCCATGATCGCGACCGGCATCGTCTCGGTGCAGTTCGGCGCGGGCCTGGCGGACCGGCTGTTCGGGCAGATCCCGCCCGCCGCGGTGACCGGACTGCGGCTGTGGGCGGCCGCGCTGGCCATGGTGGTGCTATCCGGGCGGCGTCTGCCCCGCTCGGTTCGTGACCTGGTGACACGAAGAGCCTGGACCGACGCGGTCATCGCAGGGTCGTTCGGCATTTCGCTTGGGGTTATGAATTTTTCCATCTACCAGGCCTTCGCGCGTATCCCTCTGGGTGTGGCTGTCACCATCGAGTTCCTCGGCCCGCTGGCCGTGGCGGTGGCCGGATCGCGGCACGTCAGGGACGTCGGGTGGGTCGTGCTTGCGGCGGCCGGGCGTCCTGTTGCTGACCCAGGGCGGCCACGGCCACCTCAACCTGACCGGGGTGGTCTACGCGGGCGTGGCCGCGGCCTGCTGGGCCGCCTACATCATGGCCAGTTCGGCCACCGGACGACGTTTCCCCGGCTCATCCGGCCTGGCCATCGCGATGGTGGTCTCGGCGCTGCTGGTGACACCGCCCGCCGTCGCCGCCGGGGGCAGCGCCATGTTCCGGCCCGCCCTGCTGGCCACCGGGGTCGCGATCGGGGTGCTGTCCTCCGTCATCCCCTACCGGCTGGAGCTGGAGTCGCTGCGCCGGATGCCGACCCGGCTGTTCGGGGTGTGGATGAGCGCCGAACCCGCGGTGGCCGCGCTGATCGGGCTGGTCATGCTCGGTCAGCACCTACCCATCGTGGAGTGGGTCGCGATCGGCTGTGTGATGGCTGCCTGTGCGGGCGCGGCCTGGGGCGCTCTACCATGATGGGCGTGCCTGCCGATTTGTTCTCGCGCGCCGGCCTCTGGCGGATCGCCAGCCCGGTTCTCTCGCCGACTCCGGTGTCGGTGCGGACGCTCGCGCTGGCCAGCGTCATCGCCGATACCGCGATCATGTCCACCGGCGCCGCGGTCCGGCTGAGCTCGTCCGGGCTCGGCTGCCCCGACTGGCCGCGGTGCAGCCCGGCCGACATCGTGGCCAGCAGGAACGCCGGCCAGACGCTGCTCAACACCTGGATCGAGTTCAGCAACAGGCTGCTGACCTTTCCGCTGGTCATCATCGCCGCCCTCGTCTTCATCGCGGCCTGGCGCTTCCGTCCAGGTGGGTCAAGGCGGCGCGATCTGTTCTGGCTCGGGCTGGCCCAGCCGGCCGGCGTGGTGGCGCAGGCGGTGATCGGCGGCATCGTGGTGCTGACCAAGCTCAACCCGGCCGCGGTCTCCATCCACTTCCTGGTCTCCGCGTCGATCGTGGCCGCGGCCGTCACCTTGTACGTCCGGTGCGGCGAGGGCGACGACCCGCCGGTCCTGGTGGTCCGGCGGGACCTGCGCCTGCTCGCCGCGGCCCTGGTCGCGGTCACCGGCGTGATGCTCGCGGCGGGCACGGTGGTGACGGGAACCGGGCCGCTGGCCGGCCATGCGGACACCCCCAGGTACCAGCTGCCGCTGGAAGGGATCACCCAGCTGCACGCCGACATCGGCTGGCTGTTGTGCGGCCTGGCCGTCGCGCTCGTGCTCGGGCTGCGGGTATCGGGCGCCGCGCCGCGCGCGATGCGGGCCGGCTGGACCATGATCGCGGCCCTGCTGCTGCAGGGCATGATCGGCTACATCCAGTACTTCAACCACCTGCCCGCCGGGCTCGTGTGGGTCCATGTCACCGGCGCGGTGATCGTCTGGATCGCCGTGCTGCGGCTGTTCTTCGCCATGCGCGACCGCGGACCGGTTAACAGCGCGGGAACAGTACAACCGGCCGCCGTACCCGCGAGGCAGCCGGAGCGCCTGGACCGATAGGCTCCTATCGTGAGCACTAAGCCGAAACTTGACTGGACGGCGGCCGACGAGCGCGCCGTTGACCTTGTCCGCGTCCTGGCCATGGACGCGGTCCAGAAGGTGGGTAACGGCCACCCGGGGACCGCGATGAGCCTGGCCCCCGCGGCCTACCTGCTGTTCCAGCGGGTGATGCGGCACGACCCGGCCGATCCCAACTGGCCGGGCCGGGATCGCTTCGTGCTGTCCTGCGGTCACTCCAGCCTCACCTTGTACATCCAGCTCTACTTGTCCGGCTACGGCCTGACCATGGACGACCTCAAATCGCTGCGGACCTGGGGCAGCATCACCCCCGGGCACCCGGAGCACCGGCTCACCCCCGGCGTGGAGGTCACCACCGGCCCGCTCGGCCAGGGCATCGGCAACGCGGTCGGCATGGCCATGGGCGCCCGCCGTGAGCGCGGCCTGTTCGACCCGGACGCCAAGGCGGGCACCAGCCCGTTCGACCACTTCGTCTACGTCTTCATGTCCGACGGCGACATCGAGGAGGGCATCAGCCACGAGGTCTCCTCGATAGCCGCCGTCCAGGAACTCGGCAACCTCATCGTCCTCTACGACGACAACCAGATCTCGATCGAGGACAACACCAGGATCGCCAAGTCCGAGGACGTGGCCGCGCGGTATAAGGCCTACGGCTGGCATGTGCAGGAAGTGGACTGGCGCACGCCCGAGGGCTACCACGAGGACGTGCCCGCGCTGTATGCGGCGATCCTGAAGGCCAAGGAGCACACCGAGGCGCCGTCCTTCATCAAGCTGAAGACGATCATCGGCTGGCCCGCCCCGGACAAGAAGGACACCGGCGCGGCCCATGGCGCGGCGCTCGGCGTGCCGGAAGTGAAGGCGACCAAGAAGATCCTGCACTTCGATCCCGAGGTGGACTTCCCGGTCGAGGAAGAGGCGCTCAACCACGCCCGCGAGGTCGCCGAGCGCGGCAAGCAGGCGCACGCGGAGTGGGAAGAGAGCTTCGCCGCGTGGGCCAAGGCCAACCCGGAGCCCAAGGCGCTGTTCGACCGGATGGCGGTGCGCCGGCTGGCGGACGGCTGGGCCGAGGTGCTGCCGGAGTTCCCGGCCGACGCCAAGGGCATCGCCACCCGCAAGGCGTCAGGCACCATCTTGAACGCGCTGGGTCCCGTTCTTCCCGAGTTGTGGGGCGGCTCGGCTGACCTGGCCGAATCCAACCTGACCACGATGGAGGGCGAGGCCTCCTTCCTCCCGGTCAACCGCCAGACGGAGATGTGGCCGGGCAACCCGTACGGGCGGACCCTGCACTTCGGCATCCGCGAGCACGGGATGGGCGCCATCCTCAACGGGATCGCGCTGTCCGGCGGGACACGGGTTTACGGTGGCACATTCCTGCAGTTCAGCGACTACATGCGGGGCGCGGTCCGGCTGACCTCCATGATGGAGCTCCCGGTCACCTACGTGTGGACGCACGACTCCATCGGCCTGGGCGAGGACGGCCCGACCCACCAGCCGATCGAGCACCTGTGGTCGCTGCGCAACATCCCGCACCTGGAGGTGGTGCGACCAGGCGACGCCAACGAGACCGTCGTGGCGTGGCGCACCATCCTGGAGCGGGCCCGGCCCGCGGCGCTGTGCCTGACCAGGCAGAACGTGCCGACTCTGGACCGGTCAGGGGAACTCGAAGGGGCCGACAAGGTGGCCCAGGGCGCGTACGTGCTGGCTCCGGGAACCGACGTCATCCTGATCGCCACCGGTAGCGAGGTGTCGATTGCGCTTGAGGCCCGCGACCTGCTGGCCGGCCAGGACATCTCGGCCCGGGTCGTGTCCATGCCGTGCGTGGAGTGGTTCACCGAGCAGGACGAGTCCTACCGGCGCGAGGTGCTGCCGCCCACCATCCCGGCCCGGGTGTCGGTCGAAGCCGGCATTACTGCGCCCTGGAAGTTGTTTGTCGGAGATGCGGGCGCTTCAATCGGAGTAGACCGCTACGGCGCTTCGGCCGCGTACCAGAAGATCTATCAGGAGTTTGGCATTACCGCGGAGCGGGTAGCCGCTGCCGCGAACGACAGTCTGGCCCGGGTCAGGAACCACTAGAGGTTTTAGAGGTCCACCCGCGGCACGCAGGAAGGAAGCAACCGTGTCATCAGACGTTCTCGGACAGCTATCCGAGGCCGGCGTATCGGTGTGGCTGGATGACATCAGCCGCGACCGGCTGCGCACCGGCAACCTGCAGGAGCTAAGCGACGACTACCACGTGGTCGGCGTGACCTCGAACCCGACGATCTTCGCGCACGCGCTGTCGAACGGCAACGCCTACGACCCGCAGGTCGCCGACCTGAAGACCTACGGCGTTTCGGTGGACGAGGCGTCCCGCGCCATCACCACCTACGACATCAGGTGGGCGTGCGACGTGCTGCGCCCGGCGTACGACCGGACGGACGGCCAGGACGGCCGGGTATCGCTCGAGGTCGACCCGAGGCTGGCCAAGAACACGGCCGCGACCATCGCCGAAGCGCGGGCGCTGTGGTGGCAGGTGGACCGGCCGAATCTGTTCATCAAGATTCCCGCCACCATCGAGGGGCTGCCCGCGATCACCCAGGCCATCGCGGAGGGCATCAGCGTCAACGTGACGCTGATCTTCTCGCTGGCGCGGCACGGCATGGTCCTGGACGCCTACATGGCCGGCCTGGAGCTGGCCAAGGCCAACGGGCACGACATCTCCAAGATCAGGTCGGTGGCGTCGTTCTTCGTCAGCCGGGTCGACACCGAGGTGGATGGCCGCCTGGACAAGCTGGGTACCCCCGAGGCCAAGAAGCTGCGCGGCAAGGCGGCCATCGCGAACGCGCGGCTGGCCTACGAGCTGTTCGAGACCAAGTGCGCCACCGAGCGCTGGCAGGGGTTGGCCGGCGCCGGAGCGAGAGTCCAGCGGCCGCTGTGGGCCTCGACCTCGGTCAAGGACCCGGCGTACCCCGACACCATGTACGTGGTGGACCTGGTCGCTCCCGACACGGTGAACACCATGCCCGAGGCGACCATCAAGGCCACGGCCGACCACGGCAAGCTGCACGGCAACACGATCCGCGGGACCTACGACGCCTCCCGTAAGATCTTCGCCGACCTGGAGAAGCTCGGCATCGCCTACGACGACGTCGTGCAGGTCCTCGAGGATGAGGGCGTCGCGAAGTTCGAGGCATCGTGGATCGAACTACTTGAGACGATCAAGACGAACATGGGGCTCTGAACTCACATGACCGAACGGGCTCGTGCTGGCCGCCCTCGGGGAGGTCAGGCGTGACGGCGGAGCCGGGAGACCCGCAGGGTCTGGTCCCGGCGAATCCCAGCGCCATCGCGCTGCAGGCCGAGGCGGCTTCGGGCGCGGATAACCCGCTGCGCGATCCGCGGGACCGGCGTATTCCCCGGGTGGCTGGACCGTGCGTGCTTGTCATGTTCGGTGTCACCGGGGACCTCGCGCGCAAGAAGCTGATGCCGGCCGTCTACGACCTGGCCAATCGCGGCCTGCTGCCGCCCGGCTTCTCCTTCGTCGGCTTCGCCCGCAGGGACTGGGAGGACGAGGACTTCGCCCAGGTCACCTACCGGGCCGTGAAGGAGTACGCCCGGACGCCGTTCCGCGACGCGGTCTGGCAGCAGCTCAGCGAGGGCGTCAGGTTCGTATCCGGGTCGTTCAGCGACGACGTGGCCTTCGACCAGCTGGCGACCTGTGTCCGGGAGCTTGACGCCGAGCGGGGCACAGGCGGCAACTACGCCTTCTACCTGTCGATCCCGCCGAACCAGTTCCCGACCGTGGTGCAGCAGCTCAAGCGCAGCGGACTCTCCGATTCCGCCGACGGCGGGTGGCGGCGGGTGGTCATCGAGAAGCCGTTCGGCCATGACCTGGCCAGCGCACGTGAGCTGAACGCCACCCTGGACGGGGTTTTCCCGCCGGAAGCCGTGTTCCGCATCGACCACTATCTCGGCAAGGAGACGGTGCAGAACATCCTGGCCCTGCGCTTTGCCAACGAGATGTTCGAGCCGATCTGGAACCGCGGTTACGTCGATCATGTCCAGATCACGATGGCCGAGGACATCGGCATCGGCGGCCGGGCTGGTTACTACGACGGCATCGGGGCCGCCCGGGACGTGATCCAGAACCACCTGCTGCAGCTCCTGGCGCTGATCGCGATGGAGGAGCCGGTCGCGTTCGACGCGGACTCGCTGCGGATGGAGAAGGAGAAGGTGCTCTCCGCCGTCCGGCTGCCGTCGGACCTCGCGACCGGTACCGCGCGCGGACAGTACTCGGCCGGCGGGCAAGGCGGACGCCAGGTGGGCGGTTTCCTGGAGGAGGACGGCATCCCCGCCGATTCCCGCACCGAGACCTACGCCGCGCTGCGGCTGGGCGTCGACACCAGGCGCTGGGCCGGGGTGCCGTTTTACCTGCGGGCGGGCAAGCGGCTGCCGCGCCGCATGACCGAGATCGCGCTGATCTTCCAGCGCGCGCCGCACCTGCCGTTCGCCGCGACGGACACCGAGGAGCTCGGCCAGAACGCCCTGGTGATCAGGATCCAGCCGGACGAGGGCATCACCGTGCGGTTCGGCTCCAAGGTGCCGGGTACCGCGATGGAAGTCCGGGATGTGAACATGGACTTCGCCTACGGCGAGTCTTTCACCGAGTCAAGCCCCGAAGCCTACGAGCGGCTGCTGCTCGACGTGCTCATCGGCGACCCGCCGCTGTTCCCCCGCCAGCAAGAAGTCGAGCTCGGCTGGCGGATTCTTGATCCGATCGAGGAATTCTGGGCCTCCTACACCAAGCCGGAGCAGTATCCGGCCGGGTCGGCAGGTCCCGCGTCAGCCGACGCGATGATGGCACGGGACGGACGGGCATGGCGCCGCTTGTAGGGAGATCGCGATGACCATCGACCTGACCGACACGACAACCGGCGCGATCCACGAAGCGCTCACCCAGGCGCGCCGCCGCATGGGCGGTCCCGCCTCGGGCACCGTGCTGACGCTGATTATCGTCACCGACGAGGCCGCGCAGTATGACGCGGTCCGCGCGGCCAGCCAGGCGGGCCGTGAGCATCCCAGCCGGGTGCTCGCGGTCATCACCCGCAAACCCAAGGCCGAATCCCGGCTCGACGCCGAGATCCGGGTGGGCGAGACCGGTCCCGGCGAGACCATCTTGCTCCGGATGTACGGGCCGCTCGGCCAGCACGCGGACTCGGTGGTCGCGCCGCTGCTCGCGCCCGACGTCCCGGTGGTCATCTGGTGGCCGGATGAGGCGCCGCCCTCGCCCCGCGCGGACTCACTCGGCGCGGTCGCCCAGCGGCGGGTGACGGACGCGGCGGCGAGCGAGCTGCCCAAGGACATGCTGCTGAGCCTGGCCACGGCCTACCAGCCGGGCGACACGGACCTGAGCTGGACCCGCTCGACGCCCTGGCGTACCTTGCTCGCGGCCACCCTGGACCAGCCCTATCCCCCGCTGCTCAGCGGCGAGGTGCTGGCCGAGCCCGCCAACCCGACCGCCGACCTGATCGCGTCCTGGCTGAGCGTGCGCCTGGGCATCGAGGTGCAGCGCGGCGAGTCCGCGGGCCCGGGGATCACCGAGGTCAGCTTTGACACGCCCGAGGGAAAGATCGCCCTGGCCCGGCCGGACGGCCGGACGGCCACGCTGGCCTGGCCCGGCCGGCCCGACCGGCGGGTGGCCCTGCACCGGCGCGACTCCGCCGACCTGATCGCCGAGGAACTGCGCAGGCTCGAACCCGACGAGGTGTACGCCGAGGCACTGCACGCGCTAGCGGAAGCCAACGGCTCACGAGCGGAGTCACCAGCATGAGCGAGCCCGAGGTCATCATTCACCGGGACGAGCAGCTCCTGGCCAAGGCCATCGCCGCCCGCACGGTCACCCGGCTGGTGGACTCGGCGGCGGCACGCGGCACCGCATCGGCGGTGCTGACCGGAGGGGGCATCGGCACGGCGGTGCTCGCCGAGCTGGCCGTCGCCCCGGCCAGGGACGCCATCGACTGGCGGCACCTGGATATCTGGTGGGGGGACGAGCGGTTCCTCACCGCCGGAGATCCGGAGCGGAACGAGACAGGGGCCCGCAAGGCGCTGCTCGATCACGTGGACATCGACCCGGCGCGGATTCATCCGATGCCGGGGTCTGACGGGCCCGACGGTGACGACCCAGAAGCGGCCGCGGCCCGGTACGCATCCTGGCTCGCCGAGGCGGGCCAGGGGAGCCCGGTCCCCGAATTCGACGTGCTGATGCTGGGTATCGGTCCCGAGGCGCACGTCGCCTCGTTGTTCCCTGGCCTGCCCGCGCTCCACGACGAGCGGTCGGTGGTCGCGGTCCACGACTCCCCCAAGCCGCCGCCGACGCGGCTGACCCTGACCCTGCCGTCGATCCAGGCCGCGCGCGAGGTATGGATCCTCGCCTCGGGCGCGGAAAAGGCCGACGCGGTTGCGCTGGCGCTGTCGGGCGCGAGCCCGGTTCAGGTCCCTGCGGCCGGCGCGGGGCCGGCAGCGGACCCTGTTTCTCCTCGACCGTGCCGCCGCGGCTAAGCTGCCACCCCAGGGCACCCGCTGAACGGTACGGCCGCTGCCGCCCGTGGCTTAGCGTCCTCCGTAGCCGATCCGGCACGCCAGCAGGCAGATGAACACCACCGAGAGCGCGGCCGCCGTATCCGGCGACCCCGCCGCGGCCGAGACCATGATCCAGACGAACACGATGGGCAGCAGCATGCCGAGCGGCCGTTCCCGCCGGGACCGGCGCGGCTCGGGACCCGCCGGCGCGATCCCAGGCGCCGCGTCTCCTGAGGGCCGGTTCCGCAGTGGCAAGCCATCGCCGAGGATCGGCTCGACCGGCAGGTCGCCGGTCAACTCCCGCAGATCAGTCCAGGTTCTGGCGGCATACGCAGCCGCCGTGCGCTCTTCGAACTCGTCTAGCGTCAGACGGCCGTCCGTGTAGGCGTCCCGGAGGACGTCGACGACACCGTCCCGCTCCTGGTCGGATGCGAGGATTGGTCGATCGGTCATCGGCGCGGACCCTTTCCTGTTGTTCTCCTGATCCTAACCCAGCGTGGTCCAGAACCCGGGGTACCCGGCGCTCCGAACGCTGGGTACGTGGGTGGTGGTCCGGAATATGGCACGGCGGGAGATGCAAAAAGAGACAGCATCCGAATGGTTACGAAAAGTAGAGCGTTTGGTCTCGCTCTGCCGCTCATCTCAGCGTTACGCTGTTGGCGAATCTTTCAGATGGTCGTTCTGGGTCAGATGTGACCGGAGGAAGGTTCTGCGCGTGAGACACAGTGCTTCACGCCAGCCACGCAGTTAACGCCGGGCATCCGCCTTGCCGGTGGCCGCGAGGGCCGCCGGAGCGGACGAGCCGTTCCTCACTAGGAGGGATCGATTTGAGCGTCAGCGAAGACCGCACAGTCCAGCCCGCTACCGTACCCGCCCCTGTTTCCAGCATCGCGGATCCAGCCCCCCTCGGGCTGGCCGCCTTTGCCCTGACCACGCTCCTGTTGTCCGCCAAAAACGCGGACTGGATGAGCCACTCCACCACCGACACATTTCTCGGTTTCGCCTTTGCCTACGGCGGGCTCGGTCAGTTCGCGGCCGGCATGTGGGAGTTCCGCCGCGGGAACACCTTCGGCGCCACCGCATTCGGCACCTACGGCAGCTTCTGGATCGGCCTGGGTCTCTGGTTCGAGCTGGTAGCTAACCCGGCCGTGGCGGCCGTAGCCAAGGCACCGACGACGCTGGCTGTCACCGTCGCGCACCTCAACCACGATCTGGGCTGGATCGCGCTCGCGTTCGCCATCGTCACGTTCTATCTGACAATCCTGTCCAGTCAGGTGAACCTAGCCGTATTCCTCGTCTTCCTCCTCCTGACCATCACCTTCATCGTCCTGGCCATCGGTAACTTCGACGCGGGCAGCGCCCTGCTCCCCACCGGGACCATCAAGATCGGGGGTTACCTCGGAATGGTCACCGCGCTTGTCGCCTTCTACACCTCAATGGCCGGCATCGCCACCAGCATGGCCGGCCGGATCTCGCTGCCCGTGGGCAGGCCGCTGATCAAGCCGCTGATCAGGTAAGCCCAGATCGGATCAGCACGGGGACCGGGCCAGTGCGGCCCGGTCCCCGTTCTTGTCCTGGTCCGGGGCCCGATAGCGTGGGACGGCGAATGGAGCTGCGAAGGGAGGAGCAGGGGGTGCACGACGGAAAACCGATCGATCTGTCGGCGCAGGTCGAGCTGGTCAAGCGCAAGACCCGGCCGTGGAAGTCCATCATCGCCCTCGTGCTCGCCATCGTCGTCGCGGTCGTCTCGGACGCGGCCCATCACGAGTCCAGAGCGTTCTTCCATACGACGAGCCTGAACCATCTGGAATTCCAGCTCATCGCCGACGGCACCGCCGTGCTATTCCTTGTCTTCGGGTGCATCGCCACCTTCAGCCTGGCCGGAAAGGCCAAGGAACTGCTTCAGCCGAGGGCGGGCAACTCGCATGCGTCGGTGGTCAGGTACGCCATCTTGATCGTCGGCGCATTTGCCACCCTCGTGCTCGCCCTGGAGCTTTTCGGCGTGCCGATCGGCCAGCTTGTCCTGGGCGGAGCTCTGACGAGCGTGTTCGTCGGGATCGCGGCGCAGCAGGCGCTCGGCAACGTGTTCGCCGGACTGGTGCTGCAGTTCGCCCGTCCGTTCCATGTCGGCGACGCGATCCGGCTGCGGGCGGGCGCCCTGGGTGGCACGCTCGACGGCGTCGTGATCGACATCGGGATCACCTACGTCCGCTTCGACACCGACGGCAGCGTGATGTCCGTGCCCAACTCCCAGGTGCTCAACGCGGTGGTCGGTCCCATCCCGGCCGAACCGGAAGAACAGCCCAGCCCCGCGGTGGCGACCGACGGAAGGTCCGGCGCCCCGGGCGGCCCGGAGCAGCCGCAGCCTCGGCCCCCAGGGCCTGCCTAGGCCGGGCAAGGCGAAGGGCCGGCGGCGGGGAAGCTGATCGCTTCCCGCACGCCGACCCCTCGTTACGCTGGCCGGTGCGAAAGGTCGCCTCTCGGCGAAAGGCGCAACGCGGCTCCAGCCGAACGGTATTCCGCGAAGGCAATAGGTGCGGCCCGGGGGACCCAGCCGCACCGGCTGTCTAGCTACTAACGCCCGCGCCGGCGCCTATGTTCCCGGCGTGAGGGCGGATCACCCTCATAAGGAAACGACGACACGGCCCGCTGGCTCGCGGTGGCCTCCGGGTCCGGATCCGGGTACCGTGCGCCCCGGCCGGGAGCCGGCTCCCGGTACCCACCCGGCTGGCCGGGGTCACCGTCGTAACCGCGAGCCTCGTACCCGGCGTTCTCGTACCCGGCGTTCTCGTACCCGGCGTTCTCGTACCCGGCGTTCTCGTACCTGGCGTTCTCGTACCCGGTCCGGTCGGCATACCCGAAGGTGCTATAGCCCTGGTCTTGGTAAGCCGGAGCGGTGTCCCCCGGCCCGCCATAGCCCTGGGCCGGGTAGTCCGGCTCGGCGTATCCGTAGTCGCGGCCGTAACCCTGGTCCGGATAGGACGGGGCGCTTTCCTGATGCGCCGGTCCCTGGTCACCGTATTGAGACCCGGGATAACTTCCGGCACCCGCCGGACTCGCCGCCGACTGCCTAATCCCGAGGTTTTCAGGTCCGGCCAGGCTCCTGCTTGGGGCGCCCGGCTCGGCGTATTCATAACCCCCGTAGCCCTGGTCCGGCCGGCCGCCCGGCTCTGGTAATCGTGCCCTTGATAGTCCTGCGCCTGATAGTCCTGCGCCTGATAGTCCTGCGCTGATAGTGCTGCGTGGTAACCCTGCTCGGCCTGGCCGCGGTCATCGTATCCGGGACCGGGGTGGGACCCGCCGTCATATCCCTGACTGGAGCTGTCATACCTCTGACCCGTATAAGGGGCTCCCCCGTAACCCTGCCCCGGCCCGTCATATTGCTGGCCGGGGCGCACGTGCTCGGGATAGGCCGTCTCGGGATAGGCCGGTGCTACATAACCCCGGTCGACGTGCTCGGGACCGGGCTGGCTGGCAAATGATTGCCGCGCATAACCCTGATCGGCATAACCCTGATCGGCATAACCCTGATCGGCGTATCGCTGGGCGGCGTAGGCCTGGTCGGAGTAGCCATAGGCCGGGTCCGCGTACCTGAGATGGTCGTAGCCTTGACCCGGCCCTTGGTCGGCGTAGATCTGGGCGGGGTAGCCCTGACCGCTGTAGGACTGGCTCTGGGCCTGGTAGGCCGGCTGATCAGGGTGCTGGGCCTGCTCGGGATAGGCGGGGTAGGAGTTCTGCTCGGGGTATTCGGGGTATTCGGGGTATTCGGGGTACTGGCCTTGCTCGGGATACGCCGGATACTGGGGCTGCTCGGGATACCGGGGCTGCTCGGGGTATTGGGGCTGTTCGGGGTATTGGGGCTGCTGGGAGTACTGAGTCTGCTCGGGGTACTGGGAGTACTGGGGCGAGGCGTTCTGGTAACGGGTGGTGGGGGTCGCTGGTGGCGTCATGGGGGTCATGGGGGTCATGGGGGTCATGGGGGTCGGTGTCGCCGTAGCCGTTGGCGTCGGGCAGGCGGCGGCGCCCGGGGCGGGGCGGCTCGCGGTACTGCGCCGGGTAATCCTCGAGATGCTCCTGGGCGCCCTGCGGCGGTAGCGGTAGCGGAGGGGGCGGCAAGGCCAGGGGCCCGGGCGGCAGAGCCCGGGGGGAGGCCGGGCTGAACACGGCCGTGCCGCCGGCATCTTCAGGCCGGAGCGCGCGGAAGTCACCGGTCACCGGGCCGGTGAAATCGGCTTCGCGGGCGGCATAACCTCCTGGCAGTGCGGTCAGCCTCGGATCGGTCGGGGCGCCAGGAAGCTGACTCAGATAGCCGAGGTGGCCGTGCGGGTCCGGCTGCTCCGCGGCCGGCATGCCTCGCTGCAGCGCATCGATCAACCTCGGCAACTCTTCCATGGGCAGCCGGAAGGTACCGGTGCAGGTGCCGCCCTGCCAGATGCTGAAGACCGAGACCCCGGTATCGGCGTACCAGCTCAGCCGCATGCTGCGGGAGCTACCGCGCACGTCGAAGAAGACCTCGCCGAGCCGGGGCAATGGCGCTGCGTCCGACGCTGACATGGTGCTCATCGTGGCCGTGCTCCCTTCCCTTTGTCCAGTTCGTCACCAACCCTGTGCAGCAGGCTAGTCGCAGGCAGGAATTCAGGTAGGGAATTTAGCCACCCGGCGTGCAAGACCGCTACCACGAGTGGCATCATTATCGACGGGCATGCTGCGGTCCGCGCGACGGTTGAGAAAACGGGTGAACCGACGTGCAGGCGCCAGCCGTTCGGTATAGTGACCGCTTGCTTACGCGATCGGCGTACCTGCGTACGGGAACACCACGTCACCAAGACGCGTTGTATCTTGCAACGGAGGTTCCCGGACGGGGTTGGTTCGCGTGCTCAAGACCCTGACGCTCCACTGTAACGCACTATTTGATGCAGCTTGGTTGAGGTGATTCGATCCATGTCTCAGGTACGTCGGCAGTCGGCCGTGCTTCCCCGCCCTAACTGGGGTTGGCAGGATGCTGCCGCGTGCCGTGGCGAGGACCTGTTGCTCTTCTTCGGTCCTGACGGCGAGCGTCAGCCGGAGCGGGACATCAGGGAGCGCAAGGCCAAGGGTGTCTGCGCTGCTTGCCCGGTGCGGCTTGAATGTTTGAACTATGCGGTGTCGCGTCCCGAGAAGTACGGCACCTGGGGCGGGCTGAACGAAGATGAGCGTTCGGCCGAGCGCCGTCGCCGTATGCGCCGGGCCAACGCCGCCTGAGGGCGACACAAAAGCAAGGATGGGGCCGAACGGCCGTGGCTGCTTGCGCCATGAGCAGGCGCAAGCACCACGGTGCGTTCGGCCTCATTTTGCGTTACCGCAGGCGGCACCGTTGAACGGGAATAGGGGCAAGAACACTCCTGTTGGCGCGAGTATGCCGATGCATGTGACGCCTTGCACCGTCCACATGCCGGACTCTGCCTGGACAAGCCGGTTCGTTACATGTGATCCTGTTGCAATGAGTGTTACGGACCCGCTGCTCGTCGTGCGTCGGCACGTCGACTTCCTGCGGGTCCACAGCGCCATCTGTCGCGACGCCCGATAATCGCCGGCCCGGAGTCTGACCCGGGCGCGTATGCGATGCCGGGCGCTACCCGCTGAGCTCACGCCGTTAATCCTTGCCGGTTAACGGCGGCCGGACATGGCCCGGGAGCAATTCGGCGGAGCCCAGGTTCTCGTGCTGAGCGCGTCCCTGAACCTGAAGGAATCCCTGAAATGCCAGTCGCAACCGGTAGCACCGGGACTCGACGCAAGCGCGGCGAAGGCCAGTGGGCGCTCGGCTACCACGAGCCGCTCAACAAAAACGAGGAAAACAAGCGGAACGATGACGGGCTTAACGTCCGCCAGCGGATCATCGACGTGTACGCCAAGAACGGCTTCGACTCGATCGACCCCGCCGACCTGCGCGGCCGCTTCCGCTGGTACGGGCTGTACACCCAGCGCCGGCCCGGTATCGACGGCGGCAAGACCGCGGTGCTCGAGCCCGAGGAGCTCGATGACCGCTACTTCATGCTCCGGGTGCGCATCGATGGCGGCCAGCTCTCCAACGACCAGCTGCGCGTCATCGGCTATATCTCCCGTCGTTACGCGCGCGGCACCGCGGACGTGACCGACCGGCAGAACATCCAGCTGCACTGGGTCGAGATCGAGAACGTCCCGGACATCTGGGAGGCGCTGGAATCGGTCGGGCTGAGCACCACGGAGGCGTGCGGTGACACCCCGCGGGTGATGCTCGGCTGCCCGCTGGCCGGTATCGATGCCGGTGAGCTCATCGATGCCACCCCCGAGATCACCGCGATCGGCGAGCATTACATCGGCGATCCCGCGTTCTCCAACCTGCCGCGCAAGTTCAAGTCCTCCATCAGCGGCTGTGCGGCGCAGTGCGCCATCCACGAGATCAACGACATCGCATTCGTCGGCGTGGTCAACGACAGCGGGGAAACCGGTTTCGACCTGTGGGTCGGCGGCGGCCTGTCCACCAACCCGATGATCGGCAAGCGCCTCGGCACGTTCGTCCGGCCAGGCCAGGTCGCCGAGGTGTGGGCGGGCGTGGCCGGGCTGTTCCGGGACTACGGCTACCGGCGCCTGCGGCACCGGGCCAGGATCAAGTTCCTCGTCGCGGACTGGGGTCCTGAGCGGTTTCGCGAGGTGCTCGAGAAGGAGTACCTCGGCTACGCGCTGCCGGACGGTCCCGCCCCGGAGGCGCCGCCCGGTGGCATACGCGACCACGTGGGCGTGCACCCGCAGCGGGACGGGAAGTCCTACGTGGGTTTCGCGCCCACGGTAGGACGGCTGTCAGCCGACGCGCTCGACACCATCGCCGACCTCGCCGCCAGGTACGGCAGCGGCCGGGTGCGCACCACCACCGAGCAGAAGATGGTCATCCTTGACGTGCCCGCCGAGGACACGGACCCGCTGCTGGCCGAGCTTGCGGCGGCGGGCCTGCCCGCCAACCCGAGCGCCTTCCGGCGGCATACGATGGCCTGCACCGGCATCGAATTCTGCAAGCTCGCGATCGTCGAGACCAAGGCCCGCGCGGCCGACCTGATCAGCGAGCTCGAGCGGCGGCTGCCCGGCTTCGATACTCCGGTCACGATCAACGTCAACGGCTGCCCGAATTCCTGCGCCAGGATCCAGACGGCCGACATCGGCCTGAAGGGATCGCTGGTCACCGGCCCGGACGGCCAGCAGGTCGAGGGCTTCCAGATCCATCTGGGCGGCAGCCTGGCCGGCGGGGACGGCGAGAGCTCCGGTTTCGGCAAGAAGGTGCGCGGGCTCAAGACCACGGCCGAGGACCTGCCCGATTACGTCGAGCGGGTGCTGCGCCGCTTCGAGGCGGCCAGGCAGCCGGACGAGAGCTTCTCCGCCTGGACGGCACGCGCCAGCGAGCAGGACCTCTCGTGACCGCACGGGCCGTTCCTTTCTACTGCCCGTACTGCGGCGAGGAGGACCTGGAGCCGCAGGGCGCGACTGACGGCGAATGGCACTGCCGCAGTTGCACACGAAGTTTCCAGCTACGCTTCGCCGGAATAGGAGTCACATTGTGAGTCCTGTCATAGCGCGAGGCCTGGCCCAGATCAGCCGGGAGGACCCCGAACGCATGCGAACTCTCGCCGCTCGCGCTGCGGAGGATCTCGCCGACGCTCCGGCGGAAGAGGTCATTCGCTGGGCGGTGGACACATTCGGCGAGCGGATCTGCGTTACCTCGTCCATGACGGACGCGGTCATCATCCACCTGGCCTCAGCCGTCCATCCGGGCATCGACGTGGTGTTCCTCGACACCGGATACCACTTCGCCGAAACCATCGGGACCAGGGACGCCGTCGGCGTCGTCTATCCGGTCAACCTGGTGAACGTCGTCCCGTCCCGCACCGTCGCCGAGCAGGACGCGGAACTCGGGCCGAGGCTGTTCGGACGCAATCCCGACCTGTGCTGCTATCTGCGCAAGGTCGAGCCCCTCGAGCGGGCCCTGGCCACCTACGACGCGTGGATCACCGGCGTGCGCAAAGACGAGACCAACAACCGCCGGGAGAGCCAGGTGGTCGAGTGGGACGACCGGCGCGAGATGGTCAAGGTGAACCCGATCGTGAGCTGGACGCAAAAGGAGGTGGACGACTTCATCACCACCAACGGCGTGCTCGTGAACCCGCTCGTCTACGACGGCTATCCCTCCATCGGCTGCGCGACCTGCACGATCAAGGTGGACCCGGGCGCGGACCCGCGCAGCGGGCGGTGGGCGGGAACCGGCAAGACGGAGTGCGGCATACATGCCTGAGCCCGTCGGAGTGGCGGTCGCGCACGGCAGTCAGGATCCTCGCGCCTGCGCCACCGTCGGAGAGCTGATGACGGCGGTAGCCGGGCGGGCGGCCCGGCGGGGCCTGCCCGCCCCGGATCTGCGCACCGCCTACCTCGGCCACGCCCCGCCCTCTTTGCCGCAGGTCATGAGCACGATCGAGGCCGGCCGCCAGGTCCGGGTGCTGCCTTTGCTGCTCACCGCGGCGTACCACAGCAAGGTGGATATCCCGCGGCTGCTGACCCGGGTGGCCAGGGAGTTCCCCCGGCTCCAGGTCTCCTGCGGGCAGACGCTCGGACCGCACCCGCGGCTGCTGCACGCGCTGGCCCGGCGCCTCGCCGAGGAGGACCCCGGCGCTGACCGCGCCCGGACCGGGGTCGTGCTGGCCGCGGCGGGCTCGAGCGATCCGGAGGCCAACGCCACCATCGCGCGCCTGGCGGCCGGGTGGCAGGAGCATGGCGGGTGGTTCGCGGTCCGCCCGGCCTACGCGTCGGCCGCCGGCCCCTCGCCGGCCGCGGCGGTGACCGGCCTGCTGCAGGCCGGCGCGCCCCGCGTCGTCGTCGCCACTTACCTGCTCGCACCGGGCTTTTTCGCGGACCGGATCAGGACGTCCTCGCTCGCCGCCGGCGCGTCCGCCGTATCCCCCGCCCTGGGCGCCTGCGCCGAGGTGGCCGACGTGCTGCTCGACCGATTTACGGAGACCGGATCGCGACGGCTCGCTGCGGCGTAAATCTGGGTATAGCAGTGAAGAACCCTCGAGAACCCCGAGGATCCGCGACCTGCTAGTCACGATCCGGTATCGTACGTCCCTTCAGGCATACGCTGACCCGGTAAATTCGGCCGTCGGCGCCGAACGCGACCTGGCTTTTGCCGTACGAAGGGGGCGAATGCACATCTGGCCGGGAACGTCGTACCCGCTCGGTGCGACGTGGGATGGATGGGGGACGAATTTCACCCTGTTCTCCGAGGTTGCCGACCGTGTGCAGTTGTGTCTGTTCGATGCGGCGGACGGCGGCGGAACGCTGACAGAAACGCAGATCGAGCTGACCGAAGTTGACGGCTTCGTCTGGCACGGCTACCTGCCCGGCATCGCACCAGGCCAGCGCTACGGCTACCGTGTGCACGGACCTTTCGATCCCCCGCGCGGACGGCGCTGTGACGGTTCCAAGCTGGTGCTCGACCCGTACGGCAAGGCAATCGAAGGGGATGTCCGCTGGGATGACTCCCTGTTCGACTACCGGTTCGCTAGCCCGAAAAAGCGGAACGTCGCCGACAGCGCGCCGCATATGCCGAAGAACGTGGTGATCAACCCGTTCTTTGACTGGGGCAACGACCGGGCTCCGCAGACCCCGTATCACGAGACGGTCATCTACGAGGCCCACGTGCGCGGCCTGACCCTGCGCCATCCCGACGTCCCTCCCGCCCAGCGCGGCACCTACGCGGGGCTCGCGCACCCCGCCGTCATCGCGCACCTGCAGCGGCTCGGGGTCACCGCGGTGGAGCTGATGCCCGTGCATCAGTTCGTCCCGGAAAAAGCCCTGGTCGCGCGGGGCCTGACGAACTACTGGGGCTACAACACCATCGGGTTCCTGGCGCCGAGCAACAGGTACTCCTCGGCCGGGCAGCGCGGCGAGCAGGTCGGCGAGTTTAAGGCGATGGTCAAGGCACTGCACGAGGCCGGGATCGAGGTGATCCTCGACGTGGTCTACAACCACACCGCCGAGGGTGACCACATGGGGCCCACGCTGTCCTTCCGCGGCATCGACAACGCCTCGTACTACCGGCTCGACGACGCCGCGCCCTGGCACTACCTGGACTACACCGGCTGCGGGAACAGCCTTAACGCGCGTAATCCGCACTCCCTGCAGCTGGTCATGGACTCGCTGCGGTACTGGATCCTGGACATGCACGTCGACGGCTTCCGCTTCGACCTGGCGGCCGCGCTGGCCAGAGAACTCCACGACGTGGACCGGCTGTCCACCTTTTTCGACCTGGTCCAGCAGGATCCGGTGGTGTCGCAGGTCAAGCTGATCGCCGAGCCGTGGGACATCGGCGAGGGCGGTTACCAGGTCGGCAACTTCCCGCCCTTGTGGACCGAGTGGAACGGCAAGTACCGCGACACCGTTCGTGACTTCTGGCGCGGCCAGTCGGCCACCATGCCGGAGTTCGCGTCCCGGCTCACCGGTTCCAGTGACCTCTACGCGACGAGCGGGCGCCGTCCCGTCGCCTCGATCAACTTCGTCACCTGCCACGACGGGTTCACCCTGAACGACCTGGTCAGCTACGATCGCAAACACAACGAGGACAACGGCGAGGACAACCGGGACGGCGCCGACGACAACCGGTCCTGGAACTGCGGGGTCGAAGGACCGACCGATGATCCCGCCGTCAACAGCCTGCGCGCCAGGCAACGACGGAACTTCCTGGTCACCTTGTTCCTGTCCCAGGGCGTGCCGATGCTCACCGCCGGCGATGAGATGGGGCGCACGCAGCGCGGCAACAACAACGCCTACTGCCAGGACAACGAGGTCTCCTGGCTCGACTGGGGGCTGGCGGACACCGAGCAGGACCTGCTGCGGTTCACCGAGACGGTGGCCGGCCTGCGCCGGAACCATCCGGTGTTCCGGCGGCGCAGGTTCTTCCGCGGCCGGCCGCAGACCCCGACGGACGAGGAGGGCGACATCATCTGGCTGACGCCCACGGGGGAGGAAATGACTCAGCACGATTGGGGGGCCAGCTACGCCAATTCGCTGGCGGTGTTCCTCAACGGGGACGCGATCAGCGAGCCGGACCCGCGCGGCGAGAAGATCAGCGACGCCAGGTTCCTGCTGATGTTCAACGCCCACAGCAACCCGCTTACGTTTACGCTGCCCGGGGCCGGCCTGGCGACCGGCTGGGAGGTCGTCGTCGATACCGCGCTCGGCCTGACCGGTTCTGTCCACCAGCCGAAAAGCCAGGTCGAGGTCTGCGATCGCGCTATCGTCGTCCTGCGGTCCACGGAATGACCACGCGCCAGCTGCTGCCCGTGACCGCGGACCGCCCGGACCTGGCCGGACTGTACGCCTATCCGGACCCGGGTTCCGGCCGGTGGCTGCGCGCCAACATGGTGTCGAGCGCGGACGGGGCGGCGACCCTGGCCGGGGCGACCAAGGCCCTGTCCTCCGACACCGACCGGCACGTGTTCGCGCTGTTGCGCACGCTGTCCGACGTCATCGTCGTCGGCGCGTCCACGGTGCGGGCCGAACGTTACAAGGCGGCCCGCCCGCAGGAGCTGTGGAGCCACCTGCGGCCGGGCCGGCCGCCGACCCCGCCGATAGCGGTGATCACCGGGCGGCTCGACCTGGACCCGGACAGCCCCGTTATCGCCACCGCCCCGCCGGACGCCCGCACGATCGTGATCACCAGCGCCGCGTCGCCTGCCGACCGCCGCGCGGCACTAGCCTCCCGCGCCGACGTTATCGTGGCCGGGGAGGAATCCGTCGACCTGGCGGCCGCGGTCAGCGCGCTGGCCGAACGCGGTTACCAGCGGCTGCTCGCCGAGGGCGGCCCGCACCTGCTCGGCCAGCTGGTCGAGGCCGGCCTGCTGGACGAGCTGTGCCTGACGATCGGGCCGCTGCTGGCAGGCCCCGGCGCGAGCAGGATCGTGGCCGGCGCAGCGCCGTCCAGCACAGGCCCCGCTCCGCCCCGCCCGATGACCCTCGCCCACGTCCTGGAAGACGACGGCTTCCTGTTCTGCCGCTACACCAGCTCGCGCTAGCCTGGCACAGGGACATGGCTAGCTATGGCCCGACGAGACAACCAGGGAGACGGTCATGCCGCTGCATCAGCAGGTGGACGAGTCCAGTCAGGACGACGAGCTGGACGTCAATCCGGTCTACGTGCGCGAGTTGAGCTGCGAGATCCCGAGGTACCGGCTGCCTCGGCACGGCGTGCTGCCGCGCACCGCGCTGCAGGTGGTGCGCGACGAGCTCATCCTCGACGGCAACGCCCGGCTCAACCTGGCCACGTTCGTGACGACCTGGATGGAGCCCGAGGCCGAGCAGCTGATGGCCGAATGCTCCCCCAAGAACATGATCGACAAAGACGAGTATCCGCAGACGGCGGAGCTCGAGCGGCGTTGCGTGAATATCCTCGGCAACCTGTGGAACGCGCCTGCCGGCAGTCAGGCGACCGGGTGCTCCACGACCGGATCCAGCGAGGCCTGCATGCTCGGCGGGATGGCGCTGCTGTGGCGGTGGCGGGCCAGGCGGCAGGCGGCGGGCCTGGACGCCACCAAGCCGAACCTGGTCATGGGCACCAACGTGCAGGTGTGCTGGGAGAAGTTCTGCCGGTACTGGCAGGTCGAGCCCCGCTACGTGCCGATGGTGCCGGGACGGCTGCACCTGCGCGGCGCCGAAGCCGCGGCCAAGTGCGACGAGAACACCATCGGCGTGGTCGCGATCATGGGTTCCACCATGGACGGCAGCTACGAGCCCGTCCTGGAGATCAGCCAGGCTCTTGACCAGCTGCAGGCCGATCATGGCTGCGACGTCCCGATCCACGTGGACGGCGCGTCGGGCGGGTTCGTCGCTCCGTTCCTGCAGCCGGACCTGGAGTGGGACTTCCGGGTGCCGCGGGTGGCCTCGATCAACACCTCGGGACACAAGTACGGCCTGGTGTATCCGGGTGTCGGCTGGGTCCTGTGGCGGACCCCGGACGCTCTGCCTGACGATCTCATCTTCCGGGTCAACTACCTGGGCGGTGAGATGCCCACGTTCGCGCTCAACTTCTCCCGGCCCGGCGCGCAGGTCGCCGCCCAGTACTACAACTTCATCCGGCTCGGGCACGAGGGCTACCGGCGGGTGCAGCAGACCTGCCAGGACATTGCGCTGCACCTGTCCGGCGAGATCGCCAAGATGGGCCCGTTCGAGCTGCTCTCCGAGGGCAAGGACCTTCCGGTGTTCGCCTTCAAGCTGCGCGACGACGTCACCAGCTACTCGGTGTTCGACCTGTCCGAACGGCTGCGGATGCGCGGCTGGCAGGTGCCCGCGTACACCTTCCCCGACGACATGTCGGGGACCGCGGTGATGCGGATCGTGATCAGGAACGGCTTCAGCATGGACCTGGCCAACCTGCTGCTCGACGACTTCCGGCTGCACTTGCGGGTCCTGGAGCATCATCCGCAGACGCAGCCGCCGCCGGAGATCCAGCACAAGCGCCAATCCTTCACCCACTGAGGACAAGGGGGAGCTGACCATGACGGCGCTGCGGAGCTTTGCGGGCGGAACCTGGATCGACCCGGCGGACGAGGGCCGCCCGGTACTCGACGCGGTGACCGGTGAGGAGGTCGCCCGGGTGTCCTCGGCCGGGATCGATTACGCGGCGGCGCTGGAGTACGGGCGTGGGATCGGCGGCCCGGGGCTGCGCCAGCTCACCTTTCACCAGCGGGCCGCCCTGCTCAAGTCCCTGGGTCAGCTGCTGCTCGAGCACCGCCCGGAGCTGTATGAGCTGTCCGCCCGCACCGGTGCCACGCTCGGCGACGCCAAGTTCGACGTGGACGGCGGCATCGGCGTGCTGCTCAGCTACGCCAGCAAGGCCAGGCGCGAACTGCCGAACGACAAGGTCCTGCCCGAGGGCCCGGTCGAGCCGCTCGGCCGGGGCGGTACGTTCGTCGGCCAGCACATCCTGACCCCGCTGCACGGGGTGGCGGTGCAGATCAACGCGTTCAACTTCCCGGTCTGGGGTCCGCTGGAGAAATTCGCGCCCGCCTTCATCGCGGGGGTGCCCAGCCTGATCAAGCCGGCCACCCAGACCGCCTACCTGACGGCCAGGCTGGTGGAGCTGATGATCGGCTCGGGTCTGCTGCCCGACGGCTCGTTGCAGCTGGCGTGCGCCAGCGCCGCCGGCCTGCTGGATGAGCTCGGGGAGCAGGATCTGGTCTCGTTCACCGGGTCGGCCTCGACCGCCCGGCAGCTCCGGGCCCATCCGGTCGTCGTGGCTCGGTCGGTCCGGTTCAACGCCGAAGCCGACTCGCTGAACTGCTCCGTGCTCGGCCCGGACGCGACCCAGGGCCGCCCGGAATTCGATCTGTACGTCAAGCAGCTGGTCAACGAGATGACGGTCAAGGCGGGCCAGAAATGTACCGCGATCCGACGCGCCCTCGTCCCGGTGACGATGATCGACGCGGTGGCGCAGGCGGTGCGGGACCGGCTGGCCAAGGTGGTGGTCGGCAGCCCGGCCGCTGACGGCGTGCGGATGGGCGCGCTGGCCAGCCTGGAGCAGCGCGAAGAGGTTCGCCGTTCGGTCAAGGCCCTGCTGGCCGCGGCCAGCATCGTGTCCGGCGATCCCGACCGGGTGGAGGTGGTCGGGGCGAGCGCCGAGCGCGGCGCCTTCATCGCCCCGCTGCTCCTGCGCACCGACGACAGTAACCGCGCCGAGCCGCACGAGGTGGAAGCGTTCGGCCCGGTCAGCACGCTGATCGGCTACCGGGACACGGAACAGGTCGTCGAGCTGGCGGCCCGCGGCCGTGGCAGCCTGGCCGGTTCGATCGTCACGGCCGACACGGCCTTCGCCCGCGACGTGGTCCTGGGCCTGGCGCCCTGGCACGGCCGCCTGCTCGTCCTGGACCACGAGGATGCGGCCGAGTCGACTGGTCACGGGTCGCCGCTGCCGATGCTCGTCCACGGCGGTCCCGGCCGGGCGGGCGGCGGCGAGGAGCTGGGCGGTGTCCGCGGCGTCATGCACCATATGCAGCGCACGGCCGTGCAGGCCAGCCCCCGGGTGCTGTCGGCCGTAACCGGGCGCTGGGTCCCGGGCGCGGCACGGAACACCGGCGGCGGCCACCCGTTCCGCAAGTCTCTGGCCGAGCTGCGGATCGGCGACACCGTGGTCGCGGGTCCGCGCCCGGTGACACTGGCCGACATCGAGCACTTCGCCGAGTTCACCGGCGACACCTTCTACGCTCACATGGACGAAGAGGCCGCGCGGGCCAATCCGTTCTTCGACGGGCGGGTCGCGCACGGCTATCTCATCTTGTCCTTCGCGGCCGGCCTGTTCGTCCAGCCCGACCCAGGTCCCGTGCTGGCCAACTACGGGCTGGAGAACCTGCGCTTCCTGACTCCCGTTTACCCGGGAGACGAGCTCACGGTGACCCTTACCTGCCGGCAGATCACCCCGCGGGAGGACGCGGGGCACGGGGAGGTGCGCTGGGATGCCGACGTGGCCAACCAGGACGGGAAATCCGTGGCCACCTACGAGGTGCTGACCATGGTGGCCAAGCAGTGGCCCCCGGCCGTCAGCGACGAGGGTCGCTGACAGCCGAGGGCCTGGATTGGCGCGTTACTTTTTCTTCGCCTTCTTGCTCTTGGGAGCCAGGGCGGGCGGCGGGGTGGTGCAGCCGACGCAAGCCGGCTGACCGGTGAAGTAGGCCGGGACGCTGGGCGAGTCGGTGGGCGGATTCGTGGCCAGCAGCACCGGCGTGCGCGGAGCCTGGTTGAAGTTGAAGTCCTGGTCGACGTTGCCCAGGACGGATTCGTTCTCTCGGACGTCGGGCCGGGGATCGGGGCGGCCGTCGGTGGCGGGGTTGAGCCGGTCCCCGCCGAGGAAGTCGTCCTCGATGAACTTCAGGTAGGCGTCGCTGCTGAGCGTCTGGTGATCGATATAACCCTGCCTGGCGTACGGGGAGATCACCAGACCGGGAACACGCAGGCCGTAGCCGTTCTGATCGACGCTTGGCGGCACCACGTGGTCGTAGAAGCCGCCCCAGTCGTCCCAGGCCAGGAAGATCGCGGTGGAGTCCCAGTCGGGGCTCTTCATCGCGGCGTTGATGATCGAGGTGACGTAGGCCTGCCCCTGGTGGACGCTGGCCGGCGGGTGGTCGCTGTCCGGTCCGGACGGGGTGATCCAGCTGACCGACGGGAGCGTACCTGCCTTCGCCGCGGTGTAGTAATTGTTCAGGTCCTGGATATTGGCAAGCTGATGGTCGGCCTGCACGTCGCCGAACAGCGGGAGGGGATTCCAGATCCCCGGCGTCTTGGCACTCTGCGCGACCGGTGCGCAGGTCTCGGCGGAGTCGTTGTCGCAGTCGGGCTGGACGCCGGTCTGCACGTAATAGGCCCAGCTCACGTGCTTGGCATACAGCAGCCAGGTGATATCGGTCCAGGCCAGGTCGATCGAGGTGCTCCCGTCGGTCACCTCCTGGTTGACGGCCTTGTTGAACTGGTTGGATCCGTACGGGCCGACGATATTGTTGACGCAGCTCATCGGCGACTTGTCCTTGCACTTGGCCGACCACGCCGAGACCATGTACAGGTGGTCAGGCAGGGACCACGACTTGACCGGCTCGAACATGTGGTCCTGGAGCACGAAGTCTTTCGCGTAGGTCCGGTAGTTGGGGATCTCCGCGCTGGTGTGGTACCCCATCACGTCGGGGGTGCTGCCGATGCTGCAAGCGGGGTCGTCGGGGTTGGTGCAGGTCGACTTGGCCTTGTCCCGCTGGGCGATGAACCCGTCCATCTTGCCGCCGTCGACATCGGCGACGGCGTTGGCCTCGCCGTGCGGGCCGCCTCCGTTGATGTCCGCCGTGTCGTGATAAGGCCGGGTGCAGCCGCCCGCGGGGTTCGGGACGCACACCGTCGGCACCCCGTTGCTCATGCTGATCCCATCCGCGCCGGGATAGGTGCCGAAGTAGGAGTCGAATGACCGGTTCTCCTGCATCACGATGATCACGTGCTTGATCTTGTGGATGCCCGAGGCGACCAGATATGTGCCGCTCGGACCGCCGCTCACCCGTTCGGCTGAGCTGGTGGTAGAGGACGAGGTGCATGCTGCCAGGGACACGGTGACCAGCAAAGCTGCTACTGCCGCCGCCGGAACTGTCCCGCGTTTCACGGTTTGCCGTCGCATGGCCCACAGTAAGGAACCTGGGGTGAGAAGGTGCTGTGCTCCGCGTGTGCGGGCCTCAAGCCGGTCGTGGTCAATCCCTGGGCCCGACGCCCAGGGAACTCACAGCCTGGTGTGGGTGCTCAGGTACGACTCGGCCAGGTCACAGCTGCCGCGGGTGTAACCGGCGCCGAGCTCGGCGGCGATGTCGACGCCGCGGTGCGAGCCGATCCAGGCGACCAGGAGCAGCCGCCGGAACATGATGAACGTCCAGATTTCCGCTTGGTCGGCCGCGGGCAGCTCCCCGGCCCGGCGGTACCCGTCGAGCCAGCTGTCCACCAGAGCGGGCACCTCCGGCGCGTGCTCGAAGAAGCTGACCGAGGTGCCCAGGTCGTACAGGTACCAGCTGAACCCCGAGTCGTCGAAGTCGATGACGCTCACCGCTTCCTCGTGCACCAGCAGGTTGGCCAGCCTGGTGTCCGCGTGCACCAGCCCGTAACGCTCCGGCCCGGTGCCGAACGCGGCCAGGCGGGACCGGAGGACCTCGTCCAGCCGGGTGAGCACCTGGCGTTCGGACGGCCCGACGCCGATGCCGTCCTGCCAGCGCCCCCACCGGGCCTGCGGGCCGAACGCCGCTGGGTAATCCCAGTGGAACCGGGTGAACCAGTCCGGCCGGGGCCATCGCCTGGCGTGCCGGTGCATCCGCGCGGTGATCTCGCCGAGCTCGGCGAAGTGCCCGCCGCTCGGCGCGCCGCCGGACTCCCCTTCGGGCGCACGGCCGGGCAGGAACTCAAAGCGCACGCAGTGCCGGGACGTAGCGCGGGCCCGGGTTGCCGCCGCGTTCGGCTCACCGTGACGATCCGCCGCCCGTCGGCGGCGGGCAGCACCCGCGGCGTGCGCACTCCGGCCTCGGCGCGCAGCGCGTCCATCCAGGCCAGCTCGGACGCGATCTCCTGCACGCTGTGGTAGCCGAGCCGGTGCACGCGCAGCACGGATGGCCCGGCCTCGGGATCGGACACCAGGAAGGTGGCGTTCTCCGAGACGTTGAGCAGTTCGACAGCCGCGTCCGGGTGCGCCGCCGTAGGCGCGCAGCGCGTCCCGCGCGCAGCCCAGGACCCGGTCCATGACGTCCCCGCCACCCGACAGGTCGTGGCCCGCCGAGATCTCAGCCTCCGCCCCGCGAGGAGGAAAGTGCCGCGGGCCGCTTCCTCGTCACTCAGGAGGTAGCGGCCCGCGATCGTCAAGATCAGGTTTCAGGCCCCGCGCAGGCGGGCGAGCGCCTCGGCCAGGATGGCTTCTCCGTCGGAGTCGCTGCGGCGCTCTTTCACGTAAGCGAGATGGGTCTTGTACGGCTCGACCCGGGGCGGGTTCGGCGGCGCCTGCTCATTCTGGCCCGCGGGGTTGCCGCACCGGGGGCACTCCCAGGTGTCCGGGATCGCGGCGTCCGTCGCAAAGCTCGGGCGAGTCTCGTGCTTGTTCGCACACCAGAACGACATCCAGACGCGGGGCGCGGCCTCGCCGCGCTCGGCCTCGCCCATCGGCCCCGCGCCAACCCTGCTGCCGCGGATGGCGTTGCCACTACTCACAGATCACCCCTTGAAGGCCATAGTGCTATGAAGCCAGAACGTCAGTGCGGGATAGATGTACAGGTTAGTGGTTTATCAGCCAGCTGAGGGCAATAACGCAGACGAACCACAGGACCCCGAAGAAGATCGTTATCCGGTCCAGGTTCCGCTCGACGACGGACGACGAACCAAGGGTGGAGGACACCCCGCCGCCGAACAAGTCAGATAGTCCGCCGCCCTTGCCCTTGTGCAGTAGGACGAGCAGGATCATCACCAAACTGGTGATGATCAGGATAACGGAAACCCCGACGATCATCGCTGTTATCCATCTCCCGCTGATGACATTCGCGCTGTTGGTACCGGCGCTGCTGATATATGCACTGCTGACATCGGCCCTGTCGACACCGGCGCCGCCGAGATGCGCGCCGTTGACTCCAGCCTACGCTGCCAATTCACGATACCGGCAGATCTGAGCGAACTGCCCGGCATCGAGGCTGGCCCCGCCGACAAGGCGCCGTCCACGTCCGGCTCGGCCATAATCGGCGCGATGTTATCGGGCTTAACGGACCCGCCATACAGGATACGCACACGAGCTGCCGTTTCGGCGTCATGAACACTCGGAAAGTCGCGACCGGATAGCCGAAGCCGCTTCCTGCGCGTCCTTCGGCGTGGCCACCTCACCGGTCCCGATGGCCCACACCGGCTCGTAAGCGACGACCAACTCGGCCACCGCAGCGCCGGGGATGTCCCTCGAGCGACCGGTCGAGCTGGCTCAAGATGAACTCGACGTGCTGCCCGGCCTGGCGGACCTCCAGCGACTCCCCCACGCACACGATCGGCGTCAGCTCCGAGCGCAGCGCCGCCTGCACCTTGGCGTTGACCACCTCGTCGGACTCCGCGTGGTACTGACGCCGCTCCGAATGCCCGGCCAGCACGTAGTCGCAGCCCAGCTTGGCGAGCATCGGCCCGGAAATGTCGCCGGTGTAGGCGCCCTAGTCGTGCGGGGACAGGTCCTGGGCGCCGTAGCGGATCCGCAGCTTGTCCCCGTCGATCAGCGTCTGCACGCTGCGCAGCGCGGTGAACGGCGGGATCACGGCCACGTCGACCGCGTCGAAGTCCTTGTCGGTCAGCGTGAACGCGAGCTTCTGGACCAGCGCGATCGCCTCGAAGTGGTTCTCGTGCATCTTCCAGTTGCCCGCCATCAGCGGGAACCGCCGGCCCGCGCCGCGCCCGTCACGAGCCATCCTCCAGCGCGGCCAGCCCGGGCAGCGTCTTGCCCTCGAGGTACTCCAGGCTCGCGCCGCCGCCGGTCGAGATATGCCCGAACGACTTCTCCGGGATGCCGAGCGCCCTGACCGCCGCGGCGGAGTCGCCGCCGCCCACCACGGTCAGGCCGTCGACCGCGGCCACCGCCTCGGCGACCGCGCGGGTGCCCCCGGCGAACGCCGGGAACTCGAAGACCCCGACCGGGCCGTTCCAGAAGACCGTCCGGGCGTCGGCGAGCTTGTCCGCGAACAGCGCCCGGGTCTTCGGCCCGGCGTCCACCCCTTCCCGGTCGGCGGGGAAGTCTGTCACCGGCACCACCGAGTGCTCGGCGTCGGGCGCGAAATGCGTCGCCGCCACCAGGTCCACCGGGAGGACGAGTTCCACCCCGCGCTGCTGCGCCTCGGCCATGACGGCCTTGACGGCGGGAATCTGGTCGGCCTCGAGCACCGAGTTCCCGACCTCGTAGCCCTGCGCGGCCAGGAACGTGTAGCCCATGCCGCCGCCGATCAGGATGCGGTCGGCCAGGCCGAGCAGGTTGCCGATCACCGCGAGCTTGTCCGACGGCTTCTTGCCCGCCCAGCACCACGACGAACGGCCGGGCCGGGTCCGAGGTCAGCTGGCGCAGCACCGCGACCTCGTCCCGCACCAGGTCACCGGCGGCACTCGGCAGCAGCCCGGGCAGGTCGTAGACCGACGCGTGCTTGCGGTGCACAGCGCCGAACCCGTCGCCCACGTACAGTTCGCCGAAACGGGCGAGCCGCTGCGCGAACGCCGCCCGCTCCGCGTCGTCCTTGCTGGTCTCGGCGGGCTCGAAGCGCACGTTTTCCAGCACCGCGACATCCTCGTCCCCGAGGCTGAACACGGTCTCCTCGGCCGACGGGCCCGGCCACGTCGGTCGCGAACGACACGGGCCGCCCGAGCAGTTCGCCCAGCCGCGCCGCCACCGGCCGCAGCGAGGGGCCGCCGGCCGCCCGCTCGTCGAACGTGGCGCCCTTGGGGCGGCCGAGGTGCGCGATGATGATGACCCGCGCACCGCGGTCGGACAGCTTGCTGATTACCGGCAGGCTGGCCCGGATCCGGCCGTCATCGGTGATCTCCCCGCTGCCGGTAGGTCGAGCGGGACGTTCAGGTCCGACCGGAGCAGCACGCGCCGGCCGAGGACCTCCAGGTCGTCGATGGACCGCATTACCGCAGCCGCGAAGCGACGAGCGCGGCCAGGTCGACGAGCCGGTTGGCGTAGCCCCACTCGTTGTCGTACCAGCCGATGACCTTGACCGTGCTGCCGAACGCCATGGTCAGCGACGAGTCGAACGTGCAGGACGCGGGCGAGCCGACGATGTCGGAGGACACGATCTGGTCCTCGGTGTAATACAGGAAGCCCTTGAGCGGTCCCTCGGCGGCGGCCTTGAACGCGGCGTTGACCTCGTCCGTGGTCACCTCGCGGTTCAGCTCCACCACCAGGTCGGTGACCGAGCCGTCGGGCACCGGCACCCGCATGGCCATCCCGTCGAACTTGCCCTTCAGCTCGGGCAGCACCAGCGCGGTCGCCTTCGCCGCCCCGCTCGTGGTCGGGATGATGTTCTGCGCCGCGGCCCGCGCCCGGCGCAGGTCCTTGTGCGGGAAGTCCAGGATGACCTGGTCGTTGGTGTAAGCGTGGATCGTGGTCATCAGGCCCTTGACGATCCCGAAGTTCTCGAGCAGCACCTTGGCCATCGGCGCGACGCAGTTGGTGGTGCAGGACGCGTTGGACAGCACGTGGTGCGTCTCGGGGTCGTACGCGTCGTCGTTGACCCCCATCACGATCGTGATGTCTTCTTCCTTGGCCGGGGCGGAGACGATGACCTTCTTCGCGCCCGCGGTCCAGGTGCGCGCCCGCCGTCGGACCGGTGGTGAACCGGCCGGTGGACTCGATCACGATGTCCACGCCGAGGTCGCGCCACGGCAGCTGGGCCGGATCGCGCTCGGCCAGGATCTTGATCGACTGAGCGCCGACCTGGATCGTGTCGCCGGATACCGACACGTCGTGCGGCAGGGTGCCGAGCACGGTGTCGTACTTGAGCAGGTGCGCCATCGTGGCGATGTCACCGAGGTCGTTAGCGGCCACGATCTCGATGCCACGGTCGCCGTCCGAGGCGTTGGCCGCCCGCCAGAAGTTACGGCCGATGCGACCGAACCCGTTGATTCCCACGCGAATTGTCACAGTACTGAATCTCCTCAGTCGATCCCCGTGATCGCCAGCGCTCCGAGACTATCGGACGCCGCCTGAAAGGATAGCCAGGATTCGGCGCCAGACCCGCGCGTGCAGGGAACCCGTAGGCCCCGGCTGCCGGGCCGTCAGGCGCAGGCTCCTATGGTCTAGACCTTACCAAAAAGACGGACATATTTCCCGAACGGAGGGTGGTGCGTGTCGCGGCTCCGCCGCAGCACGGCACCGGTGTTCCCGGCCGGTGTCGATTCGGCGCCGCAGATTCGTGTAGAGGGTGACAGCAGCCCCGCCCGGCCCCCCGGCCCGGCGTAGCGCACAACGGAAAGGGATGACCGAGATGAAGCAGTACCTGCTCAGCATCTACCAGCCGGACGGAGATCCGCCACCGCCGGAGATCCTCGAGCCGATCATGCGGGACGTCGCGCGCCGTCGACGGGGAACTGCGGGCCGCGGGCGCCTGGGTGTTCAACGCCGGGCTGCACCCGCCGGAGACGGCCACCGTGGTCCGGGCCGCGGACGGCGACGTGCTCGTCACCGACGGGCCGTTCGCCGAGGGCAAGGAGCACATCGGCGGATTCTGGATCATCCGCGCGGCCGACCTGGACGAGGCCATGGGCTGGGCGCGCAAGGCCACCGTGGCGTGCCGGCTGCCGGTCGAGGTCCGGCCGATGGCGGACCTGGCCGGGGCCTGAGGTTGGCCCCGCCCGCGCTCGCCGACATCGAGCGCGTCTTCCGGGCCGAATACGGCCGGGCCGTGGCCGTCCTGACCCGCGTCTTCGGCGACATCGACACCGCCGAAGACGCGGTCCAGGACGCGTTCGCCGAAGCGGTCAGGCGCTGGCCGCAGGCCGGGCTGCCGCCGAGTCCGGCCGGATGGATCATCACGACCGCGCGCCACCGGGCCGTCGACCGGATGCGCCGCGAGGCTGCTCGCGCGGACAAGCACGCCCAGGCCGCGCTGCTGCATGCCCAGGACGACCAGCGGCGGAAGACGGGAGGGGCGCCGTGCCCGATGACCGGCTCCGGCTTATCTTCACCTGCTGCCACCCGGCCCTGGCCCCGAGCACTCAAGTGGCGCTCACCCTTCGCCTGCTCGGCGGGCTCACCACCACCGAGATCGCCCGCGCGTTCCTGGTGCCCGAGCCGACCATGGCCCAGCGGCTGGTCCGGGCCAAGGCCAAGATCCGGGACGCGGGTATCCCGTACCGCATCCCGGCCGAGGCCGATCTGCCCGGCCGCCTGACGGCGGTGCTCGCGGTCGTCTACCTGATCTTCAACGAGGGCTACACGGCGAGTTCGGGCGAGACCCTGGCCCGGGCCGACCTGTGCGCCGAGGCGATCAGGCTCGGCCGGCTACTGGCTCAGCTCATGCCGGACGAGCCAGAGGTGACGGGCCTGCTCGCGCTGATGCTGCTCACCGAGTCACGGCGGGCCGCCCGGACCGCGCCGGACGGCGCCCTGCGTCCGGCTCGCCGACCAGGACCGGACCCGCTGGGACCACACGCTCATCGCCGAGGGCCAGTCCATGGTCCGCCGCTGCCTGCGCCGTGACCAGCCCGGGCCCGTACCAGATCCAGGCGGCGATCAACGCCGTGCACAGCTGACGCGGCCAGCGCGGCCGCCACCGACTGGGAGCAGATCCTGCGGCTGTACGACCAGCTGCTCGCGGTCGCGCCGAGCCCGGTGGTCGCGCTGAACCGCGCGGTCGCGCTGGCCGAGGTGCGCGGGTCCGGCCGCGGCGCTCGCCGTCGTCGATGATCTCGGGCTGGCCAGGTATTACCTGTTCCACGCGATCCGCGCCGACTTGCTCCGCCGCCTGGGCCGCGCCGCGGACGCCGACGCGGCCTACCAGGCCGCGATCGCCCAGACCGGCAACGCGGCCGAGCGTGCGCACCTTACCGAGGCGAAGCAGCGCCTGCCGGGTCCGGGCGCGTAGCCGACGGCTAAGCCCGGGAATCGGGTAACGAAGGGACCAGCACCCCCGCGAACACCACCCGCCTCGCCCGCCACACCCGTACGGGGGCGCTCCCGCTCTCGAGCCACACCGATGGTCCTTCGATGTGGGTCAGGTTCGGGGTGCTGCATAATCTTCTCTGTGTCGCCGGTAAACAAAGTTCAGCGCGCCGGCTCCCGGACGCGGCGCAGATCCGGCGACCTCGGCCCGCTGCGCGTGGCGCTGTGTGCGGTGTTCGCCGTTCAGGGGTTCAGCTACGCCAGCTGGGCGGTCCGGGTGCCTGCGGTCAAGGAGCAGGTCAACGCGTCGGCGGCGGCTCTCGGGCTCGCGCTGCTCGGCCTGTCGGCCGGAGCCGTGGCCACTATGCTGCTGGCGGGCACGCTATGCCGGCGGTTCGGCAGCAGGCAGATCACCGTGGCGTCCTGCGTCCTGCTCTCGGTAACCGTGCTGCTACCTCCGCTGGCTCACTCCGCGGTCGTCCTGGGGCTTCTGCTGGCCGTGTTCGGGACCGCCTACGGTTCTCTCAACGTGGCCATGAATACCGTCGCGGTCGACATGGTGGCTGCCCTGCGCCGGCCGGTGATGCCGGGCTTTCACGCGGCATGGAGCTTCGGTGGCCTGGCCGGCGCCGGGCTCGGGGGCCTGCTGGCGCCGCACCTGTCACCGCTCCGCCACCTGTCGCTGATCGCGCTCGTCTGCCTGCTGGTCTCGGCCGTCACCGGCCGTACCCTGCTCCGCCATTCCATCCCCCTGTCCGCCGCCACCACCCCCGCCTCCGCGACCCACCCTGCCTCGGGAGATCGCCCGGCTCCGGAGGCCGGACCGGCCTCGACGTGGCGCAACGCGTGGCGAACCGGCCGGGTGGTCGGGCTCTTCGGGCTGATCGCCCTGTGCGCCGCGTACGGCGAGGGCGCCGTCGGCGACTGGGGCGCGCTGCACCTCAGACAGGATCTGGGCGCCAGCGCCGGTCTGGCCGCCGCGGGCTACGCTGCCTTCGCGCTGGCCGAGGCGACCGGCCGCCTGTCCGGCACGGCTCTGCTCGAGCGGCTCGGCCGCACACGCGTACTGGCGCTCGGCGGCCTGGCCGCGGGCGCGGGCATGCTGCTCGCCTCGTTCGCCCCCGACGTGTGGCTGGCTCTGGCCGGATTCGCCGTCACCGGTCTCGGTCTGGCTAACCTGTTCCCGGCCACGATCGCGCGCGCGGGCCTGCTCGCCGGGTCCGCCGGCGTCGCCCTCACCTCGACCCTGGGCTACGGCGGTTTCCTCCTCGGGCCGCCCGCGATCGGCTTCCTGGCCAGCGAATTCGGCCTGCCCGCCGCCCTGACCACTGTCTCCTTCCTGGCCCTGCTCGCCGCCGCCATCGCCTCCACATCCCGGGACCGCTGAACCGATTGTGCGACTCCGGTGCCCCTATCACGTGGCGGCGTTCTCCCGACTGCCTGACGCGAACGCGCGTCCGCCGAACGCTGCGCGAGCGCTGCGGGTCCTAGCGTCAGTGTTCCAGCCAGTCAGGGTCGACCGCAGAGCGTGAGTCATAGGAGTTACCGATGGATACCAGTGTGATCTTTCTGACTGCCCGGCGTACATCGATGAGCACGGCGCGGCGAGGTGCGGGCTTCCCGCCGCGGGAATGGTCCCGACATGGGGAAAGCACCCTGCCGACGCTACGGCGAGGGCATCTTCCGATGCACCAGTTCCTACTCCGCGGAAGCGATAACGGCTAACCGGCTCAGGAGTGGCGGGTTAGAGCATGTCGACGGTTAGGAAGGCTTCGGTGCTGGGCATGCCTTGGTCGGCGGCGCGGCGGTCGGCCATGGCCAGGAGGCGGCGGATGCGGCCGGCGATGGCGTCCTTGGTGAGCGGGCGGGTCGGAGAGCTGGCCTAGCTCCTCCAGGCTGGCCTGGCGGTGAGCCATCCGCAGCTTGCCGGCCATGGTCAGGTGCTCGGGGGCATCCTGGCCGAGGATCTCCAGGGCGCGCTCGACCCGGGCGCCCGCGGCTACCGCGGCGCGGGCGCTGCGGCGCAGGTTGGCGTCATCGAAGTTCGCCAGGCGGTTGGCGGTGGCCCGGACCTCGCGGCGCATCCGCCGTTCCTCCCAGGCCAGCACGGCTTCGTGCGCGCCGAGCCGGGTCAACATGGCGCTGATCGCCTCGCCGTCCCTGATCACGACCCGGTCCACGCCGCGCACGTCGCGCGCCTTGGCGTGCACCTTCAGCCGCCGCGCGGCGCCGACCAGGGCGAGCGCCGCCTCCGAGCCCGGGGCAGGTGATCTCCAGGGCCATCGAGCGGCCCGGCTCGGTGAGCGAGCCGTGGGCCAGGAAAGCGCCGCGCCAGGCCGCCTCGCAGTCGCACGCCGAACCCGACACGACCTGCCTGGGCAGCCCGCGTACCGGGCGACCGAAGCTGTCGATCAGCCCGGCCTGGCGGGCCAGGATCTCGCCGGACTGTCCCTTGCTGACCCGGACCAGGTAGCGGTTGCCCTTACGCAGCCCGCTCGGCGCGACCACGAGGAACTCGGCCGGGTGCCCGAACACCTCGGTGATGCTGGCCCGTAGCCGCCTGGCCACCGCGCCGGTGTCCAGTTCCGCCTCGATCACGACCCGGCCCTCGATCAGGTGCAGGCCGCCGGCGAATCTGAGCAGCGTGGAAACCTCGGCCTTCCGGCAGCACGGCTTGACCACCTGAACCCGGCTGAGCTCGTCCTTAACCACGCCGGTCATCGCCATACGCCTCACTCCCCCAAATTCGGCCTAACCACTGTCCCGGAATCCCGTGAAGACCTGCCCGTACATCCGGCCAGGAGTCTCGGGTCGTGGCGCGGGGTGCCGTCGGCGGCAGCCACGTCTGGCCAGTACCAGGCGGGCGCCGAGGACGGCGGCCGCTTTCTCCAGGTCGGCCAGGTTACCCGCACCGGGCCCTGGTGTCCGCCAGGACGACATCCACGGTCAGCGTCCGGCGCGTGTCCGGCCAGCACCTCCAGGTGCTTATGCGGAGAAAAACCGCCGGTCTCCCCCGGCTGCGGCGCCAGGTTGAGCACGAGCAGCCGCCGGGCCGTGGTGACGTGCAGCGCGGCCGCGAGTTCGGGCACCAGCAGGTGCGGCAGCACGCTGGTGAACCACGACCCGGGCCCGAACACGACCCAGTCCGCGTCGAGCACGGCGCGGACCGCCTCGGGCACGGCGGGCGGGTCGGCAGGCAGCAGCGTGATGGACTGCACCTGGCCCGGCGTCGTGGCGCATTCCTCCTGACCCCTGATCGTGCTGACCTCGTCCGGCCTGTCCGGGTCGGCCCCGAGAACCTCCGCGACGATGTCCAGCGGCACCGCCGCCATCGGCAGCACCCGGCCGCCGGTGCCGAGCAGCCGGCCCACCCAGTCCAGGCCCGCGACCGGGTCGCCGAGCAGGTCCCACAGCGCGACGATGAGCAGGTTGCCGACGGTGTGACCGCCCAGCTCGCAGTCCCCGCCGAACCGGTGCTGCACCACCTTGCTCCAGGTGGTACCCCACTCGTCGTCCCCGCACAGGGCGGCCAGCGCCATCCGCAGGTCACCGGGGGGCAGCACGCCGAATTCCCGGCGCAGCCGGCCGCTGGACCCGCCGTCGTCCGCGACGGTCACGATCGCGGTGAGATCGCCCGTCACCCGCCGCAGTGCCCGCAGCGAAGCGGCCAGCCCGTGCCCGCCGCCCAGCGCTACCGCCTTCAGCCCTGTCACCAGCCGCTCACTCCCGACCAAGGTCCCTGTGCACGACCTGCACGTCCATCCCGCCGACGGCCGCGATGCGCGCCGCCAGCTGGTCGGCGATGGCCACGCTGCGGTGCTTGCCGCCGGTGCAGCCCACCGCGAGGGTCACGTACCGCTTGCCCTCGCGTTCGTAGCCGGGCAGCACCACACGAAGCAACTCAGTGTAATGACGCAAAAACTCTCCGGCACCAGGCTGGGCAAGAACGTACTCCCGCACCGGCGCATCCTGGCCCGTCATCGGGGCAAGTTCCGCGATCCAGTGCGGATTCGGCAGGAAGCGGCAGTCCGTGACCAGGTCGGCGTCGACCGGCAGGCCGTACTTGAAGCCGAACGAGACGATGGACAGGCGCAGGCCCGCATCCGTGCCGCCGCTGAAGAAATTCCGCATCCGGGCCCGCAGCTCGTGCACGTTGAGCCGGGAGGTGTCGATGAGCAGATCCGCGTCGCCGCGTACCTCGCGCAGCAGCTCGCGTTCGGCCGCGATGCCGTCGGTGACCCGGCCGGTGCCCTGCATGCGGATGGGGACGCCGCTCGCTGTCGAACCGGCGGACCAGCATGTCCTCGGCGGCCTCCAGGAACACCACCCGCGCCGTGGCCCCTCGCGCGCCCAGGTCGCTGATCGCCGACTTCAGGTCGGTGCTGAAGGCGCGGCTGCGGACGTCGACCACCGCGGCCATCCGCGACACCGCCCCGTTGGACCTGGCCGGCGAGGTCGACCATCGTGGGCAGCAGGCCGGGCGGCAGGTTGTCCACCACGAACCAGCCCAGGTCCTCCAGGGACTTGGCGGCGGTGGACCGCCCGGCCCCGGACATCCCGGTGATGACGACGATGTCCGTCTGGTCCTCAGGCGTCCCCATGGTCTCCCCCTGGCCTGTTGGAGTCAGTACTCGTCAAGGCCGCCACGATCGTGACCGCCAGCTTGGGCCCGATCCCCGGCACCTCCGCGATCTCCTCGACGCTCGCAGCGCCGAGCTTACGCACCGAGCCGAAGTGCTTGAGCAGCGTCTTACGCCGCGCCGGGCCCAAGACCGGGCACCTCGTCCAGCGCACTGGTGGTAGCCGCCTTGCCGCGCTTTTGCCGGTGGTAGTTGATCGCGAACCTGTGCGCCTCATCCCGGACCCGCTGCAGCAGGTACAGGCCTTCGCTACTGCGGGGCAGGATGACCGGGTACTCCTCCCCCGGCTGCCACACCTCCTCCAGGCGTTTGGCCAGCCCGCAGACGGCCACGTCGTCGATGCCCAGCTCGGCGAGCGCCCGGGCCGCCGCGTCGGCCTGGAGCGGGCCGCCGTCCACGACGACCAGGTTGGGCGGGTAAGCGAATTTCTTCGGGGCATCCACCACCGGCCGTTCGGCGGATGGATCTTGATCTCGGGGGGTTCCGGGGGGTCGCCCCCCCGGGTCGGCACAGTGATCTTCTTCGGCGGCCGGGTCGCCGAGCGTGTCCAGCTCGCCGGTCTTCTCGCGTTCGGCCAGGTAGCGGCGGAACCGGCGGGTGATCACCTCGAAGATCGAGGAGATGTCGTCGGTGCCGCTCGGTGCCCTTGATCGCGAACCGGCGGTACTCGCTCTTGCGCGCCAGGCCGTCCTCGAACACCACCATCGAGGCGACCACGTGCGTACCCTGCAGGTTCGACACGTCGTAGCACTCGATCCGCAGCGGCGCGTCGTCCAGGCCGAGGGCTTCGGCGATCTCGCTCATCGCCTTGCTCCGCGTGGTCAGGTCGCTGGCGCGGCGGGTCTTGTGCAGGGCCAGCGACTGGCCGCGCGTTCCTGGCCACGGTCTCCATCAGGGCCTTCTTGTCCCCGCGCCGCGGTACCCGCAGGTCGACCGGGCCGCCGCGGCGTTCGGTCAGCCACTGCGTCATCGCGGCCCGGTCCGGCGGCAGCTCGGGCACCAGAACCTCGCGGGGTATGCCGGCGTTGACCGCCTCGGCATCGGCCGGGGTGTCGCCGTAGACCTGGCCGAGGAAAACCTCGACCAGGCCGGCGGTGGTCACGTCCTCGACCTTGTCCAGCACCCAGCCGCGCTGGCCGCGGACCCGCCCGCCGCGCACGTAGAACACCTGGACGGCCGCCTCGAGCTGGTCTTCGGCCAGGGCGATCACGTCGCAGTCGGTGCCGTCGCCGAGCACCACCGCCTGCTTCTCTATCGCGCGCTCGAGCGCCGCGCAGGTCGTCCCGGAGCCGGGCCGCGCGCTCGAACTCCTCTTCCCTGGCCGCCTGCTTCATCTCCGCCTCCAGACGGCGGGCGAACCGGGCGGTCTGGCCGGCCATGAAGTCGCAGAAATCCTCGGCCAGGGCCCGGTGCTCCTCCTCGCTGATCCGCTTGACGCACGGCGCGGAGCACTTGCCGATGTAGCCGAGCAGGCAGGGGCGGCCGATCTGCGCCGATCGCTTGAACACCCCCGCCGAGCAGGTCCGGACGGGGAACACCCGCAGCAGCGTGTCCACCGTGTCGCGGATCGCCCAGGCGTGGCTATACGGGCCGAAGTACCTGGTGCCCTTGCGCTTGGCGCCGCGCATGACCTGGACCCGCGGGTACTCCTCGCCCATGGTGACGGCGAGATACGGATAGCTCTTGTCGTCCCGGTACTTGACGTTGAACCGGGGGTCGAACTCCTTGATCCAGGAGTACTCGAGCTGAAGCGCCTCGACCTCGGTACCGACCACGGTCCACTCCACGCCCGCCGCCGTACTCAGCATCATCTGGGTGCGCGGATGCAGGCTGGCGAAGTCGGCGAAGTAGGAGTTGAGCCGCTGCCTGAGCGACTTCGCCTTGCCGACGTAGATGACCCGGCCACGCTGGTCGCGGAACTTGTAGACCCCAGGGGATTCGGGGATCTCGCCTGGCGCCGGCCGGAAGGCTGCGGGTCCGTGCGAGTCTGCCACGAGGTAACTTTACGCGCCCGCGGGCCCGCAAACCGGCCTCTGGCCGGCCACGATGGCATCGTGGCTACCTTCTTCACCGCGGCCGGGCGGCTGGCCGTCCGCTTCCGCTGGGTGATCACGGCGGTCTGGCTGGCCGGCGTGTTCGCGGCCCTGACCCTGCTGCCGTCGCTGTCGAGCGTGACCCAGAGCGATAACACCTCGTTCCTGCCGGCCAGCGCGCCCAGCCAGCAGGCGGCCCAGCTGGCCTCGCCGCTGCAGGGTGCTTCACTGACCGCGGTCACGGTGGTGACCGCGGACTCCGGCCGGCCCCTGACCGCGGCGGACCAGGCCGCCATCGGGCGGCTGTCGGACGCGCTGTCCCGGATGGCCAAGGTGATCGGTGTGCGGGACGCCGGCCAGGCCGCCGACGGCCGGGCCGAGCAGCTCACCGTGCTGGCCGCGCTCGCCCAGTCCGGAGGCCTGGCCACCACGCAGCAGGCTCAGCTGGTCGCCGGGCTGCGTGGCGTGATCGGGGCGGCCGCGCTTCCGGCCGGGCTGCAGGCGCATACGGCCGGCCCGGTGGCCACCCGGGTGGACAGCAACGCGACCTCGACCAAGACCGGCGGCCAGGTCCAGTGGTTTTCGATCATCTTCGTCATCGCGCTGCTGGTCGGGGTGTTCCGCTCGGTGCTGGCGCCGCTCATCGCCGTCCTGCCCGCGGTCGTCGTCGTCCTGGTGGCCGAGCGTCTCACCGCGGAGGCGGCCGTGCACGGGCTGTCGGTGTCCCAGATCGCCTCGCTGCTGCTGATCGTGCTGGTGCTCGGGGCGGGGACGGACTACGCGCTGTTCCTGATGTTCCGGGTCCGTGAGGAGATGCGGGCCGGGCTCGCGTGCCACGAGGCGATCGTGCGGTCGGTCGGACGCGTCGGCGAGACGATCACGTTCTCCGCGGGCATCCTCATCGCCGCGCTGCTGTCGCTGGCCACCGCCACCTTCAGCCTCTACTCCGGGCTGGCGGCGCCGCTGTCGATCGCGATCGGGCTGATGCTCGTGGCCGGGCTCACCCTGCTGCCCGCCCTGCTGGCGATCGTTGGCCCGGCGGCCTTCTGGCCCTCTTCGGTCAAGCCGGGAGCGGGACGGGCCGGGTGGTGGGGCCGGGTCTGCGCCCGGATCGTGCGCCGTCCGGTGCTCACCCTGGCGGGTGGCCTGCTCGTCTTCGGCGCGCTCGCGGTCGCCTCGGCCGGGTACGTGGCCGCCGGGTTCGGCGGGGCGGTGACCGCGCCCGCGGGCAGCGACTCCGCGGCGGGCAACGCGCTGCTGGCCCGCCACTTTCCGCAGACCGCGGTCAACCCGACCGTCCTGGTGCTGCGGCTGCGGCAACCGGTCTGGTCGGCCGGCGCGGTGGCCGGCGCGGTGGCCGGCGCGATGCGGCAGCTGGCCTCCGATCCGGAGTTCAGCGCGGTGAGCGGACCGTTCAACGCCAACGGCACGGCGCTGACCCCGGCGCAGTACGTGGCGCTGCACGCCGCGTACGGGCCGCCACGCGGGCTGGCGTCCGCGGGGCCGAAGACTCCGCGGACGGCCCTGGCCGCCTACCAGTCCTACCGGGCCAGCGGCTCCTACGTGAGCGCGGACGGCACCACGATCTCGTTCGCGGCCGTCCTGGCCGCCGGCAACGCCACCAGCACCGCGGCGGCGCAAGCGGTGCCCGCCGTCCGCGCCGACACCGCACGGGCGGCCCGGGTCGCCGGGGCACTGGCCTTCGGGGTCACCGGGCAGGCCGCGTTCACCTACGACGTCGGGCAGCTGTCCCACCGCGACCTGCGCACGGTCATCCCGATCGCCATCGCCGTCATCGCCGTGCTGCTCGCGCTGGTGATGCGCAGCCTGATCGCGCCGCTGTACCTGATCGTCTCGGTGGTGCTGTCGTACTTCTCGGCTCTTGGGCTGACCGTGCTGGTCTTCATCAGGGCGGCCGGACAGCCCGGGATGACGTTCATCTTGCCGTTCCTGCTGTTCACGTTCCTGCTGGCCCTGGGTGAGGACTACAACGTCCTGGTCATGACGCGGATCAGGGAGGAGGCCCAGCGGATGCCGCTGCCCGAGGCGGTGAGCCGCGCGCTCCAGGTCACCGGGACCACGGTCACCTCGGCCGGACTGGTGCTGGCGGGGACGTTCGGGGTCTTGGCGGTGGTGGGTTCCGGCAGTGCGGGCACGCAGAACGTCAGGACGATCGTGGACGTCGGCGTGGGCCTGGCGCTGGGCGTGCTGATGGACACCTTCCTGGTCCGGACGCTGCTCGTGCCCTCGGCGGTGGTCTTGATCGGGCGGTGGAACTGGTGGCCGTCGCGGCTCGGCCGGACCTCTTCCGCGCCTCCGTCCGGTGGTATACCGGTGCGATGGGAAGCTTGACCGAGATCGCGCCCGGGGTGCTGGTCGCGACCAGTTCGTTCGCGATGACCACAAGCACGGTGGTGACGGGGCCGGGCGGGTGCTTGCTCATCGACCCGGGCGTAACCGTGGCCGAGCTCGCCGCGCTGGCCGCGTCGCTCGCCGGAGAAGGGCTACGGCCGGCGGTCGCGTGGTCCACCCATCCGCACTGGGATCATGTGCTGTGGAGCGCGGAGCTTGGCGACGCACCAAGGTACGCAGCTCCCGCCGCCGTGACCATCACCCAGACCGAGCGGGACGGTATGGTCGACGGCGCGGAAAGGTCGGCACCCGGCCACGACCTGTCGCTGCTCGGCCGGCTGACGGCCCTGGACGCTCCCGCCATCCCCTGGGACGGCCCGGTGGCGCGGGTCATCGTGCACGATGGCCACGCGCCCGGCCACGGGGCCGTTTTCCTTCCGGAAACCGGTGTGCTCATCGCCGGCGACATGTGCTCTGACGTCGAGATACCGCTGCTCGACACGGTGGAGGCGGATCCGCTCGGCGACTACCGCACCGGTCTTGACCGGCTGGCGTCCGTGCCGGGTGTGCGCCAGGTCGTACCGGGACACGGGCACCCCGGGGACGCAGGTGAGTTCCGCAGGCGGCTCGCGCTCGACTTCGCTTACCTGGATGCGCTGGCCACCGGGGCGCCGTTCGCCGACCCGCGGCTGACGGAGGGCAGCGCGCAGTGGCTCCGCGACACGCACGACGAGCAGGTCCGTTACTACCGGCGTTAGGGCTCTCTAGACGACCGGATCCTCGGTGTCGTCAGCAGGGCTGGCGGCTTCGGCGGACGGGCTGCTGCTCTGCTCGACGGTGCCCGGCACGGTGACGGGCGGGCCAGCGGACCACGGCGAGGGGCCGGCGGGGACGACGGGGACCGGTCCGGCCCCGTCATGCGGCGTGAAGAGCATCCAGGCGAGCGAGATCACCAGCACGAGGAGAAATGCGCAGTAGATCCAGAAGGCCGGCGTGACGCCCGAGGCGATCGTCAGGCCGAGCTGCGAGGCCTGGGCGGGCGTGAGGCCGAACTGAGCGGGCGTGGCACCCGCACCGATCTGGATGCCGGCCGAGATGGCCTGGGCCACCATCGCAATGGCGGCTCCGGCCAGCAGCACCGCCCCGTGCCTGACCGGACGCCAGAACGCGGCCACGATGACCACGGCCGCCAGCGCGACCATGGCGATGACGTCCCCGGTAATCACCAGCCCGGGGTTGGAGAAGGCGTTGCCTTCCGTCAGGGTCCGGCTCAGCTCCGGTCGCCGTCCGCAGGGTATAGCTGTCCCACGCCGGGGCGAAGGCGGTGGCCGCCCCGAGCCCGGCCAGCACGAGCAGCACGACGGGACCAATGGCGGCACCGCGCGGCCGGCCCAGGAACCGAGCCGTGGCCCGCCCGTTAGCGGGCCGGAGCAGCAGGGCCAGCACCGATCCCGCGGCGCACGCCAGCCAGCCCACGAGCGAGAGCCACAGACCCCAGCCGCCTGCCTCCGTGCCGCCCACGCATGGCGGTGCCGGCGTCGGCGAAGAACAGGCCGAAGGTGACCACGCTCAGTCCGGTCGCCAGCAGGGCGCCCACCCGCAGCCGGCCGCCGCCGAGCACGATGAGCACGGCACTGACGGTCCATACGGCCAGGTAGATCGCGTGCGGAACGTACTGGACGGCCTGCGAGGCCAGGCTCGACCCGGCGAGGTAGTCCGGGAAGAGCCCGGCGATGCCGATGATCACACCCGCGGCGAGCAGCAGGGCCGCGGCGATGGTACCGGTCCGGGGGTTGACGCGCGGGCTCCCCGGCCCGAACGGAGATCTCCCGCCGAACGGACTCCCCTGCGTGACCGGGGTTTCCTGCGCGAACGGTGCACCCTGGGCGTAGGGGGCGCCCTGGGCGTAGGGGGCGCCCTGGGCGTAGGGGGTGGTCCTGTCCTCGAGCACGGCCGTGCCTGGGCCCGCCGGGCCCTGGCCCTGGCCCGGGCCAGGGCCTTGGCCGGCGCCGACCTTTCGGCGAGCGGGGCGGCAGCGGCGGCGGCCGGGGCCTCGCTTTGCGCTATCGGGGGTGTCCGGCGGCCGACCGGGACGATCGTGCCGGGTGCCTCGATGGCGGTAAACCTCGACCAGGCGGCTGACCAGCCTTCCGACGTTTCCGGCCACCACTGCAGCGGATGCGAACGCGGACCGCCTATGGTCCAGATGCCGTAGAAGTCATGCCCGCGTCCGACCTCGTACGTGGCTCCCCGGTACGTGATGGTCACCTTGTCAAACACGATCCCAACCTTCCTGCGCCAGCTCGCCCCGTCAATGGGAGTAGATCAAACTAACTTAGACACTAAGTCGCCGGCCTGCAGACCGGCTGAGCGGTCACTCAAGCATTCCTGACTCTTTGGTCCGTGTCCGGCGCCGCCCCGAGCCGGTCCTGACGGGTTACCGGCAGATGAAGGCGGCGAGGTCACCGGAGGTGACGAAGGCTCCGTGCTCGTCGATGACCGCCTGCACCTGACAGCGTACGGACTCGACGACGTCATCCCAGGGCCGGGCGATCTCGCTCTGGTAGTGGTCGGCCAGGCTGGCCACATAGCCCGCGGCGACCGCGGCGTCGCGGATGACGACGGGGGGGTTGCCGTCCGGGCGGACACAGGTGACGGAGTCAAAGGCGGCACCCAGCTGCGCAGGGGCGTTCTCGGCCGAGAACGCCCACGTGGCGGGGCGCATCCGCCACGCCGGGGTTTCCGGGGTTTCGTCCCGGACGGCGCGCTCGACCAGCGTGCGCAGTGAGCGGGTGTGCTGGCCGCCGTTGGTCACGGCAATGCAGATACCGCCTGCGGCCAGGACGCGCCGCAGCTCGCGCACGGCCGACTCCCGGTCCGGCACGTGATAGAGCATGTGGATGGCCAGCACGACATCGACCGCGCCATCTCGCAGCGGCAGGGCGGCCACGTCGGCGTTGGCCAGCGCTGGGTGAGATGCCGCCCGGAGCATCCCCATGGACAGGTCGCATCCGAGCGCCCGCACCCGGTAATCCCGCAGCCTGCTCAGGTATTCACCATTACCGCAGCCAGCGTCGAGCACCCGCAGTCCCGGCGCTAGCCGGGCCAGCCCCAGGACCCATCCCACGATGTCGAAAAACGGGCTCTGGTACTGCCACATGCGCTGGCGAGCGCGGAGATTCGTGTCATCCGCGTACTGATCCGGGGGATTCAATGTCACCAGTACTGAATGCCCGGACTTCGCCGATCGTGAACGGGGCCGCCGCGACCGGGCGCAGATGCTGAACTACAGGCATGGACATTCTGGTTCTGGGCGGGACGGCGTGGCTGGGGCGCGAGCTATCCCGGCAGGGAATCGAACGCGGGCACGCGGTGACCTGCCTGGCCCGCGGGGAAAGCGGCACCATCGCCGACGGGGCCGTCCTGGCCGCCGCCGACCGACGTGAACCTGGGGCATACGACCAGGTACGGGACCGCGACTGGGACGCGGTGATCGAGGTGTCCTGGCAGCCCGGTTTCGTGCGGAGCGCACTGGCCGCGCTGGCCGGCCGGACCGCGCACTGGACCTACGTATCGTCGGGGAGCGTCTATGCCTCCCACGCGGCCATCGGAGCGGACGAAAGCGCCGGGGTGCTGGCCGCCACCGACCGCGACGAGGCCGAGCGGGAGCAGTACGGCGAGGCCAAGGTGGCCTGTGAGCAAGCATCGGCGGCGGCGGCCGGCGGCCGGCTGCTGATCGCGCGGGCCGGGCTGATCGGCGGACCTGGCGATCACACCGGGCGTTCCGGCTACTGGGTCGCGCGCGCCGCCCGTGACCCGCTCGCACCCATGCTGGTGCCCGACGCCCTGGATACTGCGACGCAGGTCGTGGACATCCGTGATCTGGCCGCCTGGCTGCTGGACGGCGCCGAGGCCGGTCTGACGGGAACCTATGACGCGGTGGGGCCGGTGGTGTCGTTCGGTACCTGGATCGAGCAGTCCCGCGCGGCGGGCGGGCACACAGGTCCGGTCATCCTGGCGGACCCGGCGTGGCTGGCCGAGCAGAAGGTGGCCCAGTTCATGGGCCCGGAATCGATGGCGATGTGGCTCGACGAACCCGGCTGGGAAGGCTTCAGCGCGCGCAGCGGCGCGGCCGCGCGGGCCGCCGGGCTGCGGCACCGTCCCCGGACTGAGCTGCTGGCCGACGTGCTGGCCTGGGAACGCGAGCAGGGCCTGGACCGGGCCAGAGGGGCTGGCCTGAGTGCCGGGCGCGAGCACGAGCTACTAGCCGCACTCCGCCGGTCGTAGCCATCCAGCCTCGGTTTACGCCGTGCCGAAAGGATTTTCTATCGTGAGCATGCCGAAGCGGCGCCCGTCCTGCAGATCTTCTGACATCAGACGTTCCGCGCCGGCCCAGATAGCTGCCTGGACGATCAGCGCGTCCAGAAGGCCAGGGTGTGCTCCTCTTCAAGTCTGCTCGCGGAGACTATGAGCTGCGGCTGCGTGGCAACGTCGCACCATTCTCCGTAGGCCGCCACGACGGCCCGCGCTTTCGCCAGCGGCATGGCCGACTGGAATTTCCTGGTGACGACGGCGTAGAACTCCTGCAGCACCTGGGGGCTGAGGGAACCGCTGCGGCTATCCCACGGCTCGGCCAGGAGCGCCTTGGCGGTGTCGTGCTTGCCGCCGGCGTCCGCGCCCTGCCTGGAGCCCGCGGCTGGTGATACCCGGCAGGGTTTTCGTGTTGCCCAGCCACCCGCTCAAGTCAGGCTCTGAGGTCGGTCAGCTGCCGGCCAGCTCGTCTCCCGCGCGCCAGCCGCGCCACTGGCGCCGGCCACCCCCGAGGGATCCCGCTCCGGACGGTACGCCGGCCCGCGCCCGGGCCGGCATTCCGGGCCGTCACTTCCGCCGGTGACGCCCATCCCTGAACCCCTGACCCACCCGCCACACGCCCGCGCGGAAGATCCGGCTCTCACGGAAACCCTGGGACCCCAGGATTGCCCGGATCTTCCCTAACAGCCGGATCTTCCACGCAAACCGGCCGTCCCGGGCTGAACCACGCACAGCCGGACCCTGCCCGGCGCAAATCCCGCATCACCATACCCAGCAGCCGCCGCGCCACCAGCAAGACGGGCAGACCGGACTCCGCAGCGGATCCCCTGGCCGCCCATAAACCGGATCCACCGCCGAGCCCACTGCCACTTACCTTCTGGCTGCTAGCGGCGGGGCGAGCCAGCTGCAAAAGGACGGTGCCCTCATAGGGATGACTGCTGGTGGCGGCGATGACGATCAGGCGTGCCCGCCCCCGCATCGGCGGGGCAGGCCGCCGTCGCTGTGCCTGGCGTGAGCGATGAGACGGGCGGGGCAGCGCAGGGACCCGGGGCTTGGCGCCGCCTGGTTAATCGAACAAAGATCTTGGTAAATTCAGGCTTCATGGGACATTTTGGGTATTATGGCGCATAAAAGTCTCCACCAAGCCAGAATCCACCACGAAAAGTTCCCATCCGGCCGGAACGGAAGTGATCCGGGAAGCGGATGGGGCCCGATGACACCTGGTGTCCCACGAGCCAACTTAAGGCGACCGGATCATCGGCATCGTCGTCCTGGTCACCCACCCGCCCAGGTGGACCGCGCTGGCGTGCGCGGCGACCGCGGGAATCTTGTCCTCGGCGGTGCCGTACCTGACCGACACGTTCACGCTGCGCCGCGTTCCGGCTGAGCATCGCCGCCATCGTGGGCGCCAACGCCGCCACCTCGGTCGGGGCGACCGGACGGGACGGCCAGTGCCAGCCGGCCGGTGCCAGCCCTCCGGTGTCCGCCTGCAAGAATCACCAGGTGGTTCCTGAGAGCATTCATGAGTTCTTCACGGCCAGCGCCAGCGTGGCTGGCGCGCTGATCGGGCTGCTGTTCGTGGCGATCTCGGTGGCCTCCGGCAAGCTCTCCCCCGACCACGCGAACGGGCAGTTGCACCGCATCCGGGCGTCGGCGGCGCTGACGGCGTTCACCAACACGCTGACGGTGTCGCTATTCGCGCTGATCCCCGGGGAGAAGATCGGGGGCACAGCCGTGGCCGTGGCGGTGGTCGGGCTGACCTTCGTGGTGGCGTCGCTGCTGTCGCTGATCCGCCTGCGCCAGGTACGGTGGCGCACCGTGCGCGATGGGCTGTTCCTGGTCGGCCTGGTCGTCATATTCGTATACCAGCTGTTCGAGGGGCTCGAGGTGCTCGCCCACCCGGGCAACTACGGCGACGTCGAACACGATCGCGATCCTGGTCGTTGTCTGTTTCCTGGTCGGGATCAGCCGTTCCTGGGAGCTGATCGGCGGCCCGTCGATCGGCATCACGCGTGAAGTGACGGCCCTGGTCCGCAGTTACGGTAACGGCGGCGATGACCCGCAGGAAGCACACCCGCCGCCCCCCGCGCCCGGCGCGGGCGGGTGAGATGCTGCTGACGTTCGGGCACGGGACCGCGACCGCCGAGCGGATAACCGAGCTGCTGACCGGCGCGGGCATCGCCGTTCTCGTCGACATCAGGACCGCCCCGAGCAGCCGCCGCCATCCGCACGTGGCCCGCGCCGAGCTGGAGCGCTGGCTGCCCGAGGACGGCATCTCCTACCGCTGGGAAAAACGGCTTGGTGGCTTCAGGAAAGCCCCGCCCGGCTCGCCGGACGGGGCCTGGCGGGAGGAGGCGTTCCGGGGCTACGCCGCGCACATGCGGACCGGCGGCTTCCTCGACGCGGTCGATGCGGTGCTCGCCCAGGCGGCCACCGAAGTCACGGCCGTGATGTGCTCGGAGAGCCTGTGGCGGAACTGCCACCGGCGGCTGCTGGCCGATTTCGCCGTGGCGGCCCGCGCCGTGCCGGTCCGCCATCTGCGGCACGACGGCCGGTTCGAGGAGCACCAGCTCTCCCCCGGCCTGCGACGGCGGGACGACGGCCTTCTCGTCTACGACGCGGGCCAGCCGACCCTGATGTAACCGCCGGTCAGGCTAGGTAGGCCCGGAAGCCGCTGGTCTGCCAGTCCGAACCGCGGCTGGTGATGGCGAATGCCTCGTAGCCGTCCAGGCTCTCGACCCAGTCGCGGGCGCCTGAGCCCATCGCAAAGGCGGCCGTCGCGAAGGCGTCGGTCAAGGCCAGCCCGGGCCCGATCACGGTCACGCTGGCCAGGTCGGTCGCGGGCTGTCCGGTGTGCGGGTCGATGATGTGCGGCCCGCGCTCGGCGACGCCCGAGGTGGCCACGGCGAAATCGCGTCCGGTGACCACAAGCGCGAGCGTTCCCGGCCGCAGCGGGTGGGCGATGCCGATCCGCCAGAGCTGACCGGGCCCGCGCTCGCCGACGCACTGGACGTCGCCACCGCCGTTGACGCTGTGCTCGGCCGAACCGGCCGCGGTGAACAGCGCCGCGGCCCGCTCGATCGCCCACCCCTTCACGTACCCGGACGGGTCGAACCGGCCGCCGGGCGTGCTGGTGAAGTACCCGCCGCTCAGCGCGCCGACCTCGGCGCAAGCCCCGAGCACCTCGGCCAGCTCGGGCACGCACCGGTCCAGCGGCACCGAGCCGGCGCCGAAGCGGCTGACGTCGCTGTCGTCCCGGTACGGCGAGAAGGTGGCGTCCACCCAGTGCAGCCAGCGCACCGCCTGGCCGAGCGTTCCCGGCCCGGCGGGGTCTCCGGCGCAGGCGGGCACGTCGAAGGAGACGACGGTGCCCATCACCTGCTCGGCGTGCCTGCGCCGCGCCGCCCCCTGGCCGCCGGTCATCGCGAGGTTCAGCCGCTCTGGTCCAGCGCGCTCTGCAGCGAGGCGATATAGCCCGCGCTGGTGTAGCTGGCCCCGGACACGGAGTCGATCTTCGCGGTCTGCGCCGTCAGCGTCTCGCCGATCAGCTTGGGAAAGGCGAACTCGCCGATCTGGATGTCATGGAGGGTGTTCATCGGCTGCTTGAGGACCGCCACCTTGACGATTTTGCTGTTCCGCATGATCAGCTGGATCTGGACCGGCCCGTACACGGTGTTGCCCACATGCCCGGTCACCGCCGTCTCATCCGTGGGCAGCTGGCCGCCAGGCTTCCCATCGGGAACTCCCCAGGCACGGTGGTGGTGGACGACGAGGATGACGTCCCGCTGCTCCCGGTCCCGCTGGCCCCGCCGGTGGTCGCCGCCGACGCCGAGGAGACGGTCGGGACGTGCGACTTGAACGACAGCAGGGCCACCAGGCCGGCCACGGTGCCTGCGACAGCCAGGATTACTCGGCGCATGTCGCGGATCCTCCCTTCAGAGCTCGAACGATTCGTGGTGGATGCTCCGCCTGGGCACCCCGGCCGCGCGCAGCGCCTTGACCGCGGCGGACGTCATGCCGGGCGGCCCGCACACGTAGACCTCCTGAGCTTCCAGGCCCGGCGCGAGGGAACGCAAGACCCGCGGCGACAGCGGATCCCCGCCCATCTCGGCCCGCGACCCGATGACGTAGTGGACGGCCGCCCCGCGCGCGGCCGCGATCGCGTCGAGTTCCTCCCGGAACACGACGTCGCGCGCGCTGCTCGCGCGGTAGATCAGCGTGACCGGTCCGGGCAGCGTCGCGAACAGGGCTCGCAACGGGGTGATGCCGACCCCGCCCGCCAGCAGCACGACGCCGCGGCCCGACCTGCTGGCCCGGAACGCGCCGTAGGGCCCCTCGGCGAAGACCCGGGTCCCCGGGCGCAACCGGGCCAGCGCCGCACTGTGGTCACCGAGGTCCTTCGCCGTGATCCGCAAGATGTCCTGGCCGGGCGCGGCGGACAGCGAGTACGGGTGCGATGACCACCACATCGAGTTGGTCAGGAACCGCCAGCGGAAGAACTGCCCGGGCTCGGCGCCCAGCTCGTCCAGCCGGGCACCGCCGATGTAGACCGACACGACGCCCGGCCCCTCCTGCTTGACCCCGGTGACGCGGAAACCATGCCGGGCGAACGAGAGCAGCGGCACCGCGAACCGGTACCAGGCGATCAGCACGGCCACCGTCAGGTACATCGCCGACCACCAGAACCGCGCGGCCAGGTTGCCGGTGAACGTGGTGCCGTCGGCGAACTGGTGGCTGAACGCCAGGGCGATCGCCAGGTAGGTGTACAGGTGCAGGTAGTACCAGGTCTCGTACCGGACCCGGCGCCGGGCCGCGCGCATGGAGATGATGCCGACGCCGATCAGCAGGAACAGGGCCACCGTGGCCATCAGCACGTCCGGGTACTGGGTCAGCAGCGTCGCGGTCTCGCTGACCACGCCGGTGTGCGCCTGGACCGCGTAACCCCAGATGATCAGCAGGGCGTGCGCGGTCACCACGCAGACGACATAGCGGCCGCCCATCGCGTGCCAGCGGGCCAGCTGGTCGGTGCCCAGGCCCCGCTCAAGCGGGGGCAGCCGCGCCATCAGCGCGACCAGGACCACGACACCGTACCCGGCCATCAGCCCGAGGATCTCGCCCGCTCCGGTCAGCCAGCCGCCAAGCCCGTGAACTCCCGGTGAGCCATGCCACCACAGGGCCAGGACGATGGCCGCTCCGAGGCCGATGACAGCCAGCACCACCTGCTTGCTGACCTTGCCGCTTTCTTTTCCGGGCCGAACGGTCCCTGGTGTCACGCGCGGGCCACGCGGCGAGCCGGAACGCGGCGGCGCGGGCGGCGGCCTGCGCCCCGGGTAGGCCTCAGCCCCGGCGTGGCGGGCCGGAGCAGGCCGCCTGGCCACATTGGTCACTGCGTCTCCCCTGCGCTAGAGGCTGTCCTGGCCATCGGGTCTTCGGGGGTGCGCCCCTAGCTGGATCGTATGCTCAGCCGAGCACAATGGCGCCGCCCTGGATCGTGCTGGGAGCCTGGCACGGTCACAGACTCACTTCTTCCCCCTAGTTATGACTACGTAGCGCGATTTCGCATGGTTCAGCGGACCTTTGTAAGGGGTTCGTAATTGGCCGGGCCGAGATGGGTCGTCAACTCAGGTTGACAGAGGCGGGATGTCAACCTAAATTGACATCATGGACAACGCACCCGCGCTGGCGGCCGCGGCCGATAGCTCGGACCCGCGCACGGGGCTCCGCGCCGTCGCCGCCTTGCGCCGGCTCCTTGAACAGCTCGAAGCTCTCCAGGTCGACAACGCACGACACCACGGCTGGTCCTGGCAGGAAATCGCCGAAATCCTCGGCGTGTCCCGGCAGGCCGTCCACAAGAAGCACGCGCACCGCTCGGCTGACGGCCTGGCCGCCCGCCGCGGGCGTCTGCGCTAACCCGAGGGGACCACGACAATGTTCGAGCGATTCACCGATAAGGCCAGGGCGGTCGTGATCTCGGCGCGGGCGCAAGCCGCCGAGCGCGGCGACCAGCTCCGCCCGGTGCACATGCTGTACGCGCTGACGACCGCAGAAGGGACGGCCAGGCCAGGCAGCGCGTGCTGGACGAACTGCGGCAGGCCGCCCGCTAGGGCGGCTTCGGACTTTGCCGTACTTACTTTTCGGATAGGACTCTCTAACCTCCAAGCTAGGTCATAATGCCTATACGGAGAGTATCTATTTGACTACGCACAGCCATAACCTAGCAGAAGGGAACATCACGGATAGGATATGGTCAAATGCTCAGAGTAAGCGACGTCTTCGAGAGAGCACTGCACGCACCGGCCGCGGCCGTCACCACACCAGGTGAGGTCATCGTCATCCGCTCAGCTGACACCTATGACGGCAAGCAGGGAATGAACCTGGCCACAGGCGTGAGCAACCGCTCCGCCGGCGCGCAGGCCCTGTGCCTGCACCTGATCACGATCCCCCCGGGAACGCGTGGCGTCCCGCACGTCCACGACGGGCACGAGTCCGCCATCTACACCGTCAGCGGAGAAACCGAGGTGTGGCACGGCGAGGGACTGCGCCAGCGCACCGTGGTCAAAGCCGGCGACTTCATGTACGTCCCGCCGGGCACCCCCCACCTGCCGGTGAACCGGAGCGACGTGATGACCGTGGCCGTGGTCGCGCGCACCGACCCGCAGGAGCAGGAGAGCGTGGTCACCATGACGCTGCCACCGCACCTGGACGAGCTGAATTCCTTTCCCATCGCCAGCCAGTAACCCACCACGTCACGCGCCGGCCGGGGACGAAACCGGCCTGCGCGTTCCGTTCTAGTCCTGAACGGAAGACAGAGCTTCGGGCGGGGGGCAGGCACAGACCAGGTTCCTGTCACCGTAGGCCTGATCGATCCGGCGGACCGGCGGCCAGTACTTGGCGCGGCGGTCCACCCCGGCCGGGTACGCCGCCTCGGCCGGTGAGTACGGGTGCTTCCATTCCCCGGTGATGAGCATCTCGGCGGTATGCGGGGCATTTTTGAGCGGATTGTCCCCGGCGTCGTATTTCCCGTCCGCCACCCGTGAGATCTCGGACCTGATCGCGATCATCGCGTCGCAGAACCGGTCGATGTCGGCCAGGCTCTCGCTCTCGGTGGGCTCGATCATGAAGGTGCCCGCTACCGGGAACGACATGGTGGGCGCGTGGAACCCGTAGTCGATCAGCCGCTTGGCCACGTCTTCCACGGTGATCCCGGTCTCGCGGGACAGCGGGCGCAGGTCGATGACGCACTCGTGCGCGACCAGCCCGTTCCGGCCGGTGTAGAGCACCGGGTAATGCGCCGCGAGCCGCTGGGCGACATAGTTGGCGGACAGCACCGCGACACCGGTAGCCCGGCGCAACCCGGCGGCTCCCATCATCGCGATGTAGGCCCAGGAGATCGGCAGGATGCCCGCTGAGCCGTAGGGCGCCGCCGCTACCGGACCGGTGTGACCACGACCGGGCAGGAACTCCGCCAGATGGGCCCGTGCCGCCACCGGGCCCACGCCGGGACCGCCGCCGCCGTGCGGGATGCAGAAGGTCTTGTGCAGGTTCAGGTGCGAGACGTCGGCCCCGAACGAGGGCAGCGTGGCCAGCCCGACCAGCGCGTTCAGGTTCGCGCCGTCGATGTAGACCTGGCCTCCTGCGGCGTGCACCGCGGCGCAGGCGGCAGTCACGTTCTGCTCGTAGGCCCCGGCCGTGGACGGGTAGGTCAGCATGATCGCGGCCACCCGCCCCTGGTGGGCTTCCAGCTTGGCCTGCAGGTCGCCGAGATCGATGGCGCCGTCGGCGCCGCACGTCACCACCGCGACCCGCAATCCGGCCAGCACCGCGCTGGCCGCGTTCGTGCCGTGCGCCGAGGAAGGGATGAGACACAGATCGCGGTCCGCCTCGCCGCGCGAGGCGTGGTACCCCCTGATCGCGAGCAGGCCGGCCAGCTCGCCCTGGGATCCGGCGTTCGGCTGGACGGACACCGCGTCGTAACCGGTGATGGCGGCCAGCCGGCTCTCCAGGGACGCGATCAGCTCGGTGTAGCCGGCGGCCTGGGCGAGCGGCGCGAACGGGTGCAGGCCGGCGAACTCCGGCCAGCTGATCGGCTCCATCTCGGCGGCTGCGTTCAGCTTCATCGTGCACGAGCCGAGCGGGATCATGGACCGGTCGAGGGCGATGTCGAAGTCCGCCAGCCGCCGCAGGTAGCGGAGCATCGCGGTCTCGCTCCGGTGCTCGGTGAACACCGGGTGGGTGAGGAACTCCGAAGTCCGCCGCAACGGCCCGGGCAGTGCGTCGGGACCGGCGTCGGACAGTCGCAGGCTGGCCGGGTCCGGGCGGTCGCACAGCGCGGCGGCCACCTCGCGCAGCTGCTCGTCGGTGGTGGTCTCGTCGCAGCTGACCTGCAACGCGCCGTCCGGCGCCAGGTACAGGTTGTACCCCGCGGCCCGGGCCCGTTCGGCCGCCTGCGCCGCCTCAGGGGTTCCGCCGTCGAAGCGGATCCTGATGGTGTCGAAGAAGTCAGCGGAGTCCGTTCGGCAGCCAAGGTCGCGCAGGGTCGCGGCCAGGACCGCGGCGCTACGGTGAGTGCCCCGGGCGATGGCCGCCAGCCCGTCCGGCCCGTGGTAGGTGGCGTACATGGCCGCGGTCACCGCCAGCAGGACCTGGGCCGTGCAGATGTTGCTCGTCGCCTTCTCGCGGCGGATGTGCTGCTCGCGGGCCTGCAGGGCGAGGCGGTAGGCGGGCTGGCCGTCGGCATCCACCGATACGCCGACCAGCCGGCCTGGCAGCTGGCGCTTGAGCGCACCGCTGACCGCGATGTAGCCCGCATGCGGGCCACCGAACCACATCGGCACCCCGAACCGCTGGCTCGAGCCCACCGCGATGTCCGCTCCCATCTCGCCGGGCGGCCTGAGCAGGGTCAGCGCCAGCAGGTCGGCAGCGACCGCCGCGAGTGCCCCGCGGGCATGCACGGCCTCGATCAAGGGGGCCAGGTCACGCACCGCCCCTGACGCACCGGGAAACTGCAGCAGCACGCCGAACAGCCCGGGCTGGGCGGCGATCGAGGCGGCCGTGACCGGGGCGACGACGAGCTCGATGCCGAGCGGCTCGGCGCGGGTGCGGAGCACGGCCAGCGTCTGCGGCAGGCAGTCGGCGTCGGCCAGGAACACGTGCCCGCCCTTGGTCCCGCGCTGGGCCAGGGTCATCGCCTCGGCCGCGGCGGTGGCCTCGTCGAGCAGCGAGGCACCCGCCCACGGCAGTGCGGTCAGGTCAGCGATCATGGTCTGGAAGTTCAGCAGGGCCTCGAGGCGGCCCTGCGAGATCTCCGGCTGGTACGGGGTGTACGCGGTGTACCAGGCCGGGTTCTCCAGCACGTTGCGCCGGATGACGGCCGGGGTGATCGTGTCGTAGTAGCCCAGGCCGATCATCGAGGTCAGCACCTGGTTCCGGCTGGCCATCCGGCGCAGCTCGGCCTGAGCCTGCGTCTCGGTCAGGGGATCGGGCAGGCTCAGCTGCGGGGCCGGGGTGCCCTCGGGCAGGGCCGCGGCGGTGAGCTCGTCCAGCGACGAATAGCCCAGGCGCCCCAGCATGTGCTGCTGGGCCGCTAGGGACGGGCCGATGTGGCGGACGGTGAAATCGGTCATGGAGCCTCCCCGGATCGACACGCGGACACGCGGCTCCCCATCTGTCGCGGCGCAGGTCCGCTCCAGAGATGCCTGTTCCGTCCGGTTCGTGTGCCTGAGAGGTTCCGGGGATGTTGCCCCTTCGGCGCCCACGTGGCCTAACGCGGGATCTCTCCCGGGCGGTGTCATCAGCAAGTTTGATGTTACCTGTTTAGCTGGTGCGGCGCAGGCGACGCTTGGCCAGGTCGTCCTGGCCGCCAGAAGTTACCGCGACGAAGCCGTCCTCGGCCCGGACCGAGGGCAACACTGCCAGGTCCCCTTCGACCTCGCGCCAGACCCGGCCGAGCGCGATGCCGAACACGCCCTGGCCACCCTGCAGCAGATCCACCACCTCGTCGGCGGAGGTGCACTCGTACACGCTGACCCCGTCGCTCATCAGCGTCACCTGGGCCAGGTCGGCGGTGCCCCGGTCGCGCAGATGCTGCACGGCGGCGCGGATCTGCTGCAGCGAGATCCCGGTGTCGAGGAGCCGCTTCACCACCTTCAGCACGAGGATGTCGCGGAAGCTGTACAGCCGCTGGGAACCCGATCCGTGGGCAGAGCGGACACTCGGCTCCACCAGCGCCGTGCGCGCCCAGTAATCAAGCTGCCGGTAGGTAATGCCGGCCGCGGCACACGCGGTCGGGCCGCGGTAACCGATGTCCTCTGCGTCCAGACCCGCCTGACCAGGCAGTACAGCGTCGGTGGAGAGGCCAGGGACCTCGTCCTCGTCGAACAGGGTGCCTTGCGAGCCGCCGACGGCAAGCGCCTCATCGCCGTCATCACCCCTGGTTATCGCCACGCCCACCTCCACCGGAGCTGACTACCCACGGTACTCGCACCGTAAGCCGACCCGGGTGGCAGCGTCAACGACCTCCGGCGGCGCGTCGTGACATTCCCGGCAGCAGCCGCGCAACCGGCACGCACCGGACGCCTCAGGTGCCGCGGCCGAAGTCCTCGGGCGAGATGGTGTCGAGAAATTCCCTGAACTTCTCGACCTCGTCCTCCTGCTCGTCAGGGATGGGCACGCCCGCCTCGTCGAGGATCTCCTCGCTCGCGAAGATCTGCGCGCCGGTACGCAACGCCAGCGCGATCGAATCCGACGGCCGCGCGCTGACCTCGGCGCCGTTAGAGAAGACCAGGTCCGCGTAGAAGATCCCGTCTCGCAGCGCGGTGATGTTCACGGTGCGAAGCTGGACGTTCAGGACCTCGAGGACGTCACGGAAAAGATCGTGCGTCAGTGGCCGGAGCGACACCATGCCCTGCTGGGCGAAGGCAATCGCCGTTGCCTCGACCGCCCCGATCCAGATAGGCAGGTACCTGTCCCCTTGCGCCTCCTTAAGCAAGACGATGGGGCTGTTGGATGGCATCTCGACCCGGACGCCGATGACCTCCATCTGCCGCACTTCAGCTCCGTCCTCACGCGCCCTGGGGAACCTCTGCTGGCCACTTCTCCCCTAGCCAAGGTACACCCGTAAGCGTCCGGAGGCCGACCTCAGCCCCCCGGCCGAGGTCGCTCCGTCTCCCGAGTCGCGCCCGGATCCGCCCACCTCCGGCTCGTAGTCACTGGTGCCCAGCGGGCCGCACGCCAGCCCCGCCTCGGCCAAGGCGGACTCCACCAGCGTCGCGTGCAACCGCAGGGTCAGATCGGCGATCTGCCAGGCCGTCCGGGCGGCCGCGTCGCGCGCGCCCGGGCCGCGCTGACGCAGTTGCGGCGCCACGACCTGCTCGACCAGATTGGCCTCCCGGTCCGCGGACGCCTTGACCGCGCGCAGGTGCCTGGCCTGAACACCGTACTGATGCAATGCGGCCACCGCCCGCGCGACCGCCAGCGCGTCCCGGCCGTACTGGCGGCCCACCCGCCGGATCAGGCCGTAATCCTCGAGCTCCGTCAGTTCAGCGTCGCTGATGTCGGCCGCGTCGAGCAACTGGTGACGGGTCATGTCGGCCACGATCCGGTCGGCGGCGTCAGCCTGCTGCTGACCTGGGCTCGCCCCGCCGTCGGCTAGCCGCTCCTTGATCACCCGCAGCGGCAGGTACGAATCCCGCTGCATGGTCAGGATGTACCGCAGCCGGGCGATGTCGGGCGCGGAGAACCTGCGGTAGCCCGAGTGTGACCTGGCGGGCTCGATCAGTCCCTCGGCCTCCAGGAAGCGGATCTTCGATGTGCTGATGTCCGGAAATTCCGGGCGCAGCTGAGCCAGGACCTCCCCGATACCGAATTGGCCACGCGGTGGCTGGTCAGTCATGAGGTATCCCTCGCAACGCCGCGCCCCTCCGGCTCGCTCATGAGTATTCCTGGGCGCCCCTGCCGCGGCGGTCAGCCGGAGATGCCGGGCCAAGATCCTGACTGGTGAGGAACAGCAGCCGGAACTTTCCGATCTGGACCTCGTCCCCGCCGGCCAGCTCGGCCTCCTCGATGCGTTCCCGGTTCACGTAGGTACCGTTGAGGCTGCCGACGTCGCGCACGGTGAACCGGAAACCCTGCCGGCAGAACTCGGCATGCCGCCGGGACACCGTGACGTCGTCGAGAAAGATGTCGCTGTCCGGGTGACGCCCCGCGGTGGTCAGGTCGCCGTCGAGCCGGAACCGGCTGCCCGCATTGGGGCCGCGCATGACCAGCAGCAGCGCGCTGCCCGGCGGCAGCGCGCCGAACGACGCGGAATCCGGGAAGAGATCGTCGCTCAGATCACCGTCGTCGGTCCGGCCCAGCGAAATCGTCGAGGTGGTCTCACCGGGACGGGCGGCCATGCCTCCGGTTCCGGGCCCGGGGGCCGCGGGTCCGGCCGGCATGCCTGATCCGGGCGGGACAGGCACCCCCAGCTGAGCGCCGCAGTTCGAGCAGAACCTGGCGTCTTCAGGATTCGGCCGACCGCACCGGGCGCAGTAAACGCGTGGCATAGCTTCGCTCGGCCTCCCCTCAGTCTGGTCCTCGGCTTCCAGCGATCCTGCCAAAGGTACGCGAGAGGAGGCGGGGCGGTCCACGCGCCACGCGAACAGCCCACGCCGCCCGCGCCCGTTTTTTTGGTTGCGACGCTTCCGCCACACCGCCTGTCACCTCCGCCGTCGCTTACCGCCGCACCGGGCGATGACCGCCGGGCGAATCGCAATGCGCGATTGTCTCACACCCGCGCAGGTTCACGAATCCCGCGTGCTTGACGCCCGCCGCATGCCCCGTAAGCTAACCAGCCTACCCGGCCACGGCCCGATTATCCGGGCCCCGGCCTCTGGTGCTAGCGACCCGCTTGCTCGATCACCGAGGCCCACTCGTCCAGCAGCAGCTGCGCGGCGTCGGCGTCGGTTCCCTCGGCCCACAGGTGGGTGACGGCATCGGCCGGGTCGGGCAGCACGAGCACCCAGCCGCGATCACGCTCGGTGACACGAACTCCGTCGGTGGTGTCGATCTCGTGCTGGGCGGCGGCTCCCATGACCGTGCGCATGACACCGCCCTTGGCCGCCCACGGCGTCGGGATGGACCGCTTGAGCAGATGCGCGACCGGGATCCTGGCGTCGATCTGGCTCAGGGTCAGCCTGGTCCGCGCGACCAGGCCGAGCAGCCGGACGAAGGCCGCGATGCCGTCGACGGTCCGGCTGCATTCCGGCACCACGAAGCCGCCGTGACCGTCAGCCGCGAAGATGACGTCGTCTTGCGCCGCCGCCAGCGTGAGCGCATGCATCGAGGTCGGCGTCCAGTTCACCTGGACGCCATGGAAGCGGCAGACCTGCTCCGCCACCCGGGTCGTGGTCACCGGCAGCGCCACCTGGCCGTGCTTGCGCTCAGCCGCGACCAGGTCGAGCACGGCGAGCAACGCCCGGTCCTCGCTCACCAGCTCGCCCTTCTCGTCCACGAGCTGAATCCGCTCCCCGACCGGGTCAAACCTGACGCCGAACGCCGCCTTGGACGAGGACACCACCTCGGCCAGCCGTTGCAGGCCCGCGCGCTGCTGCGCGACGGTCTCCGTCGGGGATACCTCATCCAGCCGGTTGTTCAGGGTGAGCACGTCCACGCCGATGGTGCCGAGCAGGCTGGGCAGCACCAGCGACGCGGTGCCGCCGGCGCAATCGGCGACTACCTTCAGGTTGGCCTCGCGCACCCCGCTCATGTCGACGCACCCGAGCAGTTCATGGGTGTAGGACTCGACCACCCGGGGCGGGTAGCTGAGCTCGGCGATCTCGCCGGGGAACGCCCGCCGGAACTCCTGCCGGGAAAAGACCCGCTCCAGCTTGCGCTGATCCGCCTGAGACAGCTCGGCGCCGCGCTCGTCGAGAAAGATGATGTCGACGGACTGCGGGTCGCCGGGCGTGGTGCGCAGCGCGATGCCACCGCTGTAGTGATCCCTGGCCGTCTCGAACCTGGCCACTGGCAGCGGCTGGGCTTCCAGGTCCACCACGTTGATGGCGCTGGCGTTCAGGGCCCCCTGCATGGCCCGCTTCAGCGTCCGCGCCGCCCGGGACACATCCCTGGAGGTGGTGACGGTGGAACCCTTACGCAGCATGGTGGCGTAGGCGCTGGCCAGCCGGACCGCGAGCTCAGGCGTCACCTCCACGTTGACCAGGCCGGAGACGCCGCGCGGGCCAAACAGGGTGCGCTGGCCTCTGGACTCCCAGATCACGCTGGTGTTCACCACCGCGCCGGCCTCGATGGTCTTGAACGGGTACACCTTCACCCCGGCGGACAGGTAGGCCTCGGGCTCGATCACGCACTCGTCCCCGACGACCGCTCCTTCCTCGATCCTGGCCAGCCGCATGACGTCGGTGTTCTTGCCGATAACGCAGCCGCGCAGGGTCACGCCCTGGCCGACGTACACGTTGTTGTGCACGACGGCGCGGTGCAGGAACGCGCCCTCCTTGACCACGACGTTGCTGCCGATGACCGTGTACTCGCGCAGGTGGGCGCCCGCTTCGATCTTGGCGTAGTCCCCGATGCACAGCGGGCCGGTGAGCACGGCGTCGGCATCGACTTCAGCGCCCTCGGCGACCCAGACCCCGGGCGAGACCTCAAAGCCCGCGATGTCGCTGTGCACCCGGCCTGCCAGCACGTCGGCCTGCGCCTTCATGTAACTCTCGTGGGTCCCGACGTCCTCCCAGTAGTCCTCGGAGATGTAGCCGAACAGCGGGGCGCCGCGCTTGAGCAGCTTGGGGAAGACGTCCCCCGACCAGTCGATCACCTCACCCGGCGGGACCTCCGCGAGCACCTCTGGCTCCATCACGTACAGCCCGGTGTTCACCGTGTCCGAGAACACCTGGCCCCACGTCGGCTTCTCCAGGAACCGCTGGATCCGGCCGTCCTCAGCGGTGATCACGATGCCGAACTCCAGGGGGTTGGGCACCCGGGCCAGGCCGACCGTGACCAGCGCGCCCTTGTCCTTATGGAATTTCACCAGCGAGGTGAGGTCCATGTCGGTGAGCGCGTCGCCCGAAATGACCAGGAAGGGCTCGTCCCGCAGCGCGTCCTCGGCGTTCCTGACGCTGCCCGCGGTGCCGAGCGGCATCTCTTCCGTGGCGTACTGCAGGCTCATCCCGAACTCCTCGCCGTCGCCGAAATAATTTCGGACGAGTGCGGCCAGGAACTGGACGGTTACCACGGTCTCGTCAAACCCGTGCCGCTTGAGCAGCCGAAGCACGTGCTCCATGATCGGCCTGTTGGCCACGGGGAGCAGCGGCTTAGGCTGGTTTGCGGTCATCGGCCGCAGCCGCGTCCCCTCGCCCCCTGCCATGACGACAGCTTTCAATGGATTTGCGGCTCCTTTCCCGGTTTCCGCCCTTTACAGGTCTACCCCGCCGCAAGGAATTAACGGATGGCCGTCCCAATTCACCGGACACACAACCGGCAACGGGCTAATACCAGCAGCTCACAGACTCGCTCCGCCGCCTTGCGGATTCGCGTCGCCGCTGACCAGGCTCCGCACCTGAGCGAGGTACAGCATCGCAGCCCACCAGTACAGCACCGTGCCCCAGGTCGCGAAGGCCCAGCCTATTACCCGGGCCAGGGTTCCGCCCCAACCGGGGTGATCGCCCAGGAAAAGGAGCGGGAAGGCATAAAGCAGGCAAAGCGTCGCGCCCTTGCCGGCCAGGCTGACCTGCAAGGTGCCGAACCCGACCCGGCGCCGCAGCACGCCGAGCGCCGAACCGACCGTCAGCTCGCGGAGCCCGAGGACGGCGACCAGCCACCAGGGAATGATGCCGCGGATCGCCAGCGCGACGATGGTCGACACGATGTACAGCCGGTCCGCGGCCGGATCGAGGACCTGGCCGAGCCTGCTGGCCTGGTTCAGCGCGCGGGCGATCTTGCCGTCTAGCCAGTCCGACAGGCCCGCGACGATGAGCAGGGCCACGGCCCAGTCGTCGGCCACGGCCGTCCGTGGGCCGAGGACCAGCCAAAGGAAGAGCGGCACCCCGGCCAGCCGGGCGGCGCTGATCCCGTTCGGGATGGTAAGGACGCGGTCCACGGACCAAGTATCCTCAACTAAGTGACTATGGCGGATACGGGGGCGCCTGCTCGTGCCGCCGACACGAGGGTGCCCGACTCCAAGGTTCTGGCTGAGGCAGCCAAACGGCGGACGTTCGCGGTGATCAGCCATCCGGATGCGGGTAAGTCCACGCTGACCGAGGCGCTGGCCCTGCACGCATCGGCCATCACCCAGGCCGGCGCGGTGCACGGCAAGGCGGGCCGCCGCGGGGTGACGTCGGACTGGATGGCGATGGAGCGCGCCCGGGGCATCTCCATCACCTCGGCGGCGCTGCGCTTCGACTACCAGAGCACCATGCTGAACCTGCTCGACACCCCGGGACACGCGGATTTCTCCGAGGATACCTACCGGGTCCTTTCTGCGGTGGACTGCGCCATCATGCTGCTCGACTCGGCCAAGGGCCTGGAACCGCAGACGCTGAAGCTGTTCGACGTCTGCCGGAGCCGATCGGTCCCGGTCATCACGTTCGTGAACAAGTGGGACCGGCCCGGCCGGGAACCGCTCGAGCTGCTGGATGAGATCGAGCAGCGGATCGGGTTGCGCCCGGCCCCGGTGAACTGGCCGGTCGGCGTGGCGGGCGACTTCCGCGGCCTGATCGACCGGACCACGGGGAACTACATCACCTTCACCAGGACGCCCGGCGGGGCCGGACGCGCCCTGGAGACCCAGCTCGACGCCGGCGCCGCGGCCGCCCGCGACGGCGACGCGTTCGTGACCGCGCAGGAGGAACTGGCGCTGCTCGACGAGATCTACGGTGCGCTCGGAGACGCCGACGGCCGCCTCGACGACTTCGACATGGCGTCCTTTCTGGCTGGCGTGACGAGCCCGGTGCTGTTCGGTGCCGCGCTGCCGAACTTCGGGGTCCGCCGCCTGCTCGACGCCGTGACCACGTACGCCCCGCCGCCCGCGATGCGCACCGACATCAAGGGCGAGCCGCGGCCGGTCGACGCCCCGTTCTCCGGCCTGGTGTTCAAGGTGCAGGCCAACATGGACCCGGCGCATCGGGACCGGATGGCGTACGTCCGGGTCTGCTCGGGCCGGTTTGAGCGCGGCATGGTGCTCACCCACGCGGCGACCGGGCGGCCGTTCGCCACCAAGTACGCGCAGTCGATGTTCGGCCAGGACCGGGAGACCGTCGAGGAGGCCTTTCCCGGCGACGTCATCGGCCTGGTCAACGCGACCGCGCTGCGCCCGGGCGACACGCTGTACGCCGGGGACGTCCCGGTCGAGTTCCCGCCGATCCCCAGCTTCGCGCCCGAGCACTTCGCCGTGGTACGCGGTAAGGAAGCCGGCAAGCAGAAGCAGTTCCGGCGCGGGATCGAGCAGCTCGATACCGAGGGCGTGGTCCAGGTCCTCGCCTCCGACCTGCGCGGCGATCAGGCTCCGGTGCTCGCGGCCGTCGGCCCGCTGCAGTTCGACGTGGTCCTGGACCGGCTCGAGCACGAGTTCGGCTCGCGCGCCGAACTCGATCACCTCGATTACACGCTGGCCCGCCGCACCGACGCCGACGGCGTCCGCGCCCTGGCCGGCCAGCGCGCGGTCGAGGTGCTGACCCGCCGCCACGACGGCGCCATCCTCGCGCTGTTCAGCGACAAGTGGCGGCTCGGCCAGGTCAAGCGGGAACACCCCGAGATCATGCTCGAGCCCCTCATCGCCGGCTAGCGCTGGCGGCCGCCCGCGTCATCGCGGCCCGGCCCCGCCAGCCCGGCCCCACCCAGCCCCGCCCAGCAAAAGATCTTGGAAGATCCGGCTTCACGGTAATCCTGGTACCCCATGATGGCCCGGATCCTCCGTAGAGCCGGATCATCCGCGCAAACCGGTGTAGCCGACCGCGCCGTCGCACAACGTCCGAATTTACCGCTGGCGGGTGGCGTCGATCTGGTCGAAGTCGCCGAGGGCATTGCGTACCCCGCCGCCACCGGACCACTGCCACATCAGGGCGTTGGGGCTCGAGCTGGTGACCCCGCCGAAGAACTGGGCGCAGCCGCCCGACTTCAGGCACCAGCCGCGCGGGGCGTCGGACAGGCTCGCGGTCTCCGGCTCGTAGGTCCACTCGTCGGTGCGCGGGATCAACGAGGCGCTGCCGGTGCCGAAGATGCTCGCCCAGATAGCCGCGGCCGAGTAGACGCCCGGCTTGTACTTGGAGTGCGTGCTGACGTAGTCCCAGAACCCGTTGAAGTCGTCCCGGTCGAGAATGGCCGCCACGCCGTACTGCTTCACCACGCCGCTGCACGGCGAGGTGTAGACGCTGTTCCAGCCGTTGTCGGACGCGGGCGCGACGCCCGGCAACTCGATGTCCATGAACAGGACCGGGTAGGTCACGTGGTCTTTGGCCGCGTCGGCCAGCGCCTGCGCCGCCTGACGCGCGCCCCAGGCGTTGGCTTCGGCCTGGGTCCCGTTCCAGTGCGGGTCTACGCCGGGGCCGCCCATGAACCAGTACACGGCGGTGCCGATGCCCCTGCCATACGTGGTGTAGTCGGTGTCGGCCTGCGCGCTGTTCGTCGCGGACCAGGCGAGAAAGCCGCCGCGGCAGCCCAGCCAGTACGACCAGCTGCCGGCCATCCCGATGTAACCGCCGTAGGCTCCGCCGGTGCTCGGCTCGCTATACGGTGCATGGCCGCTCACCGTGACCGGCCAGCTGTCCGTGCCGTACCAGAACCCGGCCGGCCCGTCGTTAAGCGGCTGTGCCCGCGCGGCCGTCACGGCCTGGGCCGGGCTCACCGGCAGGGTCGTGGTGACGGCGCCCGCCGCCAGTAGCAGCGCCGCGCATCCACCCAGGGCCAGCCTCCACCGTCTCACGTCGCCTCCACGCAGTCTGTGCCGTTCGTTGTCGTTGTGGCTCACACACCTTAAGACGGGAAAGCACCGCCTGCGGTTGGGCACGCCGTACCGGGGCAGGTTTGCTGCGCAGCTGAGGCCAAAGCGGCGGAGCTGAAGACGAACAGAGGGGAGACGATATGGCGACGATCGCGATCTTCGGAGGAACCGGCTACGCAGGCAGCGCGATCAGGGACGAGGCGCTGCGGCGCGGGCACACCGTCATCTCGGTCAGCCGGAAGGAAGCCGAGCTCGCGGGCACCCCTGGCTTCATCTCACGGGCCGGCAACCTGCACGACCCTGCCCTCGTCGACCACATGGCGGTCGAGGCCGACGTCATCGTGGTGGCGGTCCGGGCCAGCGAGCAAGACGGCGTACGCCTGGCCGACGCGATCACGATGCTGGCCAAGGCGGCGGCCGAGCACCACACCAGGCTCGGCTTCGTCGGCGGAGCGGGTTCGCTGCACGTCACCGAGGGCGGCCCGCGGGTGGTGGACCTGCCGACGTTCCCCGACGCCCACAAGGGTGAGGCGCTAGGCCAGGCCGATGCCCTCGCCGCGCTACGGGAGACCGCCGCCGACGTGGACTGGTTCTACCTGAGCCCGGCGGCTTCCTTCGGCGCGCAGGCCCCGGGCGAGCCGACCGGCCGGTACCGCATCGGCGGCGAGGTCCTGCTCGCCGACGCCGACGGCAACTCGAACATCTCCGGCGCCGACTACGCCAAGGCCTTCGTCGACGAGATCGAGCAGCCGGAGCACCGCAGGCAGCGCTTCAGCGTGGCTTACTGACCGGCTGACTGGCCGGCTGACTGGCCGGCTGACTGGCCGGCTTCACGACGCGGTACCGGGAGGCCGAGACCGCTCAAGGCGCCCGGGTCGTGCAGGATCGCGGCGCCGAGCTCGTTGACTCGCACGGCGGCCAGGCCGTCGTAGCGCGACAGCCAGGCCAGATCACCGGTCCCCCACAGGCCGCGGTAATCGTCACGGGCGCCGGCCGGGCCGGTGTAGGCCACGTCGATCACGCCCATGGTGGCCGCGTACTCGAACAGCACGCAGAGCGCGTACCTGGCCGCCAGCACGTTCCCGGCCGCGGAGCCGGCGTGGCCGAGTGATCCGTGGTAGGAGTCGGTGAGGTAGAGCCGCCACAGCGCTCGCAGGCTCCTGGTGACCACCAGCGGGCGAGGCTGCGTGGCCATGACCCCGAGCAGGACGTCGACGTCGGTCCACACGCCCGGCTCGACCGCGGTCAGGCCCGCGGCCACCGCGGCGCGGCGGCCGGGCACCGACGTCAGGGTGGATGGCCTCCGCTGGCCCTTGATCGACTCGACCCGGGCCAGCTCATCGTGCGAAACGCTGGTCAGCCACCTGTCCCATAGCGCGCCCAGGGCTTGGTAGGACGGCTGGGCGAGCGCCGCCCGGCCGCGGGCGGTCAGTTCGAGCCTGGCTCCGGCCAGCTGCGCCAGGCCGCCGGCCTGCACCAGCAGGGGCCACGCGAACGCGGCGATGGGTTCTCCGAGGCCAGCCAGAGCCGTCTCGTAGTAGTCCCCGGCGACGAGGACATCCTCGACCAGCCTGACCGTCGCGGGCAGCGGCCGGCGGGTGGCGGCGCCGTAGCGCAGTTGCCCCTCAGCGGCCAGCTCGAGGACGGCGACGAGGTTGGACAGCGCGTCGGGCGCGGTGCAGCGAAGCCAGACGGGGCTGGACCTAACGCTCCGGCCTGGCCAAACAGCCTGGTCATACCCGGCCGGTTCATCACTAACGCTGATTGTTCCCTGGGCCACCAGGAAACCCTAGCGGCTCACGGGCCGGTCACGGGGTTGCCTCGCCGGCAACACGGAAAAGCGGTATGGCACCGTTAGCGGCATGCGCGTGACCGGAGTCGATGCCTGCAGGCGCGGCTGGGTCGCGGTCACCCTGGAGGCCTCCGGGCGGGCTCGGTTCCCCCGGCTGGCCGGCGTCGGCATGCACGAGTCGCTGGCGAGCCTGCTAGCCCCCATCCCTGATCCGGCCCGGGTGGTCGGCATCGACATGCCGCTCGGGCTGCTGGAATCGGGCTGGCGCCAGGCGGACCGGACGGCCCGCGGCCTGCTCGGGCCCAGGCGCAGCTCGGTCTTCGCGATCCCGCCCCGCGCCGTCTGGACGCAGGAAAGCTACCCCGCCGCGAACCAGCGCTGCCGCGAACTGACCGGTCAGGGTTTCAGCGTGCAGGCGTGGGGCCTGCGCGTCAAGCTGCTCGAGGCCAACCGGTATCGCGAGGCGAGCCAGCACCCGATGTACGAGGTACACCCGGAGCTCGCGTTCGCCGCCATGGCGGGGGCGCCACTCGCGCGCAGCAAGCACACGGCAGCGGGGCTGGAGCAGCGCCGTGAACTGCTGGCCCGGACCGGGATCGAGCCGGTCACCAGGCAGGCACCGGTGACCGACACCCTGGACGCGGCTGCGGTGGCGTGGAGCGCCTGGCGTATCGCCACCGGCCGGGCGGTTGTCCTGCCTGACCAGCCGCAGCGGGACCGCGGGGGCCGCGAGATCGCGATCCGTTACTAGCGCCTCAGCAGCCAGGGCTCGCCCGGTTACCCGGTGCGGTACGGTCACGTCCGGCGCAGGGGCATCCCGTGAACACCACCCGCCTCGCCTGGCCCACCCGTGCCGGGCGGTCCCGCTCGGCAGCGACACCGATGGTCCATCGTGGTTGCCCAAGCAACACCGATGGTCCTTCGATGTGGGTCAGGCTCAGGGCTCTGCCCCGGCGAGGCTGTTAGAAGCGGGGCGAGTGTTACCTGACACGGCTCTAGCTGCGTGTGGGCCTGGTGCGCAGCCCGTCAAAGGCCATGGCGCAGACCGCGTCCGCGAGCGGCCCGGTGTCCGCGCGACGGGCCAGGCCGATACCATTCGACGACGGAGTTGACCAGCCCGAAGAGCAGCCGGGCGGTGAGCATCGCATCGGCGTCCGCGCGGATGTCGCCGTCGGCTACCGCCTGGGCCACCAGTTCGGCCACGAACCGGTCGAAGGCCCGGCGCTGCTCGAGCGCGGCTCGCTCGACGTCGGTGTTGCCGCGCACCCGCAGCAGCAGGGTGACGTAAGGAGACTCGGCTTCGAGTACCTCCACGCTGCGCCTGACCAGGTACTCCAGCCGCTCGATGGCCGGCGCGGGCAGGACCCGGGCCCGCCCGGTCGCCGCCGACAGGCCACTCAGCGCCCGGTCCAGGGCGAGCCGCAGGAGTTCTTCCTTGCCCGCCACGTGGTGGTAGATCGCCGACTTGGCGATGCCGAGCCGTTCGGCCAGATCCCGCATGCTCGTGCGGTCGTAGCCGCGCTCGTTGAAGACCTCGACCGCCACCGCGAGCACCGACGCCAGGTCGTACCCCGGGCGCCCGCGGCGGGGTGAGCTCACCGGGGACTCATGGCCGGGAACCGGATCCGCGGTCATGATGCCGACGCCGCGGGCTCCTCGGGCGCCGGGGCCGAGGGCGCGGGCGCCGGGGCCTCGGGCGCGGGCGCCGGGGCCAGCTGGTGGCTCCGGCCGCGGAACTCGGCGATCACCTCACCGCCCCGGCGAACGGTCACGTCATACACCCCCGACCGGCCGAACCGGGTACGCACCACGGCCTCGGCCAGCAGGACGTCCCCGGCCCGGGCGGGCGCGACGAAGACGATATCGGCCGACGCGGCGACCGTTACCGGCCCCTAGCTGTTGCACGCGCAGGCGAACGCGGTGTCGGCCAGCGTGAAGATCAGCCCGCCGTGGGCCATGGCGTGCCCGTTCACCATGTCAGCGCGAACCGTCATCCGGGTCACCGCTCGTCCCTCGCCGTTGGCGACCAGCTCGATACCCAGGCCGCGCGAGGCCACATCCCTGGTCATCATCGCCTCGACGCTGGGCATATGCGCCACGGACATCTCCTCCTGTATTATAGACCGAACGTCCGGTAATGATATCCGTCCGCGGGCGAGGTGCCCGCGGCTGACGCGGTGCTTACCATGATGGCGGCGATACACCCCGGAGGGATGGTGGCGATGACTGACCTCGAAGCCCACTTCGACGACACGATCGCCCGGGGCAGGCGCATCGAGCCCCGGGACTGGATGCCTGATGCTTATCGCGCGACGATGGTCCGGCAGATCGCCCAGCACGCGCATTCGGAGATCATCGGCATGCAGCCGGAGGGTAACTGGATCACCCGGGCCCCCTCGCTGCGCCGCAAGGCGATCCTGCTCGCCAAGGTGCAGGACGAGGCGGGCCATGGCATGTATCTGTACTCGGCCGCCGAGACCCTCGGGGCCGATCGCGCCGACCTGACCGACAAGCTCATCCGCGGGCGGCAGAAGTACTCCTCGATCTTCAACTACCCGACGCTGACCTACGCCGACGTCGGCGTGATCGGCTGGCTGGTGGACGGCGCGGCCATCTGCAACCAGGTGCCGCTGTGCCGTTCCTCCTACGGCCCCTACGGGCGGGCCATGGTACGCATCTGCAAGGAGGAGTCGTTCCACCAGCGGCAGGGATACGAGTTGCTGATGACGATGATGCGCGGCACCGCGGCGCAGCGCGCGATGGTGCAGGACGCCACGAACCGGTTCTGGTGGCCGTCGCTGATGATGTTCGGGCCGCCGGACGACCAGTCGCCCAATACCGCGCAGTCGATGGCCTGGGGAGTCAAGCGGCACACCAATGACGAATTGCGGCAGCGTTTCGTCGATATGACGGTGCCCCAGGCGGAAAAGCTTGGCGTGACCTTGCCGGATGCGGACCTGACGTGGAACTCCGAACGCGAGCACTATGATTTCGGCCCGGTGGACTGGGACGAGTTCATGACCGTCGTCAAGGGCAACGGGCCATGCAACGCGCAGCGGATCGCTCGCCGTGAGGCGGCTCACGAGGACGGAGCCTGGGTGCGAGAGGCCGCCCTGGCTCACGCCGCCAAGCACGCCGCCGATCCGAAGACCCGGAAGGACGCCGCGTGACCGGCCCGGCTCAGGTGCGCTCGGACTGGCCGCTCTACGAGGTGTTCCTGCGCGGCAAGCGCGGGCTCAACCACGTGCACGTCGGCTCGCTGCACGCGGCTGACCCGCAGATGGCGCTGCACCATGCCCGCGACCTCTACACCCGCAGGAACGAGGGCGTGAGCATCTGGGTGGTCGCGGCCAGCCAGATCACGGCCTCCAGCCCGGATGAGAAGGACCCGTTCTTCGCCCCGGCCGGTGACAAGGTCTACCGGCACCCGACGTTCTACGAGATTCCCGACGATGTCCCCCACATCTGACGAGTTCGACGCCTACCAGGGCCTCGGCGACGAGACCGGGGATCATCGCTGGGCCTTCGGCACCGGCTTCACCGACCCGCTCGAGGGCGTCGACGCGTCGGTGCCCGACGGCGTGGACGCCGCCGCGCTGGCGGTCTACTGCCTGATGCTCGGCGACGATGCACTGATCTACTCGCACCGCCTGCAGCAGTGGATGACCCGGCTGCCGGAGCTCGAGGAAGAGACGGCGCTGGCCAACATCGCCCTCGACCTGCTCGGGCAGGCGCGCATGCTGCTGGCGCGGGCCGGCCAGGCCGAGGGCGCCGCGCGCCCCGACGGCCACGGACGGGCCGAAGATGAGCTCGCGTTCTTCCGGGACGAGCGCGAGTTCCGCAACGTCCGGCTCGCCGAGGGTCTGGACACCGACTTCGCCGAGCTCACCGGCAGGCTGCTCGTCTTTTCCTCGTGGCGGCTCGCGCTGTTCGGCGAGCTCGCCCGGTCACGGGATCCGGTGCTCGCGGCCATCGCCGCCAAGGGCGTCAAGGAACTCACCTACCACCGTGACTACGCGGCTCGGTGGGTGATCAGGCTCGGCGACGGCACCCCGCTGTCGCACGACAAGATGCAGGCCGCGCTCGACGCGGTCTGGCCGCTCACCGACGAGCTCTTCCGCGCTGACCCGGTCACGGCGGCACTGCCGGGCGTGGCCGTCGACCCGGCGACGCTGCGCGCTGACGTCAGCGCCGTGCTGGACACCGTCCTGGCCGCGGCGACCCTGGACCGCCCGGCCGCCGCGCCGATGGCCGCGGTGGCGGGCCAGACGGGCCGCGACGGGGTCCACACCGAGGCGCTCGGTTACATCCTCGCCGAGTTGCAGAGCGTGGCCCGCGCCCACCCGGAGGCGACCTGGTGACGGCCCGGACGCCAGCCGGCTGTCGCCCAGGAAGACCTGCGGGCGGCTCGCGAGATCGCCGCGGCGGTACCCGACCCCGAGCTGCCGATGGTGACAGTGGCCGACCTCGGCATCCTGCGCGACGTCGCGGCACGGGACGGGCGGCTCGTGGTGACGATCACGCCGACCTACTCGGGCTGCCCCGCAATCGCTGAGATCGCGCATGACCTGCGGTACCGGCTCAGCCAGGCCGGGTTCGCGGACGTCACCGTGCGGACCGAGCTCGCGCCCGCGTGGAGCAGTGACTGGATCACCGCCGAAGGACGCGGAAAGCTCCTGGCGGCGGGCGTGGCCCCGCCGCACCCGGCACCGGCAGCCCGGGTCCCGCGGCGGACCGGTCCCGCTGACCCTCACCGCCACCCGCCGCGAGCCGGTCAGCTGCCCGCGCTGCGGTTCGGACGACACGACGCAGACCGCGGCGTTCAGCGCGACCGCGTGCAAGGCTCTCTTCCGCTGCGAGGCCTGCCGCGAGCCCTTCGAGTACGTCAAGGAGATCTGATGCCGCGCCCGGCCCCCGCCCGGACGCCCCGGGCCCGGACCGAATTCCATCCGCTCACCGTGGCGCGCGTCGACCCGCTGACCGACGATTCAGCCGCGGTGACCTTCGACGTGCCGCCGCAGGCCCTCGACGCGTTCGCCTTCACCCCTGGCCAGTCCCTGACCATCCGCCGCGGACAGGAGCGCCGCTCCTACTCGATCTGCGCGGCCAGCGGACGAGCGCCGCGGATCGGCGTCCGCGAGGTCGCGGGCGGCGCGGTGTCCGGCTGGCTCGTGCACGAGGTCAGGGCGGGAGACGTTATCGACGTCCAGGCGCCCGGCCGGGTCGTTCGCTCCCGACCTGGCCAAGCCCGCGCGGCACGTCCTGATCGCCGCGGGCAGCGGGATCACGCCCGATCTTGTCCATCGCCGGATCCGTACTCGCCGCGGACGACGAGTCAACCGTCACGCTGCTCTACGGCAACCGGCGTAATGACTCGGTGATGTTCGCCGACGAGATCGCCGACCTCAAGGACGCCTATCCGGCCCGGATCTGCCTGGTCCACGTCCTCAGCCGCGAACCGACAGAAGTGGAGCTGTTCAACGGGCGGCTCGACGCCGGCCAAGCTGCGCGAGCTGCTGCCGGTCACCGTCGACGTCGCCGCGGCGGACCACTGGTGGCTGTGTGGCCCGTTCGGGATGGTCGAAGACGCGATCGGCGTCCTGACCGACCTCGGCGTGGCCCGCGACCGCATCCACCGGGAGCTGTTCTACGTCGAGGACTATCCGCCCGCCGAGGCCACCCACGCCGATGCGCCCGCGGGCCCCGGCGCCGAGGTGACCGTGCTGCTGGATGGCCGCAGCAGCACCGCGACCGTACCGCCAGGCACCGCGATCCTGGACGGGGCCCAGCGGGTCCGGCCCGATCTGCCGTTCGCCTGCAAGGGCGGTGTCTGCGGCACCTGCCGTGCCCTGCTCGTCAGGGGCGAGGTCACCATGCGCCGCAACTACGCGCTGGAGCAAGACGAGATCGATGCGGGCTACGTGCTCACCTGCCAGGCGTTGCCTGTGTCCGAGGTCGATTACCGTGGACTACGACGCCTACGAGCGAGGAGTTCGGGACATGCAGGACGAGACGTCGCCATCGGCCGACCTCGAGCCCATCGAGCGGGCGTCGGCCGATGAGCTGCGCGCGCTGCAGCTGGACCGGCTGCGCTGGACGCTGCGGCATGCCTACGCCAACGTGCCGCACTACCGGCGCGGCCTTCGACGCCGCCGGGGTGCACCCGGACGACTGCCAGGACCTGGCCGACCTGGCCAAGTACCCGCTGACCAGCAAGGCCGACCTGCGCGAGAACTACCCGTTCGGCATGTTCGCGGTACCGCGCGAGCAGGTGGTGCGGATCCACGCCTCCTCGGGCACCACCGGCCGGGCCACCGTGGTCGGCTACACCCGCGACGACATCGAGGTGTGGGCCGCGATGATGGCCCGCTCGATCCGGGCCGCGGGCGGCCGTCCCGGCCACATCCTGCACAACGCCTACGGGTACGGGCTGTTCACCGGCGGGCTGGGCGCGCACTACGGCGCGGAGAAGCTCGGCTGCACGGTGGTGCCGGTCTCCGGCGGGATGACCGAACGGCAGGTCACCCTGATCCGGGACTTCCGCCCGGACATCATCATGGTGACCCCGTCCTACATGCTCGCGATCGTCGACGAAATGGAGCGCCAGGGCGACGACCCGGCCGCATCCTCGCTGCGGTTCGGCATCTTCGGCGCCGAGCCGTGGACCAACGAGATGCGCACCGAGATGGAAACCCGGCTCGGTATCGACGCCACCGACATCTACGGCCTGTCCGAGGTGATGGGCCCGGGCGTGGCGCAGGAATGCGTGGAGACCAAGGACGGCCTGCACATCTGGGAGGACCACTTCTACCCCGAGGTGATCGACCCGCTCACCGGCGAGGTGCGGCCCGACGGCGACGGAGGGCGAGCTGGTCTTCACCTCGCTGACCAAGCAGGCCATGCCGGTCATCCGCTACCGGACCCGCGACCTGACCCGGCTGCTGCCGGGCACCGCGCGCACCATGCGGCGGATGCAGAAGATCACCGGCCGCACCGACGACATGATCATCCTGCGCGGGGTCAACCTGTTCCCGACCCAGATCGAGGAACTCATCATGGGCATACCGGTGCTCTCACCGCACTTCCAGCTGCATCTGAGCCGGGCGGGCCGGATGGATCAGCTGGCCGTCCACGTCGAGCGCCGCACCGGAGTCGCAGAATCCGAGGCGGCGCAGGCGGGCCCCCAGCTGTCCACGTTGATCAAGAACCGCATCGGCGTCACGGTCGCCGCGATCGTGCACGAGCCGGACTCGATCGAGCGGTCCGCGGGCAAGATGCGCCGCATCGTCGACCACCGTCCGCGCTTAGGGGCCGCGACTACAGGGTTAGGAGCCGCAGGCGTCCGGGAGCTTGGCCAGCTCCGCGGCCAGGTCACGCAGGCCGACGGGGCCGAGGTTCAGCGCGGCGGTGTGCCAGCGCTTGAGGTCGAAGCCTGGCTGCCGCCTGGCTTGCTCACGGGCCGCCAGCCAGCCGCGCTCCCCCAGCTTGTAGGAGATGGCCTGGCCCGGCCAGCCGAAGTAACGCACCACCTCGGCGTGCACTCGGTGCGGCTCGGCCCGGCCCCGTTCGCGCAGCAGCTCGCAAGCCGTCTCGAAGCTCCAGCGGGAGCCGTCGGGCCGTGGCAGGTCCAGGTGGACGCCGATGTCGATGACCACCCGCGCGGCCCGCAGCGCCGATCCGCCCAGCATGCCCAGCCGCGTGCCGGGCTCGGCGAACCAGCCGAGCTCGTCGGCCAGGCGCTCGGCGTACAGCGCCCAGCCCTCGCTGTGCCCGCTCACCACGGTGCACTTCGCGAACCGCGAAAGCGTGTCTGCGGCCATCCTGGTCGCACCCGCCTGCAGATGATGGCCGGGCACGCCTTCGTGAAAGACGGTAGACAGCTCGGACCAGGTCGCGAACCGGTCCTTCCGGCCGCCCAGCGGCCACCAGGTGCGTCCGGGCCTGGTCAGGTCCTCACTCGGCGGCGTGTAGTAGGCAGCCCCGGAGGTCGAACCGCGGGCGAGCACCACCTCGATCGCGCGCAGCGGCGCGGCGATGTCGAAGTGGGTGCCGTCCAGCTCCGTGATGGCCCGGTCATGGCGATCCTGCAGCCAGGCCAGGTAGGCATCGGCGCCGGCCACGTACTGGGATCCGTCCAGGATGGCGGTGGCCTCGGCTACGCTCGCGCCAGGACTGATCTTGTTCGCTTCGGTGGCCATCTCGGCCTCGATCCGCCGCAGCTCGTCCCAGCCCCACTCGTAGGCTTCCGCGAGGTCGACGTCCGCACCCAGGCTGAGCCTGGCCGCCACCGCGTACCGCTCCGCGCCCACCCCGTCGGTCTCCGTCGCCCGGGGCGCGTAGTCCTCGCGCAGGTAGCGCGCCATCTCGCGGTATCCCTGATGAGCCGCAGCCGCGGCCGCGGCGAGCTCGGTCGCCAGGGGGCCCTCGTCGTAGCTGGTCACAAGGTCGTCGTGCACACCTGCGTACCGTTCGGCCTGGCGGGCCGACTCGAGTGCCTGCCGCCGCGCCGCGGGCATGCCCCGGTCGAGCCCGTGCTCCAGGTGAGTCCGCCAGGTGGCGAACATGCGCGGAATCGCCGCCATTCGCGCCGCGACATTGCGCCAGCCGTCCTCGTCGTCTCTCGGCAGCAGCTCCACGCTGTCCCTGATCAGGTTGACCAGCCCGAAAGGCGAGCGCAGCAGCCGCAGCGGCTCCCCGGTCTCGTGCCAGGCCTGCTGCGCCTCGAGCCGCTCTCGCAGGTACCGGGCTGCCAGCCGGTCAGCCTCCGACGTCACCGGGAGCCGATCGAGCGCGGCCAGCGTCGCGGTGATCAGCTCCGCCCGGGCCGCGTCGCCGTCAGGTCCGTAATCGGTGGCCGCGCCGAACGCTTCGGTGAGGCCTCGCATGCCCGCCGCGACAGGGTCGAGGACCGCCTGCCGCGTGACGTATTCATCGCACAGCCGGAAAACCGCGGTCATACTGCCACCGTAACGCGGCTGTCGCATAGCCGCCCGTCCGGGGAACCCGCCCCTAGCCCCGCGCGATCCGCTTCCTGCACCGGCTTGCGGACACCACGCGTCATCACCGCCCCATCGGCGTTCCGGATCACTTCCGTTCCGGCCAGACGCGAACTTTTCGTGGCGGATTCAGGCTTGGTGGAGACTCTTGTGGATCATAGTACCTAAAAGTCTTCACAGAACCCGGATCCACCACCATCTTTGTTCGGTTCGGGCGGACGGGGCCAGACTCCGGGGTGGGCTGCCCGGCCTAGGACCCGAGAATCGTCATCGCCAGCATCAGCCTGGCCGCAGCGGCCGCCATCGGCGGTGGTATCACCGCCGCCGCGGCGACGACCTCGCATACCGGCCTCGCGCCGATGGCAGGCTCCCCGGCAGCGGCGGGGACGGTTCCGGCTGCCTCCTCCGGCGGCGGCTACGGCTACTGATGCGACCCGATGTCCCGGTCCGCTGGCGCCGTTCGTCTCTGGCGGTACCAGCGGCCGGGACCGAACACCGGCGGAGAGCCCGCGCCGCCGCTGGGCCGCGCGCCGCTGGGGCCGCTGGGCCGCGCCGCCGCTGGGGCCGCTGGGCCGCGCGTGGCCCGGCGGGCCTTACAGGCGGAACCGGGTGCCTGTCACCTTTTCCGCGATCCCGGTGCGGTCCAGGTAGGGCGTAATCCCGCCCAGGTGGAAGGGCCAGCCGGCCCCCAGGATCATGCACAGGTCGATGTCCTCGGGGCCGCCACGACACCCTCGTCGAGCATCAGCCTGATCTCCTCGGCCAGCGCCTCGAGCGCGCGCTCCCGTACCTGCTCCGCCGTGGACGGGCGGTCGCCGCCGGACAGCAGGGCCGCGACCGACTCGATCGACGGAGAAGTCGGGCTGGTACACCGCGGTCTTGCCCGCCTCCACCATGGCGCGGAGCTTCGGTGACACGGCGAACCGCTCGGGATAGGCCGCGTGCAGCGTCTGCGCCACGTGCAGCGCGACGGCCGGGCCGACCAGCTGGAGCAGCAGGAACGGCGGCATCGGCAGGCCGAGGGGATCGGCCGCGTGCTCGGCCACCTCGAACGGCGTGCCCTCGTCCACGCTCCCGATGACCTCGCCGAGGAACCGGGTCAGCAGCCGGTTGACCACGAAGGCGGGCGAGTCCTTGACCAGGACGCAGTTCTTCTTCAGCGTCTTGCCGACGGCCAGCGCCGTGGCCACCGTGGCCGTCGTCGGTCGCGGCGGCGCGCACCACCTCGACCAGCGGCAGCACCGCGACCGGGTTGAAGAAGTGGAAGCCGACCACGCGCTCGGGATGCGCCAGGCCGGCGGACATCTCGGTCACGGACAGCGAGGAGGTATTGGTGGCCAGCACGCAGTCCGGCCGGACGACCGCCTCGACCTCGGCGAAGACCTGCTGCTTGACCGAGATCTCCTCGAACACCGCCTCGATCACGAAGTCGGCGTCGGTGAACGCGTCCTTGGTCAGCGACCCGCTGACCAGCCCGGTCAGCCTGGCCGCGGCATCGGAGCTGAGCCGGCCACGGCGAGCCAGCTTGGCGATCTCGGCGTGCACGTGAGCGACCCCGGCGTCCAGCCGCGCCTGGTCCAGGTCCGTCAGCACCACCGGCACTTCGAGCCGGCGCGCGAACAGCAGCGCGATCTGCGCGGCCATCAGGCCCGCGCCCACCACGCCGACCTTGGTCACCGGCCGGGCCAGCGCCTTGTCGGGGGCGCCCGCGGCCTTTTTGGCCCGCTTCTGGGTGAGGTCGAACGCGTAGAGCCCGGCGCGCAGCTCGTCACTGAGCAGCAGGTCCGCGAGCCCTTCGTCCTCGGCGGCGAACCCCTCGTCCCGGCTGCGGTCGCGCGCGGCGGCGACCAGGTCGACGGCCCGGTAGGGCGCGGGCGCGGCGCCGTGCAGCTTGCCGTCGGCGAGGAACCGCGCCCCGGCGACCGCCGCATCCCAGTCCTGCGCCGAGACGACCGGGTCCCTGGTCACCGAGACCTCGCCGCGTCAGCACCCGCCCCGCCCAGCGCAGGGACTCGGCCAGGAAGTCGGCGGGCTCGAACATCGCGTCGGCGATGCCGAGCGAGAAGGCGTCAGGTCCGCTCAGCATGCGGTTCTGGCTGAGCGGGTTCTCCACGATGACCTTCAGCGCCTGCGCCGGGCCGATCAGGTGCGGCAGCAGGTAGGTACCGCCCCAGCCGGGCAGCAGGCCCAGGAAGCACTCGGGAAACGCGACCGCGGAGACCCCGGAGGAGATCGTCCGGTAGGTGCAGTGCAGCGCGAGCTCCAGGCCGCCGCCGAGCGCGGCGCCGTTGACGAACGCGAACGACGGCACGCCGAGCTCGCCGAACCGGCGGAAGACGTCGTGCCCGAGCCGGGCGATGGCCAGCGCCTCGTCCCTGGCACGGATGAGCGCGGCCCCGGTCAGGTCGGCGCCGACCGCGAAGATGAACGGCTTGCCGGTGACCCCGACCGCGACGACACGCTCCTCCCCGGCCTCCGGACCGGTCCGGGCCGCCACCGACTCAAGCGCGTCCCGCAGCGAAGCCAGCCCGGCCGGGCCGAACGTGCTCGGCCGGGTGTGGTCATGCCCGTTGTCCAGGGTGATGAGCGCCATCGTGCCCCCCGGCGGGTAGCTGGACGTCGCGCACGAAGGCCCTGGTGACGACCTCGCCCGGGAACAGCGAGGCGATGTCGGTGTCGTCGAGCCCGGAGCCGTTCGGATTAATGTGCATTGAGGTTCTCCCACAAGACGGTGCCACCCATGCCCAGCCCGACGCACATCGTGGTCAGGCCGTAGCGGACCCCCGGCTGCCCGGCGAGCTGGCGGGCCAGCTGGATCATCAGCCGGACGCCGGAACTCGCCAGCGGGTGCCCGAGCGCGATCGCGCCACCCCACGGGTTCACCCGCGGGTCGTCGTCGGCGATCTTGAAGTGGTCGAGGAAGGCGAGCACCTGGACGGCGAACGCCTCGTTGATCTCGATCAGGCCGATGTCGTCGATGGTCAGGTCGTTGCGGGCCAGCAGGGTCTCGGTGGCCGGCACCGGCCCGATGCCCATCACCTCGGGGTCGACCCCGGCGAAGGAGAAGTCGACCAGCCGCATCCTGGCGTCCAGGCCCAGCTCGGCGGCCACGTCCTGGGCCGCGATCAGGCAGCCGGTGGCGCCGTCGTTCAGCCCGGCGGAGTTCCCGGCGGTGACCCGGCCGTGCGGGCGGAACGGGGTCTTGAGCGCGGCCAGCGCCTCGAGCGTGGTGTCGGGACGCGGCGGCTCGTCGGCGGTGGCCAGGCCCCACCCCTTTTCGGCACTGCGCACCGCGACCGGAACCAGGTCGGGCTGGAGCTGGCCCGCCGCGTAGGCCGCGGCGACCTTGCGCTGGCTGGCCAGCGCGTACGCGTCGGCCCGGGCCCGGGTGATGGCCGGGAACCGGTCGTGCAGGTTTTCCGCGGTCGCGCCCATCGACAGCGCGGAGGGGTCCACCAGCCGCTCGGCGATGAACCGGGGGTTGGGGTCGACGCCTGAGCCCATCGGGTGGTGGCCCATGTGCTCGACCCCGCCGGCCACCGCCACGTCGGTCGCGCCAAGCGCGATCGACCCGGCGGTCGTGGTCACCGCGGTCATCGCGCCGGCGCACATCCGGTCGATGGCGTAGCCGGGCACGGACTTCGGCAGCCCGGCCAGGATCGCGGCGCTGCGCCCGATGGTCAGGCCCTGGTCACCGGTCTGGGTGGTGGCCGCCACCGCGACCTCGCCGATCCGCTCGGGCGGCAGCGCGGGGTTGCGCCTGAGCAGCTCGCGGATCACGCTGACGATCATGTCGTCGGCTCTGGTCTCGGCGAACAGGCCGGTCGGGCCGGCCTTGCCGAACGGGGTGCGGACCCCGTCCACGAAAACGACATCGCGTGCGGTACGGGGCACGGTCGGCCTCCCTTGACGCCGTCTGGATACGAGCTAGCCCTAATGCTACTCGCCAGTAACCAACGCCGGACCGCGCCGGGGTGTTCCGTCCTTGGCCAGGAAGGCACGCAGGTCCGCCAGCGGCCAGGTGTTGATCACGTCGGCGGGGGTGAGCCAGCCGCGCTGCGCCGTGCCGACGCCGTAGGGCATGTTGCCGAGGTCGGAGACCGAATGCGCGTCGCTGTCGATGGCGAACTTCACCCCCGCGTCGCGGGCCGCCCGGATGTGGTCCGAGGGCAGGTCGAGTCGCTGCGGCGAGGCGTTGACCTCGAGCGCCGTCCCGGTCCGCGCGCAGGCCCGGAAGAGCTCGCCGAAGTCCACCTCGACCGGCGGCCGCCGGCCGATCCGCCGGGTGGTGGGATGGCCGATGACGTTCACCCGCGGGTTCTCGCAGGCGACGATGAAGCGCCTGGTCATCTCCGTCCGGGACTGGTCGAAGTGGGAATGCACCGAGGCCACGCACAGGTCGAAGCCGGCCAGGAAGTCGTGGTCCCAGTCCACCGAGCCGTCGGGCGCGATGTTCAGCTCGGTACCGTGCAGCAGCTCGATGTCCGCCGTCAGCGCCCGGACCCGCTCGCGTTGCGCCAGCATCTTCTCGTCGGTCATCCGCTGCATGACCAGGTTCGGCGCATGATCGGTGATCGCGTAGTACTCGTAGCCGCGCCGGACCGCGGCGGCCACCATGTCCTGCAGGCTGGCGACCCCGTCGGTCAGGTCGGTGTGCGTATGCAGGTCCCCGCGCAGATCATTTTCCCGAACGAGCCGTGGTATCTGCCCGGCGGCCGCGGCCTCGATCTCACCGTGGTCCTCGCGCATCGGGGGCGGTATCGGTCCAGGCCAAGCCGGGCGTACACCTCCTCCTCGGTCCGGGACACGATGAGCTCCCCCGTCTCCACCTCGAACAGCCCGTACTCGGACAGCCGGAGCTTGCGGCGCACCGCGATCTGGCGCACCGCGACGTTGTGGGCCTGCGAGCCGGTGAAGTACTGCAGGGCCGCGCCCCAGGCGTCGAGCTGCACCACCCGCAGGTCGACCTGAAGCCCGGCGACGGTCCGGATCGAGGTCTTGGTCGGGCCGCTGGCGATCACGGCCGGCCACGTCGGGCTGAGCCGACGAACGCCGCCATCAGCGGGGCCGAGTCGTCGGCCGCGGCCAGGATGTCGACGTCCCCGACGTCTCCCGCCATCCGCCGCAGCGAGCCCGCGTAGGTGCAGCGCTGGCAGCCCGGCACCGCGCGGTCAGCGCCGCCACCATGCGTGGTCGCCGTCCGGCTCGCGACGTTCGAGCAGGACCCGTTCGCGTCCCTGCCGGTACACCTCGATGCCGCTGGCGATCCGTTCCCCGCTCTTGCTGCCGAACCCGGCCAGCCCGTCCAGCCGGCCCGCCGTCGATCGCCCCCGCGAGGTCGTCGACCGACTCGACGCCCAGGTCCCGGTTGAGCTGCAGGGCCCGTTTGGGCCCGAGGCCGGGCACCCTGGTCAGCTCGAGGACCCCGGGCGGTATCTGGGCCCGCAGCTCCTCCAGCGCCTTGATCGCGCCGGTGTCGCGGAATTCGGCGATCTTGGCCGCGATCGAGGCGCCGACGCCGGGTATGGCCCGCAGGGCCTTGGCGTCCGAGCGGCCCGATATCGTCACCCCAGCCGCGGACGCTGCGGGCCGCCTTCTCGTAGTTCCTGGCCCGGAACACGTCACCGCCGGTGATCTGGGTCAGCTCGGCGTACTCCCGGAGCAACGCCGCGATTTCCTCGTTGAGCCAGGCCATCTTCTCTGTTTTCTCGGGGGGGTTCGGGGGGGTCGTCCCCCCGGAGCCAGCAGAGCCTAAGCGTGGCAGGACAGGGGGGCCGCCGTGGTAGGCGACCATGTCTGCGAGGGCGCCGACGAAGTCGACCGGGTCCCCGGGCTCGGCCCCGTCTAGCTCGAGGTAGGCGCGGTGCAGGTTACCCACGATCCGTTCGGAATCGAGAAGATCCTTGAACTCGCCCAGGTCGGTGGCGCGGGCGGCTTCGAGCGGGGACAGGCCCGCCGCCTTGGCCTGCCGCGCGACCTGCTGCACGAACCGCAGGTAGGCGAGCATGTCCTCGATGACCTCCGGTCCGCAGACGGGGCCGTGGCCCGGGACCAGCGTCCGGGCCCCGAGCGGGCGCAGCACCGTCTCGAGCACCTCGATCCAGCCGCTGACCGATCCCTGCAGCGCGAACGGGGTGCCGCCGTTGAACAACAGGTCGCCGGCGAAAACCACGGAACGTTCGCCGATATACGACGATCGAGTCGTTCGTGGTGTGCGCCGGGGTGCCCACGTAGCGGACGTCGCAGCGCAGGTCGTCCGACCACAGCGTGATGCCCTCGGTATAGGTCAGGAACGGCGGGGCGGGTTCCAGGTGACCCCAGTCCACCTCGGACCAGATTCCGGGCGGCGGCGGCATCGGGGTGTCCAGGATCCCCTCGCGGCATCGTTCGTGGCCGACGATGGTGGCGCCGCTCATCAGGTAGTTGCCGTGCGTATGGTCGCCGTGATGATGGGTGTTGACCAGCGTGCGGACCGGTTTACCCGTGACCGTCTTGATGGCGTCCAGGTAGGCGCGGGTGCGCCGTTCCGTCGAGGTGGCGTCGATGCTGATCACGCCGTTGCGGCCGGCCAGGAAGCCGGTGTTGTTCAGGTACCAGCTGCCGTCAGGCTGCAGGTAGGCGTAGACGTCCTCGCTCACCTGGCTGACTTCGCCCAGGCTCATCGTCGTGCTCCTTTGTCCGGGACGGCAGCAGCAGCGACACCGCGAACAGCATCCCGAAGACCGCCAGCCCGGCGAGAATATAGGCGTTACCCAGGATCAGCGCCAGGCCGTGCCAGTGATACTCGCTGAACCAGGGCTGGTCGCCGTACTTTTCGTAGTAGGTCGGGTTGGTGTTCTTGGGGACCCAGATCAGGCCGAGGGAGTCGTGGCCAAGGTTGACCGCACGGGTGAACAGGCTGGCCGGCCACGCGCCGAACCACGCCACCAGGCCCGCGGCCACGAGCCCGCACCCCGCGGCGATGCGCCGCGCTCCCCGGCGCCAGGCCCGCACCGCGTAGTGCGCGCCCACCACCGCCCCCGGCGCGATCCACACCCAGTGATGATCCCAGCTGATCGGCGAGTCGAGCAGCCCGGTCAGCGCCGCCATCAGCAGCGCGGGCACCGGGTACCCCTTCCGGTCAAGCAGGCCCGCGGCGATCACGCCGGCCAGGCCGACCACGATCGCGACCACGATCCAGGCCGGCTTAGCCCCGTTGATGCTGCCGGCCAGCCGGGTGATGATGCCGTCGAGCGACTGGTTACCGGCCCAGCCGGTGAAGCCCGTCCGGCCGCCCTGCACGAACAGGCCGCCGAACCACCACTTGCTCGAGTCGCTCGGCAGGACGACGAAACCGAGCAGGACCGTGACGGCGAAACCGGCGCAGGCCATCGCGGCCTGCCGGAACTTCCTGGCCACGAGCAGGTACGGGATGAAGATCAGCGGCACCAGCTTGATGCCGGCCGCGACGCCGGTGCCGAATCCCTTCCACCAGCGGCTCTTCTCGGTGTCCTTTTGGCACAAGTCCCACAGGATCAGCGCCATCAGGACCAGGTTGACCTGGCCTAGGTACATCGTCCGCAGCACCGGCTCGGTCCAGAACACGGCGGCCGCGCCGAGCAGCGTGGCGCCGAGCCTGATCGTGTCCCGGCGGTAGCCCAGCCCGCCGAGGGTGAACCACAGCGCCGCCAGCAGCGCGACGATGTCCACCGCCACGGACAGCTGCTGCGACAGCCACCAGGGCACGAACGAGACGAACGCGAACGTGATGGCCGCGAACGGCGGGTAGGTGAACGGCAGGTGCAGGTTGCCGTATCCCACCCAGTCGTAGAGCGGCGCGGCCAGGTGCGGGTTGTACAGCGGCCTGATGTGCCGGACGATGAGCCCGCCGGACCGGTAGACGGCCAGGTCCACCGGGTCCAGGGTGAAGCTCTTGGGATGGATGACCGCGTAGATGACATAACCGCCGAGGGCCACGGCGAACGCGATCAAGCCCGCCAGGAGCAGCCAGCGGCCTGGCGACTTGGTTTCCCCGGCGGGTGCAGGCGCGCGGGTGAGGACCGATCTCACCTCGCCAACCATAGCGGTTCCCGCTAGGATTCCGTTCTCGGAGGTGAGGATGTCAGAGGTGAATACGGCCACCAGGCCGGCGGTCCCCGGCGAGCCGGCTGGCCCGGCTGCGGATGGCCAGCTTCGGCGCGGTGACCATGTTGATCATCCAGTTCATCCTGGGCATCGTCTACAACCTGTACGGGACGGCCCCGACCGCGTCCAGATCCGTCGGGCTGTTCTCCAGCCCGGTGCTCGCGCTGCACGTGATCATGAGCCTGCTGCTCCTGATCGCCGCGGTGATGCTGCTGGTCAGGGCCATCGGCGCGCGGCACAGGCTGACGATCTGGATGTCCGCGGTGGGGCTGATCGGGATCGTGGCGGCGGGCGGTGCGGGGATCGCGTTCGCCGGCCACGGGGCCGCCGGATCCTCGCTGGGCATGTCGATCGCGTTTGCGGTCTCGCTGGCCAGCTACGTCGTGATCCTCGTCTTCGTCCCGGCTCAGTCCGCATAACGCAGGGACTACCTGATGTAGTAGGGAGCCGCGGCCGGGCCTGCGGACGCATGGCATAGTGATCTCATGACTGATCGGGGCTCGGATTTGATCGCGCCGAAGTCGCCATGAGCGGCATCGGCCATCTCGTGGCCTCTGGTCCGCTGATCCTGGCCCTGCCGGTCGCCGCCGCGGCCGGGGCGGTCACGTTCCTGTCCCCCTGCGTCCTGCCGTTGGTGCCCGGCTATCTCTCCTTTGTCACGGGCATGGCCGGCGCTTCCGGCGCTCAGCCCCCGGCCAGTTACTCCCCGGGACGAGCCGGCTCGCCGGACGGGCCCGGGGTCGCGGGCCGGCCGGGACCCGCGGGCGGGTCAGGGGTCGCGGACGGGTCAGGGGTCGCGGTGGCGGCCAGGACCGTGACCGCGCCCGAGCCGCCGCGGGCTTCCAGGGGCCGGGTCGTGGCGGGAACAGCGCTGTTCGTGCTCGGGTTCTCGGTCGTATTCGTCGCGGTCGGCGCGTTCCTTGGTGGGCTCGGCCACCTGCTGACCGGCCACGAGCGGTTGCTGACCCAGGTTCTCGGCGGCGTCACCATCCTGCTCGGGCTCCTGTTCGCCGGGGCCTTCGACCGGTTCTCGTTCGCAGGCAGGATCGTCCGCCCGGCCGCCCGGCCGAAGGCGGGCCTGGCCGGTGCGCCGCTGCTCGGCGTGATGTTCGGCCTCGGCTGGGCGCCGTGCACCGGCCCCACGCTGTCCGCCGTGCTGGCCCTGTCGCTTTCCACCGGCACCGTGGCCCGTGGCGCCATCCTGGCCTTCGTCTACGCACTCGGCCTCGGCGTGCCGTTCGTGCTGGTCGCGCTGGGTTTCCAGGTTGTCATGCGCGCGTCCGCGTTCGCCCGGCGCCATGCCCGCCTGATCACCAGGATCGGCGGCGCCATGCTGGTCTGCGTCGGCCTGCTCGAAGTCACCGGTGCCTGGTCAACCTTCATGTCCTGGCTGCAGGTCCACTGGTTCAGCAGCTACCAGTCCCCCATCTAGCCCCCGGCGCCCCGGGCCCGCGCGGGCCCCCGGGCCCGCCCGTGATTGTGGATCGGTACTGCCCCCAGGGGGGAGGTAACGATCCACGACGATAAATTTCTGGGTTATCCACAGGATAGTGGCCGATGTGGCGGTCGGCGGGGTACGGGCTCAGGGTAGAAGCGTGGCAGATGAACAGAGCTTGACCTGGCGGAGTCAGCGCCAGTCCCAGTCCGGTGTCGTTTCACGGCAACAGGCATCCGCGGCCGGCTTTACCGACAAGGCCGTTGACTGGCAGCTCCGGTCGGGCGCCTGGCAACGCATGCACCGCGGGGCCTACGCGACGTTCACCGGGGATCCATCCAGAGAGGCGAGGCTATGGGCCGCGGTGCTGCGGGTGGGCCAGGAGGCCGCGCTCAGCCACCAGACGGCGGCAGAGCTCCACGGGCTTATCGACAGGCCCACGAGGCAGATCCACGTCAGCGTTCCGGCCGGGCGCCGTCCAGCGCAGCACAGGAAGATCCCCGGCGTCACCGTTCACCGGGTCCGCCGTCTGATGCCGGAGTGGCAGCCGCCCTGGCGGCTGCCACGGACCAGCGTGGAGGATACGGTCCTTGACCTGGTCGCCACGGCGAGGACCTTCGACGACGCCTACGGCTGGATATCCAAGGCCGTCGGGCGACGCCTGACCTCACCTCAGTCACTCAGCAAGGCGCTCGCTGCCCGGAGGAGAATACGCTGGCGCGCCTGGATTACGGCGGCCCTGGAGGACGCCGCCGACGGCGTGCACTCCCCGCTGGAACGCAACTACGTCCATGGCGTGGAACGCGCTCACCACTTGCCGCGAGCGCAGCGCCAGGCCAAACGCAGGCTCGGCAGCGGGCACCGCTACCTGGATAACCTCTACGAGCAGTACGGCGTCTGCGTCGAGCTCGACGGGATCGCGGCCCATCCGGCGGAGAACCGCTGGCAGGACACTCATCGGGACAACGCCAACCTCGTCGCGGGGACCCGGACCCTCAGGTACGGCTGGCCCGACACAACCGAGCGCCGCTGCCGCACCGCCGGCGAAATCGCCGCGGTCCTGCAGCGCGAGGGCTGGCAGGGCACCATTCACCCCTGCAGCCCCACCTGTCCCGCACCCAAGGCGCTTCCACGTTAACGTGGATCGCTACTACCCCCAGGGGGGAGGTAACGATCCACAATCACGTATACGGGGGGTTAGGAGCGGGTGGCGTGGCGTTTGGCGGTTCGTTTTGAGCGGGGAGGGACGTCGGGGGAGGAGGGGGGTTGGGTGGGAGCGGGCTTGGCCGCCGTCACCAGGGCCTCGAACAGGCGCGCGTCATCGCCGTCTTCCGGATTCCACTGCACTCCGAGGCCGAACTTATGGTCTGGCAGCTCGATGGCTTCCACCACGTGGTCCGGGGTCCACGCCACCGGCAGCAGGCCGTTGCCGAGCCTGTCGACGGCCTGCAGGTGGGCGGCGGGCACCAGGGCAGACTCTCCCAGCAGCCGCCCGAGCTTGCTGGTCGCGCTGACCTGCACGTTGTGGATGGTCGCCTTGACCGGGTCGGGCCGGTGGCTCTCGTTACCGAGACGGTCGGGCAGATGCTGAATGAGGGTCCCGCCCCGGGCCACGTTCAGGATGTGCATGCCGCGGCAGATCGCCAGGAAAGGAAGATCGGCGTCGATCGCCGCCCGCGTCAAGATCAGTTCAAACCGGTCACGTCGGTGATCAGGCAGGTTCGTCTGCTCGTGCGGGGGTTCGTCGTAGAGCGCGGGGTCGACGTCCCGCCCGCCGGTCAGCAGCAGGCCGTTCAGCCCGGCGATCAGCACGGGCACCGAACTCGCAGGTACCGGCGGCAATATGACCGGCGTTCCCCCCGCCCGCTCGACGGCTCGCGTATAGCTCACCGGCGAGACGACGGCCTCGCGAATCCAGTTGCCCCACCGAGCGGCCTCAAGCTCGCCGGTGATGCCGATGATCGGCCGGCCCATCCGTCCTCCTGCACGTAAGATTCCAAAGCCCATCATGGTCCATCCCACCCCACGCCGGGCCCGGCCACCGAGAAAATCCGCAGCGCCCGTTACACCCGACTTGCCGGAAATCGATGGTAACGTTCTGCTTCTTGTACGACACTCTGAGTGTGGTGACGTTAGCAGGTCACGAGCGGGCAAACCAAACCGAAGGCCGTCCGGCGCCTAACGGTCCTGGCGATGCCGCCCGAAATCCTGCACAGGTCTCATTCTGGCTGCTCCAGCCGCCCGCTGACGCGGCAATGACATACTTCTACGGTCAGCTCTTTGCGATGGACGCGGAAATCGCTGGCCAGACGGAACTACACCTTCCGCCAGCCCGGCACCCAGGTGCCGTCATCGGTCACCGTGTAGTCACCGAACAAGGCCGGCGCCTCGGCCCGCATGAGCTCGCCGATCTTGCCGAACACCAGGCGGATCTCCTCCTCGGCCCCGGAGTCGGTCCTGGCCTCGATGGTGTGCCTCAGGGTCCGGATGTTCGCCGTCCAGACCAGGCCGGTGGCCAGGCCCTCGGGGGCGAACCGGCGCATGAACGAGGTCTTGTGCTTCTTGTCGTGCATCTTGGCCGCGTCGTCATCCAGCGCGAAGTGCCCGGCCATCCACTGCTGAAATTGCTCGAGCTCGGTCAGCAGGACGGTGGCCCGCTTCATCAGCTCGGCGTCCTGCTGCGCCCAGTCCGGGAACCAGAACGGCAGCTCGTCCAGCCGGACGTAGCGCAGCGACTCCTGCGAGACGGCCGTCCCCGGCCGGTGGCGGACGATCTCGTGGGTGAAGACCCGGCTCACGTTGTGCAGCACGAACGTGAAGCTGACGTGCTCCAGTACCGAGCCGTGCTGCTGCTTCAGGATGTTCTGCAGGTACGCGTCCTGGTCGTCGCGGACCTTCCGGACGTTGGGGTTGAGGCCAGGCTCCCAGGAGCGGTAGCACATCTTTCCCGCGAACTCCGCGAGATCCTGCGCGTCGTGTCCGAGCTGTTCGCGGTCGAACCGCTCCAGCCACCGCTCGCCGCCTACCTCGTGCAGGTAGGCGGCCATCGCGTCGTAGTCGACCTTGGGCCGGGCGACCAGGAATACCTCAGGTTCGACGCTCCTCATAGCTCAGCACAGTAACAACAGGCCACCAGCCGCGAAGCCAACTCAGCCAAGGACACGCTCCCGGGCGCGGCACAGGTCGAGGACGTTGCCGATGATCTGGTGGCCGGCCCGGCCGGACGCGGTCAGGATCGACTCGGGGTGGAACTGCACGGCCCACCGCGGGGCCTGCTCGCCCTCGATCGCCATCACCACGTCGTCCGCGCCGAGCGGCGCGTGCAGGGACGCGGTGACGCGGAAGCCGTGGCCGACCTCGGCGGGCCGCGCGTACAGGCTGTGATACCGGCCCGCGGTGAATTCGGCGGGCAGCCCGGACAGCAGGGCGCCGCCGGACACCCGGACCAGCCCCGGCTTGCCGTGGCCGGCTCGGGCAGCAGGGACAGCGTTCCGCCGGCGTGCTCGACCATAGCCTGCAGGCCCAGGCAGACGCCGAAAACCGGCAGGTCGCGCGCGTACACCTCATCGAGCAGCGTGGCGCAGCCGAAGTCACTGGGCCGTCCGGGCCCGGGCGACAGCACGACGAGGTCAGGCGCGTAGGAGTCGAGCAGCGCGGGCGGGAACCCGAACCGCAGCGTCGTCACCTCGGCCCCGCGCTGCCTGAAATAGTCGGCGAGCGTGTGCACGAACGAGTCCTGGTGGTCCACCAGGAGCACCTTGGGCATCGGCCGCCCGCCGGTTCCCGTGGCCCCCGCGCCGGCCAGGATGGTTCCGGCCACCAGCACGGTGCCGTCCACGGCCATGATGGCCGGATCGGCGGGGTCAGCCAGGCCCTGGGCCAGCCTGCTGGCCTCCTCCAGGGTCTCGAGCAGGGCCCGGGCCTTGATCTGGGTCTCCTTCTCCTCGGCCTCGGGCAGCGAGTCGTACAGCAGCGTCGCCCCGGCGCGGACGGCCGCGACTCCCCCGGTGATATGCGCCGTGCGCAGCGTGAGCCCGGTGTTCATCGAGCCGTCGAAGCCGACCTTTCCGACGGCGCCGCCGTACCAGCGGCGCGGGGTCTCTTCGTGATCCTCGATGAACTGCATGGCCCAGGCCTTGGGCGCGCCGGTGACGGTGACCGCCCACATGTGGGTCAGGAGCGCGTCCAGCGCGTCGAATCCCGGCCGCAGCCGACCCTCGATGTGGTCGACGGTGTGGATGAGGCGGCTGTACATCTCGATCTGACGGCGGCCGATCACCCGCACCGAGCCGGGCACGCAGATCCGGGACTTGTCGTTGCGGTCCACGTCCGTGCACATGGTGAGCTCGGACTCCTCCTTGGCCGAGCCCAGCAGCGTGGCGATGTTCGCCGCGTCCTCCAGCGGTCCCTCGCCCCGCGCGATCGTGCCGGCGATCGGGCAGGTCTCCACCCGCTCCCCGGTGACCCGGACGTACATCTCGGGCGACGCGCCGACGAGGTACTCCCCCTCCCCCAGGTTGAACAGGAACTCATAGGGGGCGGGGTTGCGCTGCCGAAGCAGCTCGTAGAACGCGGCCGGGGACGCGCACCGGCCGTAGAAGACGTGACCCGGGGTGACCTCGAACAGGTCACCGCGGGCGAATCGCTCCCGCGCCTGCGCGACGACCTGCGCATAAGTTCCCGGCCGCGGCTGTGCAGGCAGGTCTTCTGGCCGAACGAGCCGTGCTGCCTGCCCCACCACCGTGCCAGCCGTCCGGCGGTCGAGCCCGGCCGTCGAGACGCCCTCGGCCTCGAATTCGTAGGAATACCTGACCGCCTCCTCGCGCATCCGGTCCAGCACCCAGATCTCGTCCGGCAGGTGCAGGACCAGGTCCCGCTGGCTATCCGGACGCTCCCGGCGCAGCCGGACGGGCTCGAACTGGAACGCCAGGTCATAGCCGAAGGCACCGTAGAGCCCGAGGTGCGGGTCCTGGCAACCGAACGCCGCCGCGATCTCCCGCACCGCGGTGAACACCGTCGGCCTGCGGCTGCGCTCTTCCTCTGTGTACTCCCGGTCAGCCTCCGGGATGAGCACACTGATTTGCTCTGTTGCCTCGGGGGGAGCGATCCCCCCCAGACCCCCCCTGCTTACGGGGGGGCTGCCCGCCCCCCCGTGCCCCCCTGGGGAGGGGCTGGGCGCCCCTCCGGGGCCCGCTGGGGCGCCGGCTCGGAGGAGGGCGGCACGGATTACTGGCAGGATTACGCGGCCGCGGTCGTTCAGGGCGCGGGCCGTGACCTGACGGCCGGAGGTGACGATCTCCGCGCACGGGTCGGCGTAGGCCATGTGCCAGCGGCTATAGCGGCCTGGATACTCCATGCCCGAGCTCATCACGCCGCCGCGGCGCTGGTCCACGAGGGCCGCGATCCGGCCGAGCTCGGCGGGGTCAAAGGGCGTGGCGGTGCGGGTGACCCGCACGCCGCCGCGGGTCAGTAGTTCGCTGGGGTGGGAGTCCACGTTGGCCCCTAGGTTTCTGGCCCCGGCCGACGGCGGGAAAACAAAAGCGGCCGCCGGTCCCGGGCGGTCGCTTGTTTGCCTGGCTGTGTCGCGAAACAGCTTGGGTCAGCACGCCGCCTGAAGGCGGCGCCACCATGACCGGCCAGCGGTTTGCGTCACGGGCCATAGCGTAGCGGATGGTCCGGGCGCCCGCTACCCGGCTACCCCTGGCAGGCCGGGTGCAGGTCCGGCCTAACGTTCCGCAATTGCGCCGGGGTGCACCGGCGGCCGACCGCCAACCGGAGGCATCCTCCGCAACCAGCCGTCCGCTGTAACGCTCGCGCGGTGGCGGCTATGCCCGCCCGCAGGCGCACGTCGAGAGAATCTCGCACGGCGTCGCCGACGAGGCCCACCGACTGCCGGAATAAGATCGGGCCGTTCGCTTCCATCACGGCGCGCCCGGGATTTCGGGCACGACGGCGAGGACGGGGCGGGCTCAGAACTCGAATCCGCCGGAGCGCCCGTTGCGGTCCGCGAGCAGCCCGGCCAGGGTGGAGACCGCGATCTCGGGCGGGGTGCGCGAGCCGATGTTGAGCCCGATCGGACGGTGCACGCGGGCGATCTCGCCGGCCGGGACGCCCAGGTCGGTGAGCATCTGCACGTGCGGCCCGACGTGGTGCGGATTGCCCATCAGCCCGATCCACCTGGCCTTGGTGGCCAGCGCGTCACGGAGCATGACGCCGAGCTCGGGCCGGTGGTGGTCGGTGACGACCAGGTCCGCGGAGTCGTCGAGGTCATCGGGCACGGCCGCCAGCAGGGGGAACCCGAGGGCGGCGGCACCCGACGCCCTCGCCTCGTCGGGCTCGAGCAGCAGACCGCGGAATCCCATGTCGGCCGCGTACCTCAGCAGGTAGCCGGCGACCGGCGAGGCGAAAACCGCGACCAGCGTGCGTGCTCCCTGGTCGCGGCGGCCAGCCGCCGAGGCCGCGGGGGCCGGGGTCGCGGCAGCCGGGGCCGACGGGCTCACCGCTCCGTGCGCCACCGCGCAGGCCGAGTCTTCCTGGTGCGTGTGCTCAGTCATGACAGCTAGTGTCTCGTGCTCCGGCTAGCACCGCCACCGGGCGCCGGCCGGTGGCACTGCCGCCGGAGGTGGGCGCCGGGGCGCTGGCAGCGGACGCCGGGGCGCCAGTAGTGGGCTGCGCGTGACGTGGTCGCGATGTACGGTGGACACTACTGTCCCGCGACGTACGAGGATGTCCATGGCCACCCGCTTAACCCCGCAGACACCGGGAACCCCGGCCGCCCCGGTCGCGCTGCCCGCCGAGATCAGCAGCTTTGTCGGCCGCCGCGGTGAGCTGGCGCAGCTGGCCGGCCAGCTGCGGGTGGCCAGGCTGGTGACGGTGACCGGCCCGGGCGGCGTGGGCAAGACCCGGGTGACCCTGCGCACCGCGGCCGAGGTCGCCGGCCAGTTCGCGGACGGCGTGTGCCTGGCCGAGCTGGCCGGGTTGCACGACCCGGAACTGCTCCCAGCCACCGTGGCGTCCCGTCTCGGCCTGCCCGATTCCGAAACCCGGTCCCAGCTGGACGCGATCCTGGATTACCTGCGGCGGCGCGAGCTGCTGCTGATCCTCGACGGCTGCGAGCACCTGGTGGACGCGTCCGCGAGCCTGGTCACCAGGCTGCTGCGCGAGACCACGGACGTGAACGTGATCGCGACCAGCAGACAGCCCCTGGATGTGGCCGGCGAGCACATCTGCCAGATCCCGCCGCTACCGGTTCCCGAGCTCGGCGCGCAGGACGCGGGTCACGAGGACGCGGTCGAGTTGTTCGCGCTGCGGGCCGCCGCGGTCGTGCCCGGCTTCGGCATCGGCGACGACAACCGTGACGACGTGATCAGGCTGTGCCAGCGCCTGGACGGAATCCCGCTGGCCATCGAGCTGGCCACGGTCCGGCTTCGGGCCGTGCCGCTCAAGCAGCTGGCGGGCCGCATCGATGACAGGTTCCGGCTGCTCACCGGGGAGCGCCGGGCGGCGCTGGCGCACCACAGGACGCTGCGCACCGCGACCCAGTGGAGCTACGAGCTGTGCTCGCCGGCCGAGCAGCTGCTCTGGACCCGCTTGTCGGTTTTCGCCGGCCCGTTCGATGTCTCCGCCGCCGAGCAGGTGTGCGCGGGCGAGCCGCTGGCCCCCGATGACATCCTGCCCACCTTGATCAACCTGGTGGACAAGTCCGTCGTGCTGCGGGTTGCCGCGGACAGCCCCCAGGAGCCCCGTTACCGCCAGCTCGACACCATCCGCGAGTTCGGGGCCGAGAAGCTGGCCGCGGCGGGAGGCGAGGCCATGGTCCGCGACCGCCACATCGCCAGGTACCTGGCCATGGCCAGGTACCTGGGCGCCCACCCGGCCGGCGAGGATCAGATCCCGTGCTACCGCGAGCTGCTGAGCGAGCACGCCGACGTACGGGCCGCGCTCCACTACGCCTTTGCCCGGCCGGGCCACGACACGGAAGCCGCCCACCTGGCCACCGACCTTTACGCCTACTGGCAGACCTCGGGCCTGCTGAGTGAAGGCCGGTACTGGCTGGCCAAGATCCTGGACCGCTTCCCGTCCCCGACACCAGAACGAGCCTGGGCGCTGGTCCGGACCGGCGTCCTGGCCAACCTCCAGGGCGAGATCAGTGACGCGCTCGCCGCCCTGGCGGAGGGAATCCCGATAGCCGAGGCGCTCGGCGAGACCATGGCCGCGGGTCGCGGTTACTCGCACCGGACGCTCGCTCTCGCCATCGCCGGCCGGCAGGCCGAGGCTGCGGCCGCGGGCGCCAAAGCCGAGGAGCTGCTTGCGGCCGTCGAGGACACCGGCGGCCTGATCGGCCTGGACATCTTCATGGGCGTCATGCATCTGCTCGCCGGGGAACCCGACCGGACCATCGAGCGGTGCGAGCGGGGTCTGGGCCGGCTTCCCGGGCAGAGCCAGGAGCAGTGGCTGCAGAGCTGGCTGAACCTTCTCATCGGCCTCGCCTGCTTCGCGCTTGGCGCACTCGATCGCAGCGCCAGCTCGGTGAACAAGGCGCTCGGGATGAAGCGGGAGCTTGACGACAACGTCGGAACCGCCTGTTGTCTGGAGGTCCTGGCCTGGGTCGCGGCGGCTCAGCAGCGCCCCCGGCGGGCCGCCTGGCTGCTCGGCGCGGCCGGTGCGCTCCGGGAGCGGGCGGGCATCAGGCTCAGCGGAAAACCCCAGATGGAGGAGCTACACCGGCAGGTCGACAAGGAGGTGAGCGACGCGCTCAGCGCCGAGCAGTACGCCGTGCTGCACCGCCGGGGCGCGCAGTACCCGCTCGAGACGGTGGTGAAGGCCGCGATGGGCGGCGAGGACGACCTGCGCACGCCGAGGGACCGGCAGGCCGCCCCGAGCACCTTGACCGAGCGCCAGCAGCAGATCGCGGTCCTGGTGACCGAGGGGCTATCCAACAAGGACATCGCCGAACGGCTCGTCATCTCCAAGCGGACGGTCGACTCCCACGTCGAGCACATCCTGGCCAAGCTGGGTGTGTCCTCCCGGATCCAGGTGGCCGCCTGGGTACGAGCCGGGCCGCCGCCAGGCGCCTCCGGCGGCCGGGACCAGGCTCCGGCCAGAGATTGACCCGGCCGGTATGTTGGCTGCGTGATCTCCCGTGACGATATCCGCGGCGGCTACGAAACAATCCGGCCCTACATCCGGCGCACCCCGGTCATCCAGGCCGATCTCAGCGAGCTTGACGGGTCGGGTCCGTCCCTGCCTGAGGTAGCGCTCAAGCTGGAGCAGCTGCAATGCGCCGGGTCGTTCAAGGCCCGCGGCGCGTTCGCCAACCTGCTGCTGCGGGACGTGCCGGCCGCGGGCGTGGTCGCGGCCTCCGGCGGCAACCACGGCGTGGCCGTGGCCTACGCCGCGCACCGCCGAGGCGTGCCGGCCAAGATATTCGTGCCCACCGTCTCCGCCCCGGCCAAGGTGGAGCGCATCCGCGTCCTCGGCGCCGACCTGGTCGTGACCGGCGAGCGCTACGCCGATGCCCTGGCCGCCGCCCAGGCCTGGACGGCAACCTCGGGTGCGATGGCCGTGCACGCCTTCGATCAGCGGGAGACCCTGGTCGGCCAGGGCACCGTGGCCCTTGAGCTGGCCGGGCAGATCGGGGACCTGGATACCGTGCTGGTACCGGTCGGCGGCGGTGGCCTCATCGCGGGCATCGCCGCCTACTTCGCGGGTACCGTGCGGGTGATCGGAGTCGAACCGGATGGCGCGCCCACCCTCAGCTACGCCCGGGCGCAGGGACACCCGGCCGACGCCCCGGCCGGAAGCGTCGCGGCCGACGCGCTGGCCCCACGGCGCGTCGGCGACCTGGTGTTTCCCATTACCCAGTCCTACGTCGAGGACGTCGTGCTCGTCGATGACGCCTCGATCCTGGCCGCTCAGCAGGCCCTGTGGCAGGCGCTGCGGATCGCCGCCGAGCCCGCTGCCTCCGTGGGGATCGCGGCGCTGCTCACCGGCGCCTACAAGCCCGCGCCGGGCGAGCGCGTCGCCGTCGTGATCAGCGGGGCCAACATGTCGCCGGCGCAGCTCGAAGCGAACGGTCCCACGCTCACCGGCCGTGGCGGGGAGGACTGAGGAACCGTGCGTTTTGTCTTCACGCCTCCCGCTGACCACGCGGCCGGATTGCTCTCGCTGCCGTGGTCAGCGCCGCTGGCCGAATGGGACGATGACCGGCTTGTCGAGATCCGCCAGCGGGGCATCTCGCGGCACGTGGTTCGTTTCGTCTACGACGACGGCGTCCTCTACGCGCTGAAGGAGCTGAGCGAGCGGCTGGCCAGGCGCGAGTACCGGCTGCTCCGGGCGCTGGCCGAGCTGAACATTCCCGCGGTCGAGGTGGTCGGGATCGCGGTGGACCTGGACGAAGCGATCGTGGGCCAGGACAACGCGGACGCGATCCTGGTCACCAAGTTCCTCAGTTACGCCACCACCTACCGCGCGGTGTTTTCGCACCCGCGGGGCATGGCCCCCACCGACGGCCTCCTCGACGCGCTCGTGGAGCTGCTGGTCCGGCTGCACCTGTCCGGGTTCTTCTGGGGCGATTGCTCGCTGTCCAACACCTTGTTCCGGCACGACGCCGGCAAGCTGGAGGCGTACCTGGTCGACGCGGAGACCAGCGAGCAGCACCCGGTTCTGTCCGACGGGCAGCGGCAATGGGACGTCGACCTGGCCACCGAGAGGATTTACGGTGAGCTGCTCGACCTGCAGGCGGGCGAGATGCTACCGGCAGAGGTCGAGCCGCTCGACATCGCCGACGAGCTCAGACGGCGGTACGAGTCGCTGTGGCAGGAACTGACCCGGGAGGAGATCCTGCGTCCGGAGGAGCAGCGGTACCGGATCGCGGAGCGCCTGCACCGGCTCAACGAGCTCGGCTTCGACGCCGACGAGGTCGAGCTGATCAGCACCGGACAAGGCAACAAGCTGCGGCTGCGGACTCGGGTGGCGGAGAGCGGGCACGATTCCCGCCAGCTGTTCCTGCGCACCGGGATCGACGCGGGTGAGCACCAGGCCCGGCGGCTGCTGAACGACATCGCCGGGTTCCGGGCCTGGCTGGAGCAGAAACAGGGACGGCCGGTCTCCGAGGTGGTGGCGGCCAACCGCTGGCTGGAAGAGGTGTACGACCCGGTCATCGCCGCGATCCCCGAGGGGCTGCGGGGCCGGCTGCCGCCGGCCGAGATCTTCCACGAGGTCCTCGAGCACCGCTGGTACATGTCGGAGGCAGCCGGCCGCGACGTCGGCACCACCGCTGCCACCCGGGCCTACGTCGAGCAGGTGCTGCCGGCCGCACCCGAGCCGATGGAGAGCGGGGAAGCCCTTGAGCCGCTGGGCGCAGGCGAGCCGCTCGAGCTCTAGGACCGGCCGACGCTCCTAACGTGACCCGGACGGATGCAGGTCGGCGTCCGGGTCACCGCCGGGAACCCCGCCCTCGGAACCGGCCGGGGCGGCGGGCTCCTCCTGGACTCCCCGCCTGAGCCCGCGCAGCGCCACCAGCCCGGCCACCGCCATGATCGCCGCCATCACGTAGAAGACCTCACGCGTGGCGGCCGCGAAGTCGGCCCGGATGAACTGCGGTATGGCGGCCACGTTACCGTTCCCGCCCTGCAGCTCGGCGAGCTTGGAGGCCTGCGCGGCCGCCGCCTGCTCGGGCAGGCCCCGGGCGACGAGCGAGGAGGTGATCCTGGACCGGAACTCGGTGATCAAGACCGTGCCCAAGATGGCGAAGCCGAGGCTCGCGCCGTAGTTGCGCACGGTCTGGGTGATGCCGGTGGCTTCCCCGTAGGAGAACCGGGACGCCCGGTTCACCGCGTCGGTGTTGGCCTGCCCGAGCATGAGGCCCATGCCGGCCCCGGCCAGCACGATGTAGATGACCTGAGACCCGGGATGCAGGTCGGTCGACTGGTGCGCCCACAGCGCGAACCCCACCGCCGAAAGCGCGCAGCCGATCACCACCGGCCGCTTGGCCCCAGCCCGGTCCAGCATCCTCCCGCCGATCTGCGCGCACACCACGAAGCCGAGGAAGAAGTACAAGATGAGCAGGCTGGCCTCGGTGGCCTGCTCCCCCAGCGCGATCTGGCCGTACAAGCTGGCGAAGAAGAACACCGGGATGAACACCATCATGACGATCAGCAAGATGATGTTCTCCACGAGAAAGGCCCGGTTGCCGAAGATGCGCACGTTCATCAGGGGGGACGCGGTCCGGTGCTCCACGGCGACGAAGACACCCAGGAGCAGCAGGCCCGCTACGATGCACAGCTCGATCACCGGGTTGCTCCAGCCCCAGATGGAGGACTGCTGGAGCCCGAACACGCTCAGGGCCACGCCGCTGACGATCAAGGCCAGACCGCGGTAGTCCATCGGCGACGGGCGATGCTCGGTGACCGGCTTGGAGATGGCGATCAGGGCCAGGGCGATGAGCGCGACGGGCACGTTGATCCAGAAGATCGCCCGCCAGGTCCAGTCGAGCAGGTAGCCGCCCGCCAGCGGGCCGATGGCGGTCAAGCCTCCGGCGATGCCGAAGAACAGCGCCAGGGCCCGGCCGCGGGAGCGCAGCTCGAATGTCTGCACCACGATGGCCAGCGCGGCGGGAAACATGATCGCCCCGCCCAGGCCCTGGACGGCGCGGAACGCCACGATCCAGGTCTCTGCGATGCCGCCGCGGGGCGTCAGGCCGCACAGCACCGAGGCTCCGGCAAAGATGATCACCCCGAGCACCACCATCCGGCGGTGCCCGACCGTATCCGCCAGGCGTCCGCCGAACGCGAACAGGGCCGCCAGCGAGAGCAGGTAGGCGTTGATGGCCCACTGCATGCCGCTGCTCGACAGGCCCAGGTCCTGCTGGATCTTGGGCGCGGCGATCGAGACGATGGTCTGGTCGATGAAGGTCATCGCCACCGCGAAGATCATGGCGGTCAGCACCAGGCTCTTCGACCGGCAGGCTGAGCCCGCGGTACTGGCCACGCTCATCGAGTTCTCCCGATTCAAGGTTCGATAACGGCAGGCTTCCAGTCTTCAGCTCCGCCAGCCGTACGTCATCAGATTAATTGCTGACCGGCCCGGTCCGGGGCCTGGCCGCATGACGGTGGGTCGAGGACGGGTCCTGGCCGGTTCTGTCGGTCCGGGGGGAGGTGACGTCGCCGTCCACGTACACGATCTCGCAGCTGGCGGCGCTACCGCAGACTACTGCCAGTGTGACCGTGGGCGGCAGGCAGTTCACCGACACAGGCGTGCTGCTCGAAACGCTCGTCACCGACGCCGGGCCCGCCTATCCTGCCAGCTTGCTGAACACCAAGAACGAGCAGCTCAAGGTGACGGTGACGGTCTACGGGAGTGCCCGGCGGCACGTTACCTTCGCGGTCGGGGAGCTTGACCCCTCGTTCGGCAATCACCCGGCCTTGCTGGCGCTGACTCAGAACGGTCAGCCCGTCGCCCGCGGTCCGGAACTTGTCGTGCCTGGCGACCGGGCGCCCATCCGTTTCGTGCCGCAGGTATCGCAGGTAACGATCGGGATCGCCACCGCTCCCGCCACCGATACCGATCCCGGCGCCGGAAGTCCGGTCGAGGTCATCGATGGCCATCACGAAGTGACGCTCACCGCGGCGCTGCTGGCCCGACTGCCCGCCGAGACCCTGCACGTGTCCTTCGCCGGGCCCAGCGGCGTGCAGACTCACACCGAGGTCGGGCCTTCGCTGCTCGAGGTGCTGGCCATCGCGGGCGTGGTACCGACGCTCAACACCTGGGTCGCGGCTGTGGGCGACGACAACTACGTAGCGACGGTCACTCCGGCCGAGCAGTTCGCTGGCCAGCGGCCGCTACGTCTCCGGTGTGGTGGACATCTACGCCGGGACCGGCCCGGCCACCTGATCCTAAGCGGCCGGGTGTGCCCGGACGAAGTCGGCGATCACCGCGCCCAGGCGCTCGCCCGCGTCCTCCTGCAGGAAGTGACCCGCGCCGGTGAGCACCGGATGGTCGATGCCCGCGGCCCCGGGCACGGTCCGCTTCAGCACCGGCGCCATTGACCCGGTGATCGGATCGCGGTCGCTAAACGCCACCAGGAACGGCTTGTCCCAGCCGGATAGCCGGCGCCAGGCCGCCCGGTTGGCCTCGGTGGCCGGATCGTCCGGAGACGTCGGCACCAGCTCGGGCATGGCCCGGACCGCGGCCGCGAAGCTCGGGTCAGGGAACGGCGCTTCGTAGGCGGCCAGGACCGCCGGCGGCAGCAGCGTCTGGCAGCCGGACTGCACCAGCCGCGACACGCTCAGGGTGGGCGCCGTGCGGACGACCTCCCGGAACCGCAGCCAGACGTCGGGCATCGGCTCGTCCCCGGTGGGCAGTCCGGTGTTGGCCGCGACCACCCGGGCGAACCGGTCCGGATGCTCAGCCACCAGGCGCAAGCCGATCAGGCCGCCCCAGTCCTGCCCCACGATGGTCAGGCCGCGCAGGTCAAGATGGTCGAACGCGAGCGCCCGGATCCACTCCACGTGGCGGGCGAAGCTGTGATCGGCGATGGCCGCGGGCTTGTCCGACCGGCCGAACCCGGCCAGGTCCGCCGCGATCGCCCGCAGCCCGGCGTCCGCGAGCACCGGCATGACCTTGCGGTACAGGAACGACCAGGTTGGCTCGCCGTGCAGCAGCAGCACCGGCTCGCCGTCGGCCGGCCCGGTTTCCGTGTAGGCCAGCCGCAGGCCGCCGACCTCGGCGTAGCGCGGCGGATAGCCGAAGTCGGGCAGGTCGGCGAACCGGTCGTCAGGGGTGCGTAGCGCCTTCATCCGCCATGCTGTCACGACCGGTCTTAAGGCACGACGGTCGGCAGGGTCCAGCGCTGGTTGGAGCTGTCCTTGCAGGTATAGACGATGAGCTGGGTGCCGTTCTTCGTCGAGTACGCCGGGTCGTCGAGGCAGAGCTTGTAGCCCTTGGCGTTCAGCACGTACTCGCCGTTGGACAGGTGGGTCCACAGCTCGTTCAGCGCGTGGTTGCAGGTGTACAGGATCTGCTTGGTCCGGATGCCGCCCCAGGCGTCATCGTTCAGGCACTTGCCGTTGTGGACGAGCTCGCCGTTGTTGTACGTCCACAGCTGGGGCTGGCCGCCCCAGCACGACCAGATCTGGATCTTGGTGTCGTTGGCGGAGCTGTTGCCGTTGTCATCCAGGCACTTGCCGTCGTAGCCCTTGACCGGCGAGCCGGTGACCGGGGTGGGCGACGGCGACGGCGACGGGCTGGCCGCGGTGGTGTAGGTCAGCGCGCCGGTGAGCGCATTGGCGCTGTTGGTGGTGGGCAGGCTGATCGTCGCCGACACGGTGCACTGGCCCGCGGCGGTGGCAGGCAACGTCAGGGCGTCTTGGCCGGCGTCTCCGACGTGATGCCGCCCGAGGCCGACGCCGACGTGCCGTTCAGCGTGCAACTGACCGTCGAGGTGACCGTGGCCTCCCCGTTGGTGGTGGCGGTCACGCCCACCGTGACCGAGGTCGGGCCGGTTATCGACTCCGTGATGGTGCAGGTCGCCGCCGCGCCCGACCCATTGCAGAAACCGGCTAGGTTCGCATGGGCGGCCGGCATGACGGCGACGAACGTACCGGCCGTGAGCAGGCCGGTCACAACCGCGTAAACGGCGGTACGCCGAGATCTCTGCATCATCAACTGCCTTTCGACACGGTGTAGCCCCGTTGTGACGCACCAGCGTCGACACTGGTTTTACACCAGGTTCGTCAACTCCGCATAGAGATCCGCGGTTTGTGCGGCAATAGTTGCCCAGCCGAATTCCGCCACCGCGCGTTTGCGGCCCGCCTGTCCCATGGCCGCCGCGCGCTCGGGATCAGCCAGCAGCACGTTCAGCGCGCGGGCCAGCTCGGCCGGATCGCCGGGCGGAACGAGCAGGCCCGTCTCACCCTCCGCCACGACCTCAGGGATGCCGCCGGTCCGGGAACCGACCACCGCCGTGCCGCACGCCATGGCCTCCAGGTTCACGATGCCGAGCGGTTCGTAGACCGACGGGCAGGCGAACACGGCGGCGTGCGTGAGCAGCTGGATGACCTCGGCCTGGCTGAGCATCTCCGGGATCCAGATCACGCCGGACCGCTCGGCCTGGAGCCCGTCGACCAGCTCGGTCACCTCGGCCAGCAGCTCCGGCGTGTCGGGCGCCCCCGCGCACAGCACAAGCTGCGCTTCACCGATCAGCCCGCTCGCCGCCCGCAGCAGCACGGGCACGCCCTTCTGACGGGTGATCCGGCCGACGAAAATCACGTAGGGGCGGGCCAGGTCGACGCCGAAGCGCTCAAGGACATCGGTCCGGGGGTCCGCCACGTATTCGGAGGTGTCTATCCCGTTGCGTATCACCCGGATCCGTTCGGCCTCAATCTCGGGGTAAGCGGCGATGATATCGGCCCGCATGCCTTCCGAGACGGCCACCACGGCGGCGGCGGAGGTCGCCGCCTCCCGCTCGCACCAGGACGAGAGGGCGTAACCGCCGCCCAGTTGCTCGGCCTTCCAGGGCCGCAGCGCCTCCAGGGAGTGCATCGTGACGACGTGCGGTATGCCGTAGAGCATGGCCGCCAGGTGACCTCCCAGGTTCGCGTACCAGGTGTGCGAATGAACCAGCTGCGCGGTCCCGACGGCGGCGGCCATGGCCAGGTCGGTGGACATCACCTGGAGGGCCTGGTTGGCGTCGGCGAGCTGATCCCAGGGCCGGTGCGCGACCGCGTCCGGGCGGTCCACGCCCTGGCAGTGCACGGTGAGATCGACCAGCGGCGCCAGCTCGCGGGCCAGGTAGGTGACGTGCACGCCCGCGCCGCCGTACACCTCCGGGGGATACTCCCTGGTCAGCAGGGCGACCCGGAGCTTGCCTGATCCCGGCTGGCCGGTCACGGAATGACCTCCTGGCCCTTGCCCACCACGGTGATGCCGCCGGCCGAGACGACGAAGCCGCGGGCCCTGTCGCGTTCCTTGTCCACGCCGACCTGCGCCCATTCGGGCACGATGACGTTCTTGTCGATGATGGCGTCCCTGACCACCGCGTGGCGGCCGACCTTGGTGTTGTGCAGCAGCACCGACCGCTCGACCGTGGCCCAGCTGTTCACCCGCACCCCGGGCGAGAGCACGGACTGGCGGACCAGGCCGCCGGAGACGACCACCCCGTTGCTGACCAGGCTGTTGATCGCGCGTCCGGTCCGGTCCCCCGCCTCGTGCACGAACTTCGCGGGCGGCAGGGACGGTACCGCGGTCAGGATCGGCCACTGCTCGTTGTACAGGTTGAAGACCGGCTCCACCGCGCACAGGTCCATGTGGGCGTCGAAGTAGGCCTCCAGCGAGCCGACATCGCGCCAGTAGCCCGCGTCCCGCTCCGTCGCGCCCGGCACCTTGTTGAGGGTGAAGTCGTACGCCTGCGCGCTGCCGTTGCGCACCAGCATCGGGACGATATTGCCGCCCATGTCGTGCCGGCTGGAATCGTCGGCGGCGTCCTTGCGCAGCGCCTCGACGAGCACGTCGGTATCGAACACGTAGTTACCCATCGAGGAGTAGCACATGTCCGGGTTGCCTGGCATGTGCGGCGGGTCGGACGGCTTCTCCAGGAACGCGTCCATCGTCCTGCCGTCCGCCCCGACGCTGACGATGCCGAAGGCGGAGGCCTCGCTCTTCGGCACCGGAATGGCCGCCACCGTCACTCCCGCCCCGTGAGCCACGTGGTGGTCGATCATCTGCTGCGGATCCATCCGGTACACGTGGTCCGCGCCGACGACCATCACGATGTCCGGCTGCTCGTCGTTGATCAGGTTCATCGACTGGAAGATCGCGTCCGCCGAGCCGGTGTACCAGTGCGGCCCGAGCCGTTGCTGCGCGGGGACCGGGGTCACGTAGTTGCCAAGCAAGGCGCTCATCCGCCAGGTGGTGGTGATGTGCCGGTCCAGGCTGTGGCTCTTGTACTGGGTGAGCACGCACATCTTCCTGACCCCGCCGTTGGCCAGGTTCGACAGCGCGAAGTCGATCAGCCGGTAGAGTCCGCCGAACGGAACCGCCGGCTTGGCCCGGTCCGCGGTCAGCGGACTCAGCCGGGTACCGGCCCCGCCGGCCAGCACAATTCCCAGAACTGACGGCTGCGTCATTGGGCCCTCCTCGGACAGTGGCAACGTAAGAACCATGCTCCCGCGAATGCGCCAGGAGGGGGAAGGGCAGGCTGAGCCGCACTCATGAATCTTCAACTTCGGGCGAGGGCGCGGGCGCCGTGGCCCGCCACGCCTCCCGGACGAGTACCTGCAGCGCCCCCGCCGCGGGAATGGACAGCAAAGCCGCCACGAAACCGCCGAATAGCCCGTCGACCAGGCTGCCCAGGGAGGCTCCGACCAGAACCGAGATCAACACGAGCAGCGGGCTGATACGGACGGTCTTGCTCATGATCACCGGGTTAAGTATGTGGTTCTCCACCTGGGTGTAGACGAGAAACACCACCGCAGTGCTGATGCCCGCGGTCAGGGAGTGGGTAAACGCGAACAGCACGGTCGGTATGCCCGCGAGCGCTCCGCCGATCATGGGCAGGAAGTCCACCAGGGCCACCCACAGGCCCCACAGGAGCGGGTACGGCACACCGAGGATCATCAGCGACACGAACACCACCAGGCCGGCGATGACCGAGGTCAGCAGGTTCCCCAGCATGTACCCGGTGACGGCCCGGTTCACGTCGGAGGAGATCCTCCTGACCTCGGCCGCTCGTTCCGGCCTCATCTGGCCGAGGATGGCGCGTCGCATCTTCGGGGCCTCGAGCAGGAGCAGCAGGACGAGGATGAAGATCGTGACCAGCTCGATCACCAGGGACAAGGCGCCCGCCCCGATGCTCAGGGCCGGCTTGCTGAGGGCCTGGCCGTAGCTCGCCAGCTTGGGTGAATTCCGCTGGACCCAGTTCAGCAGGTGGTACTTGCGCACCAGGTGGCCGATCCAGCCCTTGCCGTGCTCCGCGCTGGCCACGTAGTTGGGCAGCTGGTTGGCCAGGTGGGTGATCCCGTTCACCAGCGGATAGCCGAACGCCACGGCCAGGCCGAGGAAGACCAGCAGCGCCAGCACGGTGACGATGCCCACGGCGGCGCCGCGCCGTGGCACCAGATGGCGCTGGATGGCGACCACGATCGGGTTGAGCAGCACCGCGACGAACCCGGACACCAGAAGCATCAGGACGATGTCGCGGATCCGGTAGATCAGCTGGCCGAGCAGGTAGGTCGCCGCGACCACCGCGACCGTCGTCAAGATCGTCCGCAGCGGCACGCGCCGCCGATCGGCGGCTAGCCACAGGTGCGCCAGCCTGCCTCCTGGCCGGATCTCCTGGGGCCGGATTTCACCGGGCGCGCGCTGACCGGGCGGGACGTCGGTCAACTGAACCTCCGCCTGACCAGCATGCCAGGTCCTCCGTTCTCGGGCGTAAGGCCGCTGACGTGGCCTTATCCGTCCCTACCCGGCTGACCCGCCGGGACCGGCCGCCTGCCGGAAGCAAAATACCATCAACCCGCGATTTCCCGGCTATTGCCCGGTCATTCGAAGCAGGCTGAAACCGTACCGCAGGCCGGCGAGGGATCCGTCCCCGCTGGCACCCGGCGTTCCCGGTTCGGGAGCACGACCGGTACGGTCTCGCGATGAGGGGGGTGAATGTTCACGTGAGCACGGCACCGGCGCCGGCCTCCGGCGCCCCGCGCCGGCCGGACGGGGCGGCCGGCGAATTGTGGCTCCGCTTCCTGTCCGGGCCGGACATCGGCTCGCTCGGTCTTTCCTACGCCGAGATCGTCGCCGCCACCGAAGACGCGGTGCGCGCGCACGGCGGCGGCCACGCCGTCGTCGAGCCGAGGGTGCACCTGGTCCCGGACAACCACGGCGCTGGTCATTTCAACGTGCTGCGGGGTCACCTGCCGGTACCCGGCCCGCCCGGGGACGGCCTGCCCGGGGGCGGCGTGCCCGCGGGCGGCGTGCCCGCGGACGGCGTGCCTGCGGACGGTGTGAGCGGCGTGAAGGTGGTCGGCGACTTCGTGGCCAATTATGCCGCCGGGTTGCCCAGCGAGCTCGGGTTGCTGACGCTGTACGATCCGGGCACGGGCGTCCCGCTATCGATCATGGACGCCACCCTGATCACAGCCTGCCGGACCGGCGCCATGACCGCCGTCGGCGCTCGTTACCTGGCGCGCCCGGACTCCCGGATCCTGGGCCACGTCGGGGCGCGCGGTACCGCTTGGTGGAACATCGTGCTGCTCGACGAGCTGTTCGACCTGGAGGAGATCCGGATCACCAGCCGCCGTCCCGAGTCTCGCGAGGCCTTCGCGCGGGAACTGGCCTCGGTCACAGGCACCCGCATCCGGGTGACCGCCACCGCAGAAGAGACCTTCGACGGGGCCGACATCCTGGTCGAGGCGTCGCGGCTGACCGAGCCCGAGCCGCTGCTGCGTACCGCCTGGGTCAAACCGGGCGCCTTCGTCGTCCCTTACGGCACGATCAGCGCCGTGGAGCTTGACCTGCTCGACGTGATGGACAAGGTGGTGGTGGACGACTGGCGGGAAGCGCAGTCGGGACGGTTCGGGGCGCTGCGCCGCCACGTGGATACCGGCCGCCTGTCGGCGGCGTCGCTGCACGCCGAGCTGGGCCAGATCGTCACCGGCGCGCGACCCGGCCGGGAGCGAGACGACGAGCGGATCTTGCTGTGGCACCGCGGACTCGCCATCCTCGACATCGCTGTGGGCCTGGCCATCTTGCGCCGGGCGCAGGAGCAGGGCATCGGCACGATGCTGCGGTACCGCTAGCGATGCCCGCGCTGACCATCACCGAAGCCGGCCAGGCGGACCTGGACCTTATCCGGGCCATTGCGGCCGGCCATACCGTCAGCATTTCCCCTGACCTGCTCGCGACGGTGCGGCAGCGCTGCCGCCAGGCCCGGCAGGCGCTTGGCGACGGGCGGACGGTGTACGGCGTCAACACCGGCATGGGAGCGCTGTCCTCGGTGCGGCTTACCGAGCAGCAGCAGCGCTCCCACCAGCGCGACCTGATGCTCGCGCGGGCGACGGGCGGTCCGCCCTGGCTCAGCGCGCCCGACGTCCGGGCGATCATCACCGTCAGGCTGCTGACCTTCCTGTCCGGCGACGCCGCCGTGTCGGCCGGGCTCTGCCAGCGGCTGGCCGATTTCCTCAACCACGGCATCGTGCCGGCCGTGCCGCGCGCGGGTACGGCGGCCGCGGGCGAGATCATCCAGCTCGCGCACGCGTTCGGGCCCCTGGTCGGCATCGGCCAGGTGCTCGGGCCGGACGGAACCCCGCGGCCGGCCGGTGAGGCGCTGAGCAGCCACGGGCTGACCGGGTTCAGCCTCGGCCAGAAAGAGGGCATCGCGCTGATCCAGGGCGTGCCCGGGACCACCGGTCTCAGCGTGCTCCGGCTCGGTGAGGCCGCCGCGCTCACCTCGCTGATGACGGCGGCCGCGGCGCTGTCCATCGTGGTGATCCGGGCGTCGCGCGATCCCTACCGCGCCGTCTGTGCGCGCGGCGACGACCTCCTGGCCATGGTGCTCGGCGGGCTCCGCGCGGCCGCGGGCGAGGAACCCTCGCCGCGCTCCCTGCAAGCGCCGGTGTCGTTCCGGGTGGCCGGGCCTGTGCTCGCCGGAGTCCACCGGGCCGCCGCCCAGCTCGAGGCGGCTACCCGTCGCGCCCTGACCGGAGTCACCGACTCACCCGCCTACCTAGACGGGCAGTTCACCGGCACGGCCGGATTTCACGGCATCGACCTGTCCGCGCACTGCGACCAGCTGACGGCGGCGTTGTGTCACGCGGCGGAGGTGGCGGCGGCACGCCTGCACCGGCTGATGGATCCCGCGGTGACCGGGCTGCCCGCGCAGCTGGCCCGTGAGCCGGGCCCGCAAGCCGGCCTGACGCCCGTCCACAAGCGGGCCGCCGGAGAGGTCCATGCCGCCAGGCAGCTGGCCACCGCGACCGCGGTGGGCCTGATCGAGACATCCGGTGGCCAGGAGGACGTGCAGTCGTTCGGCTGGGAGGCGGCCGGCAAGCTCGGCGCCGCGCTGCGCCACGCGCGCGCGGTCACCGCGTGCGAGCTGCTGGCCGGCTACCAGGCGGCGGCGCTGTCCGGGCGGCCGCCGCCACCGGGGTGCCGGGCGCTGCTCGACTGGCTGGCCGGGATCGTCGGCTCGATCGACGGCGACCGCCCGTTCGGTGAGGATATCGAGCGCCTGATCGAGGCACCCTGGCCCGGGGCGCCCGGAACACGCCCACGTAACGTTGGCCTATCCCTGCCTCAGCCGCCAACCCGCCAGGGGTGACACGGTGAGCAACGACTGGCCCGGGCGGCGCTTCAGCCGGGAGGCCGAGCCCCGCGCGATCCGCTTGCTGCGCCGACCGTGGGACACCACGCGTCACCACCACCCCACTCGCGTTCCCGGATCACTTCCGTTCCGGCCAGAGGTGAACTTTTCGTGGAAGATTCCGGCTTGGTGGGGACTTTTGTGGATCATAATGCCCAAAAATCTTCACAAAACCTTAATTTACCACGATCTTTGTTCGATTATGCCGGACGGCGTCAAACCCCGGGTTTTGCGCTGCCCCGCCCGCCTCATCGCCCACTCCAGGCGCTGCGACCCGGCGCCCGCGCCGGTGCCCGGCCGCGGGAGCCTGGCTCGTCCCGCCCCCGCCAGCCCCGGCAGTCCGAGGCGCTTGTCCGGCGGCCATCGAGCCAGCTCAACCTCCTGACCGGCGGGGCGTGGGACCGTCCCAGCCGGCAGCAGACGCTGCGCGCCGCCATCGACTGGAGCTACAGCCTGCTGAATGATCAAGAGCAGCGGCTCTTCGCGCGACTGGCAGTCTTCGCCGGAGGCTGCACCATGGAGGCGGTGGAGGCCGTCTGCACGGTCGCCTGGGTCGCGGACGACCTGGCCTCGCTGGTTGACAAGAGCCTGCTCCGACGCGGCGAGCCGACCGCCTGCCCGGAGCCACGCCTGCGGATGCTGGAGACGATCCGGGAATTCGCCCTGGAACGATTGCAAGACAGCGGCGAAGAGGCGGTGGTCCGGCGGCAGCATGCCGCCTACTTTCTGTCCCTCGCCGAGGAAGCCGCCGCCGAGCTGAACGGAGCTCGCCGGACGGAGTGGCTGAACCGGCTGGAGGACGAGCACGACAACCTGCGAGCTGCCCTGCGGTGGTCCAAAGAACACCAGGAGCAGACCGCCCTGCGCCTGGCCGTGGCCCGCAGCCCATTCTGGGAGCTGCGAGGCTATCTCAGCGAGGGGGCACGATGGCTGTCCGAGCTGCTGGCGGCGGTGCCGGACGGAGTGCCTGAGCTTCGCGCGGCCGCGCTGAGGTTCGCCGGGAGCCGGGCCTTCGCCGTCGACTTCGGCAGCGCCGCGGAGTTGACCGAGCAGAGCCCTGATCGGACTGGGAGACGTGGCCCGTGATCTGGGCGACAGCAAGCGGATGGCCGCCCTGTCCGAGGAAGGCCTAATGCTGGCGCGCGCCTGCGCAGACACCTTGATGGCCGGCTACGCGTTGCATAACCTGGGCGTGGCCGCCTGGCAGCAAGGCGACTGCGCGCAGGCCGGATCCTTGTTCACTAGCGCGCTGACATCGCTCGAGCCGACCGACGACGGCCAAGCCGAGGTCCTGGCCAGTGTCGGGCTGATGGCACTGGACGAGGGAGACTTCGTATCCGCCGGGCGGGCTTTCGCCGAAAGTCTCCGCACCGGGCGGACCCGTGACATCCCGTGGCTGGTGTCAATGGATCTGGAGGGCCTAGCCGAGGTGGCGGCCGGCCAGGGCGAGGCAGAACTGGCGGTGCGGCTCTTCGGAGCAGCTGACGCCATACGGGCGTCGAGTGGAACCCCCGTTCGGTCGATGCTCCGGGAACGGCATGACCGAGACGTGGCCGCCGTCCGGGCGGCGCTGGGCCAGGACCGGTTCTGCCGGGCCTACGAGCAAGGTCAGGCCAGACCGGCCGAACAGGTGATCACCGGAGCCCTGCGCGGTATCGCTGCTTCCTGACCGGGACGATCGCGGCCATGTCATGATTGGCTCCGTGCGCATGCCCCGGACGACGTCGAGGTCCTCATGAACCGGACGCGAGTGCCTCCGGTGCTGGTCACCGGAGCGACCGGCCGGGTCGGGCGCGCCGTCATCGACCAGCTGATAGAGGCCGGCGTGCCGGTCCGCGCCCTCACGCATCGGTCCGAGGCCACGGCGGCGCTGCCGGTGAACGTCGAAGTGGTCACCGGCGACCTCACCGTGCCCGGATCGCTCGACGCGGGACTTCGAGGTGCCGGTGCTGTCTTCCTTGTCTGGACCGTCCCGCCGGCGTCTGCCGCGGCAGTTGTCGAGCGTCTCGCTACCCACGCGCGGCGTGTCGTCTTCCTCTCGTCACCGCACCAGACCCCGCACCCTTTCTTCCGGCAACCGAATCCGATGGCGATGCTCCATGCCGACATTGAGCAGCTCATCGCGGCCGCCGGGCTCGAGTCGACGATCATCCGGCCGGGGATGTTCGCGTCGAACGTGTTGTCCTGGTGGGCGGCCACGATCCGGGCCGGCGGTGTCGTCCGGTGGCCTTACGGCGCCGCCGAGACAGCGCCCGTCGATGACCGCGACGTGGCCGCCGTCGCGGCGCGGACCCTGTATCAGGACGGACATGCTGGGGGCGACTACGTCCTGACGGGCCCCGAGTCACTGAGCCAGGCCGAGCAGGTGAGCATCATCGGTGACGTCTTGGGGCGCCGGATCAAGTTCGAGGAGCTGTCGCCGGACGAGTTCCGAAGTGAGACGGAGGGAAGCTGGCCGCGCCCGGTCGTGGACATGCTGCTCGCCGCGTGGGGCGCCACGATGGGCAGGCCGGCGTTCATCACCTCGACGGTGTCCGGCATCCTCGGATCAGCGCCGCGATCCTTTCGCCAGTGGGGCACCGATCACGCCGCCGCGTTCAGGGAAGGTCCGTCGGCCAGTTAGCCTGACGCGGACGCGGCGTGAGAAGGACCGGCCAGCAGCCTCCAGTCCCGGTCAGGCTCGCGCACGGCGCCGGTCAGGATCTGCCGCAGCTCGGCGGCCCAGCCCGCCACGGTGCTCTCGTCGAATTCGTCCAGGTTGAACAGCACGCCTCCGTAGAGCTGGCCGGACGGTCGCACGGAAAGATTCCACACCATGCCGCTCGGGATGTCGTGGACCTCGGACCCCTCCGATAGCCGAGCGTTTGCTCCGCGGGCACCCTCGGCGATAGGGAAGATGACATCGCCTCCGGACTGCGAGGGCATGTCCGAGATGATGAACTGTGATGTCCGCAGGTCCTCGCGTGACTTCGTGAAGTCAGGGAAGCTCTGCTCGAGCACGTTGACCGGGAGCTCATAGGCCATGGCGTCGACGAAGGTCTCCCTGGTGGCCAGGACGATATCGCGGAAGCTCGTGCAGCCGGCGATGTCGGTGCGGAACGGCACGCAGTTCAGGAACAGCCCCATGGTGTCCCGGAACTCCTCCTCGTTCCGGCCCGCGGTGAAGGCCCGGATGGCCAGGTCGGTGGCGCCGGTGAGGTCGTGAGCCAGGACGTAGAAGGCCGCGAGCATGACCGTGAACGTGGTGCTGCGGGCCGCCGTGGCCAGAGCCGAAGCGGCGGTCATGACCTCGGGTTCGATGCCATGGACGTGCAGCGAGTAGGGCCTGGAATAGCTCTGCGGGTGCCCGTGATCGTTCGGGATGGTGAACTCACGCGCGCCGTCGAGCTTGCGCTGCCAGTAGGCGGGCGCGCCGTCCTCGGCGGTGCTGGTGGCGTGGGCTCGCTGCCACGCCGCGTACTCGCGGTACTGCCGCACCGGCGGCAGCACCGCCGCGATGCCGGTGCGCCGGGCGGTGTAGAAGGCGCCGAGGTCACGCAGGATAACCTCAGTCGACCAGGCATCTGATGCCGAGTGGTGCACGGTCAGGAGCAAGGCGCTGTCGCGGTCATCGAACCTGGACAGCAGCGCCTTGATCAGCGGTACCTTGCGGGCGCTGATCGAGCCCGCCTCGGCCTGCAGGATCAGGTCCTGGACGGCCGCGTCCCTGGATGTGCCGGGGGCCGGCAGGTCCTGGACCTCCAGCGGCACCGGGCACGGCGGGAGCACCATCTGGTACGGCGGGTCGGCGTCCCTGACCACCAGGGTGCGGAGCAGCTCGTGGCGCTCGACCACGTCATCCAGCGCGCCCTGCAGCACCGCAAGATCCACGTGGCCGGTCACGCGCACTGTGCAGACCGTCATGAACCGGGGGCCGAACGTGCCGCCGTCGTCTCCCTGGTCCAAGGTGATGAACCATTCCTGGGTGAACGACAGCGGGTAGCGCGCCGGTTCCTGGTCCAGCGCGAGCGAGGATTCCGTCATGTCCGCCTTCCTTTGCCTGTTACTTCCGCGCGCGTCATCACGCTCGCACGGCGTGGAGGCCGCCGCACCTTCCCGGTTGCGCCGCCGGCGGGCACGGCTCCGCCTGGAGCAGCGTCCGCGCACCTGGCTCACTTCGAGCATCCAGGGAGAAGCGTTCCACGCCGACGGATAGATACGGTCATCCGGAAGTCGACGCGCGTTGGTTCCTGCCCAGTTATGGCAGTGACAGCCTGCCGCAGGGCTTGCTGATTTCGCACCCGACGAAGGGATTGCCGCTAGTGGCACCGAACTTGACCCGCGACGAGGCCGGGAAGCGTGCGGCTCTGATCACAGTCACCTCCTACCAGATCGACCTTGACCTGACCGGAGGAGACGTAACCTTCGGATCGCAAAGCGTGGTCAGGTTCAGCTGCGCCATGCCGGGTGCCGGGACGTTCGTCAACCTGGTCGCTCCGGCGGTGAGCAGGATCATGCTGAACGGCGCGCCGGTCGCGCTCGGCGCGTTCGACGGTGAGCGGATCGCGCTGGCCGGCCTGGCGGCCGAGAACGTGCTGGTCGTCGAGGCCGAGTGCGCCTATTCACGCAGCGGTGAGGGACTGCACCGGTTCGCCGATCCTGCGGACGGGAACGTCTACCTGTACTCGAACCTGGAGACATCCGACGCGCAGCGTATCTATGCGTGTTTTGACCAGCCTGATATGAAGGCGTCGTACGAGCTGTCCGTCACGGCGCCGGCCGGATGGCAGGTCGTGTCCAACATGGCTCCGGAGGCCGGCGAAACGGAGGCCGGATCCGGCTCGCGCCGGTGGCGGTTCCCCGTCTCTCCCCCGATGCCGACGTACATCACCCACGTCTCGGCTGGCCCGTACCACGTGGTGCGGGACGAGCATGACGGGATCCCGCTGGGCATCTACTGCCGCCAGTCGCTGGCGGAGTACCTGGATCCGGAGGAGATCTTCACCACCACCAAGCAGGGCTTCGATTTCTTCCACTCCTCGTTCGGTGTCAAGTACCCCTTCGGTAAGTACGACCAGCTCTTCGTGCCGGAGTTCAAGGCAGGCGCGATGGAGAACGCCGGCGCGGTGACGATCCTCGAGGACTTCGTCTTCCGGTCGCGGGTGACGGACAACGTCCGCGAACTGCGCGGCGAGGCGATCTTGCACGAGCTGGCGCACATGTGGTTCGGCGACCTGGTCACCATGCGCTGGTGGGACGACCTGTGGCTGAACGAGTCGTTCGCCACCTGGGCCGCAGCGGTGGCGCAGGCCGAGGCCACCCGCTGGACGGCAGCGTGGACCAGGTTCGCCCAGGCGTATAAGACGTGGGCATACCGGCAGGACCAAATGCCCTCGACCCACCCGATCGCGGCCGACATCCCCGACATCCGCGCGGTCGAGGTGAACTTCGACGGCATCACCTACGCCAAGGGCGCCTCGGTGCTCAAGCAGCTGGTGGCCTACGTGGGCAGGGAGAACTTCCTGGCCGGGGTGCGCAAGTACTTCGCCGCGCATGCCTGGGGGAACGCGACGCAGGCCGACCTGCTGGCCGCGCTCGAGGAGGCCTCGGGCCGCGACCTGGCTTCCTGGTCACACCAGTGGATCCAGACCGCGGGCGTGAACACGCTGCGGCCCGCGTACACCTTGGACGGCTCGGGCCGGTTCACCTCCTTCGAGGTGAGGCAGGAGGCCGCCGCCACGCACCCGGTGCTGCGCTCGCACCGAATCGGGATCGGGCTGTACTCACTCATCGACGGCACGCTGACCCAGGCGGAACGAATCGAGGTCGACATCGCCGGAGCCGTGACGGCGATACCGGACCTCATCGGCGTGCCGCGGCCCGACCTGGTGCTGGTCAACGACGACGACCTGTCGTACGCGAAGATCCGGCTGGACGACCACTCGCTGCGCACCCTCGTTTCCTCGATCGGGACGTTCGGCCAATCCTTGCCCGCGGCATTGTGCTGGGCTGCCGCGTGGGATATGTGCCGGGACGGCGAGATGGCGACCCGCGACTACGTTCAGCTGGTGCTGTCCGGGGTGTCGTCGGTGGCGGACATCAGCGTGGTGCAAGCGCTGCTCCGGCAGGCGGGGCAGGCGGCGCGCAAGTTCGCGGACCCCGCGTGGCGGGTGGCCGGGCTGGAGCTGATGGCGCGGTCACTGCGCAAGCTAGCCGAATCGGCACCGGCGGGGTCGGACAGCCAGCTCGCCTACTTCGGGGCGTTCACCAGCGCCGCCACCTCCGCCCACGACCTGGCGTTCCTCGCGGCGCTGCTCGACGGGTCGGCGGTGCTCGAAGGGCTTTCCGTGGACACAGGCCTGCGGTGGTCGCTGCTCGGGCGGCTGGTGTCCCGCGGCATGGCGGGTGAGGCCGAGATCGCGGCCGAGCTGGCCAGGGACGCCACCGACGCCGGCGCGCGCAACGCCGCGGCCTGCCGGGCCGCGGTGCCGAGCGCCGACGCGAAACTGGCCGCCTGGGAGTTGCTGGCAGGCGCGGACCTGCCGATGGCCACGTTCCGCGCCGTGCTCGGCGGGTTCACCGACGCGGACCAGCCGGAGCTGACGGGGCCCTACCGGGAGCGGTTCTTCGCCATGGTAGGCGACGCATGGCGGGACTGGCCCTCGCTGACGGCGCAGGACTTCGTGTCCGGCCTGTACGCGAGCTTCGACCCGTCGGCGGAGACGGTGGCCGCGACCGACGCGTACATCGCATCGGCCGAGCCGCCGGCAGCACTGAACCGCCTGCTCAGCGAAGGCCGGGACGATGTGCTGCGCGCCCTGCGCTGCCAGGAGCGTGACCGCCAGGCGAGGTAGGGTCCGCGCCGGTAACCCACCCAGGTTGTCGTAGGCGATGATCCTCAGCTCGGAGCTGTAGCGCCGGCCCTCGCGGTCGGTGAGCCAGAGCTGGCCGGGGCCTGGCAGCATCTCGGAGACGGTGAACTCGGCGTGGCCGGCGGCTCGGGTCTGGCGGATGTGCCTGGCGAACAGGTTGACCAGGACGATGCTGTGAAAGTCGGCGGCCATGGGCTTGAGCTCGACCGGAACGCGGTAGAACACCCGCTCGGGCAGCTCGTGGTCCCGCCGCCAGCACCGCGCCAGGCGGTAACGTTCCTGCTCGTCCCGCGCGAACGCCCAGCCCGCGTCCGCGACCTGGAAGGTCCACTGCTCCCGGCTCAGCACGAACCTGCCGATCGTGATCCGCGGCCGGTGCGCGGACCTGGCCACCGGCTGGAACGCATTGACGAACACCTCGGCCATGATGTCCCCGATGACCTCGAAGAGGTCAAGTTCGGTGCCCGACGGCGCGACCCGGACGACCAGGTCCTCACCGCGGCGGGCCACGGTCATCGCGGCGCCGGGCAGGACCGTGTCCGCTTCCGTGGGGTCGAGTGAGTCGATGATGGCGGCGGACCAGTAGCGCTGCCCCGGCGCCAGCACGGCCGAGGGCGGGCTGAGACGAGATGTCACGTTCGGGTGGTCCTTCGCCTGGATGAGGACGATCCGTTCCGGGCCGCGGTCGGCCTGCTCGGCGGCGACGAGCCTGGCCCGGTCGGGGTGCTGCTCGACAAAGCACCGGCCTTCCAGGGTGTTGAGGGTCAGGTGGATCTCGCCAAGGATCAGCAGGAAGTCGCCGCGTTCCACGTCTGCGGCGGAGGCCGCGGCGATCATGATGTCCGGTGAGTGCTGGCGGGCGCCGCTCCAGGCGACCGGGCGCGCGGGGAAGCACTCGGCGGCCCGGGCGGCGATCGCGTCCGCGCTGACCTGGTGCCTGCGGGCCGACTGCGCCGGCCCTAGCACCAGCTGCCAGCGCCGCTGCAGCTCAGCCACGCTCGCCGCGAACTCGCCTCCCCCCCGGCTACCGTGGGTGTACAGGAAGGGTGATGCCACGGTGAGCAGCCGCTGCAGCGGGACCGGCCCGCCGCCGACCCGGTCGCTCTCGCGGTCCAGCAGGTCCGCGGCGTACCTGCGGTACCTGTCGGTGATGTCGTTGATCAGCCAGCGAGCGCTGTCCAGCACCAGGCCGAGCGGCGCGGCCAGCGCCCCGGTCACCGCCTGGCCCAGCTCCACCCGCACGTCCCGGACGGCGTCCTGGTATACCACGGTCCGCCCGGCGTAGTTCTCACCCGCCCTGCGGGTCGCGGGTGACCCGGTGACCTGCTCGAACGTCTCGGCCAGGCCCGCCAGTGCCCGCCGCAGCCCCGCCGGGTCCCCGTCGGTGGCGGCCACCGCGTCCCGGGCCCTGATCAGCTGGTCCACCGGCTCAAGCGCCGCCGCCCGGGCCCCCGGGTCGGCGATCAGCTCGAGCTGGTCCCGCAGCAGCCGCTCCGGCCACGCATCCGCCGGGCCCTCCAGGTCCAGCCGCAGCGCCCCCAGCTCAGCCAGCCGGGTCAGCAGGCCACGGGCCTCGGGTGTTCCGGCGCTGTCCAGCACCTGGCTGATCGTGCGGCGGCCATCACAGGCCTGCAGGATCTGGACTTCCGCATCGGTCAGGGTGACCGGCTGACGATGCGGGCGGTACAGCACGTTCCCGTCCAGGAATACCGACCGGGGGCGCCTGGGCCGCAGCCAGCCCAGCGCTCGCCCCTGCCGGGCGATCTCGGCCGCCAGCTTGTCGATCGCCCACACCTCGAAGTAGGTGGTCCGGCGGGCGATCAGCTGGTCCCCGGGCGTCACGACCAGGCCAGCGTGACCGTGCCCGGCGGTCGCCCAGCCGACGGGCCCGAAGAACCCGATCGTGTCGTTCTTCAGGCAGTACCGCTGCAGGTAGTTCGCGATCACCAGCTCCCGTTCGCGGTCCTTCTTGCGCCGCGCCGCCCCCTGGCTGATGCTGTGATCTTGCAGGAACTGCGCCAGCCGGGGGTTCTGCCAGGTCAGTGCCTCCTGGAAGCGGGGGTCGGCGTGGATCGCGGCGATGCCGCGGGACAGCCGCCCGGCGGCGTCGGCGAACTCCTTGTCATACGCCGGCCGCCCGGCCGGATCCGCGGCAGCCAGGTCCGCGCTGCGCGCCAGCGGCTCATCGCACAGGGCCAGCACCATGTCCGCGGGAAAACCAGCGCCGCGCACGCAGATGTCCCGCCACACGCTCCACGTCGTCCCCTCCAGCCCGACCCGGTGCCCGGCCCCGCCCAACGGCGAGGCCCCGCCCGAGGGCGAGGCCCCGGCCGCTGCCGTCGCAAACGCGCCACCCTGCGTCATGCCTGCCCGTCCTCACCTCGGCAGCACTCAAACGGCGAAACATCCCCAGCGTGTCAGCCACGAACCACAGCACCCACCTCCCCGATTGCGGAGGGTTCCCTCCCGTCGCGGGGCGGGTGATCCCCGGTCATGTCGTCGTGGGCGATGATCCTCAGCTCGGAGCTGTAGCGCCGGCCCTGGCGGTCGGTGAGCCAGAGCTGGCCGGGGTCCGGGAGCATCTCGGTGACGGTGAACTCGGCGTGCCCGGCTTCCCTGGTCTGGCGGATGTGCTTGGCCAGCAGGTTGACCAGGACCAGGCTGCGGAAGTCGGCGGCGGTGGGCTTGAGCTCGGCCGGGACGCGGTAGAACACCCGCTCGGGCAGCTCGTGGTCCCGCCGCCAGCACCGCGCCAGGCGGTAACGCTCCTGCTCATCCCGCGCGAACGCCCAGCCCGCGTCCGCGACCTGGAAGGTCCACTGCTCCCGGCTCAGCACGAACCTGCCGATGGTGATCCGCGGCCGGTGCGCGGACCTGGCCACCGGCTGGAACGCATCGATGACAACCTCGACCATGATGTCCCCGATGACCTCGAAGAAGTCCAGTTCGGTGCCCGACGGCGCGACCCGGACGACCAGGTCCTCACCGCGGCGGGCCACGGTCATCGCGGCGCCGGGCAGGACCGTGTCCGCTTCCGGGGGATCGAGTGAGTCGGTGACGGCGAGAGACCAGTACAGCTGGCCCGGCCCCAGCACAGCCGAGGGCGGGCTGGTACGGGATGTCACATTCGAGTGTTCTTTCGCCGGGATGAGGACGATCCGTTCCGGGCCGTAATCGGCCTGCTCGGCGGCGATGAGCCTGGCCGGGTCGGGGTGCTGCTCGACCCAGAGCCGGCCGTCCAGGGTGTTGCTTGACCAGGTGCATCTCGCCGAGGATCAGCAGGAAGTCGCCGCGTTCCACTTCTGCGGGGGAGGCCGCGGCGATCATGATGTCCGGTGAGTGCTGCCGCGCGCCGCTCCAGGCGACCGGGCGCGCGGGGAAGCACTCGGCGGCCCGGGCGGCGATCGCGTCCGCGCTGACCTGGTGCCTGCGGGCCGACTGCGGCGCCCCGAGCACCCGCGCCCAGCGCCGCTGCAGCTCAGCGACGCTCGCCGCGGCGAGGTCGCCGGCTCCCGGCGGCTGTGGGTGTGCAGGGACGGTGATGCCAGGGTGAGCAGCCGCGGCAACGGGACCGGGCGCCGCCGGTCCGGTTGCTCTCGTGGTCCAGCAGCTCCGCGAAGTACCTGCGGTACCTGTCGGTGATGTCGTTGACCAGCCAGCGGACGCTGTCCAGCACCAGGCCGAGCGGCGCGGCCAGCGCCCCGGTCACCGCCTGGCCCAGCTCCACCCGCACGTCCCGGACGGCGTCCTGGTACACCAGCGGTCCGCCCGGCGTAGTTCGCGCCCGCCCGCGGGTCGCGGGTGACCCGGTGACCTGCTCGAACGTCTCGGCCAGGCCCGCCAGCGCCCGCGCCAGCCCCGCCGGGTCCCCGTCGGTGGCGGCCACCGCGTCCCGGGCCCCGATCAGCGGGTCCACCGGCCAAGCGCCGCCGCCCGGGCCTCCGGATCGGCGATCAGCTCGAGCTTGTCCCGCAGCACCCGCTCCGGCCAGGCATTCATCGGGCCCTCCAGGTCCAGCCGCACCGCCCCCAGCTCAGCCAGCCGGGTCAGCAGGCCGCGCGCCTCGGGTGTCCGGCGCTGTCCAGCACGTCGCTGATCGTGCGGCGGCCGTCACACGCCTGCAGGATCCGGCACTTCCGCATCGGTCAGGGTGACCGGCTGACGATGCGGGCGGTACAGCACGTTCCCGTCCAGGAGCGCCGACCGGGTCCGCCTGCGGCCGCAGCCAGCCTTGCACCCGCCCCTGCCGGGCGAGCACGGCCGCCAGCTTGTCGATCGCCCACACCTCGAAGTAGGTGGTCCGGCGGGCGATCAGCTGGTCCCCCGGCGTCACCACCAGGCCCAGCGTGACCGTGCCCGGCGGTCGCCCAGCCGACCGGCCCGAAGAACCCGATCGTGTCGTTCTTCAGGCAGTACCGCTGCAGGTAGTTCGCGATCACCAGCTCCCGCTGCCGCTGCTTGCTGCGCCGGGCCGCGTCCGGGCCCGCGTCGTGATCACGCAGGAACTGCGCCAGCCCCGGATTCTGCCAGGTCAGCGCCTCCCGGAAGCGGGGGTCCGCGTGGATCGCGGCGATGCCGCGGGACAGCCGCCCGGCAGCATCGGCGAACTCCTTGTCATACGCCGGCCGCCCGGCCGGATCCGCGGCAGCCAGGTCCGCGCTGCGCGCCAGCGGCTCATCGCACAGGGCCAGCACCATGTCCGCGGGAAAACCAGCGCCGCGCACGCAGATGTCCCGCCACACGCTCCACGTCGTCCCCTCCAGCCCGACCCGGTGCCCGGCCCCGGCCGCCGTCGTAACGCGAAGACCGATGCTTTCAGGGGCCATCGACGGCTCACTTTCCATCTGCGTGTGTGCGCCGAGTAACGAACCGGCTGCGGCCGACCGCACCATCACGCTCGCATGACGCATAAGCCACTGCACCTTTCCGGTTGCGCGGGCCCCGGCGGCCCGGCGGCCCGCTAGCTGTCCTGGCGGTCCAGGTATCCGTCCATGGCGCGGACGGAGGAGTTGCTCATGAAGGTTCTCAGGCTGACCTTGACGCCGAGCCGTTCCGCGAGCCGGGCGACGAGCACGGCCGCGAGCAGGGAGTGCCCGCCCAGGTCGAAGAAGCTGTCCTCGACCCCGACCCGGTCCAGCCCAAGCACCTGCGCGAACAACTCGCACAGCGCCTGCTCCCGGGGGCTGGCCGGGGCCCCGCCGCCCGCGGCGTACTCCGGGGCGGGCAGCGCCCGCCGGTCCAGTTTCCCGTTGGCGTTCAGCGGCAGCCGGCCGAGCACCATGATCGCGGTCGGCACCATGTAGCCGGGCAGCACCCGCCCGCACGCCTCCCGCAGCACCGCCGGATCGAGCTCGGTACCCGGGGAAGCGGGGTAACAGGGGGTCGGGACGACGTAGCCGACGAGCCGTTTGTCCCCGGGCTGGTCCTCCCGCACCGCCACCGCGGCCTGGGCCACGCCGTCCAGGGCGGCGAGGACGGCCTCGACCTCGCCGAGCTCGATCCGGAACCCGCGGATCTTCACCTGGTCATCACCGCGACCCAGGTACTCCAGCTCCCCGCCCGCCTCCCCAGCCCCCTGCACTGTCCACCGGGCCAGGTCCCCGGTCCGGTACATCCGCTCCCCATCCGCGGCCAAACGGGCACGCCACGAACCGCTCCGCGGTCAGCCCCGGCCGCCCCAGGTACCCCCGCGCCAGCCCCGCCCCTGCCACGTACAGCTCCCCCGCCACCCCCGGCGGCACCAGACCCAGGTTCTCGTCCAGCACGAACACCCGGGTATTCCACATCGGCCGGCCGATCGGCACGACCAGGCCCGGGACCGGGTCATCGGGGCTCATCACGTAGTCGAGGCAGCCCACCGTGGCCTCGGTCGGCCCGTAGTGGTTGACCAGGCCCAGACCGGGATGCCGCTGCCGCCACTCGCGCAGCACCGCCGCCGGGACCGCCTCCCCGCCGAGCATCAGCTGGCCGACAGGAACGCAGCTCGCGGGCAGCCGGGCGAGCAGGGAGAGGTGACTGGGCGTCGCCTTGAGGAAGGTGAAGCCGCCTGCCCTGGCGGCCAGCGCGGGCAGGTCCTCATCCAGCGCGCCAATGCACAGCCGACCGCCGGAGAGCAGGGTGCCGTAGAGCCCGGTGACGCTCAAATCGAACGATACCGGCGAGATCAGCAGGGTGCGGCCGGCCAGGTGCGGATATGCCTGCCGGGCCCGCGACAGGTAGTTCACCAGGTTCGCGTGGGTGATGACTACACCCTTGGGCTGGCCGGTTGATCCCGAGGTGTAGATCACGTATGCCGGGTGGGCTGGATGCAGCGGCCCGTCGCGCTGGGGGTCAGAGAGGTCCCCGGCGGGGTAGCGCGCGATCACCTCCGCAAGCGCGGGGTCGTCCAGGATGAGCGGGGCGGCCGCGGCTGGCAGGGATCCGGCCAAGCCGCTCGTGGTGAGCACGATGGCCGCACCGGTGTCGGCGAGCATGAAGGTCTTGCGGCTGAGCGGGAAGTCGGGATCGACGGGGACGTAGGCGGCGCCGGACTTGAGGACGGCGAGCATGGCGACGATCACGTCGGCGGAGCGGGGCATGGCGATGGCGACCAGGCGCTCGGGGCCCGCGCCGAGAGTGATCAGGTGCCGGGCGAGCCGGTTGGCCCGCTGGTTCAGCTCGCCGTACGTCAGCTCGGCGCCAGCGGTGATGACGGCGGGGGCGTGCGGGATGCGGGCGGCCTGCTGCTCGAACAGCTCGGGCAAGGTGGCCTCCGGCACCGGCCGGGCGGTGTCGTTCCAGTCGAGCAGCAGGCTGCGCCGTTCCGCGGTGGTGAGCAGGTCGAGCTGGCTGATGCGGCAGACCGGATCCTCAGCGGCCAGGCGCAGCAGCCGGCGTCAGCCGGGCGGCCAGCGCCTGCACGGTGGCCTGATCGAACAGGTCCTCGGCATACTCCAGGCGGCCGCTGATCCCGGCCGGGGCACCACCGGCGTCGTGGTCTGGCCGGAACCCCAGGGTCAGGTCGAACTTAGCGGCCACGTCAGGTACCGGCTCGGCCGTGATCCGCAGCCCGGGCAGCTGCCAGTCGACGGCACCGACCTCCTCGTCGCCGATCATGACCTGGAACAGGGGATGCCGGGCTGGGCGAACGGACCGGGTTCAGCACTTCGACCAGTCGCTCGAACGGCACGTCCTGGCGGGCCTGGGCCGCCAGCACGGTCTCCCGGACCCGGTCAAGCAGCTCGCCGAAGCCAGGGTCGCCGGATAGGTCAGCGCGCAGCACCAGCGTGTTCACGAAGAACCCGACCAGGTCGTGCACCGCTTCGTCGGTCCGCCCGGCGGCCGGGGCGCCCAGCGGGATGTCGGTCCCGGCTCCCATCCGGGACAGCAAGGCGGCCAGGCCTGCGTGCAGGGTCATGAAGATGGTGGCCTGATGCTGGCGGGCCAGCCTGGCCAGCGCGGCGTGCAGGGCCGGGTCGGCCAGCTGCCAGCGGCTCCTGCCGCCTTGCTGGGACGGCTCGGCTGGCCGCGGCCGGTCGAAGGGCAGCATCAGTTCCTCGGGCAGCCCGGCCAGCGCCTGCCGCCAGTACTGGATCTGCCCGGCTAGCACCCCGCCGTCGCCGTCCCGGCCGAGCAGGTTCCGCTGCCACAGCGTGTAGTCGGCGTACTGGACCGGCAACGGCGCCCACGCTGGTGCCCGGTCGTCACGGCGGGCCTGGTACGCCGCGGCCAGGTCGGCCATCAGTACCGGCATGGACCAGCCGTCACTGGCGATGTGATGGCACAGCAGCACAAGCACATGCTCCTGCTCGGCCAGGGTAACGAGCCACGCCCGGATGGGCAGCTCGCTGACCAGGTCGAACTCGTGCCGGGCCGCCGCCTCGATCAGCGCGGCCAGGTCGCCGGAACGAGCCGTGGTGATCGTGACTGGCACGGTGGCTTCCCCTGCCGGGATGATGCGCTGGTATGGCTGCCCGCCGTCGGCCGTGAATACGGTGCGCAGCGATTCGTGCCTGGTCACGACGTCGCCCAGTGCGGCGGTCAGCGCGACCGCGTCGATGTGCCCGTGCAGCTGCCAGGCGAACGGCAGGTTGTAGGCCGTGCCTGGGCCGTTGAACTGTTCCAGGAACCACAGCCGCTGCTGCGCGAATGACAGCGGCAGCCGTTCCGGCCGCACCTCCGCCCGGGTCAGCGGCGGCCGGGCTGCGTCCGCGTGCTGGAGGACCTGGGCCAGCGATGCGGGTGTGGGGTTCTCGAAGACTGCCCGGACCGGCAGCTCGGCTCCCAGGACGACACGGACCCGGCTGACCAGCCGGGTCGCCAGCAGCGAGTGCCCGCCCAGGTCGAAGAAGCTGTCCTCCACCCCGACCGTGTCCAGGCCGAGAACCTGCGCGAACACCTCGCACAGCGCCTGCTCACCTGGGGTGGCCGGGGCCCGGCCGCCGCCCGCGGCCGCGTACTCGGGGGCTGGCAGCGCCCGCCGGTCCAGTTTCCCCGCCGGAGACAGCGGCAGCGCCTCCAGGATCACCACCGCCGCCGGGACCATGTACCCCGGCAGCACCCGCGCCGCCTCGGTCCGGAGCACGGCCGGGTCCGGGGCGACGCCAGGAGATTTGGGGTCGGGGACGACGTACCCGGTGAGGCGCTTGTCCCCGGGCTGGTCCTCCCGCACGATCACCGCGGCCTGCGCCACCCCGGGCTGGGCGGCGAGGACGGCTTCGATCTCGCCCAGCTCGATCCGCAACCCGCGGATCTTGACCTGGTCATCGGCCCGGCCCAGGTATTCCAGCTCCCCACCCGCCTCCCCGGCCCCCTGCACTGTCCAGCGCGCCAGGTCCCCGGTCCGGTACATCCGCTCCCCCGGCGCGGTGCTTGATTGGCCTGGGCCTCCGGCCGCGGCGAACGGGCACGCGACGAACCGCTCCGCCGTCAGCCCCGGCCGGCCCAGGTACCCTCGCGCCAGGCCAGCCCCCGCTATGTACAGTTCCCCGGCCACCCCCGGCGGGACCAGCGCCAGCCGCTCGTCGAGCACGTACGCCCGGGTGTTCCAGACCGGGCGGCCGATCGGCGGTGTCCCCTGACCCGTCAGCGGGCCGCTTATCGTCGCGCATATCGTGATCTCGGTCGGGCCGTAGGCGTTGAACATCCGGCGTCCCTGCGACCATTGAGCGGCCAGCCGCTCCGGGCACGCCTCGCCGCCCACGATCGGGCACTGGAGCTCGGTGACCGACCCGGCCGGGACGCCGGCCAGCACGCTCGGGACGATCAGGGCATGGCTGACCCGCAGCCGGTTCAGCGTCCGGGCCAGGTTCTCCCCAGCCAGCAGTCCCGGTGCGGGAACCACCAGTGTGGCCCCGGACGGCAGGGCCATCAGCATCTCCATCACCGCGGCGTCGAAGCTCGGCGAGGCGAGCTGGAGCACCCGCGATCCGGGCCTGATACCGAACGCGCTGATCTGCGCGCCGGCCAGGCTGGCCAGGCCCCGGTGGGTCACCACGACGCCTTTCGGCCGGCCGGTAGAGCCGGACGTGTAGATGACGTAGGCAGGATTCGCTGGCTCCAGCCGCCGCTCCGTCACCGGCTCGGTTCTCGCGTGCCTGGTCACCTTCGCGGCCAGCCGCGGATCATCGAGTACCACCCGCGGCACGGTGCTAGCAGGATCAGCGGGCAGGCAGGACGCGACCGCCAGCGTCGTGATCACCAGGTCTGGCCGGGCGTCGCCGAGCATGTAGGCGATCCGCTCCGCCGGATAGTCCGGGTCCACCGTCAGGAATGCCGCCCCTGACTTGGCCGCCGCCAGCCAGGAGATCACCAGCTCGGCGGAGCGCTCCATCGCCACGGCCACCAGCCGCTCCGGGCCCGCCCCCAGCGAGATCAGGTACCGGGCCAGCTGGTTGGCCCGCTCATCCAGGTCGGCGTAGGTGAGCGTGACTTCGCCGTAGACGACGGCAGGCGCCTGCGGGGTGCGGGCCACCTGCGCCCGGAACAACTCCGGCAGCGTGGTCTGGGGTAGCTCCCGTGCGGTGTCGTTCCATTCGGTCAGTTCCCGTCGCTCAGCGGGAGTGAGGACGTCAAGCGTGCTGAGGCGGCGCCCGGGGTCGGCGACTGCCTCGGCAAGCAGCCGGGTCAGCCTGCCGCCGAGTGCCTGGATGGTGGCCTGGTCGAACAGGCCGGAGGGATACTCGAAAAAGGCCGTAATGCCGGCCGGGGCGCCGTCCGCGTCGTGATCCTGCTGGAATCCCAGCGTGAGGTCGAACTTGGCGGCCACGTCGGGTACCGGCTCGGGCTGGACGCGCAGGCCGGGCAGCTGCCAGCCGGCGGTGGTGATGTCCTCGTCGGCGATCATGACCTGGAACAGGGGGTGGCGGCTGGGGGAGCGGGCCGGGTTGAGGACCTCGACCAGGTGCTCGAACGGGACGTCCTGGCGGGCCTGGGCGGACAGCACCGTCTCCCTGACCCGGTCCAGCAGCTCGCCGAAGGTGGGGTCGCCGGACAGGTCGGCCCGCAGCACCAGCGTGTTCACGAAGAACCCGACCAGGTCGTGCACCGCCTCATCGGTCCGGCCCGCGACCGGGGCACCCAGCGGGATGTCGGTCCCGGCGCCCAGCCGGGACAGCAGCGCGGCCAGCCCCGCGTGCACCACCATGAACACGGTGGCCTGATGGGCGCGCGCCAGGCCGGCCAGCGCGGCATGCAGCCCGGGATCCGCCAGCGGCCAGCGGACCCGGGCGCCGGGCCGGGACGGCCCCCCGGCGCCCGGCCGCGGCCGGGCGCCGGGCAGGGCCAGCTCCTCGGGCAGCCCGGCCAGCGCCCCCTGCCAGTACCGGACCTGCCCGGCCAGCAGCCCGCTGTCGGTGTCCCCGCCGCCGAGCAGGTCCCGCTGCCACAGCGCGTAGTCGGCGTACTGCACCGGCAGCGGCGCCCATCCGGGGGCCCGGCCGTCGCGGCGGGCCGGTACGCGGCGGCCAGGTCCGCCATCAGCACCTGCATGGACCAGCCGTCGCTGGCGATGTGGTGGCACAGCAGCACCAGCACGTGCTCCTGGTCCGCGACGGTGAACAGCCACGCCCGGACCGGCAGCTCCCGGGCCAGGTCGAACTCGTGCCGGGCCGCCGCCTCGATCAGCCCGGCCAGCTCATCCGGGCCCGCGGCCGCCGCCACCACCGGGACCTTCGCCTGCCCGGCCGGGATCATCGCTGGTACGGCACCCCGCCGGCGACGGTGAACACCGTCCGCAGCGACTCGTGCCGCCCCGCCACGTCACCCAGCGCCGCCCGCAGCGCGCCGGCGTCAAGCTCGCCCGTGCAGCCGCCACGCGAACGGCAGGTTATACGCGGTGCCGGGCCCGTGCGAGCTGTTCCAGGAACCACAGCCGCTGCTGCGCGAACGACAGCGGCACCCGCCCGGCCGCACCGCCGCCCGCCGCAGCGGCGGGCGGGCCGCCTCCGCCCCGTCCAGCACCTCCGCCAGCGCCGCCACCGTCGGGTGCTCGAACACCGCCCGGATCGGGACCTCGGCCCCCAGCACGGACCGGATCCGCGACACCAGCCGGGTGGCCAGCAGCGAATGCCCGCCCAGGTCGAAGAAACTGTCCTCCACCCCGACCCGGTCCACCCCCAGCACCTGCGCGAACACCTCACACAGCACCCGCTCCCGGGCCGTGGCCGGGGCCCGGCCCGCCGCCGCGGCGGCGTACTCCGGGGCCGGCAGCGCCCGCCGGTCCAGCTTCCCGATTCGGGGACAGCGGCAGCGCCTCCAGCACCACGACCGCCGCCGGGACCATGTACCCCGGCAGCACCCGCCCGCACGCCTCCCGCACCCCGCCGGGTCCAGCACCGCCCCGGCCGCGGGGACCACGTACCCGGCGAGCCGCTTGTCCCCCGGCTGGTCCTCCCGCACCGCCACCGCGGCCTGCGCCACCCCCGGCAGCCCGGCCAGCACCGCCTCGACCTCACCCAGCTCGATCCGGAACCCCCGCACCTTCACCTGATCATCAGCACGCCCCAGGTACTCCAGCTCCCCCCCGGCGTTCCACCGCACCAGGTCCCCGGTCCGGTACATCCGCTCCCCCGCCACCCCGAACGGGCACGCCACGAACCGCTCCCCGGTCAGCCCCGGACGGCCCAGGTACCCCCGCGCCAGCCCCGCCCCCGCCACGTACAGCTCCCCGCCCACCCCCGGCGGCACCAGACCCAGCCCCTCATCCAGCACGAACACCCGCGTATTCCACACCGGACGCCCGATCGGCGGAGACCTCGCCCGACAGCGGCCCCCACAACGTCGCCGCAGATCGTCACCTCGGTCGGCCCGTAGGCGTTGAACATCCGCCGCCCCGGCGACCACTCGGCCGCCAGCCGGCCCGGGCACGCCTCACCGCCCACGATCAGGCACTCCAGCCCGCGCACCCGCCCGGCCGGGACGCTGGCCAGCACGCTCGGGATGATCAGCGCATGGCTGACCCGCAGCTCGTTCACCGTGTCCGCCAGCATCTCCCCGGCCAGCGGCCCCGGCTCAGGAACCACCAAGGCGGCCCCGGACGGCCAGGCCATCAGCATCTCCATCACCGCCGCGTCAAAGCTCAGCGACGCCAGCTGCAGCACCCGCGACCCAGGGCCGATCCCGAACGCCGCAGCCATCGAGCCGGCCAGGCTCGCCAGGCCCCGGTGCGTCACCACCGTCCCCTTCGGCCTGCCCGTCGACCCCGACGTGTAAATCACGTACGCCGGATCCGCGAGCCCTGCCCGGCGCGGCCCGGGCACCCCACCGGGCTCCGGCCCGGCCAGTTCCCGCCGCCAGCACCGGATCATCCAGCACCACCCGCGACGGCCCCCCGCCCGCCACCGCGGGCAGCGACGGCGCCGCCGCCATCGTCGTGACCACCAGGTCCGGCCGCGCGTCGGCCAGCATGAACCCGATCCGCTCCGCCGGATACGCCGGGTCCACCGGCAGGAACGCCGCCCCCGACTTGGCCACCCCCAGCCACGCCACGAACACCTCAGCGGACTTCTCCATTACCACCGCGACCAGCCGCCCGGGCCCCGCACCCAGCGACACCAGATACCGCGCCAGCCGTTCCGCCCGCTCATCAAGCTCCGCATACGACAGCGTCACATCACCACATGCCACCGCCACCGCCCCCGGCGTCCGCGCCACCTGCCCCTCGAACAGCTCCGGCAAGGTAACCTGCGGCACATCCCGCGCCGTGTCATTCCACCCGCGCAGCAGCATGCGCCAGCTCCGCCCGCGTCAGCGCTCGCGCCGCGTTCCCCCCGGACGGTGCTGATCGAAGGGGACTGGCCATAGTGACCTCATTCCGATCGGCGATGCCCGGGCCATGATGTCTGGGCATCCGCAGCGAACGCCCCCGGGGTCCGCGCTTGCCGGCCGCCTCAAAGAAGGCCGCCGAACGGCAGCCTCGCAATCCGAGCCACACACCGGCACCTTCAACATTGCGTACTAGCCGTTGGCTCAGCGTGGGACGGCGTTGTCAGTCGGTTACGACTGCTTGCTCGGCGACGGCGCCGACCGCGGCCTCGGCTGCGGGGGCGGGTGAGGCCGGACGGGTGCGCTCGCCCCACCGGGCCACGGCGGGGGCGATGAGGCCGAGCAGGGCGAACCAGACGCCGAGCAGGACCAAGACCGAGCCGGCCGCCGCCGAGCACGAGCCCGACCAAGATGAAGGGGGACAGCGCCTGCCCGGCGAAGGTGCCCATGCCGGCCAGGCCCTGGTACTGGCCCTGCGCGTGCGGGGGCGCCAGCCCGAAGTCGAGCGCGAACATGGCCGAGGACTGCCACAGCTCGCCGAAGGTGTGCACGATCACGGCGGCGGCCAGCAGCAACGTGGCGGCCCAGGCGGGAAGCCCGGCCGCCAGGCCTATCGCCGAGCAGCTGACCAGGAAGATCACCCCGGCCCGGCGAAATGCGGCACCGCCCTGCCTGATGGTCTGCACGGTCTTGCCGACCCGCACCTGAAACAGCACGACCATGATCGTGTTGATGATTACCAATGCCGAGACGGTCCATCGCGGCGCGTTCGTGTGGAACACGACCCACACAGGCAGTAGCAGTGCGAGTACGAAGTTCTGCATGTACATCGCCCCGGACAGCGCCGTATAGCCCACGAACGGCCGGTCCCGCAGCGCGGTAAACGGCGACTCCTCACGCGCGCCTGGCAGCGGCTCGAACCTGGGCAGCCGGCTGAGCATCGCGACGCCGATCAGGCAGCTCGCCGCGTTACCCAGGAACAGCGCCCGGTACGCGGTGACCGTATTGAGCTCGATCGCGACACCGCAGGTGGCGATGCCGAGCGACATGCCCAGGTTGAGCACGGCGGCGATCTGCGACCGGAAGGTGGTGGCGTCTTTCCCGCCGACCCGCCGCAGCAGCGCCACGTTGGCCGTGGTCGACGAGGTCAGCGCGATACCGTCCACGGTGGTGACGATCAGGTAGCTGACGAAGCTGTGCGCGAACAGCACATAACCCATGGCCGTCACGCCCAGCACGAACAACGCCACCCGGAACACATCGCGGGGACCGCGCCGGTCGGCCAGCCGGCCTATCGGCATAGCCGCCAGCAAGCTCACCAGACCCGCGATCGTCAGGGCCAGCCCAGCACGCTCCGCCGTCAGATGCACCACCCTGATCGCGTACAGCGTCATGGCGGTGATGATCAGCCCGGTCCCGTAGATGTTGATCAACGTCGCCAGGAGATACACCCGCTGGTCGCGTGACTGGGGAACCAGGGACCTCAGAGCGTGTGCAGGGTTCAGCCTCGGCATGGTTACCTCGCTATCGGCCCTCCCGACAGTGACACCCGGTCTCAAGCGGTGCATCTCCCCGATTGCGCCGCCCACTCCCGCTCCCTAGCGGGTGATCCTCGGTCAGGCTGTCGTAGGCGATGAACCTCAGCTCGGAGCTGTAGCGCCGGCCCTCGCGGTCGGTGAGCCAGAGCTGGCCGGGGTCCGGGAGCATCTCGGTGACGGTGAACTCGGCATGCCCGGCGGCCCTGGGTCTGGCGGATGTGCTTGGCGAGCAGGTTGACCAGGACGATGCTGCGGAAGTCGGCGGCGGTGGGCTTGAGCTCGACCGGGACACGGTAGAACACCCGCTCGGGCAGCTCGTGGTCCCGCCGCCAGCACCGCGCCAGGCGGTAACGTTCCTGCTCGTCCTTGGCGAACGCCCAGCCCGAGTCCGCGACCTGGAAGGTCCACTGCTCCCGGCTCAGCACGAACCTGTCGATCGTGATCCGCGGCCGGTGCGCGGCCGGAGCCACCGGCTGGAACGCATCGATGACGACTTCGACCATCATGTCCCCGATGACCTCGAAGAAGTCCAGTTCGGTGCCCGACGGCATGAGCCGGACGACCAGGTCCTCGCCGCGGCGGGCGACGGTCATCGCGGCGCCGGGCATGACCGTGTCCGACTCCGGAGGGTCGAACGAGTCGGTGATGGCGGAGGACCAGTAGAGCTGCCCCGGCCCCACCAACGCGGAGGGCGGGCTGAGGCGAGATGTCACGTTCGGGTGGTCCTTCGCCTGGATGGGGACGATCCGCCGCGGGCCGCGGTCGGCCTGCTCGGCGGCGATGAGCCTGGCCGGGTCGGGATGCTGCTCGACCCAGAGCCGGCCGTCCAGGGTGTTGCTGGACAGGTGTATCTCGCCGAGGACCAGCAGGAAGTCGCCGCGCTCCACGTCGGCGGGCGAGGCCGCGGCGATCATGATGTCCGGTGAGTGCTGCCGGGCGCCGCTCCAGGCGACCGGCCGCGCGGGGAAGCACCCGGCGGCCCTCGCGCTGATCTCCTCCGCGCTGACCTGGTGCCTGCGGGCCGACTGCGGCGGCCCGAGCACCTGCTGCCAGCGCCGCTGCAGCTCAGCAACGCTCGCCGTGGCGAGCTCACCCACCGCCCGGCTGCCCGGGCGACAGGTAGGGTGCTGCCACGGTGAGCAGCCGCGGGAGCGGCACCGGGCCGCCGCCGGCCCGGGTGCTCTCGCGGTCGAGCAGGTCCGTGAAGTACCGCGGTACCTGCCGGTGATGTCGTTGACCAGCCACCGGGCGCTGTCCAGCACCAGGCCGAGCGGCGCGGCCAGCGCCCCGGTCACTGCCTGGCCCAGCTCCACCCGCACGTCCCGGACCGCGTCCTGGTACACCAGGGTCCGCCCGGCATAGTTCTCTCCCGCCTTGCGGGTCGCGGGTGACCCGGTGACCTGCTCGAACGTCTCGGCCAGGCCCGCCAGCGCCCGCCGCAGCCCTTCCGGGTCCCCGTCCGTGGCGGCCACCGCGTCCCGGGCCCTGATCAGCCGGTCCACCGGCTCCAGCGCCGCCGCCCGCGCCCCCGGGTCGGCGATCAGCTCCAGCTTGTCCCGCAGCAGCCGCTCCGGCCACGCATCCGTCGGGCCCTCCAGGTCCAGCCGCACCGCCCCCAGCTCAGCCAGCCGGGCCAGCACGGCGCGGGCCTCGGGCGCGCCGGCGCTGTCCAGCACCTCGCTGATCGTGCGGCGGCCATCACAGGCCTGCAGGATCCGCAGCTTCCGCATCGGTCAGGGTGACCGGCTTACGATGCGGGCGGTACAGCACGTTCCCGTCCAGGAACACCGACCGGGTCCGCCTGCGGCCGCAGCCAGCCTAGCACCCGCCCCTGCCGGGCGATCACGGCCGCGACCTTGTCGATCGCCCACACCTCGAAGTAGGTGGTCCGGCGGGCGATCAGCTGGTCCCCCGGCGCCACCACCAGCCCAGCGTGCACCGGGGTCCGGCGGTCGCCCAGCCGACCGGCCCGAAGAACCCGATCGTGTCGTTCTTCAGGCAGTACCGCTGCAGGTAGTTCGCGATCACCAGCTCCCGCTGCCGCTGCTTGCTGCGCCGGGCCGCGTCCGGGCCCGCGTCGTGATCACGCAGGAACTGCGCCAGCCCCGGATTCTGCCAGGTCAGCGCCTCCCGGAAGCCCGGGTCGGCGTGGATCGCGGCGATGCCGCGGGACAGCCGCCCGGCAGCATCGGCGAACTCCTTGTCATACGCCGGCCGCCCGGCCGGATCCGCGGCAGCCAGGTCCGCGCTGCGCGCCAGCGGCTCATCGCACAGGGCCAGCACCATGTCCGCGGGAAAACCAGCGCCGCGCACGCAGATGTCCCGCCACACGCTCCACGTCGTCCCCTCCAGCCCGACCCGGTGCGTCATGGCCTGCCCGTCCTCACATGCCCGTCCTCACCTTCGGCGGCACACAAACGGCGACAACCTCCCCCAGCATGCCAGCGGCGAACCACCGCACCCACCTCCCCGATTGCGCACACGAGCAGGCCGCCTGCCTGGGCATATCAACCAGGCCAACGGGAGTGATGGATGGATGAGTCTCCCCTCTCAGGAGGGACCGACGGCGCGGATGTCCCTCCTGCCAGGGACGGCAAAGACCGCTCCCCTGCGTGACGACCGGCTCCGCCGTGGTTCCGTAGCGTTGCCGGCATGGAAGCAATCACTGAAGCAAAGGCACGAGGAAAGCTCTCCCGCCGGATGAGGTGGGCGGTACCCGCCGGGATCATGGCGGCGGTCGGCGGGGTACTGACCACATCGATCGTCTCGCTGGCTCAGCCACCGCCGCTACCGCCGCGCACGCCCGCTCAGCTTCTTTCCGCGCTGGCCGCAAACCCGTCCGGGCCGGCGCTGAGCGGGACGGTGCTGGAAACCGCGTCGCTGGGGCTGCCCGCGCTGCCGTCGATCGTGGGCCCGGTCTCGCTATCGTCGTTCCTGGCGGGCTCACACGTGATCAAGGTCTGGTACGCGGACCCGACGCACTACCGGATCGCGGTACCGCAGACCGACACCGAGAGCGACCTGGTCAGGGACGGAAGTGACGCCTGGCTGTGGGGGAGCTCGGTCAACATGGTCGAGCACATGGCGGTTCCGCCCGGGGCGTCACCGGCGGTGTCCCTGCCGCTGACCCCGCAGCAGGTGGCGGACCAGGTGCTGGCCAAGGTCGGCCCGACCACGACGGTCAGCGTGGACGACAACGTGACCGTGGCCGGTGAGGCCGCTTATCAGCTGGTGCTCGCCCCGAAGAGCGCCGGCTCACTGATCAGCCAGGTACGCGTGGCCATCGACGCCAGGCATAATGTGCCGCTTCGGGTGCAGGTGGTCGCCAGGGACGCGGCCGACCCCGCCATTCAGGTCGGCTTCAGCTCCGTGTCGTTCGGCCGGCCTGCCGCGCAGAACTTCACGTTTACCCCGCCGGCCGGGGCGCAGGTCGTCCAGGTGACCCCGGGATCGGGCGGAAAGGCCACGGCCACGGCGTGGGGTCATAGCCTCGCGAACGGCGCCCAGGTGATCGGCCGGGACTGGCTGACCGTTCTCGACCTGCCCGAGGCAGCGCTGACCGGAACGGCGCCGTCCGGCGGCTCCGGCAGCCTGGCGGCGCTCGGCGTGGACACGGGCTCGATGCTGAACGCCTTCGCCAAGACGGCCGAGCGCGTCAGCGGACCGTGGGGCAGCGGGCGCCTGATGCAGACCAGCCTGGTTTCGATGCTGGTCACAAGCAACGGCCGGGTGCTGATCGGGGCGGTCACGCCGAACGTCCTCTACCAGGCGGTTACCCAGCCTGGCCAAGCGCCGACGGCTCAACGACACCAGGCGGCCGTTCCGGTGGCGTCCAAGTGACCGGCACCCGCATCTCGGAACCAACCGCGCAGACCACCAGAGCGGCTACGCCGGCCGTCCTGGCCGTGGCGAGCAGCGGTCTCACCAAACGGTTCGGCAGCGGCCAGGTAGCCGTCGACCATGTCGACCTGGCCGTCCCGCGCGGCTGCGTGTACGGCTTTCTCGGTCCCAACGGATCCGGGAAGACCACCACGATCAGAATGCTGCTCGGCCTGGCCTTCCCCACCAGCGGCCGCGCGGAGGTGCTGGGCGTGCCGATGCCGTCGGGTGCCGTGCGGGTGCTGCCCCACGTCGGCTCGCTGGTCGAAGGGCCCGGGTTCTATCCCTTCCTGACCGGCTGGGACAACCTGGCCCGCTGCGATGCCGCCGACCGGACCGCCAATCCTCGCACGGCCGCGGCGCGGATCGGCGAGGCCCTGGACCGGGTGGGATTGCTGGCGGCCGCGCGCAAACGGTACCGACGCTACTCACTGGGCATGAAGCAGCGGCTCGGCATCGCGGCGAGCCTGCTCACACCGCGCGAGCTGATCGTGCTCGACGAGCCCACCAACGGGCTCGACCCGCAGGGTACGCGCGAGGTACGGGCGCTTATCCGGCAGATCGCCGCCGAGGGCGTCACCGTGTTTATCTCCTCGCATCTGCTCGGCGAGGTCGAGCAGATCTGCTCGCACGTGGGCGTCATGCGCGCAGGCCGGCTGGTCTTCCAGGGCCCGCTTGAGGAGCTGCGCGGGACCAGCGCGGCCCGCATCCGCGTGCAAACCGCGGAGCCTGCCGCCGCCGAGGCGGTACTCCACTGCCTCGGCCTGGCCGATCTGCTGGTGGCCGGCGACCAGGTGTCGGCGCGGCTTGGCCAGGACTCACCCGAGCGGATCTGCGCCGAACTGGTGCACGCCGGGGTGGCGGTGCGTGACCTCGGCGTCGTGACACCGAGCCTGGAAGAGCTTTTCGTGGAACTGACCGGAGAGGGTTTCGACGTTCATGACTGATTCCGTAATGGCTGGTCCGCTCCCCATCTGGGGCTGGCTTCGTTTCTTCCGCTCGGAACTGCGGCTGGTCTTCGGCCGCAGGCGCAACCTGTTGATCCTGGCCGTGACCAGCGCCTTTCCCGTAGTCATCGGGGTCGGGCTGCGCCTGGCCACCCATCAGGGGAACAGCGGCCGCCCCGACGGCGTGGCGTTCATCAGCCAGCTGGCGGGCAACGGAGTCTTCCTCAGCTTCATCGCGCTGACCTTGTTGCTGACCCTCGTGATGCCGTTGGCCGTGGGCGTGGCGGCCGGGGACTCCATCGCGGGCGAGGCGGGCCACGGCACGCTGCGGACCCTGCTGGCGGTCCCGGCCGGGCGCGTTCGGATCCTCAGCGTGAAGTACGCAGCGATCGTGGTGTTCGCGGTCGCGGTCACCTTCGGCGTGGCCGGGTGCGCCCTGGCCACCGGCGCGGCCCTGTTCCCGATCGGGCCGGTGACGCTGCTGTCAGGGACGACCGTGCCGCTCGCCGACGGAGTCGTTCGGCTGCTGCTTGTCGTGCTTTACGTGACGGCCGCGTTGGCCTCCTTCGGGGCCATGGGCCTGGCCTTCAGCACCCTCACCGAGCACTCGCTCGGTGCCATCGCCGCGCTGGTGATCCTGGTGGTGGTCAGCGAGGTCACCGACAACGTGCCGCAGTTCGGCGCGATCCACCCGTACCTGCCGACGCACTGGTGGAACAGCTTCGACGCACTGCTCCGGGTGCCTGTCGACACCGGGACGCTAGGGCGCGGGCTGCTGTCGTTCGGGATTTACGGGCTGCTCTGGGGATCGATCGCGTGGGCTAGGTTCAGCACCGCCGACGTGACCGGCTGAGGGCGGCCCGGCTGCCGGCCATGATTACTCCAATCCGGTAAGCGCGGGCAAGGCGTTCGCCTTGATCACGTCCGAGTAGAACTGGGCGCTCGACTTGGGAATCCGCCGCTGGGTGCCGAAGTCGACGAACACGATGCCGAACCGCTTCTGGTAACCCCAGCCCCACTCGAAGTTGTCGAGCAGCGACCAGACGTAGTAACCGGCCAGGTTCACCCCGGCCTTGATGGCACGCGCGCGGCGTCCAGGTGCTGGTGCAGGTAGCTGATCCGCTCGACGTCGTTGACGACGCCGTCGGGGTTTACGTAGTCCTCGGCCGCACAGCCGTTCTCGGTGATGTACAGCGGCAGGCCCGGCGCGTCCGCGTCAGCCGGAGCAGCAGCTCGTACAGGCCTTCGGGATCGATGAGCCAGCCCATCGGGGTCGCGTCGAGCGTTTCTGGCCGGTAGCCGACCACGCCGGGCACGCCGCCGCGTGCGGGTTACTCGTTGCGCCGCAGGTCGGCCGGGTCACCGGCGCGCAGGAAGACCGGCGAGTAGTAGTTGACGCCGAGGAAGTCCAGCGGCTGGTTGATCGTGGCCAGGTCGCCGTCGTGGATCAGCGCGTCCGGCGGGGTCAGGACTCTCGGCGCGGCGCCGCCGGGTAGCTGCCCCGCAGCAGCGGCTCGAGGTACAGGCCGTTCAGCGTCGGCGTCGGCGATCCGGCCGGCCTGCTCCAGCGCTCTGCCGGCGTGGGCTGGCGATGACGCGCACCGGGTGCAGGTCGAGCGTGATGCCCACCTCCGCCGCGCCGGCCGGCGCGCAGCGCCTGGGCGGCCAGCCCGTGGCCGAGCAGCAGGTGGTGGGTGGTCGCGGTGGCGGCAGCATTGTCGGTCAGGCCCGGTGCGTGCCGCCCGATGCGGTAGCCGTTCTCGGCCACGACCTGCGGCTCGTTCAGCGTGATCCAGCGGGTGACCCGGTCACCGAGCGCTTCGATGACGATCGTGGCGTACTCGGCGAACCGCAGCGCGGTATCCCGGTTCGCCCAGCCGCCGGCGTCCTGCAGCTCCTGCGGCAGGTCCCAGTGGAACAGCGTGACCGCCGGCGCGATGTCGTGCTCGGCAAGCTCGTCGAGCAGCGCCCGGTAGTAGTCCAGGCCCTTCTGGTTGACCGGTCGCCGCTGCCGCCGGGCTGCACCCGCGGCCAGGAGACCGAGAACCGGTACGCGTTCAGCCCCAGCGACTTCATCAGCGCGACGTCCTCGGGGTACCGGTGGTAGGCGTCGCACGCGATGTCGCCGGTATCGCCGCCCCGGACCTTGCCCGGCGTGTGACTGAAGGTGTCCCAGACCGACTGCCCCCTGCCGTCGGCGTGGGCCGCGCCCTCGATCTGGTAGGCGGCCGTCGCCGCACCCCAGACGAACCCGGCGGGAAGCTCAGCTCGCCATCCAGGACGCCGTTGCGGTCATTGCGGTCACGCTCCTTCTTTAGCGGATTGTTAAACCACGTTGCGGAGAGGCCCTTGACCGGCCTGAACCGCGAAGTTAGTGTAAGCGCTTAGATTCCAGGATGTAAACGCTTACATCTTGTTAATGAATCCTATGACCGGGAGATACTTTCAAGGACTCCGGCCGTGACAACGCTCTATGACGTCGCACGCCTTGCTGGCGTCTCGACCGCGACGGTCTCCCGGGTGCTGCACGGCCAGGACCGGGTCAGGGAGTCCACTCGCACCGGGTGAAGAAGGCCATCGAGGAACTCGGCTACGTCCCGGACAGCGCGGCGCAGAGCCTGTCGCGTCGCCGCAAGGAAGTGATCGGCATCGTCTGCATCGAGCGCCCCGCGAACCACACGTCGAGAACATGAACCTCACCTACACCGACGAGCTGCTGCACGGCGTCGAGGCGCGCATCCGCGACGCTCGACTGGTCCCTGCTGATCACGCTTCTGGAACGAGGCGTACCGACCCGGGCTTCCCCCGGCTGGACGCGATGTCGGGCAAGGTCGACGGGGTGCTCATCGGCGAGGGCAGCTTCCCCGGCCCGGCTGCTCGAGCGCCTCGCCGTCGCGGGTTCCCGTCGCGGTCATCGCGGGCGCGCCGGACGAGCGGGCAGTCGACGTCGTGACCGCCGACAACCGGCTCAGGCTCGGTCGCGGTGGCACCCACCTGATCGAGGCGCACGGCACCCGCCGCCTGTTCCACCTCGACGGGCCCGCCAACGCGCCGGACGCCAGCGAGCGGCGACTCGCACTTGAGGAGGTGCTCCGCGTCCACCCGGCGTCGCGCGCTGGTCGGCACGCACGCACGGCTCGTTCAGCGTGGAGAGCGGCCAGGAGATCGGCGAGCGGATTCTCGCCGCGTTCACCCAGGGCGAGATGATCCGCTGGATCGGCCATGGCCACGTGATCTGCCGGACGCTATCGTCGCCGCCAACGACCAGATGGCTATCGGGCTGCTGCGGGCTTCTCGCGAGCCGGGCATCCGGGTGCCGCAGGACGTGGCGGTCGTCGGCTTCGACGACATCTTCCCCGGCAGCCTGATGCGAGCCGCCGCTGACCACGGTCTACCAGCCCATGCGCATGCTCGGCGAGCGCGCCTGCGCCCGGCTGATTGAGCGGATCGCCGACCCCGGCCTGCCGCCGATCGTCGAGCTGCTGCCGACCGAGCTCGTGCATCCGGCAGAGCTGCGGCTGCCCGGCCGGGACCGTCATCCGCCAGCCAGTACGACCAGCCTCCCCCGTTTTCGCCCACTCTTCCGCACCTTTTGCCGCCCGGCAGCTCTGGAGTAGCCCATGGCCTTTATCCTTCGCCGTCTGGCCTTCTACGTCGTCGCGGCCTGGGTCGCGCTCACGTGAACTTCTTCATTCCCGCGCGCCGTTGCCGGGCAACGCGGTCGAGGCGATCATGGCGAAGCTTCCCCAACCTCAGCCATCGGCCTACAAGGCGCATATCAGGCGATGCTCGGCGTCGGGAAGAACAAGGCTCGGAGCTGAGCCAGTACTGTCACTACCTCAACGACGTGGTCCACTTCAACTTCGGCACCGACGTGTCCCAGTATCCCGCCGGTGTCCATCCTGCTCGGCTCAGAGATCCCGTGGACGCTCGTCCTGGTCGGCACCGCCACCGTCATCGCCTTCTTCGTCGGCACCGCACTCGGCATCCTGGCGGGCTGGCGGCACGGCGGCTGGCTGGACCGGTCGCTGCCCGCGCTGATGTTCCTGCAGGCGATCCCCTATTTCTTCCTCGCGCTGCTGCTGGTCTACATCTTCGCTTATCAATACTTCCACCTCTTCCCGTCCGGCACCGGCTACGACGGCAGCACCGGCATCGTCCCCGGCTGGCACTGGGACTTCATCACCAACGCGGTCCAGCACGCAGTGCTGCCTGCCCTCACCATCGTGATCACGTCGGTGGCGGGCTGGATGCTGCAGATGCGCAACGTGATGATCACCACGACTCGGCGAGGACTACGTGATCGCGGCGCAGGCCAAGGGCCTGCACAACCGCCGGGTGGTCTTCACCTACGCGGCCAGGAACGCGCTGCTGCCGCAGCTGCAAGGGTTCGGCCTGGCCCTGGGCTTTGTCGTGTCCGGCGCGATCGTGATGGAGATCGTGTTCGGCTATCCCGGGCGTCGGGCTGCTGCTGCTGAGCGCCGTCAGCTCCGACGACTTCCCGATGATGCAGGCGATCTTCCTGGTCATCACGTTCTCGGTGCTGACTCGCCAACCTCATCGTGGACATCCTCGTCGTCTTCGCAGATCCCCGCGCCCGATCGAGAGGAGCCGACCGATGACTGCGCTCCTCACTCCATCGTCACCCAGCCGACCGTCGACCACCGCCAAGCTCCCCGGCCGCTGGCGCCGCCTGCCGCTGAAGGCCAAGGTCGGTGTCGTCCTGCTCGGCTTGTTCGTTCTCACCGCGATCATCGGCCCGCTGGTGGCGCCCTACAACCCCGGCTACCAGAACCCGAGCCTCTCCGTGGCGATGCAGCGCCCAAGCGCGCGCGCACCTGCTCGGCACCACGTCGACCGGCCAGGACGTGCTATCCCAGCTGCTCACGGGCATCCGGCTCACCCTCGAGCTCGGGCTCCTGGTCGGCGTGATAGCAACGGTTGCTCGCCGTCCTCATCGGCGTGGCCTCGGCGTACCTCGGCGGCGTCTGGGATGAGCTGCTGCAGCTGCTGACCAACGTGTTCCTGGTGATCCCGGCGCTGCCGCTGCTGTCATCCTGCTCGGTTACCTGACGACAAGGGCCAGACTCCCGACGATCCTCGTGCTCAGCATCGCTCGGCTGGGCCTGGGGCGCGCGGGTGGTCCGCGCCCAGACCCTGGCGATCCGCAACCGTGACTTCATCGCGGCCGCGCGGGAGAGCGGGGAGAGCACCTGGCGGATGCTCACCTTCGAGCTCGTGCCCAACGAGGTCAGCCTGATCGCGGCCAGCTTCGTGAACACCGTGCTGTACGCGATCGGCGCCTCGGTCGCGCTGGCCTTCCTCGGGCTGACCGACGTCACCAGCTGGAGCCTGGGCACCATGCTCTACTGGGCGCAGAGCCAGGACGCGCTGCAGCTCGGCGCCTGGTGGTGGTTCGTGCCGCCGGGCCTGGCGGTAGCCCTGATGGGCACCGCGCTGGTGCTGGTGAACACCGGCATCGACGAGTTCGGCAACCCGCGGCTGCGCGACGCCAGCAGTGCCAGCCGGATCGCCGGGAACCGGGTCCAGCCCACCGACCCCACGCCGGTGCTGGCCCTGGTCGGCGCGGAGCGCAGCCGGGTGGCCTCGTTCCTGCACTCGTTCTCGCGCAGCTCCCTCCTGGAGGACAAATGCACCGGGGAACCCGTGCTGGAGATCAGCGACCTGTCGGTGGTGTACCGCACCGCGACCGGGGACGTGCGCGCCGTCGACCAGGTCAACCTCACCCTGCACCGCGGCGAGGTCGTCGGCCTGGCCGGCGAGAGCGGCTCGGGCAAGTCCACTCTCGTCTACGGGGCCAACCGGCTGCTCCGGCCGCCGGCGCTGATCACCGGCGGCAGCGTCCGCTACAGCGGACGGCGGCTGACCGAGGAAGCCGGGTCCGCCGAGCTGCTACGGCTGCGCGGGCCCGAGCTGCGCCGCCTGCGCTGGCGCGAGATCGCCATCGTGTTCCAGAGTGCGATGAACGCGCTCAACCCGGTGCTCAACGTCGCTGACCAGCTGACCGACGCGATGTACGCGCACCTGGAGCTCAGCAAGGCCGAGGCCAGGGAGAAGGCGGCGACGCTGCTGGACCTGGTCGGCATCCCGCGCAGCCGGCTGCGCGCCTACCCGCACGAGCTGTCCGGCGGCATGCGGCAGCGGGTCATGATCGCGATGGCGCTGGCCACCGACCCCGAGGTCGTGATCATGGATGAGCCGACGACCGCGCTCGACGTGGTGGTGCAGCGCGACATCTTGACCCAGATCGTCGAGCTGAAAGAGCGGCTTGGCTTCGCCGTCCTCTTCATCACGCACGACCTGTCCCTGCTGCTGGAGCTGGCGGATCGGATCGCGGTGATGTACGCGGGCCAGCTGCTGGAGATCGGCACGGCCGCCGAGATCCTGCGGGAGCCCGCCCATCCCTACACCAAGGGCCTGCTGAACTCGTTCCCGTCGCTGCGCGGTCCCCGCCGGGCGCTGGCGGGCATCCCCGGCTCGCCCCCCGACCTGCGCAACCTGCCGCCCGGCTGCCCGTTCGTGCCTCGCTGCTCGTTCGCGAGAGACGCGTGCACCGAGATTGACATGAGCCTGAAACCAGTCACCTCATCCCTCGATCCCGCGCACGTCACGGCCTGCCCGTTCGTGTATCCGGAGGTGCTCGCGTGACCGTCACATCTGTCGCCGCCGCGCAAGGCGAGCTCGCCATGGAGGCGGTCTCGATGAGCAAGGACTTCCGGATCGGCCGGGGCAACACCCTGCACGCGGTCCGCGACGTCTCGTTCAACCTGTACCGTGGCGCGGTCGTCGCACTGGTCGGTGAGAGCGGGTCGGGCAAGTCCACCGCCGCCCGGCTGCTGGCCGGCCAGGAGCGCCTCACCAGCGGCACCGTCAAGCTGGACGGGTCGCCGATCTCGATCTCAAGCCGGCACGCGTTCCGCCAGTACAAGAGCCAGGTCCAGTACGTCTTCCAGGATCCGTTCTCCTCGCTGAACCCGGTGCACACCGTGCGCTATACGCTGGGGCGCCCGATCCGGCTGCACCAGCGCGGCACCGACGTGGACGCGGCGGCCGATGCGCTGATGGAACAGGTTCGGCTCACCCCGGCCAGGCAGTTCCTGGCCAAGTACCCACATGAGCTGTCCGGCGGCCAGCGCCAGCGGGTCGCGTTCGCCCGCGCGCTTGCCGCCAAGCCGAGCGTGCTGCTCGCCGACGAGCCGGTCTCCATGCTGGATGTATCCATCCGGCTGGAGATGCTGGCCCTGCTCAACGACCTGCGCACCCGGCTGCGGCTTGCGCTGCTCTACATCACCCACGACATTGCCTCTGCGCGCTACTTCGCCGACGAGATCCTGGTCATGTACGCGGGCCAGATCGTCGAGCGCGGACCCGCAGAGCAGATCACCCAGCAGCCGAAGCACCCGTATACCCAGCTGCTGGTGAGCTCCGCGCCCGACCCCGACCACCTGGGCAGCACCCTGCGAACCGGCGGCAGTGGCGCCGGCGCGCAGCGCGCCCAGCGGGTGAAGGCCGCGGAGGGTTTCGCCACCCAGGGCTGCCCGTTCAGCCCGAGGTGCCCGCTCGCCGATGAGCGCTGCCGCCAGGAGAACCCCGCCTTGCTGCCGCTATCGGACACCAGGGCGGCCGCGTGCTGGCACCTGGACGAGGCCGGAGAGGAGATACGAGCTAATTCCTAACGTGTACACACCCCGAGGAGAAAGAAATCGAGATGAGTAGATTTACCGGTCACAGACGGTTGGTGGCGGTAGCCGCCGCGAGCCTGCTGGCTGTCGGCGTCGCGGCTTGCTCGTCAAGCTCGTCCACGCCCGCTGCGTCGTCGTCAAAGTCATCGACGAAGGCCATGGGCCCGACCCTGGTGATGGAGGCCTCGCCGGAGACGACCATCACCCAGAACTTCAACCCGTACGACACCCCCGCGTCCTTGAACGGAATGGGCCCGGAGGGGCTTATCTACGAGCCGCTCATCGAGTTCGACATCGCCGCGCCGCCCACGTACTACCCGTGGCTGGCCACGTCCTTCACCTGGTCCAACGGCGGCAAGACCATCACCTTCGCGATCCGCCAGGGCGTGAAGTGGAACAACGGCACGCCATTTACCCCGGCGGACGTCGCGTTCACCTTCAACCTGCTGAAGGCGACCCCGGCGCTGAACCTTAACGGCGTGGATCCCAGCAGCGTAACCACCTCAGGTAACAGCGTCACGCTCACGTTCCCGCAGGCGCAGTACGCCAACCTGCTGAACATCGCGAGCACCGCGATCCTGCCGCAATCCGTCTGGAGCAAGGTCGGCAACGCGGCCACCTTCGCCGATCCCAACCCGGTCGGCACCGGCCCCTTCGAGCTGCAAACCTACACCCCGCAGGGCGTCACGCTGAAGGTGAACCCGTACTACTGGCAGTCCAACTTGATCCACGTGCCCAAGGTCTACTTCCCGGTGTACACGTCCAACACGGCCGCGTTCACCGCGCTGTTCTCCAACCAGATCGACTGGGCCGGGAACTTCATCCCTGGTCTGCAGAAGCAGTTCGTCGACACCTCGCCGTCTACCCACCACTTCTGGGAAGCGGCAGGCTCAAGCAACGCACTGTGGCCGAACCTGAACACCTGGCCCACGAACCAGCTGCCGGTCCGGCAGGCGATCAGCGACGCGATCAACCGCTCGCTCGTCGCGTCCGAGGGCGAGGCAGGCCTGGAGAATCCGGTGCTGAACGCCACCGGCCTCACGCTGCCGACCTTCGCCGCGTGGAGCGCACCGGTCGCCAACATGACCAACTCTGCCACCGCCAACCCATCCGCGGCCGAGTCCGTCCTGAAGAATGCCGGCTACACCAGGGGCAGCAACGGCTACTTCCAGAAGAACGGGAGGACCGTCGCGATCACCATTACCGACCCGTCCGCTTACACCGACTACATCGAGGACGACTCGCTGATCGTCTCGGAGCTGAAGGCGGCAGGCATCGACGCCACCCTCAGCGGCATAGCCGTGACCACGTGGCTCAGTGACGTCGCAGACGGCAACTTCCAGCTCACCATGCACTGGGGTTCCAACGGCATTACTCCGTACAACGGGTACGCCTACTGGCTGAACAGCGCGGACGTCTCCAAGACGGGCGCGACCGCCGACTTCGAGCGGCTGAACAACCCGGCGATAGACGCCGACCTGGCCAAGTTGGCCAGCGCCGCCACGACCGCCGACCAGACCACAGACCTGGTCCCGCTAGAGAAGTTCGTTGCCTCGAACCTGCCGGTCATCCCGACCACCACCGCATCGGACTGGTTCGAGTACAACTCGACGCACTACGTCGGGTGGCCAACCCAGGCTAACCCCTACCAGGCGGGCCAGCCGGCCGGCGCCAACATCGCCGGCAGCACCGGCAGCAACCTGGTGGTCCTCCTCCACCTGACGCCGACGGGACACTGACCCCGTTACCCAAGCGGGCCCGCCCCCTGGTGCTCAGAACCGAGGGGGCGGGCCACTCCCCCACCCCAAACAAAATGTCGAACAGATCCCCGAACCACTCATCCAGCGTACGGCCCGCTCGCACTTCGGAAGGTTCGGGCTGCTGAAGGGTACTCATGCCGCTGCCGTACGTTGACCAGATGGGGTGCCGTGAAATATCTATTGCTTGCCTACATTGATGAAGAAATCGCCGAGCTGAGCCCTGAAGAGCACGCGTCCATCGCTTCCTGGACAGGGGAAATGACAGACTGCGGTACGCGCCTGCTCGGCGGCCGCTTGCGCCCGGATCGCGACACCACCGCGCTGCGGCTGGACGGTGACGAGCTGATGATCACGGACGGCCCGTTCGCGGAGACCAAGGAACACCTCGCGGGCTTCGAGGTGCTTGAGTGCGCGAGCCTCGAAGCGGCGGTCGAGGTGGCCTCACACCATCCGGCCGCAGGAAAGGGCACGATCGAGCTGCGGCCGCTGCTGTGGAGCTGACGGGCTATCCGCCAGCGCAGGAGGCCAGCCGCGCCGCGCGGTCCTCGAGGTAGCGCCGTTCCGGAAGACTCGGGGTCAGACCGGCTGCCGCCCGGTAGCAGTCGAACGCGGCCGTGTGGTCACCGGCCATCTCGAGCAGGTGCGCGCGGGTCGCCGCCAGCCGGTGGTTCCCGGCCAGCCGTTCGTCGGCATCCAGGACCTCGAGCAGGCTGAGTGCGGCTCGCGGGCCGTGCACCATCGCCAGCGCTACCGCGCGGTTCAGTGTCACCACCGGGCTTGGCAGCACCTGCTGCAGCAGCTCGTACAGGGCGAGGATCTGCGGCCAGTCCGTGTCCTGCGGACGAGCCGCCTCGGCGTGCACGGCCGCGATCGCCCCCTGCAGCGTGTAAGGGCCGGCCGCCTCTATGGACAGCGCCTGGGTCACGAGCGACAGGCCCTCGGCGATGGCGTCCTGGTCCCAACGGCCGCGATCCTGCTCTACGAGCGGGATCAAAGTGCCGTCCGGCCGCGTGCGGGCCGCCCGCCGTGCCTCGGTGAGCAGCATCAGCGCCAGCAGCCCGGTAATCTCCCCGTCGTCTGGGCGCAGGCGGTGGACCTCACGGGTGAGCCTGATCGCTTCGGCGGTCAGGTCGTTACCGGCGGTCTGGGTGTATCCCTCGTTGAAGATCAGGTACAGCACATGCAGGACCACACGCAGCCGGCTGCGCCGGTCCTCCATCGGCGGCAGCTCGAAACCGATCCCGCTGGCCTTGATGCGCTGCTTGGCCCGGCTGATGCGCCGCGTCATGGCCGGCTCAGAGGTGAGGAACGCCCGGGCGATCTCCGCCGTGGACAGCCCGCCGACTGCCCGCAGCGTGAGCGCGGCCTGGGATACCGGTGAGAGCACGGGATGGCAGGACAGGAACAGCAAGATCAGCGTGTCGTCCTGATCCTGCGGCCAGTCGGTGTCCAGGCCTGGTTCCCAGAGCTCATCCCGCGGCGCCAGCGCGGCGGCCGTCTCCTCCCGGCGCCGGCGGGCGAGTTCGCTCCGGTTCTGATCGGCCAGCTTGCGTGCTGCCACGGTGAATAGCCACCCCCGAGGGTTGTCAGGTATGCCCCGCTCCGGCCATTGCACGGCGGCCGCGAGAAGCGCCTCCTGGACCGCGTCCTCGGACGCGCCGAAACTGCCATGACGTCGGATGAGCGCGGCGAGCACTTTCGGCGCCAGCTGGCGCAGAAGATCATGAATCGCACTGTCGGTGGTCATGTCTTCATGATGCGACAGCCGCCTTGATGCCCGGCCGGCTGGCTAAATACGCCGCGAATTGGCCACGCCGCGGTGTCCGGAACGGGGTGCCTGCTCCGACCTTCTAGTGAGAGTGCCAAACCGTTGCTGGAGAGGTAATGAGCAGACCACTGAAGTGCAGTGTGATTATACCCACCTACAACCGGGCTCCCCTGCTCAGTCACACGCTTGAGTCACTCGTCCGGCAGAGCCTGCCCGCTGACGAGTTCGAGGTCCTGGTGGTTGACGACGGCTCGAGTGACGAGACATCCGTAATGGTGGAGGGCTTCAGGACCCGCCTGAACCTGCGCTATTTCTTCCAGGAAGACGAGGGCTGGCGTACCGCCAGGGCCCGGAACGTGGGCATCGCCAACGCGGCGGCCGACGTCTGCGTCTTCCTCGACTCTGGTCTGCTGGCGCACTCGGGCTGCCTGGCCGCGCACGTCTCCAGCCACGAGGAATCCCCTGTGCCGCTGGCTATCTGCGGCTACGTCTACGGATTCAACGTCGACAATCAGGACGCGGACGTCATCGCGAAAGCGATTGACTTCAGCGATCCGGACGGGTCGATCGACCGGATGACGGGAAACCCGGAATGGCTGGATGTCCGCGAGGGATTCTACGACATATACACCGAGGAATTTCATGATCTGCCGGCGCCGTGGATCATATTCTGGACCTGCGACGTGTCGGCGCCGACCGCACTGGCCAGGTCGGTCGGAGGATTCGACGAGGCGTTCCTGAGCTGGGGCGGCGAGGATCTCGACTTCGGCTACCGGCTCTTCAACGCCGGTGCCAAGTTCATACTGAACCGGCAGGCCAGCGCCATTCACTGCCCGCATCCGAAGAGCTTCGCGGACAATAACCAGGGTGCGATGGCCAACTACCGCTACATGGCGGAGAAATACGGGACTCCGATCGTCAGGCTGCTGACCGAATTCCCTGAAGGCGCCCCCGAGGATTTCACGGGTTTCGTGACGCCCTTCAACCTCAACGACGTTATCCGCGAACGCGGCTTGCCGAGCTGCACGGAATACCTGGCGCGCCGCGGTACCGCGGTCACGTCCCGGACGGGGGACGCGCATGAGTGAGGTGGCCCGCGTGACCAGGGCGCCAAGGGCTACCTTCCGCGAGGTGGCCAAGGACCGGGCGGATATCGCCCGGCTGGTGCCCCGTGCCGGTCCCCTCCTGACGGCGGCGGTGGCGCTGCTGAACCTCGTGGCCGGCCTGCTGCCGGTCGTCTTCGTGGTGGCGACCAGCGTCATGATCGGCCGGGTGCCCGCGGCCGTGCGGGGCGGCCTGCACTCGGGTGCCTGGCACTCGCTGCTCGCGGTGTTCGCCGTCGCCGCGGCCGCGTTCGTCGTGCAGCAGATCGTCGCCCCGCTCGCCACATCGCTCGGCGAGCTCGTGGCACGCCGGATCGACGGGCACGTCTACGACGACCTGATGACGGCTTCGCTGCGAAGCCCGGGCATCGGGCCGCTGGAGGACCAGGAGGCGCTCGATGACCTGCGCGGGGCGTCGGGCGCGCTGGAGTTCGTCATCCAGAGCCCGGGCCAGGCGTGCGCCGGCATGCTGGCGCTCATCAACCGCTACACGCAGCTCGCCGGCTACGCCGTCGCGGTCGGCGTGGCCTGGTCCTGGCTGGCCGCCGCGGGGCTCACCGTTGCGGTGCTGCTGTTCCGGTACGGCCAGCGCGGCGGGCTGCGCAAGTACGTCGCGCTCCGCTTCATGCTGACGACGGAGGAGCGCAAGACCGACTACCTGCGCCGACTCGCGATCCAGCCCCAGGCAGGCAAGGAGATCAGGATCTTCGGGCTGACCGGCTGGCTGAGGTCGGCGCTCCGGGATGCGTGCCTGGACATGCTCAGGCCGATCTGGGCCGAGCGCCGGCGTGTCTACCTGTGGCCATTCGTCTGGTTCGGCATCTGGGGACTGAGTGTGGCGGCCGTCACGTTCGCCGTGATGGGCGCGGACGCGACGCATCACGGCCTGACCCTGTTCAGGTTCGTGCTCGTCCTGCAGGCCAGCCTGGCCGGGCTGCGGCTGAGCGAGCACTATCCGGAGGCGGACCTGGCGACCGCGATCGGGATGAGCGCCTACAAGGCAGTGCAGCGGTTCGCGGCGCGGATCGAGAAGCTGGCTGACGCGGCCCCGGATCCGGCCGGTCTCACGGCTGTTCCCGATCCGGTGCGCGAGATCCGGTTTGACCAGGTCACCTTCGGCTACCCCGGGCAGCAGCGGGCGATCTTCGACAACCTGGACCTGACCATCGCGGCGGGGCGCTGCACGGCCATCGTCGGGCTCAACGGGGCGGGCAAGACCACGCTGGTCAAGCTGCTCGCGCGGCTGTACGACCCGGAGCTCGGCGCGGTGCGGTCCGACGGGGACGACATCCGGGCCTATCCCCTCGACGAGTGGCGCGCCAAGATCGCGGTGATCTTCCAGGACTTCGCCCGCTACGAGACGTCCGCGGCGGACAACATCGCGTTCGGCGCGATCGGGTACCGCGACGACCAGCAGGGCATCCGCAGCGCGGCCGAGGCGGTCGGCATGGCGCAGACCCTCGACAAGCTGCCCCGCGGGCTCGACACCCCGCTGGCACGGCACCTGACCGATGGCGTGGACCTGTCCGGCGGTCAATGGCAGCGGATCGCCCTCGCCCGGGCGCTGTTCGCGCTGCGTCACGGATCACCGATCGTGGTGCTGGACGAGCCGACGGCCAGCCTGGATGTGCGGGCGGAGGCGCAGTTCTTCGACGAGTTCGCCGATCTGACCCACGGGGCGACCACGCTGCTGATCTCGCACCGGTTCTCCACCGTCCGGCACGCGGACAACATCGTGGTGCTGGCGGGAGGCCGGGTTGCCGAGCAGGGCAGCCATGAGGAGCTGATCGCACGAGGCGGACGGTACGCCGAGCTGTTCCGGCTGCAGGCCGACCGGTTCACCGAGGAGGTCGTCGGGTGAAGGACACACTCTCGGGCTCGTGGAACATGTTCGTCACGGCCTGGCGGGTGGACCGGCGCAAGACGCTGGTATCGCTGGTGCTGATGCTGGCCGGTGCCGCGGCCACCCCGCTGCTGGCTGCCGCACTCGGCCGGATGACCGACGAGATCATCGCCGGGCACGCCACCGGAGCTGCCCTGGCCGGGGTGGCCGTGGCGGGCCTGGCGATCGCGGCCCTGACGTTCGCCCACTTCGCACACATCGCCTACTTCGAGCTTTCCGAGATGGCCGAGCTCGACTTCGACGAGCAGCTCATCATGCTGTCCAACGGCTCACCGGGCATCGAGCACCAGGAGCGGCCTGAGCTCGCGGACTCGCTGACCGTGCTGCAGCAGGAGAGCAGGCGCTTCCAGGTGGGCCTCGAAGCGCTGCTGAACAGCCTCGGGCTCGGGCTGGCCGTGGTGCTTACCGCGATCCTGCTCGCGCTGCAGAGCCCATTCCTCCTGCTGCTGCCGCTGGCGGCCGTGCCGCCGCTGCTGACCGGCCGCTGGGCGGAACGCGTCCTCGACCGGGCGAAGACCGCCACCGCCGAGCCGACCCGAGTCGCACTGAACCTGTTCACCCTGTCCACCACGGCGCGCTACGCCGGAGAGCTCCGCGTCTTCCGGCTCCGCGACGAGCTCAAGCAACGGCACGCATCGCTGTGGGCGACCGCCACCCGCGGTTTGTGGCGGGCGCAGCTGACCGCGACCTGGATACGTGCGTCCGGCCAGATCATCTTCGCCCTGGGCTACGTGGCGGCGGTGCTCCTGGTGGTCAGGGACGCGATCGCGGGCCAGCGCAGCGTCGGCGATATCGTCCTGGTGATAGCGCTCGCCACCCAGGTCAACCAGCAGGTCACAACGGCGGTCACCCTGCTGCGGGACCTGCAGCGGATGGCGAGTGCCTACCGGCGGCTGGCGCAGCTGCGCGCCCAGGTCACGCCGACCGCGCTGGCCGGGCCCGCCGACCAGGAACTGCCGGCCAGGCTCACCTATGGGATCGAGATGGACGGGGTCGGCTTCACCTACCCGGGCACCGGCGTCACCGTCCTGCGCGACGTGCGGATTACGCTGCCGGCCGGCTCCACCGTGGCCGTAGTCGGCGAGAACGGGGCCGGCAAGACGACCCTGATCAAGCTCCTGTGCGGCTTCTACCGGCCGACACAGGGCAAGATCCTCGTGGACGGGACCGACCTGCGGCAGGTGCCGCTGGATGACTGGCGGGAGCGGATCGCCGCGGGGTTCCAGGACTTCACGCGGTATGAGTTCCTGGCCAGGCACTCGATCGGAGTCGGGGACCTGGCGCAGCAGTTCGCCGACATCTCCGTCAGCGACGCACTGGACCGCGCGCACGCGACCGACGTTCTCGATCACCTGGCCGAGGGCCTGGATACCCAGCTCGGCAAGAGCTACGCCGACGGCGCGGAACTGTCCGGCGGCCAGTGGCAGAAGCTCGCGCTTGGACGGGCCATGATGCGGGAAAACCCGCTGCTCCTCGTCCTGGACGAACCGACAGCGGCGCTGGACCCGGAGGCGGAGCATGCCCTGTTCGAGAGGTACGCGGAGCAGGCCCAGCGAGTCGGCGAGATGACTGGCGCGATCACGCTCCTGGTATCACACCGGTTCTCTACGGTGCGCATGGCAGATCTCATCATCGTACTCGCCGACGGCCGGGTGGTGGAGACTGGCGATCACGCCAGCCTCGTGGCCGCCGGCGGATTCTATTCCGAGCTCTACGCCATACAGGCGCAGGCATACAGATGATCCCGCGCGAATGACGAAACATGAAAAGCGCGCCGGAGCCACCCCGCTGGTTACGATCCCATTAGTTGGTTTCCCGAAAAAATGAAAGTACCGGAAATGGTTGTCATGTCTTCTGGGTCATCTAACGACGCTTCGATAAAGGTGTCCGTAATCATTCCGACGTACAATCGGTGTGATCTGCTTGCTAAGACACTGAGTCAGTTCACCCGGCAGCGCATGCCGGTCGATGAATTCGAGATAATCGTCGCTGACGACGGGTCGTCTGACGACACGAAGGCCGTGACCGAGTCGTTCTCCGGCCGGCTGCAGATGAAGTACACCTACCAAGAGGATCTCGGGTTCCGTGCGGGCACCGCCCGTAACTCCGGAGCCAGGCTTGCCGCCGCGCCGGTGCTGGTGTTCGCCGATACCGGCACCATGGCAGGTCCGGATTTCCTGCGTCATCATCTCCTCGCGCACGGCGAAGGCGACACCGCCGGCGGGCACACGGTCCTGGGATATGCCTACGGCTGGAATCCGGCCTTGCCTGCGCCACTGCCTGGCCTCGTGGACGCCCTGAGCACTCTCCCGGCGGAAGAGGTGGTAGAGCGCTTCAAGGAGAATCTCGACTTCCGTGACTACCGGCACGCGTATCTCGAGGAGGAAGACTTCGACCTCAGCCGCCACCTCCTGCCGTGGCCGATGCTCCTCAGCCTCAACTTCTCGGTGCCGGCGGCGGACTACTGGGCGGTCGGCGGCTTTGACGAAGAATTCCGTGGCTGGGGATTCGAGGACCTCGAACTTGGCCACCGCCTGTTCCGACGGGGTCTGTCGTTCCGGATGTCGCGAGACGCGTGGGTGGTGGAATGGCCGCACGGGCGTGACCGGGCCGAGAACCTGGAGGAGGCGGCCGTCAACATAGAACGGTTCTTGCACAAGCACCGCGATCCGTCGGTGGAGATCCTGTGGTACGCGCTCAGAAAAACCATCCTCTGGAACGCCAACCTGCACTACAGCGAGCTGACCGCCTGGCGCGACCAGGCCCGCGGCATGGATGCCGAGGCCGAACTCGCCGAGGCCGCAAAGCGGATCACGCCCGGGGACCGGGTCGCCATCGTCGGCTGCGGCGGGCGGGTCCCCGAGTCCCTGGCGGGAGCGACGCTGATGGACTTCGACGAGGACCTGCTGCGGCAGGCGCTGGCCTCCGGCCGTAACACCGGCCAGCATGCCATCGGGCTCTGGACGCCGCTGCCGGATAAGTCCGTGGACACGGTCATCATCACGTCGAGGCTGACCGGCTTGTGGGAGCGCCTGGGGGAGGACCTGATGGCGGAGGCACGGCGCATCGGTCGCGACGTCTACGCCCCCGCGCAGGCCAGGGCCTAACCGCTGGAGCAAGGCGTCGCGGCGCCCCGGTCGCCCCGCGATGCCGGAGCCACGCAACCGGGAAGGTGCGGCGGCCTCCACGCCGTGCGAGCGTGATGACGCGCGCGGAAGTAACAGGCAAAGGAAGGCGGACATGACGGAATCCTCGCTCGCGCTGGACCAGGAACCGGCGCGCTACCCGCTGTCGTTCACCCAGGAATGGTTCATCACCTTGGACCAGGGAGACGACGGCGGCACGTTCGGCCCCCGGTTCATGATAGTCAGCGCGATGCGCGTGACCGGCCACGTGGATCTCGCGGTGCTGCAGGGCGCCCTGGATGACGTGGTCGAGCGCCACGAGCTGCTCCGCACCCTGGTGGTCAGGGACGCCGACCCGCCCTACCAGATGGTGCTCCCGCCGTGCCCGATGCCGCTGGAGGTCCAGGACCTGCCCCCGGCCGCCGCAGAGTCCAGGGACACGGCCGTCCAGGAACTGATCCTGCAGGCCGAAACAGGCTCGATCAGCGCCCGCGAGGTCCCCCTGATCAAGGCGCTGCTGGGCCGGTTCGATGACCGCGACAGCGTCCTGCTGCTGACCGTGCACCACTCCGTCTCGGACGGCTGGTCGGCGCAGGTCATCTTCCGTGACCTCGGCGCCTTCTACACCGCCCGGCGCACCGGCATCCCGGCCGTGCTGCCGCCGGTGCGGCAGTACCGCGAGTACGCGGCGTGGCAGCGAGCCAGCGCCACCAGCACCGCCGAGGACGGCGCGCCCGCCTACTGGCGGCGCAAGCTCGACGGCGCCCGTGAGTTCACCATCCCGAACGATCACGGGCACCCCGGCAGCTATTCCAGGCCCTACTCGATGCACGTCCACGACATCGAACCCGAGGTCATGACCGCCGCTTCGGCTCTGGCCACCGCGACCCGCAGCACCACGTTCACGGTCATGCTCGCGGCCTTCTACATCCTGGCTCACGACCTCACCGGCGTCACCGACCTGGCCATCCGGGCCTTCACCGCGGGCCGGAACGAGGAAGAGTTCCAGGACACCATGGGCCTGTTCCTGAACTGCGTGCCGTTCCGCACCGACATCGCCGGCTGCACGAGCTTCCGCGATATCGTCCTGGCCACCAGGGAGACCTTCATCGACGCCATGGCCTACGAGCTCCCGGTCAACGTGCTCGAGCAGAACTTTCCCGACTTCACGAAGTCACGCGAGGACCTGCGGACATCACAGTTCATCATCGCCAATCAGCAGGGGCAACTCGGCGACGATCTCACCCTCCCCATCGCCGAGGGCGCCCGCGGGGCAAACGCTCGGATGTTGGAGGGGCAAGAGGTCCACGACATCCCGAGCGGCACGGTGTGGAACCTGTCCGCGCAACCGTCCGGCGGGCTAAACGGAGGCGTGCTGTACAACCTGGACGAATTCGACGAGAGCACCGTGGCGGGCTGGGCCGCCGAGCTGCGGCGGATCCTGACCGGGGCCGTGCGCGAGCCTGACCGGGACTGGAGGCTGCTCGCCCGTCACGCCGCGGCACCAAAACCGCGGGTAGGCCCGGAGCAACTTCATGGATGAACCATTCGCCCGCGGGCCCGGCCACGCCTAGTGGTTTGATGCGCGGCCGGTGCCTGCGGCCAGGGGTGCGGGCCAGGCGGCGGGATCGGCCGGGTCGGACGGAGCGGCGCGGCAGATGACGTAGTGGCGCGGGGTGATGGCCGCGGGGTGGTCCGCCAGGACGGCCATGCAGCGGGCGTGCGCCTGTTCCGGCGTGCGGACGGCGTCGGTGGCGGCCAGGCAGGCCACCAGCGGGCGCTCGCCGGCCCAAGCGAACACCCGCGCCGCCGCGGGCGCGACGGCGTCCTCCACCAGGTGCTGCACGGCGGCCACATCGACCCAGCAGTGATCGACCAGGATCCGGTCCGGGGTGCCGGCCAGGGGTTCCAGCGCGATGATCTCGGGCATCAGGGCGCCGGACACGTCGCCGCGGGCGGCGGCGACCAGCAGGCGTTCGACGGCCAGCAGCACCGACTCAAGCTCGGCCCGTGGCACCAGGCCGGCGTCACCGCTCCACACGTCCAGCCGCAGGCAGCCATCGATCTGGTTGAGGGTAAATCGGATCGGCGTTCGGTTGCTCGGCACCGGGCGCCACCGCAGTCCGGTCTGGGCGAGCGCGGCGTCGATCTCCTCGGGCTGGAACCCGACGCCCGCGGTGAATGCGGACCACGACTCGGGGACGAGGCTGTTGAACAAGGGGTCATAGGTGAAGCGCAGGCCCCGTTCGTGCTCGATCAGTCCGTCCATCGCGTCCCGTTTGACCGCGTCGTACCGGCCGTGCCGGCTCGCCTCCATCACCGTGGTCCAGGTGTGGCCGGCCAGCTGGTCGAAGCTCCTTCCGCCGATCTCGACGGTGACGATGGTGCCCTGGGCCAGGGAACCGACGTAGTTCACCAGGTGGCGCTCGAACCGGTTGCTTGACAACACGGGGAACACCAGCTCCCGGTAGCCGGCCCGGCGGGCGACCACGGCGCAGATGGCCGCCAGCACGATGCTGGACCGGCTGGTCCGGGTGCGCGCCGCCACCCGGCGCACGGCCATCGCGGCGGCCACCGACGACAGCTCCACCTCCAGCGACTCGCCGCTGGCCCGGGCGCCCGGCAACGCGTACAGGCAGCGGGGGATCCGCCACGACTGCTCCCGCAGGTAGTCCAGGGCCGCGTCGGCCTTGCGCCGCTCGGCTGGCGTCGCCTCCAGCTCGGCCTGGTCCAGCGGCTGGGGGCCCGGCCGGGCGTGGTGCAGCGGCTGGGGGCCGGGCCGGCCGGCCGGGCGTCGAGCGGGATCGCCCAGCAGGCCGGCGAACTCGCGCCTGAGGATCGCGATCGCCCCGTGGTCCACCACCAGATGCGAGAACGCGGCGGCGCACGCGATGACCCGGTCGCCCGCCTCGGGAGCGATGGCCACCGCCACGCGCACCGGGCACCACCCCGGATCGGGTGACTCGCGCAGCCACTGGACGAGCGCCCCGGCCACCGCGGGCCGGTCCGGCGGCCCCCACTGTCCCTCGCCGAGCGAACAGACCTCCAGCAGCTGGACGCCGGCCCCGGCGACCCGCTGGCGCGGCGGATCGCCGGGCACGTAGGTGGTGCGCAGGCTCTCGTGCCGCGCGATCAGCACCGCGGCCGCCTCGGCCACGTCAGCGGCGGACACCGCCGCCGGCACCGGGAGCTCGGCGCACAAGATCGTGTAACGGTGGTCCGGGGTCCGGGGTTGCCATGAGTAGGTGTTGAGCTGGCCCAAGGTGAGCGGTCCCTCGCCGGCCCGCTTCCCGGTGAACTCGACCGGGATCGACCGCATCGGGGTCAGCCGCACGCGGCGCCGGCGGCGCCGGCCGGTTTGGGTGTCGGTGCTCATCGCTGGTCAGCCGATCAGCTCGCGAAGCGCGCCAGCATCGCCCGCAGGATCTCTCCGGCGCGCGGACACTGGCCGCGCTCATGAACTCGTACACGTCCAGCGACCGGCCGGGGGTTCAGGCGCGGCCGGTACCGGCGGCCAGCGGTGCGGGCCAGGCGGCGGGATCGGCCGGGTCGGACGGAGCGGCGCGGCAGATGACGTAGTGGCGCGGGGTGATGGCCGCGGGGTGGTCCGCGAGGACGGCCATGCAGCGGGCGTGCGCCTGTTCCGGCGTGCGGACGGCGTCGGTGGCGGCCAGGCAGGCGAGCAGCGGGCGGCCGCCGGCCGAAGCGAAGACCCGGGCCGCCGCGGGCGCGACGGCGTCCTCCACCAGGTGCTGCACGTCGGCCACGTCGACCCAGCAGTGATCGACCAGGATCCGGTCCGGGGTGCCGGCGAGGGGTTCCAGCCCGATGATCTCGGGCATCAGGGCGCCGGACACGTCGCCGCGCGCGGCGGCCACCAGCAGGCGTTCGACGGCCAGCAGCACCGACTCCAGCTCGGCCCGCGGCACCAGGCCGGCGTCGGCGCTCCACACGTCCAGCCGCAGGCAGCCGTCGATCTGGTTGAGGCTGAACTGGATCGGATTTGCGTTGACCGGCGCCGGGCGCCACCGCAGTCCGGTCCGGGCGAGCGCGGCGTCGATCTCCTCGGGCTGGAACCCGACGCCCGCGGTGAGTCCGGACCACGACTCAGGGACCAGGCTGTTGAACATCGGGTGGTAGGTCAAGCGCAGGCCCCGTTCGTGCTCGATCAGTCCGGCCATGGCGTCCCGCTTGGCCGTGTCGTACCTGGCCGTGCCGGCTCGCCTCCATCACCGTGGTCCAGGTGTGGCGGGCCAGCTCGTCGAAACTTCTTCCGCCGATCTCGACGGTGGCGATCGGGACCTGGGCCAGGGCGCCGACGTAGTTCACCAGTGGCGCTCGAACCGGTTGCTTGACAGCACGGGGAACACCAGTTCCCGGTAGCTGGCGCGGCGGGCGACCACGGCGCAGATGGCCGCGAGCACGATGCTGGACCGGCTGGTCCGGGTGCGCGCCGCCACCCGCCGCACGGCCATCGCGGCGGCCACCGACGACAGCTCCACCGCCAGCGACTCGCCGCCGGGCCGGGCGCCCGGCAACGCGTACAGGCAGCGGGGGATCCGCCACGACTGCTCCCGCAGGTAGTCCAGGGCCGCGTCGGCCCGGCGCCGCTCGGCCGGCGTCGCCTCCAGCTCGGCCTGGTCCAGCGGCTGAGTGGCCGGGCCGTCCGGCCGGCCGTCGCAGCGGGATCGCCCAGCAGGCCGGCGAAGTCGCGCCTGAGGATCTCGATCGCGCCGTGGTCCACCGCCAGGTGCGAGAACGCGGCGGCGCACGCGATGACCCGATCGCCCGCGTCGGGAGCGATGGCCACCGCCACGCGCACCGGACGCCGCGCCGGATCGGGTGACTCGCGCAGCCACTGGACGAGCGCCTCGGCCACCGCGGGCCGGTCCCGCGGTCCCCACTGTCCCTCGCCGAGCGAACAGACCTCCAGCAGCTGGACGCCGGCCGCCGCGACCCGCTGGCGCGGCTGCTCGCCGGGCACATAGGTGGTGCGCAGGCTCTCGTGCCGCGCGATCAGCACCGCGGCCGCCTCGGCCACGTCGTCGACGGACACCACCGCCGGCACCGGGAGTTCGGCGCACAGGATCGCGTAGGACGTGGCCGGGGGTCCGGCTCAGCCACACGTAGATGTTGAGCTGGCCCAAGGTGAGCGGTCCCTCGCCGGCCCGCTCCCGGTGAACTCGACCGGGACCGACCGCATCGGGGTCAGCCGCACGCGGCGCCGGCGGCGCTGACCGGTGTCGGTGCCGGTGCTCATCGCTGGTCAGCCGATCAGCTCGCGGAACGCGCCGGCCAGGTGCCCGGCTGCGCCGCACTCGTGTGTCCGCTGGACAACGGTCGCCGGCAGGGCCATGGCCGGCGGCCGGCCGAAGACGTCGATCGGCCCGGTGTACGGCGATGGCCGCCAGTCGCGCACGGCGTCCTGGCTGGCTCGCCACACGCGCAGCGAGCGCGCGACGAACTCGGGTGCCACGTCCCGCGGCACCAGGTCGCGCTCCTGCCAGCTCGCCAGAATCCGCGGCAGGTCCGGCTGCCGGGGCGGCTGCTGTAACCAGGACTCGGTGCCGGTGTCCGTGGTTCCAGCAGTTCGGTGTCGATCGCGGCCAGGAGCCGCACGTCGCCGAGCCGGGCGGCCATCTCGTAGGCGATCGCCGCGCCGATGGCGCAGCCGCCGAGCAGATAGGGACCGGTGGGACGTACCGCCCGGACGGTGTCGGCGTAGGCAGTCGGCCATCGCCGGCACCGTGCGAGGGGGTTCCGCGTCGGAGTAGAGGCCGGCCGCCTGGATGCCGAACACAGCGAACTCCTCACCCAGCGCATGGGCGAGCCGGCAGTACGGGCCGACCTGCCCGTTGTCGGGGTGGACCAGGAACAGCGGGGGACGGGTGCCGTCGCCGTCCTGGATCGCGACGAGCGGGCCGGACAGCCGCTCGGCATGGTCGCGCAGCAGGGTGGCCAGGCGTTCCACGGTCGGGTGTTCGGTCAGCACGTTCAGCGGGAGCTGGACGCCGAACTCCACCAGGATGGCGTCGATCACCCTGGCCGCGTCCAGCGAGTTGCCGCCGACGCCGAAGAAGTTCTCCCGGATCCCGACGGCGAAGCCGAGGACGTGCTGCCACTGCCGGGCCAGCCAGATCTCCACCGGGTCCCTGGGGCGCTGGTAGCCGGTGTCGATCGTCTCGTCGAGGGCAGGGTTCATGGCGGGGTCGCACCGTTCTCGTGATGGGGGGCCAGCCGCCAGCGTTGGATCTTGCCGGCCGCCGACCGGGGGACCTGGTCGACGAACGTGAAGTGCTTCGGGATCTTGTCGCCGGCCAGCCGTCGTCCGCAGTGCGCGGCGAGTTCGGCCCTGCGCACGCTCGCGCCGGGGCTGCAGCACCACGTGCGCGCCGACCACCGACCCGAGCGTCTGGTGCGGCACGGCCACGGCGACCGCGTCGACGACCGCGGGGTGGTCCCGCAGCGCCGCCTCGACCTCGTCCGGGTCGACCTTCTCGCCGCCCACGTTGATGATGTCGTGGTCGCGCGGTTCGAGGTAGAGATAGCCGTCCCGGTCCAGCCGGCCGTGGTCGCCGACCGTGGCGAACCCGTCCAGGGTGGTGCGGATGGCCTGGTCGCTGACGTAGTCGGAGCGGCTGACCCGCTGCGGGGTCCGCATGAACACGGTGCCGGTCGTGCCAGGCGGGACCGCGCTGGCCGGTGTCGTCCAGGATGCGGATCTGGGTGAGGAAGCCGCGGCCGACCGTGCCGGGCCGGGCCAGCCACTCGTCGCCGCGGACCAGCGTCACGCCGATCCCCTCGGTCGCGCCGTACAGCTCGTAGACCCGTTCCGGGCCGAGCAGGTCGATCCAGCCGCGTTTGGTGTCCGCGTCGCAGCGGGCCGCGGTGTGCAGCATCGCCCGCAGGCTGGCGAAGCTCGCCGGGTCCAGGTCCGGCAGTCGCAGGATCTCCCGCATGTGCGTCGGGGTCAGCTGCAGCCACTCGATGGCGTACCGGCGCACCAGCTCGACCGTCCACTGCGGTGCGAAGAACGGCTGCAGGACGACGGTGTTGCTGTCCAGCAGGGCGTCGAGGAACGCGCTGAACGGGGCGGCATGGTACAGCGGCCCGACGATGAGCTGCCGCTGCTGCGGTGCGCCAGCCGGCCTGCCGGATCACCAGGGACGGCGTCCGGACCGGGTCGTAGCGCAGTGGTCCCGGCCGGGCGGAGATCTTCGGAATGCCCGTGCTCGCGCCGGTCGCCAGCAGGTACGCCGCGGCGCTATTGGCCTGGGCCTTCGGCCTGCGGCCTTCGGCCGCGGCCTGGGCCTTCGGACTGTTGGCCTGGGCCTTCGGCCGCGGCTGCGGCAGTCCGGCGGGCAGGTCGATCCGTTGCGGCCGGAGCTGGGCGTCCATCAGGTAGCCGTGCCCGAACCGCCGGCCCAGCAGGCGCAGCAGGGCGTCCCGCTCGGCCGGCGGGGTGGCCGGGTTCAGCGGGAAGACCGGCACCTCGGCCGCGAGCGCCGCCGCGATGCCGATGGCCGCGGGCACGGTGTTGCCGGCCGGCACGACGGCACACGACCGCGTGCTCCGGTCCAGCGCCGCGCGCAGTGCGTCCGCCGCGTCCGCGACCTGGTCGGCGAACTCCCGCCAGGACAGGACCTGCTCGGCCAGGTCGGTGCCGAAACCGACGAGGGCCGTCCGGTCCGGCTCGGCCCGGGCGATGTCGGCGATCCGCTGGCGCACGGAGAGGGCCATCGTTACCGCAAGATCTCTGCCAGCCGGCGGACACTGGCCGCGCTCATGAACTCGTACACGTCCAGCGACCGGCCGAACTCCGTCTCGATGGCGGCGATGATGCCCAGGGCCGACAGCGAGTCGCCGCCCAGTTCCAGGAAGTCGTCGTTCACGCCGACAGACCGTACGTCCATCTGCGCCGACCAGATCGCCGCCACCCGGCGTTCCACGTCATCGCGCGGATCCTCGAACAGGATGCACCGGCCCTCGGCCACGGCCGACGCGAGGTACTCGACGTCCACCGCGCCGTCCGCCATCGGCATGTGCTCCACGATCAGCACGCCGGCCAGCCCGCTGTCCTCGCCCAGTTCTCGCCGCACGTGGTTGCGCAGGATCGGCCCGCTCACGTACTCGCTCAGCTCGGCGGCCGCGATGGCCACGTCCCGACCGTCGTGGCGCACGATCGCGGTCTCGGCTCGGCGGACACCGGGATGTGCGGACAATACCTCGGATATCTCGGGCAGGGTCACCACGGATGCTCTCCTGTCAGCAGATCGGCGACGAGCTCGTGCACCTTGGGGTCGCGCAATAGGTCGGCGTGGCCGATGTCGAGCATCGATGGTTCGCGCGCCCTCCACCGGCGGCTCGTGGCCGTCCGAGGACAGGAACAGCGGGGTCGTCGTGCGCATGTCGAACCCGCCCTGGCCGGCCAGCAGCAGGTAGTCCAGGTAGGCGGTGAACCCGTCGGTGAGTTGCTGGCGGAGGAACTCGTGCAGCGGACAGCCGGTCGGCGACCGCGCGCATCAACCGGTCGTACCGGTCGATCAGGGCCGCCGCGATCCGCGGCAGGTCGTCCGGGTACGTCTCCACCAGTTGCTCCGACAGGCCGCGGGCGTCCGCCAGCTCGTCCGCGGTCAGATGCCCGGCGGAGGACTCAAGCGCCGACGTGAACTGGCTGGCCAGTGAGCCACCGGTCGGTAGACGCGGCGTCGAAGAGCACGACCATGGGCGGCGGCCCGGTCGCGGCGATCGCGTCGGCGACACGGGTGGCCAGCGCGGTACCGGCGCAGAATCCCAGCACCGCGCGCACCGGGCGGCCGGTGGCGAGGAGCTCAGCCACCCAGCGGTCGACGCACGCCGCCAGCGGGCCGGCGCTGGCCTGTCCGATGTGGAGGAAGGAGGCGTCGACCGGCACCCCGGCGGCCAGTTCCGCGAAGCCCGCCGCCGCGCGCCCTCCGGGAAAGTCCAGGCAGGGGACGAGATCAGGTCCCCGGTCGGACAGTTGCCGCCAGTTCGTCAGCTCCATCGGCCGAGCCTCCCGTGCGAATCCATGACCGCCGCCAGCGTCTGGTAGTCGACCTTTCCGCCGGGTGTCCGGGGGAGACGGTCGACGGGCCGGAAGACCACGTGCCGGCTGGGTACCCCGAGCGACTCGACCAGTTGCTGGCGCTGCTGTTCATGCACGGCCGCGTCGCCCGCGCCGACCAGGTGCACCACGTCGTCGGTGCCGCAGATCACCGCGGCGGGGTGGCCCGGCCGTTCCACCATGCGCTCCAGGTCGTCCAGACTCGTGCGGACGCCGAGCACCTTGACGATCCGCTTGGTGCGGCCGGTCAGGTACAGATAGCCCTCGCGCAGGTACCCGAGATCGCCGGTGTCCAGAACGTCCACCTCGGCGCCGCGGCGCAGGTCCGCGCGGCGGGTCGCGTAGCCGAGCATGACGCCGGGGCCGCGGTAGTGGACCGCGCCCTCACCGGGCACGGCCCGCGCGTGGACCGGCGCTGGCCGGATCGTGATGGTGCCGCCCGGTACCGCGGTGCCGACCGATCCGAGGCGGCGCGGCAGGTCGGCCGGGTCCAGGCGGGCGATCCGGGAGGTCGCCTCAGTCTGGCCGTACATCACGAAGAACCGGCCGTCTCGCTGGTCCATCATCCGTACCAGCCGCATGGTCAGGTCGTCGCCCAACCGCGCGCCCGACTGGGTCATGGTGCGGATCTTGCTGCGGCCCAGCAGGTTGACGTGCGCCGGGCCGAACGCCGCGTAGGTCGTCGGCACCGCGGCGAACGACGTGGCACCGGAACGGACCAGGTGGTCCCACGTCGCCAAGTGACAGCGGCGACCGGTCGCCCAGCACGACGCCCGCGCCGGCCAGCAGGTGGGTGTTCAGCACGGACAATCCGTAGGCGTGCGTGATCGGCAGCGTGGTCGGGGCGCGTTCGGCCGCGGTGATGCCCAGCGCGCGGATGACAGCGGCGGTGTTGCCGGCCAGCCCGGAATACGACAGCCGTACCGTCTTGGGGCTGCCGGTCGAGCCCGACGTGGCCAGCAACAATGCCGTGTCGGCTGTAAATCTCACCGGCCGGCTGACTGTCTTTCGCTGGAAGATCGTCGTACCGGCGATCGGTTCTGCGGCCGGACGGTAGCCGAGATCGGCCAGCCCGGTCCCCGAGCCGGGCGCCGGAACGACAAACTCGGGTTGGTATGCCGAGAGAATCTCATTCGAGGCGGGCAGAAACGCGACGGCGTGCCCCAGGCGCAGCGCGGCGAGATAGGCCAGCAGCGTGGGCAGATCGCGGTCTCCCGCGCACAGCACCAGTGCCTTGCCGTCATAGCGCAGCACCCGTTCGAATTCGCCGACCAATTCGGCCAGCTCACCGTAGGACAGTACGGTGCGACCTTCGAGGTATACGGCCGGGAAAGCCGGCTGCGCGTCATCGTGGGCCACGAGATCGAGCGTCGCCAGCGCCCTAGACACCATATCGATCTCGCCCAGCTCTTTCACGTCGAAACGGGGGGTCTGGTGTTATCGCGGCGCGCCCGGTACACCCGCACAGGTCGTCGGTGACCGTGCGTGTGCTCTGTAAGCTGCACTGTCCCTCGCTGACCCTGCTGTCGAAGCCATACTTACGCAGACGGCCGCGACGGCCCTCTCCGACATTGCCGAACCCGGTGCCAGCGCGCTCATACGGGACGGTGCGGCGGGTCGTGACGCGGACCTGTCCGCTGGGAGGGCGTTCCCGCAACTCAGGGTAAGAATTCGGGCCGGTGGGCCCGTACGTTCGGAGTTATCAGGCGGCAGATGGCTCACGGAGGCATGTACCGGTTCTTCGAACCCGAGGAGGCAAAGTGAGCACGGCGGCGACACAGCGCGTCACCGCGGCGTTCCGGTCTGGGCCGCTGGCGGTGCGGAGCTTCCGGCTGCTGGCCGGCGGGCAGTTCGCGTCGACCATCGGTGACTACTGCTACGCGGTGGCACTGCCCTGGCTTGTGCTGTCCAACCACGGCAGCACCATTCTGCTCGGCATCGTGCTCGCGTGTTACGGCATACCTCGCACCGTCTTCATCCCGGTGGGCGGCGTGCTCGCGGACAGGTTCGGACCGCGCACACTCATGCTGTTCGCCGATGTCCTGCGGTGCGCGCTGGTGGGCGTGCTGACGGTGCTGGCGGCTCGGCACACCGCCTCTCTCGTCACGCTCGGCCCCACCGCCGCGCTCATCGGCGGGGGCGAGGGACTGTTCCTGCCCGCCTCGTACGCGATCATGCCGTCACTGCTTGACGGCGCCCGGCTCGCGGCGGGCAACGCGCTGTCCTCGACCGCGGTCCAGGTCGGATCGCTGATCGGCCCCGCGATCGGCGGAGCGCTGGTCGCCACCACCGGCGCGTCGACCGTGGCCTTCGGGATCGACGCGGTGTCTTTCGCGGTATCGGCGGTGTCACTGGCATTGATACCGCGCCGCGCTGCGGCCGGGTCAATGGCTGCGAGCTCGGCCGAGGCGGCGGACAGCACGACCGGGCCGGCGGACAGCCTGACCGGGCCGGCGGACACCGGGCCGGACAGCCCCGCCGTCGGGCCAGACGGCCTAGCCGCCGAACCCGGCAAGCCACCGGGCCTGCTGGCCTACCTACGGGAGTCGCGGGCGATTCAGGTCATCATGGTGGTCGCCATCGCAGCGAACCTGGCCAACGGCGGCCTGCTCGAGGTGGCACTTCCGGCGCTCGCCCACGCGCACTGGGGCGCCGGCGGCTACGGCGCACTGCTCGCCTGCCTAGCGGCCGGCGCGGTGATCGGCACGCTGGGCGCAGCCCGCTCGGGCGGGCTGCGGAACCCGGCGATGGTCGCCTCCGTGTCCTTCATCATCGAGGCGGGCGCGATCAGCCTGGTGCCTTATCTAGGCGGCGAGGCCGGGGCCGCGGCCGCCCTCCTCTTCCTCGGCGTATGCAATGGCCTGGGCAACGTGCTCTTCTACACCATGGCCCAGCGGTCGATTCCCTCGGCCATACTCGCCCGCGTCATAAGCGTGATCATGCTGTGCTCGTACGGCACGTTCCCGCTGTCGGTGGCGGTCGCCGGCGTGCTCGTCCGCCACGTCGGGACCACGCCCTTCTTCCCGATAGCGGGAATCTTCCTGGTGGTCGCGGTCCTGGGCGGCAACTCCCAGCGCGCATTCCGCGACTTCGGACGCCAGGCGGAACCCAGCGAGCGTGAAGGCCAGCTAGCGTGAAAGGCCGGTAGCGTGAAAGGCCGGCTAGCGTGAAGGCCTGGCAGGTCAACAGATAATTTTCGATGGTGGCAGCCGGATTAACTTGTTACGGCCGGGGCAGCGGACCGCATGAGAATGCCACCAGCGCGCGGGGCACTGAGCTCCTGGCTCGCCGCGACACTGCGCCGCTCCCCGTTCGCCATTTCCGCTGCCGTCAGCGCACCACCAGTGCCTGACGGGAACTCGGCGGCGTGGGAGGACGAAGACCTGCAGCTTGCCCTGTGGTGCTGCTACGAGCTGCACTACCGCGGCTTCGAGGATGTCGATGAGGACTGGGAGTGGCACCCGGCCGTGCTGGCTTTCCGCGGGTCGCTTGAGCGGCGGTGGCTCACGTCCTTGCGCGACCTGGCGGGTGAGCGTGAGGCCGTCCCGGCCGGCGCGGTGCCGGGCGCGCTGCGTGAGCTGGCCGGGCGCGGCGGCGGTCCGGACCTCGCCGGGTACCTGGCGCGCAAGGCAGACCGGGACCAGTTCGCCGAGTTCATCGGGCACCGCTCGGTCTACCAGCTGAAGGAGGCGGATCCGCACAGCTTCGGCATCCCGCGCCTTGACGGGCCAGTAAAGGCCGCCCTGGTGGAGATCCAGGCCGACGAGTACGGTGGCGGCCGGCCGGAGCGAATGCACGCGGAGCTTTTCCGCGCGACGATGCGCTGGCTTGAACTTGATGACAGCTATGGTCACTACGTCCCGGCGGTGCCGGCGGTGACGCTGGCCGTCAGCAACCTGATGTCGTTGTTCGCGTTGCACCGGGGCTCGCCGGCTTGGCGCCAGCGCGCAGCACGCCAGTACTTCGACGAGCACGTGGAGGCCGACGCCGTGCACGAGCAGATCGCCGCACACGACCTGTGCGGCGGCTACGCGGCCGACCATCCCACCGCCGCGGCCGACGTCTTGTTCGGCGCGGCGTGCTGCCTTGCCCTCGATGACGCGCTCGCCGGCTACCTGCTGTCCCGCTGGCAGGCCGACCAGCCGTCAGTACAGCCTCCGGCCGAGTCCCTCCGCGCCGCCTGATATCGGGCGGGCCGCATCCCGCGGCGGCCCGCCCCTGCTACCTCGTGCCGCCGCGCCGGCCGCGCCAGCCCGTCGCCAGATGGGGTCAGCCAGCCGACGGCTTCGCATCCCCTGTCGGCCGCGCCGCGGCTCGTCTCTCCTGGGCACCGCCGGGAGCGCGGAAACGTGTCCGCGTGTGAGTCCCGTCGCAGAACGGCTTGATGGCCGAGCCCCCGCACCGGCATAGCGCGACAGTTCGCCGACCGGTCGGGATCGGCCGCCCGTCCTGGGCCGTGATCGCGAAGTCACCGCGCACGATCAGCGGGCCATCCTCATACACGCTCACCACCGCGCCATCCTGGCCGGTGGCCCCTCCCCCTGCGTTACGATCGGTCATGGCCGGCTCACTACCCGGCGGCCGAACGGTACCCGACACGGCTCTAGCTCACATGCCGGGCGAAGAACCGGGCCGCGTCGTCCACCTCGAACCACGGGACACCGGCGTGCCCGCCCAGATTGGCGTGCAGCGTCTTCTCCTTGGTGCCGAAGGCGTCGAACAGGTCCAGGACCGGCTGCCGTTCCATCCCTTCGTCGTCCCACTGCAGCAGGAACTGCAGCGGAATGGTGACCTGCCGGGCCTCCTCGCGCAGGGTCCCAGGCACGAAACCCCCGCCGAAGAAAACGGCGGCCGAGATGCGCGGCTCGACCATCGCCAGCCGAATGCCGATGGCGGTCATCCCCTCGTACCCGACCGGGCCGCCGATCTCGGGCATCGTTAGGAGGGCGTCCAGGGTGGACCGCCATTCCGGCACCGCCTTTTCGACCAGCGGGAGAATGAAGGCGTCGACGATCTCGTCGACCGGCTGGCCGGCCTCCAGCGCCCGGCGGAGGTCGGCGCGGGCCTGCTCGTCGACGGCCGAACGGGGCCGGTCACCGTGCCCGGGGGCGTCGATGGCGGCCACCGCGAAGCCGTACTCCGCCGCGTAGTGCCTGGCCCGGGCCACCAGCCGGGGCAACCGTTTGTGCAAGCCGCCGTTGTGGCCGCTCAGGATCAGCGGGGCCGGTGCGGATCCAGCCGTCCACAGGATGCCGGGGATCTCGCCGAGGGTGAATTCGCGTTCGAGGACGCCGTCGTCGAGGCGCAGTTCGGAAGTGAATCGCATGATCATGCCTTTCGGGAGTGCTCGCAGCGGCGCTCCCGGACGACCTACGGTCCGACCGTGACCCCGGCGGGGAGCACCCATGTCGATACGTTCACGGGTATCACCTCCACGTCCTCTGGCACGGCCCCTGGAAGCTAGCACTGATCGCCGTGGTCCGCCAACAGGTTTTCACGCAGGCGTTCTCCAGGATTACCTTGCGGAAGTGCTCGGACAGGGCTAACGTACAACCACATGGTTGTACTTCGGCAAGAGGGCGAGGAGTCGCTCAACCAGCTCTTCCGCGCCTTGGCCGATGGCACGCGCCGCGACATCTTGGCGCGGTCGCTCACGGAAACCCCGTCGGTCTCCGATCTTGCTGCGCGTTACGAGATGAGCTTCGCCGCCGTGCAAAAGCACGTCGCCGTGCTCGAGCGCGCGGGTCTCATCCAGAAGCGCGCCCACGGCCGCGAGCAGCTGGTCTCCACCAACCGTGCGCGGCTCAAGCGCGCCGGCGAACTTCTCGACTCCTTCGAATCCATTTGGCGCCAGCGCGTGGCGCAGCTCGACGATGTTCTTCTACCGAAAGGGAAATGAGATGCCAATTACCTCTGTTACCAAAGACCCGGAAAAGCTCACCCTCACCGTCGTGGCCGACTTCCCTGTTCCGCAACAACGCCTTTGGGACGCCTGGGCCGACCCGCGGCAGCTCGAGCGCTTTTGGGGCCCGCCCTTCGCGCCCGCCACCTTCACCTATCACGACTTCAAGGTTGGCGGTCGCGCCGAGTACTTCCTGACCGGGCCGAACGGAGAAAAGTGGAGCGGCTCCTGGAAGTTCACCGCGGTAGATCCCATCGACTCGTTCGAGGCGCACGACGGCGAAGACAACGCCGCGGACGAGAATATGCCGTCGTCGATGAAATTCACCTTCGACACCACGCCGACGGGATCGCGCCTGACCAGCGTCACCTGGTTTTCAAGCGTCGATGCCATGGAGCAGACCGTCCCGGGCATGGAAGAAGGGCTCCGCGCGGCGATGCCCCAACTCGACGCGCTGCTGGCGGAACGAGGAGCATCCGCCGCGCACGCCTAGGACGGACGCCAACCTCTACCGAACGTCTAGCCCGGTGACCGCGCGGCCGATGATCATCCGCTGGATCTCGGAAGTGCCTTCGAAGATGGTGAAGATCCTGGCGATAGGGGCAGTTTCCGCAGGTCACCGGCCTGCGATACCCCCTGGTATCAGCACCGATTCAGCACGCCCCCTCCGAGACGAATTCCGGTTTTGGGCCGACCCGTGCACGATTCGCACGCGAGGCGCAGACGCGCCCCAGCCGACGGACGAGGGTGGCCAGGAAGTTGGAGGATGCCCTCGGGGGGCTACTCCGCAGGGGGGTATATCGCAGGTATATTCTTGCGCTGACCTGCGATTATCTCGTCGTCGACGATACCCGACCGCGCGTGCGCGGCGCGGACGGGCCGCATACGGGCCGGACGCCCGGTGGAATGCCCGAACCCCCGGGCTAGCCGTTGTCGCGCCGACACGGCGTCGTCGCGGGCCGTACCGGGCCGACGCCGGCCGCCGACATCGCGCTGCCCAGCCCACGCCGCCCGTATGCGACGTGCCCTATCTTCTGGGCCGGCTGAAGGACACGCGACCCTGAACGCTTGCATGATCACCGAGTTGAGTGAAGCCATTGACGTGACGTTGGGTGATCCCGACCAGCGCATCGCGCAACTCTCCATCCAGGCGGAGAAGGCCCAGATACCTAGTCATCCAGGGATAAATCATGCTTATGTCGGTACCGAAGAAGACATCAGCCGAGAGGCGGGCGCTCTCGGAAGAACGTGGTAAGCATCTGGACTGGCTGGCTAGCCGCGGGTTGCCTGAGCCGCTGCGGCAGCGTGTCAGGGGCAACCAGGCAGCTCATCCGCAGCGGTACCGGGAGCAGCCGCGCCAAGGCGGGCGAGCACCGCCCGGTCAGCCCAGTCCAGCCTCGGTTGGGGATTCTGCCGCCGGAGCACCGCGCCCTCCTGGCGCAGCACCAGCATCTCGGCATCCTTCGACGCCGCCGAACGTTGTGCTTGCCGAAAATCCCATCCGCGCAGGTTAAGCGGCGTGCCGGTACTCGTGGCGGATGCCGCCGAGGCGGTCCCGTCTGCGGACGTGAAGCCGGGTGGCGGCGTCCGGCCCGGGGATCGGTGGGCAGCGCGCCAGCGGCCGGGCGTTCGCGATTCCCTGGTGAGGCCGGTGGGACTTGCAGAACTGCTCGAACTCGCGCAGTACGTGCAGCAAGTGCGCCCGGTTCCAGATCAGGGTCCGGTCGAGCAGCTCGCGGCGGCAGGTCTGCACTCAGCGTTCCATGATCGAATTCATTCTGGGCATCTGGACCCCGCTGAGCACCGTTTCGATGCCCGCGTCAGCGAGGAAGGCGCCGGACAGGCCGGGGAACTTACCGTCACGGTCCCGGATCACGAACCGCGCCCGGCTCCCGGCACCCTCAAGATCCATGACCAGGTTCCTCGCGGCCTGGGCGACCCAGGAAGCACTGAGATGAGGAGTTGCACCCAGAACCCGGATCCGCCTGCTGGCGTGCTCGATGACCGCCAGCACGGACAGGCGGGCACCGGTTAGGGTGACCGTCTCGAAGAAATCGCAGGCAAGAAGGGCGTCGGCCTGGGAGCGGAGGAAGCTGGCCCAGGTGGCAGTGGTGCGCTCGGGCGCCCCCGGGCCGATACGGACACCAGCGCGGCTGCCGGAACTGATCTGCAGTCGCGATCAGTGCCCGGCCCGCGAGCGCGAGCACAATCGGTTAAGCCGTGATATTGGCGCTGTCTCCGGCGGTGACAGCGAAAGACGCGCCGCTTACCATTCGGGCCTCATCGGAGGCCAGAAAAGCCACGACCGGCGCGACCTCCGCCGGGTCGATCCACGGAATCCCGAGCGGACTCTTGGCGCTCAAGATCTTCTTCGCCGTTTCCTCGTCCCGGCTGGGGTCTCCGGTCGGTTCCTGACCGCCGCTGCCGATTGCCTGAGCGTACCGGTCCTCGTGCCGGGTAAGCGCGGTGTCGATGAGACCGGGGATGACGGCGTTCACCGTAATGCCATGGCTGCCAAGTTCGAGCGCCGCTGACTTCATAAGACCAATGAGGCCCCACTTGGACGCCGAATACGACGATCCGAACTTGGTTCCGTGCTCGCCCTGTGTCGACGACGTGATGATGATACGGCCACCACCCCGGCGCACCAGCAGCGGAGCGAACACACGCAGCACGTTGGCGGTGCCATTGAGGTTGACGTCGATCTGGTCATGCCAATCCCGGTCGTCCATCTCCAGAATCGGCTTGAACGCCTGGATGCCGGCGTTCGCAAAGACGATGTCGACACCGCCCCACTCCCGCTCGATGCGCTCTGCCGCAGACCTGACCGCGCCGATATCCCGCTGGTCCGCTGTAATGGACAGCCAGCGGCCCCCGGCTCCCTGGACCGCTTCCCCCGTCTCGGCCAGGTCACTGGGCGCAGCCGGGGCAAAATCAAGGACCGGGCTGACAGGTCCCGCTATGTCGATACCCGCGACCGCCGCACCCCGGCGGGCCAGCGCCACGGCCGCCGCACGCCCGATCCCGCGGGCGGCCCCCGTGATCACCGCCACCCGTCCCGTCAGGTCTCCCGGCGCTCGCTGAGGAGTCCCATCTGCCATCAACGTGTCCTCACTGTCCCATGGCGGACTGTCTCTTCAGCGCTACCCGGCTTCCCCGCCGCCAATCGCCCCGTTACGACCTACCCGAGCGAGCTCCGGAACTAGATCACCTAGCCGGACAGGGCCGATCCTGGACCAGACGCAGGCCTCGGTCCGGGCTGTGCTCGCCGTGGTACCGAAGGTCCCTTAATGAACCGTTAACATCGACCCTGGCCATTGACGCTCCGGTTTTAGTGTTATTATATGTCGTGTATAAACCCATTCCCTGGTCTGTCGGCACTAAATACAACTGGCACTTCCTGTACCGCCGTCCGTTTTTCGCGGTCGGCGGCGAGAAGTACATGGCGCCCGCTGCTGCATGGGTTTGTGTCTTTATGTGAGGAGTCACCCGTGCGCGTACCCTATTTCCAATGGCGCCTGAGGCGGACGCGGATCGCGACGGTGGTGCTCGCCGTTGTGGCCGCGCCACTCGTAGCGGCCTCCGCCGTCGCGCCGCATGCGGCCGCAGCGACCGCGTGCCCGTGGGTCGACTCGACCGCGCCGATCCCCACGCGCGTCAGCGAGCTGATGGCGCAGATGTCGCTCAGCCAGGAGATTGCCCTGATGACGGGCGCGTCCGGTTCAAGCTACGTCGGGAACATCCCGGCGATCAGCTCACTGTGCATCCCCGCCATGAACCTGGAGGACGGCCCGGCCGGCGTCGGCGACGGGATGAGCAACGTCACCCAGCTGCCCGCGCCGGTCGATGTCGCGGCCACCTGGGACACCGCCGCCGAGCAGGTGTACGGCCACGTGATTGGCGCGGAGCAGGCAGCCAAGGGCAGCACGGTCGACCTCGGCCCGACGATCAACATCGTGCGCGATCCGCGCTGGGGCCGGGCCTTCGAGTCGATCGGCGAGGACCCGTACCTGGCCGGGCAGCTGGCCGCGTCCGACATCCGCGGCGTGCAGTCGGCCGGCACCATGGCCCAGGTCAAGCACTACGCGGTATACAACCAGGAGACCAACCGCAACACCCCGAGTGACAACGCGGTCGTCAACACCGAGGCGGAGCAGGAGATCTACCTGCCCGCGTTCCAGGCGGCGGTGCAGCAGGGCGCGGCCTCGTCGGTGATGTGCTCCTACAGCTACATCAACGGCACCGCCGCCTGCCAGAACCCGTACACGCTGACCACGGTGCTGCGCCAGCAGTTCGGCTACACCGGCTTCGTGACCTCTGACTGGGGCGCGACGCACTCGACCGCCGCGTCCGCGAACGCCGGCCTGGACATGGACATGCCCGGCAATGACGGGTACTACGGCTCGGCGCTGCAGAGCGCCGTCACCTCCGGGCAGGTGAGTCAGGCCACGATCAACTCGGCCGTCTCCGACATCCTGACCCAGATGTTCGGCTTCGGCGCGTTCGACAAGGCGCCGAGCGGGTCGCCGTCAGCCGTGGCGACGACCTCGACCGACCAGGCGGACGCGACCCAGCTGGCCGAGGAGGGGACCGTGCTGCTGAAGAACTCCGGCAGCGTCCTGCCGCTCACCACGTCTGACAAGTCAATCGCGGTCATCGGGGCGGACGCCTCCAGCAGCCCGCAGACCGACGGCGGCGGCAGCGCCGGCGTGAACTCAAGCGGCACCGTCAGCCCGCTGCAGGGCATCCAGGCGGCCGCGCCCAGCGGCACGACCGTCACCTACAACGACGGCTCCTCCGACAGCTCGGCGGCGTCAGCGGCCGCGGCGGCCAGCGTCGCGGTCGTCTTCGCCAACCTCGGCGAGTCCGAGGGCTCGGACCTGACCAGCATCGACCTGGGGACCACGCAGGACAACCTGATCACCTCGGTGGCTGCTGCCAACCCGAACACGATCGTGGTCCTCAACACAGGCTCCGCCGTCACCATGCCATGGCTCTCCTCGGTGAAGGGCGTGCTCGAGGCCTGGTACCCCGGCCAGGAGGACGGCACCGCGATCGCCAACGTCCTGTTCGGCAGCTACGACCCGTCCGGGCACCTGACCGTCACCTTCCCCACCTCCCTATCGCAGGTTCCCGCCAGCACCGCCGCCCAGTGGCCCGGCACCAACGGCACCGTGCAGTATTCCGAGGGCATCGACGTCGGCTACCGCTGGTATGACAGCCAGGGCCTGACGCCGCTGTTCCCGTTCGGCTACGGCCTGTCGTATACGTCCTTCTCGTTCAGCAACCTGCACGTCGGCGCGCTGACCGCGGGCGGCGCGGCCACCGTGACGGCCACGGTGACCAACACCGGCTCCCGCTCGGGCGCGGACGTCGCCCAGCTGTACGTCACCGACCCGTCCGCCTCCAGCCAGCCGCCGCTCCAGTTGGAGGGCTTCCAGCGGGTAAGCCTGGCCGCCGGGGCATCGACCACCGTCACCTTCCCGCTGACCCAGCAGAACCTGCAGTACTGGAACAGCAGCTCCAACGCCTGGGCCACCAGCACCGGCAATTACACGGTCTCGGTGGGCGATTCCAGCGCCAGCCTGCCGCTGACCGGCACCCTGGCCGTCGCCTCCAGCCAGCTCGGCGCCCCGGTCACCCTGGCTAACCCCGGCCCGCAGGCCAGCCTGACCGGCAGCGCCGCATCCTCGGTCACGCTGAGCGGAACGGACTCCACCAGCGGCCAGACGCTGACCTACTCGGCGACCGGCCTCCCGGCCGGCCTGTCGATCTCCTCGGCCGGCGTCATCTCCGGCAGCCCGACCGCCGTCGGCACCAGCACGGTGACCGTCACCGCGAAGGACGGCAACGGCGCCTACGCCACCCAGAGCTTCGTGTGGACGGTCTCGGCCGGCACCAATGCCCACATCGTCACCGTCACCACCCCGGCCAACCAGACGTCCACTGTCGGCACCGCCGCCAGCCTGCAGATCGGCGCGACCGACTCAGCGTCGGGGCAGAGCCTCACCTACAGCGCCAGCGGCCTGCCCGCCGGGCTGACCATCAACTCCTCGACCGGGCTCATCAGCGGCACCCCGAGCACGGCGGGCACGTCGACGGTCACGGTCACCGTGACCGACACCACCGGTGCCAGCGGGTCGACGTCGTTCACCTGGACCGTGGGCTCCAGTAGCGGTTCCGGCGGGGTTGACATCTCGGCCGGCGGCCCGGCGGCGGCGCCGTTCACAGCCGACGAGGACTACACCGGCGGCAGCACCGCCTCCGCCACCAACGCGATCAGCACCACCGGCGTGACCAACCCCGCCCCGCAGTCGGTGTACCAGCACAACCGGTACGGCAACTTCACCTACACGATCCCCGGCCTCACCCCCGGCGCCAGCTACAACGTCCGCCTCGACTTCGCCGAGGAGTACTGGACCGCGGCCGGATCACGCACCTTCAACGTCCTCATCAACGGCAACCAGGTGCTGACCAACTTCGACATCTTCGCCACCGCGGGTGGGGAGTACAAGGCGGTCGCCGAGTCGTTCACCGCCACCGCCAACAGCAACGGCACCGTCACCATCCAGTTCGTCACCGTCAAGGACAATGCCCAAGTCAACGGCATCGAGATCTCCCCGGCCGGCGGCACGACCACCAACACCGTCACCGTCACCAACCCCGGCGCCCGGACCGCCACCGTCGGCACCGCCGCCAGCCTCCAGATCGGCGCCAGCGACTCCGCGTCCGGGCAGACCCTCACCTACACCGCCAGCGGCCTGCCGGCCGGGCTGTCGATCAACTCCTCGACCGGGCTGATCTCCGGCACCCCGACAACCGCGGGCACCTTCAGCGTCACGGTCACCGCGACCGACACCACTAGGGCGACAGGCAGCGCCGCCTTCACCTGGACCGTGAGCTCCGGCACCGGGACCGGCGGGGTCGACATCTCGGCCGGCGGCCCGGCCGCAGCGCCGTTCGTGGCCGACGAGGACTACACCGGCGGTTCGACCGCCTCCGTCACCAACGCGATCAGCACCACTGGCGTGACCAACCCGGCACCTCAGTCGGTCTACCAGCACAACCGGTACGGCAACTTCACCTACACGATCCCCGGCCTGACCGCCGGGGCGAGCTACACCGTTCGCCTCGACTTCGCCGAGGAGTACTGGACCGCGGCGGGGTCCCGAACCTTCAACGTCATGATCAACGGGACGCAGGTGCTGACCAACTTCGACATCTTCGCCACCGCGGGTGGGGAGTACAAGGCGGTCGCCGAGTCGTTCACCGCCACCGCCAACAGCAACGGCACCATCACCATCCAATTCGTCACCGTCAAGGACAACGCCCAAGTCAACGGCATCGAGGTGACACCGGCATAAGCCGATAAGCAGATCGGCCGCGGACCGGCACCGACAGCCAACCGCGCGAGTGTTGAACTTCTACGTCCCGGCCGCCCTTGACCTGCAGGTCGCCATGCTCGGCACGCCGGCGACCAGCCCTGGCCTGCCCCGCCCGGGGCACAGCGGCGACCGACTGCTGAGCAGGAACAGGCGTTTACCGAACGACTGCACGACCTGGCTACTCAGACGATGTCCGCACAGCGGGACCTGCTTGGGGAGTACCGGAACCACGACGCCGCGCACCCGGACATGCCCTGAACGGGCGGGCAGGTGCTGAATCCCCTCCTCGGAGAGGTCGGCGGGTGGGTGGTCGCGCCGGGACCCGCCCGCCCGGCAATCGAGCCCAGCCGGGACCGGAGGCGAGGGCGGGCCATGCCAGGCTGGACGTACCGGGACCGCCGCGATCCGCGACGCCACGGGGGTAGCAACCCGGGGCGAGAGTCCCGCATCGTCGTGGCTACTGCCTTCGGCGGGCCTGAGGTCCTCCGGCTACAGCAGGCCGATGCGGCACCCCCTGGCCCGGGAGAGGTGACCGTCACGGTTCGTGCGGCGGGCGTTAATCCGGTCGACGTGAAGTCCTATGCCGGCCGCGAGAAGGGGCACGACGAGCCGAAACTTCCGCTGAGGCTGGGCGTTGAGGCCTCCGGCGTGGTCGCGGCGGCAGGTGCTGACGCTTATGGCCCAGCAGGTGCGGCCAGCATTTTCCCTCCTTGATCAAGCTGCGGCTGGGGGATCGGGGTGCTGGCGGATGATCTCGACGAGCAGGACCCAGGCGTTGTAGACGGCCCCTAGGAACGCTGTGAGAGTTCCCGCCAGCATGAAGTACAGCCCGTAGCCGTACCGGATGGTGAGCGTGGTGCCGCCGGCGAGGAACAGCAGGGCAGGTAGCTGGACGTTGGCTATCCGGGACACGAACCACCAGGAGGGGTCGGCTGGATCGTCTGGGCCATGACGCAGCTGGACGAGCAGCACGGCGAGTGACATCAGGCCGGCGCAGGCGATGACTTCGATGCCGAGGGCTTGGGAGGTTTGCGGGGCGAGCGCGAGGCTGGAGACGGCGACGACGAGCAGCAGCAGGGACAGGGTTTCGGCGGCGCGGGCGGGCAGTTTGGGGAAGGAGAGGATTTGCTTCAGGTTGATCGAGACGGCAACGAAGAGCAAGCCGGTCAGGGCGGCGGCAGCTCCTACTTCAGCGACAAAGAAGTTCTGCCACGGGCCGGTGGCGTACGCGTTCACCATGATGGGATTTTGGCACTGGCGGGGTAGCAGACCGCCTGGATAACCGCGGTCTCCCCGCTGCCAGGCGGCAGCGGTGACCCGACGACGGTCGTGGCGTGGCGGGCGTTGATGGCCGTGAGCGCGTCGAGGTCGAGCGAGCGGGCGTGCATGACAGGAGCGGCCTCGTCGAAAAACGGCTTCATACCGCCGGGCACGAACGTGAGCAGCATGGTCGAGGCGGTCTCCGCGGCGTTGGTCCAGGTGTGCGCGGTGCCGCGGGGCACGAACAGGAAGCTGCCCGGTCCGGCGATGACCTCGGAGCCAGCCACGGCAAACCGGAACGCTCCAGCGAGCACGTAGAAACATTCCTCGACGGCCGTGTGGACATGCAGAGGAGCCCCAGCGTGGTGCGGCTGGGCGGTGAGCTCAAACTGATCGAAGGCGCCGGTGGTCGCCTGGGTGGCCTTCCACGTGAGCAGTTCAGTGGGGCTGAACTGCAGGGCCTCGCCCTTGCCGGCCGGGGTGACGATAGGAAGGATGGACATCAGTAAGCCTTATCTCTTCGGGATCCGGGCAAGCTCGAGCGCGGAGTGGTCCCATCCCGCCAGGGCGGTGGTACGGGCGTAGGTGCTGGTAAAGAACTCCAGCGCAGCAGCGTCCGGGTCGGTGCGGGCAAGAAGCTCGTCCCACGGCAGGACGAACTCGCCAGCACCGGGCACCCACCGGGCCTGCTGTGGATCGGGCCGTATGGTCGCCACCCCGGCCGGGGCCGGGGACAAGTAGGCGTAGAGCACGGCGTGAGGGGAAGCAGAGTTACCCGACCAGAAACCGATCGCGAAGTTCTCCTGATCCTCGCCGAAGGCTTGGATCACCCCGGAGCCGGGCCGCGCTGACGCAGGCCGGCCGCTGAAGCGGGTGTGGTTCAGGTCGAATCCGCCCCAGTAGAACAGCACCGGGCTGCTCTTACCGCCGAACGGAGTCCGGAACCTATCCATGACCCGGCCGGCGGACAACATCGCGAGCCACCACCGCCGCGCGGCGGCGCCGTCGTAGGCCCGGTCCGCGGTGTCCTGCTCGAACGGGACCGGGTCGGGCATCTCGGATGGCATCGTCGAGTAGATAACCTCGCAGCCGAGGGCCCGGAGTTGCATGGTCACGACGGCATGGAACTCCGCGACGCTGCGAGGGGATCAGGTCGATGAACGCACGGCGGCCGTCGGACGTGGTGAGAACGAGCTGCTGGCTGATGAAGTCGAGGTCGATCTGGAGGTCAGCCGGGCCAGAGGGCATCGGGCCGGTGGTCATGCCCCGGCAGGTGAGGGTCAAGGCGACGTTCCACCATTCGTTGAGGACGGGGTCAGCGCCAACTTGACCTTGCCGATTACCTGGGTCCACAGGTGCAAGGTATCCCGGGTTTCAGCCCACTGCTCGTAGGACAATCCGGGCCAGCGTATGTCCACTAGGAAACCCTCCGCGGCGCCTTGGCGCCAGCACAATATCTGCAAACCCAGTTACTTCGTTAGCGAAATACCTGCCGCCAGTCTGGCACAGACCACCGGGTGAGGCAAGCGCCCGCAGCCCCGGCCTGCGCCCGGGCCGCGCCAGTTCAGCGGGCTTGTACCCGGTCGTGCTGATCGAGCGCGACGCGGATGCTCTGCCAGCCGGCAGCGATGGCCTTCTTCTGGTCCTGATCGAGAGGCCCCAGGAACAGCCGCCGCACGTTCGCCGAATGCGTCTCGCGCGCCGCGGCCAAGCGGCCCCGCCCGGTCGCGGTGAGGGTTGCGATGAGGACACGGCCATCGCCGGGAGACGAGACGCGGCGGACCAGGCGCTGCGCTTCCAGCACTCCGACAATCCTGGTCAGGCCGCTGCGACTGAGCATGGCGACCTGGGCAAGGTCAGACATGCGTAGCTGGCCGCCGGCCGCAGAAAGCTTGAACAGCACCTCGTACTCGACCAGGGCCATGCCGTGGGTAGCGACCAGGTCAGCGTCGAGCAGCCGCATCAGCCGGGTGTGAACCTCAAGGAAGCCGCCCCAGACGGCCAGATCGGCCGGGTCGAGCCGCGGCGCTACGGCGCCGGCCGTTTCACGGGACGGATCAGAGGCCGGGTTCGTCATCGCGCCCCGGCCCGTGCTGTCCGCCGGGACTTTCTCGCTTGGCACCATACCGAGCAGCCTAACTGCGGCCGGGAGCAAAAGATTCGCAAACGAACTACCAATAACGTTTACGGCCTACCTAGGATTGCAAGCGACCAGTGGCGACACCGCAAGCGCCGGGAACTCTTGCGGGCAGACGCCCCGCTGACATCGGACTCGGATCGCGTTGGAGCACGCCCGGCCCGAGGCAGCGCAAACCCCATGACTGGGGGATGTGCGGCGGCCCTCGTGACGGTGAGGCTAACCTCATGCTGACGACCGGGATCAAGCACCTGACGGAGCCGCTGGTACGGGCGCAGGCCGCATATCACGATGGGACCTCGCGGCTGGCACCGGCCAGCGCGGACCGGCTGGCCCGGCGAGTGAAGCGCTTCGCCTCGTCGGTCCAGTTGCTCCTGCACGGCCCGGACGCGGCCCGGCGCCTGCATGCCCTGGCCAAGGACCTGCGCACGGTCCCGCGGCTGGGCACCCTGCTTCCCCAGGTCCTGCGGGGAGCGATGGCGCTCGCGGGCCGGGACTTCGGAAATATCCAGATCGCTGCGCCTGGCCACCCAGGCCGGCTGCGGCTCGGAGTTCCTCGATTACTTCGCCGTTCGGCCGAACTGGCCCGGCGGGTCAAGCGGCTGGTGAAGGCCGAGGATGGCTGGCCGACACCTCGGTTTCCGCGAGACGCTGCTCGTTGCCGACCCAGCCGACGGGCAACTGATCAGCCAGACCGGATGGCAAGACCCGGCCGCCCGGACGGCCAGCCCGAGCGTCGCCGAGATAATCTAATCCGAGGTCATGGCCGAACGATGACTGCCAGATCCGCGCCGTCAAGGACTGCCGCCTGGTATTCGACTCGTACGGGTAACTAAGAGCGCTCAGGATGCTCGAGAGGACCAGCCGGGTCTCGGATCTGGACATGTTCGGCCGGCTGAAACCGCGACCAGGACATGCCCGGAATCGAGCAGTCGGCTTCGGGTTCGGGGAGAAGATGACTGCGCGGTCCGTCCCTCCGCCAGCCTCGGACGACCGCGCTGACCGGCCGGACCGGACAAAACGTCCTCATCTAAGCTGCTGGCAGGACCCCCATTCGCGAGTTTGGCGGTGTAGATAGTGATAGCCAACGCCTGTCTCGGCCGAGGAGGCAGATCAGCTTGCTGACAGAGCGCACACTGCACCCGGTACTGGCACTGCATTCCGGGCTGGCGCTGCAGCTTAAGCAGGTGCTGCCCGCCCGGGCCCAGATGGGATCCAGCCTGGGCTTCCACATCATCCTGGCCTGCATGGGAATTGCCTTCCCCGCGATCGTCATGATCGCGCACTACCGTGGCCTTCGCCGTAACGACGCGACCGCGCTGCTGCTGGCCCGGAGGTGGTCGAAGGTGATGGCGGTTCTGGTGGCGGTGGGCGCCGTTAGCGGTACCGTCCTGTCGTTCGACATGGGCCTGTTGTGGCCCGGGCTGATGGGAAAGTACGGGTCGGTCATCGGCATCCCGTTCAGCTTCGAGGGGATCTTCTTTCTGCTCGAGGCCGTCTTTACCGCGATCTACCTGTACGGGTGGGACCGGCTGCCCCCGTGGCTGCACTTTTGGTCCATGACGCCGGTGGTGATCAGCGGCATCCTCGGGGCCATGTCGGTCGTCGCCGCAAACTCGTGGATGAACGATCCATCGGGCTTCACCCTGACCCACGGCAAGATCACCAGCGTCGACCCGGTGGCGGTCTTCTTCAACGGCGCCACCTATTACGAGGTTCCGCACATGATCCTGGCCGCCTACATGGTGGCCGGCGGGCTGGCCGCGACACCGTACGCGGTCGGCCTGCTGCGCGGCCGGCGGGACCGCTATAACCGGCTCGGTTTCCTGGTGCCGTTCTCGGTCGCCGCCATTGCGACCCCGTTCCAGATCGCGGTAGGTGACACCGCCGCTCGCGCGATCGCCAGCCAGCAGCCGGTCAAGTTCGCGTCGATGGAGTACGTCCCGCAGACCACTCGGGGCGCTACGGAGTGGCTCGGGGGCGTCTGGTACCACGGTCACGTCGTGACCGGCACCGGCATCGGCCTTCCGGACGTCGATTCCCTGCTGGTGGGCTTCTCGCCGCACACCAAGGTCATCGGCTGGGACAGCGTGCCGCCCGGCTTGCGCCCGCCTATGCCGACGCTGATCCACCTGTGCTTCGACCTCATGGTCGGCATCGGGACAGCGATGCTGCTGTGGGGCCTGTGGTTGGCCTTCTGCTGGTGGCGGCGACGGGACCTGCCCGGCGGTCGGCTCGGTACCGTGTTCCTCGTGGGTGGCGCGCTGTCCGGGATTGCCTCGGTCGCCGCCATGGAGGCCGGCTGGGTGGTCACCGAGGTCGGGCGGCAGCCCTGGACCGTCTACCACCTGCTGCTCACCAGCCAGGCGGCCACCACGGCCGGGGGGGTGCTGGATACGCTGGCCGCGACCCTGGTGATCTACGGCGTGCTGACCGTGGCCACGTTCGGCGTCTTGTGGGTCATGAAACGCCGCTGGCAGGCCACTTCACCCGAACCTGAGGTCGCGGGGCCGTACGCGCCGCCCGCCGAGCAAGAGGGCCGGCGACCTGGGGCCCGACGGTGATCGCCGACACCGTGGCAGCTGTGCTCATCTTGGTCAGCACGGCCTACGCCGCACTGGCCGGGGCCGATTTCGGGGGCGGGATCTGGGACCTGCTGGCCGGATCTGCGACTCGCGGGGACGCGCCGCGACGCCGCATCGACCGGTCCATCACGCCGGTGTGGGAATCCAATCACGTCTGGCTGGTCATCGCCCTGGTCGTGCTCTGGACCGGCTTTCCCGCCGTCTTCGCCGCGATCTTCACTACGTTGTTCGTGCCGCTGAGCGTGGCGGCCTTGGGTATCGTCCTGCGCGGGTCAGGCTTCGCATTCCGCGGCCAGATCCGGTCGGTGCGGTGGCAGTCGGTGACCGGCGGCGTCTTCGCCTTCGCTTCCATGGTAACCCCGTTCTTCCTGGGCACGGTGGTGGGGGCGGTGGTGACCGGCCGGGTACGGGGCACCTCCGGTGATCCGGTGAGTTCGTGGGTCAACCCGACCTCGCTGCTCACCGGCGTGCTGTTCGTAGTGGTCTCGGCGTACCTCGCGGCCGTCTACCTGGCGGTGGACAGCGAAAACGCGGGCGAGCATGAACTGCGGAGATATTTCACCCGGCGGGCGCTGGCGGCGGGGGTCGTCTCAGGGGTCATGGCTGGAGTCACCATGGCCGTGCTGCGGACGACCGCGTCCCCGGTATTCACCGAGCTGACCAGGGGGCGAGGGCTCGCGCTGGTCGTGGTCTCGGTGCTGGCCGGCGGGGCGGTGCTGGTCCTGCTGCTGCGCGACGTCGTGTGGCCGGTCCGGCCGCTGGCTGCTCTCGCGGTCGCGGCCGTGATCTGGGGGTGGGCGATCGCCCAGTACCCGCACGTGCTCCCGCCCCGGCTGACGATCGCCGCTACGGCGGCGCCGACCGCGACAGAGGCCGCTGAGCTGGTCGTGGTCGGGATCATCGTCGTGCTCGTGGTCCCATCCTTCGCGGTGCTATTCCGGCTGGCGCAAAGCGGACGGCTCGGCGAAGCCGAGGCGACCTCGGAGAGCCTGCTCGCCCGCGGCAGCGGGCAGCCGGAGACAACGGGCCTGCCGCCCGGTGGTCCTGAGGTCATGCCGCCCACCCGGCACCTAGGGCTGGCTATCGCGGTCGTCGTGGGCATGGTCACGGCCAGGGAGCTGCGGCAGCTTCGAGAGGCCGTGGCTGAGCGCAGCCGCAGCCGTCGGCGGTTACCGCAGCAAGCGGGAGACCGCCACTTCTTCCGTACCAGGCGCCGGTGCCAGGCCAGCAGAGTGCCCGGGGTCACGATCCGGTGCAACCGAAGGTGCCTGGGCAGCAACCTCGCCAGGGCCGCGAGCACGGCGCGGTCAGCCCAGTCCGGCTCGGACGCGCCACCTGGCGCCGCAGCACTGCGATCTCGTGACGCAAGACCAAGATCTCCACGTCCTCGGCGGGTCGCTTCGCACCAGCAGCGCCAGCCAGCCGAACACCGCACCACGAGCAGATAGAGACGAACGAACATAAGAGCCGAGCGTAAAGCAGCACGTCAAGCCACGCTCAGGGTTTTGGCACGGCACAGGTGTCGATTACTGGGTGCTGTCGGTGTGCTGCCTCGATCAGGTTGAAGTGAACCTTGGCAGGGTGGCTGTGGTGGGCGAGCAGCGCGCCCCAGGCGTTCAGCGAGCGCACGATGTGGTTGGTGCCGCGTCGAGCCACGGGCGGGTCATCATTGCCCTGGACGATCAGCACTGGTCCGCGAAGCTGAAGCTTGGCTAGATCATTGGCGGCAAGAACCTCCAACGGCCTGAGATCGGCGCCGGGACGGAAGATCTCCTCAGGGACGAGTAGTGGCGTCGAGCCCTGGGCAAGAAGTTACCTGCAAGGGCCCGACGTACCGCTGCCACCCCGAGCCGGGCACATGCGAGCCCGACATCCACCGCGGCACGGCGATGGCCAGCGGGGGTAGGAAGTCGGGGACGGCCCCGGCAAGGGGACCGCCCCAGTCCCCCGCCGGGCTGATGGCTGCCACGCCGACGACGGTGATGACCAGGTCCGCGAACAGGGCGAAGCTCTGCAGCGCGCTCCGGCGGACCAGCCACAGGCCCGCCGCGTACACGGTTAGAGCCGGGCCCACGGCCAGGACCTCACCGCGTCCTGTTCCAGTTCACCTGGGACCAGCGCAACCTGTAAGCCCCGCCGACGCCGCGGAAAGGAACCGCTGCATCGGTTAGCCGCCGGATCGCGGATTCACGGCTCCGCACCGTGGTTCAGAGGTTGATGACGACTTTGCCCTGGGCGTGACCGTCGCGCATGTACGCGATGGCCTCGGGGGTCTGGCTCAGCGAGTACGTCTGGTCGATGACTGGCCTGACCTGGCCGGACTCGATCAGTTCGGTGAGCGCGAGCAGGTCCGGCGTGTTCTCCGAGCAGATCAGCGTGGTCAGCCTCTGGCCGGTGAACCGGGACAGGAGCAGCGCCCGGAGCTGGCGGTCACTGCCCGCCAGCCACCGTCCGCCGGTCTCGCCCCCGACAATGACCAGCGTCCCGCGCGGACCCAGAACAGCGCGGAGCTGCTTCAGCGGACGGTTGCCCCCGATGTCGAGGATCACGTCGTAGCGGTGCCCGCTGGCGGCGATGTCGTCGCGGATGTAGTCGATGACGTGGTCGGCGCCGAGGGACCGGACCATGTCCATCTTCGCCGTGCTGCACACGCCGGTCACCTCAGCGGCGGCGGCCTTGGCGATCTGTACGGCGAAGGTGCCCACCCCGCCGGACGCGCCGATGATCAGCACCCGGTTTCCGGCCTGCACGTGCCCGCGGTCGCGGACCGCCTGCAGGGCCGTCAGCGCCGAGACGGGAACGGCCGCGGCTTGCGTGAAGGTGAGGTTCGCTGGCTTGGGCGCTAGCTTGTCCGGCCGGGCGCTGGCGTACTGGGCGAAGGAGCCGTCGGCGATGCCGAAGACCTCGTCACCGACGTGCAGCGTCGTGACGGCCGAGCCGGTCGCCTCCACCCGCCCGGCGACCTCGCGGCCCCGCACCGGGGTCTTGGGGGCGCGGATCCCGTAGCCCGCGAGGCGCACCGGGTAGGGCAGGCCGGTCATCAGGTGCCAGACGCCCCGGTCCACGCCGGCGGCGTGCACGCGCAGCAGTACTTCGTCGTCGCCGATCGCGGGGCGGGTGATCTCCTCCAGCCGCAGCACGTCCTCGGCCTCGCCGTATCGGTCCTGGGTGATCGCCTGCATGGTCGTCCCGTCGCTCGTGAGCCGCCTGATTGTCGCGGTAGAGGTCTTCATGAGAGTTCCCTTTCCTGCTTGTTGTTGATCTCGGAGGTCTGAGCTGGGTCAGGCGTCGCGGTGTGCCACCCGGAGGGCTGCCGCGCCCAGCGCGATGGCGGCGTACAAGGCGAGGACCACGATGGCGGCGCCCGGGCGCAGCAGCCCGGCTGAGCGGTGCACCGTTACGGCCGCTTGAGTGGCGATGCCGGGCATGTACTGACGCCAGGCGGCCGGAAGGAACTGGCCGACGGTGAGTCCTCCGATGATGATCAGCGCCAGCGTGGTGGCCGCTCCCGCGGTGTGCCGGATGAGGCCGCCGATACCGACGCCGATGACGGCGACGAGGCTCACGGCCACGGCGCCGAAGACCATGGCCAGGAGCACGCCGGGATGCCCGATGGTCACGGCGACGTGCTGGCGGGCGAATATCCGCTGGCCGAGTTCGAAGCCGGCGAGGTTGCCGAGCAGCGTCACGGGGAACGCGAACGCGGCCGTGGTGGCGGCCTTGGCCGCCAGTACGAGCGGTCTGGCGGGCATGGCGCTGAAGGTGGACCGGATCATTCCGGTCGAGTACTCGGCGGTGACCGTCCGTACGGCGAGCGTCCCCAGGACGACCGCGGCGATCATGACTCCGCTCATCGAGGCGCTGACCGGGTCGAACGTCTCGCGCTGCTGGGCCGTCATGGAGTGCCACTGGCTGATCTGGGAGAAGGCCACGGCGACGCTGAAGCCGATGCCCAGGATCAGGGTCAGGGCGGCGGTGCGCCAGGTGGAGGGCAGGGTGCGGAGCTTCGTCCACTCCGCCTTGAGGATGCGGGCCTTGAGGATCCTGCTGATCGAGGCGGCTCGCGCCGGTCGGGCCGGGGTAGGGGTGCAGGTCGTGGCGGTCATGTCAGGCTCCCTGGCTGGTGCCGGTCAGCTGGCCGGCGTGGTAGTCGGTTTCGTCTCGGGTCAGCTCGAAGAACGCTTCCTCGAGCGACGCGCCGTGCACGGCGAGCTCGAGCAGGGTGATGTCGTCGGCGGACGCGGCTGCGCCGATCGCGGCGGAGTCCAGGCCGGTCACGATCATGGCGCCGTCCGGACAGCGCTCGACCGCAGCGCCGCGGCGGGTCAGGGCGGCGGCCAGGTCGGCCGGCTGCAGGGCCCGCACCCGGACGCTCGGGGTGGAGTTGCGGTTGACGAACTCGTCGGTGCTGGCGTCGGCGATGATGCGGCCCCGGGCGATGACGAGCAGGTGGTCGGCGGTCTGGGCCATCTCGCTCATCAGGTGGCTGGACAGGAACACGGTGCGGCCCTGGGCGGCCAGCGATTTCATCAGGTTCCGGATCCACACGATGCCGTCGGGGTCCAGGCCGTTGATCGGTTCGTCGAAGATCAGCGTCTCGGGGTCGCCGAGCAGGGCCGCGGCGATGCCGAGCCGCTGGTTCATGCCGAGCGAGAAGGTGCCGACCCGCTTTCCCGCGACGTCGCTGAGGCCGACGAGCTCGAGCACCTCGGTCACCCGGCGGCGGCCGATGCCGTTGCTGTCGGCCAGCCACGCCAGGTGACTGGCGGCGCTGCGGCCGCCGACGATGGCCTTGGCGTCCAGCAGTGCCCCGACCGACCTGAGCGGGTCGGTTAGCTCGCGGTAGGGCTTGCCGTTGACCAGGACGGCGCCGGAGCTCGGCGTGTCCAGGCCCAGGATCATCCGCATGGTGGTCGACTTGCCCGCCCCGTTGGGGCCCAGGAAGCCGGTCACCCGGCCGGGCCGGACGGCGAAGGAGGCGTCGTCGACGGCAACCGTCGTGCCGTAGCGCTTGGTGAGGTGCTGCGCCTCGATCATGGTTCGTCCTTCCTTCGATGTGTTCCGGTCTTGGCCGCCAGCCTGCGCGGGGTTGCTGAGGCGGCACTGTCGTGGCGCTGAGGCGGGACCTATGGTGGCCTCATGCAGGTGCGGCTGTTCGGCGAGCTCGAAGCGGTAGCCGACGGCGTGCCGGTGGCGGTCCGCGGCGCCAAGCAGCGGGCGCTGCTGGCCCTGCTGGCGCTGCAGCGGGGGCGGCCGGTCAGCGCTGACCGGCTCATCGACGTGCTGTGGGGCGACGGGCAGGCAGCGAACCCGGCCAATGCCTTGCAGGCCCAGATCGGCCAGCTGCGCCGCACCTTCGGGGCGGCGGCCATCCTGACCAGCGAAGCCGGCTATGCCCTTGCCCTGGGTCCTGATGATGTCGACGTCGTCCGCTTCGGGCAGCTGGTGGCCGAGGGGCGGCGGCTGGCGGGAGACGGCGAGGCAGCGCTGGCGTCAGCCGCGCTGGGCGAAGCGCTCGGCCTGCGCCGGGGTGAGCCGCTGGCCGAGTTCGCCGACGCCGGCTTCGCCGACGCCGAGCGGGCGCATCTGGGCGAGCTGACCCTGGTGGCGGTCGAGGCCAGGGCCGGAGCTGACCTGATGCTGGGCCGCCACGGGGAGCTCGCCGGTGAACTGGAGCCGTTGTGCCGGCAGCACCCGCTGCGCGAGCGGCTGTGGGAGCTGCGCATCCTGGCCCTGTACCGGGCCGGACGGCAGGCCGAGGCCTTGCGCGCCTACACCGAGGTCCGTGATCGCCTGGTCGGCGAGCTGGGCATCGACCCCGGCCCGGCCCTGCGGGAACTCCAGGCCCGCATCCTGGCCCAGGACCCCTCGCTCGCCGCAGCGAGCGTCCCGGCCAGCCCGGCTCCGGTCCCGGCGGCCAGGCCGGCGATGCCAGCCGGGAACCTGCGCGCCCGGCTGAGCCGTTTCGTCGGCCGCGACGCCGAGCTGGCCCAGCTGCGTGCGGCGGTCCGCTCCAGCCGGCTCGTCACGCTGACCGGTCCGGGCGGCGCGGGCAAGACCCGCCTGGCGGTGGAGGCGGCCGCCGCCCTGGGCGAAGAGCACCGGGACGGCGCCTGGCTGGTCGAGCTGGCCGGCGTGGCCGGCCCCGGCGGGGTGGCCGCGGCCGCGGCCGGCGCGCTCGGGGCGGGCGCCGCTGCCGTCCCGGGCGCTGCTCCTGCGGGATCGACCACGGACCTTATCGTGCGCTACCTGGCCGGGCGCTCGCTGGTCGTCGTCCTCGACAACTGCGAGCACGTCATCGGCGAGGCGGCCGCGCTGGCCGACACCCTGACCGGAGCAGTGCCAGGTCTGCGGCTGATCGCGACCAGCCGCGAGCGGCTCGGCGTCCCCGGGGAAGTCCTGGTCCCGGTGGGCGGCCTGGCGCCGCTGGCCGCTGTCGAGCTGTTTGTCGATCGCGCCCGGGCGGTCCGGCCCGGCTTCGGCCCGGACGGCCCGGACGGCGACGTCATCGAGGACATCTGCCGGCGGCTGGACGGCCTGCCCCTGGCCGTCGAGCTCGCCGCCGCCCGCCTCCGGGCGCTGCCCCTGGCCACCCTGGCCGAACGCCTCAACGACCGCTTCCGGCTGCTCAGCCACGGCGCCCGCACCGCCCTGCCCCGCCAGCAGACACTCCGCGCCGTGGTCGACTGGAGCTATGACCTGCTGTTCGAAGACGAACGCCGCCTGTTCTCCCGGCTGGCCGCCTTCACCGGCGGCTGCGGGCTCACCGCAGCCGAGGCAGTCTGCGCCGACGACCAGGTACCCGTCAGGCGAGATCCTCGACGTCCTGAGCCGGCTGGTCGACAAGTCCCTCGTCATTGCCGCCGGCGACGAGGGCGAGGCCCGGTTCAGCCAGCTCCAGACGCTGTGGCAGTACGGCAGGGAACGGCTCACCGCATCAGGCGAAGCCGGCACCATGCGTACCCGCCACGGGGCGTACTACCGGCAGCTGGCCGGGCAAGCCCACCAGGGCCTGCGCGGCGCGGCCGGGCCGATGTGGCGGGACCGCCTCGTCACGGAGTCGGGCAACCTGCAGGCCGCGCTGGACTGGTACATCGCCGCCGGCGATGCTGACGCGGCGCTGTCGCTAGCCTCGGGGATGGCCTGGCTGTGGTTCATCACCGCCGACTTCCTCGAAGGAGCCCGCTGGCTCGGTGCCGCGCTCGGCGCCGAAGGGCCGCGCCGTCCCGACGTGGAAGCAACCGCCCGCCTCTGGCACGGCTATTGCGTGGGCATGTCAGCTGACCCGGCGGCGGGCGTCATCGAATGTGCGGAGGCCGTAGCCGTCCTGAGGGAGGGTGACGACCGGGTCCGCCTGGCGGAGGCGCTGGTGGTATACGCGACGGTGCTGGGGTTCGCGCATCATTTCGACCGTTCGCTCGACGCTTTGAGCGAGGCGCGGGACCTGCTGGAACTGGCCGGCCACGGCTGGCTCCTCGCGGTGCACGACTTGATCGTGGCCTGGAACCTGGTGTCGCTGGGGCGGCTGGAGGACGCCGAGCCAGTCGCCCGCTCGAGTCTGGAACGCTTCGACGCCGCCGGCGAGGTCCTGGTCGTCGTCTCTGCGCTGAACGCCCTCGCCAGCATCGCGGAGGCCCGGGGGGACCTCGAGGCGGCCTCGGCAGCCTACGAAGCGCTCGTGGCGCGATGCCGGGCCACCGGCCAGCCCCTTCAGGTGCCGTTCAGCCTGGTCGCGCTGGCCGCGCTGCGGGCCAGGCAAGGCGATGACGCCGCCGCCGACACCCTTTACGCCGAGGCGATCGACTGCAGCTCCAACCCGTGGGTGTCGGCCGACGCCATGATCGGCCAGGCAGCGGTCGCCCGCCGCCGCGGTGACCTGCCGCGGTCCCGGGCCCTGCTCGACGCGGCAGCCGGCCACTATCAGCACCTCGACCTCCCGGCCGGCCCGCCTCGCGTGCTCGCCGGCCTGGCCTGGTGGGCACTCGCCGCCGGCCGCCTCCAGGACGCTGGCATCTTCGCCGCTGACGCCGCCGAAGGGGCCTCCGCCAGCGGAGACCCGGCCACCCAGCTCCTGGCCGAGACCGCCGTGGCCGCGGTCAACGCGATCGCCGACCCGACCCGTCACCACGTCGAGGCCTTCGTGGCTCTCGCGCAGCGACGCGCCCGCGGGCCGGCGTACCGCTCTTTGACCGACGAGCCGGACGTGGCCGCGCTCGCCGCCCGCCTCGGCTGACCTCAGCCTCAACTCAAGTGCCGCCTAGTCTCCCAGTCCTTGGTTTCGGGCGGGCTCACTGCCGCAGGTCACCCGCGCGGCACCTCTTTCTCCACTTTCACCACGCCAGGGAAGAGGTCTTGCTTGCCGTTTTGCGCGGGGGCTCGGCACGACCAGTTCGGATGGCGTTTCAGCCGGCCTGAGCTACGCCTGCGTTTTGCAGGCTCTGGTACACCGATATCTCCAGGGCTCCCAGGGCCTCGTTGTCCTGGTCTGTGGCGCTGTTGACGGCGAACGCGATGATGATCCCGGAGCGGGGGAAGTAGACGTGCCCGACCCGGTAGCCGAGGGTTCCGCCGATGTAGTCCCACTCCGTTCCGAGCTGCTGGCTGGTGTCCTGCTGGAGGCCGAGCCCGTAGCCGGCCGGGTCGGCGAGCGTGGTGGCGGGGATTGGCTTGCCGGTGGCCTCGGACACGAGGCTTTCGAGCTGGCGCTGCTGGGGTGGCGGCAGCTCCTGGCCCTGGTACAGGGCCCGGTCCCAGGTGGTCATGTCTGCCAGTGAGCTCACGATGCCCCCGGCGCCCTGCGCCCAGGTCAGGGCGAGAGGCGGAACTGGCTGGCCGAGCAGCGACGGCACCCCGGACATGAAGAAGTACCCGGTCGGCATCCGGGCGGCGTCGGCCGCGGGGCAGGTATAGGGCGCGTAGCACAGGCTGCGCAGCCGCAGCGGGATGATGATCCGTTTCGTCAGCTGGTCCGCATAGGAGTCGTGGGTCACGCGCTCGATGATCATCTGCGCGAGGATGTAATTCGTATCGGAGTACGAATATCCGGCCGGTCCGAGCGGGACGCCAACGGCGTAGGACACCAGCTGGGCCGCGGAGAAGTTAGTGCTCAGCCCCGCCGCGAGCGTGCTCACGAAGGCGGGCTGGGCTGCGTAGTTCGCGATGCCGCTGGTCATGTTGAGCAGCCGCTTGATCGTGATGTTGCGCCAGGCGGGGTACTGGGGGAGCCATTTCCCGAGCGGGTCGCTGATCGACAGCTTGCCTGCGGCCTCCAGCTGAAGCAGGATCACCGCGGTGAAGGCCTTGGTGTTGCTGCCGATCGGCCACAGCTCGCTGGTGGATACCGGTGACCCGCCGCCGTACTGGTTCGTTCCGACCGCCAGGTCGATGCCCGGCGCGCGGCCGGGGAAGGTGACCCGCAGCGAGACCGCGGAGATGTGCTCGGCCGTCCCCCGGGCCGCCAGATACTGGCTGATGTCCTCGCGCAGCGACGCCCGCAGTGCGGCGCCGTTGCCGGGCTGCGGGATACTCGCGGCGCTGGCTGTGCTGGATGCCGTCAGCCCGGCCGCGCCGAGCAGGACGCAGGTAACCGTGGCGGCGGACAACATGTACCGGGCACTCCTTCGTGCCTGATGCGGGTTTGTGGATCTCATGTCAGCTCCCTGTATCTGTTCGCCGGCGAAGTGGCCGCCGCGTGGTTCGGGCGAAACGACCGCCGATGACGTGGGCACGGAGGTGCCATGTGTCCCCCCTGGAATCTTCGGTACAGCGCGGTGTCGGCGCATCCGGGCGCGGCATCGCAGCGGCTGGCGCTTCGATGCCATGCCGGGGCGCCTCGAAATAGGGCCTTAGGACCTGCCGCCTGGCGGGGCCCGGGCCCGCGACGAGCGCGGTCTTTCGGATGGAGTTCATCGGGACTCTTTTCGCTGCTGCGATCCGGACGGTGGTCGTCATGCTGTTCTCCCTAGCTGGGCCGGTGAGTTAGCTGGCTCGGTGGGCTGGCGTGGTTCACGGGCAGCTGCTGCTGCCCGCCAGATGCGTGCCGCCAGCAGGACCATCGCGACCGCGAAGGGAAGCATGAACCTGATGATGACGGGTCCCTTGGCGGACTGCGTCTCGGCGATTTCCAGGCCGGCGGTGAACGGGGCCGCCAGCCAGCGCGGCACGGCCTGGCTCCGCCACAGGGCAGATCCGATGACCACCGGCACGGTGTACTCGGTAAGGAGATAGAGGTAACTGAACGCCTGGCTGGACGCCGAGTTGAAGGACGTGACCAGGAATTGCGCGGCCGCCATGGTGCTGATCACCTGGTCGGTGCCCTGGGGATCCAGCGCCTCGGCACCGATGTAAAGCACGGCGGTAAGCGGCAGGACTAGGGCCAGCAGCTCGCAGGTGTACCCGGGAAGGCTTATCCATCTAAATTCTCCGTCCGGGTCCAGATGACTAGTGAGGGCTGAGGATCCGAACGCTACGGGGGCCGGCCGCTCCCCCACGTCTGCCTCAGGGCCGCTGTTCGCCGCGTGCCTATGCCTGCAGGCATAGGCACGGCAGCAGCGTCGGGCCAGAATCCGCTGGCGGCGCCGTGTCAGTGCTGGCCTGGTTCCCCGGGCGGAGGCGTCCCGGGGGGTGATCAGCCGGGATTCGCAGGCGAACTGGCGGGGATGGACGTGCTCGGTGATCACCCCGCCGGGCACGCTGCGCCAGCTGAACGGGACCAGCAGCCCGTCGATGTCCTTCGCCACCGCGGTGAAGTCGATCCGCTCGCCCGTGGCCGCGGTGAAGAAGGGCCGGAAGCCGGTCATCGTGGTGAGCCCGGCGAGCCCTGGCGGGTTTTGCTGATCAGGTCCTCGGCGATCGAGGTCTTCTCGCCCTCCACCGGGATGAGGGCCCACGCCACCAGGTAGGCCAGGACGCCCGCGCCGCCGGTCACGACGGAGACGACCGCCACGACCACCCGGACCAGGGTCGCATCCCAGCCGAAGTAGCCGGCGACTCCGGCGCAGATCCCCGCCACCATACGGCCTTTCCGGCTGCGTACCAGTGCTTTGGTGCCATCTGTGGTGTTCATGTGAGTCATCCCTTTCGTTGGACCTGGGCCGGGCGGCCGTCAGGCATGGCTGGGCACCGGTTCCAGGAAGCGCTGGATGGCGGCGGCGGTGATGCCGGGCCGCTGCGACTGCGGGTAGTGCCCGGCTTCGGGCACCATGACGATCTCCGCCTGAAGGGCGGCGGCGATCCAGTCAGCTTCCGCGCGCGGGTCCGGGAAGTCGGGGTCCTGCTCGCCCATCACGACCAGGACGGGAGCGGTGACGTCGGCCAGCCGCGCCTCGGCAGCCGCGTGACTCGTGCGCGTGGTCCGGGAGAACGCCCTGGCGTAACCCGGCCGGCGCAGGCTCGCTGCGACCTGGTCGCGGTACTCGCCGAAGTCAGCGGGTTTCCGGCCCGCGTACAGCTTCGGCAGGTAGGACTTCCAGGAGATGGCCGCCCACGGCGGCGCCATGGCGGCGCGCACGGCAAAGCGCCGGACGGCGCCCACCGCGGGGTTGCGGACGAACGGGCCGATGAGCACCAGGCCGGACACGAGCCCGGGCCGCCGGGCCGCGGCCAGGACCGCGGATCCGGCCGCCATGGAGTTGCCGACGATCACCGCGGGGCCGCCGAGTTCCCCGATCAGGGCGGTGACATCGTCGGCGGTCTCCTGATCGCCGTAGGACGAGAACGTGGCGTCGCTGTCACCATGACCGCGCAGGTCCGTGCAGGCAACCCGGTAACCCGCCGCCCGCAGGGCCGGGGCGAGGAACCGGTAGGCAGCGCGCAGGTCGCCCATGCCGGGCACGAGCATCACCAGCGGGCCGGCGCCCGCCACGTCATAGCCGATGCGACCTCCGGGGCGCGTGAGGTAACTGGTGGTGCTGGGAGCCTCAGCCGAGACAGGACCGTCTGCGTTCATATCGCCATTCCTTTCGTTGCGTGTCCGCCGTCTCGCGGCGCGGGATCGTGCTGGATCTTGGCTCTGCTCGCGTGTCATTAGGTACCGGCCGGTGCGGGTGCGGGTGCGGGTGCCTGGACTGCGCCTGGCGCGGGACCGTCGTCTTCGTGGATGCCATGCCGGGCGTAGAAGCGGCGCAGCGGAGCGGGTGCCCACCAGTTCGCGTCGCCGGCCAGCCGCATGACGGCGGGTACGAGGAGCATCCGGACCAGGGTGGCGTCGAGGATGAGGGCGACGATCATGCCGACGCCGAGCATCTTGATGAAGGTGATGCTGGACAGGGAGAACAGGCCGATCACGATGACCAGCAGCAGCGCGGCGCTGGTGATGACGCCGCCGGTGCGCTGCAGGCCGGCCGCGATTGCGCTGGTGTTGTCGCCGGTGATGTCGTAGCTTTCGCGGATCCGGGAGAGCAGGAACACCTGGTAGTCCATGGACAGCCCGAACATGATCGCGAACATCAGGATCGGGATGGTGGGGCTGATCGTCCCGTTCGGGGTGAAGCCCAGCAGCCCGGACAGGTGCCCGTCCTGGAAGATCCAGGTCACCACGCCGAACATCGCCCCCAGCGACAAGACGTTCATCACGATCGCCTGCACCGGCAGGACCAGCGATCCGAACGCCAGGAACATCAGCAGGAACGTCGCCAGGACGACGGCTAGCGCCATCCACGGCAGGGTCTGCCCGAGGCTGGACAGCTCATCGGCCAGCGCGGCGGTCTGCCCGCCGGTGTATGCCGTGGCGCCGGGAGGCGCGGCGACGTCGCGGACGCTTTCGGCGATGGAGCGGGCCTGCGGCGTATAAGGACCGGGGCTGTAGGTCAGGTCGATCCGGGCGATGTCGCCGTGGACACCGGAGAGCTGCGCTCCACTGACGCCGGGGACGCGGTCGAGGCGGCTGACGTACGCGGTCAGGCCGGCCGCTCGGCCCGGCGAGGCGGCGATGGCGCCGGGGAACTGGACGATGGCCTCGATCGGAGCGGTCGGGTTGCCGGGGAAGTCGGTGTTCAGCGCCTCGGTGACCAGGCGGGGCGCGGCGCTGGCGGGCAGCACGGTGGCATCGACCCCGCCCCAGACGACGTGCAGGAACGGCGAGCCGAGGCCGAGCAGCACCACGATGATCGGGACCGCGTACAGGACCGGGCGGCGCATCACGCTGCGCGCGAGCCGGTACCAGCCGCCGCTGCCCTCGGCGGCGGGCGGCCGCTGCACCGAGCGGCGGATCCGCAGCGAGTTCACCTTCGGGCCGAGTACGGCCAGCAGCGCGGGCAGCACGATGAGCGCGGCGAGCATGTCGACCAGGACCGTGGCGACGCCGCCATAACCCATCGAGCGCAGGAAGAGCTCGGGGAACAGCATCAAGCTGGCCAGGACGATAGCGACGGTGACCCCGGAGACCGCCACTGTCCGGCCAGCGGTGGCCACCGTCCGTGCCACTGCGTCCTCCACCGTGTCCTGCCGGTGCAGTTCCTCCCGGAACCTGCCGACCAGGAACAGCCCGTAGTCGATGCCCAGTCCCAGGCCCAGGATCGTGGTGATGTTCAGCGAGAATACCGACACGCCGGTGAACATGGTCAGCAGCCGCAGCGCGGTGAACGAGCCGAGGATCCCCAGGCCGCCGATCGCCAGCGGCAGGCACGCCGCGGTCAGGCTGCCGAAGATCACCAGCAGCAGGATCAGCAGGATCGGGAAAGACAAGCCCTCAGCCCGGGTGATGCTCGAGGTGGTCTGCTGGTCGATCGTCTCGTTGGTCGGGACCACTCCGCCGACCTGGCTGCGCAGGCCGGGCGCGCTCAGGCCGGTCTTGATCGCGTCGTAGCTGGCCTGCCGGGCGGTGTCGGTGGCACCGGCCATCTCGATGACGGCGTAGGTCTGATGGCCGCCGGCGCTGACGAACTGCCGGGACCCGGTCGACCAGTAGCTGGCGTACGACTCGGCCCGGCCATGCGGCAGGGCGGCCAGGGTACTGGTCACCGCGGACCGGAACGCCGGCGAGGCCGTGGTCAGGGTCGGGCTGGAGTACAGCACGACCACGTCCCCGGCGTCGCGGCCGAACGCCTGCGTGGCCAGGTTCGCTTCGTGCTGGCTCTGGCTATCAGGGGCGTTAAACCCGCCCGCGGTCTGCACCTTGGCGAAGATGGTCGTCCCCCACACACCTCCCGCCACCGCGACTAGCAGCGCGATCACCAGGATCAGCCGCCTGCGCCGGTAAGCAGTCCGCCCCCACCCCTCCAAGACGGAATGGCTGGCGGGCTTCACGTGGCTCGGTAGGGAGTTCATGGCGTTCATCACCTTTTGGTCTGGTTGTCATGGGTGCGCGGCCGGGTCTGGTACCAGGCGACGGACGCAGCAATGGCGGCGGCGAGCGGGGTGCCGGCCGTTCCGAAGACGAACTCGTATCTGCTGGTGTCCAGGACGAAAGGCTCGTCGAACTGGTACGACGTTTCAGCCAGCCCCCGCATCATCGGGCTGACAAGCCCCACGACGCGCACGGCCAGCTTCGGCACCGACCGGACGCCGACCGGATGGCCGACCTGGACGCCTACCAGATTCCCGGCTGCATTGGGGCCGAGGAAGCCGGGCACACGAGGGGGCTGGACGACCAAGGAGACATCGTCGACGGCAGCCGCCTTGCCGTAGCGCTTGGTGAGGTGCCGTGCCTGGGGTCATTGCTCTTCCGTCCCTCGATGCTCTTGGTGCTGACAGCAGAGTGCGCCGAGGGCCTGAGGTGGGACTGCCGTGGCGCTGAGGCCGGACCTCAGCGCGGTCGGAGGCTGCTGCTCAGGTGCGGGCGTATCCGGCGGTCATAGGGTGGAGGCGTGCAGGTGAGGGCCGCGTCCTCCAACTGGTAGCCGATTGCTTCCCCCGGATCACTGGCGGCGAAATACGGGACGGCATCCGGACACCGGCGATCACTCCGGGCTGTTCACGCTCCACCGCGGCCAGCAGCCCGAGGGCGTCGCCCGCGGCCTCGAACCCGGCGCTCTCAAGCAGCTTGGTCAGGCCGGCCACCAGCAGCACTGAGTCCTCGGCGATCACCACACCGGGGCGGCCCGGCCCGCCGTCCCCGGCCCGCCGTCCCCGGCTCGCCTGTCACGGGTCCCAGGTCATGGCGCCGGTCCGCCGGGTGGGTGCCGTCTCACAGCCGGCTCGCTTCAAGCGCCACACGGAGCCGGCCAGTTGATCACGAGGGGGCCGCTGGAGCACAAACTCTAGTCACTGGCGTCAAGACGTTCTTCCCGCTGGCCGTGCGCTGGTCGCGGTCGCGGCCGCGGTCAGGCCGGCCAGGTCGGCGCTCACCTGCCAGAGCCGTGCCGCGGCGGCCTGGTCGTAGCTGCGCTGGGAGGATCTCCTGGGTTTGCTGCTGGCGAAGTAACGGCCCGTCACCTGCTCCAGCTCGGGAGCGGAAACCAGGTGGACGGACGTGGCGGCGCCCCGGCCGGGGACCTTCATGAAGGGCCGCATGACCGGGGTGAACAGCCGCTGGGCGCGGCTAGGGTCCTCGGCTCCGAAAGACGTGCGCACCACGCCGGGATGCAGCGCGTTGGCGGTGACCGAGGTGGCCTGCAGCTTGCGGGCCAGCTCGTAGGTGAACAGGACGTTGGCGAGTTTGGACTGGTTGTAGGCCCGCGCGCCGGAGTAGGACCGTTCGCCCTGCAGGTCCTCGAAATCGATCCTCCCGATGGCCTGCACGTTGGAGGAGACGGTGACCACGCGGGCCGGGGCGCTGTCCTTGAGCCGGTCCAGCAGCAGGCTGGTGAGCAGGAACGGCGCGAGATGGTTGAGCGCGAAGGTGCGCTCGAGCCCGTCAGCGGTGACGTGCCGGGTGTTCCAGTACCCCCCGGCGTTGTTGACCAGCACATCGATCCGGGAAAGGCGCTGCAGCACCTCGCCGGCCAGCCGCCGCACCTGCGACAGGGAGGACAGGTCCGCGACGAACACGTCCACCTGCCCGCTGCCCGCGGCGCGGATCTCGCGGGCCGCGTCCTCGGTCCGCCCGCGGTCCCGGCCGGTGATCGCCAGGTGCGCGCCCATCGCGGCCAGGCCCAGGGCAGTCGCCCGGCCGATGCCGCCGCTGCCGCCGGTGACCAGCACCGTCCGGCCGGTCATCGGCCCGCTGTGGATCTGTTCCATTTCCGTGCTCCTTCGTCAGATGGCTGAACCTTTTGGCGCTCCGAGACCCGCGGCGGCCGGCCTGACCTTGGCTGATGCGGCCGCGCCACGGGTCCGCTGACTGGCCGGCGTGCATCGCCGATGGCACCGCCCGCTCGTGCGGCAGGCCCGCGAGCGGCCGCGCCCGCCTTACGGGGCGAGGCTGAATGGCGGGTAGCGGTCGGTGAGGAAGCCGACGTAGGCCTCCACCCGCAGCGCGTAGCGGTAGGCGCTGACGGCGAAGCCCCGGATGCCCTCGGGGTACTCCCCGGTGAACAGCACGGCGAAGAAGCCGGCGATGATGGCCGCGCACGCCGCGATGGCCAGGCCGGCCAGCACGACGTACTGGGGGATGGCCAGGAACCACTTGTACAGCGGCTGCCAGCGCTGCAGGTGCCCGGGATAGGTCAGGCGCAGCGAGGTGCAGGGTTCGGCGCCGTCGTCTTCGGCGGACAGGTCGAAGTCGAACGGGGGATAGTCCTGGTGCATGAAGAACGCGTAGCTCATGGCCCGCCACTCATAGCGGTAGGTCATGACGATGGCGTCGAACAGCGGCCGCGGTATCTGCTCGGCGAACAGCACGGTGAAGAAGCTGATCAAGGTCAGGGCCTGCCGGACGAAGCGCAGGGCGTAGGCGATCATCAGGTGCGGGATGGCCAGCAGCCACTGCACCAGGGGCCGCCACCGGGCGATGTGGCGGCTGGCGTGCAGCTCCAGCTGGAGGGGATACGAGGCGGGCATGGACACGATGACTCCCTGGTTCGGGCCGCTTCGGGAACGTAACGGCTGGTCAGTTGCGGGGTGGTTCTGGGTGGCCTGAGCCGGGGTCTGGAATCCGGCTGTCCCGGCGGCCGTAGTGGGGGCGGACGCTGAAGACTTTGGCCGGCGTCCATAGCGGCGGGAGCATGAGGTTCTGCATCCAGCTAGGCGGTGAGGTGGCGCGGCTGCGCTGCGGCGCCGTGTTCAGCCGGTATGTCATGCGCCTGCTTTCTGCAGGGTCTGGCAGACCGATGTGGCCAGGTCGGCCACGTCATCGTTGCTGGCCGGCGGTGACGTCGCGCTGTTGAGCGCGAGCGCGATGATGCCCGGACGGGGAGGTACAGGTACAGGACCCGGTTGCCGAAGGTCTGGCCTTCGTAATCCCAGATGGCGCCGGTCTGTGCGCTGGTCACCTGCTGGAGGCCGAGCCCGTAGCCGGCCGGCCCGGCGGGGGTGGTGCGGGCGATGGGCTGGCCGGTGGCCTCGGATACCAGGGATTCGAGCTGGTGCTGCTGGCGGGGCGGCAGGAGCTGGCCGGAGAGGAGAGCGCGATCCCAGGTGGTCATGTCGGCCAGTGAAGTGACGATGCCGCCAGCGGCCTGGGCCCAGGCCAGGGCGAGCGGGGGCATGGCCTGGCCGAGCAGCGACGCCGGGACGCCGGCGATGTAGAGGTACCCGGCGGGCATCTGGGCCGCGTCGGACGGGGGCCAGGTGTAAGGCGCCAGGCAGATGCTGCGCAGCCGCAGCGGGTCGATGATCCGGTGGGTGAGCTGGCTGGCGTAGGAGTCGTGAGTGACGTCATCCATTGGTTTCTCCAGTTGGCTAGGTGGGGCTGATCGCCTCGGCGGGTTGACGTGCGTAGAGGCGCTCGACCGGGAAGGTATTTTGCGCAGAGGGCTGGGCCCTTGGCGGGCCCGGCCGCGTGTTCGGGGTCAGGCGGTGACGTCGTAGGCGGGCGCGGTGTCGGCTGCGGTCATTCCGGCTGTAATAGGGCAGGGCTTGAAGCCTTTGACGACCAGCCAGATGCCAAGCGACAGCTCCCAGGCGGCCACCGGTAGCGCAGCGAGCTCGGGGGAGCCCAGCTTCAAGCCGCCGAACAGCGTGGCGATGACGGTACAGATGAGCAGCGGGGCGCCGATGAGCCCGACCACCGGAATGATGCGGGGCACGAGCCGGGACCGGTACATGAAGGAGCCCAGCAGCAGTGCGTTGATGCCTGGCATGAGGCTCTGGCTGAGCAGGAACGTCCAGTTATAGACCGCGACGTGCGACGCGGCGGTGGTGACGAGCGCGGCCGCATTTGCTCCGGCCGCTCCGCCCAGGTCCTGCCGCAGGGTCACCAGCGACAGGAGGCTGATGACGCCGGTGAAGATCATGACGGCTTCCAGGACGCGGGCGGCGACGAAGCCGAGCGCTACGCCTTCGTTCTGCCGTTTGACCACCGGGTACAGCGTGACGGCGGTGCCGATGCCGGCGAGAGCGACGATCACCTCGAGGAAGCCGCCCACGAGCACGCCAGTGTGGGAGCCGGAGGACAGGATCCAGTCCCGGTGGTTCTTCACCGGGCCGTAGAGGGCGAGTGTGGGGATCGAGATGAAGGTAATCAGGTAGAACACGCCGGCGATTAGCGCTGTCTTCCGCATTTTGTCCATCGGCGCGCGCTTGGTTGTCGTGGTTCGCTTGGTTGTCGCGGTTCGCACGGTGGTGGTCACGTCGGTCTCCTTCGCGGATGCGGGTTATCGGACCCTGGATGCTCTTGGTGCTGGAAGCAGAGTGCGCCGGGGGCCTGAGGTGGGACTGCCGTGGCGCTGAGGCCGGACCTCAGCGCGGCCGGAGGCTGCTCAGGGGCTGGGCTGGGCCGGTGGTCGTAGGGTGAAGGTGTGCAGGTGAGGTTCTTCGGTGAGTTCGAGGCAGTAGCAGGGGGCGTGCCGGTGCCGGTCCGGGGCGCCAAGCAGCGGACGGTCCTGGCCCTGCTGGCGCTGCACCGGGGAGAGCCCGTCAGCGCGGACCTGCTGATCGACGTGCTGTGGGGTGACAGGCAGGTAGCCAACCCGGTCAACGCCTTGCAGGCCCAGATCGGCCAGCTGCGCCGGACCCTCGGTGCCACCGCGATCCTCACCTCCGGCGCCGGCTATGCCCTCGATATCGGTCCCGATGATGTCGACGCGGCCCGTTTTGAGCAGCTGGTGGCGAAGGGACGGCGGCTGCTTCAGGAGGGGGAGACGGCGCTCGCGTCCGCCACGCTGGGCGAGGCGCTGCGGCTGCGGCGGGGGGAGCCGCTGGCCGAGTTCGCGTACGCCGGCTTCGCTGATGCCGAACGATCGCATCTCGCCGAGCTGACCCTGGTGGCGATCGAGACCCGGGCCGAAGCCGACCTGGCGCTGGGCCGTCACGGCGAGCTCGCAGGCGAACTGGAGGCGCTGTGCCGGGAACATCCGCTGCGCGAGCGGCTGTGGGAGCTGCTCATGCTCGCCCTGTACCGGGCCGGCCGCCAGGCCGAGGCCCTGGCGCGCCTACACCCAAGCTCGTAACCGCCTGGTCCGCGAGCTGGGCATTGACCCTGGCCCGGCCCTGCGGGAACTCGAGGCCCGCATCCTGGCCCAGGACCCGTCACTGGCCGCAGCCGGCCCGGCAGGTCCCGAGGCGGTTCCGGCGCCGGCGGCAACGGGTAACCTGCGGGAGCGATTGAGCAGCTTCGTCGGCCGCACCGCCGAACTCCAGGAGCTGACCGAGGCGGTCCGCTCGAGCCGGCTGGTGACGCTGATCGGCCCCGGCGGGGTGGGCAAGACCCGGCTGGCGGTAGAGACGGCCGCCGCCCTGCGCCACGAGCACCGCGACGGGGCCTGGCTGGTCGAGTTCGCGAGCGTCACCGAACCCGACGGGGTCGCGCCGGCGGTGGCCGGCGCACTCGGGGCGGCCGCGGCCGGCCTGACTGGCCCGCCTTCACCGGACTCGACGGTGGAGCTCATCGTGCGCTACCTGGCCGGGCAGTCGATTTTGGTCGTCTTCGACAACTGCGAGCACGTGATAGATCAGACGGCAGCCCTGGCCGAGACACTGCTCGGAACGCTGCCTGGTCTCCGGCTGATCGCGACAAGCCGCGAGCCGCTCGGCGTTCCTGGCGAGGTCCTGGTGTCTGTGGGCCCATTGGGCCTGCCGGCCGCAGTCGACCTGTTTGTGGACCGCGCTCGGGCGGTGCGACCCGGATTTACGGCAGACGAGCACAGCCGTCCTGTCATCAATGACATCTGCCGCCGATTGGACGGTCTTCCCCTGGCCGTCGAACTGGCCGCCGCGCGACTGCGTTCACTGACACTGGCCACGCTGGCGGAACGGCTCGACGACCGCTTCCGGCTGCTCACCGTGGGTGCCCGCACTGCCCTGCCACGCCAGCAGACTCTTCGGGCGGTGGTGGACTGGAGCTACGACCTGCTGTTCGAGGACGAGCGCCGCCTGTTCGCACGGCTGTCGGTCTTCGTCGGAGGCTGCGGCCTGGACGCCGCCGAGGCGGTCTGCGCCGACGACCAGGTGCCGGCGGGCGAGATCCTCGACGTTCTGAGCCGGCTGGTCGACAAGTCCCTCGTCACCGCGCCCAACGCCGGCCGTGACGCCCGGTTCATTCAGCTCCAGACGCTGTGGCAATACGGCCGGCACCGCCTCAATGAATCCGGCGAAGTTGACGCCATGTGCGCCAGGCACGGCGCCTATTACCGGCAGATGGCAGAGGACGCGCACGAGGGCCTGCAAGGTGCCACCGGGCCGATGTGGCGGGAACGCCTCACCTCGGAGCTGGGCAACCTGCGGGCCGCGTTCGACTGGTTCGTCGCAAGAGGCGACGCCGATGCGGCGCTGTCGCTGGCGTCGGGAATGGCCTGGCTATGGTTCATCAACAGCGACGTTGTCGAAGGAGCACGCTGGCTTGGTGACGCGCTCAGCGCGACAGGGCCACGCCGTCCTGAACTGGCCGCGACCACCCAGGTCTGGCACGGCTATTTCGTGTGCCAGGCTTTCAGCCCCGAGGCTGGTGTTCCCGAATGTGACGCGGCGGTCGCCGCGTTGTCCACCAGCGACGATCGGGTACGTCGAGCGGAGGCTCTGGTGCTCTGCGCCCATGTGCTTATGCGCGCGAACAAGTTCGAGCGATCGCTTGACGCATTGAGCGAGGCGCACGATCTGCTGGAACCGGCAGTGCACGGCTGGCAGCTGGCCAGGCACGATTTGATAGTCGCCTGGAACCTGGTGTTGCTGGGGCGGTTCGATGACGCGGAGGCGGCCGCCCGCTCGAGCGTCGAGCGCTTCGACACCCAAGGGGAGGTCTGGTTGTCTGTCGACCCGCTGAACCTCCTCGCCGGCATCGCCGAAGCCCGAGGCGACCTCGATGGTGCGTCAGCGACCTACGAAGCGCTCTTGGAGCGCTGCCGCGAAGCGGGGCAACGCGGTTATGTGATGTTCATTCTCATGCGTCTTGCCTCGTTGCGAGGAAGGCAAGGCGATGACACCGCAGCCGACAACCTGTACGACGAGGCGATTGCCTGGAGCTTCAACCCGTCGGTGTCTGCCGACTTGATGGTCGGTCAAGCGGCGGTTGCCCGACGGCTCGGCGACCTGGCGCGGGCGCGGGCGCTGCTCGACGCGGCAGGCATCTACTACCGAAACTCGGACCTTCCTGCCGGGCAGACCGCTGTGCTCGCTGGCCGGGCGTGGTGGGCACTCAGCGCAGGCCAAGCAGACGACGCGATGGTCTTCGCCGCCAACGCCTCCCAGACCGCCGCCGCCAGCGGGAACCCGGCAACACAACTGCTCGCCGATACCGCCGTAGCCGCAGTCAGGGCGCTCACTGACCCGACCCGCCCTAACATCGAGAGCTTCGTCGCGCTCGCTCAGCAGCGCGCCCAGAATTTGTCGTACGGCAGTCTGACCAGTTTCACCGACGGGCCGGATGTCGCCGCGCTCGCGGCCCGCCTCGCGCTTCCGAGTCACTTAGGGCGACTCGGCGGCGGCCGCCGCGGGCCGGTTCGGCACCTTCCTGAGTCCTTGGACGCCGCCTTCTACGAACCGGAAGTCAGCTCCAGATTTCCTCGCGGCGGTTGACGTCAGTGCCACCTCAGCGCCGCCTCAGGCCAGCCAGGCAAACTGGGATCATGCAGCCAGCACAAGGTCAGCCCGTCAGTCAGCATGATCACTTGGACGCCTCCGGGCCCGCCCTTGAGGACCACGGCCGCGCGGTCACCGCAAGCTTGCGGGCCGCGGCGTGGTACCGGCAGGCACAGCGAGCCATCGACCGCCGCCGGGCCGCCACAGCGCTGCGCCGCGCCGTCGAAGCCGACCCGGCGTTCGAGCTCGCCCTCGCCGACCTCGACGCCATAACCGGAACCTCAGGCCAACGTCACGGCCGCGGGCAGATGAACTGGGAACGCCACCACATCGAGGTCGTCCGCACCGCGGCCGCTGGCAATGGCAAGCGAGCCGCCGGCCTGCTCCGCGAGCACCTCGCTGCCGTCGGGTGCGACCCTCTCGCCTTCCGGATCGTCGCCCAGATGCGACAGCCAGCGGGGACGGACGACGACTTGGAGAACCTGGCAGGCCAGCTCCCAGATTGCCACCCGGCCCGATGGCAGGGCGTTCCGTGACCGCCCTGAGCAGATGACCGCCACCCCGGCGCCAGCCGGTCAGCGCTCTGCGACGCGCGTGGTGTTCCCCAGGCCCGGCCGGGTCGAGCTCGAGGAGGTGATCGTTGACCTCCGCGAGCTTGGGCCGCACGAGGTCGTCGTGCAGGCTTGCCGCAGCGTGATCAGCCCGGGCACCGAGCTGGCCCACTATCGCGGCGAGTCCCTCGTCGGCCTGCTCCCGCCCGCCCGGCGCCCGTACCAGCCGTTCTATCCGGGCTACGCCATGACCGGGACTGTCATCGCCGCCGGACCCGACAGCGGCTTTGCGGCCGGGAGGAGTGTCCTGTCGCACACCCCGCACCAGAGCGTGGTGCGCTTCGACCCCCGCCAGCACGTCTGCCTGCCGCTGCCGGCCGGGATCGACCCCGGCATTGCGCCCTTTGCCCGTCTCGGCCAGGTCGGCGGCGTCAGCTTGCAGCTCACCGCGGCGCGGCCCGGTGACACGGTGGCGGTGATCGGCCTCGGGCCGGTGGGCAACCTGGTCGCCCAGCTGGCCCAGGACTCGGGGTACCGGGTGGTTTCGGTCGAACGCTCGTCCGGTCGCCGGAAGCTCGCCCGTTCCACCGGGCTCAGCACGGTCGTCGCACCAGAGGACGCCGGCGATGCCGTCGCGCCCGCGGGCGCCAACCTCGTGCTGGAGTGCTCAGGCAGCCAGCACGCGGTCCTGCTCGCCACGGAGATCTGCGCTCGCCACGGTGAGGTGATGATAGTCGGGGCCCCGTGGCGGCGCGAGCCGGAGGTCGCGGCGAGCTCAGTGGTGGCCCGCGTGTTCGAGCGGTTCCTGTCCCTTCGCAGCGGCTGGGAGTGGCAGGTCCCGCTCTATGGCGAGGAGCGCTCTATCGCCGGCTGCACCCGCTGGGTACTCGAGCGGCTCGCCGCCGGGTCCGTCGCAACGGGACCGCTCGTGAGCGGCACGATCACGCCCGACCAGGCGTACGCCGCCTACGGCGTGCTCGACAGCGAACCCGACCGCCACCTCACCTTCCTCTTCGACTGGGAGTCGGTGTAGTTCCCAAAGCACCGCTAACCGGCCCTTGGGCATCACCCGTGCTTGCATTTAACATGAAGCTCGATCCAGTCGGCCGGTTCGCCTATGGGCCGATCTGCTAGTGGCGTGGGGGATGGTCGTTTCCTTGCGTGCCCGGGATGAGGTCAGATGAGCTCCGGTCTTAGCGGCGCCCCGGACAGTGCCCGTGACCCTCGGCAAGTCGGGGCTGGGCAGCCCGAGGTTCCCAGGATGGCTGTGACGCCGGCTGCCGCGTTCTCCGCAGAGCCGCCCGGACAGGGCGCGGCCCGCTCCCCGGTGCCTCGCCGCCGACGGCGCCGTATTCCCTGGGGTGTCTACCTCGCGCTTGTCCCGACGCTCGGGCTCCTCGGCTTCTTCGGCTACTACCCCGATATCAGCGGGCTGGTTCACTCCCTGACGAACTGGGAGCCGGGCTTCAGCTCCCCTTTCGTCGGACTGGCCAACTACCGCGCCATGTGGCACGACAGCCTGTGGTGGGAGGCGTTCGCCCACATCGGGATTATCTTCGTCGTGGCCGTGACGGCGATGTGGGTCATCCCGCTTGCCGCGGCGGAGCTGCTGATCACCCTCTCCCGGCCGCGCTGGCGCCTGTTCTTCCGCTACCTGCTCATCGTCCCGCTCGCCTTCTCCCCGGTGATCCAGGTTCTCACCTGGCAGTTCATCTACGATCCCAACGTCGGCGCGCTGAACGGCTTCCTTGGCCAGATCGGCCTGGAGGCGCTTGAGAAGAACTGGCTTGGCGACCCTAGCACCGCCCTGTGGGCGCTGATCTTCATCAACTTCCCGTGGATCGCCGGCCTGCCGTTCCTCATCTTCAGTACCGGGCTCCAGAACATCCCCGGCGAGATCTTCGACGCGGCGGCGATCGACGGCGCGGGGCGCTGGAAGCGGTTCCTCGCCATCGACCTGCCGCTGCTGCTGCGTCAGGTCAGGCTGCTGTTCTTCCTCGCCGTCGTCTTCGTGCTGCAGTACGGGTTCGCCCCCTACATCGCCACCCAGGGCGGGCCGGACAATGCCACGACGGTGCCGATCCTGAGGATCGTGGGGGTTGCCTTCGACGCCGGCGAATGGGGCTACGCCGCGGCACTGTCCGCGACGCTTCTCGTCGTCATGGTGCTCATGAGCGGGCTGGCGCTGCTGGCCGGGCACCGCCGCGCTCCGGGAGGGGCATCCTGATGGCCGGCGTACCCGCGCCGCCATCACGGGTGCGGGCACGTCCCCGCACGCGCAGGCGGCTGACGGATCTCGCCGCCGCCGCCATCTTGTCGTGCCTCGCCTTCGCTGGGCTGTTCCCCTACCTGTACATGCTCCAGACGGCAGTCAAGTCGGCCTCGCAGTTCAGCAGCAACGAGGCGACACCGACCTGGCCGTTGCACCTCGGCAACTTCGCCGCGGCCTGGCGCGAGGTGGCTCCGTACCTTCTTTCGTCGGTCATCGTCGCCGCCTGCGCGATGTGCGGCTGCATCCTGCTCGGCTCGGTCAGCGGCTTCGTGCTCGCGCGGTACCGCTTTCCCGGCCGCAACTTCTTCTTCGGCCTCATCGCCGTGCTACTGATGGTGCCGAACGTGGCGAGCCTGATCCCGCTCTTTGTGCTGATGCGAGATCTCGGTCTGCTCAACTCCTACCCCGACCTGATCATCCCGCAGCTCACCACCCAGACGGTCTTCTCCGTGGTGCTCATGAAGACATATATCGAGCACCTGCCCGGGGAACTGTTCGACGCGGCCCAGATTGACGGCGCGTCGCCGGCCCGGACCTACTGGTCGGTCACCCTGCCGCTGGCGCGGCCGATCATCGGGACGGTCGCCCTGTTCAGCGTGATCTCGGTGTGGAGCGATTACTTCTGGCCCGAGCTCACTATCGTCACGAACTCGCTGCGGACGGTGCCGGTCGGCGTCCAGTTCTTCCAGGGTGAGCTCACCACGTCCTACGGCCCGCTCTTTGCCGGCTGACCTGATCGCGAGCCTGCCGCTGCTCATCTTGTTCGCGGCGCTCGCCAGGAATTTCCTGGCCGGCATCGAGGGCGGCCTGGCGGTGGACCGCTGATCAGTCCCGCCCCGGCGCCACCCTGTCATAACGCAGGTCAGCCCGCGGAAGACGGGCCGCCCGGGACGGCAACGACCCCGGGCCGCCCCCGCTCCGGGCCGGCCACCCGGCAGGCGCCGGCTAGTGTCAGCAGCATAGGGAGCTGCGATGAGGCCACGGACAGCCAGAGCGGCCCTGGCCAGCCTGCTGTCATCCGGGGCCCTGGCGGCGGGGACCCTCGCCGCCTGCAGCGCCCCGGCGGTATCGGGCCACTTCACCGGAGGCGTCGCCGGCACCACGATCACCCTCGAGGGGCCCAACCAGTGGACCCAGAGCGGGAGCAGCTTCGGACCACCGTGGGCCCAGGTCGTCGCCGAGTTCAAGAAGGTGACGGGCGTGACCGTCAACACCGACGTGCTGCCGCTCGCGACGTTCTCCAGCGTCGAGTCGGCTCAGCTGGCCGCCGGGATCGCTCCGGACCTGGTCTTCAACCAGGCGACCTACCAGCCGTACATGGTCGTCCCGCTCGAACAAGTACCTGAGCCAGCCCGATCCGTTCGTGGCCGGCAGTAAAAGCTGGCTCTCGCAGTTCGACCAGTCGGCCTTCTCGGCGAAGGTCACCGGGACGCTCGACGCCAGGGGGAACTTCGACTGGGTGCCATTCAATCTCGCTGGCATTGCCGTGTACTACAACAAGAGCGCCTTCAAGCGGGCCGGGATCACCGCGCCGATCAGCACCTTCTCGCAGCTGATCGGCGACTGCGGGGCACTCGCGAAGGCCGGGTACACGCCGATGGCGATGGACAACTCCGCGATCGGGACGTACTTCCCCTACCGGCCGATCCTCGATCAGCTCATCCAGAAGCAGTTCAGCGAGCTGAACCGCTTCACCGTCACCGGTGCGCCAGGCACGGCTGCCGAGCTCACCACCAAGGACCTGGCCTGGGGGATCGCCACCGGGAAATTCTCGGCCAGTGACCCCTACGTCAAGGAGAGCGTGGTGCTGCTGAAGCAGCTATTCGACAGCTGCGCGACCAGGAACTGGTCGGGCATCACCGGCCTGTCCGGCGCCGGAGTCGGGCTTCCCCAGTTCGAGTCGGGCCAGGCGGCGATGACCTTCGCCGTCGACTTCGGTTACGGGACGATCGCTGCGAGCGCGCGCTTCCCGATCGGGAGCATGCCCTTCCCCGAGATCACCACGGCGACCACGACGCTGTCGGCCAACGTCCCCGCACGCTCGGGCAACGCCGCCGGCGGGACAAGCTACATGATCCCGGCCCACACCAGCGGGAATGCGCTCCAGGCGTCACTGCTCTTCCTCCAGTTCATGAGCGCCCCGCAGTACATCACGAACTGGCTGGCCCAGACCGGCGGCATCCCCGCCATCGAGGGCATCACCCCGCCCGCGTCCACCGCGGCCTACTTCGAGGGCGCATGGGGCAAGCCGGAGATCATCAACCCGTTCACATCCTCGGGTTACGACATCGCCCCGGGAGTGCTCTTCACCGAGGCCTACGACGGCTACCTCCTCGGCTCCAAGACCCTCGGCCAGGAGGTGACCTACCTGGAGGGTCTCTTCCGGCAAGGCGCGGCATACCTCGTCCGCAGCGACGGCTGGGCCGGCCAGCCCTGGGCGTCATCGCTCCCCAGCTCGCCGTAGCCGCATCGCGGGCGGAAACCTGCAGACGGGCGTCGTGCCAACTGCGCAATTGCCCCCATCGGGTCTGATCACTCACCTTGCCGGCCCGCCACTCACGAGCACCGAGGGTCCAGGCGGCCGCCGGGTTCCGGCGCTGGTGATGTCCAGCGGGTTAACGTTCACCGCGACGGGGCACCCACCCGGAATCTCCGGGCAAGTGCTCACCCGGAGCGGCTCCCCGCCAGCGATGACGTCAATGCCGTGCGTCCCACCCCGATGCGCACCGCCGCGGCCCTTGACAGGCGAGCCCCTGCTGGGCCCATGATCACCGCTACCCGATCGAGGGCTTCTGCTCAAGACCCGCTCCGGCAGTGCGGCCGCCGAGGCGGACAGGCAGCTGACCCGAGCGACCGCCGGCCTCGCCGGACGACTGCACCTCAGCGACGCCACAGTCAACATCCACATCACCACAGCACGTCGATCAGCCGGCCGGCGCTGACGGCCGCCTCGCTGCAGCACCAGCAGGCCCCCTGCCTGGCGCCGCGGCCTGGCATCGGCACGCCCCCCTCTACTGCCTCGAACTCGCCGGAGAACCTCACCTGCACGCGGCCGCCCTGCGACCACCGGACCGCGCTGAGGTCCCGGCCTCAGCGCCGCGGCAGTCCCGCCTCAGGGCCCGGATGCAGGCTTACGTCCAATACCAAGCACATCGAGGGAAGGATCAACCGTGATCGAGCTTGATGGCCTGACCAGACGATACGGCGACAAGACCGCCGTCGACGGTTTGAGCTTCGTGGTGGAGCCGGGCGTGGTGACCGCATTCCTGGGCCCGGACGGGGCGGGGAAATCCACCACGATGCGGATGATCGCCGGCCTGGACCGCCCGGACAGCGGCACGGTCCGCGTCAACGGCAAGCACTACCCCCAGGCGCCCGCCCCGATGGCCGGGCTCGGCATCTTGCTGGACGCCAGGTCTGTACATCCGGGCCTGTCAGCCCGCAGCAACCTGCTGGCACTGGCCCGCACGGCCAGGATCGGCCGCCGCCGGGTCGATGAGGTGACCGAGCTGGCCGGGCTGGGTGAACGTCCCGGCGGCCCTGGTCTTCGCCGGGATGTGGCCGGGGATCCCGATGTGGCTGGTCCTCAAGTGCCCGGACCGGGGCCCGGAGTCACTGGCGATGCAGGCCTCAGCCCGGCTCCGCCCGGCTGCGCCTGCCGGGCCGCAGATCATGCCGGTCCCGCGGCGCAGCGAGCATCCGGTGGGCGTGTGACCGCAACCAGGAGGCGAAGTGACTGCCGTGGTAAGCAGGGAGCGCGCGAAGGCGACGTGGCTCAGCGGCGTCGCCGGCCTGGTCATTCTGGCGGCCGCATTCGTGATGATGGCCTGCGCGGCACCATCGCTGGCCCACCCGGGACCGCACGGGGCTACGGCCCAGCCGGCCAGCGTGTCCACCTCCTCGCTGGTCACCGGGAGCTGATCCGCGAGGTGGACAGGCCGGGCGGGTCCCGCCAGGCTGAGCGCGGCTGGTAACCAGGGAGGCGACATGGCTGCCATCGTCATCAGGGACAACGCGAAGGCGACATGGCTCACCGGCCTGGCCGGCGTGCGCGCACAGGCGCGCAGCATGATTCAGCGGGCCATGGCCTGCGCGGCCGCCACGATCCTGATCTGCGCTGTCGCCGCAGCCCTGGTCCAGCTGGCAGCCGAGCTCCTCAGCTTCCCTGCTCCGATCGCGGTCACCGCGATGACACTGATGGCCGCGGCCCTGCTCAATTCGCTGCGCCGCCACCTGCGCACGGCGGCCAGGCACCGGTCTGGCCGGGGAACCCGCATAGCCTGGCGCGATAAGCCCGCCAGCATCTGACCGCGTACCTGACCGAGCCCGGCCCCCGGCCCCAGCCGGTACCAGCCGCCCGGGTAGCCGACGGGGCACGCTCGCATCTGCGGCCGGCCAGCCGGGGCAGCTCACCACGCAAGAAGCACCGGACCAGGACAACGGCCGCGTCCCGCCGCCCCGTTCCGGCGGGCCCGGGACAATCGCCAGCGAACGGCGGCACCGCCCGGGAGACCGTGCCGCTGCCTGCGTACGCCCTGGCCCGGCATGCGCCGCCAGGTCATCGCATCAGCGGCGAACTCGCAAGATCGGCCACCCAGGCCAGCTCCCGCCCGCGTCGCCCGGTCCGAAGCGTCAAAGACGCAGAATCCTAATGCGGAGAGCCGGTGCAGGAGCGTGGCGACATAGCGTGAATCACGAGTGAGCATGCCGCCCGGCGGATAAGTATGCGTCGGTGCAGCTCAGGCGCGGTAGGGACCGCCCTTGCGGGCGGCCCCCCGCACAGATCCCAGCGTGCGGAATTACCGCACTGGGCTCCTACCTTGGGTGCGTGGCGGCGAAGCCCGCCTGCGGGAACGGTGTGGGTCTGGGGTATCCACCGGTTGCGATGCGGTTCATCCTGGCCCAGTTGACCCGGGTCCGCTGGCTGCGGCGCCGCAGCGCTTCGTGCCAGTGCCGGCGACAAGCTGCACGCGCACCTGGAGAACTGTGACCGCCCCCGGCCCCCGCCCTGCAGGCGTTCTTCACCGGCCGGCTGGCGCTGCAGCGCCAGGCCAGCAGCCACACGATCGCCGCCTACCGAGACGCCATCAAGATGCTGATCGTCTTCGCCGCCCGGCAGTCCGGGAAGACCCCTTCCCGCCTGGACATCGCCGACCCGGACGCGCCTCTGGCCGGCGCGTTCCTGAACCACCTGGAAACGACCGCGGCAACAGCGTCCGGACCCGCCACGCGCGCCTGGCCGCGATCCGCTCCCTGTTCGGCTACGCCGCGCTGCGCCACCTCGAGCACTCTGCCGACATCGCCTGGGTCCTGGCAATCCCCGCCCAAGCGGCACGACAAGACCCTGATCACCTACCTCACCGAGGAAAAGATCACGGCCCTGCTGGCAGCGCCCGACCTGAACACCTGGACCGGCCGGCGCGACCAGGCCCTGCTGATGCTGGCCTGCCAGACCGGGCTGCGCGCCACCGAGCTCACCAGCCTGACCCTCGGCGACATCCGCCTGGGAACCGGCGCGCACGTTAGCCTGGGCAAAGGCAGAAAGCAGCGCATAACCCCGCTCACCCCCGCCACCGTGACGGTCTTGCGCGCGTGGCTCGCCGAACGCGGCGGGCGGCCTGCGGGCCCGCTGTTCGCCACCCGCCGCGGCACCCGCTCAGCCGCGGCGCGCTGGAACGGCGGATAGCGAAGTACACCGGCATCGCCGCGGAGCCGTGCCCGGCCCTGCGCGAGAAAAAGGTATCGCCCCACGTCCTGCGCCACTCCGCCATGAGGCTGCTCAACGCCGGCGCCGGCACGTCGGTCATCGCGCTGTGGATGGGACACGAAAATACCGCCACCACGCAGGTCTGCATCCATGCCGACCTGACCCTCAAGCACCGGGTGATCGCCCGGACCGCACCCCAGGACACCCCGCCCGGCCGCTACCAGCCACCCGACGACGTGCTGGCATTCCTCGAGGGCCTGTGATTATGCCGAACGTCCTCGCCCGCCGACGCAGGCCACCGCCCGCTGCCGACGCGTGGCCGGCATAACGGCGAAGTACGCATAGAAAATGGAACTCCACGTGATGGCCCAGCGGCTGCACGCGAACAAGCGGGCCGCGGCCGGGCGCGGCGAGTTGCGTACCCCGCTGCCCGTCGGCTGGTGCACGACGATGCCGGCGATATCGTGATCGACCCCGGTGCCGAGGTCCAGGCCGCGATTGTGGGCGACCCTGGCCTTGAACACCCGGCCCGCGCAGGCCGGCGTGACGTGCCCACGGGACTGGCGCGCGGCAGCGGGCTGGGAAACAGCCACCGGTCCAGCGCCGGGGCACGCGCAGCCGGGCCGGTCAGACAGGAGGCTGACCCCGGCCCCTCGCAAGGGGCCGGGGTCTGCTTAAGGCCTTCGCAGGCCGTCAGGACGATCCCGGTGGCCCGGTAATCGCAGCCCGGCCCTGAGGATCATGACCGTCAGCGTCACGGGCCTTCTGCGGAGCCGTGGTGGGCGTCGCCATGGTGCGCCGCGTGAGCTGCGGGGCTGCCCGGAGCGGGCGCTACGGCGTAGGTTCCGGCGGGGTCGTTGCCATGGCCGCGCGCGGACCGTTCGCGGACGAGGCTAACGGCGATCAGGGCGAGGTTGCCTCCTGCGGCAGCTCCGATCGTGGTGGTGACGAGCGCGAACAGCCCGGATGTCGCGGTGAACCCGAGCCACCCTCCGAGCAGGGCGCCGGCGATTGCGGCCAGGAGCCCGAGTGACTTGGTGGCACGGTCCCAGTCGCGGTGAGTCCAGGCCAGGTAGAGGCCCAGCGCGATCAGCCCGCTGGGGGCGAGAATCCTGAGCAGTTCACTGGCCAGGGACAGCGCGGGCCACAGCGTCAGGACGACTAGGGTTGCTCCGAAGAAGCCGCCGAGCCCGAGCACGACCGGGACGATGGTGCGGGCCAGGACGCTGGTCTTGCGCCCTGCGGAACCGTGCTTGCGTACCCGGCGCGCTACCCAGAGCAGCCACAGGGCAGCCAGGACGACGACGCCGATCACTGTCCCAAGGATGTCTTTGGCTATCGATGTCTGCGCGGCCGGTGGGGCGAAGCTGACCTTGTTCGGGGTGTAGCGGGACGTGTCGACCTGGCCGGTGGCGTAGAACGTGGTCAGCAGCTGCGTGCTGGCGCTCGGCTCGTAGGAATCGAAGTCGTCCGCGTGCCCGAGCCCGGACAAGATGACCTGGTGCCCGTTGGAAAGGTGCGGCAGCAGCTCCTTCGTGGCGTTCTGGGCCGGCGTTTCGAAGTCGAGCGTCCCGCCGATGAGCAGCGTCGGGACGTTCGAGTTCTGCACGCTGGTGTACTGGTTCTCACCCGGGTTGGCCGGCCAGGCGTGCACGAGGCCTCCTGCCCCCCACAACAACTCTGCAAGGGGATTGCCGATGATCGAGCCCCGGTCCGCGCCGGAGCTGAAATAGCGCTCGGCGGGCTGCGCGTCGGCCATCGCGATGCTGGCAAACTCGCCCCAGGTGAACGACGTGGGGAGGATGAGACCGGCCATCTCCGATAGCAGCCACAGGCCGCTGGGGTCGCCTTGCGCGGCGGAGATCCACGAGTTGAGGGTCATCGGCCCAGTCAGTGGCGAAGCCTCCGAAGTCGACTCTGTCAGCCCGAGGAACGTCCCGACCAGCACGTTGCCCGGCTTGATCGGCAGGAAGTACCACCGGCTCGGCATGTGCGCCGCCGTGTGCTGCATGCTCGCGGCGAGGTTGGCGGTGCGGGCGCGGCAGGCGGGCTGCTGCGCGCACAGCGCCGAGTAACGCTCGATCCCCTGATCGATCTCGGCTCCGCTGTAGATGTAGTTCCCGGGCGGGTTGACCCCGATCATCACCGAGCGGTCGACACTGTTCGGGTACATCCACGCGTAGATCATCCCGAGACGGGTCCCGGCGCTCTCGCTGAGCAGGTCGATGCGCTGGTAGCCGAGCGCGACGCGAGCGGCCTCGATGTCGTCGGCCTGCTCCTCCAGCGTGTAGCCGGCGAGGTCAACGCCGGATCGCTCAAGCCGCTGCGCGCACGAGGCGAAGGCCTGGGAGTACGCGCTCAGCGACGCTTTGCCGAGGAAGTCCGCGGAGTTCTCCAGCGCCGCCGTCACCTCGGGACAGTTCAGCACCGAAGAGCCGTCGACGCCGCGGTAGCCGACCATGACGACATCGTGCTGGGCGGCCAGGCGGCTCGCTTGGGGGAACGTCATGTTGGTTATGCCCGGGCCGCCGTTGAGGTGGAAGATTGGCGCCAGCGGGTGGGATGAGCGAGCCAGGATCCGGGTCACCGGCAGCGCGATCAGGCGCGACCGGGGGTCTGCCCGGTCCTCGGGCACGACGAGCGTTCCGCAGTCGGCGCGGTAGGCGCCGTTCTCGGTGGGATAGGTGCACGGGTGCATGGTCAGCTGGCCGGCGTGCGCCCCCTGCGAGACCGAGACCGTTTCCGGGCTGGACGAGACTCCCAGGTAGGTAAGTCCCGTCAACAGGACGATGGTCACCAGCAGGGCAGCGATTCGTGCCCAGGTGAATGACCGGGATGGGGGGGATTTGATTCGCACGGTGGTGGTCACGTCGGTCTCCTTCGCGGATGCGGGTTATCGGACCCTGGATGCTCTTGGTGCTGGAAGCAGAGTGCGCCGGGGGCCTGAGGTGGGACTGCCGTGGCGCTGAGGCCGGACCTCAGCGCGGCCGGAGGCTGCTCAGGGGCTGGGCTGGGCCGGTGGTCGTAGGGTGAAGGTGTGCAGGTGAGGTTCTTCGGTGAGTTCGAGGCAGTAGCAGGGGGCGTGCCGGTGCCGGTCCGGGGCGCCAAGCAGCGGACGGTCCTGGCCCTGCTGGCGCTGCACCGGGGAGAGCCCGTCAGCGCGGACCTGCTGATCGACGTGCTGTGGGGTGACAGGCAGGTAGCCAACCCGGTCAACGCCTTGCAGGCCCAGATCGGCCAGCTGCGCCGGACCCTCGGTGCCACCGCGATCCTCACCTCCGGCGGCGGCTATGCCCTCGATATCGGTCCGATGTTCGCGTACGCCCGTTTTGACAGCTGGTGCGAAGGGACGGCGGCTGCCCAGGAGGGGGAGACGGCGCTCGCGTTCACCACGCTGCGATGCGCTGCGCGCAGATCGGAGCCGCTGGCCGAGTTCGCGTACGCCAGCTTCGCCGATCATGACGCCGCACGTTCGTTCAGCAACTATGCCTGCGCGCAGATCGGCCGGCATGGCGGTCAGGCCGCAGCCCGCACGGGATCAAGGTCTTTTCGGCTGCCGGGCTCGGCCGCGGCGGGGGCGGGACCGGGACGCGTCCGGCCGGCCCGGGCCGCCACGTCCGGGCTGAGCGCCGCCGGCCGCCTGGGCTGGCAGCTGCCAGGTACGGGCTGGTCCGCCGGATCCGCCGTCGGGCGGGTGGCCGGGGCCGAACTGGCGGCGCTGCTTGGGGCGGCCTGATGCTGGCCGGCCGCAGGCGCGTTCTCGCCGGCGATTAGGGAGCTGCGGCTGAGGGCCGCGGCGCCGGCGATGATCACGGCCAGCGCCAGCGCTTCGCCGGCCAGGGCGGCCGCATTGGTCCGGATGTGCTCGCCGAACAGGAACATGCCGAGCAGGCTGGCCGTCAGCGGGTCCAAGATGGTGAACCCGGGCTGGGAGGCGGCCAGCGGCCCGGCCGCCAGCGCGTGCGAGGCCAGCAGCATGGTCACCGCTCCGGCGGCCAGGAGCACGTACAGCGACCACGCTGAAACGATGGCGCCGGGGCCGCCGCCGAGGTGCGAGCTGAGCTCCTTGATGACCGCGGCCATGAACCCCCACGAGATCCCGGTGGCCGCGCCGAGCACGGCGGCGCGGCGGCCCCGAGGCGCGCCGGGCCTGCGGCCCAGGCCGGACGCCACGGCCAGGGCCGCGACCACGACGCTGGCGGTCACCAGCCCGGCCAGCAGCCAGGAGGACCCGGAAGCGTGCAGCCGCCCGCCGGACGGCGCGGCCAGCCGGAGGAACACGCCGAGCCCGGCGGACATGGCCGCCGCGGCCAGCCAGTCGCGGCCCGTGACCCGCCGCGACCCGGCGATGGCCAGGTAGCCGAAGACGAACAGCAGCTCGGCGGCCAAGATGGGCTGGACCAGGGCTAGGTCGCCGTAGCGCAGCGCGGTGATCTGGAAGATGAACCCGCCGATCATGGCGGCGATGCCGAGCAGCCAGGCAGGCTGGCGGGCCAGCCGGACCAGGAGCCGGGCGTCAAAGCCCGCCGTCTGGGTGCTCCTGGCCCCCTTGCGCTGGCACAGCGAGGCGGTGGCGGTGCACACGCTGGCCGCGATGGCCAGCACGATGGCCTTGTCCATCAGCTTGCCCCCTTCGCCTGGCTAGTCCCCTGCTGGGTCGCGGCTGTCACAGATGCCCCCCGGCCCGGCCGGACTGCATTGCGCCGTGTCCGGCTGTGACGATTCCGGGGCCGCGATGTCATCGGCCTGCACTGCGTTTTCCGCGCCCACTGCTCATCGCTGAGCGCCGGGAACGCCTCATCGCCGTAGTAGGTCATCAGTTATCGCGTCTTCCGTGCGGCGCGTGCAATGGCCTGCCGGGCCCGGCGGATGGCTGGGTCGTGGTATTCCGCGCGCGGCGGTTCGCTGTCCGCGCGGTGCGGCGGGCGCCGCTGGACCTGTATCTGCCTCACTGTGTCTCGTTCCTTCCGTGCTGGTTGCGCTGGTCAGCAGTTGTCGCGGGTGATCCCGCCACGCGGGCGGCCTCGGGCCCGGGCTCGCGGGTCGCCGGGGCAGCCGCCTCGGCGGCGAGCTGGCGGACCCAGCGCATCCGTTCGGCGGCCGCCTGGGGGTGGTCGCCGAACTCTTGTGCCATCCGGCTGACGCAGCCGCGGGTACCGAACCGGCGCACGGCGCGGCTGATCGCCGCGGCCACGCTTTCGGCGGCCGGAGCGGCCGATCGCTGCAGCGCGGAGGCGAACAGTGCCTCGCACCATGCGTCGTCCACGTCCAGCCGGGTCCTCGCAGTCCTCCCCGCCGTTGATGTGCTTGCCGGGGAAGGGACCGGCTCGCCGGGAGCGGGGGCACCGCGGCGGGCGAAGCGGACGGGCAACCCGCCGGTGAGCCGGACCTGCGTGTGGATGGATGTGCCCGACGAGGTGGTCACGGTGTCGCTCCTGACTAGCCGGCTTCCCGGCTCCATTGGGGCCGAGGAAGCCGGTCACATGACCGGGTTGGACGACGAAGGAGACATCATCGACGGCAACCGCCTTGCTGTAGCGCTTGGTGAGGTGCCGTGCCTCGATCATTGTTCTTCCGTCCCTGGATGCTCTTGGTGCTGAAAGCAGAGTGCGCCGAGGGCCTGAGGCGGGACTGCCGTGGCGCCGAGGTCCCGACCTCAGCGACGCCTCAGCGCTTCGGCAGTCCCGCCTCAGGGCCCGGACGCAGGCTTACGTCCAAGACCCAAGCCCATCGACGGAAGGATCAGAAATGATCGAGATTGACGGCCTGACCAAACGGTACGGCGACAAGACCGCCGTCGACGGCTTGAGCTTCGTGGTGGAGCCAGGCGTGGTGACCGGCTTCCTCGGCCCGAACGGCGCCGGGAAATCCACCACCATGCGGATGATCGCCGGCCTGGACCGGCCGGACAACGGCACGGTCCGCGTCAACGGCAAGCACTACCCCAAGGCACCGGCCCCGATGGCCGAGCTCGGCATCTTGCTGGACGCCAGGTCCGTGCACCCGGGCCTGTCCGCCCGCAGCAACCTGCTGGCACTGGCCCGGACGGCCGGCATCAGCCGCCGCCGGGTCGACGAGGTGATCGAATTGGCCGGGCTGGCGGAGGTGTCAGGCACCCGGGCCGGCGGGTTCTCCCTGGGCATGGGCCAGCGCCTCGGCGTGGCCGCCGCGCTGCTCGGCCGGCCCCAGACGGTGGTGCTGGACGAGCCGGTCAACGGCCTGGACCCGGACGGCGTGCTCTGGATCCGGCTGCTGCTCAAGTCGCTGGCCGCCGAGGGCCGGACGGTGCTGGTGTCGTCGCACCTGATGAGCGAGATGGCGCAGACCGCGACCCGGCTGGTCGTGCTGGGCCGCGGCAAGCTCATCACCGAAGCCAGCGTCGAGGACTTCGTCGACCAGGCCACCGGGACCGGCGTGCTGGTCCGCACCCCCGAACCCGTGCGGCTGGGCCAGTTGCTGGCCGCCCCCGGCATCACCGTCATCAACGACGGAACCGACCTGCTGCGTGTCTCCGGTACCACCGCCGAGCAGATCGGCACCGCCGCCTGGCGGGCGCACCTGCCCGTGTACGAGCTCACCCCCACCCACGCATCGCTGGAAGAGGCCTTCATGCAAGTCACCAAGGACAGCATCGAGTACCACGCCGGAGCAACCCGATGACCGCCATCACCCGGCCAGGACTCGCGCCGACTCAGGGGGCCCCCGCCCCAATAACCCCGTCCCCGTCCCCGGCCCCGGCGACCGTCGCCGGACCGGTGACCCAGATCCGCGTCATCCGCGCGGAGTGGACCAAGCTGCTCACGCTGCGCTCCACCCGGTGGTGCGCGCTGGCCGCGGCCGTGCTGATCACCGGCCTCGGTGCCCTGATCGCAGGATCCGGGACGCCCTACCGCGTCTCGCCAGGCAATACCGCCGCCGCCGGAATGTCGGTGGACCTGATCGGTGTCATGTTCGCGGCGCTGGTGATCGGCGTGGTCGGCGTGCTTGCGTTCAGCGGCGAGTACGGCACCGGGATGATCCGCGCCACCTTGGCCGTGGTGCCCGCCCGGCTCCCGGTGCTGTGGGCCAAGGTGATCGCGCTGGTGGGCCTGGTGCTGCCGGTGACCATGCTGTGCGCGTTCGCCGACTTCTTCGCCGGGACCGCTATCGAGTCCTCCCGCGGCGGTTCGGTGCTCGCGCTGACCGCTCCGGGCATGCTGCGGACGGTGGCCGGCACGTCGCTGTACCTGACCGTCGTCGTCATCATCGGCCTGGCCCTGGGCGCCCTGCTCCGCAAGACCGCGGCCGGCCTGTCGGTGTTCGCCGCGGTGTTCTTCGTCATCCCGGTCACCGTGGCGGCCCTGCCGCAGAACATCAGGGGCTTCGCGCCCTACCTGCCCTCCAACGCCGGCGGGGCCCTGTGGGGCAGCCCGCTGGGCAACGCGCATGCGCTGAGCCCGTGGACCGGCTTCGCATGCCTGTGCGGCTACGCGATCGTGCTGACCGCCCTGGCCGCCTGGCAGCTACGTCGCCGCGACGCCTAACCACACCGAAAGGCTGCGAGGATAACGAGTATGTCCTTCTGGGACACCGGTCGAGAACCCGGGAACGCGCCCGCCGCGTTCCTGGGTCTTCGACGTCGGCTGTGCGCTGGTCGCCGCCGTGGGCTCCTTCGGGCGTTACTCCTTCGGCCAGGCGGCACACCACCAGCCTCCCACGCTGACGGCCGGCCTGATCGTCGCCGTCTTGACCGCCCTGGTGCTACGCAGGCCGTCGGCCCGCCCGACTTCGGCGAGTACCGCGGCCAAATCGTGGCGAGCCCTCGCCGACCGAGATACGCGCGGGCATTCTCCCGGACCACACGCACCAACCGCGCGGCGGCGGAGGCGCGGCTGGCCGACATCACCGTGCCCGCCCTGATCGTGATAGGCGACCAGGACCCCGATTTCCCGGATCACGCGGCCGAGACGGCCTGGATCGCGCAGGCCATCCACGCGCAGGTCGTCATGGTTCCTGAGGCCGGACACTACCCCAGTACCAGCGGCCCGACATCATCACCGACGCTGTCCTGCTCTTCCTGGCAGCGGTGCTGCGCCGTGCCTAGACCAGACCGCCGAAACCCCGCCCGCCGCGAGGCCGTCCTGCGGGAAGTGAACCAGAGCCGGTTACAGACCCGGTCGAGGCGATCCGGTCCGCAGGAAGGAGATGGTCGGAGCGGTCACAGCGAGCCCGGCCATCGGGTGGCGGGAGACCCGGGACGCTGCCCTCCCGGCATCCGCATCGGCATCGGCGGCGCCGAGGCCGGGTTGGCGCCGACGGCGAGGAGCAATGCCGCGGTGGCCAGGCGCGAGTCGCTGACTCGCTGCGGCTGCCGGTAATGCGCGGCCCGCGCGCCGGGTTGCGGAGACTGCACGGCCGTGAATCTCAACCGCGGGCCCGGCAGCGGCCAGGTGATCATCGTGGCCCCGAGTTGGGCCAACCTAGTGCGCACGTGGAGCCGTGGCGACGCCGCTGCTGTCGAGGAATCGGCCCGCGCAGCGGGCAGATCGAGGGAGAATGGGCCGGTGATCTACCGGTTCGCGGTTGGGCGCCTAAGCTGCCCGGATGACATGAGGTGGTGCTGAGGTCCTACTGAGATCGGGGGTCAGCCGCTCAGCCAGCGGCCAGCGTGAGGCGGGCGGCGAGCGCGATCACATCGGGTTCGTCGGTAAGAGAGCGATATCCCGGACTCTGGGCGCGCCGCCGGGCGAGGGCGACGAAGGCGTCGACGTGGTGACGGGTCGGGTTGGCAACCGCCTTGACCGCGGCCACGGCGGTATCGGCGAGGAGTTGCGCGGCCGGGTCCCCGCTGGCCGAGGCACCCTCGGCGGCGTCAGCGGCGGATACGGCGGCGTCTGCCAGGTGGCCGGCGGCCAGCGCGCACCAGGCCAGGCCCGCGAGCACACGGGGCTGGCCGGAGGGCAGCTCGACCTGCCGGTAGTGACCGCCCGCGGCGTCGAGTAGGGCCCGGGCGCGCGGCAGGTCACCGAGGCGGCGGGCGACCGCCGCCTGGCCGACCATGGCGTCCGCCGACAGCCATGGGTTGAAGCTGCAGGCGATCGCGTCAGCGTACAGGCGGTCAGCGGCAGCGTCGTCGCCTTGCCCGGTGCGCAACGCCGCCAGGCGGGCCAGGCTCTCCGGCACATAGATGCGCTGCCCGGCCGAGCGGCATCTTTCCAGGAGCAACTCGTAGGCCGCCGAGGCACCATCGCGGTCTCCCCGGGCCTCGGCGATGCCGGCCAGGGTGCTCAGCGGCGAGACCACCAGCCAGACCTCCCCCTGCGCGTCGAAGCCTTCGACACTTGACCGGGCGGCTGCCTCCGCATCTCCCAGCCGTCCCAGCGACATCAGGGTCCAGGCGAGTACCATATCGTGCCCGGCGAGAAGCCACCGGTGGCCTGAGGGTTCCAGCAGATCGTGAGCCTGGCCCAGCGCGTCGAGTGACCGGCCGAACTTGTGCGCACGTACCAGCACCGCCGCGCAAAACACCAGCGCCTCCGCCAGGCGGACTCGGTCATCGCCGGTCCGCAACGCGGCGACGGCCGCCTGACATTCGAGGATGCCTGCCGCCGGGCTGGACGACATGCAGACGTAGAAGCCATGCCAGACGTGGGCGGTCGCTCCCAGTTCGGGACGGCACGGCCCCTTCGTGCCCAGTGCGTCACCGAGCCAGCGCGCTCCTTCGGCGAAGTCACCAGTGATGTACCACAGCCAGGCCATCCCCGATGTCAGCGACAGCGCAGCATCAGCATCGCCGGCGGCGGCGTACCAGTCGAGCGCGGCCCGCAGGTTGCCCAGCTCGGCGGTGAGGCGATCCCGCCACATCGGCCCGGTGGCGCCGCGCAGGCCCTCGTGAGCTTGTTCAGCCATCTGCCGGTAATAGGCGCCGTGCCTGGCGCGCATGGCGTCGGCTTCGGCGGATTCGCCGAGCCGTTCCCGGCCGTACTGCCACAGCGTCTGGAGCTGGCTGAACCGGGCCTCACCGGCGGCGCCGGAGGCGATGACCAGGGACTTGTCGACCAGCCGGCTCAGCACATCGAGGATGTCAGCGGCCGGCAGGTGCTCATCGGCGCAGACGGCCTCGGCCGCGGTGAGGCCGCAGCCGCCGGTGAACACGGCCAGCCGGGCGAACAGGCGGCGCTCGTCCTCGAACAGCAGGTCGTAGCTCCAGTCCACCACCGCCCGGAGCGTCTGCTGGCGGGGCAGGGCGGTGCGGGCACCCCCGGTGAGCAGCCGGAAGCGGTCGCCGAGCCGTTCGGCCAGGGTGGCCAGCGGCAGCGCACGCAGGCGGGCGGCGGCGAGTTCGACGGCTAGGGGCAGGCCGTCGAGCCGGCGGCAGATGTCATCGACGACGCCGCCGGCCTGGCCGGCGGCCAGGAAGCCGGGCCGCACGGCCCGGGCGCGATCGGCGAACAACTCGGCGGCGGCCGGCGGGGCCAGCCCGCCCACAGGCACCAGGACCTCCCCCGGGATGCCGAGCGGCTCCCGGCTGGTAGCGATCAGCCGGAGGCCGGGCACCGCTCCGAGCAGGGTGTCGGCCAGCGCGGCCGCCTCGCCGATGACGTGCTCGCAGTTGTCCAGGACGACGACCAGCGACCGGCCGGCCAGGTGCCGGACGATGAGCTGTGTGGTCGATCCCGTGGGCTGAGGGCCCGCGAGGGCAGACGCCTCCAGTACGCTCGCCACGGCGGGCGCCACCTCGCCGGCTTGGGCGACGCTGGCCAGCTCGACGAGCCAGGCGCCGTCGCGGTGCTCGTCGCGCAGCGCGGCGGCCGCCTCCACCGCCAGGCGGGTCTTGCCCGCCCCGCCTGGCCCGGTCAGCGTGACGACCCGGCCGCAGCAGAGCGCCTCGCGGAGCTGTTCCAGCTCGGCGTCGCGGCCGACGAAGCTGCTCAGCGGCTCCCTCAGGTTGCCAGCCGCCTTGGGCGGCGCGGCCGCCCGCGCCGGAACCGGGCTGGCCGCAGCGCCAGCCGGGGACAGGGACAGGTCCTGAGCCAGGATCCGGGCCTGGAGTTCCCGCAACGCGGGGCCGGGGTCGATGCCGAGCTCGCCGACCAGGCGGTCGCGGACTTCGGCGTAAGCGTGCAGGGCCTCGGCCTGCCGCCCGCTCTGGTACAGGGCCAGGATGAGCAGCTCCCACAGGCGCTCGCGGAGCGGGTGCTCGCGGCACAGCGCCTCCAGTTCGGCGGCGAGCTCGCCGTGGCGGCCCAGTCCCAGGTCGGCTCCGGCCCGGGATTCGATCGCCACCAGGATTAGCTCGTCCAGCCGCGCCCGTTCGGCATCAAAAAAGCGCGCATAAGTGAATTCGGCCAGCGGCTCGCCGCGCCGCAGGCCGAGGGCCTCCCCCAGGGCAGCTGAGGCTAGCATCATCTCGCCGCCGGCGGCCAGCCGCCGTCCTGCCGCCACCAGCTGCTCGAAACGGACCACGTCGACCTCATCGGGGCCGGCATCAAGGGCATAGCCGGCTCCGGTGGTGAGGATCGCCGCTGGCCCGAGCGTACGGCGCAGTTGCCTGATCTGCGCTTGCAGGGCGTTGGCCGGGTGGGATGCTTGCCCGTCGCCCCACAGCACTTCGATCAGCCGGTCGGCGCTGATCGGCTGCCCCCGCTGCAGGGCCAGCAGGGCCAGCAGGGCCCGCTGCTTGGCCCCGCGGACCGGCACCGGCGCGCCCGCGTGCTCCGCTTGGAGCTCGCCGAACAGTCGGACCTGCATGAGCCCACCATAGGCCCGGCCTCGGCGCCACGACAGTGCCGCCTCAGCCGCCGGGCGCAGGCTTCCATCTAGAGGAATCACTCAGATCGAGGGAAGGATGAAAAATGATCGGGGCGCGGCACCTCACCAAGTGCTACGGCCATACGGTCACCGTGTGCCCTGCTTCCCTTTGTCCCCGGTCCGGCCCGGACCGGCCGCGGTCGGCGATCGGACGGGCAGGCGGAACAGCCGACTGGTGGTCACCTACGTGCGCACCGCGAGAAAAGCGTCACGTACCACTGCTGTGCAGATAGTGCGGTCCCCGCGGAGGCTTCACTGCCCACGGGACTGGTGCGACGGCAGCCACATCCACCTCATCACAGAGGCGGTTACGGTAGCGGCCCTCATACCCGCCAACTGCGAGCACAGCGAGCTCGAGGTACCACACTGCCAGCCGCCAGCCCTGGTACCAGACCTTCCAGCGACGCCCGCCCACCCGGTGACGGTTCGCATGGACGATGTCGTTGCGCAGCCACGCGACGGCAGCAGGGCCGTCCCACGGTGAATTAGCCCTGACACGTCTCAGGCCGTAGAAGGTCCGCGGAATAGTCACGGGAATTCCGACGTCGCGCAGGAAGCGCCGGATGTGCTGACTGACCGGCGGTGTGTGAACTGATTCGGCCGCAGCTGCCGGGACGACCTCACGAGGTGCGCGTAGGCGAGCGATTCGAGCCCGACCTGGGCGAGGATGACGTTGCGCTGCGAGGAAACCGGCGATGATTCCGGGCTGGACCACGAAACTCAGCCCGTCCACGGCCAGTTTCTCGCCGTATCGCTTGCTGAGGTTCTCTACTTCGATCATCTTGTTGCCTTCCATTCATCTCGGGCAGCGAGGTGCTTTCAGAACGTGCTGGTCGGTCGGCGCGGACAGCGGCCGGGCCCTTGGCGGGCCCCGCCGTGTCCTTGACAGTTAGACGGTGACGTCGTGGTAGGCGTGCGGGCTGCTAGCAGCCTCCATTTCAGCGGTGATCGGGGAGGGCCTGAAGCCCTTGACGACCAGCCAGACGCCCAGCGAGAGCTCCCAGGCAGCTACCGGGAAGGTCGCGATCGCCCTGAACGCGGAGACATGCCCGATGTCGCCGCCGAACAGCGTGGCGATCACGGCGGCGAGGAGCAGGGGAGCTCCGATGAGTCCTAGCACGGGAATGATGCGTGGCACGAGCCGGGACCGGTACATCAAGGAGCCCAGCAGCAGCGCGTTGATGCACGGCATGAGGGTCTGCCCGAGCAGCATCGTCCAGTTGTAGACCGCGACGTGCGACGCGGCGGTGGCGACGAGCGCGGCCGCATTTGCTCCGGCCGCTCCGCCCAGGTCCTGCCGCAAGGTCACCAGCGAGAACAGGCTGAGGACGCCGGTGAAGATCATGGCGGCTTCAAGGAGCCGAGAGGTGACAAATCCAAGCGCCATGCCTTCGTTCTGCCGCTTGACTACCGGGTACAGCGTGACAGCGGTGCCGATGCTGGCCAGGGCGACGATCACCTCGAGGAGGCCGCCCACGAGCAGGCCCGTATGGGAGCCGGAGGACAAGATCCAGTCCCGGTGGTTCTTCACCGGGCCGTAGAGGGCGAGGGTGGGGATCGAGATGAAGGTGATCAAGTAGAAGACGCCCGCGACGAGCGCGGTCTTCCTTGTCGAGCTCATTGGGATTCCTTTCGCCTGCGATTTCGTTGCTTGGGTTCGGACGGTGGTGGCCATATCGGTCTCCCTTGTGGGATTGATGAGTTATCAGGGCTCGCTGACGGGGGCATTGGGCTGGTCGGGTTGGACCTGAGTGACCGAGACCAGTGGCAGGCCTAGGTCGCGCACTTTCTGGAGCAAGCCATGCAGCGCGGCCTGGTCGGCTACCGGGCCATAGATGATGGTGGTGCCGTCGCTCTCGTTGGTGAGGCTCAGTCCGTCAAACCAGGCGGCCCACCGGGAATCGAGGTGCCCCCTAAGGCGGATTTCGTACCGCCCCGGGTTGTGATGAGGGCCGGTCGCTATTTCGCTCATTGCCCCTCTTTTCGGCTATCGCTTGGCTGGATGGATCTCAGCCGGCGTTCCGGATGTGCTGGTTGATGGAAAGGTAGAAGGGAATGTGATGAGCACGCATCACCACGTGTGGTGATTGATGTGGTGATCTGGCCGTTCGCCCCGGCTCTCGGGCTGGGCCATCGCCGGCAGGTGGCGGTGTGTTAGTCGCCTGGCTCCATGCCGCCTGAGGAGAGCGCAATGCCCGAAGTTTCCGGTCCCGGGGATAGCACCCCTGCTGGCCGCCCGCGGCTGCCTCCCACCGCCGGGCTGGACGGATTGAAGTACCGGACCGCAGCCGAGGCTGCGCTGGAGGCTGAGTCGCCCGCAGCGCACCGGGTCGGATGGGGTTTCATCGCGCTGTACACGCTGGCGTACATCAGCACCTCCCTGGTGTTCATCGCGCCCCTGCTGGTCACCTTGGCATTGAAGGTCAACTCGCTGGTGGGGATCGGACGAGCGCCGGACAGCCTGGCGCTTGTCGCCGGGATCGGCGCCCTGCTGGCCATGTTCGGCAATCCGTTCTTCGGCAAGATGAGCGACCGCACCTCGTCGCGGCTGGGCATGCGGCGGCCGTGGATGGTCATCGGCCTGGTGGGCGGTTCTCTCGGCATCCTCGTGGTCGCGTTGGCCCCCAGCATCGCGGTGGTCCTCGTCGGATGGTGCCTCGCCCAGCTGTTCTTCAACGCACTGCTCGCTGCCATGGTGGCGGTGCTGCCCGACCAGGTCCCGGCCGCTCAGCGCGGCCTGGTCGCCGGTGTCCTGGGGGTCTGTACGCCTATCGCGTCGGTGAGCGGCACCTTCGTGGTCAAGCTGTTCACCGGCAACCAGCTCGCCGGGTTCCTGGCCCCGTGCGCGATCGGCGGGTTTTTCATCCTGCTCTTCGCGGTCACGCTGAAAGACCGCCGGCTGGCCAAGGCGGACAAGCCCACCTGGTCACTGCGGGAATTCGCCAGCACATTTTATGTCAATCCGCGGAAGAACCCGGACTTTGCCTGGGCTTTCGTCAGCCGTTTCCTGTTCGTTCTGGCCTACGCCTTCCTGGTTACCTATCAGGCCTACTACCTGCTGGACAAGATCGGCAGCGCCAAGGCCGATGTACCGCAGCAGATATTCCTGGGCACACTCGTCCAGTCCGTCGTCGTCGTCGCCGCTTCCCTCATCGGTGGCAAACTTTCCGACCGGACGGGCCGGCGGAAAATCTTCGTGCTCACCGCGTCGGTCGCATACGGCGCGGCGATGTTCGTGATCGCCATCGCCAGCAACTTCAACGGTTTTCTCGTCGGCATGGCCATCGGCGGACTCGGCTTCGGCATCTACGTGGCCGTCGATCTCGCGCTCGTTGTCGACGTGCTACCGGACAAGGACAGCGCCGCCAAGGATCTCGGCGTGTTCAACATGGCCGGCGCTCTTCCGTTCTCCATCGCGCCGGGGATCGCGCCGGCCATCCTGGCGATCGGCGGCGGCAGCTACGGCGTGCTGTACGGGGTGGCCGGGGTCTGCGCCATCGTCGGAGCCGTCACCATCTTGCCCGTGAAGCGGGTCCGATGAGCACCCGCACCTACCAACACCGCAGTCCCGTGCCTACGGGTCGCGAACGACGATGCGCCGGGGTTAGCGGTCGCCGGTTCGCGACAGGCCGAGTTCCGCGGCCCGGCGGACCGCTGCCCGGCGATTGTTCACGCCGAGCTTGGCGTAGATGTTCTGGGTGTGCGTCCGCACAGTGTTCAGCGACACTATGAGCTCGCGAGCGATCTCCGGGCCGCCCAGGTCGGTTCCGAGCAGCCGGAGCACGTCCAGCTCACGTTCGCTCAGCGGCTCGATCAAGCCCTGACGGGCGGGCCTGCTGTCCCCGGTCTTGTTAACGGCGGCCAGCAGCCGGCGGACGTAGTTCTGGGTGATCGCCTGTTTCGCGACCGCCCCCTGTTTCGCGAATGCTCTGAGCAGGGAGGCCATAGGCGGCCCCTCATCGGCGAAGATCCGGACGTAGTCCTCCGGCTCAGCCAGCGTCACCGCGCGTTGCAGCGATACCAGCGCAGCGGGTACGTCGTCTCGCTCATGGTGGACCAGCGCCTGCAGCACCAGGATCTCGATGACGCTTCCCGCCCTCTGCCCTTCTTCCGCCGCTCCCAGGAGGCGCTCCAAGCCGGGTCGCCTCGTGAATGGAACACTCTGCACGCTGCGCCGCGGACCCGGCCAAGAGCACCCTGGCCAGGGTGATGTGCTCAAACTCGCGCAGGTAGCTGAGGTCATTCTCGACGGATAGACCTCGCTCACGTGCCCAGCCGAGCGCTTCACCCAACTCGCCCCGCGCGACCCGCACGCGTGCCCTCAACGCCGGGACCGGCCGCACGTTGGGGAAGAAATCACCCACATACAGGCGCTCCGCCTCGTTGAGCAGGTCCAGTGCACCGCCCAGATCTCCTTCAGCCTCCCGTATACGCGCCATCGCGACCCGCCAGCGATACCGGTTCTGCGGCAACCCGATGTGCTCACCCAGCTCCTGGCTCCGCAGCAAATGCTGCGTGGCGGCACGCAAATCGCCGCGCTCGCGGTGGACCTCGCTCATCCCCACGTACATGTCTGCCGTTCCCCGCAGAACCGGCCCGCCCTGCTGGGATGCACACTGCAATGCCTGCTCGTAGGTGCGCATAGCCTCGCCGAGACGGCCCTGCGTACGCCGGATATCCGCCAGCGCGATCGCGCACCCGAAGGTGTCGGCGATGTGCCCGGCCCGCCGCAGTCCCGCCATGCACTCGGCATACCCCGAGTACCCGGCCTCGAGGTCCCCGCTCGCCCAGGACGCGAGCCCCACAAGTGCCGCCGCCGAAGCACGGCCGAGGTGCTCGTCAGCAGGCGAAAGCTCGAGCGCCCGCCGGGAGTGCCGCACCGTGCCTGGCCCATCGCCCCGAACCAGGGCCTGAGCGGCACGGTACAACTCGATCTCCGCCGGCAGGCGGAGAAATTCCGCGTCGTCGACTACCACCATCTCCGCCGCTGGGGCTTGGGATCCCTGACGGATACCTGTCGCCCCTGCATCGAGAGCGCCGCCAGCTGCAGTGCGGCGATCCACCCCTCGGTGCGCCCCTCCAACGCTGCGACATCGGCTGCCGTCAACGCCAATCCCATTACCCCGTTGAGGTACGCCGCGGCCTCGCCCGGCGTGAAGCGCAGATCGGCGGCGCGTATCTCGGCGAGCTCGCCACGCCCTCGCAACCGCGCCAGCGGCAACGCCGGATCGGTGCGGCTGCCGATCACCACGTGTATCTGCGGAGGTAGGTGCTCCAGCAGGAAGGCCATCCCGTCCTGCACGTCGCGCGCGTCGATGACATGGTAGTCGTCGAGCACCAGCACGACATCGTTCGAAACGGCGTCGAGGTCGTTAAGCAAAGTGATAAGGCCCGCCTCGCCCGGCGGCTCGGGCGGCTGCAAGAGCGAGAGCGCACTAGCATCAACTCCGGTCGCCCCCCTCTTCAGCGCGGCGACAAGGTACGTCCAGAACACCGCGGGATCGTTGTCGCGCTGGTCAAGCGAAAGCCACGCCACGGACCGTTCATCGGCTGGAGCGGCTGCCAGCCACTCCGCCAGCAGCGTCGTCTTACCGAACCCAGCCGGAGCTGAGACGAGCGACAATACCGATTCCGCCCCGCGGCTCAGGCGCTCGCTCAGTCTCGGGCGCGCCACCAGACCCCGTCGCCACCTGGGGACGTGGAGCTTGGTCTCGAGCAGCGGGCCTGCCATGACCACCGCCCCCTCAGGAGCCAGTCTTCACGTACCGTCAACAAAGAACTCGTTGCCAGCCACACGACGGCCGGCTATGCATCGTGCCAGCAGGTCGCCAGAGACCATCTGGTCACCCAGTTCCACCGTACGCGGAATTTCGGCAGGCCCGGTCGACGATTCACTGCAGTGAGATCGTTCCAACCTGAATTGGCTGGTCAGCGGGGCTGGTGTGGGCGGGGTTGGTGGTGCTCGCCCTGGTGGGTGCCGGTGGGCATAGTTCATGATCATCTGTCAGCGGGTGGCGTGCTGGCGGGTCAGGACGAGCAGGGCGCGTAGCAAGGTGGTGGCTTTGCCGGGGTCGAGGCGTAGCCGGGTGAGTACCCGCCAGTTCTTGAGGTCGCTGAAGCCGTGCTCGACGGGCGCGCGGGCAGCGTACAGGGCCTGGTTGGCCTGGCGCTGGGCGGGGGTGGTCTTGCGGGTCCGGGTGGCCTTGTAGCCGGTGATGATGACCGGGTCGCCGGGGTCGGGGTCCAGGCCGGTGAAGCCGAGATCGGCGAGGGCGCCGAGCCCGGCGTCGCGCAGCCGGGCGGCGATGTGGTCGTGGCGGGCGGCGGTGATCTCGCTGGCGGCGCCGCGGTGAGCTGGGGAGATCCAGATCAGGTTGCCCGCCTGGTCGGTGAGCGCGAGGAACAGCAGTCCGTGTTTCTTGTGCTTGCCGTTGTAGTTCTTGCGGTTGGCGGTGCCGCCTCGGCGGCGGGTGGGGATCAGGTGCCGTCCAGCAGCACCGCTTCTCCGCCTTGCCTGCTGACCGCGGCGAGGGGCGGTCCAGGCGGGGCGCGCGGGCGGCGAGCAGCCTGATGATCTCCCAGGTCCAGCGGCTGATAGTGGACGCGGAGACGCCGTTGCCGCCGGCCAGGTCGGCCAGGCGGTGGTCGTGGCGCAGCGTGGCCAGCACGATCAGCGCGATCTTGCCGGGCGGCAGCTTGCGCCACCGGGAGCCGATCTTCTTCAGGCGGGCGCGCAGCAGGTCGGCGAGGAGGTGAGCGTCTGACGCGACAGCGGCAGTGCGCACTGGCAGGCAAGCGAGGTGCCCTCGGCGGGCTCGATGGTTGTTATCACAAGCGCCTAACGGCCCGCCGGGGCATCCCGGCAGGCAGGACCCGTGCATCTGGCGGGTCAGGGCGCGATGGCGAACTTCCCGGCCGCGGTGCGGCGCAGCCAGCCGCGGTCTTCGAGCCGCTTGAGCTTGGCGCGGATGTTCTCGCTGTGGCGGCCGGTCACGTCGAGGCCGCCCGCTGGGCAGCCATCACGCAGGTCACCGGGCCGCCGGTCTGGGCCGCGGCTGCGGCGACCGCATCCAGCAGCGACCGGTAGTCACCGGGCAGGTCGCCGGGCCGGATGCCTGGCTGCGCGGGGGCACCAGCAGCCCGAAACCCCGCTGCGCCGGCCCGGCGGTGCCCGGCTCGCCGGCGGCGGCCGCGTCACCGGCTGTCAGCTGGGTGATGACCTGCCCGGCTATCACCAGCCGTTCCAGCTCGTGCTCGGCGTCGTCGAGCTGCTTGCGCAGCAGTTCGACCTCACCGGTCAGCTCGGCCACCCGGCTGGTGATCCGTTCCGTCAGCTCCATCCGGCCCCTGAGGTTCATTACCGTACGAACAGGGATGGACACAGACGATAACCGGCAGGGTCCGCCGAACCTGGCTCGACACGCCGGGACAGGCCTAAACACGTCAAATGATCAGCAGCTACGCTCAGCCGCTCCCATCAGCACGAGTACCCTCGATTCGGTTCATACCAGTACCCTGACCAGCAACTTCAGGTTGGAACGACCTCAATGGAGTCGCTGCAGCTAACGCGCGCCGTGGCCCAGTGGACCATGTCACGGCGCGGCGGCTGGCGATCTGGCTGGCAGCCCGGCCGCAGGAACCATCCTTCGCACAGAACCTGACCCGCTTCATCAACACCGGAGCCATCCAGCGCGAGCTCAAGACCCAGCTCCGCATCCGCGCCCGCTCCGGTAACTACGCCGACCAGGCCCAGACCGCCCAGCTCATGCAGTACTGCATCGCCCGCGGCACCGACCTCGGCCCGGTCGCGGATAACTTCGGTGCCGCCTGCCACCAGATGGATCACGCCGACCTCATGCTCGCCGACGCCGACGACCGGAACAAGCACCGCACCGGCCGCCGTTCACAGCAGGCCACGCCGGACAACGACGCATCACTACCCACCGTCCTGGGCCGCCACGACCCGCAGAACCGGACCGTCACCTTTGTCCTGGACACCGCCACCGCGAACATCGCCATCTACGCCATCGCCGCCCACGCCCAGGAGCGCGAGGCCCACCTCCGCGAAATCGCGCTCTACGGCCAGGAACTGCCCGAAGGCTCTTACGGCAGACGCAACCGCCAGGCCATTACCGACCATGAAACCCGCATAGCCACCCGCCTGCGCGCCGTCGAACACGAATATCACGCCGCAATCGAACGCGACGCCGTACCCGTCTTGCCCGGGCCCGCCGGAGCACTCCGCGCGCCTGAGCTGGTCAGCAACAGGGAGATCGAGCTTGAGTAAGCCAGCCCGCCGCCTCCGTGAGGCGGAGTCCGTGTTCCGCGATGCCTGCATGACCATGGCCGTCCGGCCCACGTTTCCTGACAAGCCGCTGCAAGCCGCAGACCAGGCGCACCCGACTAAAGGACAGAGGCGATCATGACCGAGAAGACCGCAGAGCCGATGCCGGACGCGGGGCCCGGGCTGGCCACGGCGGAACGGAGGCTGCTGGCCGTGATGCCGCTGCACGCGATTACCTCCGTGCACGGCGAGGCGGGGCTACGGGAACGGCTGCTGATGGAGATCGCCCGGTTCTCCCCGGCGGACCAGGGCCGGGCCACGGACGCGCTGGCGCTGACGTCCCGGCTGCACGCCGCCGACCGGCGGCAGCGCGAACCCTACGCAAGCCACCTGCTGCGGGTCACGATCCGCATCCTGTCCCATTACCGCGTCAGCGACCCGGACGTGGCCTGCGCTGCGCTGCTGCACGACGCCGTCGAGGACCACGCCGCCAGCATCGCCCCCGGCGGGCGGGCGGCCGCCCTGGCCGTGCTGGCCGGGCAGTTCGGCGCCCGCAGCGCCGAGCTGGCCGCCGCAGTCACCAACCCCGAATGGGAACCCGGCCGCGACGAGCACGAGCAGTACCGCGAGCACGTCCTGGCCAGCCTGGCGGCCAGCCCGTGGGCACGGGTGATCAAGGCCTCGGACTTCACTGATAATGCCGTCGGCATCATCCACCTCACCGGGCCGAAGCTCCCCAAGCTCGCCGGCAAATACGGCCCGCTGGTACCGGCTTTGCGCGAGCTGATCCTGCGCCCGGATACCCCGCTGGAGGCCGATGTTAAGGACATGATCGCCCGCCAGCTCGACGCCGCTCAAGGGCGCTTTGCCGCGATCTGGCACGGCCCGCGCCGATGACAGCATGCCAGCCATTCGCAGTCCCGGCCGGCTCGGCATTCCCGTCCTGATGGACCGCTGCCACCAGCGGCAGGTCCGCCACACGCTGGAACCGGAGCGGGATGCCCGGTTCGAAGCCAGATCGTACGGGTTGGATCCGGCTAGGCCGCGGCTGCCATGACGTGATCGAGGCGATCTACAACTTGTGCGCGGGCCGCGGCCAAGCGCGTGCGGACGCTCGATGCCGGCTTGGCCGCGGCGTTCGGCAAAACCAGCCATGACCGGGGTCCGTCAGCAGGGCTTTGAACTGACCGGTCTGGATTTGCATCTTCGGTCATGGCCAGGGGCTACGGTGGCGGCATGGCCGATCACGAGGACTGGGCTCCCGGCGACGTCGCCGCCATGGTGGCCAACCCGTTTTATGCGATCAACTTCGATGAAGGGCTCGCGTTGCCTCATGAGCCGCTCATCAGCGAAGACGACTGGGTTAGGGCCAATGTCGGCCTGATCGAGGAACTCGGCCCCGAAGCCTACTGCACAACTTGCTGTCAATCCTCAAGGGCAACTATTCCCGCAGTTAATAGCCCAGGTAACCAGTCGTAGCGCAAGACGGGCACCGCATCCCGGCCGTCCCAAGGCGATCAGGACATTGGTTCTTGCGCACCGCGGCGTCGCCGCACGGCTGGCTGGACCGGCAGGCAGGACCGAACCCTGCCTAACCAACCGGGGGCCGCCGGGCTCACGGGCTTCGCTCGCAGGAGATGCGACGTCTCCCCGCGCGGCGTCAGACGGCGGCGGCGCTTGCCTTCCTCAAAAGAAGGGGCGATCACGGAACGTAAGATGAAGTAACGTCTCAGCACTTCCCTATCGCCGAGTTTGTGTGGATTCGGAATCGGCCGGTCGGGGTATCAGCGCGCTCAGATCACCCATTCGGCGCGAAGGAGCTGGGCCCGGACGAGATCAGGACTGCGGATTCGCGGCGTTCAGACCGTCAGATGGTGCGCCGGTGGACGTAGCATCATCTGGGTGCGGGTGGTGGAGCAGGATGACGACGGATGGCCGGTTTCTTCGTAGTGCGCTTTGGCGTGCTGGCCGGGTGAGTCACCAGGGCATGCGGCACACCCGCAGGATTGCCATAGGCAAAGCCGGACCCCGGTGCCCCCGCGATCCAGGCAAGGCCGGCAGCCGCCCGCAGGTGGCCATGACCGCCCGTTGCGGTACCTTCCAAGCTGGTCATGCGGGTTCCGTTCCCGTCGTCCGCTCTTGTCGTTGCGGCGCAGGTCGGAGCGCCGGTCAGCGGCCGTCAGAGATCGTCCGGAAGCGGCGTGCCGGTCGTGTCCGAGCGGGCGGTAACCATGCTCGTACTCTTCCGGCCCGCGCAAGGGCATGAAACGTTAGGCCAGGAACGCGCAGAGGATAGCCGTGTCATCGTTACGGTCGGTGCGCGGAAGTGATTGCTCGATGAGAGCATCGCACAGGCTGGCTGGATCAAGCGTGGCCGCCGCCGCGAACGCCGTGCCGAGCCGGGCGAACCCGGCGTCGATTGTCTCGCCGCGTCGCTCCACGAGCCCGTCAGTGAACAGCACGAGGCAGCTGCCGGGGAGGAAGGTGACCACCTGCTCTGGGCGGTCTCCGGTGCCGAAGCCGATGAGCGGCCCTCTCGCCTCGCCGAGCATGGCGAGGGTCCCGCCGGGGTCGCGTAGTAGCAGGGGCGGATGTCCGCCGAGGCAATACCGGAGTGTTCTTTCGGCGGGGTCGATAACAGCGACGGCGGCAGTCGCGGACAGTTCGTCCGGCCCGGTGCCCGCGAACTGATCCAGCGCATCGAGCAGGGCCGCGGGTCCGTGGGTCGGGGCGAGCGCGCGGGCGGCGGTTCGCATCTGCCCCATGGTGATCGCGGCTTTAAGCCCGTGACCGGCGACATCGCCCACCAGGAGCAGGATCCGGCCGCCGGGCAGCAGCACAGCGTCGTACCAGTCACCGCCGATGCCGTAGCGGGCCTCCGCAGGCAGATAACGGGCGCCCAGGCGCACCTTCGGGTGTTCGGGCAAGGTCGCGGGAAGCAGGCTGCGCTGCACCGACATAACCAGGTCACGGTCGGTGTCGTGCTGGATCGCGCGGCTGAGTGCGTCGGCGACGGCCGATCCCAGCGCGGCGAGACTGATCTGATCAGGACCATCGTCGACTGGGTGCGGCTCAGGGAAGGCGAGCGTCAAGACGCCCAGCGTGCGCCCGCTGCTGCGCAGCGGCAGAGCGACCCAGGCCTGGTGGCCGGAGCGCATGAGCACCTTATAGGCATCCGGGTATTTTGCCGCCAGGTCCTCGGGGGTTGGCAGGTAGACGGCGGCGGACGTCGCGGCCGCCTCCCGCGATGGGGAGGGCACCGAGACCGGCAGCTCATCCAATCCGGCGACAACCGCCCCTGGGAAGCCGACCGCGTTCAGCGTCACCAGCAACTCGGGCTGCTGCTGATCGATCAGGGCCAGCCGGGCCGCCGACGCGCCGAAAGGCGGCAGTCCGTGCTGGAAGACAGCAGCAGTCACCTCGGCCAATGACGCCGAGGCCACCAGTGCCGTCATTGTCTGTAGCAGCCGCTCGGTGCGCTCACGTGCCGCTCGCTCCGCCCCCAGCATCTGCGCACGCCCCAGAGCGTCCGCGGCGAGCCGGGCCACAACTCGGACCTCGTCCTTCTGCGCATCGGTGAAAGCCTGGGCCCGCGCCCAGGCCACGCCCATCGCGCCAATCACACGGCCCCCCCGGCCATACAGGGCAAGGGACGCCGTCGAAGCCAGCCCGGACGCGACGGTGTCCTCAAGCAGGGACGGGTAGCGCGTCCCGATGTCGGACAGGGACCGCAGCCAGACTTCACCCCCCGATCTCAAGACGGTCCCCAGCGGGGTAGAGTCACCGAGCGGGATCACCATGTATCGCTGTGCAACGTCCTCGACCAGGCTCGATGCGTGATACAGGTTCGCGGTGGCCGGTCGTCCTGCACCGAGGTTCGCCACGGCGATGTTGGCAAACTCTGCACCCGCCGCCATAGCTCCCGCCTCCGCGACCACCCGCGCCACCTCATCCGCGGTTCCTGCCCGGGACAGAGCCTGCACCAACTGGCCGAACTGGACCGTCGATGCCGCCCGCCCGCCCGATGCGCCGGACTCGCCCCACTGCTGCAGGCAGATCGCGCAGATGTCGGCCAGCGCGAGCAGGAAGTCGCGATCCGCCTCGGCGAACTCATGCCGCTCGGCGAAACTGACCCCCAAGACCCCGAGCGACCGACCGCTGGCTCTCAGCGGCAACGCCGCGTAAGCCCGCTCGCTCCCCGGCACGAGCCCGCCGATGCGCGGGAACCGATCGACCGCATCGGCCGGCGACACCAGCCAGACGGGCTGTTCGGTGGTCGCCGCATAGGTCAGCGGCAACGACAGATCCCCCATGATGAGCGGCCCGCACGTCGGCCGCTGGCCTGGCGTGCAGCCCTCGCTGGCCAAGATCACGACCCGGTCGCCCCGCACTCCGCAGACCACACCACCACTAGAGCCGGCGGCCGCCACGGCCTGCGAGATCAGCAACTGAGGAGTGCCGGCACCCACCGGAGCAGCCGCGAACGCGCGGACCACCAGGCGCAGCTGGCCCTCTGCGCTCAGCACGCCAGCAATCTTCCGGCCGGACACCGCTGGCTGGACATCAGGGTCAGGCACGGCAGCCTCCACCACATCTGGTACGCACCGGTCAGGTCATAATCCGGTAAATCTCACGGGTACGCCAGGTGCAATCTAGCCGTTCACCGGCCAGCAAGGAGCGGCGCAGCTACCGCCCCTCAAGCCACCTCACTTACGCAGGTACCCACCCGGCGAGGTACCGGCCGGGACCGAACTGGACGGCATCCGCCTTTCCGATCGCACACGGCCGGGCCGCTGGTAAGGCATAACGTGTGCCTGCTACGCGCCCGTCAGCACGCGCGACAAGAGCCAGCAGCCACGGTCACTCACGGCATGGGTATCTCATTGGGCTTGACGGCCCAAGTTGAACCAGGACCCGCTGAGAGGGAACCTCCTCTGGGTCACATGGAGCATGATCAGGCCAATACGTGCCCAGATGGTGCTGCGCCTAGGCTCTGCGCAGGCCAGAGAGCTTTGGCCGCCGGCCTGTAAAACCGCCGGCTGACCCTACGTTGGTTCGACCCCAACACCTGCCCCTTCTGCTGGCTCGAGGAAGCCGCTGCGACCAAGACCACCCTGTCCGCAGCAACACAAAGGCTCAAGCCCTGCAGGCGCTGCTCAGCCGGCACATCGCTGCCCATCTCGGGATGCCTGGTGTCACCCGCCAGAGGGAACGCAGCACTCAGAAGCCCGACGAGTGCCGACGCGCCAGAACAGCCGGTTCTGGATGTCCGCAACCAGCCGGACAGTCATCATCCGCGGCGTACCGAACGGCGGCTCGGTGAGCGTTCTCTCTGGCCTTCCCGGTCACTCAGTGTGATGTATCGGTCGACGTAGCCTCCGGGTCAACCTCAGAACGGTCCGGTATGACTGGATCGCTTGAGGCCTGCGGGGGCCACTGCCTGAGGTGCTCGTCGATGCGGCGCCCAGCCGCGGAGACGACTACATCAGGTTGGACCTGGCGCGCGATATGCGGCAAATCCGGACGAGCCTAGGGTGCTCCGGCAGTGCATAAAGTTGCAGCGATCGGCCCAGTCGGGGCCTGCGAGTTGTGGGCGCGGCCAACCGGACGCCTGCGGTGCGGCGTGATCGTCACGGTGCCGCAAGGCGATCGGCCACGCCTACCGGGCCTGAGGGATGCTACTTGCCGACGGTCTGGCCGCCGTCGACGACGAGAGCGTGGCCGATGGTGAAGCCGCCGAGGTCCGAGCACAGCCACAGCACCGCGGAGGCGATTTCTTCGGGACGGCCCATCCAGCCGATGGGCTCCTGGGCCATCACGGCGGCCCGGCCGTCGTCGGTTCCGCCGGTGAATCGGCCCATCATCGGAGTGTCGATGATGCCGGGACAGACCGCGTTGACCCGGATGTTCGACGCCGCATAGTCGAGTGCCGCGTCTTTGGTCAGGCCGACCACGCCCCATTTGGCTGCGGCGTAGGCGGCACCGTGTCCGAAGGCGTGGACTCCGGCGCCGGAGGACGTGTTCACGATGGCGCCGCCGCCAGAAGCGAGCATCAACGGGATCTCGTACTTCATGCACAAGAACACGCCGGTGAGGTCGGTTTCGATGATCAGATTCCATTCCTCGATGCTCAGCTCGGCGAGCGCGGTGCGGGATTGCTCGATGCCGGCGTTGTTGAAGGCGATGTCGAGGCGGCCGTATCGGTCGATGGTCTTCTGCAGGGCGGCGGTGACGTTGTCGGCGCGGGTGACGTCGCAGTCGACGGCCAGGGCCTGTCCGCCGCGCTGCTCGATCAGCTGCGCGGTCTCACGAATATCGTCCGCCGGAATCCCGGCGACGGCCACGCTGGCTCCTTCGGCGGCGAAGGCGAGTGCCGTGGCCTGGCCAATACCGGCGCCGGCTCCCGTCACGAAGGCGACTTTGCCCGCGAACTGTTGCTGGCTGTTCTGTGTCATGTCTCTTGCTTCCTTTCGTGGAGATGAAGCTGGCCATCAGGATGTCGAGCTGCGTCGTGTGCCGGCGTGGAGCAGGTCTGGTTCAGGTGGTCAGGAGCGTCTTGATGGCGCGGCGTTCGTCCATGGCCTTGTAGCCTTCGGCGACTTGGTCGAGTGGCAGGGTGAGGTCGAAGACCTGGCCGGGGTCGATCTCGCGCCGCCAGATCAGGTCGATCAGCTCGGGCAGGAACCGGCGGACCGGGGCGGGGCCACCGTGCAGGTGAATGGCGGAGAAGAACATCTCCTCGCCCGGCAGCTCCACGTTGTGGGAGACGCCGACGTAGCCGACGTGCCCGCCGGGTCGGGTGGAGCGGATGGCCTGCATCATCGATTCCTGGGTGCCGACGGCCTCGATCACCGAGTGCGCGCCGAGCCCGTGGGTGAGGTCCTTGATCTTGGCGACGCCATCGTCGCCGCGTTCGGTGACGATGTCGGTGGCGCCGAACTCGCGAGCCAGCCTCTGCCGCGGTTCGTGCCGGGAGAACGCGATGATCCGCTCGGCATCGAGCTGCTGGGCGGCCAGGACCGCGAGCAGGCCGACCGCGCCGTCACCGACGACGGCGACCGTCTTGCCCGGCCCGGCCTCGGCGGCGACGGCGGCGAACCAGCCGGTGCCCAACACATCGGATGCGGCGAGCAGGCTCGGGATCAGGTCGGCCGGCGGCAACTCCGGCGTCGCGACCAGGGTGCCGTCGGCCAGCGGCACCCGCGCCAGCTGCGCCTGGGTGCCGATGGCGCCCATCAGTTCGGCGTGCACGCAGCGGGACTGGTAGCCGGCCCGGCAGATGTCGCAGGTGTTGTCGGAGGCGAAGAACGAACCGACGACGAACTGGCCGGGCTTGATCGTGGTGACCTCGGAGCCGACCTCTTCGACGATCCCGACGTACTCGTGGCCCATCGGGGCCGGCCCTTCCACCGTTTCGATGCCGCGGTAGGACCACAGGTCGGACCCGCACACGCAGGTGGCGGACAGGCGGATGACCGCATCGGTGGGGTGCTCGATCCTCGGATGGGGCCGCTCATCGAGTCGGATGTCGCCTGGGCCGTGCATGACCGCGCCGCGCATAACGTGGCTCCTCTCTGAAGGTGGATAGATCGTGGTTTCGGGTGGGTGACTAGGCCCGGGTGATGGTGAGACGGAAGCTCTCACCGGCGTCGGCGATGGCGTCGAGGCCGGTCTGGATGCGGCCGAGGTGCACGATCCCGGGATCGGGGATGCTCTGGCCGTCGTGGCGGTAGAAGATGGCCAGGTCGTGGTTCGGTGACCAGTAGCCCAGGTCGCCGGCCTCGTAGGTGGCTTGTCCCTCGCCGGTGGGGTGCAGGGGCCGGGGCAGCATGCCCGGTTTCTCGCGGCCGAGCAGGTCGTGCATGTCGAGCGTCAGAGGCAGCTGCGAGGCAAAGTCACGCGCGGTGGGGGTGTCGGCGAGCGTGGCGCTGGCTCGACGCCCATCGGACGGGCCTCCGGCGATGGTGAGTGTCATCTGCATGGCGTGCCTTCCTTCCGAGTGGGATGCCGCTATCAACCAGGTCAGGCCGAATGCTGCGGCTGCCACCAAGCTCGTCGATCTGTTCGGTCGTACGGCAGAAGCTCCTTCCTCTTGTGCATTTGGCGAATTGTTGGGTCAGCGGGCGGTGTAGCCACCGTCGACCGGTAGCGCGACGCCCACGACGAAGCTGGCGCCGGGACTGCACAGCCAGAGCACCGCCGCGGCCATCTCCTCCGCGCTGCCCAGCCGCCCGATGGGCTGGTTGGCGGCGGCCTCATCGCGGTCGAGGTCACCGGAGTCGATCATCGCGGTGACCATCGGGGTTTCGATGGTGCCCGGACAGATCGCGTTGATCCGGATACCGCGGGGCGCGTACTCCAGCGCGGCGCTGCGGGTCAGTCCGATGACCCCGTGCTTGGAGGCGTGGTAGGCGGCCCGGCCCGGGAGTCCGACCAGGCCGCCGAGTGAGGAGCAGTTGACGATCGCGCCCGATCCTTGGCTGCGCATCTGGGCGAGCTCGTGTTTCATACTGGCCCAGATGCCGCGCAGGTTGATGCCGTTCACGCGGTCGAAGACCTCGGCGGTCTCGTCTGCGGCGTCGGTCATCGGGGACTGGATGCCGGCGTTGTTGTAGGCCAGATCGAGGCTGCCGAACGTTTCGATGGTCTTGGCGACCGCGGCCGCGACCTGCTCCTCGTCGGCCACGTCACACCGCACAGCCAGCACCCGGTGCCCGGCGCCAACCAACTCGCGTTCCGCGGTGTGCAGCGCGTCGTCGCTGATGTCGGCCAGCGTCACGGCCGCGCCGGCTTCGGCGAACGCGCGGGCGGTCGCCAGCCCCATGCCGGAGCTGGCGCCGGTGACGAACGCGACCTGACCGGAGAAGTCATAGACCGGGTCACAGGTCGGGGGGGTCGAAGCCACAGGCCCGCTCATGCGTCGAACACCTGCTTGGCGACGGTCATGGCGCTCATCCCGTTGGGCCAGCCGGTGTAGAAGGCGAGGTGGGTGATCGCTTCTTTCAGCTCGGTCTCGGTGACGCCGTTCCGGCGCGCGTAGTCGAGGTGGAAGCTGAGCTGGTCGGCTTTGCCCATCGCGGTGAGGGCGGCGACGGTGATCAGGCTGCGGTCGCGCTTGGACAGGCCGTCGCGCGCCCACACCTCGTCGAACAAGACCTTGTCGGTGTAATGGACCATTCCGGGCGCGAAGTCGCCGAACGCGCGCTGTCCGCCGGTCCAGCCGGTGCTCTGCTCGTCGGTCATGGCTTCCTTTCTCGCTGGGTATCAGTTCGGTGGGTCCAGCCGCAGGGTGGCGGCGACAGCTTGCTCGGCGAGCATCGGCTGCAGGTAGGCGTTGCCGTAGCGGGCGTACTTAGCCCGGTAGGCGTGACCGATCGCTTCGTGCAGGCCGCGCTGACGCGGGTCGATCGGGGTGAAGGTGACGTCGGCCCGCTGGCCGTTGGTTCGGATCGCGCCGGCCGGTCGCGAGGTGGCGTGCCGGTACCAGGCGCCGGCGTGTCCGCGGTAGGAGCGAACGTAGAGGGCGTGGTCGACGGTGACGATCCAGATCGGCACGAACCCGCGCAGGCTGCCGTCCTCGCATCGGGTGCTGACCTCGATCTCGTCGGCAGAGCCGAACCGATCGAGCATGTCGCCCGGCCAGACCGAGGGACTCGGGTCGCCGGTGCTGTTGCCGGTGCTGGTCATGGTTGCTCCTTGGTGATGGGCAGGAACAGGGCGAGCACGGTGGTCAGGACGAGCACGCCGGCGGCGATGAGCAGGCTGGTGCGCACGCCGTGCACGAACGTGTCCGGGCGGGCGAGCAGGCCGCCGAACACGGCGACCGCAAGCGCGCCACCGACCTGGCGGCTGGTGTTGAACACCCCGGAGGCGACACCGGCGTGTCGTTCGGGCACGGCGTCGAGCAGCACGGCGGTGGCCGGCGGTGCGACGGCCGGGCCGCCGAGTCCGACGAGCATCATCAACAGGGCCAGTAGCCACAGTGGCGTCGTGGCCGGCTGCAGGCCAATGACCGCCAGCCCGATGGTCATCAGCAGCAGGCCGGCGACGATGAGCCTCTTGCGGCCAAGGCGTTCGCTGATGCGTGCCGAGTATGGGGTGAGCACCAGTCCGATCAGCATCATCGGCAGGAACACGACGCCGGTCTGCAGCGCGTTCAGGCCGCGGTGCTGCTGCAGAAGCAGGCTGATCACGAACGGCAGGCCATAGTAGCCGACCATGAACGCGAACCCGCTGACCACCGTGATGACCACGGTGCGGGAGCGGAACAGCTGCAGCGGCAGCATCGGGTGAGCGACAACCTGTTGGGCGCGGACGAACCCGGCCAGTGCAGCCGCGGCGACGATGAAGGCGGCGATCACGGCCGGGTCGCTGAACCCATGGGCTCCGGCTTCGATGGCGCCGAAGGTCAGGCCGGCCATCGTCAGCACGCCGGTAACCTGCCCGATCAGGTCGAAGGGCACGACCCGCGGCTGTGAAGGGCGGATGCGGGCCAACAGCAGCAAGGCGATCACGCCGACCGGGACGTTGATGAAGAAGATGAGCCGCCAGTCGACGAGGTTGAGTATCCCGCCGAGCACCGGACCCGAGGACGAGGCGACCGCGCCGCCCATCGCCCACATCCCGACGGCACGCCCGCGGGCTTTCGCGTCCGGGAACGCTTGCCGGATCAGGGCCATCGAGGCGGGCATCATCGCCGCAGCGGCTGCGCCTTGCATGAACCGTGCCGCGATCAGCAGACTGATGCTCGGGGCGAGGCCGCACACCACCGAGGCGAGAACGAACACGGCCATGCCAGCGCCGAACGCGCGCCGCGCGCCGAGCCGGTCAGACAGCGACCCGGATGTGAGCAGCAGTGCGGCGAACATCAGTGTGTAGCTGTCCACGACCCACTGCAGACCCGTGACGCCGCCGCCCAGGCCCGCGCGGATCGTCGGCAGCGTCACGTTGACCACGACCGCATCCAGGGTCACCACGAAGAACCCGAGCAACGCCGCGAGCAACGCCGCGGTGGCGTCCCTGTCTCCGCGCTTGCTCGCCCGGCCGGTGGCCGAACGCGTCAAGCCCCGGCTTGCCGTGGCGGGAACGCACCGTGCGGTCTCGGGCATCGGCGCGGCGGAATGCGCCCTGCCGGAATTCTCCTCAGTGGCGTTCGAGGTGGTAAGCGTTGCGATCACGTCTTCTAGGCAACTCCGGTTCTCGTACGCGTGGGAGGGCGAGTTATCGGGGGTACAAGCTCGACCTCCCTCACGCCGCAGACGCTCGTAGCGTGGACGCCATGGACAACCGCACCGAGATCCGCGACTTCCTCGCCACCCGCCGCGCCAAGCTCACCCCCGAGCAGGTCGGGCTACCGACCTTCGGGCGGCGGCGGGTGCCTGGGCTGCGCCGCGAAGAAGTTGCGGTACTGGCCGGGGTGAGCCCCGACTGGTACATCCGGCTGGAGAAGGGCCACATCGCCGGCGTGTCCGATAACGTTCTCGACGCCGTCGCCCGCGCACTGCAACTTAACGACGCCGAACGGGAGCACCTGTTCAACCTCGCCCGGGCAGCGAAACCGGTCCGCACCCCGCGACGGCGCAACAAGGCGCCGATCCCGCCCAGCGTGCAGCGAGTGCTCGACTCGATGACCGGCACCGCCGCCGCCTTCGTCCGCAACGGCCGCCTCGACATCCTGGCCAGCAACGCTCTCGGCCGGGCGCTCTACTCGCCGGTCCTGGACGAGCCAGCGCATCGCTGCAACATCGCACGCTTTGATTTCCTCGACACCCGCGCCGTCGACTACTACCCCGACTACGATGGCGCGCTCGCTGTTGCCGTTGCCCTGTTGCGCACCGAAGCCGGACGCCACCCTCACGACCCCGACCTAACCGAACTCGTCGGCGAGCTCGCAACCCGTAGCGAGGCGTTCCGCACTCGCTGGGGAGCGCACGACGTGCGCCTACACCGCGGCGGCACCAAGACCTTCAACCACCCGGCCGTCGGGTACTTGGAACTCACTTACGACTCGATGGAGCTCGTCGCTGCCCCCGGCCTGGTCCTCACCGCCTACACCGCCGAACCCGCCACACCCTCGGCGGACAACCTGGCACTGCTCGCCTCCTGGGCCGCCACCGAAGCTGCAAGCACCCTGGCCGACGCCCTGCAGCAAGCCGACACCCAGACCAGCCCAGCAGACACCACCAACTCAGACTGACTGACCACGACCGACGCCAGCGGCGTAGCGAACAACTCTGCAGCCGCCACACCACATGCCTACCAACGGAGAAACCTGTGTAACTGACCGCTCCGAGCAAGACCGCCAAAGCCCCTGACAGTGCCTTCACCGGCGATGTCTACGTCAACCCCATCAAGCAGAAGGCCGAGCCGTCCCGGCTGATCGCCAGCATCGTCCGTTTCACCCCCGGTGCCGCACCAACTGGCACTCCCACGCCCTCGGCCAGACCCTGTTCTGCACCGACGGCGCTGGCCTGGTCGTCTCTCGCGACGGCACCGTCATCCGCCTCACCCCCGGCGACACCGCCTGGACCCCGCCCGGCGAAGAGCACTGGCACATCGCCGGCGTCGACTGCATGATGAGCCACCTCGCCATGCTCGAAGGCGTCGAGGACGGCGACGGCACCACCTGGCTCGAGCCCGTCACCGACGAGCAGTACACCGCGGCCGACCAGGCCAGCCCCGCGACCCAAGCGTGACGAGAGACGACTCTCGTGCACGAACGCACCTCGGTGCAGGTGCCTGAGCGTGATGTCGCGATCGGCCTGGGCGGCATGACACGTCTCAGAGCTACGGCCTCCACCCGGCGACAGCGACCGCGACACCGTGACCACCGTGCTGCGGCGCTGTCAACGCCGACGCGGGCAACCGGTACGGACAACCATCACATGCTCTAATAGGTTGCTGAGCGTCGAAGGTGCCGTCTGCCGAACCCGCTCCGGGGCACGATGATCACGCTCATGCTGTCGCCCAACCCGGTGCGTAACGGTCCCAGAGACCCGCCCTGTGGCGATGTCGCGGACAGGCACGTCAGACGGGACAAACACATCGGGCGAATCGACCCGGGAATCGCGCGTCGATCCAGCTGCTCCTCGTCCCGCCGTGGTGCCCAGCCGGCGCTCCCGCTCGCGGCGACGATGCCCGGGAGACTATGTGGGCCATCGCATCTTCATACGGACCGCGGGCCGTCCGCACATCGGCCATGAGCGGAAGCGCCTGAGTGTCACGCACCAAGACAACCGACTCTGCGCGCGACCGGCTGTATCACGAAGTACTGTGCCGCATAACGGCGCCTTACGCGTACGTCTCCGAGCTCGTCACGGAAGGCAGTCTGGCCTGCCCGCGCGCCCCGGCTGCCGGATACCGGGGGGCGCTGCGACCAGGGGAGCAGATGCCCGCGCCTGCCGTACAGTCCCATGCAGACCAGGTAACGGCACATATAGCGAACACGCCGCGGAATAGCCGGGCGCATCCGCCCCGGTCGTGTTACTTTTATTGCATGATTTCCCCGATCCGGGGAAATCGCACCGATATGGGGGTTCAAGTCCCCCCTCGGACACAGTAATTCCCCATACTCGCCCGTTTTAGGGCATGCCGGATTGTCACCCTGGGCGCAGGCTTGTGCTAGCGCCGGGCGATCGGCGTTCCGAGCTTTCTTATC
>CAWEFK010000035.1:0-218801 GCA_963808315.1 uncultured Actinomycetes bacterium | reverse complement strand
CGCCTGGCTGGTCAGCCGTCGCCACGGAAAGTGACCGCATTGGGATGCCACGACAAGCAAGGTGCGCGGAACGCCGCTCTGTTCCTGCCAACCAACGCGCCGGTGGACCGTACGCCACGTACAGAACATCCGATTCCGACCCACACTGTGGGTGTGTTGGTCCTCATAGCGGCTACACGAATTCCCACGCATGCGTCACACCGTGCTAACGAGGAAGGGCCCGAAATCGAGAAGCAGAGGATCATTCAGGAATTCGGACCCCCGCTCCCGGATCCGTGCAGCAACGTCGAAGTAGCTATCCTGGGCAGCCATATGCTTCACAAGAGATCTCGAAGCATTCCGCGACGAAGTCTCCCGGCTTGAGGAATGAGGCCAGCAGCGAGATTGCTGCCAACGCTCTTAGATCCTTAGTGGACCCTATAACTCCTCCAAAGCCCGACCGATCCAGGCGGACGAGCGCCGCGTCGCGCTGTGCGGCGTCTGCCCAGGGTGCTCCGTGAGCTGCTGCGAGTTGTTCATGCCAGCTGGCAACGGATTTCTGCGTGCCATCCGAGATGATTGCGATGCGCTCATCGAGGCGCACATCCTGCTCGGCCAATCCGTGGGCCTGCAGCATGCTCTCGAGTACCTCCAGCCCGTCCATACGGTAACTCGCGATCTGGTCTTCTAGCAGACTCGGTAGATCGCCGATTACAGAGAGTCCGATGATCCGGCCATCCATTGCGACCGCGATGAAGGAAGCGTTGACTGTTGGCACGACGCAACCGGTGATCGTGCCGTCGTACTCCCCTTCGGCCAGGCGAATGCCCTCTACCAGCTTAGATGCTATAAGTAGGTCGCCGTATTGCAGCGAGAGTCCCGGCAGCATAGACGTGGAAGTGGACAGGCTGGTGCACGATACGAAAGACGTCGCGCTGGACGAACATCAGCCGCAAGGCATCTCCGACCGCAGATGGCAACCGCTGATCTGCAGCAGCGAGCTGACGTATCTGCTCCAATGCGGATACCAAATAGTCGATGCCGCTTGCTCCAATTCAGGGTCGGCTCCTAGCAGAGGCTCGCGACGAGGATCGAACATTGCGCCGTGTAGTCATCCCAGCTTATATACCGGCTGGCGCCAAAGGCGCTGACACGGTTGATAACCTGGTCAACCATGTCCTTCAGTGTCGAGCTGTCCATCGAGTGAAGCCGGGTCATGCGGTCATTGAAAGCGTTAGCTACGGTCTGGTACCGGTCGTGCATGCCGTCGTCGGGTTCCAGCAGTCGCGCAACCAGCGCAAAATCGCAGAAGATGTATTGATAGAGGAATCTTAGGAAGACGTCAGCATGCCAGAGGCGCTCATCTCGCACGGCGAGCTTGAGTCGCAACTGCTTGATCATGAGATAGGCGGCAAGATAGCCTTCGCCAACTTTGCGCAATGGGAGTGCCAGCAGGCCAGCTTTATGCTCGACCATGTAGCTGGAGCTGCGTTGCCCGAGAAGGAACTTGCCAATGGCTGTATCGATGTCCTCGTCGATGCCGGAGTGGCCGAGATATAGCAAGGCTGTAACATGTAGGGGTAGCGAATAGACTTCACCTTCGAGGTGTGGCGTCAAATCGAATTCGGAAAACATGGCCATACCTTCTAGGATTGGGTAGAGCAGGCCCAACGCCATCTCATATGTGACGACGTTGAGCCCCGAGATGTATCGCGCACCGGCATCCTCGTCTGAGGATGCGTCTAGCAACGTGCCCGGATCAAGCAGGTTCAGGAACGGCCGAATGTAAAGGATGCTTAGAGCATGGCCGACAGGGGTACTGAAACACCAATGATGAGTCAGCTCATGAACGAACAGATGCCACGTGGTTCCTGGCAGGCGGCCATTGATCAGTCCAGATACAAGCTCCTCTGGGTCCTTGCTGTAGCGCAACCCAGCCAAGTTCGTAACCGGGTGCGTGAAGCTGCGCGGTATGTCACTGTCCATGTTGGAGACCAAGCTCCGCGAGCGGCACGCCACTGGCGCTGGCCAGATGCTCCAGAACTTGGTCCGAAACAGGTTTGTCCTTCGAGATCGTGAACTTCAGCTTACATTTCTTGCGCGTCCCGTCTGGGTACTCGACCTCGAATTCGCCCTCGTAGATATCGGGTCGTGGGCGCTTCCCCAGCCAAATGGCGAGGGCCTTGAGGGCAAATACACCGACGACGATGGTTAGCGTGACTGGCTCGCCGAACGCGCCAGCGGGTGGGGCTCTTCTTCGAACTCGATGAGTTCGCCCTCATCGGAGGTGGGCTGCATACTGTCGAGCTGCTCGTTCAGCTCCTCTTCAATCTCAAGCTTGTTCAAGTAGGTCAAACCGCTCATACGGAACCTCAGTGAAGCCACGTGGTTCCCTCCCGTGCTCTAGTGCAGCTCTGTCCCGCCATCGCCTCAGTCTGGCGATTGACCGCAGAACGCGCTGTCGGCGCGCGCAGTCATTATTTCGTTCCAGCCAAAGCCTAGCAAGACGGTCGCAGACGTTTGAATTGATGTAACGACCTGGTTCCAAACCCGCTGATATCGAGCAAAATTCGACAAACTGAGAATGATGTATAAGGAAAGTACCGCGCCAAATCGGCACTTAACCCCACAACCGGTTCCCGGCGTCGAGGGCAGCTCACCGCTGTCGCACAGGAATCTGCATAAGGGATCATACTTCGCCACGCTGAGATTCTTCTGGCAAGTTGTTCCAGCACGCGGCCGACACTCAACACTGCGAGAACAGCCCACCTACTCTATCTTATCGGTCAGCGTCTATCAGCCAGTTCTGTACGCCACCTGGTGTGATGCCCAACGCGTCCTACCGTGCATATCGCGGGAGTGTGCGCGTTCGCTGACCTCATGTATCACTCAGCGTGATGCCGGGACGCGGTGTGGACGCTACCGACAGCCACTTCCTCCTACCTCCCGATGAACTGAACCGCAGCCGAACGACCCTGCCGTCAGGTTCCTGAGGCTTAGCCGCCTGACAGGGCCCAGTTGCTGGATGGTCCAGGGCCGGCGTCCCCGCCGGTCTCCGCCGACCGTCTCCTGCGCCGTGACCGGCGATCAGCTTCACCTCCGGAGGCTATGGCCCGTACGGTATGCACGACGGACGGAATGCCGCCGTCACGGCGATCAAGGGTGTCCCCGTCCACGGCAGATGAGCGCGTTTCCAGTACAAGGACGATCCGTGCCTATGCAGGTTGACCTCCCGATTATCGCATCGAATAAGGCTTTCAGGTAGCAGGAGGCGGGGCGGAGGAGCCCGGCTCTCGGCTCACCTCAGCTTCTAACTGAGACGGTCATTGGCAAGTAGGGATAAGCTACCGCCAGGAACCGGACGAACTCAGTGAGACACTGGGCGCTATCTCTACCTGGAGCACAGATGAGTGTTAAATGGCCTCCGCTGGTGGTCAGAAGCTGGCAGGGGTTCTCTATGGCCGAGATTGGGAATCCTTCCCCGATTGGGATCACGACCCAGAGCAGGAAGCAACAATAAGTCGGCGAATGCACGAGCTTCGAGGACTGGTAGTCGGGCAAGTGGCAGAGATAGAGGCCGCGCTACTCGACATAGCGTCTGAGATTAGAGATAGAAAACCGGAGCCACTGCCTAATCGCCCGAAACGGATGGGGGCGGGAGGAGCGTTGAATGACATCCGGAAACTGCTGTCAGCACTCTCGATTGGTGATGGACTCGCTCGGGAAGTAGAGCTTATCGACCAGGTTGTCCGTCGCCGGAACAAACTTGTGCACGCAAGAATACATGTAGGGTTCAGTAGACCGGGTTCCGCACAGCGGCCTTGAGCCCGTAATATATCTTCTTCAGGAGAACGATGCCGTTGAAGTTGGCATTTCGCATGATGTCGACGGTGGACCGAATGGACGCCTCGTTCCTTCGGGCTCCCAGGAAGAAGCAGCCGAAAGCGACGAGTTTGATCTGCCGGAAGATGAAATGGAATATGGAGGAATTGGCGAGTCCGGTCTGGAAAAATACTTGGAAGAGGCCTACGCGGCCCTAGAAATCGGCTGCTGATATCTGGCAGAAGGTTGATCAAGTGCTCCCGGAGCGGAGATATTTATAGCCGCTCGTGACCTCTTCCCATGCTTTCCTTGAGGATGACCATTCTCTCTTCACTGTCTTCCGCAAGTACGGTTTCACTTCCCCTGGTGCCCCGCGTCGACGCTTGAGGACCGATGGACTGTCGATCGCGCCAGCCTGATCGTCGTAGCAGACAAGGCGATCGCCGCTTCCGCACTCAGGGCATGCTGGACTGCAGTTCCTCGCCGCACTCGGCCCGCCTGGGTGGAGCCATGTGGCCCAGTATGATTCGTCGGCCCGAACATCCGCCCTGGGCGCCCGCACTGCGACATGATGTATTAGGCCGTAATGCTCGTATACCTCGCGGGTGTTCCGGTACCGCCCATCGTCTCGGTTTCTGGCCGGGTAACGTCCGGAGTCTCCCGGCGGGGCACGCTGGTTAGCTGAGCGGGCCTGCCATTATTGCGGTTATGCAGGTTCTCGATGCTGCGGGCAGCCCCCTGAATGCGACCTTTTCGGCAGAGCCTGAGGGCAACTGGATCGCCCTGATTATGGAGAGCCGAAGCGGCAGAGCTGCGGGGCGGCCTGGCCGTAACGCTGACTACAACCCAGCCCTCACGTTGCTGCTGGAGCGGCTGGCCCGGCTTGACGCCACCCTGGTCGCCGCGCTGGTCGATTCCAGGAAGACGCAGGCCCTGGGCATTCCCGAGGTGGACCGCAGGTTGATCACCGAACCGGTCCAGCTCGCGCTGGTGCCGGACATGGAAGCGCTTCGTGTACGGATGGGAACGGCGCAGGCCAAGATCGCCCAGGAGCCGGACGCGACGAAGGGAGGCAACTCGACCAAGCGGATCCGGCTCCGGCTCGACGTTCCCGGATACGGGCCGGACCAGGCTCAGCGGATCGCGGGCATCGTTTCTATGCCACTGCAAGAGGCAGGAGCGCCGCGGGTGCTCCTGGACAGGCTTGAGTCGACCGATAATGAGAGCCGACCGAGGACGACTTCGCCGCGGCGGTAGCCGCACTGGACGCGCTGGACAAGGCCGGGCACCGGGCACTGCGAGTTGAGCAGTCCTACCTGCGCAAGGCGCTGTTCAAAGGCCCGGCCGCTCCGTGCGACCTGTGCGGCAGAGTTTTCGAGGTCGAGTTCCTCGTCGCGGCGCACATCAAGAAGAGAGCCGACTGCGACGACCAGGAAAAACGGGACGTGGCACACGTGGTCATGTCCGCATGCCGGTTCGGCTGCGACGAACTGTATGAGCGCGGCTATATCGCGGTCGGCGACGACGGCCAGGTCATCATCAGCCACGCGATCGAGGCCTCGGAGCACGCCCGTGCCTACGCGGTACAGCACCTCAAGGGCAAGTTCTTCGGGCGGCCAATGACGGGCCGCGCTAACTACTTCACCTGGCATCGCGAAAACAAGTTCCTCGGCGCCGTGTAACGCGAACGGCAGCTGCGACTGGGTCGCCCAGAAGCCAGATGTGTCGGCCTTCGGGGCGGCCTAGCAATTTTGCCTGCCACCCCCTCGCGGTCACGCTCCGCCACAACGGGCACATTGCCTTTGGCTCGAACAATTTCAGATCGCCGAATCTGATCGGGCAGTGGGCGACATCAGCGATGCGTTCTGCAGGCGCGCAGATTATCCATTCTGAGCGACTCAGCGCCATATGTGGGTGCCAGCGGACGTGCCCAGATCGGCTGGGCTTGTAGTGGTGGCCGGCGATGGCATCTTGACTTTGCTCAGCTGTCGGAATATTCGCGCAGCAAAGATAGAAAGTTCCTTAGCATACTAAGAACGTCGCTGGGCAGCGGATCTCCGTTAAAGTGCATAATGTTATTACGAATTTTGCGGATCTCTTCAAGCCGCTCAGAGAAGACCTTCCTATCAAGCGGCCAATCCAGTTTTCCCCACGCCTCAGGATTTTCGAGGACCCGCTGATAATCTCCCATCGCAAGATTGGAAAAGCTCTTGTATCCTGCGACGGCCGTCACTGTCGCAGAGGGTTAGGACCATCTCAAGATCCAAATAATTTTCAAGCATCCAGCGAAGTGTCTGATCAATTTCACTGATGGTGAAGAATGGAGAAGTCATCTCTCCGTAAGTCTGAATTACATCACTAGCAGTCACAATGCCAGAGATATTTCCTTTAGGGCCGCGTACGAACACGAATTCGTCTGTAACTAGTCGCGGAAGAACATCGACCAAGTTTCTTGGTAGCTTACTTCTATAGCTGGAACGATCGCGGAAGAAAACTGAGCATGGGGAGATCGGTGCCTAACCTTAGCTATGGACCGCCAAGTGACCGCACCGCGCAAGCTTCGTCCACCCGACACCACAGCTAGCTGTGAATAGTCGAACACCAACATTTTCGTAATAGCTTGCTCGAAATTCGAATTCGGCGAGACAGACTCAACGCTACTTTTTGCGCTGGGTAGGTTGCCTATCGTTAGGCCCCGCTCATACCGGAGTTTCCTCGGAGAAGAGTCTTGTCTTCCGATGCAGTCACACCTTGACGACGATCTTGGCTCGCCATAGACGTATCGTTTGTTGCCGCCAATCTCAGGGCGATTTCATCCTCGAGCGTCACCACGCGATAATCAGGATCTGTGAGAAGTCCGTAGTTTGCAAGGTCGGCTTCAATTTCACTGATGAGACTAGAGTCTCGGCCGCGCGCCCCCCAAATCGCGATCAAGTCCCGTACGGTCATCTTCCGAGATCCAGATTCTTCTATACTGTGACGAATATCCTTTAGCTCGGCAAGCCGCTTTACTTTTTTATTAATCTCTTCATCGGCCGACGACACCTCTCTATTGCCCTCGCCATCCGAAGAGTCATCGAATTCTCGCAGAAATGCTGTTGTCTCACTGGCTTCTTGATCGAGATCATCGAGAGCTGCAGCAAGAAGAGCTTGACGTAGCTCATCGAGGGTAGCATCTTCGACCTCTGTGATCTATTTATGCCAACCGCGACCGAATAGCCAGCCACGGCACTTGCTGCGGCGGAAGGGGACCTGAACTCTCGTCCATCCAGGAATATTATCGCTCCATCCTCGCCGATCGCTGCCGTTGCAATTGAGCCGCCCTTTGCCGCGGCTTATATCGAAGATAAGCGCCGGAGCGAGGAAACCACCAGACAATAGATCGGCAATACGGACACGCCGTCCATCTAGGAGGTGCTGTCGGCGCCTTGGAATGTGTGAATCTTGAGCGAAATGGCCTTCGTCTGTCACACCAACGGCATCAACTACCACGAAGCGTGTCTTCTCAAGCGCATCAGGCGTTACTGCTCGCAGCAAGTCAGAATCAATCCGTCGAGAGCCTCGAGCTAGCATCTGCTGAAATAGAACCTCCGAATGAATGTCCCTCATGAAGACTATGCATTCAAGGGGAGGGATATCCACCCCGGTCGCCAGAAGGCTGACGGTGACGACGATTCGAAGAGATTCCGTGGAGCGGAACCTATCGAGTAGTGCTCTTGGATCTTCATTTTGCGAGTGATCTTGATTGCAAAATCAGCGTTTGCCTCGAATACTTCCCGGCATAGATTTACAATTTGGTCCGCATGCGAGTTACTTCTTGCGTAGATGACAGTCTTAGGAACGATCTCCCGACCTGGAAACATGACAGAGAAAAGCAAAGCTTTGAATTCATACAGCACTGCGCGTATCTTGTCCGCAGCTTCAGTGTCACTGCCCGCTGAGTCTGCGTCGCTATCGTCCCGAGGGCGGGTCATCGACTCCAAGCGAAAGACGTCGTAATTCAGAAGCAAGCCATCTCCGATGGCTTGCTCGGGCGTGTACTTCCACAGCAGTCGTCCGCCGAAGAAATCTAGGGATTTGGAATCGGTGTTAGATGTGAATCCAAGCAGCGGGACCGAGAAATCCTTCAGAGGACACTGCGCATCGGCAAGTTCATCATCTGCCGAATCTCTTCGACGACTACCAGATCGTAGGTTTCGGAGAGATCCTGACCAACCGATTCCGGCATTATGTCTTGCTTAGTGTTTCTTTCTATCCGCTGAGTGTCTGTGCGTTGTTATACAGAAGGCGCTGAATAGTGACTCACCGAGATGTTCGCTGTCCCGGAAGATTCCTGCCTCAGAAGTTCTACGGTCGGCTCTCCGACCGAAAAGCACGCTAGGGGTAGCGTGAGACTCGCGCCTAAAAGTTTCTGCAATCTGTTGAGCCGCAAGCCGGGTATCAGTAATGATAAGGATCCTGCGGTACCGATCGGAGCCAAGCAGTCTGTTGCAAATATTTGCAATCAGATAAAGCTTCCCGACGCCGGCGGCAAGCTGAATCAATCCTCGATCGGGATCGCTATGTGCGAGAAAACGCTCCTCGACTGCCGCTGTTACCTGCGCCTGCAAAGGGTGCAAACTTACATAGCGGGAGGTTTCGCGGGAATTTCCCCCTACTGGTGGCTGCTCATCACCAACACTTAGACATGCCCACAGCCTACGGATGGCGCGGCCCGGCGTCAGCCCCGACGCCAGATCGGCCAGATCGGGCTTCGTGCGCCAATTCGCGCCGGATAGCACCGGGTGTGGGCGATCACGTTATTCCCCAGGGGTGTTGATCAGGTAATTCCCCAGGTTCTGGCCGTGGTCTTATTCTACTTTCCGCTCGTGTTCCCGGTGGGGACGACACGCCCTGGTGCCTTGTTCGGCCGGTAGCTGGGCCCGTTCATGAAGGCCTGGTGGCTGTTGTTGATAAGCCGGTCCAGGAGCGACTCGGCGACGACGGGGTTCGGGAACAGCGGGTACCAGTCAGCCGGGGCCCGGTTGCTGGTCAAGATGAGCGAGCGGCCGGCCCGCTCGGTGATCAGCTCGTAGAGGTCGTCGGCCTGGGGTGCGGTGAGCTCGCGCATGCCGAAGTCGTCCAGGACCAGGACGGCCGGGCGGGTGAGCTCGGCGAGCCGCTTGTCCCAGGTCCGGTCGGCCCGGCCGCCGGCGAGGCTGGCGAGGACGCGGCTGGTTTTCATGAACCGGGCTTCGGCGCCGGCGCGGACGGCGAGGTGGGCCAGGGCCTGGGCGATGTGGCTCTTGCCGACGCCGACCGGGCCATAGAGGATGACGGACTCGCCGGAGGCCAGCCAGCGCAGGGCGGCGAGGTCGCGGATCTGGGCGGCGGGCAGCTTCGGCGAGGCGGTGAAGTCGAATCCCTCTAGGGTGGCCTCGGTCTCGAACCGGGCCCGGCGGATCCGCCGGGCGAGGGACATGGACTGGCGGCGGGTGATCTCGTCCTGGCACAGGACCTGGAGGAAGTCCAGGTGGCCGAGTTCCCCGGCGCTGGCCTGGGCGAGGCGGGCGTCCAGGGTGGCGAGCATGCCGGACAGCTTGAGCTCGCGCAGCGCCGCGGCGAGCGCGCTGCGGTCGGTGACCGTGACGGCGGTGGTCATGACGGTGCTCCGTTCACGGTCACCGGGGTGACGGCGTCGCTGGGGATCGCGCTCGCAGAGCGCAAGGGGATGACGTTCGCGAACGACGCGGGCCCGCGCAGGAACGCGGACGCCCCGCCGTCCCCGGCCGCGGCCGGGAGCTGGTCCCGCTCGGTCCCGGCGGCGAGGATGCCCCGGACGGTGCGGTAGGACGGGTCGCCGGCCGCGATGGCCTTCGCGCAGGCGGCCTCGAGCCGGGACGGGTCGTGCTTGTCCGCGAGGCCGATGATGCCCTGGGCGGCGCGGAGCCGGTAGAGCGCGTTCTCGGCGAGCAGCTCGCCGATCACCTGCTCGCAGGCCGGGCCGACCGCCTTCGCCTGCTTGCGGCACCACTGCGGGGTCCGCATGTGGAACGCGATCTTCTCCGGCGGGTAGTCCCCGAAGTCGGTCTGCTTCCCGCGGACCTTGCGGGGATGGGACTTGACCAGCTCCCCGCCGATGAAGAACTGCACCATGGCCCCGGTGATGCGGACGTCAGCGGTCTTGCCGATGTGCCGCCACGGAACCGAGTAGAGGACCTTGTCGACCTGGGCGTGGATGTCCGGCCCGATCTTCGCCGTCGCCCAGGTGGCCAGCACGAACGGCCCGGTCGGCAGCGGCTTGAGGGCGTCCTTCTCGACCGCGTCGAACACTGCGGCCGGGGCGGCGCCCTCCAGCGGCCGGCACGCTCGCTGCCCGGCCACCTCCGCCGACCAGCGGACGGCCTCGGCCTGCATCCGCTCCAGGCTGGAGAACTCCCGGCCCCGCCAGAACGAGTCGCGGACATACGGCATCGGCCGCTCCACCCGGGCCTTGTCGCGCGGCTTCAGCGCCCGGGCCGGGTCGACCAGGCAGCCGTAATGCGCGGCGAGCTCGGCATAGGAGCGATTGATCTTGGGATCGTAGAGGTCGGGCTTGTCGACACCGGTCTTGAGGTTGTCGGGGACCAGGCGGGCCGGGACGCCGCCGAAGAACGCGAACGCCTCCACATGGCACTCGGTCCAGGCCCGCTGGTCCATCTTCAGCACCGGCCGGACGAACATGTGCCGCGAGCAGGCCAGCACCATCACGAACGCCCACACCGTCCGCAGCCTCCCGGACGCCGGGTCCAGCCAGCGGCCCAGCATCCCGTAGTCGATCTGCGCCTGCTCCCCGGCCTCAGCCTGCCGCGGGCTCCACACCGTGACCTGGGCCCGGCGGGCCTCCTCCGGGATGTTCGCCGTCACGTAACGGCGCAGGCTCGCCACGCTGGCGGCCAGGCCGTGCTCGTCCCGCAGCCGCTGCCAGATCGTCGACATCCGCACCCCGGCCTTCACCTGGGCGGTGATGTAGTCGTGGTGCACGGCGATCGCGGGCCAGGTCACCTGCCGCAGCCGCGTGTCGGCCAGCTCGGGGAACCACTCCCGGACCAGCCCGGCCCACTCGGACTCGCTCTTCGCCGGGCCGCCCGGCACGATGCCCGCAGCGACCGCCGGGGCGACGTACTTGCGGATCGTCTTGCGGTCCACCCCCAGCGAGCCGGACATCTCGTTCAGCGACCTGCCCGCATGCCAGTGCACCAGTATCTCGGTCACGTCGATCACGTCGAACGTTCTCCTTGCCATCGGGCCCCCCGTCCCAGACGGGAGGAAAGACTGCTCCATCTCGATGGCCAGGTCCACCACGACACGCACCCCGTCCCCATGGGGAATTACGTGATCGCGGTGGGAATTACGTGATCGTCAGCCCCTCAGAACTGGGGAATTACAAGATCGCCGACACTACGGGCGCGACGGCGCGGCCGGACTTCTGAGGGTGAGTGGCTGGTTCTGCCTGCGTAGACCATGACCGGGCATGCCGGGTCAGGGGACCCGGGAAGGTCCCCTGACGTGACCGGATCATGTACAGGTGATGCTGCCCGGCGCGGCGTTGCTGCCCGTGGCGATGAAGCCGAAGGTGGTGGACGCGCCCGCTGCGAGCGTGCCGTTGTACGACATGCTGGTCGCGGTCACGCTCGCACCGGACTGTGTGTAGGAGGCGTTCCACATCTGGCTGATCTGCTGGCTGCCAGGGAACGTCCAGCCGACTTTCCAGCCGCTCAGGCCGGAGGATCCCGCGGTGACCGTGAACTGGCCCTGATACCCACCGGACCAGCTGTTGACCACCGAGTATGTGGCGGTGCAGGCGCCCCCTCCGCCGGCGGGATTGATAGTCCAGGTGAACGGGGCTGATCCGGTTGCCCCGGTCCCGTCCCGGGCGGTCACCGTGACGTCGTAAGTACCCGTCGTAGTAGGCGTGCCGGAGATCAGCCCAGTGGCCGGGTTGTCAGACAGGCCCGGCGGCAGGCCGGACGCGCCGTAGGTGAGGGTCTGCCCGGAGGCGGAGTCGGAGGCTTGCACCTGGACGCTGGCCGCTGTGCCGACCGTGCCGGCCTGGTTGCCCGGGCTGGTGACGGTCACCGTGTTACCGCCGCCGCCTCCACCGCCGTTCACGTTGACCGAGAACGAGTTGGTGGCCAGGCCGGCACCGCCCTGCCACAGCTCGAATCCGGCTTCGACATCGATAAGCCAGCAGGAGCTCGGCATGTAGCCGCGGTTGATCGCGTCCTGGGCCAGCTGCCCGATGTCGAGGTTGCTGACCGAGGTGGTTCCGGTCGTCATCGTGTACGAGACCGTATTCCACGTGCTCTGGGCACCTTCCCAGACGTTGTAGGCGTGCCCGCCGATGCTGACGTTGGTCGCGACCTGGGAACCGAAAGGCTGGACGGGGCCGTTGTGGTTGAGCCAGACCATCAGCTCCAGGCAGTTTGGCTGTCCGGTGGTGGTGGAGGTCTTGTTGAACCAGATGTCGTAGGCGACGTCGTAGTCGTTGCTCCCGCCCGGCTGGGTGGTGCTCCAGCTCGTGGTGACTTTGCCGGAGGACAGGTTCGACGCTTGGACAGGGGTGGTCGTCAGGCCGCCGGAACTGCAGTTACCCCAATGGCAGCCCTGGTAGATAGACGGGTAGCCGCCGGGAGCGCCACTGGTGCTGTTGGAGATGGAGGAGTTGGCGACGGTGAAGTCCGTGCCGCCGTCTGTGGTGATGCACTCCGCTGCGCTGGAGCCCCACTCGTTGTTCTGCACGGTGTACGTCCCGCCGCCCGCTGAGGCGGTCTGTGAGTTGCACAGCGTGGTGCTCGCGGCCAACGCCGGCGGCCCGGTACCTGCGAGCGCGACGCTAGCGCCCGCAGTCGTCAGCACCGCGATGACGAACGGCAGTATGCGTGTGCGACCAGCTCTCCGATGAGACATAGGAAACCTTCCTGTGCGGAGTTGCCCGCGGGTCCTCACGGCCCGGCGCTGTCCCGGGCGCCGCCCGGTCGGCTGACTTGATCCGGGTGGAACCGGATACCGGCGGGGCCATCCTCGATCCGGCTGCGCCGCCCAGCAATAGGCCGCCCCGGCCCGGTCGCATAACCCCAGGTCGCACGCGAGACGTCACCGGCTGTCAACGTGAAAATTACACGCCAGGAAATTTGAAGGGCCCGAGGCGCTCCTCCGCCTGATCACCGTAGTCGTGCCGGCCGGATACCGAGTTACGCAGCCTAAGCTGCAGTTACGCGGCATGCTGATATTCGTTGACGGCTCCCGCGACGACAGGTTCGCGACGACCGACCGCACATCGGCCACGTCCGGGACGGCCGGGTTCCAATGCCCGCAGACCGCTGCCGCCGGGGACTGGTACGGCTGGCGGCGGCTGCAACGGATGACGTACCCGGCGGAGCACCAGGTCCAGGTGATGTATCCGCCACGTAGCCCTCGGGCGCTTTAACCCACGGCCATCACGAACAGTGATCGGATGCGCCGGCCGCTGCACCGCCGACTGGCCTCGGCGAAGGAGGCAGCCGCCCGGCGGAACGCCAGCCCCCGCCGCTCCAGCAGCGACGGTGAAGGGATCGGCTGCTGCTTGTGCACGATCAGGATTGACCACCTGACCGCCCACCACCAGGTTCGGCACCGGCAAGGTCAGGTAGACCCGGTCCACGCAGTCGATCTCCAGCAGCTTGCGCCCGTCCAAGACGTCATCGACCGTGACCCCACTTGCCCGTACCAGACGTGATCCCATGACGACCCCCGCAACCTGTTCCTGATCGCGAGGATGAACCCGCCAGCACCGGCTCGTCTACGGAACCGCCAACCTCGGTGGTCCGAGGCGGAGCCTCGTCATCATCGATCTTACGAACACATAGCCGTTCACTCACCGGCCCAGTCTGGAGGATCAGCCTCGTCCGGGAAAGCCCCGACGGGTCAGACCAAGCTTGCCTGCTACGGCCTAGGTGCAGCCGTTGATCGCGCAGATGCGGAGCCCGGCCGAGGCACCCGGGGTCACGGCGGCCAGCGGGGACGTGGTCATCGTGCTACCAGCCGCGAGGGCCAGGGCATTTGTGCCGATCCGGATGGGGGCCGAGAAGGGGTAATTCGGCCCCTGCCTCCGGGGCGGGTCAGCGAGCAGTCTTGCTTTACGCGATGGGAAGACGTCCCGTCCGGACCCACAGGAGGAGACATGCAGACGTCAACTGCCACTGTTAGCAGCGCCAAAGACCGTCATTCAGGCTTGCGGGTCCGGCTGGCGCGGATATCGCGATCGGCCTGCCGGACGGCTGGTAAGCACGGATTCCGCCTTGCCGCCGCAGGTGCGGCCTTGTGTGCGATCCTGGCAGCCTTGGGTGCCGCCCCAGCGAATGCGGCCACAGCCAACCCCGGCCCGCTGCTAAATCCGGCGTACCTGTCACTCAATCCTCAGACTTGGGGCGCGTACGGCTACGGCGTGAACCTGGATCCAGGCTCCACCATAAGCCGATACTACGGTCCGTCATCCGCCGATAACCTCTGCCAACTCTATATCGGCACCCAAGCGATGACGAATTATGTGGCCGTGGGATCCATAGAGATCTATTGTTCCTCGGCGCAGTACGTCGCAGTGGACCTCCGGCTTTACAATTCTGAAAACGGCCCTTGGGTCTGGAGATCGTCCAACTATACCGGCACCTGGAAGTATGTGCCAGGCACAAACATGGATGGTCTGGGACACAACCCCAGGGCTTTGCGGCAGCGGGTCTTGGCAGGTATATGCGCAGATGGCTATATCTGGGCATGGCGGAAATTCGTACTACGGTCCGACCAGCACTGCAAGCTGGTTCGTGTCGCAGACGGGGTCGTACACCCCTTGCTAGCCGCCAAGGGCTCGAGCGAGCAACGCAGCCAAGGCGCCCTGAAGCCGGCCCTGGCGGGAGCCCTCTGTTCATGGCCTGGATGCCGACCTCCCGATCGAGCCGCCGCCCAAAGACTGGATCTGTGTTGTCCCGCCCCGGGGCTGCGGGCAGGTCGACGTGATCGAGGTGCTCCCCTGGCACCCGCTGCTCCTTCGGCTAGTGGTCCAAGTGCGGGAGGGCGAGATACCCGGCTCCGCCGATGGGGAGGATCTGATGTGTTTGAAAGAGCTCCCGTCGGCGACGAAACGGACAAGATGTGCCCGTTCATGGACCGCGTGCAGCGGTTGGTGGCCCTTCGGAGCCGAGTCGTCCGGCCGGAGCCTGTTATGACGCTACCTCGTTCTGCCGCCGGTGTGCTGGCTCGCCACGTGCTGTTTGAGATCGAGGCGATCGATCGCATGTATCTCTCACTGGATTTCGCGGAGACCGGCCGGGACATCGCGTCCCAGCATTATGCGTTCGTGGCGAGCGAGGAAGAGTTCGACGTCTCGTTCGGCCGCATCCGCCAACAGGAACTGCCGTACTGGGCTCAGTACCCGTAACTTCCGCCGCCGGAGCCGGACGAGGGCGCCGCCTGCGGGCGCGGGTGCTGCGGTGCCGGAGGGCGGTGATTTCGTGCCACAGGCCGCCGGGCAAGCACCACGGCCCGTTATCGCTTAAGGTCGCGAGCTGATGTCCACAGTGCGCCGGGGTTGAGACGGCCGGGATGGAGTTCGAGGACTTGGTTGTAGAGGTCGCGTGCCGTGGTCGTCGTTTCGACGGCCCGATTGAAGTCACGGATGTACTGGCGGGTTTCCCCGATGATCCGCGGATCGTCGTCTCGGGTGGCGCGCTTGTGGCCCGCCACGACGGCCTTCGGGTGCAGTGACTCGATGGTCAGGAGGGCCGCGAGCCAGTCGTGCCGGCCCTTGTGATCGGACTCAGACAGGTGGAGGTGAACGTCGTTGTAGACGGCGTCGCCGGCGACAACGAGGCCGATCTCCGGGACATGCAAGCAGCTTGCCGTATCCGTATCCGTATCCGTATGCCCGAGTTCCACCGCGACGAGCTGGTGACCTTCGAGGTCGATGACGTGACCGGGAAGCGGGTCGGCCAGGACGATGCGGTCGGCGATCTTGCCGGGCAGCCGCGGGTTCCAGACGGCCGGCTCCGGGGAGGCATCGAGAGCCTGGATCGCCCCGGCCGCTGCCGTCGCCGCTGTTATCCCGGCGCCAGCCCCGGTCATGGGCCGGGCAAGCCCGGTGCTGGCCGTCCTATGCCATTGGCCGGCCGCCGGGCCGAACCGGGCACGCGTGGGCGGCGCGTGCGACGAGGTCCCGAGCCCGCGGCGTCTGACGCACCGAAAGATTTAGTTCGGCGAGAAAAAGCGCTTTGCCCGGATCGGTGCCAAGACATAGCCAGAACTCCGCCGCGTGATCGGCGAAGGCGGCTGGATGGAGCATGACGAGCACGTCGTACCGCGCTGCGGCTCGTTTTTGCCACGAGCGGGCGAGCCGGGTCTGTCCGCTCGCAACCAGCACCCGGCTCAACTGGGCCATGTAGTCGGGGTCGTCGGAGGTCATCGCGAGTGAGGTGAGCAAGAGGTGGGCGACCTCGTGCTCGCCTGCCGCGGCGTGCACTGCGGCGAGGCGGCCCTGGGCCGGCGCATAGGCAGGAACGCGGCGGAAGGCCGAGTCGAACTAGACCTGGGCGCGGTCGAGGTCGCCCACCTCCATCCACATCCGACCGCGCTGGAAATCCAGCATCGCCAGCGGAAACGGCGACACGGTCCGGTAGCGGGCGCGGCTCGCGTCGAAGAGCGTATCTGCGGTGTACGGTTCGCCGATCTCGGCCTGCAGGACGGCGAGCGCTGCGAGGGTGTCGAAGTCGGGCCGGCGGATCGCGGCCGGCTCACGGATCGCCAACGCGTCGTGATAGCGCCCGAGCGCTTGAAAGACCGCGGCACGCTCGCCGTCGATGACCACACGCGCGGCTCCAAGACGCTCCGCCTCGTCGAGGTCGTCAAGCGCTTCAGCGAATCGGTGGAACGCGGCGCGCGTCCTCGCGCGCGCGAGCCATGCCGAGCCGTCGGCTGCGGCATCGTGTACCAGGCGCTCAGCGAGTTCGGCTGCTCGCTGAGCGTCATCGATGCGGCTGAGCAGATGTCCAAAAATGGAGTGTCAACTCCAGAAAACGGGCCTTGACTATGCCCGCTGGCCATCCGCCAGTACGCGTAGGTAGTCGATAAAGGCGTCGATCGCCGCCTCCAACGCGACGGTGTCCCTTCGGACCTGACTAACCAAGAGGCCGCCTTCAACGGCGGCGAGCAGGGCCAGCGCCGTACGATTGACATCGGCGGCGGGCGGCAGTTCGCCGCGGGCTACGGCCGCCGTGAGGCTAACCCTGATCAGCTTCTCCCAACGCGCGAACGCGCGTTGCAGCTGGGCGCGGGCCAGCGGGTCAGTTTCCGACAGCTCGCTGGCCAGCGACCCGATCGGACAGCCGCCGACGCAGCCCTGACCGCGCATCGTCTCGACCATCATGTTCCGCCACTGGGACAGCGTGGCAATGCTGTCGACCTGGGCAAGCGCCAGTTCCTGGCTGCCGAGGACCGCATTGCTCTGGTGGTCGACGACGGCGGAGACAAGATCCCGCTTGTTGGAGAAGTAGTGGTACATCTGCGACGGGCTCACGCCGGCGGCTCCCTGGACGTCCAGGATCGTGGTGCGCGCGACACCGCGGTCGTTCATCAATTGCACAGCAGCCCGCACGATCCGCTCCCTCGTCGCGCGGCCCTTCACAGTCAGCTTTACGGCATTCCGGCGTGCCATCGAACCTCCGCAACCGGGCGAGCTGGAGCAAGTACTCCAAATAATGTTTAGGTTATCTCTGGGTCGATCTGATTCGCCTGCTTACGCCGGTCTGCGATTCCGCGCCTGCGCGCGGCCGCTGTTCCGGCGTATACGACCCCGGAGCGACCCCCGTCGATGAAGATCATGTGGTGGCGAACCCGCCGCCCGCTGATGGTGCTCAACGCCTCACCCAGAGCCAACGGCGACTACATGCCTGTTAATCGCCGCGGAGGCAGGCATTATTGACCTACCAGACCTCAGGTGAGCCCGTTGCGGATCGGGGCTTCCCAGCGGTCGAAGCTGGCGACGAGTGCGGTCCGGGCCGGTTCGTCGGTCTCGGCAAGTTCGCTGGACAGTGACCCGAGCGGGCACCCTATCGATGCCGATAATTCATCGGCACGTACAAGGTCCAGCGCCCATGAGGACAGGGCGGCCAGCACCGCGGCGATGCCGCGACCAGCACGAGCCAGTCCGGCGAGCCAGGAAGGGACAATCAAGGGACCGTGGAACCCCGGCTACCCGGCACGTCAGCCGTGCCACTGTCATACCCGGAATTATAATCCGGCCCCAGAACCCGGCTTGCCACGCTACCAGCACCAGCCTTAACCAGGATGAAACATCAGGACTAGCCAGGCACGCTTTACTTCACATTCCTGGCTGTTTACAGTTGATTAGGAGCAGTGGACCTGACAAGGCCTGGAGGACTGCGTGACGAAAAAGCTCGCCCGGACCGGGATCGCCGCTATTATGCTGGCCGGCACCGCGATTGCAGGTAGCACCCTGCCAGCTCAGGCGCAGCCTGGCCGTGATAGCAGTTCCGGGTTCGAGTATGTGACCGAGTATTACAGCAACTCGCAACTCACCACGATCGTTGGATATTACGAGTTCGGCTGCGCCGGGACTTACCGGGGGGGCTCAACATCCAGCTATATCAGACGTTGGACTTTGACTTGCTCGTCGTAAAGGTGACCCGCAGTGTCGCCGCTGACATAGGAGACGTCGACAGCGCGAAGCTGATCGATCAAGCTCTTGGCATCTCGGGTTCAGTCCTTCGGACTGCGCAATCACCGAAACATTGCAGGGTATAAAACATTCAGGTCCCGTGTCGGTCGGCTCGCGTGTCATGTTACTTACGGAGGACCGGACCTGATGCGATCCGCTGGCCTGGCGACGAGCCAGGCCCGGATGGGATGCCAGCGGTCGCGGTTCGAATCCCCTATGCTCCACAGCATTTTCGTCTACTCGTTCGAGTCCAGAGTGCCGACCAGTGACAATGGAATCAGATTCTCTGCCGGAGCCCGTCTGAGCGCTGGTTGCCGGATCGGCTGCACGGATGCGGGCAGGTGCATCTGACCACGCCGGCAGGAGATCACCGGCCTGCGGGCCTGAGGTTCTACGCCTCCCAGGTCGCTACGGCGCGGCCACCCACCTGACCTTCGAGCACCCAGGACTGCGGTGGCCGGCCGGAGCAAGTCCGGCCGGCCACCATAAGCCCTCGTAGAACCAGCGTTAGCCCACCGGCGCCGCCATCGGGTCCACGCCGGCCAGGTCCTTGCGCGTGACCCGGATCGCGACCAGCGTGATGATCAGCGCCAGCACCGCGATCCCCGCTGAGACCAGGAACCCCTTCGAGAACCCGGTCGCCAGCGCGTGGTCCGTCATCGCCTTCTGCAACGCGGCCGCCTTAGCGCCGGTCACGTGCTGCGCGCCGGCCCTGGCGGCCGAGGCCGCCTGGGACCGCAGGCTGTTCGCCACCGCGCTCCATGCGACGGTGCCGAGGACCGCCAGTCCGATCGAGCCGCCGACCTGCTGGCCGACGTTGAGCATGCTGGACGCGATCCCCGCGTCGGCGTTGCCCACCTTGGTCAGCGAGACCAGGGACAGCGGCACGAACACCAGGCCCAGCCCGAGCGCGGTGAGCATCATCGGCCCGAGCAGGCCGCCGGCGTAGCTGCTGTGCTCGGTGATCCGGGACAGCCAGATCATCCCGCCGGTCATGATCGTGGCGCCGGTGATCATCAGCGGCCGGGCGCCGACCCGGGCGACCAGCTGCGATGCGATCCCGGAGGACGCCATGATCGTGGCGACCATCGGCAGGAAGGCGAGGCCCGCCTTAAGCGGGCTGTACCCCCACACGTCTTGCACGAAGAGCGTGAGGAAGAAGAACATGCCGAACAGCGCGGTCCCCACGCACAGGCTGATCAGGTAGGCACCGGACCGGTCCCGGCTGCGCAGCACCCGCATCGGGAGCAGCGCGTGCTTGCTTCGCACCTCGATGATCCCGAACGAGACGAGCAGCACCACCGAGGCCACCAGCGACACGATCACTTTGGTGTCACCCCAGTGCGATACACCGTTCTCGCTGGTCGCGGCGTTGGAAAGCCCGTACACCAGGGTGGCGATCCCGAGCGACCCGGTGATCGCGCCGGGCAGGTCGAAGCGCCCGGTGCGTCGTTCCGACTCCGGCAGCACCCGGGTGGCCAGGGCCGCGACGATGAGCCCGATCGGCACGTTGACGAACATGACCCAGCGCCAGCTGAGGTAGTTGACCAGCAGCCCGCCGGCGATCAGGCCGACTGCGGCGCCAGCCACGCTCATCGCGGCGTAGACGCCCAGCGCCCGGTTGCGCGGCGGCCCTTCGGGGAAGGTGACGGCGATCAGCGACAGCGCGGTGGGCGCGGCCATCGCGCCGCCGACGCCCTGGATCACGCGCGCGGTGAGCAGCCAGGCGGGGTCTGTGGCGAACCCGCCGGCCAGCGAGGCCAGGGTGAAGACCAGGAGGCCGGCGATGAAGATCCGGCGACGCCCCAGCAGGTCGCCGGACCTCCCGCCGAGCAGCAGCAGCCCGCCGAACGCCAGCGTGTAAGCGTTCACGACCCATTCCAGGCTCGAGTCGGAGAAGCCGAGCGCGTTCTGGATGTGCGGCAGGGCCACGTTCACGATGGATGAGTCGAGCACGATCATGAGCTGGGCCGTCGCGATGACGGCGAGGGCCAGGCCGAGCCGCCTGGGCGGCTGCGCGGTGGCGGCGCCTCTGGCCGACACGGCGGTACCGGGTGCGGTCCCGGTATCTGGTGAAGTGGCGGACAAGATAATCCCCTTTATCTGAATTTCGGGCGTAGTGATCTATCGCCGTGACCACATTGACCCGGCGTGCTGCTGAAACTGTTGAAAAGAAACCCCGGAACGGGCGGCGGCTATCCGCTACGACGCGGTAGCTGCGGCAATCGTGGCCGGCTCGCCTCCATCCGGCTGCTGCGCTGGTTCAGTCCCCGCGGCCAGCATTTTTTGGATAAGCGCGAGGAAGATGTGCCGCTCCTTCTCGTCGAGGGCGTAACACCAGGGCATCCGCAGAGCCAGTTCCTGCATCATCCGCTCCTTGGCGGCGATGCCCTCCGAGGTCAGCACCAGGTTCTTCACCCGGCGGTCCTTGAGGCTGGGCTCGCGGCGGGCTAGCCCGTGCTTTTCGAGCGTGTCGGCGATGGTCGTGACGAAGGAGGCGTCGCAGCTCATGTGCTTCGCTAGCTCTTTCATCGTCATGACTTCGTCGAGCTTGAACAGCGCCAGCAGGTCGCTGGGGGCGATGTCGAAGCGGTCGGCGATCGACTGGCTGATCGCGCCGGCCCGCTTCACGAGATCGGTCAATCCGTTCACGATGGCCCGATCCACGCCGTTGCTACCTGGAGCCTCATGGGCCCCGGTCACCTCGGCTGTCTCATCCACGCTGATCACCTCCCGTCTCCGCATCTCTTGACTAGCTAAACAGTTGAGCTACTCAAGTTATTTCCGGACGTGTCGGCTTCTCTCCTCTATCCGAAGAGCGCTCGTTCCGCAGGCTCACCGCCACGACCACGGACCTAGACCGCTTCGGCCCCGGCGTGCCGCCGCTCGCCCTGGCCGACCCGGCCGGCCGGTGGCTGATTACCGGGTGCGGGTGCTGACGTCTCCGAGCCGCAGCCGCGCAAGAACCTGGTGGGCCTGGATCATCGCGACATCGACGGACGATGACGCCATCTCGATCATCAAGCTGTTCCTGTCTTGCCGCGCGAACGCCACCGACCTGGTCCGCCGGCTCGCCGATCATACAGCCGGCGCTCGGCTGCAGCCTGCGCCAGGGCGCCCCGGTGCTCCGGTTTACTCTGGGTTTTGCGGTGTCTTACGGCAGCGAAGTGGCCGGGTCAGTTTCCGGCGGGCGGGTCTGGCGCCAGGCCGGTCATCTTTTCGCTGAGCTCCCACAATTCCCGCGCGGCCGTATCGTCGCGCGCGGCGGCCGACGGCTCACGCCGCTGGCGCTTGACGTAGTACCCCCCGGTCTGGCCCGCTACCTCCGGCGAGCTGGCCAGGTAGACGATGGTGTCCGCGCCGCGTTCTGGCGAGGCCATGAACGGCCGGGCGATCGTGATGCCGAGCTTCAGCAGCGGCTTGGACTCCCGGCCGAAGCCCGTCCGCACCACTCCCGGGTGCGCGCAGCTGGCCGTTACCCCGGTGCCGTCCAGCCTGCGGGCCAGCTCGCGGGTGAACAAGATGTTGGCCAGCTTGCTATTGGCGTAGGACCGCCAGCTGTCCCAACCGTGCTCCAGGTTGGGGTCGCTGAGGTCCAGGCGGGCGGCGGAGTGGGCGTCGGAGGTCACGGTGACCACCCGCGCGGGGCCGGACGCCGTCAGTCTCGGCAGCAGCAGGCTGGTCAGCAGGAAGGGCGCCAGGTGGTTGACCGCGAACACGTGCTCAAGGCCGTCCGGGGTGATCCGCCGTTCACCGAGCACCAGGCCGGCGTTGTTGATGAGCACGTCGATGCGCTCCAGCCCGGCGAGCCGGGCGGCCAGTCCGCGCACTTGTTCCAGCGAGGCGAGGTCGGCGATCTCCACCCGTGGCGGCGCCGTACTCACCGCAGCGATCCGGGCCGCGGCCGCTTCGGTCCGGTCACGGTCGCGCCCTGCTATCACGACCGTGGCGCCCAGCCTGGCCAGCGCCGCCGCCGCCGCCTGGCCGATTCCGGATGTCGCGCCCGTCACCACGCAAACGGTGCCCTTCATGCCCGCATGCTAGCTCAGCCGGGCCGGCCCGGTCCGGCGTAGGCGGCTTACAGGCTGGCGGGCGACAAACAACGCGATACCAGTGGACACGGATCGTGAAACATCAGCCTGCATCAACCACGGCGGGTGCCATACCCCAAAGTCACTTTGCCGTGACGGATCGAATATTTGCCTCCTCCCACGACCGCGATTCGGCATCCCGTCAGGCGCATATAAACCATTCGGGTTACTGCGGAGGCTGGCAAGCGGGCGCAGTCGGGTTGCCGCCGGCATCAGACGGGTTGCCCGCCAGGGCACTGTTCGATCATGTCGAGGCCGGGCGGGGGCCGGGATCGGCGGCCCGGTTCCGCGCACTGACCATCACCTGCTTGTGCCGCTCGAAACAGGCATTCCATACGGCCGGATCGACCGGCCCGTCCGGTCCCAGCTGCCCCTGGTCGAGCAGCGCGAAGACGTCCTCGAGTGCCGCCTCGAATCCATGACCCGGCGTGACCCGCAGCCGCAGCTGCGTTCCCGCCTCCAGCGCCTGGAAGGAATGCGCGGTTCCGGCCGGGACGATCACGTCCTGGCCGGCGTCCACCGTGATGGTGTCCGCCCCGACCACGACCTGAACACGTCCCCGCACCACACGGAACTGCTCGACCTGCTCCGGGTGCAGGTGCGGCCCCGGGCCGCTGCCCACGCCGGCCAGGGTGATCAGGCACTCGGCTTGGTTCCCGTGGTCATCCGGCCGGCGCAGGATTTCGACATGCTCCCCGCTCAGCGGGCACTCCAGCGCATCCGGCCCAATCCTCATCGTCGCCCCCGCTGTGTCTCCTGGCTGGCAGTCGGCTCGAGCGCCGCCGCACGGTTTCATGACGAGGCCGCCCGGCCCAGGCCCTTTGAATAGGGCCCGGATCGGGGCCTACCGGGAATCTACCCTTACGCGCATGCCTCAGGCACAGATCCGGGCGTAGATCGTCCAGTCCTGCGTCGCCACAAATGCAAGACCGGTATTGATGCAAGGTACATAGCGGCGGTTCCCGTGCGTGTTGAGGTCGCGGTCAGTGACCGCTTCGCGTTCGTCTTCATCGAGGCCTGATGAACGCGTGCCGCAGTGTGTGCGGGCCCACGTTCCTGCTGATCCCGGCCCGCCGGGCGACCTTGCGCACGATCCGCCCGGCGCCGCGCCATCTCGTTCCGGTCTAGGGCAGTGTCATGGGACTCGCTGGGCCAGCCGCGGTCCCAGCGATAGAGCGGAAACCCAGAAGTAGGCTTTCCAGCCGATCACTCCACGTTACAGGCCACCCGGCTTACAGCCGGTGGTGCACCAGGGTGTGCCGGGATCGGCGGGATGCACCTGTTGGTCTGCCGCACCCCGTTCCCAACCCCGGCGCGAAGACTTGCACCTGGCGGCCGCGACAAATACCCTCTTTCACTAATCGATTAGTGAAAGAGGTGATCATGATCGAGTTCCAGCTCGACACCGCCTCGGGTGTCGCCACCTACCTCCAGCTGGTCCAGCAGGTCCATCAGGCCCTGCGGCTCGGCCTGCTGGAGCCGGGCGACCAGCTGCCGACCGCGCAGCAGGTCGTCGCCAAGCTGGCGATCAACCCGAACACGGTGCTCAAGGCCTACCGCGACCTGGAGCGGGAGGGCCTGGTGCGCGGCCGGCCGGGCCTGGGCACGTTCGTCATCGGGACGCTGCCCGGCACCGACCCTGCCGCGCAGGCACGGTTCCTCGCCGCGATGACCGACCTGCTGCGCTCGGCCCGAGCGGCGGGCCTGGGACCTGACGACATCGAGGCGATCTACCGGACCGCGTTCCGCAACTGCTTCACGGAGGGAGTGGCGTGACCACCGTCATCGAGGCCAGCGGCCTCGGCAAGCGCTACGGGCGGCGGTGGGCGCTCGCCGACTGCACCCTGGCGGTCCCCGCCGGGCGGGTCATCGGGCTGGTCGGGCCGAACGGCGCGGGCAAGACCACCCTGCTGCACCTGGCGGTCGGGCTGCTCGCGCCGACTCGGGCGAGCATCAGCGTCCTGGGCGGGCGCCCGGCCGGCACCCCGGCGCAGCTCGCCCGGGTCGGCTTCGTCGCCCAGGACACCCCGGTCTACGCGGGGCTCTCCGTCGCCGGCCACCTGCGGATGGGCGCCTGGCTCAACCCCGGCTGGGACGATGAATTCGCCGAGCGCCGCATCAGCCGGCTCGGCCTCGACCCCCGCCAGCGGGCCGGGTCGCTGTCCGGCGGCCAGCGCGCCCAGCTCGCCCTCACCCTGGCGATCGCCAAGCGGCCCGAACTGCTGCTGCTCGACGAGCCGGTCGCCAGCCTGGACCCCCTGGCCCGGCGGGAGTTCCTGCAGGACCTCATGGAGATCGTCGCCGAGCACGGCAGGCCAGCGTCGTGCTGTCCTCGCATCTGGTCAGCGACCTCGAGCGGGTCTGCGACTACCTCATCGTGCTCGCCGCCTCCCGGGTGCGGCTGGCCGGGGAGACCGAGGACTGCTGGCGTCCCACCACCGGCTGTCCGGGCCCCGCCGCGACGACCGCGCGCTCCCGGCGAGCTGGGAGGTCATCGAGGAAAGCCACGCCGGCAAGCAGAGCACACTGCTGGTCCGCACCGACGACCCGATCCTCGACCCGGCCTGGACCGTCAGGCCGGTCACCCTGGAGGATCTGGTGCTCGCCTACATGAGCCAGCCGGGCGACGCCGCCCTCGCCCGCCGGCCCGGACTGGAGGTCGCGTCATGATCCGCTTCGCCTGGCTCCAGTTCCGCGCCCAGGCCCGGTGGCCGCTCGGCGTGCTGGCCGTCGCTCGCCGTCGTCCTGCTGGTGACCGGGATCCAGCTCGCCCACGCCTACGACACCGCCGTCGCCGCCTGCAAGCAGCACGACGACTGCGCCCGGCCTGAGCCGCTTCCCCTCCAACGGCTACCTCACGGCGAGCAACCTGGTCATCCGCTCGTCATCGCCGTCCCTGGCGTGCTCGGGATGTTCTGGGGGGCGCCGCTGGCCGCCCGCGAGTTCGAGACCGGCACCTTCCGCCTGGCGTGGACCCAGGGCAGTCACCCGCACCCGCTGGCTGGCCGTCAAGCTCGCCGTCGCCGGCGCGGCCACCATCGCGGTCGCCGGGCTGCTCAGCCTCATGGTGACCTGGTGGAGCAGCCCGATCGCGGCGACACAAACGGGCGCACGGCTCGACCCCGGTATCTTCAGCGAGAGCGGCATCGCTCCCGTCGGGTACGCCGCGTTCGCGTTCGCCATCGGGGTCACCGCCGGGCTGCTCAGCCGCCGCACCCTGCCCGCCATGGCCGTCACCCTCGCCATCTTCGTCGCCGTCGTCTGGCTCGCCTTCCCCACTAATAAATAACCCCAGAGTTCCCTGAGGGCTCAGCTGTTTCTGTAGTCCCTGGACCTGGGCTTTCTCTCCTGATCTGTCTCCGTCTTGGCTTGTGATGGTTTCTCGGGTTCCCTGAAGGTCTATCGTGTTTATCGCTGGTCTTTCTGGATCAGTGAAGGCAAGGGAGGCCCGGGCTTGAGCCTGGCCGTCGTACGAGACCTGCGTGAGGCGCGCGCTCCGGCCGGGCCGGACGAGCTGCTGGCGTTCGAGACCGATGTGCTGGCCGGGTTCGTCCTGGCCCGGGCGGCGGCCGGGCTGGCGGATAACACGATCCGCTCGGACGTGCTGCACCTTGAGCAGCTGCGGGCCTGGTTCGGCCGCCCGCTGTGGGACATGGAGCCTGCTGACGCCGACGCGTACTTCGGCACGGTGCTGCGGGATGCGGCGAAAGGCACCCGGCTGGCCCGTTCGCAGGCGCTGAAGATGTATTTCCTGTTCCTGGAGATCCGGCACAAGGTCGCGATCCACCAGATGACCGGCCGGGTGGCCGAGTGCCCGGTCGATGAGATGAACCGGCCCCGGGGGCGGGCCGGGCCGCGCTGCGGATCCCGCCGTCGGCGGTGCAGGTGGGCGTGCTGTTCGCCGGGTGGCGGGCGGAGCTGGCGACCTGCCGGAAGTTCGCCCCGGCCGCCCGCAGCTACGCGGCTGCCCGGCTGATGGCCGATGTCGGGCTGCGCGTGAACGAGGTCAGCCACCTCGATCTCGCCGACGTCAAGTGGGACCTGGGCCGGTTCGGCAAGCTACACGTCCGCATGGGCAAGGGCGCCCGCGGGTCCGGGCCGCGGGAGCGGATGGTGCCGCTGATCAACGGCGCGGGGGCGACCTTGCGCTGGTTCGTCGAGGACGTGTGGTCCTGCTTCGATCAGGATCACGCCCGGCCCGGTGCCCCGCTGTTCTGCTCCGAGCGCCGCAACGCCGACGGGAGCGCGGCCCGGGCCGGCAACGAGACGCTGCGGTCCGACCTGGCCGCCGCGGCGGCCGCGCACCTGCCGGACTGGCCGGAGCGGGTCACGCCGCACGTGCTGCGGCATTTCTGTGCCTCCCAGCTCTATCTGGGCGGGATGGACCTCGTCGCGATCCAGCAGACCCTGGGTCATGCCTGGGTCGCGACGACCATGAACTACATCCACGTCCACGCCACTCATATCGAGGACGCCTGGATCGCCGGCCAGCAGCGGGCGGCCGGCCGAAGGGACTCGGGGCCGTGAAGTGGAACCTGCGCCTGGCCGCCGCCAACCGGGGCATCTGGACGGCCAGCGAGCTGCAGCGGATGCTCGCCGCGGCGGGCCTGAAGATCAGCGCCGGGAAGATGTCCGGGCCTTGGTCGGGCCGCCCGGCCAGCATCAAGCTCTCCGACCTCGACGTCATCTGCGCCGTCGTCGGCTGCGGGGTGGAGGAACCGCCGATCCCCGAGCCCGTCCAGAGCTCCCAGGTGGCCGGCGAACCGCATGATGAGCAGGCCGCGGCCTCCCCCAGGCCAAGCCCGCCGTCACCCCCAGGCGCCGTGACGGGCGCTCGCTCCCGCCCGCCTGATGACCGCGCGGATCCGTGCCGCCACCCCCTTCGGCAGCTGCCCGGACTGCCTGTCCTGGGGATCCTCCTACGGCTCGCGGTCGTACTGCCGGGCCTGCTATGACTTCACCCGCCGCTATGCCCGCAGCCAGTGCGCCTACTGCTTGTCATCATCGCGGTCAAGAAAGGCCATTGCCCGGTGGTGCTGGCTGCAGGCCGCATCGCCGCCCGGGCCGCCGTGGCTCATCGCCGGAAGACTTCCACCGCTCCGGCTACTGGCAGCTGTCCCTGGCAGGCATGAGCCGCCTGGGCAGCACCGGCCCGGCCCAGCAGGCCCCGCCGGACAGTCCCGCCCCGTCGGCCGCCGCGTCCGGCCGGATCCAGCTCCAGCTGAGCGCACCCGGCGAATCGCTGCACTTCGACAAGCGCCACTGGGCCGCCTCGGCATCACCGGCCCGGCCCTGCAGCAGGCCCGGCGCATCGCCCGCGAACCTGGCCGGGCCCGTCCGGCTGGAACGACCGGGTCATCGCCGAGACCAGCCGCGCGCTGGCCGTCGTGCTCGCCGGCCACCAGCCCGGGGACATGATCGCCTGGTCCCAGCTGCCGGCGGCCCTGCGCCGCCGTGACCTCAGCATCACCCGCACCGCCGAGATCCTCGCCCTCGCCGGCTCCTGGACGACGACCGGATCCCGTCCTTCACCTCCCTGCGCAGCGGCGGCTCGCGCTGCTGCCCGAGCCGATGGCCGCCGACGTCCGGGACTGCTGCGCACCCGCAGCCAGGCGGCCCCCGCAGCCGCCCCCGCGACGAGCACACCGTCCGGATGAACCTCAACCGGGTTCACCCGCTGCTGCTGGAATGGGCCGGGCACTACACTCACCTGCGCGAGGTCACCGGCAGGCGACGTCACCGCCGCCACCGAGCCGCTGCACGGCAGCCTGCGCCTGGAGCACCCTCACCGCCCTGCGCTCGCTGTTCGGCCACTGCAAGAAGGCCGGCACGATCTTCCGCGACCCCACCCGCGGCCTCCGCGACGGCCAGCGTCCCCTGATCCTCATCCAGCCGCTGCAGCCCGCCGAGATAGACCAGGCCGCATCCGCCGCCGTCACGCCCGCCGCCCGCCTCGCGGTCGCGCTGGCCGCCGTCCACGCCGCCAGGCCCAGGGCCATCCGGGAGCTCCACCTCGGCGACATCGACCTCGGCAACCGGCGGCTGGTCATCGCGGCACGCCCCGCCCGCTCGACGACCTGACCAACAACCTGCTCCTGGCCTGCTGCAGCACCGCGGCCGCCGCTGGCCCGGCACCGCCAACCCGCACCTGATCATCAACCAGCAGACCGCCATACCACCCGGCCGTCAGCGAGAACTGCTGACCGGGTCATGCCGCGGCCTCACGGCCACCCTCGAACGGCTCCGCGTCGACCGGCAGCTCGAGGAAGCCCTCACCCACGGCGCCGACCCCCTGCACCTCACCGCCGTGTTCGGGATCGACGACACCACCGCCATCAAGTACGCGGCCATCGCCCGCCAGCTCCTGGAAACCGCCGCCGAACAGCACGGCCCCTCCGGCTCCAGCGAACCCAAGGATCCAGACCGCCCATAAAGCGCGAAGACCCCTCAGTTCCTGCCACGGACCCTTCAGTTCGCGCGAACTCTGGGCAAAGCTGGGTGCGCCCCCACCTCCTTCCGCCCGCCCAGGTCACCGTGCCGCTCAGTAACGCATCCACCGTGGGGTTCGAGCTAGTCGGCGACGGCCGCCTGCTCGTGCAGGCCTCTCCGCCGGACCTGCCCGGCGCCTGGGTCCTCTCCACCCAGCTCGCCACCCCAGATGGCCAACCCGCCTCCACCGTCCCGGCCACCCAGGCCTGCACGTCGCCGTCACCAGGCCAGACGTGCCCTGCGTACGTCGCGAGCCTGCACCTGCGGCAGACCGTGACCTATCAGCCCGCCAGCCGCTACTGGACGCTGCAGTGGTACGAGACCGGGATCTACCTCGCCCTCGCCGTTGCCCTGGCCGGACTCTGCCTATGGTGGATCCGCCCTCGCCGCTTCGCGGGACTCAGCATCCGCCACCGCACCCCCCAGCAAATCCCGGCACTCCAACGTTTTCCGTGAGTCACGGCGACCCGTGCGATCTATGCTCCGCGACCTGAGACCGACTCGGTGAGAACGCCTTACTCCACCTGTCCGCGGGATCCGCCTGGACCGCATCGCCGGGGATCCTGCTCACCGCGATCGCCGTCATCCTGCTGGCTAACGGCTTCACCGGGCTCGTCCTAGACCGGATCCACGGCTGGACTATCTCCAAGACGTTCGGCATATAAGTGATCACCGAGGCGGCCGACCGTCTCCCTACCATGCATGGACCCATCGTTACGGCTTGACCAGGCTCGCAGCGACTACTGCGACACATGATGATTAAGCCCTTACCAGGCTACGCAGAACATGCGGTCCCGAGCGCGGATCAGGAAGCTGAGCCGATCCGCCCGCCGAGGTCCTCGAGCAGGGGCCGGGTGTACGCCTCCTAGCTGCACACGCACTGGAACGGGCAGCTGACAGCCGCGCGGTTCAGCGGCGTCAACCGCCGCGGCCGCGTGTGACGTACCCGGTCTCGTAGGCGAGCACCACCGCCTGCACCCGGTCGCGCAGGCTGAGCTTGGCGAGGATCCGGGCGACGTGCGTTTTGACCGTGGTCTCCGCCACCACCAGCTCGGCGGCTATCTCGGCGTTGGCGAGTCCGCGGGCCAGCAGCCGCAGCACGTCGAGTTCCCGGTCGGTGAGGGATGCCAGCTCCGCGGGGAGTCCCTGCGGCTGGGCAGGCTCGGCGAAGCGCTCGACCAGGCGACGGGTGATCGCCGGGTCGATGAGGGAGTCGCCGGTGGCGGCGGCGCGGACGGCGGCGATCAGCCGGGTCGCCGGAGCGTCCTTGAGCAGGAACCCGGCAGCGCCGGCGCGCAGCGCCCGGTAAACGTACTCGCTGCGGTCGAAGGTAGTGAGCACGACGATGGTGGGCGGGTTGGCCTGCCGCAGGATCTCCTCGGTGGCGGACAGGCCGTCGAGCTCGGGCATCCGGATGTCCATCAAGATGACGTCCGGCTTGGTCAGCTGGGCCTGGCGGATCGCCTCGTGGCCGGTGACCGCCTCGGCGACCACCTCGATGTCTCCCTCGGCCTCCAGGATCACCCGGAACCCGGTGCGGACCAGGGTCTGGTCGTCGGCGAGGAGTACCCGGATCTTGACGGCCATACCCACGATTGTGCCTGCTCCGGCGCTCAGCGCCGGGTCATCCCTGAGAACGACGCCGGGCCGCAACGTCATCCTCACGCCGGACGATGGCTACAGAGCGTGGTTCCTACGGTAAGGGCATCGACATTCCCCGTGGGAGAGGAAGAACAATGAACGCTATCTTCAAGGGTCTCCGGCCGCTGGACTACGTGCTGGCCGCCCTGGCCACCGGGGCCGGGATTTTCCTGATGTACGAGAACATCGCCGGCCACGACCACGGGCTGCCGCACGCGCAGTCCACCACCACGGCCGCGATGCTGCCGTTCTTCCTGCTCGTGACCGTGCCCATCCTGTGGCGTCGGCGCGACATCCTCGCGGTCAGCGGCATCACTGCGGTCGCGCTGGCCGTGCACGTGGTCCTGTTCGGCTGGGAAACCCGCTGCGGTGTGGTGCTCCCGCTGTCGGGCGCTCTCGCTTACGCGGTGGGCCGGTACGCCGCCGGCCGGCGGGAACACCTGCTCGCCCTGGCGGTAATCCTGCTCCTGCAGGTCGTGACTGTGGCCCGGGACTCCTCGATCGACACCATGATCAGCGCGCTGCCGCTCAGCATCGCGGGCGGAGCGCTCTTGTACGGGATCGGCCGGTTCGTGCAGTCTAGGGTCAGCAAGAAGCAGGCCGCCGCCGTGGAGCAGCCCGTGCCCGTGACCGTGGCGGTCTGATCCGGGGGCTTGCGGGGGGACGAGGTGCAGCGATGAGCGGGATATGGCGCGGTATCAAGGCCGGCGACTACGTGCTCGCCGCGGTGCTCACCGCGCTGGGCGTGCTCATGATGCACTTCGATGTCGGGGAGTCCGACGCCCAGGTGAGCAGGGCTATCGCCGACGGGTCGATGGTGCACGCGATGAGTTCGCACTCGGCCTGGATGTTTCCGGTGTTCGCCGCCGCCATGGTTTCGGCGCTGTGGTGGCGGCGCAGCGTCCTGGCCGTCATCGGTGTCGCGACCGTGATTATGGCCCTCCATGACGGCTTGTTCGGATGGGTGACCCGGTGCGGCGCCGGGCTCCCGCTCGCCCTCGTGCTCGCCTTCCTCGGGGCGCTGACCTACGACCGGGCTAAGGCGTGGATAGCCGCCGGGCTCAGCGCGCTGCTGGCCTTCGCGGTGGTCGCCGTCGACGCGACCACGGGCCCGGGCGTGATCGGCCTGGTGCTGCCGGTCATCCTGATCGTCTTCGGGATCGGCCGGGCGGCCCGGCACCGAGCCGTGCTGCGGCAGGAACTCAAGGTCCGGGACGCCGAACTGCGGCGGCTGCGGGACGAGCGGGCCGCCCTGATGATCGCCGACGACCGGGCCCAGCTGTCCGGGCAGCTGGACGGCCTGCTCCAGGAGCGCCTCGCGCAGCTGACCACGGCGGCCGAGTCCGCCGACGGACTGGCCCCAGCACAGGCGAAGGCGCTGCTGGAAACGATCGAGACGGACAGCCGGCGCACGCTGGACGACATGCGCGAGATCATCGGCCTGCTGCGTGGCGGTGACGCGACCCTGGCCCCGGCTCCCACCGTCGCCCACCTCGAGGCGCTGCTGGCTCAGCGCCAGCCAGCCCACGCGCGACTCACGGTGGCCGGCGACCCACGGTCGCTGCCGGCCAGCGTCGAACTGTCGGTTTACCGCATCGTCGAGCACCTGATCGCCGCACTCGCCGATCAGCCGGATGCGCCGATCGCGGTCGCCCTGCGCTTCGACGAGACGGCGCTGGAAATCCGGGTGACCGGGCCAGTCAGCAAGAGCGCCGAGGTGAAAGAGGTCATCGCCCGGGCCAAGGAGCGCGCCCGCCTGCTCGGTGGCACGCTCGACGTGAAGATCTCCCGGGGCCGGGCCGGCGCGGTGGCCCAGTTGCCCGTACTCGGCTGACAGCGCGGGCAGCCATGGACCGGTTCGAAAGGGCGGGGATCGCGCTCCTCGTGCTGCTGCTCGTGGCCGTGCCGACCGCGGTTCACGGCTGGCCTGAGAGTGTCGCGGGCAACGTTTTCACGGCCTCGATCCTGGCCAGCGGACTGACGCTGGTGTGGTGGCGTACCCGGCCCCGCATGGTGGCCGTCCTCGGCGGCGCGCTGTGGCTCACGGCCGCCTTCCTCGGCCGGGACGGCTGGTTCCCCGAGCCCGCCATCGCCCTGATGGCCGCCCTCGCGGCGGCGGCCGCGCTCGCCTGGACGGGCCGGGCGGCATGGCTGGCCGCGCTCGGGGTGGGCCTTTACCTATACATCATCTGGCTCGCCGTGATACCCAGCAGCCCGGTTGCGGTGGTGATGTTCAGCGTGCCCGGCTTCCTGGCCGGCACCGTCCTGCGGCTGCGCCGCCAGGCAGTGGACGAACTCGCCCTCCGCGGCCGCGAGCTCGAGGAGGAGCGTGAGCTGTTCGCGGAGATCTCCGTACAGCACGAACGGGCCCGCATCGCAAGTGAACTGCACGACATCGTCGGCCATGCGATCAGCGTCATGGTCATCCAGGCCGCCGCGGGACAACGTCTCGTCGACCACGACCCGGACCGGGCCCGGCAGGCCTTCACCGCCATCGCCGAATCCGCACGGCAAGGCCGGGAAGACCTGCACCGGCTGGTGGAGTTGCTCGGGGGCACGGAGGTCGGTGAACCCGACCTGACCCTGATCGAGGAGATCGTGACCAGAGCCGCCCGCAGCGGGCTGGACGTATCCTGCCGGCTCGAAGGAGACCGAGACGGCGTGGCCGTCACGGCGGCGCACGTCGCCTTCCGGGTGGTCCAGGAAAGCCTCACCAACGCGCTGCGCCACGCCCCTGGTGCGGCCGTCCGGGTGCTGGTCAGCGGCTCCGGGAGGGGCCTGACCATCCGTGTGGAGAACGACCGCTCGGTGCAGGAGCGGCCGAACCTGTCCGGCACCGGCCGCGGGCTGGCCGGCCTGCGCGAACGCATACAGGAGCTGGGCGGTCAGCTGCGTGCCGGGCCGACCCGGCACGGCGGCTGGCTGGTCGAGGCGGTACTGCCGGGCTGATCACAGCATCGGCACCTGCGCCAGCCACCCCGACCACCGCCCGCGCAGTCGGCCGTACCGTGTGCCAGCACGCCCTGCCCCAGCTAGCGCCCGCCGAATGGCCACCAGGACTGCTTCGGCGGCCCCGGTGCTGTACCGCGCAGACGATGAGGTCTCATTCATGCCAAGGGCGTGGACATTCTCGAAATACTAATGAGGCGGCGCCTGGGCCGGCGCGTCGGCGTTGCGGGCGGACCGGATGGCCGGAATGTGCGCCCCGACCTAGAGCGCACATTCCGGCGAGGTCACCGCACCACGACCCGGGCGGGGCGGCGCACGGGCCCGGGGCTGAGCACGGACAGCGCTAGTATCAGCCAGAGCACATCCCAGACCGCGATGCTGGCCAGCGCCGGGGTCGCGGGCGGGCCGCCGGTGGCGATCTCCACCGGGATGAGGACGGCCATGGTGTAGACGCCGAGCGCGAGCGGCAGCCAGCGGCCGCGGTCGGCGCGGACCAGGGCGACGCCGGCGGTGATGAGGCCGGCCCCGGTGAGGATGGGGGCGATCCCGAAGAGGACGTTGCCGAGGTCCGGCTGGCGCGGCCAGACGACCTCGGCCACCGCGAGCACGATCTGGCCGGTGGCGGCGACCGCGAGGCCGGCTCGGCCCGGGCGGCTGGCGCTGACCGCGCCGGATGATGCGAGCGCGACGACAGCGGCGAGTTCGCCGAGGTGGATGAGGGCCTGGATCAGCCAGCCCAGGGATGGTTCCCAGCTGAAGGCGGCGCTGGCGGCGGCGTAGAGGACGGCGATCGCGGTGACCGGCACGGCGATCAGGGCGCTGACACGTGTGTTGTTCATGTCCGCCACCGTGCCTGGCCCGCGGCACGGCGGGCAGCCGTGCGGCCACCCGACTTGGGGCAGGTGCCCGCGCGCGGGTGCGCGCACCCGGTCGCAGACAAGTGCCTGCACGCATGTGCTCGGCTCGGTGCCGTTGTCATAATCGTGGCATGGTGCGGTTCGGCATGCGTGCGCTGCCTGCGACGTGGTTCGCGGTCGCGCTGGTCAGCGCGGTCGTGTCGGTGCCGATCTCGGCCGGCCACGAAGGCTGGTACGACACCGTGTTCTACCCGCTCAATGCGCTCGGCCTGGCACTGGCCGGGGCGCTGATCTCGTCCCGGCAGCGCAGCAATCCGCTCGGCTGGCTGATGCTCGTGGTCGGCGTGGTGGCCGCGTGGGTCGAGTTGGCTGAGGGGTACGGCTACCACCCGAGCTGGCCCGCTGCCGCGACGTCCGCCTGGCTCAGCGTGTGGCTGACCTGGCCCGACATTGCCTCGATCGCGATCATCATCCTGCTGTTTCCCACCGGCCGCGGCCTCGGGACAGTCCGCCGGAGCCTGGTCTTGGCCGGCATAGTGGCGGCCGTGGCGATGACGGCCGGAAGCGCCATAGGTCCCGCCGCGAGCACCGTCTCCACGGTCGGGGCCGCGATGTTCGTGGCGGTTCTCGTCGCGTCGTGCGCCGTCCTGGCGGCCAGGGTATGGCGGTCGAACGGGGTCGAGCACGAGCAGCTGAAGTGGGTCGCGTACGTGGTGAGCCTGCTCGCCGTCGTCGGGCCGCTGGCGATCTTCTTCTACGACGACAGCGTTCTGGTGCAGCTCGCCATCGCCGTGGTGGTGACGGCCCTGCCCGCCGCGATCTGCGTCGCGATCCTGCGGTACCGGCTGTATGACATCGACCTCATCATCCACCGGACCGTGGTCTACGGCCTGCTCACCGCCCTGCTCGCGGCAGCGTACGCGGCGGTGGCGCTGGTCCTCGGCGCGCTGGCCGGCGGACACGGCTCGGCCTGGGTGACCGCCGCGGCGACAGTTACGGCCGCGGTGGCGTTCCGCCCGCTGCGTGCGCGGATCCAGGAATGGGTGGACCGGCGGTTCCGTTCGGCCCGGCACCGGGCGATGTCCCGCGTCGACGGTTACCTCGAGGCGCTGCGCACAGGACGGGCCAGTCCCGAGGAACTGCCTGAGCTGCTTCGGGCGGTGACCGGCCGGACCGACGTCGAGCTGACATTCGTGCTTCCAGACGAGAGCGTTCCGGACCCGGTCAGCGGTGACGGACGGACGCGCCGGGTCGTCGAGCGGGCCGGGGTGCCCCTGGGCGTCCTGTCATACGCGGACGACTGGGCGGCGGACCGCCTGCTGGTCGAACTCGTGGAACGCGTGGGACTGGCGGTCGAGATCGGGCGGCTGCGGGCGGAGCTACGCCGCCAGCTCGATGAGGTGGAGGCCTCGCGGGCCCGGATCGTGGCCGCGGGCTACGAGGAGCGCCGACGGCTCGAACGCGACCTGCACGACGGCGCCCAGCAACGACTCGTCAGCGTCGGCCTGACGCTGCGGCACGCCCAGATGGGCCTGGCCGGCACGTTGGCCGGCCAGGGTATCGACGCCGCCGTCGACCAGCTCATGCTGGCCATCAATGAGCTGCGGGAACTCGCCAACGGAGTACGTCCCGCCCACTTGGACGAGGGCCTGGACGCCGCGCTGCGGGAACTGGCCAGCCGCACGCCGATGATGGTCGACCTGCACGTCGGGCCGGAACGGCACCCCGCCGACATCGAGGCGACCGCGTACTTCGTGGCCTGCGAGGCGCTCACCAACGCCTATAAGCACGCCGCGGCGACGAACGTCGACGTGCGCGTCCAGTGCGCGGACGGGCGCCTCCAGCTCACCGTCGCGGACGACGGCATCGGCGGCGCGCACCCGGACCGCGGCAGCGGGCTGCGCGGTCTGTCCGACCGGATCGCCGCCCAGGGCGGGCGGATGACCGTCGACAGCCAGCCGGGCGCTGGCACCCGGCTGGTAGCGGAGCTGCCATGCGCGTCGTGATCGCCGAAGACCAGATGCTGCTGCGGGAGGGCCTGACCCGGCTGTTCGCCGACCACGGACACGACGTCGTCGCGGCCGTCGGCGACGCCCAGGCGCTCGGCGCGGCGGTCGGCGCGCACAGCCCCGATCTTGCCATCGTGGACATCCGCATGCCACCGACGTTCACCGACGAGGGGGCCCGCGCCGCCCGCGTCATCAAGGACACCCGGCCGGATATCGGCGTGCTGGTGCTGTCCCAGCACATCGACACGACGCACGCCGTCGGACTGGTCAGCCGGGCCGGGTTCGGCTACCTCCTCAAGGACCGGGTCCTGCACGTCGACGACTTCATGGGTGCCGCCCGCCGGGTCGCCGACGGCGGCTCGGCGCTCGACCCGCAGGTCGTCGCCGCGCTCATGGCCCGGGCCGACAACGACCCGCTCGACTCACTGTCCGACCGCGAGCGCGAGGTACTCAGCCTGATGGCTGAAGGGCTCAGCAACCCGGCCATCGCCCGCCGCCTGGTGGTGAGCGAGCGCACGGTCGAAGGGCACGTGCGGCACCTGCTGCTGAAGCTCAATCTCGCCGAGACTGAGGACGGTCACCGCCGTGTCCTCGCCGTCCTCGCCTACCTGCGATCCCGCCAGCCAAGCTAGCCGGACTGGGTCGCCCGTGGGCCGCGCCCGCCGTAGACACCTGATGGGCCGGCGTCACGGCCGGGTGAATGAGCGTCATCGAACCGCTTGGCGCTGTTGATGATGGCGGTGGTCTTTCTTGATCAGCCGTTCGAGTTCAGCAAGTTGCCCGGCCTCAATCGTAGATTGAGATTCCTTCACCACGCCGATGAGCCAGTCCATAGATGTGGCCACCCCGACCGTTAGGTTCCTAGTCGTGCCGAGATTCGAACGCTCATGGACCAGGATCACAAAACGTTGTATAGGGACCGGTTGACCGCGACTCCGCAGGAACTTCTCAAGCTCGTTCGCAGGCTCGTTAACTTCCCTGCTCGGAGAGCGCCCTCCCCGGTCGACGAAGGGCTTCCCCTCTTCGACCAGGTTGCCGTAACGGTCGTACTTGTCGCACCACCAATCGTCGCCGTCGATATGTACCGTTGCGTTTCGGTTCTTTACTTCCAGCGCAAACAGGCCACCTGGCCCCAAGAGGACGCCGTCGATCTCACCGCGACGGTTTTTGTACCCCCGGAAGAGTATCCAGTCGTCACCAAAGGCGGGTGCGATCTGGTTCTCGACATATAGTTCCCCTGCTACTCCCGCAGCAAAAATCTCTTCCTGATGTGAGGGTTCCATTGGCGGACTGGGCCGCCGCGGTGCGTCCCTCCCCGTGAATAGAACAGAAAAGCTCAGCCGAAACCAGGCCCACCAGCGGCGCTGCATCCTCGCCTCGGCTCGCTCGCGGTGGATCGCCACGACGCGCGCCTGGTGCTGCGCTACCGCTTCTCGGTAATGAGTCATCTGCTGCTCTTCGGCAGCCTGGCGCTGTCGGCGAATGGCCTGCAGCTTCTCGCCCGGATGATTCGACAAATAGATTGCCCGCATCAGGTATCCCCATGTGCGTTCACGCCGCAAACTGGCCGCAGGATCCACGTAGATAGACAGTGTATACGGGACTATACGCGCGATCACCGCATGTTAACTGACTTTCCTGAAGTGTGTGCAGTACACGCATCGCGAACATTATGCGTACGTCACAGGCGACCGCTTTCGCCCCGAACACCACGCAGATCGGAGGCTACGCGTGCGATCACCGCGACCAGCGATGGTAACGCTGTGCGACTCGCGATCCGGAGCATGAGCGATCCGTCCCGGACGGCGCATCGGCATCGGTCCAGGCACGGTTTACGGGCGAAGTAGCGTGTCGTCCGTGGCGGTGAATGCAGAGCAGGCCGAGGACTGGAACGGGGCCAGCGGGCGCGAGTTCATCGAGCAGCGCGGGCGGCATGAGCAGATGCTCGGCGGGCTGAGGGCGCGGTTGCTCGCCGCGGCGCAGATCCAGGACGGGGAGAACGTTCTCGACGTCGGGTGCGGCTGCGGTGAGGTGACCATCCTCGCGGCCCGTGCCACGCGCGGCGGGCACGCTCTGGGCGCCGACTTCTCCCGGATCCTGGTGGCCGAGGCGCGCCGGCTCGCCGCCGCGGCTGGAGTCGCTAACGCCAGGTTCGAGGTCGCCGACGCACAGGTGCACCCGTTCGGGGCCGGGATCTTTGACGTGGTGCTGAGCAGTCTCGGTGTGATGTTCTTCGATGACCCGGCGGCGGCGTTCGCCAACCTGAGGAAGGCGCTGCAGCGCGGCGGCAGGCTGGCCTTCCTCTGCTGGCGCACCCGCACGGAGAACCCCGTCTTCACCACCGGGTTCGCCGAGGCCGCGGCGGTGCTCGGCCTCCGTGGGAAGCCCGGGCCGTCGGCTGCTTTCTCCCTCGCCGACACTGGCCGGGTGGGTGCGTTGCTGACCGGCGCGGGATTCGGAGGCATCGAGTTCGCGCGGGCGGACGAGCTGATGCTTATCGGCCGCGACGTAGACGACGTGCTTGAGTACGAGCGCACCTCGCCCACCGCCACCGAGCTCCTGATCGGGCTCAGCCCGGCACAAGCTGCTGAGCTGACCAGACAGGTCCGGGACCGCCTGGTGGCGTACGCCTCGCCTGATGGCGTGACCATGCCCGGTGCGGCCTGGCTAGTCACGGCGCAGGCCATATGAACCGGCCCTTTTCGCTGAACCGCACCATCGCTTCGGTCGCCGTTGTTGTCCCAGGAAGTCCATGCGCCGCGGGGCGCGCCAGAGCTGGTTGGCCGGCGGCTGGCAGGCGCATTGGCTGGATGAGCGGCATCAGGATCTGATCCGCGATCTCGGTGAGCACGTCATCGGGAGGCGGTAAGCGCGGCTGGCGGTGACACCCAGTTGGCTTGCCAGTCAGGCCTGTTCTGGCGGCTCGGCCGGACTAGAGCCACCGGACGCGTTGGGGGCCGGGGTGATCTTGTTCAGCCAGCACAGCGGGCACAGCACGTGCGGCCGTCCGTGCTGGCCCTTCTCGTGCTCCGACGCGAAGTACGCGGCGCCAGCAATGAGCACCAAGTTGAGGCCTCCGCCGAAGGGAAGGCCCGGGACTCTCGGTATGGGGCGAGGCATCGCGGTTCACCTGTCTATCGATAAGGGCGGCGCAATCGGACCCGATCGCAGGGAGCCGGCCCAGGCCGGCCCCTCCCAGTGTGACACCACCCGTCGCACCGGATCCTCCGTTCGGTGCGGCCGGCCTGCGCGGTGGGCACCGAGCTGGACTGGCACAGATCTGGGTACTTGGTGCGCTCTTGCTCGCCGACTGGCGAGCGGCCATTATCGCTAGGCGGTCAGGCAGGCAGGCCCTCGATGATGCCGTACGGAAAGGTGACCGGCCGGGTGATGCCCAGGCGCAGTCCGGCCGCTTGCAGGAGCCTGCTGTACTCGCTGTTCGTCCGTTCCCGGCCGCCGGTGAGCACGAGCATATTGATGTCGCTGAGCAGGGCAGGAACCGCCTCGGCGGCGTCGTCGGGGATCAGGCGCTCGGCGATCAGCACCCGGCCGTCCCTGGCCGCCGCTGCACGGCAACCGGCCAGGATCTGGATCGCCTTGGTGTCATCCCAGTCATGCAGCACGTTCGCCAGCACGTAGCAGTCCGCGCCGGCTGGCACGCCGCGGAAGAAATCGCCGGCGACAACCTCGCAACGATCCATGACGCCTGCCGCGGCCAGCACGGCATCCGCACCGGCCGCTACCGCCGGCAACTCGAACAGCGTGCCCTGCAGATGGGGGTGGCCGTGCAGGATGGCGGCAAGCAGGATCCCCTGGCCGCCACCGACATCGACGACGGTGCGGATATCGGAGAAGTCGTAGCCGGCCGCCACTGACGGGGCAAACGCCGCGGTCCGTTCCAGCATCGCGGCATCGAAGACGGCGGCATCTTCGGGATGCTGTGAAAGGAACTCGAACCATGGCATTCCGTGGGCGACCTCGAATCCGGGCTGGCCGGTCCTGACCGTGTGCAGGATGTGCTCGAACGGCTGGCTGAAGGCAGCAGTGCCGAACAGCAGGGCCCAGGACCGCATCGAGGCCGGGGCATCTGACCGCAGCCGGTCACCGAGGATGCTCAAGGCAAACGATCTTGGCGGCGCCTCGGTGAAAACTCCCAACCCTGTTAGCAGGCGGAGGACGCGGTACAGCGAGGCTTCGTCCGCGCCGGTGCCGCTGGCCAGCCCCGCGCAGCTCACCGGGCCGCCTGCCAGGCGGTCGGCGATGCCGAGCTCGGCCACGGCGGACAGGGCGCGCGATACGTGCGCTCCCCAGATCATCCGCAGGACGGTCGTCGCGGCGGCGCGCTCCGCTGCGGTCGGGTTCACGCCGCAGGGGGCGGCTCCCGCGTTGCGGGCCGTGCTGGACGTGGTACCGGCTGGTACCGGGATGGTGCTGCTCATCGTCATCGCCTCCAGGGGCTGCTGACGGAATGCTCGCTCCGGCTGGTTACCGCGGACTCACGACGGCCTTACTGCGCACCCGCCGTGGCGGTAAGCGCGACGTACACTCACGGAGTGCAGCTCGGGCCGCGCCGGGTCGAATTCAAGATCCTCGGCGACACGCAGGTGCTGGTGGATGGGCGGCCGCTGGGCATCGGCGCCCCCCGGACCAGGGTCGTGCTGGCCATGCTGGCGGTGAGCGCGGGGAAGATCGTCGCAGCAGACGTGCTGCAGGACGAGCTATGGCCCGGTCAGCCGACCGAACGGGCAGCCGCCAACTTGCAGGTCCGGATGTCCGAGCTGCGGGGCGCGCTCAGGGCCGCCGGACAGGATCAGCGGCTGGTCACGCGGCCGCCGGGGTACCTGCTGCGGGCCGAAGCGGATGAGGTGGACGCCAGCCGCTTCGAGGCGCTGCTGGCCAGAGGACGACAGGAACTCGCGTCGGGCGATGCCCAGCTTGCTGCTGATCACCTCCGCGCGGCGCTAGCGCTGTGGCGCGGGCCGCCCCTGGCCGGCCTGGCTGACGTACCGTTCGCCCGGTCGGAGGCGGCGCGGCTGGAGGAGGCACGGCTGCAGGCCCTCGAACTGCGCATCGCGGCCGAGCTCGCCTCTGGCGGCGGCGGCGAGCTCGCGGCCGAGCTTGAGGTGCTCACGGCCACGCACCCGCTGCGTGAGCGCTTGTGGGCCCAGCGCATGCTGGCGCTCTACCGAGGCGGCAGGCAAGCAGACGCACTGCGCTGCTACCAGGATCTCCGCGGGGTGCTGACCGGTGAGCTGGGGCTGGAGCCGGGCAGCGAGGCCCGCCAGCTGGAGACGCTCATCCTGCGGCAGGACCCGTCGCTAGAGCCGCGCCCGCCCGCGCGCAGCCGCCCGGCAAGCCAGACCACCGGGGGGCCAGCGCCGGAGATCCCCGAGACACGGTACGCAGTCAACGGGGACCTGCACATCGCCTACCAGATCCTCGGCACCGGGCAGCAGGACATCTTGTTCGTGCCCGGACTGATCAGTCACCTGGACCTGTGGTGGGAAGAGCCGATCACCTCGCGCTTCTTCCGCCGGCTCGCCTCGCTCGGCCGCCTGATCATGTTTGACAAGCGGGACACCGGCCTGTCCGATCGCGCACCAGGCGGGTACGCCGCTGGAGGAGCGGATGACCGACCTGCAGGCGGTCATGGACGTATGCGGCTCGCGGCGGGCTGTCCTGTTCGGCTACTCCGAGGGCGCGCCGATGAGCCTGCTGTTCGCGGCAACTCACCCCGAACGAGTCGCGGCCCTGATTCTGGGATCCGCCGCAGCCCGCTGGAAGGCCGCAGCCGACTACCCGTGCGGACGCCCCTCCGCAGACATGTTCGCCGCCTTCAACCAGCTTGCCCAGCACGGGTGGGGAACGGGCGCGTCCATCGAATGGTACGACCCGAGCGTGGCCGGGCGGTTCGCGCGCGCCAGCGGATGGCACGCTGGGAGCGGATGGCGGTGAGCCCTAGCTTGCTGCTGCGCATGATCCGGCTGTGCTATGACCTCGACGTCCGCGGCGTGCTCCCGGCCATACATACCCCTGCCGCTGATCATCCAGCGGCTGGATGACCGCATCACGCCGCCGTGCCACGGCCGTTACCTCGCCGCCCATCTCCCGGCAGCTCGGTACTTCGAGCAGCCAGGCAGCCACCTGCTCTGGGCCGGAGACACCGACTCCTAGTTCGGGCAGATCGAGCAGCTGCTGACCGGCAGCGGCCAGCAGCCGCGCAGCGACCGCGTCCTTTGCACCCTGATGGCAGCCGACACTGTCCAGCGTGACGGCGGCGTCTGCCAGCGGTCATCGGACAGCCAGCCCCGATGTCTACATCGCCGCTGCGCGCGACGCCATCAGCGCCTACGGCGGCCGCCTCCTGACACCCGGCGGTACCGGTGTACTGGCGGCATTCGACGGCCCGGCGCGGGCGATCCGCTGCGCGGGCATGCTGCGCGACCAGGTAGCCGGCCTCGGAATCCAGCTGCGTCTGGGCATCCACTGCGGCGAGGTCGACATCGCCGACGACAGCGTCAGCGGGATAGCGGTCGACATCGCGACCCAGCTGGCAGCGCTAGCTCGCGCCGGTGAGGTTCTCGCATCCCGGACTGTCAAGGACCTGGTCGCCGGGTCAGGTATCTCCTTCACCGACCGCGGCACTCACCAGCTGCCTGACCTCCCCGATCAGTGGTCAGTCTTCGCCGTCGCCGATGGGCACGTCACCTGAGCTCAGGACTACCGGCCACATCGCGATGCCCGCTGCCACCGCGGCCGAACGCGCCGGTCCCCTCCAACAAGCCGACGTGATGAGGAAGAAGCCGCCCCAATCGTCGCCGGCATAACACCACGATCTGTGCGCCACCACCCGCGGTCGACTTAGGGCTGCACTGACCTCTTTACCCGTTGCGCCAGGTTGTGCAGAATTACCCACACGACACTGCGGGCGAAAGGCAAAAATCCGGCGACCGGCTCGCCGCGGGTGAGCAGCTGCCGGGCGGCATGTTCAGGGTGCAGGGGGGTGGGTGCTGCGGTCGCGGCTACCGGGGACATGCACGGCTTCGCGCCTGCCATGACCAGTTTCGTCGGCCGTGACCGCGAGGTCATCCAGGTTGCCGAGCTTTTGGGAGAGAACCGGCTGGTGACGCTGACCGGGCCGGGCGGGATGGGTAAGACCCGGCTGGCTGCGGAGGTGGCCCAGACGGTGGCGGGCCGGTTCGCCGACGGTGCCTGGCTGGTAGAGCTAGCCGGCGTGCCCGATCCGACGCAGGTCGCGGCGGCGGTGGCCGCGCGGCTGGGCGTGCCGTCCGCGCCCGGGCTCTCCGTGGCCGAAGGCCTGGCCGCTGTGCTGGCCCGCCAGCAGGTCCTGCTGGTACTTGACAACTGCGAGCACGTGCTGGCCGCAGTAGCCAGCCTTGGCCACGTGGTCCTGCCCGCCGCCGACGATGTGCGGGTGCTGGCCACCAGCCGGGAACCGCTCGGCCTGCCGGGCGAGGTACGGTTCCGGCTCGCCTCGCTGCCTGTCGGCCCCCCGGGCGGCTCATTCCTGGATTCAGCTTCTGAGCCGGCCCTGGGGGCGGCGGTCCGGCTGTTCGCCGACCGGGCCCGCCAGGCCGACCCGGGCTTCGTCCTGGACGACGAGTCCAGGCCGACCGTGACTGCCCTGGTTGAGCGGCTGGACGGGTCGCCGCTGGCCATTGAGTTGGCCGCTGCCCGCGTGGACACGCTGGGGCTGGCCCAGCTGGCGGGGCGGCTCGAGCGCAGCCTGCCCCTGTTGGTCAGCGCCGACCGGACGGTGGCGCCCCGGCACCAGTCGCTGGCCGCCACCGTCGAGTGGAGCTACCGGCTGCTCAACCCGGAGGGTCAGCGGGTTTTCCGCTGGCTGGCTGTCTTCCCCGGTCCCTTCACCCTGGACGCCGCCGTCGCAGTGGCGGGCGCGGGCTCCGAGCCGGCCGTCCTGCACCTGGTGGACTGCTCGCTGCTCAGCCCACCCCGCCCGGGTCTGGACGGCCAGACCCGGTACTTGATGGCGGAGACCGTCCGCATGTTTGGTACCACCCGGCTGGCCGAGGCGGGCGAGCAGGACGAGGCCGCCGCAGGCCTGGCCCGGCACGCGCTGGCAGTGGCCGAACAAGCCGCGGCGGACACGCGCACCCGGGAGGAGGTGTCCGCACTCCGTCGCCTAGACGCCGAGGACGCAGCCCTGATCCAGGCCGTGAGGTGGGCGCTGGAACACGATCAGGACACTGCCCTGCGGCTGGCCGTAGCCCTGGCCAAGTGGCTGCTCCGGCGCGGCCGCGGGGCGCAGGGCCGCGAGCTCCTGCTGGCCGCGGTCCACCACGCCAGGCCCGGCAGCCAGCTGTGGTGCCTGGCCCAGTTCTGGCTGGGGGATATCGGGCCGCCCGAGGAGTCGGTCGACCGCGAGACCGCCGTCTGCGAGGTGCTGGTGACACAGCCGTCCTCGCCGCTACTGGCCGAGCTACTGGCCGGCCGGTCCCGGACGCTGATGTACCTCGGCCGGCTGCCCGAGGCAGTCCGCGACGCCCGCCAGGCGCTGGAGGTCGCCCGCCAGATCGGCTACCCCGCCGGGGAGGTCCTAGCCCTAGCCCAGCTCAGCCGCACCGCGCACTATGTCGGCGACACCGCAGCCGCCCTGACCTGGGCCCAGCGGGCGCAGCAGGTCCTCGCGTCCGGGGAACACCGCTGGACCCTGCGGTTCACCGGGAATTTCACGGCTGAGGTCATGATGGGGGCCGGGGACCTGGCCGCTGCCCGGCGCAGCCTGACCGACACCCTGGCCTGGGCCCGCGACTCGGTTGACGTGGTGCTGGAGATGTCCATCCTGGCCCACCTGGGTGATCTTGAGCTGCGGGAGGGGAACCTAGCGGACGCCGTGCGGTGCCTGCGTGAGGCCACCGAGTTGACCATCGAAGTCGGCTGGTACGAACAGCTGTCCCGGTGCCTGGACCTGTGGGCTCACGTCTGGGTGGCTCAGGGCCGTCCGGCCGAGGCGGTCACGATCTGGACCGCACGCCAGGAGGTCGGTCGGCCCGTCGCCGACCATCCGCTCCACGAGAAGCGGCGCCGGGAACCGCTGAACCGGGCCGAGGCGGCACTGGGACCGGCCCGGGCCCAGGTGGCCCGGGAGCGTGGTGCGGCCATGACCCTGGTTACAGCGGCCGAGTTCGCGTTGCTCATGGCCGACGCTGAACCCGAGGCGCCCGCCCCCGGGCTGTCTCAGCTCAGCCGCCGGGAACAGGAGCTGGTCGGCCTGGTAGCCAAGGGCCAGACCGACGCCCAGATCGCCAGCCAGCTGTTCATCAGCGTGAGCACAGTCCGCTCGCACCTGGACCGGATCCGGGACAAGACCAGCTGCCGCCGGCGCGCGCCGATCTCACCCGGCTCGCCTTGCAGGCGAGCCTGGTCTAGACACTTCCCCGCCGCCATGGCAACGGCCGGGGGTGGCGTGTGGGCATTCCTGCCTAGCCATCACAGAAAGTGATCGGATTCGCTGGTTGTCGCGCCGCGAGATCTGCTCCCTGTGGTAACGGAGATGGCGCAGGGGAGCCTGGCTGGCTAACCTGTTGTGGGGGTTCCCTTTCTGACCGTGCTGGTTTGCCGTTGGAGTGGGTCAGGGCCTGCGGAAGGACGGGGATCATGACGGAGCAGCCGGCGCTGGAGTTCGGCGGGTTACTACGGCAGCTGCGGGCCGGGGCCAAGCTGACCCAGGAGGAGCTGGCGGAGGCCGCGAGCCTGAGCCCGCGGTCGGTCAGTGACCTGGAGCGGGGCATCAACCGCACCGCCCGCAGGGATACCGCGGTGCTGCTGGCCGGCGCGCTGGGCCTGCCCGAGCCGGCGCGCGCGGTGTTCGTGGCGGCGGCCCGCGGCCGTACCCCGGCCGCGGAGGTGCTGGCCGCCTTGCGCGGCGAAGCCGCGGTGCCGGGGGGACTGGCGCTGGGGCGGGACCCGGTGTGGCCGGGGTGCCCGTACCTGGGGCTTGTGCCGTTCGGGGAGCGGGACGAGCGGCTGTTTTACGGTCGCGGTGAGCTGGTGGACCAGCTGGTGCGGTGGGTGGCGGAGCGGCTGGGCCGGCCGGGGATCTTGCTGGTGGCCGGGGAGTCGGGAGCGGGGAAGTCGTCGCTGCTGCGGGCGGGGTTGCTGCCGCAGCTGGCGGCGGGTGTGCTGGGGCCGGGGTCGCAGCGGTGGCCGCGGCGGGTCCTCCAGCCGGCGGGCGGTCCGGTGCGGGAGCTGGCGATGCACCTGGCTGACCTGGCGGGCGTGGATCCGGTGTCGGTGTACCGGTCGCTGTCGGCGGCGCCGGGTGAGGCGCCGATGCTGGTCCAGCAGGCGGTGCGAACCGCGGCCGGCCGCGGGGCGGGCACCGGGCCGGAGGGCCAGGCCGCCGCCGATGCCGCCGCACCGCCGCGGCTGGTGCTGGTCATTGACCAGTTCGAGGAGCTGTTCACCGCGGGCCGCGACAGCGAGGGTGACCAGGCGGAGCGGGACGCGTTCGTCGCGGCGCTGGACGCGGCGGCGACCGTCCCGGCCGGACCGCGCGGACTCCCGGCGGCGCTGGTGATCGCGGTGGTCCGCGCTGATTTCCTGGGCCGCCTGATCGCGTACCCGCCGTTGAAGGCGGCGCTGGATGCCGGGCCGTTCACGGTGGGGCCGATGAGTGAGGCGGAATTGCGGCTGGCGGTCACCGGGCCCGCGGCCGAGGCCGGACTGACCGTCGAGCCTGCGCTGGCCGAGGCGGTGGTCGCCGAGCTGCGGGAGGGGACGACGGATGGGCTGGGCACCGGCGCGCTGCCGCTGATGTCGCAGGCGATGGCCGCTACCTGGGAACACCGTGAGGGCCGCGAGCTGACGCTGCGGGGTTACCGGCGGGCCGGCGGGGTCGCCGACGCGGTCAACCGCGGCGCCCAGGGCGCCTACGACGCCCTGACCAGCGCGCAGCAGGACGCGGCGCGGCTGGTGTTCACCCAGCTCACCGTCGTCACACCGGATCGGCGGCCCCCCTGGTCAGCTGACGCGGCGATGACCAGCTGGACCGGGCCTTGTACAGCCAGGTGGTCTCCGACGCGCAGACCTGGGACCTCAACGGCCGGGACTCCTCCTGCCTGTACCGGCCGGGACGGCTGGCCACCGTCGACGCCGCGGCCGCCCGCTGGGGGGACGCGCCCACCCGCTACCTCCCGCTGCCCGCCACCGGCCATGCGTTCCTCGGCGCCGCTCACCGCGCCGCGCGCCGCGCCACCGGGTGGCGGCGCGGCGTGCTCGCCGGGCTGCTGGTCCTGGTCGTCATCGCCGTCAGCGCGGCGGGGTTCGCCGTCAATACTGCCGTCAGCGCCTCCCAGCAACACGCCCTCGCCCTATCGAACCGTCTTATGAAGAAGGCCTGGCTCTGGCACCGAGCGATCCGCTGACCGCGCGGCGGCTCGCCGTGGCCGCCTGGCGTGTCTCCCCCACGAGCCAGGCCGGCTTCGCCATGATGACCTTGCTGGCGGAGCAGCGGTTCCACACCTAATGCCGGCCGGTTTACCGGGGTTGGCCAGGATCGCACGGTACCCCGGCATCGCTCAGGGCACGGGTGATCCTGGCGGCGGAGTGCCCGAGCGGTCAGCGAACGTAGCTGCGGATTTCTTCTGGCCAGGCGATGGGATACGGGCGAGTCGTTCGTCTATGAGTCAGGGCCCGGGCCGGAGCAGGGCGCCGGGACAAGGGAGTCGCAGATGACGCAGTACCTGATCTCGTTCGGTGCCGACGCGATGGACCATGTCCCCGACGAGGACGCGCCCGCCGTGGCCAGGGCCGCGCGCGCAGCGGTCCAGGAGGCCATCAACGCCGGCGTGTTCGTGTCCGCCGGCGGCCTTGAAGACCAGCCGGCGAGCATCGTGGCCCCCGGCGGGGCGGTCACCGACGGCCCGTACCCGCAGGCCATCGGCGGGTTCACGCTCCTCGACGTGTCCTCACGCGAGGAGGCGCTGCGGTGGGCGGCCAAGATCGCCGTCGCCTGCCGCTGCGCGCAAGAGGTCCGGGCGATCGGGGCCGACCCCGAACTCGACGCGATGCTCCGCCAGGCTGATAGCCGACGGTGACGTCCCGGTTGCGCCTGGCCGAACGCGGCCCGCAGCGCTAGAGCAGGACTTGCCCCGGCGGCGGCGTGACCACGCGTGCCTGCGCGGGCCTGAGCCGGGGACGCAGGGCAGCGCCTCTTGGACCGGACGTAAAGCCCGGTCCTCGCGGCTGACCGGACCGCCGCAACCACTGCGCGCCACCCGGGAGCACCTGCGCGCCTAAGCTTCCGTCCGAAGGGAGTTTGCCGATGTCACACGTGCTCATCACCGGCTCCACCGAGGGCCTGGGACTGATGGCGGCCAGGCTGCTGGCCGACGACGGGCACTCGGTCACGCTGCATGCCCGCAATGGGGCCAGGGCGCAGGACGCACGTGCGGCCCTGCCCGCGGCCAGCGCCGTCGTTGTCGGCGACCTGGCCAGCATCGCGGGCATGCGGCAGGTCGCCGAGCAGGCCAACGCGGGCGGCCCGTACGACGCGGTCATTCACAACGCCGGGGTCGGTTACCGGGAGCCGCGGGCCGTCCGCACCGATGACGGCCTGGAGCACGTCTTCGCGGTCAACGTGCTCGCCCCGTACCTGCTGACCGGCCTGATCGAGCGGCCCGGCCGACTGGTCTACCTCAGCTCGGGCATGCATCGCGGCGGGGATCCCGGCCTGACCGATCCGCAGTGGGAGCACCGCCGCTGGAACGGCTCGCAGGCATACTCCGACAGCAAGCTGTTCGACGTCGTGCTCGCGTTCGCCGTCGCGCGGCGGTGGAGCGGGGTCCTGTCGAACGCGCTCGAGCCCGGCTGGGTCCCGACCAGAATGGGCGGCCCCGGCGCACCCGATGACATGTCACTCGCCCCGGTGACCCAGGCCTGGCTGGCCGTCAGCCCGGATCCGGGCGCCAGGGTGACGGGCGCATATTTCTATCACCAAAAACCCCGCACGGCACACCCCGCCGCCCGTGATCCCGAGGTCCAGGACCGGCTGCTCAGCTACTGCGCCGCGCTGACCGGCGTGACCCTGTAACCCTCCCCGAGCCAGCCCGCCTCAGGGCTTGGGGGAGGATGAGCGGGTACAGGTCCGCACGCACACGCGTTTATCGCCGAGACGGTCCGGGCTGGGGGCATCGCGGTCACGCGCCTGCACGCTGAGCTCGTGAGACTGGCATAGCGTTGACCGCGCCCGCCGGGCTTATCGATGAGATCGCCGACGAACTGCGTGGCGCCGGGCCGGCATCCCCTTCGCGGGTGGCGTGTTCGGTTCAGCTGGGCGGGAACTGGTGATGACCGCAAAGGCAATGACCGACGTCCACTACGGAGCGTTTCCAGCAGACAACCGACCGCGCATCAGACCGGGGCGCGCAACCGAGAAGGTGCAGTGACCTGGCCGCTCGGCGACGGTGAGGGGATGACCGGCAGCTAACGTTAGCCAGCCCGGCACCCCCGAGAGCAAAGGATCTATAATGAGCCGACTTATCGATCGTATTATTGATCGAGTCGCCCCAAAGGCCACCGCGTCCGCCTGCAGCAGCGAAAACTATTGCGCTGGCAAGAACCTCATCAACAGATTCTGCTGCCCGCAGACCGGATGCACATTTACCGTGATCGGTCGCTGCGGCTGATGATCTTTCTGGGATGAATCAGGCGGTGGGTCTGCCACCGCCTGATTTAGCTAACGGGGAGAGGCGATGGAGTACGTGGCCGTGGGCTGTGCCAGCCTCACCGGCTGGGTTTTCCTGGCCTCGGCTATATCAAAGCTCCGGCATTTCGACGAATTCACCAGGTCGCTGCCCGGGCTCGCCCCGGTCCGGCCCGGACAGGTGCGGCCGCTGGCCATGGCCGTCGTCGCGACGGAAGCGGCGGTGCCGGTGCTTTTGCTATTTCCTGCGGCGGTGTTCTACGGCTTCGCGCTCGCCGGTGCCCTGCTCGCCGCGTTCACCGCCGCCATCGGCACCGCCCTTAAACACAGGCGGCGCGCCCCATGCCGGTGCTTCGGCGCAGCTAGCAGGCCCCTCGGTCCCAGTCACCTAGTCCGCAACGCCATCTTGCTGATCTCGACGCTGGCAGGCGGGCTGACCCTCGATGCACAGCCGCCGCAGGCGGCCGGCCTAGTCGTAGCGATCGCAGCCGGCTTGGTCGGAGCCATTCTCATCGTGGCCATGGATGACATTACCTTTCTGTTTGCGAGGACGCCCTAATGCCCTATCTTGTGGCCGCCGTAGTGCTACTCGGCGTGCTGTGCATAGTCAATCTGCTGTTCACGATCGGAATCCTGCGTCGGCTGAGGACTCAGACGACCTGGACTCCGAATCCGATGTTCGCGCTCACCCCAGGCTCAACCGTCGGCGAGTTCAGCGCAACGACAACCATGGGCGAACCGGTGTCCAGCGACAGCGTGGCCGGCTTGGTCGGTTTCTTCTCGGCTGGCTGTGAGGCCTGCCATGAAGTACTGCCGCATTTCGCGGCGCGCGCGGCCCAGATGCCGCAGGGCAGCGTGCTCGCGGTCGTCGGCGGAGACGACAAGGAAACAGTACGGGCGCTTACCCCCGTGGCGAGGGTTGTCGTAGCCGACCTCGATGGCGGTCCCGTGGCGCGGGCATTCCAGAACAAATGGACCCCGGCGCTCTACCTGCTGGATGACAATCACCGGGTGATCTCTGCGGGCGTCCGGATGGAAGAGTTGCTGGCCTACGCCGTCAGCGCTGAGCAGTGAGCGCTGCCTCCGACCGAGGCCAGCGGATTAGCCCACGGCAGCTATGGCCTTCGGCCGTAGCGGCCGGTTCCGTCATCTGGCGGTCGGCCCCGGTGGACGTGGCAGGGTTCCTGAGCGCGACGGTCGCCTCAGCGGCTGCGCCGGTGGCGACAGCCTGGCTCACCAAGTCGGTCATCGATGGCCTGATTACGCCGCATGCCGCGGTCGGCGGCCTGGCCCTCGGGCTCGTCTTCACCGGTATAGGCGCTGCGGCGCTCCCGGTGTACGTACTATTCGGTCGGGCTCAGATCGGCAGAGCCGCGAGTATGACCGCCACCGAGCGGCTGTTCGCTGCGGCTGAGCGCCAGGTGGGCCTGCGCAACTTCGAGGATCCAGCATTCCTGGACCGACTGAGGCTAGCCCAGGACGGCGCCAACCGCATCGCTGAGATCGTGGACAGCATCGGCGGCGTACTGGGCGGCCTGCTGGCCCTGATCGGCTTCATCGCATCCTTGCTCCTCCTCAGCTGGGCCATGGCGGCACTTGTGCTCCTGGCCGCGATTCCCGCCCTCGGCGCCGAGATCGTCCTCTCCCTGCGGCGAGCGTCCATGGAATGGGGCGTCGAGCAGTTCAACCGACGGGAGATCTTCTACAGCCAGCTGCTCATCGAGACGTCCGCAGCCACGGAGATCCGCCTGTTCGGTACCGGGGCTTTCCTGCGCGGCCGGATGTTGGCCGAACGGCGCCGGACCAATGTCGCCCACCGTCAGATGGACGTCCGCGAAGTCCGCGTCCAGGGCGGCCTGACTGTCTTGAGCGCAGCCGTGGCCGGAGCCGGCTTGTGGTGGGCCGTCACGGCAGCCAGGCACGGCACACTGACCGTCGGGGACGTGATCATGTTCCTCGCGGCTGTCATCGGCGTGCAGGCGGCCCTGAGGGCATTGACATCCGCGATCTCCGGCGGCCAGGACCGCCTGCTGGCCTTCACTCACTACATCGCGGTGGTCACGGCCGCACCAGACCTTCCCCTGGCTGAGCAGGGCAGTGCGCCGCCGATGCGAGACGGCATCGAGCTGCGGGACGTGTGGTTCCGCTATAGCGATGATCACCCATGGGTGCTGCGCGGGGTTGACCTGCAGATCCCGTGCGGGTCCGCCGTCGCGCTCGTCGGCCTGAACGGCGCAGGCAAGAGCACACTGGTCAAGCTGCTATGCCGAATGTACGACCCGACTCGCGGTCAGATCCTGTGGGACGGCACCGACCTACGGGATATCCCGCCGGAGAGCCTGCGCGAGCGGATCAGCGCCGTGTTCCAGGACCACATGAGCTACGACATGACCGCCACCGAGAACATTGCCTTGGGTGACCTGACCGCGCTTGAGGACCCGTGCTGGATCGAGAGCGCGGCCGGACGCGCGGGAATCGGAGACACGCTCGCCAGGCTCCCGCACGGATATGCCACCCCCCTGACCCGGATTTTCCTCATCGGGACGGACCAGGATGACCCGGCGACCGGCGTAGTCCTGTCCGGGGGGCAGTGGCAGCGGCTCGCGCTCGCGCGGGCCTTCGTCCGGGAGGGCCGGGATCTGATGATCCTCGACGAGCCCAGCTCGGGCCTCGACCCCGAGGCCGAGTACGAGATCCACACCCGGGTGCGGGAGTACCGCGAGGGGCGCACCAGCCTGCTGATCTCGCACCGCCTAAGCGCCGTCCGCGACGCCGACCAGATCGCCGTCCTGGCTGACGGCCGCATCACCGAGCTAGGGACACACGAGGCCCTGCTGGCCGCCGACGGCACCTACGCCCGGCTGTTCCACCTCCAGGCCGCCGGGTACCAGGAGGCCGAGTACCAGGAGGCGCAGTGAGGTACGCCCTTCCCGCCGCCGCGATCTTGCTGACGGGAGGGCTGCTGACCGCTGGCCTGGTCCTGCGCCGGGCCTTCCTCGTCACGACCGTCGACGGCGCTAGCATGGAACCAACCCTGCGATCAAGCGATCGCCTCCTGGTCCACCGGACCAAGCACCCCCGGGTAGGACAAGTGGTCGTCTTCGACTACCCCGACTTCCTGAAGGCAAAGGCACCACCGGACAAACGATCCGGCCTCTACCTCATCAAACGGATCGTAGCCGTGCCTGGCGACCAGCTTTCGCCCGACTGGGGATGGCCCGACCTGCGCAACATCAGCGGCCAGAGCGTGCCACCCGGATCATACGTAGTACTCGGCGACAACCGCGAGGCAAGCTTCGATTCCCGGATCGAAGGCTACGTAACCCGCGAGCGGCTTGTCGGCGTCATGATCCGGCACCTGGCCGGCCCGGCCGATCAGGCTCGCGACCTCGGCGAGGTCATGGCGTGCCGAACTGGTACTGCAGCACGATCGGCTCGTACGTTGGCTGCGTTCGGCTTGCCGTATCCGGGTCGCCTATTGTCACGGCGCCAGCGATCGAGTGCTTGACGTGGGAATATCACCACATCCAGCACTGTGCGAAAATCCCCACATCACAACTCCTATGACAGTCAGTCTGAAGCCCTGCCCCGGCACTGACGATCGTGCCGAGGCCGTAAGCTCGACGGCGGGGATCTCAGACGGAGGTGCCGATCTATGGCCGACGTGTTCCCTGACCTGATCCGCGCGACCGCGCGGGACCAAGGCGACCGGATCGCGGTTGTGGTCGACGGGACCGACCGCCTCACCTACCGGGAACTGGACGAACGGGCGGCTACGGTGGCGGCCGGGCTGCGGGCCCGCGGTGTGCGGCACGGCGACCTCGTCGCGCTGCTTTTCCCCAACGTGGCCTGGCTGGATTACGCCTGCGCGCTGCTCGGCGTGCTGACCGCGGGTGCCGCCGCGGTGGTGCTGGCCGACGGTATCACCGCCGACGAACTGCGCCACATCTCCGGGCACTGCGAGCTGCGGGCCGTGCTCACGGGCCGACCGCGGCAGCTGCCGGCCGTCGCGGACTGGCAGGACGAGCTAGCGGCCGTCGAGGCCACCGGGATCGCTTCGCCTTCCGCCGGGGTGGCCGCCGAGGTGCGCCCGGGCGACCTGGCCATGGTGCTGTACACCTCCGGCACGACCGGGCGGCCGAAGGGCGTGCCGCTCACCCATGCGCACCTGGCCACGCCCGCACTGCAAAGCCCGCCGAAGGCCGACCCCGGCGTGGCCGAGCGGGTGCTCGCGCCGTTCCCGATCGCCACCGCGGCGGGCCAGATGTATCTCTGCCGGGAACTAGGCTGCGCCAACACCCTTTACCTGGTGCCGGAGTTCGAAGCCAGCCGGTTCTGCGCGCTCGTCGCGCGGGAGCACATCGACCGGGTCGGCCTGGCGCCGGCCATGGGGCACTGGCTGGTCCGGTCCGGCCAGCACGAGAAGATCACGCTGACCACGCCGTGGTCGGTGACATTCGCCACCGCGCCGCTACCGGTCTCCGTGCTCGGCCAGATACAGACGCTGTTTCCCAACGCGCGCCTGGAGAACCTGTACAGCTCGACCGAGCTGATCCCGGGCGTCATGACGACCGTGGTCGATCCGGCCCGCCCGACCTCCGTGGGTAAGCCGTTCGACGTCTTCGAGCTGCGGATCACCGACGACGCCGGCGCCGCCCTGCCCGCGTATGCCCACGGCGAGGTACGGATGCGGGTCCCGGGCATCGCCGGACGGCGTTACCTGGGCGACGACGCCGCCAGCGCGCGCACGTTCGACGGCGACTGGGTCCGCACCGGGGATCTGGGCTACCTGGACGGTGATGGCTACCTTTACCTGGAGGGCCGGGTGTCCGACGTGCTCAACCCGGGCGGCCGCAAGGTAGCGCCGTCCGAGGTCGAGGCGGTGCTGGACACCCATCCCGCGGTGGCCGAATGCGCGGTGTTCGGCCTGCGTCACGCGGTGCTTGACGAGCTCGTGGCGGCCGCGGTGGTGGCTCAGGCGCCGGTGACCGCGGCCGAGCTGAAGCGGTTCGCCCGCGAGCGGCTCAGCGACTACAAGGTGCCGGCCGTGATCGGTTTCGTGGCGTCGCTGCCGCGCACGGAAATCGGCAAGGTGCGCCGGTCTCAGCTCGAGAAGCTACTGCTTGAGCCGGATGCGGCCGCCCCGGGCCCGCACGGGGTCACCGAGCACGGGGTCACCGGAGCAGCGCCTGGCCTCGCTGTGGCGGTCCCTGCTCGACCTGGACTCCGAGCCAGCCGGGCCGGACAATTTCTTCGCCCTCGGCGGCCATTCCCTGGTCACCGCCCAGCTGGCCGTCGACATCGAGGCCACCTTCGGGGTCAAGCCGGCGATGCTCGACCTGTTCGATTTCTCGACGCTGGCCGAGCAGGCCGCCTACCTGGATGACGCTGGCGGCCGCCCGGCGCCCGGCCGCCCCCGCGGCGGCCGGGCCGAAACTGGAACGGCTGGCCGACGACACGCTGGCGCCGTGGTCCTACCTGCAGGAGTACATGTGGGCGGCCAAGCAGCGCTGCCCCAACCCCGGCTGGAACGTCCTGCTCAGCCTCGGTCTTCGCGGGCCTCTGGATGTGGCCGCCGTACGGGACGCGATCGCGTTCCTGGTACGGCGGCATGAGGTCCTGCGCACCCGGCTCGACGAGACCGGCCAGCAGGTAGACGAGGCGGCGCCGATCGAGCTGCCGGTGACGGCGCTGTCCGCGGCCGATCCCCGGGACGAGCTGGCCGAGATAGCCCGGGCCCAGCACCGCATCTGTCTCGACCTGCGGCACGGGCCCGCGGTGGTACCGCGACTCGTGCGGGTCGCCGCCGACGAGCACGTCCTGCTGCTGACCATGGACCACGCGAGCTGTGACGGCTGGTCGGCCGGCATCGTGCTGCGCGAGTTCGCCGCGGCCTACGACGCGCTGACGGCCGGTCGACGTCCCCCGGCTGCCGCCGCTGCCCGTGCGCTACCGGGACTACGCGGCGTACCAGCGCAGGCTGGTCGCGGCCGGCGCGTTCGAGCGCGCAGCTCGGCTACTGGCAGCGCCAGCTCGCCGGATGGACCGCCGAACCGGTGCTGCCGCGTCGCCGGGACGCCCCGGCGTCGCCTGGCTACCGCAGCGGCCTGCGCGAGCTCGACATCGAACCGAGGCTGGCCGACGCGGTGCGTAACCTGGCCGCCGTCGGACGGCAGCACCGTGTTCGCGGTCCTGCTCGGCGTGCTGATGGCGTCGATCGCCGAGGTGTCCGGCCGGACGGACATCGTGGTGGCCACGCTGTCGGCCGGGCGCCACCACCCGGACCTGGCCGGCGTGGTCGGCATGTTCGCCAATCCGCTGCTGCTGCGCGCGGACGTCGCAGCGGCCGCCACCCACCGCGACCTATTCGATATTGTCCGAACGGCGCTGGCCAGCGCGCACGACCACGGCACCGTGCCGTTCCCGGTGGTGGCCCAGCGGGCCAGGCCGGGCGCGGACCGGCCCGAGGTGTGGTTCAACATGGCGCCGCCGATAATGTTTCCGCAGGCCAGGAACGTGGCATCGAGCCAGTCCGAGCTGCCGCGCAACTACGTCATCGAGGTGCCCGCGGCCGGCTGGCGCGGAGAGAACCTGCTGGTCAACGGTCATCGACACCGGCACTTCGATCCAACTGGAGTTCGACTACAACACCGCGCTGGTGCCGGGCGAGACGATCGACCGGCTGTGCGCCAGCTACCTGGGCCTGCTGCGCGCGGTCACCACCTGACGGGTGAGCCAGGCCGCAGGGTCGCCCGCGGCGGCGATGGCGCGCAGCGCGCCGGCCCGCCGGGCCCGTTCGGCCCGCGGCATGGTCAGGGCCGCGTGCAGGGCGTCGGCGTGGGCGAGCAGGATCGCCTGGGCGGACGCCTACCGCGTGCGGCCGCAGCAGCTCATGGGCGCCGGCCTGGGTGGAGAGCACGAGCGCCCCTTCGTTCGGATTAATCAGCGGGCCCTCCAGCGCCACCAGGTTCATGCCGTCAGCCCACGGCACGATGTCCAGCACGTCGTAGGTCAGGTAGCCGGCCACGGCCCGGGGGAAATCGCGGGCGAACACCAGCTCGACCGGCTGCCACTCGCCGGTGCCGTGGCGGGCGTTGACCTCGCCGGCGATCTGCGCGTCACGCTCTCGCTCGGCGGCGAACCGCGGGATGCTCTGCCGGGCCGGCACGAGCTGCGCGACATAGACCACGCTGGCCCGCCACGCCCGGCCGGCGCAGCAGCAGGTCGTAGGCGCGCATGGCGTCGGGGAACGCCTTTACCGGGTCGACCCGCTCGGTCCGGTAGATCACCGCCCGGTCACCGGCCCGGCGGCGCAGGGCGGCGGCCAGCGCGCGGGTCCCGGCGCGGCCCGCGGTGGCCGTCACGTGGCCGGGAGCGGCCGGAATCGGGAAGCTCGCCACCTGGACCACGCGGCCCGTCAGGCAGGCCGACCAGGCCGGCGTCCTCGTCGGCAGGCAGACCGAGGTACCGCTGGCAGCAGGCCAGGAAACGCCGCCCGTAGACCGGCAGCTGGAAGCCGATCACGTCGTTGCCGAGCAGCCCGCGCAGCAGTTCGGCGCCGATGTCGGCGGGTAGCCGCGCCCAGTCGTCCGGCTCCGGGAACGGCGCGTGCAGGAAGTGCTGGAACAGCACCCGGTTCCGCGCGGCCGGCGGCAGCATGCTGCCGGGCCAGACCGGGCGCCAGGTAGAACTGGTAGTCCTGCCACAGCACGTGCACCGGACCAGAGACGGCCTGGACCTCCTCGGCCAGCGCCCGCGCCATCGTCTCGTTGACCAGCCGGTAGCCAGACCGGTAAGCGGCGGCCTCGGCGGCGCCGACCTCCCCGCGCCAGCGCCCGTGGTGCAGCAGCCACAGCAGGTCATTGGCGACCACGTCGTAGAACGCGCGGTAGGCACTCTCGGGCGAGGCCACCAGCCGGACCCGGAACCGCCGGTCCACCGGCCTCGAAGCCCGCCGCGCCGCGCCGCGCCCAGGCCCGCTGCGCCGGTCCGCGCGCCGAACTCAAAAACAGCTTGTCCGGAAAGTCATCGCAGGTCAGTGCGGTGGCAAGGCCCCCGTCGTCGAGCGTACCGCGGCAGGTCTCGCCGTCGCCGGGCTCGAAGAAGCTGCGGTCGTTGACGATGATCAGCCGCATGTCGCCCCGGTCGCCGAGCGGATCACAGCTGGCCGAGCCGGTGCCCGATCAGCGCCGAGTAGTCCTCCTCGGCCAGGCCGGCCGCGACGGCGCCCTCGGCCAGCCTCAGCGCGGCCGTCGCCATCGTCATCGGCGTGCCGGCGTCCTGGCCGGCCTGCCGGACCAGGCGCATGTCCTTGGCGAACAGGCCGAGCCGGGAATCGGCCGGATAGCGGCCGGCCTCGACCAGCGCCTGCTTGCGCCGGACCAGCGGACCGATCCGGGACCGCTCCAGCTCGGCCAGCAGCCGGGCCCGGTCCAGGCCCAGCCCGTCGCCGAGCGCGAGCGCCTCGGCCAGCAGCGCCATCATCGGCGCGTTCGCCGCGTTGAGCACGTGTTTCAGCGCCGTCCCGTGCGGCACCGGGCCGACGTGCACCGGTTCCCCGAGATAGGCCAGCACCGGCGACCAGCGCGCGAAGACGGCGTCGTCCGCGCCGACCAGCAGCCGCAGCTCGGCTCGCTCGGCCTGCGGCACGCTGCCCAGGACCGGCACGTCGAGCAGGTCGCAGCCGGCCGGCAGCAGGCCTGGCCAGGTCGGCCAGGTGGTCGCAGCCCACGGTTCCGGCCTGCGCGAGGGCCCGCGGCGCCCCGGTGGCGATCCCGTCGGGCCCTGACACCACCGCGAACAGCGCCTCGGGCGAGGCGAGCATGGTGATGACCAGGTCGGCGCGCGCGGCGGCCTCGGCGGGCGTCGGGGCCACCTCGGCCCCGCGGCCGACGGCCCGCTGAACGGCACCCGGGCTGCGGTTCCAGACGATCGTGCGCAGACCCGCGGCCAGCAGGCGGTACGCCATCGGCAGGCCCATCAGGCCGAGCCCGCACACCGCCACCGAGACCTCGGGCGGGACACGCTGCGGTCAGCAGTACTGGGCACAATGCTCCTCGAACCTGGCCACCTCGGCCGGGTCATGGCCGGTCCCGAACAGTTCGGCCAGGGACGGCAGCGCGGCGTCTCTCGGCGGGGCGATGCGGTGGACCACCGGGTCGGCGGCGCACTGGTACACCGCTACCCGGTCACCGTCCCGGTACAGCCCGCACCGGATGGTGGAGCGGCGGCTGAAGTACTTGCCGTCGTGGCGGCCATCAGGGCCGGAGGTATAGGCGTTGGTGACCGAGGCGGGTCCGGCCGGGGCGTAGGTCAGGTGCCAGATATCGGGCGGCAGCACCAGGCGGGATCCGGCGGTGCAGTGGGTCAGCTCGACCGGCTGGCCGGGACCAGGCATCCGGGACAGCATCACGATCTCACCGCGCTCCACCTCGAACACCTCCCACTGGCCGGGCGGATTCCAGTGGCCGGTAGACCGGTCAAGCTCGGCGGACGGGAGGTCAGCGCCGGGATAGCAGACCCGGTCGACCCGCCAGCAGCCGCCGAACCGGGCGGAGCCGACCGGGGCCACGATGTCCCGGCGCGCCTGGTACAAGACCAGGTCCCGGTCGAGAAGGTAGTCCCTGATCGCCCGCTCGCGGTAGAAACAGGCGCGGAACTCGGGTGCGGCCCGGTCGCTGCCGGCCAGCACACCGCGCAGTGTCTGCCGGACGGTCTCGCCGACGCCGGTCTGCGGCATGGTCTCTCCTATCTGATCGTGTCATCCGTCACCGAGAAGCCCCCCTTGCCAGTCTGCGAGCAGTTCGTCCAGCTGCCGGATGCCGAGCAGCAGCAGGCCAGCGGACAGCAGCACGCAGGCGTCCCAGCCGCGCACCGCACCGAACGCGCGATACTTGCGGTCCGACAGGCGGCAGGCCGACTCGGCCAGGCAGTGGAAAGCGTGCGCGAACCGCAGCCTGATCCGCCAGTTCGGATCCACCCGGTCCAGGGTCCGGAAATACGGCAGCTGCCCCACTACGCCGGTGAATCGTTCGGCGGCGGTGAGATAGCTCTCCCGGTCGTCCCCGAAGGACACGGTGTACTCGTCGGCGCGCGGGTCAGATCGGATCACCCGGTCGATCACCAGGCCACCGGTGATCGCCCGCTCGAAGCTGGTCAGGCTGAACAGTGATTTGGCGACGTCATAGACCGGATCCCACGGCACCAGGACGCCGCGGGGATCGAGCACGGTGAAGTCCGGATCCGGGGCGCCCCGCCGCACCAGCAGGTTGCCCAGGTTCAGGTCCCCGTGCACCGGGAACGCGAGCCGTCCCGGCTGCAGCGCGGCCAGCAGGGCGCGGTCGGCGCCGACCTCGGCCAGCAGCCGGGGCAGCGACCGGCAGCGGCGCCCGTTCACCACGACCGGGCCGGCGGCGAGCAGCCGGGCCGGGAGGTGGCGGCGCAGCATCGGCAGCCTGCGCCGCACCCGGTCCAGGTGCGTGACGGCGAAATGGCCGGGCGGCGCGGGCCAGGACCGCCGGGCGTAACCGGCCTCCGTGAGCACCCTCAGCGTCGCGCCGGCATCGCCGAGGAAACCATCGACGTCCGGCTGCGGCCCGTCCAGCCGACGCGTGATGGCCTGCCCATCGTGGTGCGGCATCGCGTACGCGGCCCAGCCCGGCCCGCGCCAGCAGCCGACCACGGACGTGTAGTACGGGATGAGTCCAGGCAGTTCCCGGCGCACGGCCTCGATCTGGCGCGGCTTGCGCACAAACGTCTCGAGGTCATGCCCGTCCACCAGGCCGTCGCGTTCGGCGAGGGCCTTCACCACCAGGCGGACGCCCGACCCGGTGCGGGCCCGCCAGACGGTGGCCGAGCTGCCGCCGGCCGAGTCCACGACGGCGTCCGCAAGGTCAAGCGCCGCGACCACCGGCGCCGGGATGTCCGCAGTCGTCCCCGCCCCGACCACCGGCACCGTGACCGGGATGTCCGCGGTCGTCCCCGCCGGGACCGGCGCGGACGCAGATCCCGCCTTATCGAGCCGCACGACTCCACGCTATCCCGGCCGGGCCCAAGGTCGCCCCGCGGTGAGGCTTACATGCAGATTCCGCAAGCCATGCAAGTTTTTAGTTGATTTCTTTCTTTTTTTACTCTAACTCTTTCGTAACATAATTGTCTTCTTCCTAAAATGTGTCGCCTGCTGTACCGTCCTGTTTGACTCACTCACGTTGGCCGACACCAGCACTGGCAGATTTTCTCAGTACCGCCGGACCTGACCGTGGCCGCCTCCCGGCTCGTCGTACGTGCGGAAACTGACGCGGAGCCGTCGCGCGAATCCGCCCCGCTACCTGCGACGCCCGGTAGAGAAAGGCACAGTCACCGATGCTCTTCCACAGGTCAAGAACCGGCCATCCATCGGCGACCAGACGCCGCCAGCTGATCGTGGGTGTGGCAGCAGCTACCCTGGCCGCCTTGCTGCCGCTGGTCGGGGCCGCGGTTCCGGCCTACGCGCAAGCGGGGACGCCGCCGTACTGGTCGCAATCCCCGTTCGCGGTGCCCAGCGGCGTCGGCGCGAGTGTCCCGTTCACCGAGTACGAGGCCGTCAACGCGAGTACCAACGGCACCGTCATCGGCCCCGACTTCACCCAGGGCGATCTCGCCACCGAGGCGGTGGACCGCCGGGCGGTGCAGCTGACCGCCCAGGGCCAGTACGTCCAGTTCACCCTGACCAGTGCGGCCAACGCGTTCGACCTGCACTATGCCGTCCCGCAGGGCGCTTCGGGCACGCTGTCGGTCTACGTCAACGGCACTAAGCTCAGCCAGCAGCTGTCGCTCACGTCGGCGTACAGCTACATCACGACGTCGAACATCACCGGCAGCAAGACGCACAAGCTCTACGACGACGTGCGGATGATGCTTGGCCAGACGGTCAACGCCGGCGGCACGGTGAAGTTCCAGGTGGATTCCGGCAATACCGCGACGCCCTACACGATCAACGTCGCCGACTTCTTCAACGTGGGCGCCGCCGCCGCCCAGCCCGCCGGCTCGATCTCGGTGACCAGCGAGGGCGCCGACCCGACCGGGGTCAACGACTCGACCAGCGCCTTCCGCAACGCGATCTCGGCCGCGAACTCGGCCGGCGAGCCGGTCTGGATCCCGCCGGGCACCTACCTGGTCGGCTCGGCGCTGCAGGTCAACTCGGCGACGATCGAGGGCGCCGGCTACTGGTACTCGCAGATCAAGACCAACGAGTTCATCGACAACACCTCGGCCGTCTCCGGTCCGGTCAACCTCAGCAATTTCGCGATCCTGGGTTCCACCGTCGGCCGTCACGACGACAGCACGGCCAACGCCATCAACGGATCGCTGGGCACCGGCTCGATCGTGAACGGGCTGTGGATCCAGGACACCAACGTCGGGTTCTGGCTTCAGTACGGCAACACCAACATCACCGTGGAGAACTCCATCGTCCTGTCGACCGACGCCGACGGCCTCAACTTCAACGGCAACGCCACGGGCGACACGGTCAAGAACAACTTCCTCCGCGATGACGGCGACGACGGTCTCGCCATCTGGTCGTACCCGGCCGCGGACTCCAACATCACGTTCAGCAACAACACGATCGTCCAGTCCACGCTGGCCAACGGCATCGCCGACTATGGCGGCTCCAACAACACCATCACCAACAACGTGATCGCCGACACCAACGCGCTGGGCAGCGGCCTGACCATCTCCAACGAGCAGTTCCTGTCACCGTTCACCCCGCTGTCCGGGACGATCACGGTAACCGGCAACTATCTCATCCGGACCGGCGCGTACAACCCGAACTGGGCCCACCCGATGAGCGCGGTCCAGTTCGACTCCTACGATTCCGCGTTCACCAACGTCACCGTCAACTACAGCGGCGGCGCGATCCTCGACAGCCCGTACAGCGCGTTCGAGTTCGTCAGCGGCAGCGGCAACGGCTACGCCGTCACCGGGGTGAACATCTCGAACGTGAAGGTCCAGAACCTGGGCACGGTGGTGATGCAGGCGGAAACCACCGGCTCGGCCAGCGTCAGCGGGGTGACCGCGAGCGGGGTCGGCGTGGCCGGCGCGTACAACGACAGCTACCCCGGGGCCGTCGCGGGCGCCTACACCTTCAACCTCGGCAGCGGTAACTCCGGCTGGAGCACGACCCCGGTGCTGACCGCCTTCCCCGAACCGGCCCAGCCCGGTTCGCTGACGGCGTCGCCGGCCAGCCTGTCGTTTGGCGACGTGAGCTCCGGGTCCACCAGCGCGGCCCAGACGGTGACGGTGACCAACCCGGGCAGCAGCGCGGCGTCGGTCTCCTCGATCAGCACCACCGGCCCGTTCAGCCAGACCAGCAACTGCGGCGGCTCCATCGCCGCGGGCGGCTCCTGCGCGGTCCAGGTGAAGTTCGCGCCCACCAGCGGCGGCGCCCAGACCGGCGCGCTCTCGGTGGCCAGCAACGCGCCGGGCAGCCCGCTGACCGTCGCGCTGTCCGGGACGGGCGTGACCTCCACCACCAACCTCGCACTGAACCAGCCCGTCACGGCGAGCAGCGACTACCAGACCTATACACCGCAGAACGCTGTCGACGGCAACACCAGCACCTACTGGGAAAGCACCGACGGAGCCAGCTATCCGCAGTGGATCACGGTGGATCTCGGCTCCGTCCAGTCGATCGGGTCGATCACCCTGGACCTGCCGCCGTCATCGGCGTGGAATACCAGGACCGAGACGCTGTCGGTGCTCGGCAGCACCAACAACTCCACGTTCACCCAGATCGTGGGATCAGCCGGGTACACCTTCAACCCGGCCACCGGCAACACGGTGACGATCAGCCTGCCGTCCGGGACGAGCACCAGGTACGTGCAGCTGAGCTTCACGGCTAACACCGGCTGGAGCGCCGCCCAGCTCTCGGAGTTCGAAGTCTTCCCCGGCGGGGCGACGAGCGGCAGCGCGTTGACGGCGTCGCCGTCGAGTGTCTCGTTCGGCAACGTCACGACGGGACAGACCAGCCCCGCGCAGACCGTGACGGTCGCCAACCCCGGCTCCAGCCCCGCATCCATCACCCAGCTGGCCGTCAGCGGCCCGTTCACCCAGACCAGCACCTGCGGCACCACCCTCGCCGCCGGCGCCACCTGCACCGTCAGCGTGAAATTCGCGCCCACCGCCGCCGGGGCCGCCAGCGGCACGCTGACCGTAGCCTCCACCGCCCCCGGCAGCCCGCTATCCGTGCCGCTGTCCGGCACCGGCATCTCCTCCAACACCAACCTGGCCCTCAACCAGCCCGCCACGGCCAGCGGATACACCCAGGCCTACGCACCCGCCAACGCCGTCGACGGCAACACCAGCACCTACTGGGAAAGCACCAACAACGCCTTCCCGCAATGGTTCCAGGTCGACCTCGGCTCCCCGGTCAGCGTCAGCCGCATCGTCATGGACCTGCCCCCCTCGGCCTCCTGGGGCACCCGCACCCAGACCATCACCATCACCGGCAGCACCGACGGCACCACCTACACCACCCTGGCCGGATCAGCCGGCTACACCTTCAACTCCCCCGCCAACACCGTCACCGTCACCTTCCCCGCCGCCACCATCCGCTACCTCAAACTAACCTTCACCGCCAACACCGGCTGGCCCGCCGGCCAGCTCTCCGAACTCCAGGCCTACACCAGCTAGCTCGTACGCCGAGGCGAGCGGGGGGACGAGGGCATGGCTCATGCTGACCGATACATCGCGGTTCCCGCGGCTCGTGGCGCTGCTGCTGGATGAAAGGGCATTTCCATCGACACTTTTCGCACCAATGACAAGTTGGCGAAGGAGTATCTCAAGATGCAAGACAGCTTCGCCGGGCAGAACCCCGGACTTGACCCACCACGACGGACCATAGGTGGTGCCAAGGCATTGCCAAGGCAACCACGATGGACCATCGGTGTCGCTCCAGAACGGGAACTCCCGGCACGGGTGTGGCAGGCGAGGCGGGTGGCATTCCCTGCCGCGGAGATAGCAGCCGGTGCCATGGATCTTCTTCGGTGTGCTGTACGGGATCCTGCTCTTCACCGGCTTCGAGTCCTCCGCGAATCTGGCCGAAGAAACCCCCAATCCGCATAGGCATATCCGCGCCGCGGTCATGTATGCCGCCGGGATCGCCACGATCTTCTTCGTCCTGGCTACCTACGTCGAAGTGGCCGGCTTCCACTACAGCCTCAAGACCCTGGGTGCCGCCGCGTCAGCGCCGCTGTTCGCGCTTGGCGCCTCGAAATCGGCCGGCGGGTACGGCGGCACCTGGATCGACCGCTTGCTTGAGCTTGTCGTTCTATTCGACATGCTGGCCGTCGGGATCGGCTGCGGCGTCTCAGCCACTCGCGGGATTTTCGCGATGGCCGAGGACGGCAGGCTCCCCGGACCACTCGCCGTGGTGTCCAAGCGCCGTAGCTCGCCGCTCGGCGCCACGGTCTTCGTGACCGGCTTTTGCGCCGTGGCACTGCTCGCTGACGTGTTCTGGAAGGGGCTGTTCGCGTTGCCGGAAACTCCCCACTATGACGCGCTGTTTTCCTGGGGCTCGACCTTCGGCGGCTTCGCCTTGGTAGTGGTCTACCTGCTGATGGCGGTAGGCTCCTTGCGCAGCTTCGCCCACTCGCCGCGCCGGCTTTGGCTCGTGCTATCGGCAGTCCTCGCCATCTTGATCACCGCGGGCGCCATCTTCGGATTCTTCTACAAGGTCACGAGTCCCACCGTCCTCGCGCCGTGGTTCGTACTCGCCGTGCTGGTCATAGGTTTCGCCTCCACCTGGGTCACACGTGCCCGCAGATCAGCAGGTAGCCAGTCCCCGGCCTGACAGAAATCAGCCACCACCCGGCAGCCGCTCACGCCGACGGCGACATGGCGGCGTGGCTGTGGGGTCGCGATACGCCGGCTGGTGAGATGGCCCGGGTAAGGTCATCCGAGCTTTGCGGTCAGGATGCATCGGCTTTGGGTGCACTGGATGCTCCGCTGGCTCCGGCCTGCCCGTTCACCGCCGCCGCGGGTATCAGAAGCTCGAACGTCGCACCCTTTCCCACGGTGCTGTTCACCCGGACCGAGCCATGGTGGGCTTCGGCGATCGCCGCCGCGGTCGGCAGCCCGAGCCCGAACCCACCGACCTCCCGGCTCCGGTAAGGAGCCGCGCGGGAGAACCGGCCGAAGATCCGCTCCAGGTCGGCTTCCGGGATACCGCAACCGGAGTCTGCCACCGCCAGGATGACGTGCCCGTCTTCGACGCGGGCGCTGAGCTCGATGCGGTCGTCCTTGTCCGTGTGCGCGATGGCGTTTTCCAGCAGTGCGTCAAGCGCCACCGCCAGCCGGTCGCAGTCACCCGGGACAGTCACCTCGGCCACTTCCCCCAGCCGCCATCTGCGCGACGTGTAACCCCAGCGGTCCAGCGCTTCGATCACGATCGAATCGACCCCGACCGGCGCCAGGTCAAGGAAGCCAGGGCTGCCGGCCGAGGCCAGCAGCAGCATGCGGCTCGACAGCCTGCGCAGTCTCGCCAGCTCGCCGATGACCACGCGGGCGTCCTCGGCGACCATCTTGTCAGTGACCGACTGCTCAATGAGCTCCGCGTGGCCGAGCGCCACCGTGATCGGCGTGCCCAGCTCGTGTGAGGCATCGACCAGGAACAATTGCTGCTGCTCCAGCAGGCGCAGGTTCTCCCGCGAGACGCGCTGCACCTCTTCGACTGCCGCGAGCCGCTCCAGGAGCGCCGCCTGCCGTCGCCGCCCGTGCCAGACCATCGCCAGGAACATCAGCGCGACCAGCGGGACCTCGACCAGGTAGTCCGCTTCCTGCTGACCGTCCACCACCTGTGCGACGATGATCCCCCCGGTCGCCAGCGTCACCACGGCCACCGTCAGTATGGCGGGCTGCAGCCGCCACATCCGAAACCCGTAAACAAGTGTCAGGCTCACCCAGATGACTAGGAAGGGGACCGTCGACCACGCCCCCATTTCGCGCATGCCGAGCAAGTTCACCCCGACGAACACCGCCCAGACGATGTCCACCCACGACGATCGAACCCAGCGCAGTCCCCGCCTCAGCCACCCGCCCAGGGCAAGCCGCTGGGACCGCCTGATTCCGCCCCGGCCGCTCGCCGCCTCAGTCGTACCGATGCCCAAGCCGCCGCTCATCCCGGACACCGCATTGCCGCCTCCCGCCGCATGGCATCGGGTCATGCCGGATACCGATCCTCCCACGGTAGGGGCCTCCAGGCACCGGAACCAGGACCCGCCGCGAAGGTAACCAATCCGTCATCGGGGCCGTGACGGGCAAACGGGTCAGCGTGACGCCGCTCCCGTTCCGGGATGTAACGGGATTGCTCCCACGGCGAGCACTTCACTACGCCGGGCGCCTGCCGCAGGCGGGTCGAGGTTGAACCTGCTGGCCGCCGACGACGTGTTTGTTACGGGAGGTACGTAATGGTCGTGGGCAGACATCGCAAGAGCAAGCCGCCCGGCCGACGGCAGCTCGGGCTGCGGGTCGCGGGAGCGATCCTGCTTGCCGTGTCCTCCTGCATTCACCTGGCCCTGTACCTGACCGGGTACCGGTCGATCTCGACGATTGGCTGGCTGTTCCTGCTGCAGGTCATCGTGGGTTTCGTTCTCGTGGCAGGGGCGCTGGTGACCTACAGCCGCCAGGTTGCCGCCGCGGGTGCCGCCTTCGCGCTGTCCACGCTCGGCTGCTACCTGCTGGCGGCCTGGACCGGCTTGTTCGGGTTCAAGGAGGTCCGCATGAGGGCGGGATCGCCGCCGGGCTGATCGAGGTGGCCGCCTTCGCGACACTGGCCCTGGCGGCGCTGGCCACAGATACCATGCGCCAGGCCGCCAGGCTGGCGCAGCCCGGGCACCCGGATGCGGGCGGGGGCGCAGGCGGCCGCGTCGATGGTGATCGCCGCGGTCGGTGCCACCATGAGAACCGCGACCATCGGCGGCGTCACGGTGCTCACCGACGCTCATGGCCGCACGCTGCACTGGTTCGCCCCCGACACCCCGACGACCTCCGCGTGCACCGGGTCGTGCGCCGCCTACTGGCCCCCGGTGACAGGGGGCGCCACGGCCGGGCCGGGCGTCACCGGCACACTCGGCACCATCAAAAGACCTGGCGGCGCTGTCCAGGCAACCTACGACGGTCATCCTCTGTACACCTACATCGGCGACAGCGACCAGCGCCAGGCGCGCGGCAACAACCTCGACCTCAACGGCGGCCTCTGGCACGAGGTCCGCGTGTCCGGGTGAGGTGCAGAATTCCTGACGGCCGGGGAAGGAGGGCTGCTAGCCCAGCACCTCCACGATGCCTCGACCGCCGTCGACCCTGACCCGTTGACCGCTGTGCAGGCGCATGGTGGCGTTGCCGCATCCGACCACGGCCGGGATGCCGAGCTCGCGGGCCACGATGGCGGCATGGGACAGCGGCGCGCCGACGTCGGTGACGACGGCCGCGGCGCGGGGGAAGACCAGCGTCCAGCCGATGTTGGTGACCGTGGTGACCAGGATCTCGCCGTCACCGAGCTGAGCGGCCTCCTCGGGCGTGCGCAGGACCCGCGCTATGCCCTCGACCACGCCGGCCGCGCCGGGAAAGCCGGTGATGGTGCCGCCCGTTCCGGCGAGCTGAGTGTGCTCGTCGTAGTAATCGCTGCGCCGGTTCGGGTCGGCCGCCCAGCGGACAGGATCGAACCGGCCCCGGATCAGTGCGGGATACGGCGGCAGCGCCCGGAATGTGTCGTAAGCGGCCTGGCGAGCGGGCACCTTCGCGGGGGAGACCGCCTCGCCGCGGAGCAGGCCGAGGATCTCCGGCAACGCCAAGAAGAACAGGTCATCGCCGTGACCGGTGAGATCCCCGGCCCGCAGCACCCAGGTCCGCACCACCCACACCGACCTTGCTACCTCGGATCTGGCGGCCTCGCGGTCACGGGCGATCGGCGCCCAGCGCGCGACGATCTTGCGCGCCGCGGCCGCCTTCGGCGGATCCTGGCGGGCCAGCCGCGCCCAGGCCGCGGCGCGGGCCGCGTCCTGCCTGGCCAGCACCGCCTCGGTGTCGGCGTCACGGAAGGCCGCGAGCTGACCGTCGATCCAGGCGGGATCCTCGGCGGGCCGGGGCGCCGACAACTCAAGCTCCTGCGAGCCGCGGTGCCCGTACTGCCGGGCGAAGGTGTCCCGGTCGATCTCACCCCGGGCCAGCCGGGCCAGGCCGATAACCGGGCCGAGGCTGGCCAGCGGGACGTCTTCGGTCTGCTGGCTGGAGAGCAGCAGGGACGCGTCGGCCTCACCGACCAGCTTGGCCAGCTTGCGCGGGCTGGTCACGAATGTCGTGCCGGTGTGCGACGTCGCGGCCGCGAGCATGTCGCAGGCCTCCACCACCAGCGGCCGGACCTGCTCCTGCCACAGCCGCGACAGGATCCCGGCGTCGGCGGCCTGCGCGATCTCGGCGCGGAGCCGGTCGCAGCGGCCTGGCGCGCTGGCCACGAACCCGGGCAGCCGTTTGGCGTCCGCGTTGACCTTGCGCAGCATCGCGACCGTGGCGGGCACCATCAGGCGGGTGGCCTGCCAGCGGGGAAGCCGCGCCCGGGGGATCTCTGCGACCGGAGGGAGCTTGCCCACCACCGGGCCGAACAGCGTGACGAACCGCCGCCGCGGGATCCCCACCAGCGCCTCGAGCGCCATCGCCATGCTCACGTTCGCGTAGAACCGCCCGCCGATCCGCCCGTAACCGCGGTACCCGGGCACGCTCGGCGGGAACGTCATCCGGCTCATCAGCAGTTCCACGAACGACCAGGTGGCAGGCGTCATGACCGCAGGGATAGCCTCGCCCAGGTTGCCGTTACTCCACAGGTAGTCCCCGGCCAGGCTGTCATTCCACTGTTCGCCGGGCCCGGCGACCGCCGTGACCGGCCGGGCCTGGAGCACGGACAGCTCACCCGCCGCGAGTGCCCACTCGATATCCATCGGCTGGTCATACAGCTGTTCGATGGCCAGGCCGACCCGCGCCAGCTCGCCCGCCCGGGCCGGGGAGAGCACCGCCGCCGGCCGCAGGCCGGCCGGCGTGGCGACCGTCCTGGTGCCCGCGCTGTCGGCCACGGTCATCGTCACCTTGCTGCCCGTTTGGTAGCTGACCAGCGTCCCCGACACCCGGTCGACGACCGCGACGTCGGGGGTGACCGTACCGGCCACGACGGACTCGCCGAGGCCCCAGTTCGCGCTGATCACGACCTGGTCGTGCCCGGCGCGAACCGGATCGACGGTGAACATGACGCCGGCCGCCTCCGCGAGCACGAGCTGCTGCACCACGACGGCGATGCTCACCTCGCCGGGCTCGACGCCGTGCCGGGCGCGGTAACCGATGGCCCGCGCCGACCACAGCGATGCCCAGCACCGCCGGACCGCGTCGAGCATGGCCGTCTCGCCGCGGATGTTCAGGTACGTGTCATGCTGCCCGGCCGCGGACATGCCGGGCAGGTCCTCCACGGTCGCCGAGGACCGGACCGCGACCGGCACGTTGTCGCCCAGGCTCGCGTAGGCCCCGGCGATCGCCGCTGCCGTCGGGGCCGGCACGGGCTGACTGGCGAACAGCTCACCGATGCGCGCGGCGGCCGCGTCGAAGGTGGCCGCGTCGGAGACGTCGACGGCGGATACGGCCGCCAGCACCGGCTCGAGCAGGCCTCCACTGGCGACGAAATCGAGGTAGGCGCCGGTCGTCACGTCGAACCCGGGCGGGACCCGGAACCCGGCCCGGGCCAGCCGGGCCAGCGAGGCGCCCTTGCCGCCGACCACCGCGGACGTCGCGCCCGGATCGCCCAGAGCCATGACTGGCGGCACCTGAGCATCCACGAGCTACCTCCCTGTCACCCCCGTTTGGCCGGAATCGTCAGGACTGAATGATGCCAGGCCCGGCGGCTTACCAGGTGCCCCACACCAGCGCCGGCGCGGGCAGCTCCGGGGGCGTCAGGAACGCCGGCGGGGCCGTCAGGTCCAGCGCGCCAAGCGGCGAGGTCGCTGCCGCGTCCCGCCTGGTCAGCGCGGGCAGGTTCCACTTCTCCTCGATGAGCTTCAGCACCGAGGTGTGGTCGAGGATGTCTGACAGCACGCAGTCCGGCCGGGCATAGGGTGACACGATCACAGCGGGCACCCGGAACCCGTAGGTGTCGTAGGCATCCGGGCCCGCGACGAGGTGTTCGGCATGCCGCACATAGCCAGGAAACAGCACCTTCAGCAGGCTGCGCAGCGGCGACGGGTGCGCGACCAGGCTGTGTCCGTGGACGTCGTCCGGCGGCACCGCGGCGGGCGGGGCGACATGATCGTAATAGCCGCCGTTCTCGTCGTAGGTCCAGATGAGCAGCGTGTCCGCCCAGCCCGGGCCGTGCATGACCCGGCTGATCACCTCGGCGGCGAAGCTCTCCCCCTGGCGGATGTCTTGCGGGTTCTCCTCCGAGAAGCTGCGGAAGTCCGGGTCGACGATGCAGAACGACGGGAGATTGCCGGAGTCCGCATCGGCGAAGAACCGTTCGATGCTGCGGACGTGGGCCATGTAGCTGGCCATCCCGAGCGGGTAAATCGCCGACGTGAACTGGAGATCCCGCTTGAACACGTCACTGGTCTTGCGCAGCGGACGGCCGAGGGAGACCAGATGGTGCCGGGTCCGGCGGCGCCGGTACCGGAGGTAACGGCGGAACTCGGACTGGTCGCTGCCGGCCGGCCGGTAGTTGACCCAGGAAATCCCGTGCCGTGTCAGCATGTCCATGATCGTGCCTGCCCGCGGCCGGTCCAGCAGGTTAAAGGGCAGGTCATCCATCAGGCCGTTGGCGGTCCCGGCCAGCAGGAACCGCCGGTTCGGGAACGTGGGCCCGAGGCAGGAGCTGAACCAGCGGTCTGCCAGCGGAAAGGTCCGGGCCAGCCCGTGATAGAAGGGCAGGTCGTGGTCGGTCCAGTAGGCCATGGCGGCGGCCTTGTTGCCCTCGGGCGCGGCTTGCTCGGTCGAGGTCACGAAACCGGTCAGCTTGCCGTCAGCCCACTGTGCGTGGCTGGCGCTCCAGCTTTGGCAGGGCACACCCTGTTCCTGCACGGTGGAGCTTGCGTGATAGGCCCGGATCATGGTGCCCGCGGAGTCAGGATTCTCGGCATCCGGCATGCCGTCGTCACCGCGCGGGAGCCCCTCCCCCCGGCCGAGGGTGCCGAAATAGTTGTCGAAGGAGTGGTTCTCCATCATCAAGACGACGATGTGCTTGACCTGCGGCAGCAGGTCGGTGCCGACCGGCCGGGAGGGATCGGGCCGGTCGCCCGGCCGGGCCAGACGTGTCCGCCGTTCCCGCTGGCGCAGCTTCTGTCGTTCGATCCGCTCCCAGGTGCTCGCGCTGGCCATATCAGCCCGCCCTCCGCCGCTGTCTCGGGCCCGTGGACGCGGGCCCGACCGGACCGCCTGGGCCGGTCAGTCCAGTATCAGGAAACCGCCACCCGGCGGCACCGTCTCCGCGGAGCTACCCTTCCGATTGGCCACAAAACGGAGCTCTGGGGACATGCGATGGGTTCGGGGAGCGTGAGCACCTCGTTGCCGTTCAGCGATCGCCGGGGGCGCTCACCTCGGCGACCTTGGCGTAGGCGAGCGATTCCAGGACAGCGCCTTTCGCCGGCCAGATCTTCGCGAGCCTCTGCTGTGCCTGCGCGATGAGCTTGGCCTTCTCCGCCTTGGTGAGCGCGGCCCAGGCCGCGGCATGCCGGTATTAGCGGGAAGGTCCTGTGTCATGACGGGGATGCCCGTTGTTCCTCGGTTGAGTTGGCGCAGGCCGAGCACCTGGTAGGTCGTCGGGTCGAGCAGGAGCTGGTCATAGCCGTCAGCCGAGACGCTGATCGCCCGTGCGCCGGCCTCGTCGGTGACCTCCGGCTGGACGGAGATGCCGGGAAGTGCGGCCATGGCCCGGAAGACGGCGGCCTCGGCGGCCGGAGGACCGCCCACACCGCCAGCCGCGTTCCACAGCACCAGGGTGAGGAAATCGAATTCGGCCTGCGGCCGGGTGGCCGGCGTCGCGGGAGCGAGGGGATCGCCCGCGGCTAGCGTCAAGGCAGGACCGCCGCCTCCCACCTCGCCCCGAGAAGCCCACGTGCCTCACCCGCCCCTCCGGAGGGGGCCGTTCTCCAGGCCCGCACGATCGTGGATCGAAACTCCCCCCAGGCGGGGAGTTTCGATCCACGATAACCAGCGGCGAGGGGGGTGGCTCTGCTGGCAGGGGCGGGTTGGGCGGGCGGGCCGGGAAATTTAGTATTGACGGCTTGGAACGACGGAGTTACGGTGGGCTATAAATTATTGATAGGAAACTTTACTATAAGAAGCGACGGGCCGGATAGGGCTGCGGGCGGACAGTTTCATTGGGACGGGGACCCGTCCACGCGGCATGTCGGGGGGCGGCCACCGATCGTTGCGAGAGAAGAGACCCCGGTGCCGCCAACCAGGGAACTACGACGAGGCGCCCGGCGGCGCTTCCCGTGCCTGGAACAACGACGGCGCCTGCTGACCCGAGGTTCTCCCCATCAACCCTGGAGCCTGCCATGACTGTCCGCCATCGCCCCACCGCCGGGCGGCCGATATCCCGCCGCGCCGTGCTGGCCGGCTCGGCGGCGCTGCTGTCGGCGCCGCTGCTGGCCAGCCTGCCCGCCCGCCGGGCGAGCGCCCAGACGGCCGACACGGTCTCGTTCAGCATCACGAACAACACCGGCTCGGACACCGTCTACGCGTTCGTCACCGGCCAGGCCCTCAACGCAGGCAACGCGCTGATGCTGCTCGAGGCGGACGGGCAGACGCCCTACTACCCGGCCTCCCCGTCCAGCACCGGGACCCCGCTCGCGGTGAATTGCGCCATCCCGCTGAACGCTCCGGGCAACTCCCCGGTCACGATCACGGTCCCGCAGCTGGCCGGGGCCAGGCTGTGGTTCTCCATCGGCACGCCGATCACGTTCCTGCTCAACCCCGGTCCGGCGCTCGTCGAACCGTCCGTCACCAACCCCTCGGACCCGAACATCGACATCGCCTGGGATTTCTGCGAGTTCACGTACAACTCCGCTCAGCTGTTCGTCAACATCACGTGCGTCGACTTCGCCTGTATCCCGATCGGGCTGACGCTGACCGACACCTCGGGTAATCAGCAGAGCGTGGCCGGCCTGCCCGCCGGGGGCCTGGACACCATCTGTTCCGGGCTGGTCGCTCAGCAGGCTTCCGACGGCAATCCCTGGACCGACCTGATCGTGACCAGCGGCGGGCAGAACCTGCGCGCGCTCAGCCCGCAAAACGGCATCGTGCTGAACTCATCGTTCCTTTCCGGCTACTACGACGACTACGTCAGCCAGGTCTGGCAGCTGTACGAGTCGGCGACGCTGACCGTCGACACGCAGGCGTCCTGGGGCACCATCACCGGCCAGGTGAGCGGCGGCCTGCTCACCTTCCCCGGCGTGGGTACGTTCGCGCCGCCCGCGACGGCGGACATCCTCAGCTGCGCCACCGGGCCGTTCAGCACATCCGGGATGAGCGATGAGATGCTCGCCCTCGTGCCCCGGCTGGCCGCCGCCTTCAACCGCAGCACGCTGGTGATCGATTCCGATCAGCCCGACGGGGAGAACCCCGCCGACTACTACGAGGCCACGGTGACCAACCAGTATGCGCGCATCGTGCACGCCACCTTGTCCGGCGGCCTGGGTTACGCCTTCCCGTACGACGACGTGACCCCGGACGGCGGCGTCAACCAGGCCGGACCGGTTTCGAGCGGCAGTCCCGCTGTGCTGGCCGTCGCGGTCGGCTCGGTGCATTGAGCCATTCCTGGCGCGGGCACCACGAGCCCGTTTGGCCATATCGTTCTACGAGGAAATCCAGGTGCCGACGTGAGCATTCATCGTTTCAGCCGGAGGCTGCTGACCGCGGCCGCGTCACTCGCGCTGGTCATCGGTGGGGTATTCGCGCTGCCAGCGGCCTCGCAGGCGGCGGGATCGCGGCCCTGCGACCTGTACAGCTCGGGGGGCACGCCCTGCGTGGCCGCCTACAGCATGGACCGGGCCCTGTATTCCGCCTACGACGGGCCGCTGTACCAGGTGAAGCGGGCCTCGGACGGGACGACGGCCACCGTCGGCCTGCTGTCGGCGGGAGGCGACGTGAACGCGGCGGAGCAGGATTCCTTCTGTTCCGCCACGACCTGTACCATCACCGAGATCTACGACCAGTCGCCGGAGGGTAACAACCTGGCCGTCGAGGGGGCAGGCGGAAACGGGGGGGCCGACAAGCCGGCCGTGGCCAACGCCCTGCCGGTCACGGTCGGCGGCCACGAGGCCTACGGCCTGGACATCACCCAGGGGACCGGCTACCGAGACGACAACACCAAGGGGATCGCGACCGGCGGCGAGCCGGAAAGCATGTACATGGTGGCGAGCGGCAGCAACGTCAACTCCGGCTGCTGCTTCGATTTCGGCAACGCCGAGACCAACAACGACGACAACGGCGCCGGGCACATGGACGCCGTCAACCTCACCACGTACTGCGAGTTCTCCCCCTGTTCGGGACCCGGCCCGTGGGTCGAGGCTGACATGGAAAACGGCCAGTACGTGAGCGGGGACGGCAGCAATCGCAGTGATACGCCGAACGACAACGACTTCGTCACCGCGATGCTGAGTAACAACGGGCAAAACACCTTCGAACTGCAAGGCGGCAACGCGCAAGCCGGCAGTCTGACCAGCTACTGGGACGGATCGCTGCCCAGCGGTTACGAGCCGATGCACCAGGAGGGCGCCATCGTGCTCGGCACCGGCGGCGACAACAGCCGGTCCGATGTCGGCTCGTTCTTCGAGGGCGTGATGACGTCGGGCTTCCCGTCCGCCTCGACCGACGCCGCCGTCCAGGCCAGCATCGTCTCGGCCGGCTACGCCGGCTCCGCCAGTCCCTCCGGCCCGTCGGCGGCCGGGCCGGCGGTGGTGCACGCCGGATACTCCAGCGTGTACACGGTGGACGCCTCGAACGGCGACCTGCAGGAGACCTACCTCCCGGCCATGGGCGATCCGTGGACGACCCAGAACCTGTCCGCCGGCTACGGCACCCCGGCGGTGCTGGCGGGCACCGAGCCGGTGGCGGTCACGCACTACGGCTACACCAGCGTCTACACCGTCGACGCCTCGAACGGGGACCTGCAGGAGACGTACCTGCCCGCCGTCGGCGACGCCTGGTCCACCCAGAACCTGTCTGCGAAGTACGGCACCCCGCCGACCGACGTGACCCCCACCGCCGTGCTGCACGACGGCTACACCAGCGTCTACACCGTCGACGCGTCGAATGCTCACCTACAGGAGACCTACCTGCCCGCCATCGGCGGCTCCTGGTCGACGCAGGACCTGTCCGCGAACTACGGCACCCCGGCCGTGCTGGGCCAGACGTCTCCGGTCGCCGCCTTCCACTTCGGCTACACCAGCGTCTACACGGTCGACGCGTCGAGTGATCACCTGCAGGAGACCTACCTGCCCGCCATGGGTGACGCCTGGTCGACGCAGGACCTGTCGGCGAACTACGGCACCCCGGCCACCACGGTGACACCGACCGCCGTCGTGCACGCCGGCTACACCAGCGTCTACACCGTCGACGCGTCGAATGCTCACCTGCAGGAGACCTACCTGGCCGCCATCGGCGACCCCTGGAGCACCCAGGACCTGTCCGCGAAGTACGGGACGCCGGCGGTGGCAGCGGGCACGCAACCCGAAGCGCTCGTGCATACCGGCTACACCAGCGTTTACACCGTCGACGCGTCGAATGCTCACCTGCAGGAGACCTACCTGCCCATCATCGGCGACCCCTGGAGCACTCAGGATCTGTCCGCGAACTACGGCACCCCGGCGATGGCGGCCGGGACATCCCCGGTCGTGCTGCTCCACCCGAACGCGAGTGGCGCGCTCACCTGGACCAGTGTCTACACCGTCGATACCGGCAACGATCATCTCCAGGAAACCTACTTGCCCGCCGTCGGCGACTCTTGGACCACCCAGGACCTGTCCGCCAACTACGGCACCCCGCCGGTGGCGGGTTAGTGCGACCGGCGGGCGGACCGCGGGTGGACATCAGGGATTCGCTCGCGGCGCACCACTTGACGAGCCGGGCCAGGGTCCTGGGTTTCGGCTGGCGGGTGCTGGCAGCGGCCGATTGACATATGCCGATAACGGAATATGTTGAGACCATGGCCCGCTCTTCCACGACGTCGGATGTCTTCAACGCAATTGCCGAGGCGCACCGTCGACAGATCCTGGACACGCTGATGGCGGGCGAGAAGGCAGTCGGGGCGATCGTGGACGATCTCTCGATGTCCCAGCCCCAGGTTTCAAAACACCTACGGGTGCTCAGTGAGGTCGGACTCGTCAAGACCCGGGCGGACGGGCGGCGCCGGCTGTACCGCCTGGAGCCCGCGCGTCTTCGGCCGATGCACGAGTGGCTGGCCAAGTACGAGCAGGCATGGAACGACCGACTCGATCGCATGGATGACTACCTCAAGGAGCTACAACAACAAGGAGATCAGCAGTGACACCTAACCGGCACGGGTCGGCAGTCATCGAGTTCCCGAACGATCTCGAGATCGTCATCACCCGTGAGTTCGAAGCCCCAATCGCACTCGTCTTCGACGTTTTGACGAAGCCAGAGCATGTAAGCAAATGGTTCGCTCCATTTGCATGCGAGGTGACGGAGTGCTCGATCGACCTGCGGGTGGGAGGGAACTACCACATCGTCTTCGTGACCGGCGACGGAACCGAGTGCTCGTTTCGGGGAACCTACCTGGAGGTCTCGCCGCCGACCCGGACCGTCGAGACGTGGCTGTTCGAAGGGTGGCCAGATGCCCACGCCGTCGAGTCGATGGAGCTGCACGAGACTGACGGAGTGACGAGGCTGACGGACAGACTGGCGTTCCGTGACAAGGCTGGCCGTGACCACATGACCAAGTCCGATGGCACCGAAGACAGCTTCGACAAAATGGAAGATTACTTGAGGTCACTGCTCGACCCTCAGGGAGGGGTCCCTGGGTAACTGAGGTGCGGGGTAGCGCGTTACCGTCAACTGCGTGGAGCTTGTGCGGACAGAGCGGCTGCTGCTGCGACGCTGGGAGGAGTCGGACCTCCCTGCGTTCTTTGACCTTTACTCATGTGAAGAGGTGGCGCGGTGGCTGGGACGCCATCCACGGCGCGCTCTGACTACCATGGACGAGGCACGTGAACGCCTCCGCCAATGGCATATTGGCGAACAAAATCTCTATCCTCCGCTCGGGCGGTGGGCGATCGTCCCGCTTGACCGCTGCCCGCGGCACAGGCAGCCGGCCGGAACCATACCCTTCCTGCCGGTCACCGATCCCAGCGGGCCAGCGGGCCAGATCGAAGTGGGCTGGCACCTGCACCCCCGCCACCAGGGCCGAGGACTGGTGACCGAAGCAGCCACTGCGGTCCTCGCGGCGGCCGCGGAAGCACGGATCGGGCAAGTCATCGCCCTGACCGACCCAGACAACATCTCATCCCAGGCCGTAGCCGCCCGCCTGGGCATGCGCAACGAGGGCATCACCCAGCGCTGGTACGGCCTGACATCGCGCCAGTACCACAAGGTCATCGTCCCTAGCGGTGATGGACCCTTTGGATTATCCCCACGGACTTATCCTGGTGATGACTATATCCTTGATTATGAGCTCAGCATTCCAGACGCGTACCAGGAAGTCATCACCGCTACCAAGGCCCATGGAAGTATATCCCTTGCCGTCGAATGAGATATAGGCCGTCGCTCCGATGACTTTCAGCGTCCAGCGGTGGAACCTGCCAGGTACCACACCGGGGAAAGGCTGCGAATTGTATCCCGCCTGATTAGCGCAGCAGGGAATAGGTACGATTCTCAGGCCGCCAAAAGGTGGGTCGTACTGAACGGTCGTGGCATTCGGCACTCCGTTTACCGCACTGCCTCTTACGCCAACACCGTAGCCATAGCCGAGCGGAGCGGAGAGACCGGGCAGCAAGGGTCCGATGAGCTCGGCTGAGAAGCTTACGCTATAGTCGCAATACCGGGTAATCGGCATGACCGCGCCGTACCATATATCACTTTCCCCGGTCGGGCTGATGGCGACAGTTGTCGAGGACTCGGCCTTGACAGAAGTCACGCCATAGCCTTGCCACAGGCCGGCGGCAGGGTGCGCCTCACTCGGCTGGACCAAGTATTTCACGTAACAGGCAGCTCTAGCGAAAGTCTGATGCGCACCAGGAACAGCAACGGCGCCAACTACGGGCGTAGCGCATGCCACCAGGATCCATACGAGCGCTTGGCGAATCCGACTGTGGCGCGGCTGAAGTTTTCGGATTTCCCTGAGGATATCCGCGAGCAGCTTGTCGCTTTTGGCTGATCCGGTACGGCTGTCATACATGATGTCCTCGTCGGTTAATCTTCTGAGCTAGGACCTCGGTCCGCCGAGGCTGGCGTTCACGACGGGGGTGCCGCCGTTGATGGTGGTCAGAGCCGCCCTTCCACCGGTGCAGCTTGCCTTGAGCGACTGGGCGAACGAGGCGGAATTTGCGCCAGCGTCAGCGTTTGGATAAGTCCAGTTGACGATGGACAAGGGAACCTGATCGCAGCCGACCTTCGGTCCGAAGTACTCACTGAAGTCGTTGGCGTACGCGATGAGGTTGGCTGTGGCCGGAACCCTCAGGTCGCCGATGTGGACGTCGCCGCGGCGCGTGTCTTGAATCCACGCTCCCCACCACTGGCCTTGCGCGTCGCTCTCCAATCTCCACACCCGCAACCGGTAGCTGCTGCCATCGCCGTAAATGGTGTAGGGCAGCCTGCAGGACAGGCCATTACCCTCTCCCGAGAAGGTGCCGCAATTGCCGCCACGGTACCCATTGGCATTCCACAGAGAGAAGATCGCCGTGTCGCCGACGCTGCCGTCGAACCGTTGGCCGTTGGTCTGCAGCCCCATGTATCCCCCGCTGCTCTGGCTGGTGTTCGTCCAGGCCCAGTTGAGAGACCAATAGGTGTATCCAGGCCTGACGACCACCCAAACCGTCTGATCGACGTTCCAGAAACCGGTGCCCTGGTAGGTCCAGTTGACATATCGCGCCGCGCGTAGATCCGGCTGGGTCTGGTCCTGTATCAGGACGTCGTCATAGTCTCCGCGATAAGTTATAGGCCCGTAGGTGTGTATCTGCCCCTGGTCGGTGACCACCGCATATCCGGATCCGTTAGCTGTCACCGAGATGCCCCGAGCGGGTCCGAAGATGTCGTACGGGTTGCCGTGGTACTGGACGGTGCCGTAGGCGTACACCTGACCGGTACTGGAGACAGCGGCGTAACCCCGGCCGTCGGCAGTGACGCCGATCCCCACGATGCTGCCGGTAAACCCGACCGGGTTGCCGTGGTACTGGACCGTGCCGTAGGCGTACACCTGACCGGTACTGGAGACAGCGGCGTAACCCCGGCCGTCGGCAGTGACGCCGATCCCCACGATGCTGCCGGTAAACCCGACCGGGTTGCCGTGGTACTGGACCGTGCCGTAGGCGTACACCTGACCGGTACTGGAGACAGCGGCGTAACCCCGGCCGTCGGCAGTGACGCCGATCCCCACGATGCTGCCGGTAAACCCACCCGGGTTGCCGTGGTACTGGACCGTGCCGTAGGCGTACACCTGACCGGTACTGGAGACAGCGGCGTAACCCTGGCCGTCGGCAGTGACGCTGATCCCGGCGATGCTGCCGGTGAACCCGACCGGGTTGCCGCGCTGAACGACGGAGCCGAACGCGTGGACTTCGCCGGTGGACGAAATGGCGGCGTAGCCGCTGCCGTCACTTGTGACCGAAACTCCCAGGACTCCCGTGGCCGCCTGCGCCGTAGGTGAGGTGATTACGCTTAGCGTTCCCACGAGCACAAAAAATACTGACGCTGCGGCCAGCCGAGCGAACCGCTGGTGCAAGGCCGCCCCGCCTCTTGACCCGTTGCGCTTGCTTCCCTGAGACTTCGTTGCCACGTGCCCTCCCTGACCTGTGGTTCGTGTCACACTGCGCTGGCGCGACCAGCAAGCCAATCGGTTCGATCGGCCGTGAATTACATGGAACCTGGTGCGGGGTGGGCGGCACCATGAAGGAAACCCACAGGATGGCCACGGGTTCAGGCCGTGGCCCGGTAACGGCGCGGCTGGCCCCGGGACGGCCGGCGCGAAGCTGTGCGACTTACCGCAGACCATGTCGGCGCAACGCATCCCTGACGTGCTGCGCTTGGGCTGACCCGAGCTGCTGGTAGATGGCCAGGGCTCGACGGAAGGCAGCTGCGGCGCGGCCGCGATCGCCGTGGTGCAGGCTGCAATATGCGAGTCCGTTAAGGGCCCGTGCTTGCTCGGGTAGCAGGTCGATCCGCTCGGCTATGACCTGCGCACGTTCGTGGCAGGCGCGGGCATCGGCTTCCCTGGCGTCAGCCAAGGCCAGTTCGCCCATGGTGTTCAGGACTTCGGCCTCGCCCTGCACGATCCCTAGTTGCTGGAACAGCGTCAAGGCCTGCTCGAGCAGTGACTTCCCGGCGTCGAAGTCTCCTCTCGCACCGGCAAGCGAGCCCATGCGGTTAAGCACATTGGCTTCGCCCATGCGGTACCCGAGCTCGCGGTACAAGTCCAAGGCGCGCTGCTGGCTCGTGGCAGCGGCGGCGAGATCCCCGGATCCTTGCTGCGCGCAGCCAATCCAGTGCAACGCGTTGGCCTCACCGAAGCGATTGCCGAGTTCGCGGTGCAGTGCGAGCGCCTCCTCCTGGTTGGCGGCTGCCGCTTCGTACTCGCCGAGGGAATCTTGCACGGCACCGAGGAAATTAAGCGCGTTGGCCTCGCCGTAGCGGTCGCCGAGTTCGCGGTGCAGTGCGAGCGCCTGCTCCTGGTTGGCGGCTGCCGCTTCGTACTGGCCGTTCGCGTGCTGGACGACGGCAATGTAGCCGAGCACGCCGGCTTCCTCTATCTGGTTGCCCAGTGCGCGAAAGCAGTCGAGGGCCCGGCTCAGGCTGGCGATGGCCGCAGACCGGTCGCCGGTCTCGTATTGCACAAAGCTGAGGAATCGGAGCGCCTCGGCTTCTGACAGCAGGATCCCAGCACGCCTGCTCAGTCGCAGCGACTGATTCAGGCTGGTCGCGGCAGCTGAGTAATTTCCGGTCATGTACTGCATGTCACCAAGGTCGGTCAAGGCGCCGCACTCGCCGCGGATATCTTTTTCCCGGCGTGCCATTTCATAAGCTTTCGCATGCAATTCAAGACCGTGGTCCCAATGTCCTTGGGTTCGCAGAAAGCCATGCATCGCCGCCGGGATGGCTATGGCATAGCGTGGCATGCCCTCCGCTGCCGCGTATTCGACGACAGCAGCGAGATTGAGGCGCTCCGCGTTCATCCATCCCACGGCCGCACTCTGCGTAGCTAGGTCAGGAGCGTATTCGGGGTTTTCTACAGCGAGTCCGCTCAAGGAGTATGGAGCGCGACGCGCTAGGTGGATATCAGCTGCTCGCGCGGTATGCAGGTAATAGTTGATGAGCCGGTTCAACCGGGTCGTCTGGTCGGGCAACGGGTCGGTAGCGTTCAGTGAACGCGCGAATTCACGAATAAGGTCGTGCATCCGGTACCTGCCATGCTCAAATTCAATAAGCAAATAGAAGCTGTGGAGATTTTCTAGATTCGTGCGTACCGTGTTAAGGTCGCTGCCATCCAGGGCGGCCGCGACATACGCATCTATCTCGGTGCCCGGGTGAAGGCTAAGCTCGCGAAACAAGCGTTGCTGATTTTCGCCGAGCTCCGCATAGGACATTCTGAGTGCCGAGCTGACGGGCAGGTTATCGGGTGCTATTAAGGTTAGCCTGGCCTCGCTCCTCCCTGAGCTCACTGGCCAGGTCGGCCAGCGTCCAGGTCGGATGGTGGTGCAGACGTCGCGCCTGGATACCGACCGTGAGTGGCAGGCATCCGCATAGCTGTACGATTTCCGCTGCCTGCGGAGCTTCGGCGTCCAGGCCGTTCCGATCCGCCAGTCGCACGAACAGCAACGCCGCCTCTCGCACCGAGAGCGTATTCAGGTTGATAGCGCGAGAATCTTCAAGGTCGATCAGTCGCCTTCGGCTTGTCACGATAATCAGGCTGCTTGAGGCACCCGGCATCAGCGGCCTTACCTGCTCGCTGCTTACCGCGTCATCCAGGATCACCAGAAGCTTTTTTTCCGCGGTACGAGCCCGCCATGTGGCCGTACGTGCCGCGAGGTCCGCTGGAATGTCGACCGCATTTACTCCGGCCGCCAGCAGCAGGGTGCCTAGCGCGGCCTCTGTGGTCACCGGCTGTTGTCCTGCCGAGTGCCCGTGCAGCGGCAAAAACAGCTGCCCGTCAGGAAAAAGCCCGGCTAGCTGGTAGGCCGCGTGTACCGCCAGGGCTGTCTTACCAACTCCCGCCATGCCACCTATCGCGTGGATTTCTACCATGCCGTGAGCGTCGGCGGCCGCCTGCTGAAGTTGTCGCAGCTCTTCGTCTCTGCCGGTAAAAGAAGTTGGGGCACGCGGCAAGGTCCGGACCATCGCCGCAGCGTGCGTACGCCCCGAAGCCGCCGCCTCGAAATCCTCGCGTTGGTCACCGGTCAGGTTAAGCGCATCAGCTATCCGCCGCGCGGTTTCCTTGCGCGCCGTGGCGTTGATGCCCCGCTCAAGATCGCTTACCGAGCGGGCGCTGATCCTCGCAATCTCCGCCAGTTCCTCCTGCGTCAGCCGAGCTTCACCTCGGAGCCGCCTCAGCATCTCACCGAAGCTACTAATGACGCCTTCCCCCCACAGTCAGGCCGTACGCATGAGGCCAACAGCCTTAAATAGCTCATTGTCGCCTAATTTACCTTGCCGGGGCATTGTATGTGCGGGCTTGGGGTTGTCGGTGCCGATTATCCATCCGCGCTGGTCAGGCAGCATTTCTATCTTCGTGGAGGGTGCGACATGCCCGGCCCTGCGAGGGAGGGACCAGGGTGCGGCCAGGGGTTTTCCCTGGCGCGACGCAGGCCTCCCCGGCGTGACGATTGTGTTAGGGCAGGAAGGCCGAGCAGAGGGTCATTGAGGAGTAGACGAGGAGCCAGCTGACATGACATCTACCCTGAAGCTCTATCCCGACCGGGCCAGCCTCCAGGCGTGGCTGATGTTCGGCCTAGGCTGACCCTGAGAGGAACAAAGTTGATGGCCAACCTCCCACCGCCCCCAGATGGAATGGTGCTGACTCACTTCATCGTCTCGGACGATGTCGAGCGCTCCCGGCGCTTCTACACTGAGGTACTCGGCGGCAGGGTGGCCTTCCCCGGAGATCCGGTCAATGTCGCGCTGGCCAACAGCTGGATCGTCATCAATGCCGGCGGCGGCCCGACCGACGACAAGCCCACGGTCATCCTGGAGACGCCGCGCGATCCCGACCGGGTCAGCAGCTTTCTCAATATCCGGGTCAAGGACATCGACGCCGTGTACGCCGAATGGAGCGCCCGCGGGGCTCAATTCCTGACGCCGCCGAAACAGCACAAGTACGAGAAGCGCTGCTACATCCGCGATCCCGACGGCCACCTGATCGAAGTGGGGCAGACCACAGACCCAGACGGCGACTGGTCGCCCGCCCACTGGCCCTCGAGCACGCCCGCCGAGGAGTCCGGGTGAACGCCAAGACACCGGCGTCAGCCGGGTAGCCAGGCGATAGAGCAGGCCGCTGCTCCTCGCGCTTGCGCCGGAGGCCGCGATGGCAACTCGGAATTTCTTCCCTCTTGACATTCGGTAACTCTCCTTACACATTCGGATGGAGTACCCCGAATAAAGTAGCCGAAATTGAATCGGCGGCCGCATCAGCGGCTTCCGGGGAAAGCTCGCCTGCCGCGCTTTATCGCCTGGCTCGATAAAGTCACTTAGTCAGTTTGCCCCGCCAGGCAGTACCGCGCGCTAATCGACAGCGCTAGCCACCCCCAAGGAATTGGCGGGGCATTAACCCAGGTCAACGGCATCGATCGGCCGGGACACCGGGTAACCAGGGCCAATTCAAGATCACCATCCGTGACCAACGTTGCGCTAGGTAGTCATGAACTGGAGTGCCCGCGTCTGGTCGCGGCAGACCCATTCTGCGGTTTCCTTGATGGCCTTGACGTTTTTCATACGGAATAGCCCGAGTGCGAGGTTGCGGAGGCAAGCCAGGGCCTGCGGGCCGTCTCCGGCCCAGGCCTGGCCGTGGTCTTCCCGGTATACGGTATCGCGGACATAATGGCTCTTATTCTCGATTCCCCAGTGGCTGCGGGCATGCTTATTAAGGTCGGCAGCGGTTATTTTCCCTGATTTCCTGCTGGTGAGGATGAGTGCCTGTTCCTTGCTGATTCGGTCGCCGGAGATCTCGAATATCTCACGGCGGATGAAGGCGGCCTGGCGGGCGTACGGGAAATCGATTCCTTCTGCGCCGGTGATCCAGCAGGACCATCTTTTTATCCGGCCGCGGCTGTGTTCCTCTGTGATGTGGTGCGGGGCCTCGGTGAGCAGAGGGAGAATTTTCTCGAATACTGCTCTCTGCAGGGATGGCTGGTTTCCCTTAACGGTCATCAGGTAGTCCCATCGAGGTCTCCCGCCGATGTATTCCGCGGTTTCCCGCTGGGTGTGCGCGGCATCGAGGGTGATGAGGGCTGATTCTCCTTCCGGGAGTAGCACGGGATCCAGGAGGGATTTTGCCTGGGTGATCTCGTTGGTGCAGTCGGGTACCCTGACCTGCGCTATCGTGACGGCCTCGCGATGGAGCATCGCGGAGAACAGCGTGGCCTTGTCGTTGTCGTCAGTCCACGCACCACGCATTACCTTTCCGTCGACTGCGATTTTCCCATTCGCCTTTCCCTTCTTTCCTTGCCTGCTCGAAGAGCCACGTACCGGTTATTCGGTCGAGGGCGGCCGCGTCGATCCTTGTCAGCACGTTACGTATCGTTGACTTGCTCGGATGCTTGTAGCGGAGCCCGAACCAGCACCATTTCGCGCCGAGCTTCTTCAGCAGTGACTGGGGCACGTCGGCCGCATGGCCGGCGATTTCCCGGTAATTCCTCGCTCCGGCCAGTGCCGCCACCACGCAGGCCGCCAGCACGAATACCAGAGCGTGCTGTATTCCCTGCGGGCTGCGCGGGTCGGGCACGGATTTAAGCATGCGTAGCAGGCATGAAATATCGGCGTCTTCCAGCCTCTCATTCCCGGCAGCGCAGGCATTCGGACTTGACGGGCCGGAGGCGGAATGACAGAATGACACCGGGTGGCCTTCTCTCAGGATTGTTGATTGCGTGGAAACAACCATCATTCCGAAAAAGGGAAGGCCATCTTCTTGTATTCTGAGATGTGACAGAAAATTAATTTAAGGAGCGGCGGTCGGCACCGCCGCGCGTCGGGTTACCCTGCCGCGCGACCGCTAAGCGTAACTGCGCGACTCCCGGTAGCGATCTCGAAATCGCCCTGCCTCCTGGGTGAGGGCGGTCCACAACGGCTCGGCATTTCCCTGAAATACCGCCCAGGTAAGACTGAAGTACAGGGACTGCTCGATGAACAGTGCCATCCGGCGCACGGCCACGTAGTTCCACTGCTGATAGGCGGGGTCGACCGTCGCCGTCGTCCGCGCACCCCAGATGACAGGGGGCAGAGAGGGGAACTGCCGCAGGCAGTTGATTCCTGCCGGGTTCAGGACTCCCTGCTGGGAATCGGTCATCACCCCGTTCGCATCGACGCCCGTCGTGCCCTGGAGCGTGGTCTGGATGCCGGCCGGGGACTGCCACACTCCCTGCGCGCTGTCTGTCTGGGCGTACATCCCGGCCACGAACCCGCTCGGTGGCTGCACGATCATTTGCTTCGTGACCGGGTCGGTCGTGTTCCCGGTGACCGGGTCGGTCGTCTGCAGCCAGGGGTAGTAGATCGCCGCGTTGATGCTGACCGGCGGCTCCGGCGACAACGAGCCGATATTGTCGACGACGCTATTGACATCCCAGGCGGGACTGGTGGACTGCGAACTAGGGGTATCGGCGATGTAGAAGGCCCGCTTGCTCTCGCAGTAAGCCACGGCCATGGAGGTGACGAAGGGAAAGGTAATCCCGGGTGTCGCCAGCAGGTTGAAAATAGGCACCTTATCGAGCGGCTGATATTGCTGGAATACCGGCAGGAAGTCCACCGGGTTCATGACGCTGTAGCCCGGCTGCGGCGCCACTTGGCCGGCTCCGTAGAGGAGCGGGGAGGCTTTCACCGCCTGGTATGCCGCCGGAGTGTCCGTGTGCACGACAGTCACCAGGCTTGAGTTCTGGAACGTCGCGACGAGGCTCTCGATCTGGACCTGGCGGTGCAGCTCCACCGTCGTCCCGTAGGTGACGACGATATCGGCCGTGTCGGTGGGACCGCCCGGAGTCGACTGCGAGTTCTGCAGGTTGGACACGGACACCTGCATCGCGATGCCCGCCATCCCCGTCGTCGAGGCCGCGTAACTCACCCCGACCGGCTGCTTGGCCGTGAAGGTGAACGTCCCGCCGGTAGCCGGGACAACGACGCTGGCCGCCGAGATCGCCCCTAGAGACGTCCCTCCGGGACTGTCGTAGTAGCTCTTGGCCTGCACGGCCACGACGTAGCAAGTCTGCCCGCCGTTCTGGAAGAACTGGTAGACGGCCTGGCCGACGTAGTCGGGCTGCCACGGGCAGGAGAAGAAGCCGCCGAAATTCGTCTGATAGTCGGCGAAACTGAAGAGCGGGATCGCGGCCCCGTATGGAGTGCTCGAGTAGAACGGGTTGGTGTAACCCACGAACACGGCGATCGACGTCGGCGCCGGAGTCACCGAGTGCACGAGGCTCGGGAGCTCCTCGATGTAGATCCCTGGATACGATGGCGTGACCGTCATCTGCCCTCCTGGCATGCGCGCCGTTGTCCGCCGTCCCGCACTGGGCCGGCTGGCGTGGCTTCACAGTACGGACCCGGCCGTGGTCCGGGTGTCACGGCAGCGTCAACCGTGCGTCATCGCTGTCGCGGCCGCGCCGCGGTCAGGGAACTACCACGCTGCCGTGACGGCGAGCGGCCACGATAGGCAGGTGCTCAATTCAGGGCGTCACGGTGAGCCGGGCAGAACCGGAGTGCTTGTCCTCCGGGTCTGGCTGGAGGGTGGCAGCCGCGATCCTCAACTGCGGATCCGCATGGTCAGCCTGCGAAATCTGGCCGGGAATTCCGGAGACGCCGAAGACGTCGCGTCGGCTTCGACGGTCGAGGAGGCGCTGGCTTTCGTCGGCGACTGGCTCGAGCGCTTTGCCGCGCTTGACCCGTGAACGTACCGCGGCGTGCCGCGAGCTAGCTGAGCGGCGCGACCTGGCGCGAAAGCAGCAGCCGGCTCGGCGGCGCGAGATACGAGCCGACGTCCGGTATGCCCAGGCCGGCCGAGAAATCAGCGGATGGCGCTACGCCCAGCTCCCGGCGTACCAGCTCGTGATACGCGCGGTAGCTCCGGCGGGCTTCGGTCAGGTTACCCTCGGCGGCGTGCGCCTTGATCAGCACTCGCTGGGCGCTTTCCCTGAGCGGTTCCACGCTGGTAGCCAGCATGGCCGCCTCGATCGCATCCGCAAAACGTCCCGCGGCCGTCAGCGTCTCGCTGAGCGCCTCGAGAGCGTGCATAATCCGCTGCCGTACGCGCTCGCGCTCAATGATCGCCCACTCGTCGTAGAACCCGGGCAGGAGATCCAGCGCATCGGCCACCCACGGCGAGATGGCCAGGTCCGCTCCGTGGCCCGCCCCTCGATCAGCCGCGTGGCCCACTGCTCCGTGACGTGCAGATCCACTAGCACCTCGGCCTTCAGTACGAGCGACCACTTGTCCGCAGTCAGGACGTTGATGCCCGCCCGGCGGAGCCGCCACAGCGCGGACCGCAGGTTGCCGGCGGCTCGCTCTTCCACGCCAACCGGCCACAGGGTTCCGGCGGCATGGCGGCGTTCAACCCTCCTTCGGCGCAACGCGACGAAGGCCAGCAGCTGCTTGCTCCCCTCAGGAACTTCCCGCCGCTCGGTACCCACCGTTACGCAGGGATCGGCGAACAAGTGCACGATCGGGACATCGAGATGCTCGAAATTGTGTACTGGCCAGTCGCCGTGCTGAATGTCCATGGCTCCCCCATCAGGGCACCGGTCTTTTCCGACCTTACGCACTGCAGCGTCACGTACCTGTCACCATCACGGAGACCGCGCGCTACGGCCTGATACAGGTCCAGGGCAGCTTGTCCGCAGGTAAATGACAGCAGGAACGTAGTGACAGTTGCTGCGTTCGCGGCGAACGCGAAGCCGATCGCTGGTGCAGTGGTTCGCAGCATCGATTACGCGATTGATAGTCATCATAATGACCGGGATCACCGCTATCCGTGAGCCGTGATGGCGTCCCGTTATAACTAACGGTCACGTTTTGCTTACGACCTAAAGTCGCACCGGCCGGGAAGGCGCCCGAACCTGCCCACATCGAGGACCATAGGTGTTGCTGGGGCAACTGTTGCTGGGACAACCGCGATGGACCATCGGTGTTGCTGCTACAGAGCGGAGCGTCCGGCGCCGTGCTGGCTGGTCGGGGTCGCCGACCGGAACGCATGCAGCAGCACGACCGCGTGGAACGGACCTCATCGGGATCTTCGTTCTAGCGGACCAGCCAGCGGCTGACCTGCACGGCACCCGGCTAGCAGGCCACCGCGCCGCCCGGCCCCGGCTCGACCGTTATTTAGATATTTAAATCTGAATTCTACCCGGGGGCAAATATTTCCGGAAACTATGATGACTATTTCCGGGCGACATGGCAAAGTCGAGCGCGAAGCATTCCGTGTCTATCGGAGGGCCCCACCCATGGATTCACAACGAACCAGCGACGTCCCGGCAGAACGACCCACCAGGTTCGCGGGTGACAAGCTCGACGGAAAGGTGGCGCTGGTCACGGGGGGAACCCGGGGCATCGGAGCCGCCATCTGCCGAAGCCTCGCCTCACAAGGAGCCTCCGTGGCGGCGGGATATAGCCGGAACAAAGAGGCTGCCGAGGCTTTTCGCTCCGGCTTCACCGAGGCATTCGGCGCTCGCTCTGTGATCACGCTGCATTCCGGAAACGTCGGCATTCCCGAGGATTGCCGGCGTGTCGTCGCTGAAGTGCTTGACCAGCAGGGTCGCATCGACATCCTCGTCAACAATGCCGGCATCACGATCGACAAGACCTATGCCAAGCTGTCCGACGACGACTGGAACAAGGTGCTGGCGGTCAACCTGTCGGGCGCGTTCTTCCTCGCCCAGGCCGTCCTGCCGCACATGATCGAGCGCGGCAGCGGCCGGATCGTCAACGTGTCATCCATTATCGGGGAAATCGGCAACATCGGGCAGGCGAACTACGCGGCCTCCAAATCGGGCCTGTTCGGGCTCACCAAGACGCTCGCCAGGGAAGTCGCTTTCATGCTGGAACGTTCGGGAAAGCTCACGGATGACGGACTGGCCGTCACGGTGAATACCGTTACCCCTGGCTTCATCGCGACCGAGATGGTCGAGGCCATACCGGAGAAAGTCATCGACAAGATCAAGGGACAGATCCCGATGCGGCGACTGGGCCGGCCTGAAGAGGTCGCACGCGTCGTTCACTTTCTCGCCGCCGACGCCTCCTCTTACATCACCGGACAGGTATGGGGAGTCAACGGCGGAATGGACATGTGATGCACCGCAGATTCCGTCGCGCTCGGATATGAGCTATCAGGGTGAATTGGCGAGCATAGTCTAGAACGCGGAGATCGTCTGGGTGCGCTCGCTGCGGGCCAGCGCGCTGATCACTGCGGACTGGCCATGGCGCTTGACGGCCAGGCGCACCAGCAGGTCGCGCACCGGCGCGAACACCACGGCAGGAAACTCAGGCGTGCGGACGCCGACGCTGAGCGCCAGATCATCGGTGTGGACCACGATCTCCAGCATCCGGGTGAGCAGGAAATCGTCCCGGCGCAGGGACCAGCCCTGCCAGGGAATCGGCACGACGTCACGCGCCGCGCCAGCCGCGAGGAGGCGGCGCACCGTCTCCAGTGCCTCGGTGCTCCGGGCGGCCAGAGCTGCTGCGCCAAGCGCCGCGTCCGCGTCGTCGGTGCTGCGATCGTTCGGCGGGTCATCCGGCGAGGCCGACATCACCCAGGCGGCCCGGTGGTAATGCGCGTCAGCAGACTCCAGTGCCGGGAGGCCCGTGGCCATCGGCAAGAGCTCCGCGGCTCGGACTACCTGGCGTCCCAGGTGACAGGCGAGCGCTCCGATGGACATCTTCGGCAGCGCGCTCGGCAGCATCCACTGGTCGCGGACCTCGCCTCGCTGGATGAGGTCCAGCGCGACTACCGCGGCCACCGGAAACAGTGCGTCTAGCCGATTGACCGGGTTCTGCACGAAGCCAGTCTGCCAGCGGTGCCTCCTGACCGGCACCTGGGTGCCCTGCCGCGCTTCGCACCCCGCAGGCGACCGCTAGCGCTCGGAGATTTGCACCACCTCATACCGGCGGCGCCGGCTCCAGCGGGATTGGCGGCGGCGACGGCTCCCCGAACGCCGCCTCGGCCGCTGACATGGCACCATAGTCGGTCGCCAGGTTGGCGTAGATCGAGTAGATCAGCGTGATGAAGATGCCGAGCTTGAGCCACAGCGTGGGCGTAAAGAAGAACAGGCAGCAGATAAGCGGGAAGTTGATCAGCCAGTACACCGCGCCCCACATGTGGACCTTGTACTGGGTGTACGGGTTGGTGGATAGGTCCTTGAAGAGCGGCTTCATCCAGCCGTGCCGCATGTGCACCGCCGTGTGCACGGCGGTCAGCCGCGCGACATCGGCGCGCAGTTGGCGGACCTCGGCGATCAGGGACTCGATCTCAGTCATATTAGCCAGTATCAGCGAACTCACGCCGATGAGCACGACGCCGCCGGCAGCTGACCTATGCCATCATCAATGTTCGGTCGATAACAAAGGCACTCTCATCGGTAAATGCCCGGACGTTGTTCCCGAAGCTCTGGACAAGGTACGCGCAGGTGGTCAGAGCGATCGCGTCGAAGGCGAAGTCCCGCCATGCCCCGTTCCCGGTCATCGCGAGCGCGGCCCGGCCGCCGGCCGCGACACCCGTCGCGAGGAACGCCCCAAGAACCAAGGCGTCGACGGCGACATCCAGCACCGGGATGAACTGGGCGATGACGAACGCCGCGATGCCCGCGGCCGTCGCGGCGACCTCCAGCACGGTGCAGGCGTCTTTCAGCTCCCAGGAGACGGCGTGGACCAGGTGGTCAAAGCCGCTCGTGATGTCGCCCCATAGGCTTTCGTGATCGGTGAGGCTGTCGTTGCTGGCCTGATTGATCTGCACGGCATAGTGCGCACCCTGAGTGTCACGCAGACTGACCGCCCGGCCCAGCAGCGCCTTGGCCAGGTCGAGCTGATCCTGCGCGCGTTGCACGGAGGCGTGGTAGCTGGCGACCTCCTGCTTCTGCGCGGCGGTCAGCGATGGGCCGGCGGGCAGGATTACCGACTGGCTGAGCCTGGCGTACGGCGCTTCGGCCTCGTCCAACGCGCGGATCGACAGAGACTGGGCCTGCTCGAGGTCGGCGACCCAGCCGGACAGGGTCGCCGACACCCGGACGTACCTGTCGCTCACCGCCTGGAGGGAACCCGTCAGGCTGTGCGCGGCGGAGCGGATCTTCTCCGCGTGCAGGCCGACTTCGGTGTCGTCACCGGCGACCTTCCGCATCGCCGCGATCTGCCCGTTGATCGTCCGCGCCACCGAGGCGAGATGGGCGGCCTCGGCGCGGATCGCGGGCGGATCCCCGGGGACAGGGTCGGCCTCGAGGCCGAGCGGCTGCCACTGGGGACCCGGCGGTCGTCCCATCGGTAATGGTCCTCCCCGTGCTGCCTACTTCTTGGTCAGGTCGCTGGCGAGCTGATTGTCGGCTTGGCGGAACCGCTGGGCCGTCGCGGTGACCAGCTGGTCCAGGCTGCGCATGGTGCCGAGCATCGCCTGACGGTGAGTGGTCCAGTTCCCCAAGGAGCTGCCCATCGCGGCCGTGATGTCGCTCGACCCGAACGCCTGGTCATAGGCGCTGACCTGATCTTCGATATTCTCAAATTCCCAGGTCAGGCCGTTCAAGGTACGGTGGATCGAGGCGAGCAGCTGATAGTCCACCTTCAGGTCGGCCATGCCAGCTCCCGTCTTCAGGCTCGTCGCGCACAGTGCACGTGTACGCGGCAACTGCCCCTAGAACGCAAACCGCCGCCGGCGGTTCACGTGCGGGCAGCTTCCGGATCCCATCGGAGCCGACCGTCCAGGCACTGGCGCCGCCGTGCTGGCGTGGGAGAATCAGCATCATGACCGTCACCGGGCCGACCACCGTGCGCGCACTCGTCGCGCGGTCCGACGATCACCCCGCGCTGGTGGTGCCAGAGTCGGGAACATCACTGTCGTATGCCGCGCTGCAACGGTCGCTGGACCGCGCCACGGGCCGGCTAGCCGCGCTCGGCGTGGGCCAGGGCGACCGGGTGGCGCTTGTCGCCGCCAGCGGGCCGGCCTTGATCACGGCCTTCCTCGCCGTCGGTGCTCTCGGCGCGGCGGCGGCCCCGCTGAATCCGGCGCTGGGGGCGGCAGAGCTGACAGCCGAACTCGATGACCTGCGAGTATCCCGCCTCCTCCACGACGGAGCGGTCAAGGCCGTCACGGCCGCGGCGTCAGCCGGGATCCCGGCGAGCGTGATCGGCTTCGAGGACGCGCTCCTGCAGATCGACGGCCAGTCCGGTGACCCGCTCGCCGCCGCCGAGGACCCCGACGCGCTCGGTCTGTTGCTGCATACCAGCGGCACCACCAGCAAACCCAAGACGGTGCCGATCCGGCAGCGCAACCTGGTCGCTTCAACCTCTGCGGTCACGGCGTCTTACGGACTCAATTCAGACGATGTGACCATGTGCGTGATGCCGCTGTTCCACGTCCACGGGCTCGTGGCCGCGGTACTGGCCACGCTGTCGACCGGCGGCACCGTGGTCGTGCCGCGGTTCCGGCCGTCCACATTCTGGGATGACGTGACCCGGCACGGCGCGACCTGGTACACCGCAGTCCCGACCATCCACTCCCGGCTGCTCACCCGGGCCCTCGAGGGCCCGGCACCCGGCGCGCACCGGCTCCGCTTCGTCCGCTCCTGCTCGGCGCCGCTGCACGCGGCGCTCTGGCAGCGATACGAGGATGCGATCGGTGTCCCGCTGGTGGAGGCCTATGGCATGACCGAGGCGGCTCACCAGATGGCCTCGAACCCGCTGCCGCCGGGAGAGCGCCGGCCAGGCACGGTCGGGCGGGCCACGGGAGTCGAGCTGGCCGCCCTAGACAAGAACTGGCGGCGGGTCCCGCCGGGCCAGCAGGGTGAGGTCTCGGTGCGCGGCCGGTCAGTCGTCGACCACTACCTGGACAACCCGGACGCGACGGCAGCCTCGTTCCGCGACGGCTGGTTCCGCACTGGCGATGTCGGCACGCTCAGTGCGGACGGCTACCTGACCCTGGTTGGCCGGGTCAAGGAGCTCATCAACCGGGCTGGCGAGAAAATCTCTCCCTATGAGATCGAGGACGTGCTGCTGTCCCATCCCGCCGTCGCCGAGGCGGCCGCGTACCCGGTGCCTGATGAGGAGTACGGCGAGCAGGTTGGCGTCGTCGTGGTTCTCCAGGGTGCGGCTACGCCGGCTGAGCTCGCCGCGCACTGCGCGGAGCGGCTGGCCGCGTTCAAGCGGCCCGCTCGGCTGACGGTCCTGCCCGAGATCCCGACGGGACCGACGGGCAAGATACAGCGCCGCAACCTCGCGGCCCTCGTCGACGGATGAAGATCGCGGTCGTCGGCGCCGGCGCGATCGGCGCGTACGTCGGGGCCGCGCTCCACCGAGGCGGGGCTGACGTGCATCTCATCGCGCGCGGCGAGCACCTGGAGGTCATGCGGCGCGAAGGCGTCACTGTCCTGAGCCCTCGCGGCGGCTTTCACGCCCACCCGAACGCCACCGATGACCCCGCCGCGATCGGCCCGGTCGACATCGTGTTCCTCGGGCTCAAGGCGTACAGCTACGCCGGCGCCGGCTCGCTGATTGCTCCGCTGCTTGCCCGCCACACCGGCGTCGTGGCCGCGCAGAACGGGATCCCGTGGTGGTACTTCCACGGGCTCGCTGGTCCCTATGAGGGAAGGCGGGTGGAGGCGGCGGATCCCGGCGGCGCGGTCTCGGCGGTGATCCCCCCGGCGCATGCGATCGGCTGCGTCGTGTACTGCTCGGCCGAGATCGCGTCGCCCGGGGTGATCCGGCATATCGAGGGCACGCGGTTTTCGATCGGTGAGCCCGACGGTGCCGTCTCCGAACGCTGCGCCGCGTTCAGCGCCGCGATGGTCGCCGGGGGCCTCAAGTGCCCGGTCGAAACCGACCTCCGCAGCGACATCTGGCTCAAGCTCATGGGTAACGTGGCGTTCAACCCGATCAGCGTCCTCACCGGGGCGACCATGGGCCAGATCGCTGGCCATCCCGGCACGCGCGACCTAGTGCTGGCCATGATGCGCGAGACCGCCGAGATCGCCGCCCGCCTAGGGAGCCCGCCTAAGATCTCCGTCGAGCGCCGGTTCGAGGGCGCGGCCAAGGTCGGCGACCATAAGACCTCCATGCTGATGGACCATGAGGCAGGCAAGCCCCTGGAGACAGACGTGCTCCTGAAGGCACCTGTCGAACTGGCCGGGCTCGTCGGCGTTCCGGCCCCGAATCTCGAGATGCTGAACTCCCTGATCGACCTCCTCACCCGGCAAGATTGACCCGAGCGGACGACGGAACCCGCACCTAAGTGGCGTCTCGGACGTGCGCCATGGTTCGTAATCCGATCGAGTCGCGACATTCCACCCTGGGGTGCCAGACTTGAGCAATGACAGGTGCTGTCCCGCTCGCCGTTGAGCTGAAGGACGTCAGGAAGCATTTCGGGCAGGTGCAGGCGGTCAGGGATATCGACGTGAGCATCGCGTCGGGAGAAATCGTGGCGATGCTCGGGCCCAACGGCGCGGGCAAGACGTCCACCATCGACATCATCCTCGGCTTGTCCAGGCAGACGTCCGGGCAGGCGCTCGTTTTCGGCCTGCACCCCCGGCAGGCGGTCACCCGCGGCCTGGTCTCGGCGGTGATGCAGACGGGCGGGCTGCTGAAGGACCTGACCGTCCAGGAGACCGTGCAGTACACCGCCAGCCTGTTCGCGCAGAGCAAGCCGACCGCCGAGGTGCTTGACCGGGCGGGAATCACCCAGATCGCGGACCGCCGGGTGGGAAAGTGCTCGGGCGGCGAGCAGCAGCGGCTCAGGTTCGCCATGGCGCTGGTCTCCGACCCCGAACTGCTTGTCCTGGACGAGCCGACCACCGGGATGGACGTCGAGGGACGGCGCAGCTTCTGGGCGTCGATCCGCAAGGACGCCGAGCAGGGCAGGACGATACTGTTCGCCACGCACTACCTGGAGGAAGCGGACGCCTACGCCAGCCGGATCATCCTGCTGCGGCATGGGCAGAAGATCGCCGACGGCACCGCGTCCGAGATCAAGGCGATGTCGGCGGGCCGCACCGTGCGGGCCACCTTGGCCGAGGCCAGCGAGGCTGAGCTCCGCGCCATTCCCGGCGCGGACAGCGTGGAGATCCGTGGCGATACCGTCCTCATCCATGCGAACGACAGCGACGCGGTGGCCAGGTACCTGCTGACGCACACCCCGGCCAGGGACCTTGAAATCACCGCCCGCGGCATCGAGGACGCGTTCCTCGCACTGACCGGCGACGACGCCGAGCCAAGCACCGTGAACACTGGAGCTATCGGATGACCGCAACGTCAGTCCCGGATCTGAGCGACCGACGGTCCCCGCGCCTCGGCGGCTTCAACCTGACCGCGCTGAATCTGGAGGTCCGCCGGCTGGCGGCGGAACCCGCGCGCCGTCATCATCACGGTCATCGTCCCGGTCATCTTCTTCTTCGCCTTCGGGCTGAACAAAACGAACACGACAGGCAACTACGGCCACGGGAACTACGCGGCGTGGGTTCTGATCAGCCTGGCGCTTTACGGCGCCATATTCTCGACCACCTACACGGGTGCGGGAGTGTCCGTCGAGCGCGCCCAGGGCTGGAGCAGGCAGCTCCGGCTGACGCCGCTGTCGCCTGCCGCCTACATCGGCATGAAGGTGGCGACCGCGCTGGTTCTCGGGGTCGTCCCGATTACCGTCGTGAACGTGGTCGGCGGCCTCCTGACCCACAAGGCCTCGATGCCCGTCTACCTGTGGGTCGTCAGCGCCCTGTGCGTCTGGATCGGCTCGCTGGTTTTCGCCGCGTTCGGGCTGTTCATCGGCTTCCTGGTGCCCGCCGATGCCGTCCCGCAGCTGCTTGGCCTGATCATGTCGCTGTTCGCTTTCATAGGCGGCCTGTTCATCCCGATCAGCCTGCTCCCGCAGGCGATCCAGGACATCGCCAAGTGGTCTCCTGAGTACGGGCTTAACCAGCTGGTCCACGCGCCGCTGCTCGGCGGCGGCGTGGACTGGACCTGGATCGTCAACGTCATCGCCTGGCTGGCGATCTTCGCTGGGGGTGCGGTCTGGCGATTCAGCCAGGACACCGCGCGAGTCTGAGCCAGCGGCTCAGTATCCGTACACGAGGTCATAGGCGAGCTGCGGGTCGAACTGACCGGCGACGGTGCCACCACCGGTGCCGCAGTCGCCGTCGGACTCGCCCGGGTCCTTGATCCACAGCAACGCCTCGGCGCCTCCGCCCACCTGGTCGGCGGGACCCAGCTTCATGCCGTCCGGGTTGCACCACTGGTTGTCGTTGGAGCCGTTGCCGTCGCGGCTCGTGTCGATGACGAACGGCTTGGTGTAGCCGTAGTCGGCGCTCAGGTCCGCGTTGACGGCGTCGCCGTAGGCGACGTTCTGGGCGACGGTGTAGAAGCTCGAGACGTTGACCGAGAAGCCGTGCGCCTGGGCCAGGCCCGCGGAGTTGAGGTAACCGGCCATGGTCGCGGCCGGTATCCAGCCCGGGTTGCCCGCGTCCAGGTAAACCCACGTCTCCGGGGCCTGGTCGGTGAACTGGGTAATGGCGTTGTTCAGCAGGCCGTCGCGATCGGAGATCTCGGCCGAGGTCATGCAGCTCTCGTCGGCCAGCGCGTCGGGCTCGAGGATGACCACAGCCGGGCGGTCGGCAATGCCGACCGCGAAGAGGTTGATCCAGCTGTCGTAGTCGGCATCCGATGCCGCGCCGCCGCTGGACTGGCCCGCGCAGATGTCGCGATCGGGGATGTTGTAGGCGACCAGGACCGGCAGCTGGTTCCAGTACGCCGCGGCTCCCACGTACGCGCCGGTGGCCTCGGCGATGTTCTCGCTGCCCGAGCCGGCGAACCAGAGGGCCGACGGCTGGGTGGCGATGGCGGACTCGATGGCCGGGCTCCCGGCCGTCGTTGGGATTCGCGGCGGCCCAGACCGCGGCGCTGTTGTCGGGGTTGACATAGAACCCGTCAGTCATGGTGTATGGGTCGGCGGCCGCGTGGGCGGCCGGGGCGCAGGCCAGCCCGGCGGCGAGGCCGACAGCAAGCAGGGCGGAGATGCAGAGGCGTCGTGGCATGCGGTGTCACTTCTCCTCGCGGAGACGGATACCGGCGAGCGGCCTCCAGCCGGGAAATTCCATCTGACTGGAAGCGCTCCCGGTATCTTTCCGGAAATGGATGGCCTGAACGGATCATCGGTCCATGGCGATCAACTGTCAAGAGTCCGTTCATGCGCCGACCGAAGGGTCCGCCGACCTTGCCGATAGCAGGCCTACACTGACTAGTGACTGGTAGCGCTTCCAGTCTTATCCCGACAGCGCTACCATGTCTGTAGACCGTGACCGGCGGTGGACGGACGGCTCACCCGCCGACCGGTGTCACTGGGAGAGTGGACGGACGGCTCAACCGCCGGCCGGGTGTCACCGGGAGAAAGGAGCCGACCAGCCGATGGGCGCACAGGCCAAACGCCGCCCGACGCTCGACGAGGTCGCGCTGCGGGCCGGCGTGTCGCGTTCGGTGGCCTCCCGGGTGATCAACAACACCCGGGACGTGAGCGGCAGCGCCCGCGAGGCGGTCCGCAAGGCGGTGCGGGAACTCGGCTACGTGCCCAACCCGATGGCCAGGGCACTGGTCACCGCGCAGGCCGGCACCGTCCTGCTGGCCGTCTCGCACGACGACCCGAGCCTGTTCGCGGATCCCTTCTTCGCGCACGTCATCGTCGGGGTCAACGCCGCGCTGGAAAAGACCGACCTGGTGCTCATGCTGCTGCTGGCCGACACCGCCCGGGGCCGGGAGCGCCTGGAACGGGTGCTGCGCTCCCGGCGCGCCGACGGCTTGATGCTCCTCGCGCTGCACGGCGAGGACCCGCTCTACCAGCTCGCCCAGCGCCTCGACCTGCCCGTGGTCCTCGGCGGACGCCCGCTGCACGGCCAGCCGCCTGGTACGTCGACGCGGATAACCGCGGCGGGGCCAGGGTCGCGACCGAGCACCTGATCTCGTCCGGGCCGCCGCCGGATCGCGGCCATCACCGGGCGCCAGGACACGCACGTCGGGGTGGTCAGGCACCAGGGGTACCGCGAGGCGATGGCCGTCGCCGGGCTGGAGAGCTCGCGCACGGAGCCAGCCGACTTCACCGAGGCGGGCGGCGCCGAGGCGATGGCCCGGCTGCTCGAACGCTGCCCCGACCTGGACGCCGTGTTCGCCGAATCCGACAACATGGCCGCCGGCGCGCTGCGCACACTCAAGGCGGCGGGCCGGACCGTGCCCGGCGACGTCGCCGTCGTCGGGTTCGACGACCTGCCCATCGCCCGGAGCACGGACCCCGCGCTGACCACCATCCACCAGCCGGTCCAGGCCCTGGGCCGGGAGATGGCGAAGATGCTCATCGACCTGATGGCCGGCGAGCAGCCCAGCCCGCTGCTCCTGCCGACGCACCTCGTCGTACGCGCCTCAGCACCCTGAGGCCGCAAGTTCCCCCGGTGGGCCCGCTGACAGGCAGGAGCCGCTGAATCCGCCCAGGGCGTGGTTGATGACGCCCGCGTCGGGTCCACGACGGCCCGCACGTACATTCCGCCGTAGCCGGGCGAGCCGGTGAACAGGCCCCAGACCCACTGCCCTTAAGTGGGTGGCCCCGTTAATTCGTCGGGGGTTCGTGTCCGAGGCCTGCGAGGTGGACGGTGCAGGCGGTGTCGAGGGCTTCCTGGGGTGTGCCTACCGGTGATCCGGTGAGCAGTACGGCGTCTTGGTAGCGGTCGCTGGCGGCGGAGTAGATCGCGAAGCCGAAGGAGTGGGCGGAGCCGCCGTAGCGGAGCCGGAACAGCGGGATCTGCTCGCCGTTGCGGAGCACGCCGGTGATGTAGGCGAAGCTGCCGTGGTACCTGGCCCGGACTTTGGCCAGCTGCGTCCAGTTTCTCTCGGCGTGATCCAGCAGCCGCAAGGTGATCGAGCTGCGGGTCGATTCGGGGATGGCGGGCATGTGCCCCATCATGCCGCGCGAGGGCGCCGGGGCCGGTTAGGATCCCGTGCCCGGGAGCGGATTACGTCGCTGAAATCTGCCTCGGAGCTGCCATGCCGCTGCTTGGCGCGGTGCCGGTCATGATGAGCGCCGGCGAGCGCAGGACCCTGAACAAACGCGTCCGGGGGGCGAAGACGGCGCACCGGGACAGGCTGCGCGCGCAGATCGTGCTGGCTGCCGCCCGCGGGTGCCCCAATGCCCGGATCGCTGCCGGCCTGGGCATCAGCGTCGATACGGTCCGCAAGTGGCGGGGCCGGTTCGCCGCCCGCGGCCTGGACGGGCTGACCGAACTGCCCCGGCCCGGCCGGCCGCGTCGGATCAGCGCGGCGGACCGGGCCGCGGTGGTCGCGCTGGCCTGCCAGCTGCCCGCCGCCACCGGCGTGCCGCTGGCGCACTGGACCGGCCCGGAACTGGCCGCCGAGCTGGCCGCCCGGGACCTGTCCAGCTCCCCGATCTCCGCGTCTTCGGTGCTGCGGATCCTGGCTGAGCACCCGGTCAAGCCGTGGCAGTACCAGTCCTGGATCTACCCCCGCGACCCGGACTTCGAGGCCAAAGCGAAAATCATCCTCGACCTGTACCAGGGGTTTTACCGGGACGAGCCGCTCGGCCCTGATGACCGGGTCCTGTCCTTTGACGCCAAGCCGCAGATCAATGCCCGCCGCCGCCTGCATCCCACCGTGCCCGCCGCGCGCGGCAGGCCCGTCCGCTACGAGCACGAATACAAGCGCCAGGGCTCCCTCGCGCTGCTCGCCGGGCTGGACGTGCACACCGGTCAGGTATTCGCCTCCACGCCGCTCACCACGGGGATCACGCCGTTCATGGACCTGGCCGGGCAGGTCATGGCCCGCCCGGAGTACAAGAACGCGCCCCGGGTCTTCGCCATCGTGGACAACGGCTCGGATCACCGGGGCCAGCCCGCCATCGACCGGCTGGCCAGGGCGCACCCGAACGCGATCATGATTCACACCCCGGTCCATGCCTCGTGGCTGAACCAGATCGAGATCTTCTTCTCCGTCATCCAGAAGAAAGTCGTCACCCCCAACGACTTCGACAGCCTCAAGGAACTCTCGGCCACCTTGCTGGCCTTCACCGACCGGTACAACCAGACCGCCCGGCCGTTCAGCTGGAAATTCACCGCAGCCGGCCTGCACGACCTCATGGACCGCATCAGCCGCCACGAGCGGCAAGACCCTCACGACGAACCACTACCGGAGGCCGCCTGACACCCCCCGACGAATTAACGGGGCCACCCACTTAAGTTTCCGGGGTTATGTCCCATTGCGGGAGATTCGACTTCGTGATGTTGATGGTGTAGGTGACTTCTTCGGTGTGCCGGGTGCGGCGTTCGGCGGTGGTCCTGCCGGATGTCCGCTGGCGTCCGGTCCGGTGCCTGGGGATGGCGAGGATGGCGTCGTTCAGGCTGGCCAGGGTGTCATCGGCGCTGGCGGGCCGGTGCCCGCAGTGGCGGCAGCAGGTATCCGCGGCGACGTGGGACCGGATGAGGCCCAGGACGGCGGTGAACGGGATGAGCCCGGGGTCGAGCCCGGCGGGTCCGGCCGCCCGGGCGGCCGCGGTGGCGGTGATGTTGTGGATGAGCAGCAGTGCCCAGGCTTCCTGGCGGGCCAGTTCCGGGGACTGGCCGCGCAGCGGGCGGCGGGGACCGCGGACGGTCCGCTTCAGGTGAAGGAACGCGATTTCAGGGGGAAAGCCGGGCTGCTTGCATAGATGATCATAGTGACGGGAATGTCCCTGTTATCGGAATTGACGGCTTGCTGGCGCTGTCCGTGGCCGTGCGGCAGCTGCGGGACGGCAGCGAGCCGGGCGAGGACGGTGCCGAATGCGGGCAGGGACTGCCGTGCCCCCGTAGCCAGGGTCCGGCCGGGCCCGGTTCCGGAGTGGGAAGAGCTGCCGGAAGCGAGCCGGGCGGCGGCGGGATGCCTGGTGGCGGTACTGATGATGCGGATGATCCGGGCGGGACGCGGCGTCCCGGGCGAGGACGGGCATGATGGACGCGTCAGCGGGGCTTCCGCAGGGACTGCCCGGGAGCAAGGTCCAGGAATGGCACCGGGACCGGCTCGCCGTCGTTTACGTGCGCCAGTCCACGATGGCGCAGGTCATCGAGCACGGCGAGTCGACGCGGCTGCAGTACGGCCTGTCCGGCCGCGCTGCTGATCTGGGCTGGGAGGCGTCCCGGGTCCTGGTGATCGACGAGGACCTGGGCCACTCGGCGTCCGGCGCCGAGGTCCGGCCGGGGTTCCAGCGGCTGGTGTCGGAGGTCGGCCTCGACCACGTCGGCATCGTGCTGGGAATCGAGATGTCGCGGCTGGCCCGGTCCGGGCGCGAATGGCACCAGCTGCTGGAGCTGTGCGCCCTGTCGGGGACGCTGCTGGGCGACATGGAGGCGGTCTACGACCCGAACACGCATAACGACCGGCTGCTGCTGGGCCTGAAGGGGACCATCAGCGAGGCAGAGCTTTTCCTGATCCGGCAGCGGATGGCGGGCGGCCGCATCGCCAAGGCCCGCCGCGGGGAACTCGCGGTCCCGCTGCCGTCCGGCCTGGTGCGACGGCCGTCCGGCGAGGTCGTCCTGGATCCTGATGAGCAGGTCCGGGCCGTGATCACGCTGATCTTCAGCCTGTTCGACCGGATCGGCACCGTCGGCGGGGTCCTGGCCTATCTGGCCGACAACCGGATCCAGGCCGGCATCCGGTTGCGGGAAGGTCTTGACCAGGGAGAACTGACCTGGCGGCGCCCGTCGCGGAACATGATCCAGAACATGCTCCGCAATCCGGCTTACGCTGGGATCTACGCATACGGACGCAGTTCCGGTGATTCGCGCAGGCGGAAGCCGGACCGGCCCTACAGCGGCAGGAAACGGGTAGAACGCGGGCAGTGGCTGGTCTTCCTGCCCGGGATCTACCCGGCTTACATCAGTGCGGAGCAGTACGAGCGGAACATGCGGCGGATGGACGCGAACCGGTCCCGGGCCCAGGGCATGGGCGCGGTGCGCGAGGGGCCGGCCCTGCTGGCCGGGCTGGTCCGCTGCGGCCGCTGCGGGAGGAAGATGTCCGTCCGCTACCAGCGCGGCCCCGGCGGCGTCCTGCAGCCGGCCTACGTGTGCGGCATGGCCGCCGTCACGTGGGCCGAGGAGCGCTGCCAGCAGCTGTCTGGCACGTGCGTCGACGAGTACGTGTCCGGCCTCGCGCTGCAGGCGATGGCCCCGGCCGCGCTGGAGGTCTCCCTCGCCGCCGCCGAGCAGGAAGAGCAGCGGCGCGGCGAGACCGACCGGATCTGGCGGCAGCGCCTCGAGCGCGCGGACTACGCCGCTGACCGCGCCCGCCGCCAGTACCAGCTCGCCGAGCCCGAGAACCGGCTGGTCGTCCGGCAGCTGGAGAAAGACTGGAACGAGGCCCTGGCCGAGCGGCAGCGCCTCGGCGAGGACTACGACCGCCATCTCGCCGCCCGGCCCCGGGCCCTGACCGCCGCCGAGCGGGACGAGATCCGGGCCCTGGCGGCTGACCTGCCCGCCGTCTGGAACGCGGAGACCACGACGGACGCGGACCGCAAGCAGCTGCTCCGGCACCTGATCGAGGCCGTCACGGTCACCGTGATCGGCGACAGCGAGCAGGTCGACGTCGAGGTCACCTGGGCTGGCGGCCACCGCACCGGCGGCCGTGTCGTCCGCCCGGTTGCGGCCCTGGCCCAGCTGAGCTACCTCCCCCGGCTCCGCCAGCGTGCCGGGGAACTGCTTGCCGCCGGGAGCACGGCCGCGCAGATCGCCGACGCGCTGAACGCCGAGGGCCTGCGGCCGCCCAAGCGGTCCGCCGTCTTCACCGTGAACTCGGTCCGCGAGTTGCTGTCCGCGCTCGGCCTGACTCAGGCCGGCGCTCGCCCGCCGGCCTGAGCTCGGCGAGCACGAATGGTGGCTCCGCGATCTCGCCGAGCACCTGGGAATGTCCAAGATCACCCTGGACGCCTGGGTCCGCCGCGGCTGGGCCGACGGCTACCTCCACCCCGAGGCGCGCCTTATCGTCGTCCGCGCCGACCCCGCCGAGACCGAACGACTCCGCGTCCTGCACGAGACTCCCCGCGGACAGCACATGCGCCGCCCCTGGCAGCAGAATCAGGAAGCCAGCACCAGCTCCGATACGGAAGGAAACCCACACGATGACAACCGGACGCGCTTATGCAAGCAGTCCGGCTTCCCCTCTTCGATTTGCCATCTCTCGGCATACAGGACGGCGATCTCCCGGGCCGGGTAGGCCGTGTCGTCCAGCAGCGTGGTCAGCACCCGCATCCGGGTGGTCTTCGCCCGGCCGCTCCTGGTCGTGGCGGTGACGGTGAAGGTGACGAGCCGGGCGGTGGTGTCCGGGAGCCGTTGTGCGCGCGGGTTGCCGGTGTCGCGCCTGCGCCGGGTGCGCATGCCGTCCGATTCGTGCAGCATGACCAGCTCAGAGCCGTCGGGCAGGGTCGTGAGGGTCTTGAGGGGGACGGACTTCGCGCGGTCCTTGACGCGCCAGGCCAGGTGGGCGCCGGTGCCGGAGAACCGCAGGAACCGGTCCATGGAGAAGAAGCCGCGGTCGGCGAGGTTCAGCATCCCGGGCCGGAAGCTGCCTTCGAGCTGGTCGGCCAGGGCGTTCTCGCCGTCGTGGTAGCCGCCGATCGCGGCGCCGGTCCAGCGGAAGGTCGCGGTGCGGACGTGGGCGGTGACCCGCAGCAGCGGCCGGGCGCCGTCCGCGGGGGTGCCGAATTCGCCGTCGAGGACGTCGTTGCGGGCCAGCTCCATCGTGGTGCCGTCGATCGCGGTGACCTCCAGGCCCTTCCACCGCAGGCCGATCCCGAGGTCCGCGTCCGCGACGGCGGCGTCGAGCTCGAACAGGCGCTGCATGACCTGCTCGCCAAGCAGCTTCCTGGCCTGGGAGAACGCGCTGCCGGACGGGATGTCCGCGGCCGGACCGGACCGCAGGCCGGGCAGCCCGAACGCCGTCGCCAGCACCGCGTCGTAGCCGGCGCCGGGAAACAGGCACGCGACCAGGACGCAGACCACGGTCATCTTCGCGGTCAGCACCCGGTCGTACTTATGGCCCGGCGGCGCCTCCCGCAGCGCGCGGGCGATCACGCCGCCGGCGAGCAGTTCTTCCAGCAGGCCCGGCCGGCCCAGCTCCGCCAGCCACTCCGTCCAGAACCCGGGCCCGGACGCGACCCGGGCGGCGATCTCCGCGGCCCTGTCGTCATCCCGGTGCGCCGCGGCCGGAGTGGACGCAGGCGCGATGACCATGGCAAACTTGGCAGGCAACAAAGCTCCAGGTGGACGGTAAGGGCCTCGACAACCCAGTTCCTACCAGGAGCTTTGTTTTATTTCAGGGACGACCGCATCCCGTCACGTCACCGCGACCGACATGCAGCCAGACCGTGACCACACCCGGGAAACCAGACACCAGACCCCATAAACCCGAAAACTTTAGGGCAGTGGCCCCAGACCGGACTCCACGGGATCAGCTCGCCGTCCTCGTCGGGAAAGAGCTCAGGCTCGGGCCGGACTCGCTTCTGGATGACATACCAGAGGGTGGCCAGGACGATCTGGTGGACTGCCTCCCAGCCAGGGCTCCATCGTCCGAGCTCAGCCCTCAACGTGGAGATCTCCAGATAGGCCGTGAAGCGGTCAGCAAGGAACTAAAGCTGATTCTCATTTCTCCCACCACAGGGGATACTGGCTGCAAAAGTTGCCGTAGCCAAACAACGATAATGCAGTCGTATAAATTGGCAGTCGCGATGTGCGGGGTGCGGATCAGGTGCCGGGCGCTTCTGCCGTCCCGGCGTGCACCGGATCCGGCGGCGAGATGCCGGTGAGGTCCAGATACAATGCCGCTTAGCGTAAGTTGATCTTGGTTTGCCTGGCGTGTCCCTCCGGGCGGTTTCGGCTGGTTACCGGGATGATCGCGGGTTATGGCGCAGACTGGCGGTGTGGCCGGGGACCGTTTGAGCGACTGGATCTCCCTGGGCGTGCTGGCGTCCTGGGTATCCCGCGATGCGGTCGACGAGGCCGTCGAGGTGACGGGGAAGACGGCGAAGCGGAGAGGCGGCAAGCTCCCGCCGCAGGTCATGGTGTATTTCGTGATGGGCCTGGCCCTGTTCGCCGAAGAGGATTATGAGGAGGTCTGGACCCGGATCACGGAAACGCTTGCGGGCTGGGGCTGCTGGGATGACTCGCAGGCGGACGTGACCACGGGCGGGATCACCCAGGCCCGGCAAAGGCTCGGCCACGAGCCGGTGAAGGAGACGTTCGCGCAGGTCGCGCGGCCGGTCGCGACGCTGGAGACCGAAGGCGCGTTCCTCGGGCCGTGGCGGAAGATGAGCATCGACGGCCTGGAATGGGACGTGCCCGACACGAAGGCGAACGCGGCGGAGTTCGGGTACCCGGTGCCGGGAAGGACGGCACCCCGGCGGCGTTTCCCAAGGCCAGGGCCGTGACGATCGGCGAGTGCGCGTCGCATGCTCCGGTGCTGGCGGCGATCGGCCCATGCGTCTCCAAGGGCAGCGGCGAGCAGTCGCTGGCGCGGGAGCTGTACCCGCGGCTGGAAGAGGACTGGCTGCTGATCGCGGACCGGAACTTCTATAACTGGCAGGACTGGTGCACGGCCGCGGACACCGGGGCCGCGCTGCTGTGGCGGGTCAAAGCGGACCTGACCCTGCAGCCGCTGGAGTTCCACCGCGATGGCTCCTACACATCCGTGCTGGTCAACCCCAAGATCAGGGGCGGTGCAAGGCAGCAGCTCATCGACGCGGCCCGCGCCGGCGAGGACCTGGACCCAGGCAAAGGCCGCCGCGTCCGGGTGGTTGAATACGTGGTCCCCGATCGCGACGGCGACGGGAAAGACGAAGTCATCGCCCTGATCACCACCATCACTACATGGACGGACGCGCCCGCCCCGGTCCTGGCGGCCGCGTACCACGAACGCTGGGAACATGAAACCGGGAACAAGCAGGTCAAGACGTTTCTGCGCGGCCCGGGAAAGATCCTGCGCTCGCAGTCCCCGGACATGGTGAAGCAGGAGATCTGGGGCTACTTCCTCACCCATTACGCGGTCACCGCCCTGATCTGCGCCGCCGCCACGAACGCCGGCATCGACCCCGACCGGGTGAAGTTCAAGCGGGCCATCCGCATCATCCGCCGGGCCGATGACCCGGCTTTTTCCCCCTGACCAGCGACAACGGCTCCTCGGCCGCGTCATGGCCGGCATCGCCGACCCGCGGAAGCTCAACGAGAAACGCGAACGCAGCTACCCGCGCGTCGTCAAGCGAGCCCGGCACAACTCCTACCGGGTCAAGAAGCCCGGCCAGCACGGCATACGCCACGATGCCCCCGCGACCATCAAACTCGTCAACTCTGTCCTAACCAGGGATGACACCCGCACCGCGGCATTACCTAAAACAAGCTAAGCGGCATTGGGTCCAGATACGGCGCCGCTTGCGGCTCAGGCAGCGAGACACTGAGGTTTTCTCAGCAACGGTGAACCCGGCGTTCGCGACTTAACGCCCATCTGGGCTGGTACGGGCAGGCGCGCGGACATAACAGGAGATCCCCGGGAAGGCGCGGAGCCCCCGGTACAAGAGGTCTCACCACAAGATCCGTACCTGCCCGGAGGCTCCGCGTGCTGTCCTATCGTGTCATCCTTGACGTCCCGCTGCCACTGGTGCTGTTCGTGTCGGGCCTGCTGGCAGATCACCGCCGCGAGATCGGCACCCGGGACGGGACACGGGCCCTGAGCTGCTGGAAGCAGGCGGTCTTCACGCTGGCGTGGTTCCGGGACCGGCCGGACATCCGCCGGCGGGCCACGGCTTCGGGATCTCCCAGGCCACCGCCTACCGGTACAAAGATGAGGCGGTCGAGGTCCTCGCGGCGAGGGCGCCCACGCTGCGCGAGGCCCTGGAGCGGGCCGCTGAGCAGGGGCTTGCCTACCTGATCCTGGACGGCACCCTGATCTCCTCGGACCGGTGCGCGGACAAGAAGACCAGCAGGAAAGGGAAGGAGATCGATAAGTGGTACTCCGGCAAGGCGCACGAGCCCGCCGGGAACGTGCAGGCCCTGGCCGCGCCGGGCGGCGTCCCGCTGTGGGTCTCCGACGTGCTGCCAGGCAGTACCCATGACCTGACCGCGGCCCGCGATCTCGTCCTGCCCGAAGCCCGGTCCTACCTCAAGGACCTGCCCATCCTCGCCGATTCCGGTTATGAAGGGGCCGGCGCGGGCGTGCACGTCCCGGTCAGGAAACCGCGCAGCGGCGAACTCGACATCGACACGAGAACCCGTAACGCGCTCCTGCGGTCCCTGCGCTACCAGGGAGAACGCGGCTTCGCGCTGATGTCCCAGCGGTGGCGGGCAATCCAGCACGTCAGCGTCAGCCCGACTACCATCGGCGACATCGTCAAATCCGTGCTCGTCCTCACGCAATTCGAGCACAAAATGATCAGCTGAAAGTCGCTGAGAAAACTTCACTGCCCGCGCTCGGCGCCGGCACCGGCTTGCGCGGCCGGCGGTCCCCTGCTCCGCCGCCTCGGCCGCGGTAGACAAGCAGGCCGTTAACGGGATCCGGCGCACCGTCCAGGGCTGCGCGGACGGTCGGCAGGCTGCGGAACCTCTCCCACCGTTCCTCATTGTCAAAGCAGATCTCGAATACCACGCCCCAGCCATCTGCATGCCAAGCCCCGTCGACAGCGCCATTAGTCAGCGCAGCCTCGATCAGTGCAGAGTCGTGCTGCTCCTGCCACCGGAAAGCCGAAAACCCGCCGTGCAAGACCTCGATCGACCACCATTCAGCCATCAGATAAATGATACCTCTTGTTCCCCGGATCCGGGCCTTCGCCGAGTTGACCCGGTCAATGGGCGGTCAGCTCGTCCTGGTCGCTGCGCGGCTGCGGTGCTCCAGCTTGACGCCTGGCCACGCGGTGGCAGAACCAGGTAGAGGCAAGAAAGAATCTAGAAGAACAATCAGCCCGGCGGCCCGCATAGTCATCGGGTCAGATTTCTACGCCTTCTTGACACTGGTGGGCCTTATGGGTGCCGCTGTGAATAACGAGGACGGGCAGCCTGATCACAGCTGAGACTGGGCTGTTTCTCAAGTGCCCGCGACTACTGAGAGCGGTCTCGGCGGGATCGGCGGTACCGATGTCCGGCTCCTCGACGCTGGGGTCTTCATCTACGGCCACGAGTTCGCTGGGGCCGGGACCGATGGGCAGGCCTGATTCGTGGAGCCGGCATACGGTGGGCAGCGTGAGGAGTGTCGGCGCGGCACCATCCGGCGCGGGCGCGTGGAACAACTGACACTCGTGCTCATCCTCCGGGACCACGGTGACGGCAGGCCCGTAAGCTCGCCGGCGAGAAGATAGAACATCTCGTCCTCGCCGACATGAATGTGTTCATGCACGGACCGCCCAGGCGGATATGTTTACTCCATCACGGCGAGGTGTGCAGTTAGTCGAAACCATGCTCATTTGCCGCGAAGAGGGTGAGGCCAGTCGCGCCGGAAATCTTAGCGATATATTTTGCCCGGCAGTCCAGGATCTCATCGGCGGTTATGTCGCATGCGGCATAAGGTCGAGCGCTGGTTCGCCGAACTCACCCGCCGCAAACTCCGCAGATCAGTCCACCGCAGCGTCACCGAACTCGAAGCCGACATCCGCAAATGGATCAGCGAGTGGAACAAGGACCCCAGGCCGTTCATCTGGACCAAGACCGCCGACCAGATCCTCGGAACCCTCGCCGCATACTGCGAACGAATTATTGACTCACGACATTAAGTGATTTCTTCCAGTTTGCGGAGTATTGCCGCTGGGTCTTGGGGGATGGAACGCCGGATGTTACGTTGCGCGTGAGAGCCGGGCGCTGACTTTGGGTTACCCGGCAGTCACGACGGAAGGGACCCCCCACATGCGCACTCGCCTCCTCTTGACCGGGCTGGCTGCAGCCAGCCTGCTGGCCGCCGGACTCACCGCGGCCTCGCCCGCCTACGCCACCAGCAACACTGCAGGCGTCTCCAGCGGCTCGGCGAACCAGTACCTCCAGTTCTGCGGCTCGGCCAGCACCTGCAACGAGCAGCAGCAGAACGACCTGTTCGTCCAGTTCACCCGCACCGGGTCGACCTCGGGTGCCCTGGACATCTTCTACAAGATCGTCAACGGCACCGCCGTCGACGGAACCGACTTCAACACCCCGGCCACCGGCGAGGTGGTCATCCCCGCAGGGCAAGTCACCTACCCCGACTTTGAAATCCCGCTGGTCAATGAGCACCAGTACGGCACCAGCAAGTCCTTCAGCATCGTGATCACCAGCACCACACCGTCGGTCACCCTCTCACCCGGCACCGGGACCGAGACCATCCTGGGCGGCAACGTCCCGCTCGACTGCGCGTTCAGCTGGATCAGCGGCACCGCCCAGTCGATGACCTGCACCGCACGGCCCGCATCCCAGGTCTGGCGCATCCAGGGCGAATGCAAGGCCAACATGGGGCCGCCCTTCATCCCCGAGCCCGGCAGCGACGTCACCGGCGACGGGACCTCATCGGTCAGCGCCCCCTGCACCCTCTTCTCCACCTCCTTCTACGTCGTCTCCTCCTGACACCCCGGCCGCACAGCCCCGTTACAACACCCGGTGCAGCGGCCACACGGTGTGTGGCCGCTGTACGGGGGCGACGTTTCAGGCCCAGAATTCCACGCCGGACGGGCCACAGCCACTACCCGGAAGTAGTCCCCGACTGCGCCTGCGGCCTCTACCTCGGCGACACTACGGCCTGGCTGGACTCGCCACCCCCGACGAACTAACGGGCGCACCCACTAGACGCCAACCTCACGCCGGTTCCTGGCCAGGTCGAGGACGTGCGGCCGCCGGCGCGCATAGCTGATCGCGGCCAGGCCGGCGCCCACCTGGAGCACACCCGCCAGCGCGTAGACGGTGGCTACGCCCAGCGAGTCGGCCACGGCGCCGAACACGAGCGCGCCTAGGCCGTTGAGAGCGATCACGCTTGCGATCATCACGCTGGTGACGTTAGCGATCCGGTCCGGGTCGATGACCAGGACGAAGGTCGTCTGCGCGGCGACGTTCCAGCCCATGCCCATGCCGATGAGGAAGTTCCCGGCCACCAGCAGTGCCGGGTTCACCACCAGGCCGAGCGCGGCCAGCAGGAACATCGCGCCGCCCGCGGCGATGCACCAGAACTGGGACCCCACCCGTTCCGGCATGCTGGACCGGCCGACCAGAGTTCCCGAGATCCCCAGCCCGGCCCCGGCCGCCGCTAGCGCCAGTGGCAGCCACCCGCGATGGTGACCGGTCAGGGCCGCTGACGCAAGAGTGACAGGCAGCGCCGCGACGGTGAGCCCGATCCACGCGACCGGGGTGAGGATGGCCAGCGTCGGGTCGGTGAAGATCGCGCGGATCCCGGTGGCCAGAGAGGAGCGTGGGCGAGACCCCGCGCGTCCGGGAACCCTCGCGCCGGCCAGCAGTGCGGCCGCCAGGACGAACGTCGCCGCGTCCACCACCAGCGCCGCGCGGGCGCCGATGGCGATGGCCACGGCGGATCCGGTGATGTAGCCGACCACCTCGGACACCTGGAGCGACAGGCTGATCAGTGCCAACAGCCTGCCACGACGCTCGCGCGAGATGCCATCCGCGGTCGCGCCGCTCCTAATGGAGTTGAATGCTGTGGTGGTCGCGCCGAGAATGGCGGCGGCAGTAAAGACCGGCCACAGGCCGTTGAACACGAGCGGGAACGCAACGGCGCCGGCCCCGACCAGACACAGGAACACCAGCCCGCCGATCCGTGGTATCCGGTCCAGCCACGGACCGATCGCGGCGGCGACCGCCACCGCGGGCAGGGCCTGGACAGCGAACACCGCCGCAGGTCCGAGCGCCCGACCGCCAGAACGTTCGTAAGCGACGAAGAGAAGCGCGCCAAGCCCGACAAAGTCCCCGAGAAATGACAATGACGCGGCTAGCCACAACCGCAGTGCTAGCGGATCGCGAAGAACATCGCGATAGCTCACCCGATCACTTTTGGTGCTGGTCATCCGTTGTGTAGGCTACCGCAGCAAAGGGGTATATTTTCGCTTTCGTTCACTTTGGCCTTCGCCTCCGGGGAGTTCTCTTGTCTGCTGAGACGGTCGCGTCCGTGCGGGAGGTCCGGCGTCCCAGGCGCGTTCTCATCATAGGCGGAGGGACCGCGGGCTGGCTTACCGCCGCGCTCCTGCGTCGGTGCACATCACCCGCGGTGACGATCACCCTGATCGAATCCTCGGCCATTCCCACGGTGGGGGTGGGGGAGGCAACCTTGCCTGGTATCAGGCAGGTCCTACGTTATATCGGTATTGACGAGGCGGAATTCCTCACGGACTGTGACGCCATTTTCAAGCACGGTATCCGCTTCCGCGGCTGGAATCCGCGCCGTGACTTCTGGCATCCGTTCGGTGCGGTGAAAGGCCCCCCGGTCCTAGTGGATGACTGGCTCCGCCAGTTCGCGGCGGACGAGACGGTGACGCCGCTCGACGAGGTGCTTGACCAGGGCACCTGGCAGATAGCCTCCGCGAGGCTGGCACCCCAGTCCGCTGGGTGCGCGGCGTACACAGGCGATCTGCGCGTGTACGCCTACCACTTGGACGCCGGCCGTTACGCCGAGTTGCTGAAGCGGCATGCGACGGCGGCTGGCGTTCAGCACATCGTCGACGATGTCACCGGCATCGAGGTGGGACCAGGCGGCTGGGTGCGGGAGGTGCGCACCGCCGGCCACGACGCACTCACCGCCGACCTCTACTTCGACTGCACAGGCTTCCGCGGCATGCTAATCAACGGCGCGCTCGGCGAGCCGTTCGTCTCGTTCCGTGACAACCTGTGGTGTGACCGCGCCGTCGCGATCAACGTCCCGGCCGAGCCAGCGTCACACGGTGACCTGGAGCCCTACACCAAGTCGACAGCCCGCAGTGCCGGCTGGATCTGGGAGATCCCGCTGTTCAGCCGGGCGGGGACCGGCTACGTCTATTCATCGGCCTACTTGTCCCCTGATGACGCGGAGGCCGAGCTGCGTGATCACCTGGGCATCGGCGGCGATATCCCCGCCCGGCACATCCGGATGCGGGTAGGCAAGAGCCGACGGATGTGGGTCGGCAACTGCATCGCGGTGGGCTTGGCCGGTGGCTTCATCGAGCCGCTGGAGTCGACGGGAATCGGGCTCATCGAGGACATCGGGGAGTTCTTCCTCTACCATTCACCGGATCTGGTCTGGGACGACGCCTTGGTGGCGAAGCTGAACACCTTCTTCGACGCCCGCTTGGACGCCGTCCGCGATTTCGTCGTCTGCCATTACCTGGCGTCCGGCCGCAATGACACGCCGTTCTGGCGTGAGCTGCACAGCGACCCCGGAGTACCGACTCCGGGGGCCGGTCAGGTGCTCGAGCAGTGGGATCGCTGCGCGCTGACCTCCCTGGAGCCGGCCGACGGGTCCGCGCCCCCATTCACCGCCTACTCGTGGGCCTATATCCTCGCCGGCAACGGCGTCCGCCCGCAGCGGGTCCCGCCGGACCGCCTTGACCAGGAAGCGCTGGCAAAGGCCAGGGCTGAGCTGGCGGCCAGCACCGCCGAAGTCGCCAGACTGGCCGGCCAGCTTCCCGACACCAGGGAGCGGGTAGCGGAGCTGCGGCTAGCGTGGCAATGTGGGGAGCGGGTACCCGCGGCGCCCGATGATGGCGCCTACCAGGGAATCCCGCACGGGCTATCGGACGGGTATCTCACCGACGGGCGGCAAGGGGTGATCGGCGCGCAAGTCCGCTAAGGCAGGTTTCCGGAGACGGCCTCCTCGACCGCCGGGCGAAGTAGTCCAGAGGCAGCCGGTCGTAGCCTGGTCGAAGCCACAGCACCGGGCAGCCCACGCGATATTAGCTACCGTCAGGAAAAGCCAGCTTAGTTACGGCAGCAGTAGTTCGTGACCGTGGGGCTGTTGGTCCAGGTCAGGCAGGTGACCGCGTAGAGGTGCGGCTGCCGCGATCATGATGGGTTTGTGAGACACGATCAAGATGCGGCAGTCGCTGCTGCCACGGTAGCCGATGATGCCCGGTCCGCGCTGCTGGCGGACCTGCTGGGGCGGGTAGCCGGGTGCTTTCCCCGGCGGGAGACGCGGCAGTGCTGCGGCCAGATGGTGCGCGGGCTGCTGATGGAGCTGGAAGATCACAACTGCTGGACGATCGCCGAGGCGGTGGGGCATCGTGGGCCGCACCGGCTGCAGCACCTCCTATCCCGTGCGGTCTGGGATGACCAGCAGGTTCTGGACATCGCGTCGGCATGGGCGGCCGGTCACCTCGATGACGGGGATGGGGTGCTGATCGTGGATGAGACGGCCGATGAGAAGTCCTCTGGCACCGCGGCCGGCGCGGCCCGCCAGTACAGCGGCACCGTAGGCGGTATCGCGCTGTGCCAGGTGGCGGTCACCTTGACCTATGCCACCGGCCGCGGGCATGCGCTGACCGGCCGGGCTTTGTACCTGCCCGAAGCGTGCGCGGCTGATGAGGAGCATCGCGAGCTGGCCGGCGTGCCGGAGGAGGTGATGTTCGCCACCAAGCCGCAGCTGGCCGGCACCTTGCTCGACCGCGCATACCGGCTTGGGATCCGCGCCGCCTTCGTCGCAGGCGACGAGGTGTACGGCGGCCGTGAGCTGCGCCGCGGCATCCGCCAGCGCGCGATGGGGTATGTGATGGCGGTCCGCGCCAACCACGCCCTAACCACGGGCTCGGGCCGCACCGTGACCGCCGCAGCGGCCGCCAGCATGATTCCCGTCCACGCCTGGCACCGGATGCGTACCGGGTCCGGGACCAAGGGCACCCGTCACTATGACTGGGCGATGCTTGAGGTGACCAGCGACGATACTCCCGGCGGGCACGGTGACGGGCACAGCGTCCTGCTGGCCCGACGGCACCGCTATACCGGCCAGCTGTCGTTTTACCGGTGCTGGACGCCCAGGCCGGTCCCGCTGTCCCGGCTGATCGCCGTCGCCGTGGCCAGGCGGCGGATTGAAGAAGATCACCAGCTTGCCAAGCAGAGCACCGGCCTGGACGCCGGGCAGGTCATCCGCTGGAGGTCCTGGCACCGCTGGACCGCGATCTGCCTGCTCGCCTATATCTACCTCGCGGTTGCCGTCGCCGTGCAACGCCAGCAAGAGGCCGGCTAGACCTGGACGCCGGACTGATCCCGATCACCGTCCCAGAGCTGCTGCGGCTCCTGCGCGACATCGTCATCCCGCCGCCCCGCCGAGACCGGGGACACCGGCTGCACTGGTCGGCCTGGCGACGCCGCCATCAGCACCGCGCCCGCCAAGCCCACCGGCGCTGGAACGCCTATGCCGACAGGTCTGAGGTTGTTTCCCGGCAGCGCGCCCGGCCAGGAATACGGTGAGGCCCCGGATCTCTTCGCTGAGCCTGTCCTGGCCAAGTCCTGCTGGTGACGGCGTGCCCGTGCCCGCTGGGGTGAGCGGGCGCTTCTTGCATCGGCCGGCGGGGCCTGTTACTCTCATTCCACTAAACTCTTAGTTGAATGAGAGATCGGATGATCGAGTTCCAGCTCGACGAGACGTCGGGCGTCGCTACCTACCTGCAGCTCGTGCAGCAGGTTCACCAGGCCCTGCGGATGGGATGCTCGAGCCGGGCGACCAGCTGCCGACCGCGCAGCAGGTAGTGGCCAGGCTGGCCATCAACCCGAACACCGTGCACAAGGCCTACCGCGAGCTGGAGCGGGCAGGACTGGCGCGCGCCCGCCCCGGGCTCGGCACGTTCATCACCCGCTCGCCGTCCGGGACCGACCCGGCCACCCAGGCCCGGTTCCTCGCCTCCATGACCGGCTGGCTCCGCTCAGCCCGGTCGGCAGGGCTGGGCCCCGACGACATCGAGGCGATCTACCGCACCGCGTTCCGCACCTGCTTCACCGAGGGGGTCGCGTGATGGGCGCTGCCATCCAGACCAGCGGGCTGGGCAAGCAGTACCGGCGGACCTGGGCGCTGCGCGACTGCACGCTGGCCATCCCCGAGGGCCGCGTCGTCGGGCTCGTCGGCCCCAACGGCGCGGGCAAGACCACCCTGCTGCGCCTGGCCACCGGGCTGCTCGCGCCGACCTGCGGCACGATCAGCGTCCTCGGCGAGGACCCGGCCGCCGGGCCGGCGCAGCTGGCCCGGGTCGGCTTCGTCGCCCAGGACACGCCCGTCTACGCCAGGATGCCGGTCGCCGGCCATCTCCGCCTCGGCGCCTGGCTCAACCCCGGCTGGGACGACGAACTAGCGCGGCGCCGGATCGCGCAGGTGGGCCTGGATCTGCGGCAGCGGGCCGGGTCGCTGTCCGGCGGCCAGCGGGCCCAGCTCGCCCTCACCCTGGCGCTGGCCAAGCGGCCCGAGCTCCTCATCCTCGACGAGCCGGTCGCCAGCCTGGACCCGCTGGCCCGCCGGGAGTTCCTCCGCGGCCTGATGGAGGCGGTCGCCGAGCACGGCGTCAGCGTCGTGCTGTCCTCGCATCTGGTCGCCGACCTGGAGCGGGTCTGCGACTACCTGGTGGTCCTCGTCGCGTCCCGGGTCCGGGTCGCCGGGGAGGTCAGCGCGCTGCTGGCCTCGCATCACCGCCTGTCCGGGCCGCGCCGCGACCCCGGCACCCTCCCCGCGGGCGCAGAGGTAGTCGAGGAAAGCCACACCGACAAGCAGAGCACCCTCCTGGTCCGCACGGACCAGCCGGTCCACGATCCGTCCTGGACCGTCAAGCCCGTGAGCATGGAGGACCTGGTGCTCGGCTACATGAGCGGGGCACGCGATGACCGCACGCACCGGCTGCAGGTGGTGTCATGATCCGGCTCAGCGTGCTTCAGTTCCGCGCCCAGGCCGCGACGGCCGCCGCCGCGCTGGCGGTCTTCGCGGTCATACTCGCGACCACCAGCCCGCACCTGTTCGGCTTGTATGACAGCAGCGGGATCGCGGCCTGCCAGGCGCACGGCAACTGCCTGCCGCTCGCCACCAGCTTCGTGAACAAGCTGAACGGTTTTTACACGGTCTTTTACTTCATCGGCATCGGGTTCCTGCTCCTGGTACCCGCCATCATCGGAACGTTCTGGGCTGCGCCGCTGCTCACCCGCGAGTTCGAGGCCGGCACCTTCCAGCTCGCCTGGACCCAGAGCGTCACGCGCACCCGCTGGCTGGCCGCCAAACTCGGCGTGGGCGCGCTGGCCGCCATGGCCACTGCCGGGCTGTTCAGCCTGCTGCTGACCTGGTGGTCCGGCCCGGTCGACACCGCAGCCCCCTTCGCCAAGAGCAACAGCATCACGTTCCTCCGGCTCGGATTCGTGCTGTTCCCCACCCGCGGCATCACCCCCCTCGGCTACGCCGCGTTCGCCTTCGCGCTCGGCGTCACGGCCGGGGTGCTGATCCGGCGCACCGTGCCCGCCATGGCCGCCACCCTCGCCACCTTCCTGTTCATCCAGATCGCCTGGCCCATCTGGGTGCGCCCCCACCTCATCCCGCCCGCCCACACGTTCGTCGCGCTCACCGCCGCGAACATCCCCGACGCTAACCTGGCGGTCGGTCCCGGCGGCAGCACCATCATCGTGCCCAACCTGCCCAGCATGACAGGCGACTGGATCCTCTCCACCCAGAACATCGACCCGGCCGGCCACCCGTTCAACGTGAACAACGTCAGCGCCTGCCAGGGAAACACCCCCCAGGCATGCAACAACACGCTGAGCAATCTCCACCTCAGGGCCGTAACCACCTACCAGCCCGCCGGCCGCTTCTGGGCCCTCCAGTGGACCGAGACCGGCGTCTTCCTCGCCGCCGCCCTGGTGCTGGCCGGGTTCTGCTTCTGGTCGATCCGGCGGCGCCGCCTCAGCCGCTGATCGACCACTGCCCGATGAGAACGAGATACGCCAGATCAACCGAGACGGGACACCGAGATCGCAACGAACTACAGCTGCCGTATTAGTACCCCACAACTCAACTTCCGTCGGCGGAAAATGCGGTCAAGCTGCGGCTAGCCATCGCGCCTCCCGCCAAAAATGTGCTCCGGTCGGCGGCCCGCACAATCAGGCGCTGTAATTATCGGCAAACGTATGGTGTGCGCGCAACATCTGCTTCTGCCGCCGACCGGGTGGCGATCGCGGTGATAAGCCTAAGGTAGCCGTCGGGCCCGGCGCCCCTGCTGGCGGGCTGACCTCGCCTGGGATATCGACATGGGCGATTTTCCATCGGAAGACATGCTGTAGGAGACCCGTCAACACCCGCTCATACCGCTGCGGGAGCGCTGAAGTCAGAGCCCGAGGACTCGGCGCAGCCCTCGGGCGACGTCATCCATGACGGAAGCCGGAAGCTGGCCAGCGGGTGTCTCCAGGTCGGTCTTGTCGAGGGTGACCAGGGCAGCGACGTTGACGACTGAGTCCTTGGGCAGGCCAGAAATGGCGGCCGGAAGAAATACGTTGCCGGGCATGGCGGCCAGGGCGGTGTTGGAGGTGATGACGGCTGCGATGGTCGTATTCAGCCGGCTGGCGTTGAAGGGGTCGGACTGGACAACCAGGACGGGGCGGCGCTTAGCGGGTTTGCTGCCGTGAGCATCGCCGAGATCTGCCCAGCAGATGCTGCCGCGGCCGGTCACCAGTCGTCCTGGTCTGCCAGGTAGTTGCGGCCCGCCGTAGCAGCGGCGGCGGCGCTGGTATCGTCGACGGCGGTCTGCAGCGCCTCATTGATCTGCTGAGTGATCGAATGTGAGGCGAGTGCGTCCAGGTAGCTTCGGGCCGCCCGGGCGAAGAACTCTGATCGGCTGATGCCGAGCTCCGCTGCCTGCCTGGTGGCTTGCTCGTAGGTGTCGTCCGGGAGCGAAATCGCGGTCTTCACGTTCCTAGTATAACCGGGTATTACCGTAGCCGCCGCACCCGCGAGAAGGGCTTGCGTGTCGCACTTATCTGCCGCTGTCAGAGTTTCAGTTCTACGAGGTACCCGACGAACCGCTCGCCGCCACGATCAGCGGTCCACCCGTCCGCCGATTCCAGGTAGGTGAGAACGCCGGAGCCGGGGACGGGGTAGCTGGTGGGCGAATCGCTCCCGGGTCTGGGGCACTGCCCTTTACTTCTAGGACTTCTGCGGCTGCATGTCCGGTTTTTAGCGTCGCGTTACGGGTGGGTCACGATCGCGGCTGGCGGCCTGGTGGGGCGGTGAACGCAACGAGGCCCCTGCTATGACGGTGGGTGTCTAGTCCAAGCCCGCCAGTCACTCGAGCCTCGTGCCTGCGAATTTTGCCATGCCCGTTGCTGTCCCGTCCACTCCCGGCGGCGATCCGGGCCTGGCTGCCCGGGTCGCGGCGGGCCCTGGCCTGTGGGAGGACGAGGACTGGCTCGCTGACCTGCACCGGGAAAGCCTCATCGGGTCGCTGCTCGCGGACGGGACGATCGCCGCCGCTGCTGCCGCGGAGCACGCGCACGAGCAGGAGCGGGCGCTGAACGCCGAGGTTACGGCCCTGTGCCTGGTCACCGGGGCGCTGTTCCCGGTCCTCGGCTACGATCCGGTCCTCGCTCTGGTCTTCGGCATGCCCGGGACGGCGGTCAGGCCCGGTACCCCGGTGCCGGCCGGCCCGGCGTACTCCAAGGCGCGGGAACGGCACGGGGAGGCGCCGGCCCGGGCCATGTTCCGGCACGACGCGGCCCGCGGCGGCATTCCCGCAGGCCCGGACGGGACCGCGTTCGGACTGGAGCTCACCCAGATCGACGGCACCACCCTGGAACTGTTCAATGACCCGCTGCTCGCGGAGGAGTTCGGAGTCCCTTCTCCCCGGGCGAAGCCGCTGCTGCGCCTCGTCGGGCTACTGCACTCCGGCACCCGCCGGCAGAAGGCCGCCGTCATCGGCCGCTACCTCGACGGGGAGAACGCCCTGGCCGACGGGCTGCAGGACGCGTTCGGCCCCGGCCAGCTGAACCTCGCCGACCGCGGTTTCCTGTCCGTGGACCGCTGGACCCGGTTCTCCGGCACCGGCGCGCACCTGCTGTGGCGCGTCAAGAACGCCGCGAAGTCCGTTCCCTTCAGGACCCTTCACCTGCTGAAAGACGGATCCGAGCTGGTCCTGCTGCGCGAAAGCAACGAGATGCGCGCCCGCCGCCGCAAGACCGCCGGCGACCCCGCCCTCCTGTCCCTGCCGGACACCACCGCCCGCCTCATCTGCTTCACCGTGCTGACCCGCACCCGCAGCGGCCGCGTGAAAACCACCCAGATCCGGCTCCTCACCACCCTGCTCGACCCGGGTGCCTGCCCCGCCGGGGAACTCGCCGTCCTGTACCAGAAAAGATGGCTGATCAATCGCGTTCCTCCACCTGAAGCGGACCGTCCGCGGCGCCGGCCGCGTCCTGCGCGGACGCTCCGCCGTCCTCGTCCGCCAGGAAACCTGGGCGCTCCTGCTCGCCCACAACATGATCGCCGGACTCGCCGCCCGCGCCGCCGCCACCGCCGGCCTGACCCCGGGCGAGATCACCTTCACCGCCGTGCTGTCCCTCGCCCGCGCCGCGATCACCGCCGACACCTGCTGCCCCCACTGCCACAAGCGCCCGGCCAGCGGAAACGCCCCGACCGCTGCACTCGCCGCCGCGATCACTGCTCTTCCGCCCGGACGCGCCGGCCGCCAGCGGACCTCCGGCCGCACCCCAGCCGAACGACGGAAATGGATCAGCGAACCAGCCGATTACACCCTCACCATCATCCCGTCAAACCTCCCGAAAACAGACGTAAGTCTCAGAAGTTAAGGGCAGTGGGGTCTGGGGGCATACCGGCAGTGAACGGCACCGATGCGAGTCACGGTGCCCCGGGTTGGTGCCGTGCCCTCCGGCACGGCACCATGGTGGTCCTCCACCGCATCCACGCCCGGCTGCATGCGCGCGCCCAGCATGACCTCAAGCCAGTCCGTGTCCGTGGCACGCACGGTCCAGGCCACCCGATCACCCAGGCGGAAAGGCTTCCCGCAGCACTGCATCTGCCAGAACTCCACCCAGACCGTCATACCCACGAGTCTGAGTCTGGCGGAGGGCAGAATGTCCGGTCCAATGGGTTTCCGCTTCTGCCGCGATCAGAGAGTGAATACCATGGCGCGACGCCGATGAGCACTGGGTTAGCTGGCGTTCAGGCGTTCGAGGGGCTGGCCGGTAAGACTGGCGATGATCTCGAAGTCCATCTCCAGGTGCAAGATGGTCAAGCCGGGCAAACGGCCTGAGCCCGCGCGCCGGTTGTCACGCCTCGCCGGCGCTGTGGCAGACCACCTCGAGCATGAAGCCGTGGGGATCAAGGAAGTAGGTGGCGTAGTGTTCGCCGTACTCGGGGAACTCGCGGGGTCCATGGACGACCTCGGCGTTGTGAGCAACCGCCCAGTCGTGTGCCTCGCGGACGATAACGCGGCTGGACACCATGAAGGACAGGTGCTGCAGGCCGGTGCCATGGCGTGAGTGAGGCGCGGGCTGGAGAGCCTGGTAGAAGAAGACCTGAGAGCCGCGGGCGCCATCGGGGCCGTAGTTGAACTCTCCGGCTTCCGTCGTCGCGAACCAGGCCCGAAGCCCCAGGACCGGCATGAGCTCGTCGTAGTACCGCTTGGCCGCCGCGAGGTCGGGAACGCCTATGCCGATATGGTCGATGAATCCGGTCCGGGACATTCGCTCCTCCTGCCGACGCCAGTGCAGCGGATTGCTGCATTGCCTGCGAGCCTGCCACACTCCAGCGCGTCTCAGAGGGCATCTAGAGCGGAGGCATGACTGCTTGGTGGTCTTGGGGGGTGTTTCGCCATGTTGGCGTTGTCTCGCCGGTTATCCGCTTGGCGGTGTTGTCGATCATCGCCAGGTAGATCATGGCCCGGGAGGATCCGGGGTATTTTTCGTAGTCTCTGGCTAGCCGCCGGTGCATCATCAGCCAGCCGAACGTCCGCTCGACGACCCAGCGGCGCTTGACGACATGGAAGCCCTTGACCCCGGCTTTGCGCGGGACGACCTCGACGTTGATGCCGAGGTCCGCGCCGTGCTCGATGACCTGGTTCTTGAAGCCCTCATCGGCCCAGGCGCGCCTGACCTGCGGGTGAGCGCCCTTGGCCTGGCTGAGGAGCTGCGTGCCGGCCGCGTTCTCGGTGACGCTGGCCGCGACGACGATGACGGCCAGCAGCAGCCCGAGGGTGTCTGTGACGATGCCGCGCTTGCGGCCCACGATCTTCTTGCCCGCGTCGGTTCCCTGGCCGGCCGTGGGCACGTTACCGGAGGTCTTGACCGACTGGGTGTCGATGATGGCGGCCGTCGGCTCGGGGTCCCGGCGGCCTTGATCCGGGCCAGCCGGGTCATGCCGGTGTTGAGCTGCTCGAAGATGCCCTCATCGCGCCAGGCGTTGTAGTAGGAGTTCACCGACTGGTAATGCGGGAAGTCGTGCGGCAGGTACTGCCACTGCACGCCGGTGCGGTTCAGGTACAGCAGCGCGTTCCAGATCTCCCGCAGCTCGTACCTGGGCCGCTGCGGGACCGGGCTGCGGGCCAGCCGGGTTTCCTGCCAGGCGGCAAGGACGGGCTCGATCAGGGCCCACCGGGCGTCGGAGATGTCGCTGGGGTACAGGCGTCGTTCTGTCACGGAGCCCGACGATGTCACGCCCGGTGTCTGGTACCCGGCATCCACGCGGTCTCTGGGAGATTCCTGTCCATCTCCGCTCTAGACACGTTTATGGCTACGGATAGCCGCAACCCGGATGGCCGCCGCGATCCGCAAACCCGTCGCTTCGCACCATCGCCGGACATACCGGGAACCGGAATCACTGGGACGAACTACCGCACTCATGCTCTATACGGCCTCTCAGACGGGACATAAGGCGGCCTGGCGGCGAACATCAAGGCTCCGCGCCTTTGACAATTCCGCTGGCAGGTCTGGCCACGGCCGAGCAGGCAGGCGGCCAGCTTGCGTGCGGTTGCCACGGGGTAGTGCGGGATTTGGGTGGCGGCATTCCGGGCCGGGCGTGATCGCGGACCGGCGGGGCGCATTCTTCCTCACCCGCGACACGGAGAACATCAGCCGCTTGGCCGCCGCGCACCACCTGGCCGGGTCCGCCCGAGCCCGGGGACCAGGCCGCCCCGCTCCGCCGGGATGCGCTGACCGGCCCCTCACGTCACAGCACACGTTTCCCGTCACTCGCGTGCGACGGCAATTTCAGTGAATGCGGCAGCGTACCGGTTCTTTGCGGTAGAGAGCCGCATTCACTGACTACGTGCCGGGCGGGACGTCACCCCGCAGCGGCCGCCGGGCCGCCCTGCCCCGCTCGGGCGGGCGACCTGGTCCTTCCCGGCCCGGCTACCGCTGGCCGCCAGCCGCCGCGCCACCAGGGCGGCGGCCCGCGCCCTCGCGCCGCACCATCCCCGCAGCGCGCTGCCACCATCCCCGCAGCGCGCTGACCGTGAACGCCGCCGGGCCGCAGCCGATCCCGGCGGACACGGACCCGGCCCCTGGAGGTGATGTCACAGCTGCCGCACGGGGTGATCGTCCCAGCAGCTCCTCCCCGGGGAAGCCGTGGCCGCGTACCCGCTCACCTGCGGCCGGCTGCACCACCGCCAACCTCGCCGCCAGCACCGCCACGGCATCCTGAGAAACCGCCGCAGCACATCCCGGCACGCCACAACCGCGAACCACCACGTAACCCCCGACGCGTCCGTAGCACCAAACCTGGCGATGATCATGAGGCAGGCAGAGCCGAGGGTGCTCCCTTAACTTCCCAGCAATGCCTTCTACGGGGTACGACGGCACTTCGAGTACCTCGCGGGCGATCCCCCGCGGGGCCGCCGGGACCGGCGCACCTCCAGCAGCGCGCACCAGAACGGGGCCATGGCGGTCTTTCGTGGTCACAGCAGGCTGGCTAGCATGGCCGCGGCCCGGGCGGCGCCGTCGGTGGCTACCGGGCGGTAGTCGACGGCCCGGCCGATCTCACTGGCGATGGCCACGGCGATGTCGGCGGGGGTCGTGGCGTCGAAGTCCAGGCAACGGCCGGCCCGGTACCGCTCGAGCCGGTGGCGGACGTGAAGGTTCTGCTCGAAATGATCCCGGAGCGGGAAATACAGGAACGGCCGCCGGGTGGCGGTCAGCTCCATGGCGGTCGTCAGCCCGCCCTGGACCACCGCCAGGCCGCAGGCGGCCAGGTGGCGGTAGAGCTCGTGCACGTAGGGGCGGATCTCCAGGCCGTCGCGGGCGGGCAGCGAGGCCGGGTCGATCCGCGGTCCGGTGACCACGATCATCCGCAGGCCCGGCACCCGCTCCCGGGCCTGCGGGTAGGCGGCGATGACCTTGCGTAGCAGGGATTCGCCGACTCCGGAGCCGCCCACGGTTACCAGGCTGACCCGAAACTGACCACGATCATGATGGCGCCGGAATGGAGCCACCCAGAATTCCGACATAAGGTATATGAAGGGCATCGCGTTGCCCTTGCGGGCCGGCCGGGTGATCTCGACCACACCCAGGCCGTACGGAGTGGGGCTGAAACTGGCGGCGGCCGCGCCAGCGCTCCGCCGCAGCCGGGTTCCATACCGATGCGCGCACCCGGCACGTGGGGTTCACTGCCATCGGCAGTATTGAGGACGGGATCTGGCCTAAATTGCCGGCATGCTGAGGCAATGAGCACACCACAGTCTTTTCACGTCAACATTTCGCAGGCCGATCTTGACGATCTGGCCGCCCGGCTGGCGCGGACCCGCTGGCCGGACGAGCTGCCCGGGGCCGCCTGGGACTACGGAGTGGCTCTGGGCCGGGTGCGCGAGGTCGCGGCTTACTGGTCCCAGGGATATGACTGGCGGTCCTGGGAGAAACGGCTGAATGCGGTCCCGCAGCTCACCACGGTCATCGACGGGCAGCAGGTGCATTTCCTGCACGTCCGCGGCGGCGGCGAGCTGCCGCTGCTGTTGTGCCACGGCTGGCCGTCCACGCCCGCGGACTTCCTGGAGCTGGCCGGCCCGCTAGCTGGCGCGGGTTTTGATCTGGTGATCCCGTCCATGCCGGGGTACGGGTTCTCCGGGCCGACTACCGGCCCGGGCTGGGACGTGCCCCGCATCGCCCGGGCCTATGCCGTGCTGATGACCCGGCTCGGCTATTCCCGTTACGGGGCGCACGGCGGAGACTGGGGTGCCCGGATCGTTCCCGAGCTGGCGCGCGTGGACAGCGAGCACGTGGCCGCGATTCACATGAACGGGTTCGTGGCGTTCCCGGCCGGAGATCCTGGCGAGCTGACCGGTCCCGAGCAGCAGCGGCTGGCCCGGCTGAGCCGGTGGCAGGCCGAACGCGGCGGGTACGCGGCGATCCAGGCCAGCCGGCCGCAGACCCTGGCCTACGCGATGGCCGACTCCCCCGCCGGGCTGCTGGCCTGGTACCTGGAGTGGTTCGACGACTACGGCGAGCACCCCGGCGCGATCAGCACCGACCAGATCCTCACCAACGTCGCGACCTACTGGCTGACTGGCACCGCCGGGTCGGCCGCCCGGCTGTACCGGGAAGCGGCCGCGCACTGGGGTGCCAAGCTGGGCTACTGCCAGGTGCCCACCGCACTGGCCGTATTTCCGGGCGACTCAACCATACGCAAGTTCGCCGAAACCCAGCACAACGTGGTCCGCTGGACCGAGTTCGACCGGGGCGGGCATTTCGCGGCGTTGCTTGCCCCCGACCTGCTGGCCGGCGACCTGCGGGACTTCTTCACGGGCAGGCGCTGACGGCCAGCGACGGCCGCCTCCGGTGTGCGGTATCGGAGAAGGCAGGGAGAACGCGTTGATGACGGCGAAGTCACCGGCCCCGGCCGCCCTGTCGTGGAGCAGCGTCACCGCCCGGCGGATGGCCCGGCACGCGCTGGCAGAACCGGCCGCCGCGGAGCGGGCCGGCCCGTGGGGCCGTCGAGTTGACGATGGAGGCGTTCGGCGGCAGGTGGCCGCGCTGGCGCCAGCTCACAAGCACGGCCGCGCACCGCGGGGTGCTGTGCTTCGGCCCGGACCGGGACCGCAAGGTGACCTACACGAATCCGGGCCACTGGCTGCCCGGCTTCCGCCCCGCGGACAGCGGCGCGGCCCTGCGCATGCTCATCACCCGTTACCTGTACGCGTACGGCCCGGCCACGCCGCGGCACTTCGCCCAGTGGCTCGGCATCTCGCCCAGGCAGGCCGCCGGGCTGTTCGGCAAGCTGGCAGGCGAGCTGGAGGGCGTCGAGCTGGACGGCGAGCCGGGATGGGCGCTCCGGGCGCAAGCTCATCATCATCGTCGAACCGCTGCGCGAGCTGACCGCGCCGCAACTCCGGCAGCTCGACATGAGGCCAACCTGGTGGGCGCGGTCATGGAAGCGTCAGCGACGCTGACCGTGGGCCCCGTGACCGTCGGGCCGCACGCGTAACGAGCCAACCGCGGACCCATGCGCAGAGAACCCGTGGCCGCCGCCCGGCTTCTCTAGCACGAATGCCTGAAAGTGGCCCCCGTCAGCGTCGATGGTCGTGAACGACAGGACGTGGAAGCGTTCCGCCATTGCCTCCGTCATTTTCCTGTCCGAGCGGAACGCGAAGAAGCGGGGCACCGGATGGTGGTCGTCCTGCACCAGGCCTTCCTCATCGGCGCCGTCCCCTGTGCCCCAGGTTCCCGCATAGAACAGCCCGCCCGGTACCAGCACCTCGCCGATCGCCGCTAGGACACCCGGCAGATCGGGGGTTGGCACGTGGAGCAGGCAGTTCAGGGCGTAGACGGCGTCGAATGAGGCCGCCGGGATCCCGAGGCCGAGAAAGTCGGCGACGCGTGCGTCGAGGCCCTTCGCCTGGCAGAGTTCCACCATGGCCGGCGACAGGTCCGTGCACAAGACTCGCAATCCCTGCTCCTGGAAGTACAGCGAGTCGTGCCCCGGGCCGGCGCCTACCTCGAGCAGAGACGTAGCGCCTCGCGCTCGGAGCAGGCCAAAGAAGCGCTGCCGCTCGTCAACCTTGAACGCTTCTTTCCCCCTGGCATCGCGTTTCGCCGCCGCGGCCGGCCCGTACGCCTCGCGGAGGCCGGCCAGTACTCGGTAGTACTCCTCCACGGCCAAGATGGTACTCGCGCGCTCGTATCCGGGCCGGGTAACGGATACCGGCGGCCAGCCTCCGGCGGTAGAGTCGGCGCCGGTGAGCACTTCGGAGTCACGGACGGCCGCGAGCCCCGGCGATCAGGCGCTGACCGCGGAGCGATGCGCGGCACAGCTGCTCGGCGGCGAACCGGCCGGCCGCGCCGAGGAGGTCGTCGGGCGGCTGCTGGCCGTCCAGGCGCAAGACCTGCGGGGCGCGCGGCTGGCGATCCGGGCGCGTTCGGCGGGACTGTCCGCCTCGGACGTCGATTCCGCCCTCATGCGGCGTTCGCTGCTCGTCACCTGGCTGAACCGCGGCACCTTGCACCTCGTCCGGGCCGAGGACTACTGGTGGCTGCATCCGCTGACCACCCCGCAGCTGCGCACCGGGAACTCCCGGCGGCTGGCGCAGGAGGGCGTCCCGCCGGAAGACGCGGACAGGGCGGTAGCCGCCGTGCGGGCGGCGCTGGCCGCCTGCGGTCCGCTGACCCGATCTCAGCTCCGTGAGCGGGTCGCTGCTGCCGGGGTGCGCACCGACGGTCAGGCGATGGTGCACATCCTGGCGCTGGCCAGCATCCGGGGCCTGATCGTGCGTGGCCCGGCCACCGGACGGGACCAGGCGTTCGTGCTGGTCCAGGACTGGCTAGAGGCACCGCCGCCGCCGATGAGCCGCGAGGCGGCGCTCGGTGAACTGGCCAGGCGTTACCTCGCCGGGCATGCCCCGGCGGCGGACCGCGACCTCGCCCAGTGGGCGGGTATCGGGCTCCGCGATGCCCGGCTCAGCCTGGCCCGGTGCGGCGCGATCCAGCGAGCGGACGGCCTGGCGGAGCTGCCGGTGAACCCGGGGCGCGCGGCCGCCGCGCTGCCACCGCCACGGCTGCTTGGCGCGTTCGATCCCCTGCTGCTCGGCTGGGCTTCCCGGGATCCCATCGTCGGCCCGCACCGCCGGATCGTCACGGTCAACGGACTGTTCCGGCCGTTCGCGCTGGCCGGCGGCCGGGCCGTGGCGACCTGGACCATTGCCCGCGGCCAGGTCGTGCTCGTACCGTTCGCCCCGCTGGACGACGAGACTCGGGCGGCCTTGCACACCGACGCCGCCGACGTGACACGATTCCTCGGCGAATAGGTTACGGCCAGCAGGTAGCGATGGCGCGGGCCGGGACGTCATGATGGATCACGGGTAGCGGGCCGGAGGGACGGCATGCGGACGTTGTGGCGGGACGAGGACGGCGCGTGGCGGACGACACTGCGCGGCCGGCAGGTGCTTGCCGACGCGCGGATCAACAAGGGGACGGCGTTCGACGACGACGAGCGCCGCGACCTGGGCCTGACCGGGCTGATCCCGGCCGCCCACTTCACCCTGGACGATCAGGTCGGGCGCGTCTACGCGCAGTACCGGCACCAGCCCGACGACCTGGCCAGGAACGTCACCCTGACCGCGCTGCGCGACCGCAACGAGGTCCTGTTTTACCGGCTGCTGACCGACCACCTCAGTGAGATGCTGCCGATCGTCTACACGCCCACGGTCGGGCAGGCGATCGAGCACTACAGCCACGAGTACCGGCGGCCCCGCGGGATCTACCTTTCCGTGGACCACCCGGAATTGATAGAGGCCTCGCTGCTGGCCTCCGATCTCGGGCCGGACGAGGTCGACCTGATCGTGGCGACCGACGCAGGCGCCATCTTGGGGATCGGCGACTGGGGGGTCGGCGGCATCCACATCGCGGTGGGCAAGCTCGCCGTCTACACCGCCGCGGGCGGGATCGATCCTGCCCGCACGATCCCAGTCATGCTGGACGTGGGGACCGACCGGCAAAGCCTGCTCGACGACCCGCTTTACATCGGGAACCGTCATCCTCGGGTGTCCGCGGCTGAGTACGACGCCTTCCTCGACGAGTTCGTCCGCGCGGTCGGCAAGCTGTTCCCGCTGGCGCTGCTGCACTGGGAGGATCTCGGAGTCGCCAACGCCAGGCGGCTGCTCGAGCGGTACCGGGATGAACGGCTGACGTTCAACGACGACATCCAGGGCACGGGCGCGGTAAACCTGGCCGCTGTGCTCGCCGCGGCCAGGGCGACCGGGGTGCCGCTGACCGGTCACCGGATCGTGATCCTCGGAATGGGGACGGCCGGGGCAGGCATCGCCGATCAGCTGACCGCGGCCATGGTGGCCGAGGGAGTGCCGCAAGCGCAGGCCAGTCGGCGGTTCTGGGCGGTCGACCGGCAGGGCCTGCTAACGCGGGACATGACAGCGCTCAGTGACTCGCAACGCCGGTACGCCCGCGACCCGGCCGAGGTAGCGGACTGGCGCCGTGATGGCGTGCCGGGCGGCTTCGGCCTGGCCGAGGTGATCCACCGGGTGCATCCCACGGTGCTGATCGGGACCTCGACGAGGACGGGGGCGTTCACCGAGGCGATCGTCCGCGACATGGCGGGCCACACCGGGCGGCCAGTGATCCTCCCGATGTCCAACCCGACCGTTTTGTCCGAAGCGGCACCGGCCGACCTCATCAGGTGGACCGGCGGCCGTGCGCTTGTCGCCGCCGGGAGCCCGTTTGGTGCCGTCGACTACGGCGGCATCCGCTACGAGATCGGCCAGGCCAACAACGCCCTGATCTTCCCGGGCCTGGGCCTCGGCGTGATCGCCGCCCGGGCCCGGCGCGTGACCGACGCGATGCTGCTGGCCGCCGCCCGCGCGGTCGCAGAGCTGGTGGATATCTCGACGCCGGGTAGTCCGCTGCTCCCGCAGGTCGCCGCCCTGCGGGAAACCTCGGTCATGGTGGCCGCCGCGGTCGCCAGAGCGGCCGAGGCTGAAGGCGTGGCGTCCGCCGCGCTGGACGCCGACCTCGAGGGCCAGGTGAGGACGCTGATGTGGGAGCCTCGCTACGACCCGGTGAAGCCAGCCTGAGCCGCTGATTACCCCGGATCCGGGGATAGCCGGCCAACCGGGGCCGGCTGTCAAATTGAGTAAGTTTGGCACCGGGGACGGATAGCATGGCCAGGAAATGGCGGCAGCAGCTGCAGGAAAAAATATGGGTGCCGCGCAAGCACGGCGAACCGCTAGCAAACCTCGCCATCGTGGCGCTGCTTGTGGGCATAGCCGTGTTCGGGTGGATAACTCGCCCGGCCGTTATACCGCTGGATTCACCGGCCCAGAACCCCGGACTTCAGGTTCCAGCGTCGGCGTGCAAGGCAAGCGCCCCGGCCGCGCATACCGCCTCTCCGGTAAAGGTGAGCGCCCCGGCGGGGACGGCAGCCACCCTGGACCTATTCGTGGGCCGAGGCGGCAATCATGTGCAACGCGAATCACCGCCGCTTGCTATCCAGGGCTCCCTGACCCCGGGGACCTTCCTGTGCATGAGCGCTAGCGACCTGGTCAGGGCCGACGGGCAGACGCTGCCGTCAAACCAGGTCTCGACGTGGGCGGTAGTCGACAACGACGGGGCGCACCTGACCGTCTTCGTATTCGTCTCGCCACGATTTGAGGCAACCAGCGGGTTCGGCGGTTACACCGGGACAGTTTCCCTGAATGACCCGCGGGCGCTGGGCGCCGACATCCCCGTGGCTGTCAATGTCGAATACCCGTATCTCGACGAAGTCATAGCCTTTAGCCTGACGGCCGCGTTCGGCGGATTTCTTTGGGCACGAATTGTTCACAATGTCGGCAGAGTCACCGATGCCGCCAATGCCGTGGCCGGGCCGTTCTGGATAAGTTTTATTCTCCGCATCGCGGTTCTGCTCGTGACCGCCATTCCGGTACTCAGCGCGCAGGTGCTATCGAACCCGGGCTGGATGGGCGGCCTCGCCCAGTACATATCCATCGCCACCCTAGCCGGGGCCGCGGCCATCGCGGTGACACCGACACTCTCTACCCTCGTAGATAAGCTGCAGCCGTCCTCACCAACCACCGATAAGGCCCTCACCGGTTCCACGTAGCCAACCAGCCAACGGCACCACCAACCCACTTCCGACCGGGGCTCAGACGCAGCTCAGGTGCTGCTCTTCCAGGTCACGGTGAAACTGCTGCCGCTGCTGTTGAGCGCAGACGGCTGGGCCTTGACCTTGCCGGCGGAGTCGACCATGGTGACCTCGGTGTAAGGGAAGGATGAGATCACGCCGGTGACGTGGTTGGCCACGCTGGAGCTCGTCAGGGTCCACTTGCCGAAATCTACGAGCGGGGACACCCCAGACGAGCCGCTTGGCGCCTCGGCGATCCATTCGGCGCTGCTGTTCGAGCAGTCTGAGCAGGTCTGCATGATGGTGAAGCTATTGGCCGGGTGCGTGTAATCGGTGACCTTCAGCGTGTAGTGGTCGCCGCTCCTGGTCACTGCGGCATAGATGCTGTCGCCGGAGTGAACCGATTCGCCGACGATCTGAATGTCGTTGGTCGGGTACATCTCCCACCAGGTGTACTGATAGGCGGTGCCTTCGTAGCACTCGATGAGCGTCCCGTCTTGTTCCACCGAGGCGCTGGTGTAGCCGTCGAGGCCGACCCAGAAAGCGGCGAGTGAGGTCGTGTCGCCGCCGCAGCTGGCCGAGGGCTCAATCCAGCTGCCGTTGACCTCGGTAAAATCGCTTCCCGTGTCCACGTAACCCGACCAGTTCGTGCTTTGCACCGGGGTCAGGCCGCTGACTTGCTTGGTGTCGCCGGCCCGCTGGTCGTTGGCATGCTGGCCGATCGAGAGGTTCTTGATCGCGGCGCGGGCGATCGCTGCTGCGGTGGTAGCCGCCGAAAATGGGCGGGGGGACTGGACACTGGCGTTCGCGGCCGGGCCGGAGCCCGTCAGCAGGCCCAGCGCGGGCAGCAGCGCCAGCAGAGGGAACAGCAGGAACCGGGCGAGACGATGCATGGTGATTGCCCCTCACAGTGGCGGCCGTACTGTAACCGCCTGCATGCTGATGGTAACTTCCACCATCTCCGCTATCAATACTCACCAATAAATAATGAATTCTGCATATACCTGTTCAGTAATCTGTCTGGTGTGGCAGCCGAGACGCACGGGCCGATGGCCTTGCCTTGGGTTCGCGCCGGGCTGGCCAATGAGGCCGCCCGTCGCCGAGTCAGCCCGGCTGCCGCCGACCGTGAAGACCGGTCGTGCCCGCCGATCGCCACGCCAGCAGGGACCAGCGGGACAGCGCGGACAAGATCGAGCAGGCACTCGCGGCCGAGCCGATCGAGAAAACGGAAGCCACTGAGCCGACCGAGCCGATCGAGAGGACCGAACCCGCGGAGCCGATGGACAGGATGGAACCAGCGGAACCGACGCACAAGATCGACCCGCTCGATCCGATGCTCAGCAGCGAGCCCGCGGAACCGGCCGACCTGCGTGAGGTATCTGCGTTCGCCATGCTGGGATTGTCGCACGCTGACCAGCCAGCGGCATGAGCGGGACACTCGAGCTGTGGTGCATAAATATCAGGCCGGGCGGCTGCATGCCGATCGCACCACGGGCCGCGTCACCGGCTCGGCAGTAGCACGCTCAGGCAGGTGACGCAGCCTTCGAGTTTCTCGAACTCGCTGATGTCCACCACGACCGGGGCGAAGCCCAGGTCGTCTAGGAGCTCCGCGGTCCGGGGGGCGGACGCTGCGATCAGCACCTGGTCCCCGCCCAGCGGGACGACATGGCATCCGCCCTCTTCGGCCACCGGGCGGACCGCGGGGAACAGCCCGGCCGGCACCAGCTGCGGGAGCAGTAGGAACGTGCCGTCGGGCAGCGCGGTCACGGCAGACTTCAGGTGCAGCACGTTCTCCAGCGGGACAGCGATCACGGTACGGCCCAGCGGAGCCAGCAGCGCGCGCAGCTGGCGGATTCCCGCGCCGTTGGTCCGGCCGCCGCGCCCCACGTACACGGTGTGGCCGGCCTGCAGCACATCGCCGCCGTCCAGTGTCCCTGGCTCCTGGATCCGGGCGGTGCGCAGGCCCAGCGATCGCACCATCTCCGCGACGCCGGCCACCTCGGCCGGCGGCAGGCGCGCCCGGACGGGTCAGCACCGCCAGGTCCTCGCAGATCACCACCGCGTCTTCGACGAAGACCGAGTCTGGGCAGTCCTCAGCGGCCGGCACCGGCCGGATCACCCACCCACCGGCCGCCAGCGCATCACCGTACGCGGCGTGCTGGGCCCGGGCCAGGGCCACATCCACCGGGGTCCGGCTGATGTGGGTGACGATGCCCTCGGCCAGCCTGCTGCTTGGTCCGCGGACCAAGACCGTGCCGTTCACAGATCCCTCCCGCCCCAGCCGGGTTCCATCCCGGTGTACCGCCCCACCGCAACCCGCCCGTAGCGGCGGCGGGAACGACATCTTGTGCGTGAGCGGGTATGTGAAATTCGTGACACTTGCCTACTGTAGTAAACGAGTGGTCGGGCCGTTTCACTCCGGCCTTGGGTCCCAGCGGAACCGGCGGACCGCCACGATCGCGCCGATCACGCCCCAGGCCGCCAGGACGGCCAGGTGCCGCCAGTCCGCGCCGGCGTGCCGGGACAGGGGCCCGGTCAGCGCCTCGTTGAACGGCCGGATCGGCAGCCAGCCGGTGACCCGGTTGAGCAGCTGGGAGGAGATCGGCATGTAGGTACCTGACAGGAACAACAACGGGAACAGCACTAGCTGCGTGACGGCCGGCGCGGCCTCGGCGTTGGAGATCACCGAAGCCACCGCGACCCCAAGCGCGCAGAAGCTGGCCGCGCCGAGTACCAGCGTCAGCGCGATCGTCGGCCACTGCGACGGGAACGGCACCCCGTACAGCCAGGCCCACCGCGACGATCAGCACGATGTCGGCCAGGCTCACCAGGACGCAGTGGGCCAGCAGCCCGGCGAAGTACCCCCAGGCCGGCAGCGGGGTGGCCCGGACCCGCTTGAGGATCCCGTTCTGCCGCCGGGCCGCGAGCCCGACCGCGAGCTGCCCGTAACACGAGCCGAGCACGCACAGGGCGGCGATCGTCGGCACGTAGTACTGCAGCGCCGAGAGCCCGCCGAAGTAGGTGCTCTTCCCGACCCCGCCGAACAGGGCCCCCATGATGGTCACGAACACGACCGGGAACACGAACGTGAAGACGGCGCTTTGCGGGTTGCGCCAGAACGACAGCTGCTCGTACTTGACCTGGTGGAGGACCAGGGCCAGGTGGTTGCGGCGGCGCGGCGCGTGGCCGGCCAGGACGGCGGTCATCGGAGGCTCCCCTCTGGTGCGACGGACGGCGCAGCCTCGCGGGTCAGCCGCAGGTAGACGTCCTCAAGGCTGGGCCGGTCCACGGTGAGGCCGGACAGCATCACGTCATGCCGCACGGCCCAGCTGGTCAGCCGGTGCAGTTCCGCGACCGGCCGGGCGGTCTCGATGACCACCGAACCTTCTTTCTGTGTGCCTGCTACCGGCAGGTCGGCGATCGCTACCCCGGGCGGCAGCGTGAAGGTGATGCGCGCTTGCTCGGCTTCGGTCCTGCCCAGGTCGGCCGGCGGACCCTCGGCCACCACCGCGCCGTCGCTGAGCAGCACCACCCGGTCGGCGAGCGCCTGCGCCTCGGCCATGTCGTGCGTGGTCAGCAGGATCGTGGTTCCGGCCGCGCACAGCTGCCGGACCAGGTCCCAGGCGCCGCGGCGGGCGGCCGGGTCGAATCCGGTGGTCGGCTCGTCCAGGTACAGCACCTCCGGGCCGCCGATCAGGCCAAGAGCCAGGTCCAGGCGTCGCTTCTGGCCCCCGGACAGGGACCTGACCTTGCGCCGCTCCAGTCCGTCGAGGCCCGTGAGGCTGATCACCGCGGACACGTCCCGGGGCGCCCGGTAGTAGCCGGCCTGACGGGCGATGGTTTCCCGCACGGTCAGGTACGGCTCGACCGCGATGTCCTGCAGGACCAGCCCGGTCCGCTCGCGCAGCTCCCGCGCGGCTGACTTGCTGCCTGGGTCGAGGCCGAGCACCTGCACCTCGCCGCCGTCGCGGGTACGGAACCCCTCCAGGATTTCCAGCGTCGTGGTCTTGCCCGCTCCGTTCGGTCCCAGCAGGGCCACGATCTCGCCCCGGCCGACCGAGAAGCTGACGTCGCGCACGGCGCGCACGGCGCCGTAGCTCTTGCGCAGTCCGGCCACCGTGATGGCCTGCGGCGATTCGTGCCGAGCGGCGGACCCCGCTGCCGCGGCCGCCCCCGACGGGGCCGCGGCGGACGGGACTGGGTCGCCGGTCAGTTCCGGGTGCACTGGACCTCCACGGTCAGGTCGAGGTAGCGGGCGGCCAGGCCGCGGGCCGCGGTGATGCCGAACTCGGTGCGGTCGATGCGGGTTATGGCTCGGGCGGTGAAGGACCCGCCGGACACCTCGCACCGGGTCACCGTGAGGGTGACGGGCCGGGTCGTGCCGCGCACCGTCAGCGTGCCGGTCAGGGCCCGGTCCTGCGCCGCGATCCGGTCCGACCGGAAGGTCATCACGGGGTGCGCGGTGGCGTCCAGGAACCGCGACGACAGGACGCGATGATCACGCTGCCGGTTGTTCGTGTGGAAGCTCGCGGTGTCGATTTCCGCGTAGAGGGCGGATACCTCGAGCGGGTCGGCGATGTCCGCGCGGCCACGCCGGATGGCGAGGCTGCCCTTGACCCGCCCGAGCCCGAACAGGTGGCGGGTGGCGAAGGTGACCCGGGACCGGTCCGGGTCGATGTCGTAGTGGCCTGGCTGCGGTGCGGCCGCGAGGACCGCTTGATCGGTTTTCATGACCCCAAGTCCAGCCCGGCAGGCGGGCCGCCGGGCAGGGCCGCCGGTAGGGTCCGGCCACGACGATGGGATGCCGGGCCGGGACGGCGTGCGACTTTAGTAGGTTCCTGAGCCGGCCGAAAGTATCGCCAGCCCGGGTGGCGGGGGGCGATGAAGTAGCGTGAGCCGCATGAGCACCCGGTCGTGCGGCCCGCGGCACAGCGTGGCGGTGGATGCGGCCCTCGCGGGATTCTTCGTGACGGTCGACACCTGGGTCACGCTGGCGGGCGCCTCTTGGTGGCCGGCGCACCCAGGCAAGCTCGCCTGGGCCATGCTGGCGCTGCAAGCCGCGGCGGACCTCTCGCTCGTGGCCAGGCGGCGGGCGCCGATACTCGTCATCGCGATTCTGACCGGGTTCACGCTCTTGATCTCTGAGCTGATCCTCCCGGCGGGGGCGCTGACACCGGCCCATGCGGGGAACATCTGGGCCCCCTACGGAACCTGCCTGGCCGCCTACGGACCGTTCTACTACGGCAAGGACCGCCGCGCCGCGTTCGGGGCGGTGGGCGTGATGACCATCATCTCGGCCCGGGTCTGGGATCCGTCGGCGGCCGTGATCACGATTGCCGTGCTGCGGACGGCGGTCGGGCCACTGCTCGCGCTGTACGTCAGCGCGCGGGGCGAGATGCTGCGGGCGCTGCGGGACCGGGCCGAGCGGGCCGAGCGAGAGCGGTATCTGCTGGCCGAGCAGGCCAGAGCGGAAGAGCGCGCCCGGCTGGCCGGCGAAATGCACGACGTGGTGACCCACCAGGTCAGCCTGATGGTGCTGCAGGCGGGGGCGCTCGGCATCACCGCGACCGAGGAGGCCACCCGGCGGGCGGCGGAAGAGCTCCGCGCGGCGGGCGTCCAGGCCCTGGCCGAGCTGCGTGACCTGGTCGGTATCCTCCGCACGGCACCCGAAGATGACCAGGCGCCGGCGGCCTCGGCCCTGGCCGACCTGGTGGCCGAGTCAACCGCCGTCGGAACTCCCGCTGAACTGGCTGAGCGGGGCGACCCGGCGCTCGCCTCCCCCGTGGTCGGCCGCACGGTGCACCGGATTGTCCGCGAGGCGCTGACGAACGTGCGCAAGCACGCGCCCGGCGCGCATGTCACCGTCCAGGTCAGCTACGACGAGTCGCAGGTCAGGGTCAGCGTACGGAACACCGCGGCGACCGTCCCGCCGGACCGCGGCCTGGCCGCCACCGGCTCCGGGCTCGGCCTCGCCAGCCTCCGGCAGCGCATCGAAGTGGTACACGGTGCGCTGCGGGCCGGCGGCACACCGGACGGCGGGTTCTGCCTGGAGGCGACCATGCCGTCGTACGTACCGACGACCGGGGCGACGGTGTGACCGGCCTGGTCCGGGTGGTCGTGGTGGACGACGAGCCGATGGTGTGCGCGCACCTGCGCACGATCCTCGGCTCCGCGTCCGACATCGAGGTCGTGGATGAGGCGCACGACGGCGCGGCGGGCGTGGCCGCGGTCCGCCGCAACCGCCCCGATGTGGTGCTGATGGACCTGCGCATGCCCGTGCTGGACGGAATCGCGGCGATCGAGCAGATCGTTAAGCTCGCCGACCCGCCGGTCGTGGTGGTGCTCACCACCTTCGACGCCGACCAGTACGTGCTGCGCGCGCTGCGGGCGGGTGCGGCCGGGTTCCTGGTCAAGTCCACGCCGCCGGAGGACCTGATCGGGCTGGTGCGGGTGGCGGCCGAGGGCCACACGGTGCTCTCCCCGGCGGCCGCCCGCGGCTGATCGCCGCCTCCGCCGACAGCCGGCCCGCCGCCGAACGCGCCCGCAAGCGAGCCAGCTCGCTCACCGAGCGCGAGGTGGAGGTGCTCACCTGCCTGGGCGAGGGGCTGTCGAATGCCCAGATCGCGGCTCGTCTCTACCTCTCCGAGGCAACGGTCAAGGGCTACGTTTCCCGGATGCTGGAAAAACTTGGCCTCGAGAACCGCACCCAGGCCGGCCTGCTGGCCCACGATGCGGGCCTGACCAGCCGGTAGCGCGTTGGGACGCGTCCTGCCCAGCTTGTGCTCGTACTCGAGCGCGGCCGCCCCAGCCGCTGCCGGCCGCCGTCAGCTCACCGGGTTCCCGCCCGGGAACGGCCGAGCCTGGCCCATCAGCTCCGCGTCCGCCCCGGGCCATACGGGCCGCGTCCCAGCCCGGGATTATGGCCGGGCGGTCCCGCTGGCTGGCTGCCGCGGGCGGTCACGCGCACCGGCTTGGGCGGTGGCGGCTCGGGCGACGCTGCGGACTTCGTCGGTGAAAAGGCCCGGTTGTTCCCATGCGGCGAAGTGGCCGCCGCGGTCGGGTTCACCCCAGTGCACGATGTTGGCGAACCGCCGCTGGGCCCAGCGGCGGGAGGGCCGCGGTACCTCCTTGGGGAAAATACTGCATCCGGCTGGGACAGTAACGATGTCGCTGGTGGCGGTGGTGAACCATTCGGTGACCTCGGTGATGCTCTCCCAGTACAGCCGGGCGGAGGAGGCGCCGCTGCCTGCCAGCCAGTACAAACAGATGTTGTCCAGCACCTGATCGGCGGTGAGGACCTGACTGAGGTCACTGGGATGATCAGCCCACGCCCACAGTTTTTCCACGATCCAGGCGCATAGCCCGGCCGGTGAGTCGGTCAGCGAATAGCCGATGGTCTGCGGCCGGGTGCTGTGCTCGGCTGAGTAGCCCGAGCCGGTCCGGCTGCGTTCGTCGAGATCGGCCAGCGCTGCGCGTTCGCCATCGGTCAGGTCGGCGGCGGCGCGGTCGGGCGGTACCAGCGGCGGAATGAGATGAATGCCTAGCAGCCGGCCGGGGTAATGCAGCGCCAGGCTAGTGGACACGCTGGTACCCCAGTCGCTGCCAACGGCCAGGAACCGCTCGTAGCCCAGCCGTGCCATCAGCTCGGCCCAGGCACGGGAGATGCGGTGGATATCCCAGCCCGTGGCGTCCGGCTTGCCGCTGAACCCGTAACCAGGAAGCGACGGCACCACCACATCGAACGCGTCGGCAACGTCACCGCCGTGCGCGGGCGGGTCGGACAGCGGGCCGAGAACCCTCTCGAACTCGAAGAACGATCCCGGCCACCCATGTGTCATGATCAGCGGTAGCGCGTCCGGGTGGGGCGAGCGCAGGTGCAGGAAATGCAGCTGCAGGCCGTCGATCCTGGTCATGAACTGCGGGATCTGGTTGATCCGCGCTTCGGTTGCCCGCCATTCGTAACGGCTGACCCAGTAGTCGCATAGATCCTGCAGGTAGCCCAGCGGGACACCCTGCGACCAGTCGCCCACCGTCTCCCGCTCCGGCCACCGCGTCCGCCGCAGCCGGTCATGTAGGTCATCGAGCACCGCGCCGTCCACGCCGATCGTAAATGGCTCGATCCGGTCCGCCATACCCGCAATCATCGCAGCGACATTGATCTGCGTGCCACGCCCCCGCGCCAGAACCGGCAACTCGGTGCTGTCCGACATCGGCGCACTCGCGATCTACCGCCAGCACCTACCCGGCGTTCCGTTCCATGGGCGAGCTGAAATGTGTGGCCGGCGGCAAGAGCGGGTGACACCTACGCTACGGGCGCGGCAGGCGGGCGAGGAACTCCTCGACCGCCTGGCCGCCCTTGGCGACCGCGGCGCGTGTGTCGGGAGCGCGGGCGACGACCATGGCAGCCTCGTCGAGGCGGCCAGGATCATCTGGGAGAACGGGTCGACGAGTTCCTGCGGCCGGTGTCGCTGACCGCCTGCAGCGTGGCCCGCATCGCGCCGACCGTGCGGCCTTCGTCCATGGCCCGCCATTGCTCCCAGCCGAGTACCGGGGGCGCGTCCACCAGCATAACGCGCTGGATGACCGAGTCTCCGGCCAGGTCGATCCAGGCCAGGGCGCCGGTGCGCACCACGGCGACGGGGTCGGTGCAGTCGCGGATGGCTTCGCCCGGCGGCGGCCAGCACCGCCTCGATCGAGGTGCCCCCGTAGCCGTGGTCGGCGAACAGGCTGGCGGCCACCTCGATGAGCTGGCCGCGCGTGGCGCGGCCCTGGGCCGCCCGCCTGCCCGGGGGGCCCTGCTCCGGCGGGGTGGCCTGGTGCTCGGTCATGGAACTCATTTTTACCTGGTGTTTGCGCCCTGGCTGAGCACGCGTTCGGCCGGGATGAACGCGGGGCCGGGAGCTGGCGGCCGTCGCGGCCGTCCGATCGGCGGAAGCAGATACCACGAGAAGATTGCCAGGACTGGCCCCTGTTTCCGTCAACGCCAGGAGGGCCCTGCCGCCTGCTTGGTATCAAAGGCGACACCGCGGGTGCACCGCCCGGGCTGGGAAGCAATCCATCTCGCCGCGCGCGGACACCCTCGTGGCTGGTCAGACCGTGGTTCATGACCTACCTAAATGGCCGGCTTCCTTAGACACCAGCTTCGGCGGCGCGCATCACCGTTGCGTCACTGCGGCCACCCGAACGGGCCTTGACTGTGTCATCACGTTGTCGGCGCCCCGGCCGAGGATGACCTACGCGGTGTCATGCCGCGGGTGCATCCCGCCGATGGTGGTAACGGGGTTTTAGTGTCCGGCGAGTTCTTCCACCACTGGTGCGAGCGCGTCGAGGTCGTCGATGAGAAACGAGCTGATGCCGAAGCGCTCGCGCAGGTCCGTGAACTTGCGTGTCAGGTCCTTGACGCTGCCGATGAATACGTGCGGGGAGTCCAGGATCTCCTCGACGGTCAGCTCGGCGCCTGTCTGGGCACGGATGCGGTCGGCGCGGCGGCGTGCCTCGGCGCGCGGGCGGGCGGTGATGACCGTCGGCCCGCCGGTGGGGTAGGTGTTGAGTTCCAGTTCACCGAAGCGGTCGCCGGCGGCCTCTCGGATCCAGCTGATTTTCTCCTCGGTTGCCGCGGCCGTCAGGCTCCGGGCCTCGACGCGGGGCGGCTCACCCCGCATCAGCCGCGGTGCCAGGCCGATGATCTGGGCTTCGCGTGCGGCCAGGGTCAGCAGGCGTTTGCCGCCGCCGCCCAGGAAGATCGGCGGGTGCGGGCGCTGCGCCGGCTTAGGCACGCCGTCGTGGCCGACGATGGTGTAGTGCTCGCCGGAGAAGGAGAACGGCCCCGCGGCGAAACAGCACTTGAGGATCGTGATCGCCTCGGTCAGGCGCTTGACCCGGACACCGGCCGCCTCGAAGGGAATGCCGATGGCGTCGTGCTCGGGCTTGTTCCAGCCGGCGCCCAGGCCGATCTCCAGCCGGCCGCCGGACAGCACGTCGAGCGTGGCCAGGTCCTGGGCCAGGACGGCCGGATGGCGCAGGCCGACATTGAGCACGAAGGTGCCCACCCGCAGCCGTTCGCTCGCCGCCGCCACCACGGCCAGCAGCGGAATCGCGGCGTACTGCCCGATGAGATGGTCGGGCAGGACGAACGCGGAGCAGCCGACGGCCTCGGCCTTGCGGGCCAGGGAGGTCAGCTCGGCGAAGCCGGGGTAGTCACCGGCCGTCGCGAGAAAGCGGAAGGGACGCATGCCGGCCATCCTCACGGAAAAGAGCTAAATGAGTTCGCGGCGAGGCAGGCACCTGATGGTCAGCGCCCGCAACCCCCCGGCAGCGTAGTACGCGGCCGGAACCGATCGCCGGGAGGAACAGGCCCGCGCCGGTGCGCGGCCCCAGGGCAACAGCCCGGTCCGCCGGCATCTGCCTGAGTCCGTCACGTTTGCTGCCGACAACCCGCAGCCAAACGGGAGACCATCGACGCTCACCTGCAGCGACTTGGACTCCGTATTCCTACGCATAAGCCCCGAACATCAACACCCGAACCGCCTGATGCGCTTCCGGACGTGCTCGACGTCGATCAAGGTTCAGCTGATCGCCAGATGTCGTTACCGTCATCCTGGCCCGGACGGCAGCGTCCGGACATCAGATACCGGACCACGTCCTTCGCTGGCTGCGGCAGTTCCGGCTCCTCGTTGCTTACCCTCCGGGAGACTCTTCCCGTTACGGCGTCGTAGGACCGGGCAGGTAATCAGGGTCTGCTTTGCAGACAGCCGGCAGCGGAGGAACTAATGAGCCAGCACACGGCAAGGCGCGAACCGCATGCGAAGCCCGAGGATGCAGACGTCACCGAGCCCCGGACCCGCCAGGCAGAACACAAGCAAGCCGGGCGGCTGCGCCGGCCCGTCGCCCAGCCAGCAGGCGATGGCGGCGTGAGTCCAGATGAGCCGGACGTGGACGAGTTCGAGCTGATCGGCGGCATCGATGACCTGGGCGCCGCTGATCTCGGCCCCATCGCCCCGGACACTCACGACCCGGACGCCGATTCGGGGCGGCCCAGGAAATAACCCTGGAAAGCGGGCCCGCCTGCAATCGCAGCACCCATCATCCTGGCTCAGCCACACGAGTCGAGCCGGCTCTGGACTGCACGAAATCCGCCGAGGCCGACGGCCCCTACCTGGCGTAGGGGCCGATCCGTCGAGCTGTTGCTGACCGTCGGCAACGGTGGCGGCGGAGCCGTTGTGCCGGGCATGTCGAACATCGGTAAGGTCCTGGCCCGCGTGTTCGTCTCCGACCTTGACGCTGCTGTCCCGCTGTATGAGGAACTGGCGCAGGCACGGGCGGAGAGATTCAGCTTCCGCGACGTGGAACTGGCCAGGGTCGGGGCGTTCCTGCTGCTGGCGGGCAACACCGCTGCCTACCGCGACCGGACGGCGACGATCCAGGTGGCCAGTCTCGCCTTCGTGCTCGCCGCCCTTAGTTCGGCGGGCGGCGAGGTCGTAGAGGGACCGGCTCCCGCGCCGAACGGCGTCAGGCTCCTCGCCAGCCACCCGGACGGCGCGGTCTTGAGTACATCGAGACTGGCGACACCGGATGAGCTTCCGGTTCTGTGCTTGTCCAGCGGGCGAGGCACACGGGACGGTGCATGCCGGAGGTTGCGGGTCAGGTTAGCTCGTGCAGCAGGAAGGCGAGGATGTCCGCGGCCAGTTCGTCGTGCTGGGCACGGGTCGATCCGTACCCGTGACCCGCATCCGGGTCGATGCGGAGCAGGACGGGGCGGCCGGACGTGGTGGCCGCCTGAAGCCGGGCGGTCATCTTGGCGGGGTGCCAGACTGGCACCCGCGGGTCGTTGAGACCAGCGGTGAGCAGCACTGCCGGGTAACGGCTGCCGTCGATGACGTTCTGATAGCAGTCGATGGCGAGCAGGTCGCGCATTCCGTCTTCGGTGGCGGCGTCACCGAACTCGCTGATGTTCAGCGTTCCCGCCGGGCGGGTCTTGTTCACCGAGGGCACCTCGAGCACGATCGCGCCGAACAGGTCGGGGCGCCGGACCAGCGCGCCGCCGACGGGTATCGCGCCGGCGCTTCCGCCTCGCCCGGCGAGCCGCCGCGCACTGGTGTAGCCGTGCGCGATGAGGTACTCGGCGCAGTCGATGAAATCGGTGATCGCGGTGATCTTGCGCGGCCCGCGGCCTGCCTCGTGCCATTCAGGGCCGTACTCGCCGCCGCCGCGCAGGCCCGCGTCCGCGACGATGCCTCCGCGCTCGTACCAGGCGAGCATCTCTGGCGCGAACAGCCGGCCGGGCACGACGCCGAACGAGCCGTAACCGGTCAGGATCGCGGGGCTGGTGCCGTCGAACATGAGCCCAGGGCGGTAGGTGACCCGCAGCGGGATCAGCATGCCGTCGCGGGCCGGGACCCGCAGGTCAGCGGTGACGAGGTCACCGGCGCCGGGTGGGGGGGACGGCAGCCAGCCGGTGTCGGCGACGGTGCCCGCAGAGTACCTGAACACCCGCGGCGGCGAGGTCCGTGAGCTGAGCGTCAGGAACACCTCGGACCGGGACGGGTGGACCGCCCACGCGTCCAGCATGCCGTTGACCGGCAGCGGCACCACGACAGGTTTCCCTCCGGCCAGTGGTACCCGGCGCAGTCGGCTGAGGCCGGCGTCGCGCTCATGCACGAGCAGGTCATCACCGATCACGCGGGCCGCCACCACGGCGTGCTCCCCCGCGGGCACGACGGTCACCGCGGTGAAGTCCGTGAGCGATACCCTGTCCACCCTCAGCCGTGGCACGCCGGGGTGGGTCACCAGGTACATGTCGTCGCCGTGCAGCGCGTAGGACACGACACCGTCAGATGGCCCGGCCACCAGCCGCCAGGGACAGGCCTCGGGGTCGGCGAGAGCGGCGCGCGGCGCCACATAGAACGAGCAGTCCGCCAGGTCATCGCCGAGCGGGATGGTCAGGGTGCCGTGCGCGATGACAGCGACCATCCAGTCCGAACCCGGTGAAACGAACACGAGCGGCCGGTCGGCCGGAGACAGCGTCACCGCCGGATTGAGGCCGCGGGCCAGCACGGTCAGGTCGTCACCGGCCGGCGTGCCGAGCCGGTGCAGGCAGGCGCGGCTGTCCTGCCGCCGCCGGTGCGCCGGCGCACCCGGTTCCGGGTCGAGATAGCGATGGCATAGCAGCGCGTCACCGCTGGGCAGCCAGCTCACCGCGCCGAGGAACGCGCCTGTGACGGCGTCGGGCAGCAGCTCACCAGTGGCCGCCTCGAGCACCCGTAGCGTGCTCTGCTCCGAGCCGCCCTGGGACAGTCCGCAGGCGACATGGCGCGCGTCCGGGGAGGGTACGAACCAGTCCAGGTTCCAGTGCCCGGCACCGGTCAGCGAGGAGGGGTCGAGCAGGATCTTGTCGTCCATCATCAGCACGGGGACGCCGTCCGGCGGCTGGCGCAGGAAGAACATCCGCTCACCTGCCGGGGTGAATGCGGAATCCCCCACGGCGGCAGAGGTCAGCTCGGTAACCCGTGCCAGTAGCGCCGCACGCCCAGGGAGGGCCGCCAGGACGGCGACGGCATGCCGGCCTTGGCCCGCCAGCCACCCGGCTAGCTCCCGATCCTCGGCTTCCATCCAGCGGTACGGGTCGGCCAGCGAAACGCCGGAACGCTTCTCGCGGACCACGCCGATCCGCGCGGCCGGCGGCACAGCCGCGGCCTCGCCAGCCGGCCCAGCAGGTCGCATGCCGCCATGCTACGACCGCGACAGACCTTGCCTGCGGCCACCGTCGCGGATCACGCCCATCGGCCATCCAGCACTCCAGGACACTCAGAACGGAGCGATCTGCACCCCGCTCGCAACGCCAACCGCACGACACCGCATCGGCGAGAATCGGCGATCCGGTTGGGTGGACGGCTGGCTAGATGCGCGCACCGCGCAAACCAGCCCGTCATCACCTCCGATCCCGGTGACCTGAGACAGCTTGACCCGCCCTCCGGCTGATCGTTCTATAACCCACCCGGTGCCGAACGTCTGCCAACCCGCCAGCCTCGGCGGATAACGGTACATCGGTGCGCAGGCGAAATAGCATTGGCTGCGCTGCCGGCGCGCCCAGCGGGCGGATGCCAGACGACATGGTAGGAGACGCAGCCGATGATCTCGTTGAGCACCGCCCGGCTTGTCCTGAGGCGGCCGGAAGCACCGGACGTCGAGCCGCTCATGGCGATGGATGCTGACCCGGAGGTCATGCGCTACATCGGCAACGGCGCGATAATCCCGCCGGACCGCGATCGGGCGCTGCAGGCAGTGAGCCGGTGGCGGAAACAGTGGGATGATCAGGGCTTCGGTATGTGTTCGGTGATCGTCCGCGAAACCGGCGAGTACGCCGGCTGGGTCACGCTGGCGGTGCCTGCCTTCCTGCCGGGGATCTTGCCTGCCGTTGAGATCGGCTGGCGGCTGCGTCGCATGCACTGGGGGAAGGGGTATGCCACCGAGGCGGCCGCGGAACTGCTGCGCTTCGGGCTCACCGGAGCTGGGCTGGACCGGGTCGTCAGCATCCGCGACATCGATAACGCGCGGTCAGCGCGCGTGATGGACAAGCTAGGCCTGCGGTTTGAGTTCCAGACGACAGTGCCTGCGACCGGTCAGCCCGTCGCGGTGCACGCGATCGCTCGCCAGGAGCTCGGCGTGCGCGACGGCAGCGACGCGAACTGAGTCACCGGCGCCATCAAAGACGGGCGGCGCGAGTTCGCGGTACATAACCGCGTCATCTGCTTGGGAGTTCAGAGCCGGCCCAATGCCACGACCAACCGCAAAATATTCGATATGAGTACGCACCGGAGGTAAGGGGCAAGCCTTGACGGCGGTAGAAGGCGCGGGAGAGCGGCAGCACTTCGACGTGGCGGAGGGCGGCCCGGAACGTTTTTCCGGGCCGCCAGGCCCGAAGTGGCGGGCGAGGTGGTCTCGAGCTCCATGCCGGCCGGGCCGTGGCTGAACGGGCCGTCTGGCCGCCCTCTCGCGGGAGCGCTCGGGGTGCTGATCGATAACGTGGCGGGCTACGTGCTCATGCGGCGGCGCCCGCCTGGCGGGTGGTCGGTCAGCGCGGAAATCACGCTGGACCTGCTGCGCCCCGTACCAGCCGACGGGTCCGTCCTGACGGCGGAGGGCATCGCCCGGCACGTCGGCCAGGCCGGCGGTTTCTCGTCGGCGGCAGTCACCGACGGTTCCGGCCAGCTCCTTGCTGTCGGCACCCAGCATGGCCGGTGGGTGCGGGCCGCACCCACCGCGGGCGGTGGCGTCCCGGCGGACAACGGCACCGCCCCCGCAGGAGACGTGCCGCCGGCGGCGGACCTGGCCGGGTTCCTCGGCGGCCAGGTGCGGGCCGCCGACGGCGGCGCGCTGCTCGAGCTGACGGTGGTCCCCGGGTTGACCAACCCGCTCGGCAACATGCACGGGGGTATGTCCCTCTGCGCCTGTGACCTGGTCGCGCAGGCCGCCATCGACGCCGCGGGGGGACCGCCGCGGACGGCGTCCATCCACGTGGCTTACCCGCGCCCTATCCCGGTCGGCACGCGGGTGCGGTTCACGGCCCAGGTAGCGCACCTGGGCCGGGCGTTCGGCGTCGTCCGGGTCACGGCGCTCAACGACAGCGGCAGGCCATGCGCGATCGCCACCGTGACCACGGGGCCGTACTGAGCCGCGGTCGCCAGTGCGCCAAAATTCTCCCGCTGCCGGGCAGATCCCGGAGATAATGCAGTCAAATGAGCAAGAACACGCCATGGATATTTGTCGATTGCGAGGCACGTGGCACCAGTCCGGTGCACGGTGTATTTACTGAGTTCGGGGCCGTTCACTACGACACCCGTGACTCGTTCCACGGACGCCTGTTCGAGGCGACGCCGGACCCGGCCAACCCCGCGATCAGCATCGTCGGCGAGCGGGTTGCGACTGATGAGGAAGTTGCCGAGAACTTTGCCGGCTGGCTTCACGAGCACCTCGGTAACAGGCGGCCTGTCTTTGTGAGCGATAATCCCGCCTACGACTGGCAGTGGATAGCTGGCATGTTCGACCGGGCCGGGATGGACAACCCGTTCGGGCACTCCGGCCGCCGCATCAGCGACTTCTGGGCTGGCCTGAACCGGAACTGGAGCGAGACACAGGGCTGGAAGCGGTTCAGGAAGACGACCCATGACCACAATCCCGTCAACGACGCGATGGGGAACGTGGAGGCCTTCGAGGAGATACTGCGCATGGCCAAAGGCGCCTGACCCGCCGGACGGTTCGCCCGGCGCAAGATCGAGGGGGCATTGATAACTCGCGCCCGCCCGGTTTACTCTAGTATTACACCGTTATGTAATCACGGCGATGCCGTAGCAGCCAGCAGTTAAGGAGCGAGGTCATGCCGCATATCAGCCTGGGAAACGACGCGCCCGGTATCGTATCTTTGTTCGCATACCGGCCAGAAACCGCCAAACCGCTGTGTGATCTCGCCGAAGTGCTGCTGCGCGGCCCCAGCTCCCTCGGCCGCGGGGAACGGGAGCTGATCGCAGCCTATGTTTCCAAGCTCAACGACTGTAACTTCTGCACCGACTCGCATGCTGCGTTCGCCGCCGCCCAGCTACCCGAAGGAATGGTGCTGGTCGACCAGGTTCGCTCCGACCCGGACACCGCCCCGGTGTCGCCGAAGATGCACGCCCTGCTCCGGATCGCAGGCGCTGTGCAGCGGGGCGGAAAGAACGTAGGCGAGCAAGACGTGGCCGCAGCCCGCGAGGCCGGCGCGACTGACGTGGAGATCCACGACACGGTCCTCATCGCCGCCGCGTTCTGCCTGTACAACCGCTACGTGGATGGGCTGGCGACCACGCTGCCCGAAGACCCGGACGGGTACACGCAGATGGCCGAACTGATCGTGAACGCGGGATACGGGGCGGCGTCCGGCCAGCCCGCCGCACAGGGCGCTTAGCGGCGAGCAGAGTACAGACGTCGAAGACCCGGGAACGCGGCGGGCGCGTTCCCGGGTCCTCGGCCGGTGTCCAGAAGGACATGCTCGTATCCTCGCGCGGACGACGCGCGCCTGGGTCACCCGTCCGGCTACGGTCGCCGGGGCGGGAGCCACCCGGAGCCGGGGTCATCGGGGCGGGGGGTCCCTGAGCCGGCGCGAGCCCTGGCCGGGTGATGGCGCTCATCGGGTTGCTCCGGCGTGGGGTACTCGGTGCTGTCCCTAGGCGAACGCTGGTTGCTGAGGTATTAGCTATCTCAACGCAGCGGCCTCGCCGTCATGGTCGCCAGCCGACCTCGCAGATCAAGATCGCGGCGGGCATGTAAGCGGCCAGGCCCAGCGTTATTTGTCGGGTGCTCGATCGAACAGTCCGTGCTGGTAGGCGAGCACGACCGCCTGGACCCGGTCGCGGAGGCCGAGCTTTTGGAGGATGTGCGTGACGTGCGTCTTCACGGTCGTTTCGCTGATGTAGAGCTTCTGGCCGATCTCTGCGTTGGATAGGCCGGTGGCGACCAGCCGCAGGATTTCGTGTTCTCGCTCGGTGAGTTCGCCGAACCCCTTCGGCGGGGCAGGGCGCGGAATGCGGGTGAATTGCTTAATCACGCGTTTGGTGATCGCGGGTGAGAGCAGCGCGTTTCCCCGGGGCGGCAGGGGTTAAATGACAGGCTAAGGGAACGAAACGGTCCCCGACCCGGCGATGGAGATGGATTGAGCGAGCAAGGCGCTGCCGGAGAAGGGCTGGCACCCCGGCTTCGCGTCCACCTCATTGCCCGTGATGGTCAACGTGAAGTTGCCAGTGATCCCGTTGTACGCGCCGGTGCCCGAGCCCGTTACGACCGGAGCCGTCCCGGTCACGGCCGCGTGACCCGAGCACGTCTTCAGGTTGTAGGGGGCCCGGCTCAGCGCATTCACGAATTTCGCGTGGAGGGGCCCGATGACGATCCGGAACGAGCCCTGGGTCAGCGCCAGGTTGACTTGGCTGCTGTGCTCCGGATCGACCGTTCCGTCCGGGAGGACGGAAACCGCCTGACCGAAGTCGCCGATCGCTCCGGACAGGACCACCGTGGACCCGGGCAGGTCGTCGTTCTGGTAGGCGGTGAAAAACACCTGGCCGCCACGGGCCGGGGCCGTTGCGGCACCGCGATCAGCCGGGGCACCGGCCTGGCCAAGGGCCGCCGGGGCGTTGATGGCCGCCGCAGCACCTCCGCCGACCAGCAGAACGCCGCACGCAGCGATGACGTTCATGAATATGAGCCGCTTCCTATGCATGACAAACCTCTCTTAAGCGTCGCGCTTCCGGAACATGTACGCACCGATCATGGAAATCGGTCCTTCCTGAAATCTGCTGCGTGAGTAGCGGTGCCACTGGTCCCGCATCGCGACAATGGTCAGAGCCGATGCGGCTGCAGCGGTGGCGTACCAGGCGATGGTCACGCCGTGCGGAGTGGCGGGTGGTCCGACCACGAACCTGCTGGTGATGGGCGCATACCAGGCGAACGCGATGGCTGCGAAGCTGACGGGTGCGGCGACAGCCCCGCCGAGGTCGGCGTAGCGGGACCGGCCGACGCAGGCGGCGGCGGCCACGGTGACCGCGCACCAGCCGGTGAGCTGGGCTATCAGCGGGTAGACGGCGGCCGGGTGGCCGAGGGTGTGCGGTGGACTGGTCTGGGTCATGATGCGCAGTTGCGCATAGCAGGTCGCGGCCAGGATGGGGACGGCGAGCAGGACGTGACCAGCCGGGGCCACCCAGGCCGGGACGGGAACGGCCTGGGTCAGCGGGCGGAACGGGACGCGGAGGACGAATGCCAGCGCCGCGACGGCGGGGAGGAAGGCGAGGCGGACGTTGCCCTGGCTGAGCAGCCAGCCGGAGGTCTTGGCGACGTGGGCCACGATGGCGAGGTAGACGATGCCGGCCACGCAGCCGGCCAGCAGCGTGACCCAGGGCATCGTCCGGGTGAGGGGCCGGGCGAGTAGGGGCAGGGCGTGGAGCCAGGACAGGCGGGACCGCCGGGCGGGCCGGGCGGGCCGGCCTTGGGCGGGTGCGGCGCCCTCGGTGTTCAGGATGTTCGGGCCCTGCGAAGCCACTAGCACCTCCGGATAGGGGCTGTGCCGGGCCAGTAGATGCGCCCTGTCTTTTGAGTGAGCTGCTGTCAGCTGGTGCACAGCGGGCTCTGTGGCCCGTTGCCTGGTCCAGCCGCGGTCGTTTGCCCCGGTGGAAGGGGCGGCACCCGGGCGGAGATGCTGGGCGTCGGTATGCCGAGCGCGGCGGCGAGCTGGGCATCGGTGGTGCGCCAGTTCAGCCACCTGTCCCAGGCGTCCGCCAGGACGTGGCTGACCTGCTGCTCGGGCAGGCTTGTCATGGCCCTGGCCAGCAGGTACCCGGCGGCGGTGGGTTGCGGGACGATGCCAGGCCACGCGAGGTAACTGGCGCCGGGATAGGTCCAGGTGGGGACGATGGTGTTGCGGACCTCTTCGCCTGCGTAGTGGCCGCCGCTGGGCAGGCCGGCCTGGAGTTCGCTGGCCGAAGGATGGGTGGCGAGGATGGCCAGCCAGATCGCGATCGCCTCCCGCGCCTGGCCGAGTGGCACACATGGCAGGAACGGCCCGCTGGTGGGGCTGCCGGTGGCTTGGGGCGGCATGCGGACCGCCCATTCGGCGGTGGCCAGGGCCACGGCGAAGTGTGCGGCGGCCAGCTGGCCGCCGGCCGCGGGCCACGAGCCGACGGGCAGGTAGATCGCCGTGCCCGTAAGGGCATTGTCCGGCGCGTTCTGCAGCTGCGCGTTCCACTGGGAGTACTGCCGCTCCGAATGGCCGTACGTGAGGTCTGGCGATGTCAAGTGATAGGACTTGCTGGACCGTCAGCGGCTGGGCGGGCCGGACGGGCAGGCGGGCGAGCACCCCGTTGACCGGCGCTTCTACTGCTGGCAGGTCGCGGCCGAAGCCGGGGTAGAGGCAGTAGCGGATGTCGTCGGCGGTGGCGCAGCGTTGCCCTGAGGCCGGGTCGATGGTCTGGGTGACCAGGTGGTTCAGCTCGGCGGTGGGGATGGGCCGCAGTTGCAGGGTCCCGGCGAAGCAGATTACCGCCAGAGCCAGGATGCCTGCCGCCGCCAGCCCGCTCCTGGCCCGGGCGCGGCAGACGGTCACCATCAGCGCCGCTATCCCGGCCAGGACGACGATGCCGGCCAGTTCCAGCAGGTGCGCGCCGGCGGGCGGGTATCCGGCCAGCGGGCTGGGCAGCGAGCTCAGCTGATCCTGCTCCCACTCCCACGGGACTAGCCAGATGGCCGCACCCGATACCAGGTGAGACGTCCCGGAGCTGAGGAGCAGCACCAATGCGCCGAGCACTCCGGCCAGCGGATGCGCGAATCGCGTGCCGATCGCGATCCCTGCTGCTCCCGCAGCGATCACCAGCACCAGCCCGCCCGCCAGCACCGTGATGCCCGGGGCGCCGATGGCCCCACGGACCTGCACCAGCACGGCGGCGGCGCCGATCAGCAGCAGGCTGGCGGGCGCCGCGCCAGCCAGGCCGGCCAGGTGGGCCACGGTGCGGGTGCCGGCCGTGGCCGGGAAGCTGGCGTACAGGTCCGGCATGCCGTCGCGCCGGGCCCGCCCGGCGGCCAGCTGCGCGGCGGCCAGGACGGCCAGGCCGAGGATGAGCTGCCCGGACCCGATCTGCCAGGTGCTGTTCCACCACAACGGTTGCACCGGCCCGAAGAACGCCCAGACCACGGCGCCGCCGGCGCAGCAGACCCGCCAGCACCAGCACGCTGCGGAGCAGCACGGACGCCTCCACCCTGGCCAGGGCCAGCACCGTCCGCAGCCACGTAGCCCGGGACCGTCCGGTGACCTGTGCCCTGTCGGCGGGGCCGACGGCATCTGCTCCATGAAGCGCAGGCCCGCCCCCGGTGACGGTCATCGCGCACCCGCCGCGTGGGAGAGCAGCAGGTAGCCGTCCTCCACCGCCGGCGTGACCAACTCGGCGCCGCTCGGCACGTCGTCGCCGATGTGCCGCCATCGGTTGTCACCGCCACGCCAGGACAGATGGGCATGCGGGTCGCGTTCGTCGGCCGCCCACACCCGTCCGGCGGCGGTGGCGGCCAGCTCGGCCGGGGTACCCGCGAAGCAGACCCGGCCCTGGAGCAGCACGACGACCGCCGGGCAGATCGCCGCGATGTCGTCGGCCTGGTGGGTGGACAGCATGATCACCGGGTCGCCAGGCAGCCCCGACAGCAGCTCCCGGAACCGCAGCCGCTGCTCCGGGTCAAGTCCTGCTGTCGGCTCATCCAGGATCAGCAGGTCAGGCTGGCCGAGCAACGCCTGGGCGATACCCAGGCGCTGCCGCATCCCGCCGGACAAGGCCCGTATCCGGGTGCGAGCGCGGTCCTCCAGGCCGATGGCGGCCAGCACCCGCGCCACCTCCTCGGCCCGGCGACGCCGGTCGGTGATCTCCTTCAGGATCGCCACGTAGTCCAGGAAGGCCGCGACGGTGAAGTGCCGGTGATACCCCAGCTCCTGGGGGAGGTAGCCGAGCCGCCGGCGGATCTCCATCCGCTCCGCCGCATCCCGCGGGTCCAGGCCGAACACCGATACCCGGCCCCCGTCGGGTTCGTTGACGGTGGCCAGGATCGACAGCAGCGTCGTCTTCCCTGCGCCGTTCGGGCCGAGCAGGCCGGTGATCCCCCGCTCCAGCGTCAGATCGACCTCATCCAGGGCCCGGATGGCGCCATAGCGCCGGGACAGGCCAACGGCGCGGACAGCCGCGGTGCGCACGTTCAGGGTCATCTCATCCATCCCCGCTCGAAACGGTCATGACGCAGGCACACCACCACGGCACAGGTACATAGCACGGCGGCGCACCCGAACTGGGCATCCGGCTGCACGATCGGCAGCGGACCGTGAGCCGCGGCCAGCAGCAGCACCGGCACCGCCCACAAGACCCCCGCCGTGAGGGCAGCAGCGTGAGGCTCCAGGACGGTCGCGGCCGCGAGGGCGAACGCGGACAACGCCAGCGACGGCAGCAGCAGCGCGACCGGCAGCCATCTGGGCCCGGGCAGGAGGAACGCGGCCGCGACCACCGGGACCAGCGCGGCGGTCAGCGCGGAGACCGAACGGACTAGCAGCAAGGTGAAGCCGGAGAACGGGGCCGCGACCGCCAGCCGGCAGGCAGGGTCGAACATCGGCAAGAACGCCGCGGCCACCCCCGCCAGCACCAGCAAGGGAGCGACCAGCAAGAACGGCGCAAGGGCATCCCGGCCTGGATATCCGGCCAGGTGACCGTGCCCAACGGCTAGGCGCCCAGGGCCGCCCGCCGGGATCCAGCCGTACCTGACTGCCGTGGCCTCCCCGGCCACCACGGCCAGCACCCCTATAACCGACAGCAGCCAGGACCGGCGCAACGACGGCGTCGCCGCGAGCAGGCCAACCAGGTGGTCGGGGACGCCGCAACGGCGCAGCACGCGCCGCGCCCGGCCCCCGTCGCCGATCGCGGCGCGCACCAGCAGCGCGGAACGGTTGCGCGCCAGCCGCTCCGCGTCCACATGCGCCGACAGGGCCGAGCGGCAGCGCGCACATCCGGTCAGATGAGCCTCCACCGACCAGTCGGCGACTGTCCCGGCCGTCCCGGCCGCATAACCGGCCAGCAGGTCTTCGCCCGCGTGCCAGGCTGCTCCTGCCGCAGGCCCGGCCGGGCCGGGAGATGAACTCGTCATGATGTTCCCCAAGCTTGTCGGTGGTGCGGCGGCACGCCGGGTCCGGCTTGCTGCTCGGCGAGCGCGGCGCGCAGCGCCACCCGGGCGCGGTGACAGCGGGACTTGACGGTCCCCTCCGCCACGCCCAGCAGGACGGCCGCTTCGGAGCAGGTCAGACCGTCCAGCACGGTTGCCTCAAGAGCGCCGCGCAGTTCCGGTGAGAGCCCCGCCAGTGCCTGACCCAGGCGGCCGTGCTCGATGCCGGCCAGCACCTCGTCTTCGGCCGAGACGACGACCTCTGGCTCCGCCGCGCGCCACGGCAGCCGCCGCCGGGGGCCGTTCTCGCGGCGGATCGCGTCGATCAGGCGACGGATGCCGATGCCCCAGATGAACGCGGCCACTTCGCCGCCCCCGCGGTAGGCACCCGCCTCCCGCCACAGGGCGAGGAACGTGTCCTGGACGGCGTGGTCAACCACATCCGGCCACGCGCACCGCCGCGTCATCCGGACGGTCAGCCAGCCCGCGTGCCGGTCATACAGAACGGCGAGCGACTCCTCGTCACCGCGCGCCACGGCGCGCAGCAACGCCGCGTCATCGCGTTCCTCGGTCCCCGGGCTCATTCCCCGAGCCGTTCAGATACTCCCATACACACCCTGTCGAAGCAGCAGGCCAATCCGGTTCCCAGCAGGCAGAGAAATTCAACCCGGAGATGTAGGGCAGTGTGCCCCAGCCGTCTCTAGCCTGTGCTGTCCCATGCTCTACCTGTCGCGACAGCAGGCCGGAGCGTCCGCACTCTCGACGCCGACCGGCGTCGTTCCCTGGAAGGCGACCTTGACTGGCCAGTGAAATACAGACGGTAATTCGGGACCTTCAGCGAGGACAGAGCCTTCTCGCCGAACGCTCCGGCCTTCCTCTTCAAAGCTCGCATCCCCACCGCAGCCAGCTTATTAGTTAGTTAGCACAACAAACGATAAACACGCCGGTTCCCCGGATCGGACTCCCGGGGCCGCGATGCTCCCGGGCGGCCCGGCCTGTGGGCGCCCGCTTGCCCGTAATCTCGAAGGTATGACCGTCGCGGCGACCTTGTTCCGGTTCGAGGATTCCTACGCCCGCGAGGTGCCCGGCCTTTCCGTGCCGTGGACCGCGGCCCCGGCGCCCGCCCCCGCACTGCTGATGCTCAACGAGGAGCTCGCGGTCGAGCTGGGCGCCGATCCCGCGGAGCTGCGGGAGCCGCCGGGCGTCGCGCTGCTGGTCGGGCAGGTTCCGGAGGGGGTCACGACGGTCGCCCAGGCCTACGCCGGCCACCAGTTCGGCGGTTACTCGCCGCGCCTCGGGGACGGCCGCGCGTTGCTGCTCGGCGAGGTGGTGGATACCCGGGGCCGCCGCCGCGATCTTCATCTCAAGGGGTCCGGGCGTACCCCGTTCTCCCGGGGCGCCGACGGCAAGGCCGTGGTAGGCCCGATGCTGCGCGAGTATGTCATCGGCGAGGCCATGCACGGCCTGGGCATCCCCACCACGCGGGCGCTGGCGGTGGTCGCCACGGGCGAGCAGGTGCTCAGGGAAAGGGTGCTGCCTGGCGCGGTGCTCACCCGGGTCGCCGCGAGCCATCTGCGCGTGGGTACGTTCCAGTACGCCGCCGCGTCCGGTGACCGTGACCTGTTGCGTGCACTGGCCGACTACGCCATCGCCCGTCACTACCCGGAGGCCGTCGGCGCCCCGAATCGCCACCTGGACCTGTACCGGCGCGTGGTTGAGGCGCAGGCGTGGCTGGTGGCCCGGTGGATGCTGGCCGGGTTCGTCCATGGGGTCATGAATACCGACAACACGACGATTTCCGGCGAGACCATCGACTATGGCCCGTGCGCGTTCATGGACGCCTTCGACCCGGCCACGGCGTTCAGCTCCATCGACGAGCGCGGCCGCTACGCCTATGGCAACCAGCCGGGGATCCTTCAGTGGAACCTGGCCCGGCTGGCGGAGGCGCTGCTGCCGCTGTTCGACGACACCAGCGAAGCCGCGGTGGACGCGGCCACCGAGGTGCTGACCGGGTTCACTGCCTCCTACGAGCGGCACTGGGCCGAGGGCATGGCCGCGAAGCTCGGGATCGCGGCGCCCGACCGGGCTCTGGCGGAGGACATCCTGAAGCTGATGCGGGTGCAGAAGGTCGACTTCACCCGCTTCTTCCGTGCGCTGTCCGCCGGCACCGCGCGGACGCTGTTCGACGAGCCGGAACCCTTCGACGCCTGGGCCGCCCGCCGCAAGGCCCTGCTGCCCGCCGACCCGGCCGCGGTGTCCGTCGCGATGGACCAGGTCAACCCCGTCTACATCCCGCGCAATCACCGCGTCGAAGGGGCGCTCGCGGCGGCGAACGAGGGCGAGATGGGACCGTTCCGCCGTCTTGTAGACGTCGTCTCCCGCCCCTTCGAGGAGCGGCCCGGCTTGGAAGACTACGCCGGTCCGGCCCCCGCGGGCTGCGGCCCATACGTCACCTACTGCGGCACCTGAGCGGCACAACCGCTGACGCTGGGTCGTGGCGGTCATGGCTGCGCCGTCAGAGGGATATGGCGGGGGGTGAGATGGCGGGGGACGGCGGCGGGCGGTAGGCGCGCCATGCGCCGGCGAGCCGCTTGACGGCCTCGGTCAGGTCATCTGCCCGGGTGGCGAAGTGCAGGCGCAGGTAGTCCTGGCTTTGCCCGGAGGCGTCGAGGCCGCTGCCCGGCAGGATCGCGACGCGGTGGCGCAGCGCGGTCTGCGCGAACGAGGTGCCGTCGCCGTGCGGCAGGCGCACCCACAGGATCTGCCCGCCGGGCACCGCGGGCGCGTCCCAGCTGGGTAGGTGACGGGCCAGTTCGGCGCGCAGGTGGTCGTGGCGGGCCTGCCGGGCCGGGGCCTGGCGCGCGGACAACTCATCCAGGCGGGGCACCAGTTCGGCGGCGGCGAGCTGGGCCGGAACGTTCCCGCCGAGATCATGCACGGCCAGCAGCCGGGCGAGCCGGGCGATCAGCGGCTCGGGGGCCCGCACCCACCCGATCCGCAGGCCGCCCCAGATGCTCTTGCTGAGCGAGCCGACCGAGATCACGCCCTCGGCGTAGGCGGCCAGCGGCGGCGGCACCTGCACCCCGGGAAACGCCAGGTCGCTGAGCACCTCGTCGTCGATCAGCGGGACACCGGCCGCCGCCGTGGCCTGCACCAGCGCCCGCCGGGCGAGCGGGGGCAGCACCGACCCGGTCGGGTTGTGAAAGGTCGAGATCACGTAGGCGAGGACGGCGTGCTGCTCGCGCGCTGCCGCCAGGTTGCCGAGCCCGACCGGCAGGGAACGCGGCACGGCTGCGTGCTCCCGGAACGCCTCCAGCGCGCCGGGGTAGGTGGGTCCCTCCACCAGTACCCGGTCGCCCGGTGCCAGCAGCGCGCGGGCGAGCAGTGACAGAGCCCGCTGGGCGCCGGCGGTGACCAGGATGTGCTCCGGGCCGGTGCGGATTCCGCGCCCGGTGTAGCGGTCGGCGATCGCGCGGCGCAGCGCCGGGTGGCCGGCCGGGTAATAGCCGATGTCGCCGGGGTCGACCAGGGCTGGCACGATGCGGGCGTACGCCTCGGCCAGTTCCGGCGGCGGGGTGTCGGGTGCGGCGCAGGCGAGCGGGATCACCCCGTCGCCCGGCTCCAGTAGGTGCAGGAAGATCGGCGCGCTGGTCGTCCGGCGCACGCCGCCGGGCTCGGGCCCGGCGACCCGGGTGCCGCTGCCCTGCCGCCGGACGATCCGCTCGTCCTGGCGCAGCAGGTCGTAGGCGGCGACCACGGTGCTGCGGCCGACCGCCAGCGCCGCGGCGAGGGCACGGTCGGGCGGCAGCGGCTCGCCGGGCGGCAGTTCGCCCTCGTCGATCAGCCGGCGCAGGCGCGCCGCCAGCAGCACGTGCAGCGGCCCCCGGCCCGCTGGCCAGCGGCCCAGGCGCTCACCAAGCTCGATTGGCTCCATCTGCAAACCAATTCTGCGGCATTGGCCCTGGCATCGTCACCCCCTCCCGGCGAACATAACCGGGTAACCACCCGCCAGCCAGAGGGGACCAGGTCAATGCGGCAGTTCCCGGCCAGCCCGATCACCTCCCTGATCGACGGGAAACCGCGGTACTACCTGGGTGAGAGCATGGCCTGCGATCTGACGGTGGCCGACCTGCTCGGCCCCGGCGGCCTGGCCGGCCTGGCCGAGGTGAACCTCGGCTATGGCACCTCCGCCGGCGACCCGGAGCTGCGCGGCCCTGCTGGCCGCCCGGCTTGGCATCCCCGATGACCAGGTGCTGATCACGGCCGGGCGCGGCCGGGGCGCTGTTCCTGGTCGGCCTGCTGTGCGGCGACGGCGAGATCCTGGTCGGGCGGCCCTGCTTCCCGCCGGCGTTCGACGCGCTGCGCGGCCTTGGCGCCCCCGTGGTGACCGTGCAATCCCGGTTCGAGGACGGCTACCGCATCGACCTCGGCGCGTTCGCCGCCCGGCTATCGCCGCGGACCCAGCTGGCCATGTTCGCCTCGCCGCAGAACCCGGCGGGCGTGACCGATCACCGAGGGCGAGGTGGACCAGATGCTCGCCGCCATGTCGCGTACCTGCCCGGACGCCCTGCTGCTGATCGACGAAACCTTCCGGGAAGCCACCTACGGGGACACGCCGCCCGCCGCCAGCTTCGCCGGGGCGTCGCCGCGCCTGCTCACCTGCGCCTCGCTATCCAAGGCCTACGGTGTGCCCGGCCTGCGCGTCGGCTGGCTGACCGTGCCCGACCGGGGGCTGTACGAGCAACTCCGGCTGGCGAAGTTCAACTCCTCGGTCGCCTGCGGGACCATCGAGGAGTTCCTCGCCGCCAAAGTGCTTGCCCGGGCGGAGCAGGTGCTGGCCGCACGCGGCGCGGTCCTGGCCGAGTCCCGCGGCATCGTCGAGCGCTGGATCAAGGCGCAGGCCGGCCGGCTGCACTGGCTGCGCCCGGAGACCGGGGCGTTCTGCTGCATGCAGCTTGACCCGGGCCGCTTCGGGCCGGCCGGCATCGACCGCTTCCACGCCCACCTGGCGGGGCAGCGGACGCAGATCGCCGCAGGTCCCTGGTTCGGCGACAGCACCCACATCATCCGGCTTGGCCTGGGCTACGAGCCAGCGGACCAACTTGAGCTTGGCCTGGACGTGGTCAGCGCCGCGCTTGAGGCCGCGGCGAGCTGACCGGGCCCGGAGCACTCTCAGCACATAGGGGAAAGGAAGTCACCGACCATGACACGTGACGCCGTTACCAGTGACCAGCTGCCACCATCGGGCCTGCCGTTCTCGGTGGCCGTGCGCGGCGGCGGGCTGCTTTTCCTGTCCGGGCAGGTGGCCCAGGACCCGGCCACCGGCGAGCTGGTCGACGGCGACGTCGCCCAGCAGGCCGACCAGATCCTGCGCAACATCGCGGCGACCCTGGCGGCGATCGGCAAGGACCTGGACGACGTGATCCGGGTCGGCGTCTACCTGACCGACATGTCGCAGTTCGGCGTGATGAACGAGGCGTACCGCAGGCACTTCACCGAGCCTTACCCGGCCCGCACCGCGATCGGCGTGGCCGCCCTGCCGCTGGGCGCGGCGGTCGAGATGGATGTGGTGGTGGGCTGAACCATGGGGTTCGACTTCAGCCTGGTCGACGTGTTCAGCGACCGGCCGTTCGGCGGAAACCAGCTGGCGGTCTTTCCGCGATGCCGCCGGAATCGCCGACGAGACCATGCAGCGGCTAGCCCGGGAGTTCAACTTCTCGGAGACCACCTTCGTGCTGCCGCCCAGCGACCCCTCGTGCACCTGCCGGGTCCGGATCTTCACCCCGCGCCAGGAGCTGCCGTTCGCTGGTCACCCCACCCTGGGCACCGCCGCCGTCCTCGCCCGCAGGAACGGGGCACAGGCCGCCCGGCAGTTCGTGTTCGAAGAGGGGATCGGCCCGGTCACGGTCACCGTCGACGGCCCGGAAATAAGCCTGCACCTGCGCTCCCCGCGCTACCAGACCACCGAAGAAGCGCCGCCCGCGGCCGCGGTCGCCAACGCCCTCACGTTGCACCAGGACGCTATCGCCGAGTGCTGGTACGCCGGGGTCGGGCTGAGGTTCTGCTTCGTGCGCCTGGCCGACCGGGACCTGGTAGACCGGGCCGTGCTGGACAAGGGTGCCTGGGCGGCCGGGATGGCCGGCAGCTGGTCGCCGGAGTTGTACCTGTTCGCTGGCGACCACCGCGACGGAGCACCCCTGTACGCCCGGTTCTTCGCCCCGCGGGTCGGCGTGGACGAGGACCCCGCGACCGGATCGGCGTGCGCGTCGCTGGTCGCCAGCCTGGCCCATCGGTCACCGGAACCGGACGGCACCTACCGCGATTCAGATCGACCAGGGCGTGGCCATGGGGCGCCCCAGCGCCCTGGAGGGCCTCGCGCACAAACACGACGGCCGGATCACCGAGGTCGTCGTCAGCGGCCATGCCACGATCCTCGGCAACGGCACCATGACACTCCCTGCCTGACATCCAGCCTGCCCCACCCTCTCAAGAAGTGGAGCCTCCGGAACTCCGGGGCGGTTCGGTGCATCCCGCGAACACCACCCGCCTCGCCTGGCACACCCGTGCCGGGCGGTCCCGCTCCGCAGCGACACCGATGGTCCATCGCGGTTGCCCCAACAACACCTATGGTCCTTCGATGTGGGTCAGATTCGGGGTTATGAGTCGTTTTCGCTGTCCGCACGTGTGCGAGTATCGGGGGATGATCGCGCGAACGTGGCGCGGAGCAGTCCGGGCGAAGGACGCTCCCGCTTATGCGGCGTATGTGCAAAAGACCGGCATCGAGGGCTACCAGCGCACCCCCGGCAACTGCGGGGCCTGGCTGCTTTGGCGTGTGGAGGGTGATCAAGCTGAGTTCATCACGGTGAGCTTCTGGGAATCCCGGGCCGCAATCGAGGCCTTCGCCGGCCAGGACATCGAGAAGGCCGTCTTCTATCCGGACGACGAGCAGTTCCTGATCGAGCGCGACCTTACCGTGCACCACTACGAAGTTGGCGCTACGGAATAGGCACGGGTGCCCGAAGCGCCCCGCGGTTGGCCTGCCGAACCGGTGCCGGGCGCGGGACGAGCGCGCGTTTAGCGGCTCACTCGATCGGAGCGTTCCCGCAACTCAGGGTAAGCATTCGGGCCTGTGGGCCACATACGTTCGGATTCATCAGGCGACAGATGGCTCACGGAGGCATGTACTCATTCTCCGAACCCGAGGAGGCAAAGTGAGCACGGCGCGCGGGACGTGGCACCCGAATTCGTCGACCGCGGTCCAGCGGGCACACGAGGGCGACGCGGACGGGCGCCTGGCCGGCGCGTTCCGTAAGTTGCTCGGCTGACCAGCGATGAGCACCGGCACCGACACCGGTCAGCGCCGCCGGCGCCGCGTGCGGCTGACCCCGATGCGGTCGATCCCGGTCGAGTTCGCCGGCGAGCGGGCCCGCGAGGGACCGCTTACCCTGGGCCAGCTCAACATGTACGTGTGGCTGAGCCGGATACCCGACCACCCTTTCGGGATCTTGTGCGCCGAACTCCCCGTGCCGGTAGCGGTGTCCGCCGCTGACGTGGCCGAGGCGGCCGCGGTGCTGATCGCGCGGCACGAGAGCCTGCGCACCACCTACGTCCCCGGCGAGCCGCCGCGCCAGCGGGTCGCCGGAGCCGACGTCCAGCTGCTTGAAGTCTGTTCGCTCGGCGAGGGACAGTGGGGGCCGCCGGACCGCCCCGCGGTGGCCGGGGCGCTCGTCCAGTGGCTGCGCGAGTCACCCGATCCGGGACGGTCTCCGGTGCGCATGGCGGTGGCCATCGCTCCCGAGGCGGGCAACCAGGTCATCGCGTGCGCCGCCCGGTTCACGCACCTGACCATGGACCACGGCGCGATCGAGATCGTCAGGCGCGAGTTCACCGGCCTGCTGGGCGATCCCGCTCGACGGCAGGCCGGCCAGCCCGGCTCCCAGCCGCTGGACCAGGCCGAGCTGGAGGCGACGCCAGCCGAACGGCACCGGGCCGACGCGGCGCTGGAGTACCAGCGGGAGCAGTCGTGGCGGATCCCCCGCTGCCTGTACGCGTTGCCGGGCACCCGGCCGGCGGCGAGTCGCTGGTGGTGGAGCTGTCGTCGGTGGCCGCCGCGATGGCCGTGCGGCGGGTCGCGGCGCGCACCCGGACCAGCCGGTCCAGCATCGTGCTGGCAGCCATCTGCGCCGTGGTCGCCCGCCGCGCCAGCTACCGGGAGCTGGTGTTCCCCGTGCTGGTCAGCAACCGGTTCGAGCGCCACCTGGTGAACTACGTCGGCACCCTGGTCGGGGCGTCCGGCGCCACCGTCGAGATCGGCGGAAGAAGCTTCGACGAGCTGGCCGGCCACACCTGGACCACGGTGATGGAGGCGAGCCGGCACGGCAGGTACGACGCGGCCAAGCAGGACGCCATGGACAAACTGATCAAGGAAGAACGGGGCCTGCGTTTCAACTACGACCCGTTGTTCAACAGCCTCGTCCCTGAGTCGTGGTCCGGATTCACCGCGGGCGTCAGGTTCCAGCCCGAGGAGATCGACGCCGCGCTCGCCCAGACCGAGCTGACGTGGCGCCCGATGCCATTCAGCGGAACTCAGGTCCAGTTCCGCCTCAACCAGATCGACGGCTGCCTGCGGCTGGACGTGTGGCGGCGCGCCTGGTGCCGCGGGCCGAGCTGGAGTCGGTGCTGCTGGCCGTCGAACGCCTGCTGGTCGCCGCCGCGCGCGGCGACGTCCCCGGCGCCCTGATGCCCGAGATCATCGCGCTGGAACCCCTCGCCGGCACCCCGGACCGGATCCTGGTCGACCACTGCTGGGTCGACGTGGCCGCCGTCCAGCTCCTGGTGGAGGAGGCCGTCGCGCCCGCGGCGGCGCGGGTGTTCGCTTCGGCCGGCGGCCGCCCGCTGGTCGCCTGCCTGGCCGCCACCGACGCCGTCCGCACGCCGGAACAGGCGCACGCCCGCTGCATGGCCGTCCTGGCGGACCACCCCGCGGCCATCACCCCGCGCCACTACGTCATCTGCCGCGCCGCTCCGTCCGACCCGGTCGATCCCGCCGCCTGGCCCGCACCCCTGGCCGCCGGCACCGGCCGCGCCTCAAACCAGGGAATCAAGATCAACTAAGCCGCCTCGGCCGGGAGAGCCATCTTTTCCAAAGGTGGAGCAAAGAAAAGCGTTCCAGTGGTCATTCCTATGGCGAGAGCATGAGGGCCTGCGGCTATCGGACACGGTACTCCGCCGCATAGAGGTACCGGATTGATCACATCGGTACTAAATGGTAAAAAATACTTACTCTTGTGGCGTGGCGAAGCGAAAATAGCGCTTCGAAGCGAACTGGCCGCAGAGCGGGAGACACCATGAGATGGCGCAAAATCTGCCCTGTTGCGGGCTGCCTCAAGGCAGCGATGGTAGCTGCACCGCTGGTCGTTATCATGGTGGGCGCGAGCGCTGCCGGCGCCCAGGCCGCCGACCCTACCTGGACAATCGCGAAGTCGGCGAACGTGACGCTGTCGGGCGGCAACGTCGAATCCGTCTCCTGTTCCGCTGCCACGGCGTGCACCGCGGTCGGAACCGACCTCAACACCTCGGGTATCCATGTCACCCTCGCGGAGAGGTGGAACGGGACCAGCTGGCAACGGCAGGCGACGCCGAACCCGGCCGGTGACACCACGTCCTCGGTCGCGCCGACCCTGCTCGGGGTGTCGTGCCCGTCAGCCGGCTTCTGCGTAGCGGTCGGTAATTACCAGTCGGGCTTCACCCAGGCAGGCATGGCCGAGACGTGGAACGGGCAGCAGTGGACGTGGCAGTCGTTCCCGACGCCGGCCGGCTCCTCTGGCTGGCAGCTAACTGGGGTGTCGTGCACATCGCCGCGTTTCTGCGAGGCGGTGGGGGGCTACTCCGACGTTGACACAGGCCTCAACGACACGTTCGCGGCCAGGTGGAACGGAACCTCATGGAGCCTGCAGTCGACGGTAAACCCTGACCCCAACGACTTCGATTCCGAGCAGTTCAACACGGTCTCATGCTCCTCGCCGAAGTTCTGCGTGGCGTGGGCCGGTTACGGGGCAAATTCCGCCGTGGCGCTGGCTGAGCAGTGGAACGGTAGCTCGTGGCAGCTGCAGACTGTGCCGTCGACGAATGCTGCCGTGAACTCGGTGTCGTGTACCGCCGCGAACTTCTGCGAGGCGGTCGGTCTAGGCTCGGCGTACAGCTGGAACGGGTCGGCCTGGACAGCGCAGACGATCCCGGATTCGGCCGGCTCCGGAGCCCTGCAAGGCGTGTCGTGCACGTCACGGAGGTTCTGCGAGGCGGTCGGCGAATACAACGACAACCCGAATGTTGTCCCGGTAGCCATCCAGTGGGACGGCTCAGCCTGGACCTCGCAGGCCGCCCCGAATCCGGCCAAGAGCACATTCGCGCACATGAACGCGGTCTCCTGCGTATCGGTGAGCTCCTGCGAGGCAGGCGGCTACTTCGAAGTGCAGGTGACTTCGAACGACCCGAAGGCGTTGGCCGAGGACTGGAACGGGGACGCCTGGCAGCTTCAGCAAGCAGTCACACCCCCCGGCGCCACCTACAACGTGCTGAGCGGGGTCTCCTGCGTATCGGCGACCTTCTGCGAAGCGGTCGGCACGCATTTCGACAGCGCGGACAACCAAGACTTCCTCGCGGAAACGTGGAATGGCCAGAAGTGGACGATTCAATCGACTTCCGACCCGGCGAACCCGTACGGTTCGCCCGATGATAATTCGCTCTACCAGGTCTCTTGCGTCTCTGCACAGTTCTGCGAAGCGGTCGGGGCCGGGCCAACCGGCGCCCTGGCCCTGATGTGGAACGGGACGTCGTGGACGCTCCAGACACGACCAGGGGCTTCGGACGTTGATCCGCAGGTGGTGTCCTGCGCCAGCGCCAGCTTTTGCCTAGCGGCTGATGCCTACGGGCACGTGGACACCTGGGACGGAACATCGTGGTCGGCGGGTCCTGCCGTAACGGGACTCACCTACGTCGGCTCGATTTCCTGCCTGTCGGCCACCTTCTGCGAAGCGGTCGGCTCCGGAGCTAACGGCTCGCAGGCGGCGGTGTGGAATGGCACCTCGTGGACGACCCAGGCCGTTGCCGGGCCGGCCAATACTGCCCTCAGCGCCGTCTCGTGCACCACAGCCAGCTCCTGTGAGGCGGTCGGCCAAGTTCCCGATAACGGCCAGGAGGGCACGGTGGCCGAATCATGGGACGGGTCCGCTTGGACCGTTCAGTCCACCCCCAATCCCAGTTCAACGCAGGGAAGCCAGCTGACCAGCGTGTCATGCGCATCGGCGACCTCGTGCACCGCCGTCGGCTGGTACACGTCGAGCAACGTCAGCACCTTCGGCCAGCCGCAAACAGTGGTCGAAGCCTGGGATGGCACGGCGTGGAGCCTGGAGGCCAGCCCGAACCCCAGCACCGGCGGCCAGCTGGCGGGAGTGTCCTGCGGAAGCAGCCAGGTGTGCACCGCCGTGGGGCAGGCGGACGACGAAGGCGGCGTAGTCGCGACGCTGATCGAAACCGGCGGCTGAACTCGTCATAGGCGCATGTCGCCGCCCAGGCCGAACGGCTCTGGCCACCACGTTCGCACGGGACACCGGCAGCAGTGCGTGAGGAGCGCGGCGGTTGGTGCGCGCTGTGCGCTCCGAGCGGTCAGCGTACCAGCATCAGTCCTGGAAGCGCTTCCAGTACTACCCGGAAGATTTCGGCTATTGACAGACAAATGTCCCAGCGCGCACTATCAAACAGACTCGAATGCTGTGGGAGCGCTTCCACTATTGACCTCCCGCCCGCCATCAGGAGCCGTAGTGCAACGACGTACTCTCCGGCGGCATCTCGCCGGCCTGACCACAATCGTGATGGGCTCAGCGGGCCTGGCGCTCGCGCCCGGATTCGCCTCCGCGGCGACCCAGGCACCGGCAAACCACACGTTTGCCGCGAACACCCGCTTTTACGTGCCGCCACCAGCTCAGGGCTCGGTGCAGCAGATCCTGCAGCTCGTTAAGAGCGGCCAGCTGAAGAACGCGGGCCTCATCACCGCCATGGAGGCGGTGCCTTCCGCGGTCTGGCTCGACGGCGAGACCGCCGCGCAGGCAGCCGAGCCAGGCAATCTGGGCTGGGAACAGGCCGACGCCGACGTCACGCGGCAGGTCCGTCTCACCTTGGCCGCCGCCAGGCTGGAGAACGCGGTCCCGATCTTCGTCGCCTACAACATTCCCGGGCGCGACTGCTCTGAGTACTCGGCAGGCGGGGCGCCGACTGACGCCGCGTACGATGCCTGGATCGACGCCATCGGCGGGGCCTTGGGCGGCGCCAGGGCCGTGGTGCTCGAAGAGCCCGACGCTCTGGCCAACCTTCCGGGCTACTGCGGCTCCACGTACGCGGCAGACTTCCCGGACGTCACCAACACCACCCGGGTCGACGACGTCCGCTACGCGGTGTCCACCTTGGAAGAGGACCCGGACATCAGTCTTTACCTCGATGCCGGAAACAGTGCCTGGCAGAACGCTGGCGGCATGGCGGAGACACTGACCGCCGCGGACGTCCAGCAGACTCAGGGCTTCTTCCTCAACGTCTCTAACTACCAGTACGACACCAACAGCGACTACTACGGCACCTGGGTGTCCTCGTGCATCGCCTACGCGACCGTGAACGAGGCCCAAACCCCGGCTGACGCGCTCGCCGCCGTCGCCACGTTCACGGGAACATCCACGCCGACCGGTGCCTTCGCGCCCCCGGCCTCTCCCGCGACCTCGCCGCCCGGCGGCTGCGCCAGCCAGTACTGGAATGGCGGCGCCCCGGGAACCGACATCGCCTCGCTGGTCGGTCCCTACAACGGCGTGGCGCTGAGTCCGTACAGCGCCTGGAGTGAGACCAGCACCACCGCGGACCTTAATGTCTCCGGCATCGACGCCAGCTACGCCAACGCCCTGGGCAGCACGGTGCCGACCACTCACTTCATCGTCGACACCAGCCGTAACGGCCTCGGCCCGGACAGCATGCAGAGCTACGCGGCCGCGCCCTACGACCAGCCGGGCAGCGTCACCAGCAACCTGGCGAGCGGCGACTGGTGCAACCCTCCGAGCGCGGGCCTTGGCATCAAGCCGACCGCTGCCACCGGCGTCAATCTGGGCTCGCTCGACAGCTATCTTCCCGCCAGCCCACCGTTGCTCGACGCCTACCTGTGGGTTAAGACGCCGGGTCAGTCAGACGGGCAGTGCGACGCCGCGGGCGGTGTCCGCAGTTGGGATGACGCCGCCGACACGCCGCCAATTGCGGGATGGCCGAGCAGTTCCAGCCCGACCTTCCAGACCTTCGACCCGCTCTGGAGCCTAGCCGACCGCCTCGGTCTTCACCGACCCGGCCGCGGGCGCCTGGTTCTCTCAGCAGGCACTCACGCTCGCCCAGAACGCGTACCCCGCGCTGACGCCGGTATCCCTCCCCAGCTAGCCAGCGGACAGGTGAGCCACGCTGAATCTGCCGTCACTCCTGCGGGTGCGAGTCATCGCGGCCAGGCCTTACCAGGCGATGGCGGCGAAGCCCGTGACCCCCGGCAATGGCGTGAACGTATCGCCGCTCAGCACGCCGACGCGCCCTCCGCTGGTCGTCTCGCTGGTCCCGATCGCGGTCTTGCCCGTCGAGTTGACCCAGTACAGGGAGATGCCGATAGGTGCCTGGCCCTCGAAATGGACTAGGCCGCCGACGTGACTCATCTTCCCGGTCCCGGTCGAGTACTGGGCGAATCCCATCGTCGTGGTCTTCCCGATGGTCGTTGAGTAACCGCAGACGATCGCAGAGCCGTCCATCGAGATCATCGCAGCCGTTGTGCACGAGACGAAATAGTAAGGTGGCGCGGCGTCCTTCAGGCTGCGGCCCTGATCCCTGAAGCTCTGCTCGACGGCGAGCCGGCTGTCCGCCATCAGGTCGGTTCCGCCAGCGGCGGTGTCGAGCAGGCGCACGCCACTGGAGGACATGTTCTCTACACCGAACGCAAGCGTGCGGGAGTCCGCCGTCCACGAGATGCTCTGGGCGCCGTCCGCACCCGACCCGGTGAACCCGGAGGGAGCATCCGCGTTGGTCACCCCGCTCGTGGTCCAGGAACGGAACGCGCCGGTGGCCAGCGTGTAGGTCATGATCTCCATGAACCGCGCCTGAGGCCAGCCGTCGGAGTCCACGTCGACGGCGAGCTTGCTGCCGTCGGGGGACAACGCGAGGCCCGACACCACGGTGCCGTTCGGGATCGCCGGTACCGTGAGCCGGGTGAGAGATTGCTCGGTTCCGGACGCGGTTAGCCGTAGCAGGTAGAACGTCGGCTGGCCCACCCACGTCACCTGGCCCCCCATGATCGACCGCTGTTCGTCAAGGACGAACGTCCGGCCGTCGGCAGCCCCGGCCACGCCGGCCACCGGCGTCCTCGTCGTGACCCTGGCGAGTGTAGTCCCGGTCCAGGTGGCCCGTACGACCGTAAGTGACGAGTCCGCGACCGCCACGTAATAGGGCGGGACACCCGTATAGAGCCGGCCGCGGAGGCTGAGGAGGCTCCGCGGGTGGGCGAACCGGAAGCGCTGGGCCGGGGTGTTCCGGGCTTGGCGAGCAAGGAACTGGCGACCACACCGCCCCCCGCGATGACGATGATCGCGGCGGCGGCGGCCAGCGGCGCGACCCAGGCCGGCCGGGTCCGGTGCCCGGGGGTGACCTCATGGCGCGAGGGCGCCTCCGGAAGCGGAGGAAGCGGCCGGACAGCGCGGACGGTCCCAGCCAGCGCGCGTGTCGTGGACCGCACGAAGTCCTCGGTTTGTGTCATGACTGCCCTTCCTTCATACGCCGTCCGATCGAGGCCAGCGCCCGGGACGTCGCGGACTTGACGGTGCCGCGGCTGACCTGCATGGCCTCCGCCGTTTCTGCCTCGGACATGTCGAGGTAGTAACGGAGCACCAGGGCCTCGCGCTGGCGGTCCGGCAGGTCCCTGATCGCCCGCGCGACGGCCTGCTGTTCCTCGGACAGCAGCGCGCGTGCCTCGGCGGACTCGCTCGGAACCTCGCTGAGGCGTTGCCAGCGGCGGTCCGCCCGGGACCGGCGGCGCAGCGCCGTGCGGCAGCCGTTGAGCACGCTGGCGCGCAGGTACGCGAGGGGTTGCGGCAGGTCGGTCAGGCGGTCCCAGCGGCGGTAAAGGCCAAGGAAAGCGTCCTGCACGATGTCTTCCGCGCTGCCCTGGTCGCCGGTCATGATGACCGCCAGCCGCACCAGTCCAATGGCATGCGCCTCATAGAGCGCCGTCACCGCGTACGCCGCCGAGTGCGACCGCGGCGGAGTCTCCGCCTTGGCTGTGTCCATATACAAAGAACTTCGGAATGCCCCAGAGGTTGCTTGCCAGGGCAAAGATATTGCACTTTCCTGCTGGGAGCAGCCGAAGCGGCGTCCGGTGCCGATGGCCGGCTGCCCGCCCGCTAGCGGAAGGCGCGTCTCGGGGCACGATTCGTGGGCTCAGATATCGTCATGGAGTGGGCAGTAGAAGCAGCGAGGAACGCCCATGGGACGATGCTGACGAGCCTGTGCAGGTCTGGCCGTATGACCCGGAATGGCTGACCCGGTTCGACGACGAGCGGCACCTGCTGCAACAAGCGCTCGGAGAGTTCGCCGCAGGCGGCATCCACCATGTGGGCAGCACGTCTGTTCCCGGACTGGACTCCAAACCCATCATCGACATTCTGGTCGGCGTCAGAGATCTGGGGAGTACGCGCCCCTGTATCGGCCTGGTGGCCCCGCTCGGCTACCTGTACGCCCCCTACCGTGCCGAGGAGATGCACTGGTTCTGCAAGCCTCACCCAAGCCGCCGCACCCACCACCTCCACCTAGTCCCCGTTACCTCTGCCCGCTTCCACGACGAACTGCGGTTCCGCGATTACCTGCGCTCCCATCGCCAAGCCCGCGCCGAATATGCACGGCTCAAGCACAACCTGGCCGAGCGGTTCCGCGGGGACAGGGACGCCTACACGCAGTCCAAAACGGCCTTCGTCCAGGACATCCTCCGCCGCGGGGCGGCTCACGCCTGAGTCTGGGTTTCAGCCTGGTACGAGCCGGAATTCTGTCGCTATGACAAGAGTGTCATCGCTGACCGTGAAAGCAGGATCACCAAGAGCCTGGCGCGTCTCGGCCGAGTGCCAGAATTGCTCATGACCGGCCCGCCACTCCGCGACAGAGGTAAATCCTTCGCCCTCGCCCAGCGCGTGGTCGATATCTACATCGGCCAGACGCATTACCCGCACCTCGGTCGTTTCGATAACCGCGACCGGGTGGCCGGAAGAGTCGACCACAACCTGGCGCAGCCCAGGCGCCGGCAGCGGCTCGTTCTCGTGCTCATAGTCTACGACCAGCGCGCTTGTCGTAGTCTTCTCACCCGCCAGGATCGCGGCGACGAGCTGGTCGCGCAACGGTCCGGGGAAGGCGAACTCCACGACTGGCAGATCATCGGCCGACATGGTGCCGAGCCTATAGGGCCCGGCCCAGCGAACGGCCGGCCGCCCTTGGCGCACCTTCGAAGCAATCGATGGCATCAGGCTGGTGCTTCGCCCCCTGGCTTCGGCATGCGCAGGTGACCGTGGACGGTACGTCGATCCACGCGGTGACGGCCGGTCCAGCCGGCGCGCCAGCACCGCTGCTGTTGCACGGCTGGCCCGAATCCTGGGTCACCTGGCGCAAGCTCACCCCGCTCGCCGCGCTCGCACCGGGTCGTCGCGATCGATCTGCCTGGTATCGGCGGATCAACCGGGAGGCCGCATCCAGAGGCCCGGCCGGCACGCCGCTGCTCTACCTGCGGGGCGGCGCCGAACGCGGTGGCCCGATCGGCGCCTACACCGACGGTCTGCACCGCGCCGGCCTGGCCGACACCGGCCGGGTCGCCCTCAGCCACCCCGACGACACGGCCGAGGTGGCCGTCCGCGTCCTGGGCGACCCGGCGGCCTGGGGCCAGCACCTGGTCAAGGCGGGGACCGCCCCGGAAATGGCGGAACTGCTCGTCACCCGCGAATGGGCCATCATGGCCGGTGAGAACGAGCGCACCACCACCACGGCACCCGTCAGCCTCGTGAACCATCATGATCGGACGACACTATTCGCAGTTGTCAGGCTCCGCCGCCGGCCACTCGGCCAGGGTCTCCAGGTAAGAGGTCCGGATTTGCTCGATCCGCCTCCGCATGTTCCGCAGCGTCCAGTTCTTGACGCTGACCGGCGGCAGCACCGCGATGTCGACGGTACCCGGATGGAGCTTGACCGCGTTGCGGCCCGCGACCGCCTCGGAGTTCCTGATCACGATCGGGACGACCGGCAGGCCAGTCGCCATGGCGATCAGGAAGGCCCTCTTCTTGAACGGGCCCACCGACCGGGTGTCCACCCGTGTCCCTTCCGGGGCAATCAGAATCGACAGCCCCTTGCGAAAAGCCTCCTCCAGGGGCTTGAGGGCGGCGACGGTCGTCCCCGGGTCCTCACGGTCGACGAACGCGGCGTCGAGCAGCTTCCCGAGCTGGCCGAACACACGGCTGCTCTGAAGTTCCTTACTGGCGACTCCGGTCCAGTTGTCCTTGACCAGCGCGGCCACCAGGAACACGTCGACGCTGCTGCGCAGATTGAACAGGTACACGGCGGGCCGCCGCTCGGTCAGGTGCTCCGCGCCCGTCACGTTCAGCTTGACACCGCTCAGCGCGAGGACCGTCCCCGGCCAGAACCTGGTGAGGAAGTTGACCCCGGCCCGCTTGTTCCGCCGCACCAGCCCGACGCCCAGTGCGGCGACGCCCAGCGGGCCGAGGGAGCTGATGCTAGCCAGCCGGCGGGCCAGCCCGAGCGGGCCGCCGCTGCCCCGGCTGCCGAACACCATGATGGGCCAGCCGCGACGGACCGCCACCTTGATCATCAAGCGGCCCGGATTGGTCGGCCGCGGATGGCCGACTAGGCACATCAGGCTGAGGTCCTCGTCACCGTCCGCGTAGAAGTAGCTCGCCGCAAGGTCAACCTGATGCTCGGCGGCGAACTCCTGCACGCCGCTGGCCTTGGTAGGGCCCCACACCACCGGCTGCTCGACCTCGCCGGTCAGTATCCCCTGCTCGTCGGACACCAGCCGGTTGCACACGATGTACTCGATGCCGAGGTAGCGTGCCACCGGCGCCACCTGATTGGTCAGTGCGGACGAGCTCAGCACCACGGTGTGGCCGCGACGCTGGTGGGCCCGGACCAGCTCGTGCATCTCCGGGTAGATCAGGTCCGCCACGGACTGCCGGAAAATCCGCTCGCCCATCTCGTCGATATCTGCGGCCCGCCGCCTCTTGACGGTGAGGGCGCTGCCCTCGATCAGGGTCTCGAAGGTCCGCCGTCCGAGCCGGAACCGCACCGCGAGCTGCACGATCGTCAGGAACTCGAGCACCCGGAGGTCCCGGCGGCGCAGCCGGTCCCTGGTCTGAGCGGTGGCGGTGTATCCGGCCACCAGCGTCCCGTCCAAGTCGAAGAACGCGCCGACATCCGGGCCCTCCGGGCTCGCGTCGACTTCCTCCACCGGCCCGGGGAGTCGCGCCGCCGGGTGAGCGCCGTTCCGGGGTGCGGTGGTCATGGGTCCCACCGCACGTCCGGGACCGTCCCGCTCAGCCGACCGCAGTCGGCCGGGCGGTCCGGGACCGTTCCGCCGAAGACCGCTGCTCGCATGGTGTACGTGATGTAGGTGCTCCTTAAGCGAATTGTCCTGCGCCTTCGGTTACGGAATGCAGGCCGCTCATCGCGGCCCGCGGTTCGCGTACCCCATCGTCTGCGGCTTATACGCCTCCCGTTGTTCGCACCTTCAGGCATTCGAGGCCTAGCGCCGTCAGGCCGCGGTGGCGGCGGGAAGAATGACGCTACCGGGTCAGCACCGGCCCGGATCTTCTTCGGCTGGCCTCCCTTTCGCCCGCTGGTCCAGCCACCGGGCGAACGTGACCAGCACGCGGCGGCACTGCGGTGGCGGCTCACCCCGGTCCCGGCTGAATTCTTCGACCAGCCGCTCAGCGTCAGGCCAGATCATGCACCCACCTCCGGGTAAGAGAGCTAACCAGTCTCTACACCATCAAGGTACGTGGCAGCCGCCGGCCTGCGCTGATGGGCGGCCGCCGCCGCCCTCGATCGACGGCGATGGTGTTACGACCGAGCCCCTGTTCCACCGCCGATCGTGCGCCGCGACCTGGCCTTTGCCCGACAGCGTCCGGACGGCGATGAATTTCCGGCCAACCGGACGTCTGAGCTGGCAGACGATGAGGCGGGCGCCCAGGGGCGTCCCCGGCGAAGGAGCCATCCATGGCACGAGTCAACACATACCTCAACTTCCAGGGCCAGGCTGAGGAGGCGTTCGCCTTCTACGCCAAGACCTTCGGCACTGAGGTCACCACGCTCAGCCGCTACTCGGACATGCCCGCCGTCGGGCCCGGCCAGCTGCCCGCCGAAGATCGGAACCTCGTGCTGCACGCTGAGCTCCCGATCATCAGCGGCCACCTGCTGATGGCGACGGACATGCTGCAGTCGATGGGTCAGGAGACCCGTATCGGCAATAACACCACCCTCTGCCTCGACGTAGACAGCAGAGAAGAGGCCGACCGCCTGTACGGCGCCCTATCCGAGGACGGCTCGGAAGGATCTCCGATGGCCGACATGCCGTGGGGTGCCTACTGGGGCGTCACCCTCGACCGCTACGGCATCCGCTGGATGCTCAACTACACCCCGGCATCCTGAACGGCCGTCACTGCGCTCACGGTGGCGGCAGACTGCATTGACCTAAAATCGCCGTACATGGTCGGCCGCAGCCGCCGTTGACCTCGACGGCCACCGCGGGGTGATCCTCCGGGCAGCGAGACGTGGTGGCGCCGCTGCCGGCGCAGGCGACCGGGGACGGGGGCAGGCGGACACGCACGCTCGTGCCCGGAACATGGCAGCTGAGCGGTCAGGGTACAGGTCGGAGGCCATCCATCAGGATGTTCAGCAGGCGATTTGCCCTGGCGCCGTGCTCGGGCGGGTGGGCCACGGTGAAGATGCCGATGAGGCTGGCAGCGATGTCCTCGGCGGTGACGTCGACGCGGAGCTCGCCCGTCGCGCGGCCGGCGTTGAGGATGTCATCGATAGCTGCGAGCAGCTCGGTCTGCGTCTGGGCATGGGCGATCTCGCCCGATTCGATCATCGCGAGCAGTGTGTCGAGCATGCCGTTCTTGGTCGCGATCCAGTCCCCGAACAGGTCCATCCAGCACCGCAGCGCCGCGGGCGGGGAAAGCTGGGCGAGCAGCTCGCGGGCGCCGTCGGTGAGTCCCGCGACCTGATCGCGGTAAACCGCCTCAACCAGAGACTCGCGGGTGGGGAAATGCCGGTAGAGCGTGGCGATGCCGACCCCGGCTTCGCGTGCGATCGCGCGCATTGACGGCTCGGGGCCGGCCGAAGCGGTTCGAGGTGCGTAAACGGAGCATAGTCCATTTCCGCTCCTTTCATTCGCCGCCAAAGGAGACAACCGAGCATGCAGCAACCGGGCGTCAGCACGCCGGCGACCACGAGCAGAGCGGTCCAGCTCGAGTCGTTCGGCGGCCCCGAGGTCCTGAACCTTCGCCAGGTACCCGCACCGCAGGCCGGCCCGGGGCAGATCCGCGTGCGAGTCACCGCGGCCGGGCTGAACCCGATGGACTGGTTCATGACCTCCGGCGCAGAGACCGCCACCCGGTTCGGCTTGAGCCTGCCCTCCGGGTTCGGAACCGACTATGCCGGGGTCGTCGACCAGGCCGGTGACGGCGTGACCGAGTTCGCGGCCGGCGACCGGGTGTTCGGCGGCGCCCTGTCCCGCGCGGTCGCCGACTACGTCGTCATAGACGTGACAGGGACCATCGCGGCGGGCGGCGCCGCGCACCATACCCCCGACGGCGTCGACGACCGTACCGCCGCCACCCTTGCCATAGCAGGGGGCACGGCCGCCGCTGCCCTCGCCGTCGTCAAACCCGGTCCGGGCGACACGCTGCTCGTCGGCGGCGCGGGAGGCGGGGTCGGCGTGTTCACCGTGCAGCTCGCCCGGCTCGCGGGCGCGCGAGTGATCGGAACGGGGTCGGCGACCTCGGCCGATGCCCTGCGCGCCCTCGGGGCCGAGCCGGTCGCCTACGGGGACGGCCTCGTCGGCCGGCTCCGTGCCCTGGCTCCCGGCGGCGTCACTGCGGCGATCGACCTCTACGGGACGGACACGGTGCAGGCGGCACGAGAACTTGGCGTGCCGGACGACCGCGTCACCACCATCGCTGCCCAGGTCGACGGGATCACGCCGGCGAACGGCGCTAATGCCGCACCCGGCGCCATCGAGGAGGTTGCCCGCCTGGTCGCGGCGGGCCAGCTCCGCGTGCCCATCGCGGCAACTTTCCCGGTCGAGCAGATCCGCGCCGCGGTCGAGCTTCAGGCCGGCCGGCACGTGCATGGCAAGGTCGTCATCGACCTCTAGCTTTCGCCTGCTACGCGCCCTTGGTTGGTGCCTCCAGGCTCTTCCGAGAGGCTGGCACCCGCGGGCCTACGAGAATGCGGTGGCATAGTCGGTCGCGAACTCCCCAAAGGAGCAGGCGGGGCGGCCGAGGAGTGACGGGACATCGTCGGTGATCCAGGCGACGTCGTAGTAGGAGATCAGCGCCGGGCCGGTGAGCCAGTAGGTCTGGCCGTTCTCCCTCGACACCTTCTCCGACAAGACGTTCGTCATCACGACCAGCGGGTCCTTTGTCCTCCTGGTCCTGTCCACCGTCCTGGGTATCCTTCAGACCGTGCTGAAGACCGTCAGGCTTCGACGTCCGGCAGTGGCTGATCTACACCGCCGTGGCCCTGTCGATCGTGGTGGCCGCAGAGATCCGCAAAGCGATGCTCCGAAGCCGGGCACGGCTATCCGAGGCGAGAGCCAGACAGGCCCAAGGTCAGCTATCCGCAAACTGAAGAGTGTTCTTCAAATAGTGGATAAACGGCCCGCCCCATCGCTCTTTTCCTGCGCGACGTCAGCGGGATTACCGCGGCCTACATCTACGTCCACCCGGGCCGGACCTGACCGGCTGTACCCCCGGTCTGGCCCGCGCCGAACGTCCAGTTCAGCACCGGAAGCATGATCACCAGGGTGCCGGGATTGCCGAGCCGAACGGCGGCTCGGGTGCGTTAATTAGCCCGACCATTCCTCACGGAGAGTGACGCCGGAGGATCCGGGAAGCGGTCGGTGACGGCGCTGCGCAGGCGGGGATAATGGAGCCATGACAGACGGGGTTGTTATCCGGTGCGGGCACTGCGGCACCGCTAACCGGGTCCCGACCGCAGCGGCCGGGACGCCCCGCTGCGGCAAGTGCCATCAGCCGCTGCCGTGGATCGCCGACGCTGACGACGCCACCTTCGCCGAGGTGGCCGAGGCCGCCAAGCTCCCGGTCGTCGTCGACTTGTGGGCCCCGTGGTGCGGGCCCTGCCGCATGGTCAGCCCCGCGCTCGAGCAGCTCGCCCGCGACCTGGCCGGCAAGGTCAAGCTGGTCAAGGTGAACGTCGATACCTCGCCGCAGATCTCGCAGCGTTTCGGAGTCCAGGCCATCCCGACCTTGCTGATCTTGCGCTCCGGGCAGGTAGCCGCCCGGCAGACCGGCGCCATCCCCCTGGCCACCCTGCGGACCTGGGTCGACAATGCGCTCGCCGTCGGCTGAGCATTGATGCCGGGCGTTTGCACCTGGCGCGAGCGCCCCGGCGCCTCCCGGGCCGCATATGCCCGCCGCCGCGCCGAACACCCCTAACCTGACTTTGCCCACGATTCGGTGTCGAGGGGCGGTGGCAAGGACGCGACCGGCCGCAGACGGGACCGGTGGGAGCGGTTACGAAGGCGCGTCTGCTGACCTGTAGGGGCGCGTTGTCACCGTAAGTCTGCGTCAGGCCGGGCGACGCCAAGTGACCGGGCGAGGAACGCGAGCTCGTGCAGCGGCAGCTGGTCGAGAGCGTCGGCCGCCATGTGGGTGGCGCCGGACAGCGGCAGGACCTGGTGTGGCCGGCCGGCCGCGAGCAGCGCCGCCGACATCCGGAGCGTGTGCGCCACTACCACGTTGTCGTCGGCCATCCCGTGGATCAGCAGCAGCGGCCTGGTCAGGCTGGCGGCCTCGGTGATGGTGGAGGACCGGTCGTATCCTTCCGGGTTCTGCTGAGGCAGGCCGAGGAACCGCTCCCGCCAGTGCGTATCGTAGAGCCGCTGATCGTGCGGCGCGGCCCCGGAAACGGCCGCGTGGAACACGTCGGGGCGGCGGATCACGGCGATGGCCGCGAGCGCCCCGCCGTAGGACCAGCCGCGGATCCCCACCCGCCCCCGGTCCAAGTCGGGGAACTGAGCGGAGATCGCGTCGAGCGCGTCCACCTGATCGTCCAGCGGCGCGGCCAAGGTGTCACCGAACACGGCCTTCGACCATTGCGGCCCGCGACCGGGCGTGCCGCGCCCGTCAATGACCAGGACGGCGAAGCCCTGCTCGGCGAACCACTGTTCCACGCAGAACGCCGCGTCACGCGCGCGGACCACCCGCTGCATGAATGGGCCGCCGTACGGGCTCAACAGCACGGGGAGCCGCGTTCCCGGCTGGTACCACGACGGCAGCAGCAGGGCAGCGCGCAGCTTTCTGGCGCCGGCAGTCAGCCACGTGATCCGCGGCTTGAGCAATGGTTCGGCTTCGAGGCTGGCGATGGCTGCCCGGCTCCCGTCGCGCCAGGCGACCGCTGCGGCGCTGCCCCCTTCGGTGCGCGAGAGCACGACGACGGTGCCGCCGGCCGCCGCGCCGTCGTGCACGCCAGAGTCCGCACTGCACCGCGACAGGCCCTGCCCCCGGTCATACCGCCACAGATGCCGTTCGGTCGGGTCGTGTTCATCGGTGGCGGTGAAGTAGGCGGCCTCGCCGTCGGTTCCGGCGACCGAGCCGACGTGCAGCCCGTCCGGCGTGACGGCAGCGCCGCCGACCACCAGACGGCGTGAGCCGCCCCGGTCGGACACGGTGACCAGGTCCCCGGCGCTAGTCCGCGCCGGAGTGCCGGGCGCTAGCTCGACCCAGGCGTCGTCGCGCTCGGTGTGCAGGAGCGTTGTCTGTCCCGTGTCGGCGTCGGCAGCCAGCACCATGACGGTCCGCTGGTCCCGGCTCTGCACGCTGAGCAGCGGCCCCTGGGAGTCCCACTCCGCGGCCGCCAGGTACTCGTATGCGCTGCGGTCCCACGTGACCTCGGTCCTGGTCCCGTCAAGCCGCAGCACGTGCAGGGTGACCTCCGCGTTGGCGGTGCCGGCCGCCGGGTACCTGACCGCGCGCGGCGCTCGCTCCGGATCAGCGGGGTCTGCGATCCACCAGCGCCGGACGGGAGAATTGTCGACCCGCGCAGCCAGCAGCCGCCGGCCGTCGGGAGCCCACCAGTAGCCGCGGAACCTGAGCATGGACTCGGCCGCGACATGCTCCGCCAGGCCGTAGGAAACCTCGTCGTGCTCCGGGGCGGCCAGCAGGCGGCCTGTCCCGTCGGCCAGTTCGGTCACGTGTAGCGCGCCGCCGGTGACGTAGGCCACGCGCTGCCCGCAGGGTCGATCCGCGGGTCCGTGGCCGCGCCAGCGGCAGGCACCGGTTCCGGGACGCCGGCCGGCGCGCGCGGGTCGTCGCCAAGGCCCAGCACCCACAGCCGCCCGTCCAGCGCGAACACGACCGTCCGGCAGTCCGCGTCGGCCGAGTAGGCCACGATCCCGGCCGCGCGCTCGCGCGCCCGTTCCCGCCGGAAGCGCTCAGCCTCGGGCATATCGCCAGGACCGAAGGGCCACGACGCCGCCGGATCGATGATAAGCCGCTCGCGGACTCCGCCGCCGTCCCCCGCGCCGTCGGCCAGGTCCAGCCCCCAAAGGCACGTGACCGGGTCTTCACCGCCCCGGGTGCGGAGAAACAGCACGCGCCCGCCATCCTGGGAGACTGTCACCGCGTGCGGAATGCCGAGCGTGAAGTACTTAGTGCTGGCCAGCTGGCGGGGGAAGTCGTCGATCGCCACACCAGCACCCTGCCACGCGGTCCCGTCGCCGCACCACGGGTTAACCCAGCTCGCCAGCACCTGGCCGCACATCGCGCCCATGGGTTTGGACAGGGGTGGGCGTAGCAGAGTGCAGAGCATTGAGATATGCGCACTGCAGCCAGCCATGTCGGCCAGCAACATTGCCGATCAGGCGGTTATTGGTCGTGAGCCGTCGAGAGGGTTGTTCACGTAATGTAGCAAGAGCGTGATCCAGTCCCGGCGACGGATCGCCGACCCCGGCGTGTTTGCTCAAGCTGTTGGTGGACTGCTCCGCCTACAGGCATGACTGGCTGGGCCAGGGGGCTCTCGGCTCGGCGCGCTAGGGTGTGGACTTCCTGGATGCCGGGACGGCCCGGTTAGGGTGCACTGGTGAGGGTCGTGATTCCTGGCGGGACAGGACAGGTGGGCACTGCGCTGGGGCGGGCGCTGCGGGGCGGCGGGCATGAGGTCGTGGTGCTCACGCGGCGGGCCGGCGGGGTGGGGCTGGTCTCCTGGGACGGGGAGCGGCTGGGGGCCGTGGGCGCGCGAGATAGACGGCAGCGACGTCGTCATCAACCTCGCCGGGCGCAGCGTCAGCTGCCGCTACACCAAGGGAACCTGACCGAGATGATGCGCTCACGGGTGCGCTCGGCGCGGATGGTGGGCCAGGCCACCGCCGCCGCGAGCCGCCCGCCGCGCGCCTGTCTGCAGATGAGCACCGCGGACCATTTACGCGGATGCCCGCGAGGCTCCTAACGACGAGGTCACGGGCGTGATCGGCGGCTGGGAGGAAGGCGTCCCCGGTTACTGGGCGTTCAGCGTTGGCATAGCCCGGGCGTGGGAGCGAGCTGGAGGAGGCGAAGGTCCCGGCGACCCGCAAGGTCGCGCTGCGGGCCGCGATGGTGATGACCCCCGATAGGGGCGGGGTGTTCGACGTGCTGTCGCGCATAACGCGCCTGGGACTGGGCGGCCCGGTCGCCGGCGGCGGGCAGTATGTGTCGTGGATCCATGAGGACGACTTCACCGCTGCGGTCCGCTTCATCATTGACCAGGACGTCCTGACCGCGAATGGCGGCTCTGGGGACCACGGGGATCGGACGGAACGACAACGGCTGCCGGAGTTGCCAGCACGCGTGCAGGAGCCGCGTTAGCGGCCTATCCGGTGCTCTGCCATACCCTGGGTGCCCCCGGGCGCGAGAGCCGTGCTGGCACGAGATAGTGAACCGGGCTGGCGCTGTTCGCCGCCACGAAGACGTCGAGCGTGCCGGCGAGCGGGTACGCGAAGCCGGCCAGGTAGTACCGCTGACCGCATGCGCGCACCGTCAGGAAAGGCACGCTGATCTCAAGTCCTCCGATACGCCCCGGATCAGCCCACGCCTGCACGGCCGGGGCGCCAAGCCGGATAAACCCGACACCCGCGCCAGGAGACCGCGCGCCGAGCGCGATGAATGCCAGATCGCCGGCCGGGGTCCGCGACGCCGGGCGGGGCGATATCGGGTACGCCTCCTGGATCGGGTGCGCATCCGAGCCGAACAGCTCGAGCACGACCGCCGCCGCGCACCGCTGGCCCGGCCGCGCGACGTCCCGTACCGTGAGCTCCCAGCCGCTGTTCCCGGCCACACCGCCCGCGAACATGCCGCTATCTCCCCCTGACCCCGGCATCGGCCAGGTGGCGATGTTCAGCGAGTTAACCCAGGCCTGAGATGGCACCGCGCCGGGCGCGGGAGGCGCGGGTCCGGCCGGGCTGGCGGTAACGCCGCCAGGCCGCCTAGCAGCGGCATGCCGCTGTAGCGGCACGATCGATACCGCGGCGATGACCCCGGCGAGCGCGAGCACGCCGCCAGCTATGACGTATCGCGGCCAGCGCGGAGGGGGCCGGTCCGCACCAGCGGTACCGATGACGTCCGGCCCCGGACTGCCCTCGGGCCCAAACGGGAACACTCCCATCACCTACCCAGAACTCTAGCCCTCCCGGTCCGGTCAATGAAGGGCCGGCGCAGCCCGAACGTGACGAAACCGCGCAGCTTCATCCCCGAGCACAGAACAACCATTCCGGGTTGTCCTGCTACGTTGGTCTGGAAGAGGCGATCGAAGTCGGCCTGGGTGATGGTTTCCAGCGCTCCGAAGTGCTCGACCCGGCGTTGCTGACCAGCAGATCCGAGCCGCCGAACTCGGATACGACCGTGCCGGCCAGCTCGTGGGTCTGCGCCGCGTCGCTGACATCGGCCGGGAAAGCCGACGCGGCACACCCGTTGTCGCGGAGTTCGCCGGCGAGCGCATCGGCGGCGCCCGATCGGATCGATAGTTCACCGCGGCTGTGGCTCCCTGGGAGGTGAGCCGCCGTACGATCGCGGCGACGATTCCGCGGCTGCCGCCGGTGACCAGGACCCGCTTGCCGGCCAGGCTTGATGTTGATGTCATGGCGCTACCTATGTTCTCTACTTTGTCTTCTCTGGATGTGAGCAGTCCTTGGCCGCCCGTCCCCATCGACGCCCACACTAGTCAGGTATATTTACTACTGTAGTCGTACAGAGGCACCGATGACGGCAGCGACGGGGGCCAAGCCGCTGAGGGGCAGAGGCCGCGTCCGGAACGCGGCGAGCGCGGCGCTGCGCACGTGCCGCCGTGGCCGGGTCGGCGGCGATCTGGCTCGGCAGCGTTGGCGTAGGGTGTGAACCTCGCGGGGATCAGGTGGGCGATGGGAGCCGAGGGCGGCATGGACGACGAGCAGCGGGTTGATCTAGGGGTGTCGTTGCTCATCCCGTACCGGTACACCGAGGACCGGGTTTTCCGGGCCCTCCAGGATGCCGGGTTCGACGACTGGACCCTCGCCCAGTGCCGGCTGTTTCAACGCATCGCCCCGGGCGGCTCGCGCCTTACAGACCTCGCTGAGCAGGCACAAATGAGCAAGCAGAGCGCCGGCGTGATGGTCGATCAGCTGGAGCGCCTCGGCTATATCCGCCGGGTACCCGACCCCATGGATGGCCGCGCCCGGGTGATCGTGATCGAGCAACGCGGCCGGCGGGCGGTCGAGGTAGCCACGGCGACACTCGACGAGATCTTCTCGGAGTGGAAGGCCTACCTGGGCACCCGCAACTTCACGTTGCTGCACCAGATCCTGGATCAGCTCCGCGAGATCACCGACCCCTACGCGCGGTAAACCCGGCCGCGCCGAGTCGTCCGCCCCTGATTTCCCTTCGCCCGGAGCCGCCGGGGCCAGCGGTCGCCGGCAGCTTCGCCTCCGCCTTGACATAGTCAGCAACATTGATTAATTTAGTAAATGTTCCTGACGATTTTCCGGCGGCGGGCGGGTGGTGCAGACCTGCGCTACCGCCTCACCGATGCCGGGAACACCTCACCGCGGGCACCGGCGATCTTCACTCACGCCGCACCCCTATCGAAGGGAAACACCATGTCCACTGTCATCACCGGAGCATCAGGCCACCTCGGCCGGCTCGTCGTCGATCAACTCCTCGCCGCCGGAACGTCGCCGGCGCAGATCGTGGCCACCGGCCGTGATGTTGACAAACTCACCGACCTCGCGCAGAACGGGGTCACGGCGCGGCGCGCGGACTTCGCCGACCCGGGCACGCTCGACGAGGCGTTCGCAGGCGCCGAAGCGATGGTGCTGGTCTCGACGCCGACGGTCGGGGAGCGGTTCGACAACGCCCGCAACGCCATCGACGCGGCGGCCCGGGCGGGTGTGTCCAGGATCGTGTACACCAGCATCGTCAACGCCTCGACCGCGCAGATGATGCTCGCTGACGAACATCGCCGCACCGAGGACTACCTGCGTGACAGCGGTTCGCCGTTCGTCATCCTGCGCAACGGATGGTACTTGGAGAATTACACCGACCAGCTCCCGATGATCACCCAGTACCACGCATTGCTGGGCAGCGCGCACGACGGTCTCGTCAGCGCGGCCAGCCGACGCGACTACGCGGCGGCCGCCGCCGCGGTGCTGACGCAAGACGGGCACCTCGGAGCGACCTACGAGCTGGGCGGAACGCCGTTCACCCTGACCGAACTCGCCGCCACGATCAGCGACGTCCTCGGCACCCACATCGCCTACCAGGACATGTCGGTCGCTGACTACACCGGCGCCCTGACCGCTGCGGGGCTGCCGCCAGAGATGGCCGCCGCCGTCGCCGACGCCGATGCCGGCCTGGCTCGCGGAGAGTTGTTCACCGATAGCGACGATCTGGTGAAGCTCATCGGCCGGCCAGCAACCACGGCACACGAAGCCGTCCAGAATGCCGCGACGATCGAGGAGTCACGGTGAGCACCTCCGGACCCGGCGTCGATACCCACGAGATGGTTCTGATCCACCGCGTCATCCGGCGCGAGTTCGGTCAGCTCCCCCGGCTGTTCCGCTCCGCGGCCAATGACCGTGCGCGCTCCAGGGTCATCGGCGCGCACGCCCGGGAGATGCTGGACTTCCTCCACACGCACCACACCGGCGAGGATGAGCTGCTCTTTCCCTTGCTGCGCGAGCGAGCTGCGCTCGACCCGGAGCTGATGGACCGGATGGATGCGCAGCACGCGCAGGTCAACGACGCCGTCGCGGCCATCAGCGCGGAGCTGCCGGCGTGGACAGCGAGCGCGGACGCCGCCGCCGGCGAGCGGATGGCGGCCCTCATCGACGCCACGATGCCGGCACTGACCGATCACCTGGCTGAGGAGGAGCAGAAACTGCTCCCGATCGTCTCGGTCACGCTGACGCAAGGGGAATGGGACGCGCTCGGCAAGCACGGCATGAGCGCGATTCCGGTCACGCGGCGGCTGGTCATCCTCGGCCACATCACCGAGGAAACCGATGAGGCGGAACGGCAGAGGTTCCTGCAGGTCGTGCCGGCCCCAGCTCGTCTGGCCTACAAGCTGATCGGCCACCGCCAGTTCACCCGCGAAACCACCGCCATCCGCGGCTGACCCATCTCGCGACCCGGCACCACAGCCCGAGCCTTTCGCTGGGGCCGTGGTGCCGATCGCCTTCAACGCTGCCGGTGCATCAGCAGCCAACGCTTCGATCGTGCGGGACACCATCGGGTCCGAGGCCCAGCCGCTCACCAGCACAGTCGCCGTGGTCAGCGTCGGCATCGCCGGTGGCGTGCTCCTGCCCAAACTCGACAACGAGGAAGACGTCAAGGCCGAGACCGACATGAACGTCGTCTGCACCGGCGGCGGCCGCTTCGTGGAGGTCCAGGGCACAGCCGAGAGCCAGCCTTCGACCGCCTGCCCGAACTGGTTAGCGGTTTCAAGTGGAACCTGCGGGGTACCGGGGGCCCGTCACGCCGCAGCGACCTTCCAGACCTTACGCCCGGGGCGATATCAGCCCAGTCCGCCTCCTTACCTGTAAGTGAGCCTCATGAACATCACCGGATGCGTCCCGCTGGCCGGCCGGGGCCTCGTCGCGCGGCGCGGTCACCTCGTCGCGCTGACCGGCGGCACGGACCCCGGGCCCGACCCCCTGCTGACCGCGCTGACCGCGGTCGCCTACGCGAACGGTGACGGGGCCGCCCTCGTGCTGGCCGGAACGCGCGCTGCCGCAGAGCACCGGGGGCGTCCCGCGTGGGCCTGCGCCGGGGTGACATCCGGCGAGGAGGTCGCGATCCTGGTCCACGGCGGGGCGGTCGCGCTCGTCTCCGTTGACGGCAGCCCCGAGGCCCAGGTCACGGCCAGCGGCTCGATGATCCCGGTGGCGGGCACCTTTACCGCAGCGGTCGTCACGGTCCGGCTCGTCATCGGCCCCCCGGCGCCACCGGACCCCAGGCTCTGGCTGGAGGCGGGAACCGTCTTCGGCGGCGGCGTCGCGCTCACCATCAAGCAAGACAAACCCGGCAACCTCATCCCGAACGATCCGTATGCGTCTGCCGCAGCCGGCATGCGTCCGGCAATGGAGCAGGCCGCCGAGAACATGGTGCTCCATCCGTCCGCAGCCGGGCTCCCGGTCCCCACGGTCCTGGCGCCCCCGGGTGTGGTGCCTGGTGAGGTGTATCCACAAGACGTGCTGCGGTTAGGCGAGGCGCGCGGCCCTGCCGATTCGGCGCTTGAGAACCGTCAGTTACAAGCGGCACACGCGACGCGCATATCTTTCGTTCGGGCGCGTTGTCGGATGAGGGATCAGCCGATGTCAGGATTCTGCAGGCGGCTCGGCAATTCCCTCGGCGAGTTCGCGTTCCGCGGGTGTGCGGATCGCGGGAGTAATCGCGGTTCCCTGCAGTCGTGCTTCCAGCCGCGCTGCGGTGTCCTGGACGGCGGAGCGTGCGGCGGCGCCGCGGTCTGCGAGCACCGCCGTTCGGATCTGGCCTGCGGAGGTGACGGCCCAGGAGCCGATGATCTCGCCGTCCCACCAGAGAGTGGGACCGATGTTGCCGCGGTTGTCGAACACATAGTGCTGGGGGATGCCGAAGAACCAGTCGCGTCGTTTCCAGCCCATGGGGGTGGGGTCGAGAGCGGGCAGCAGCGCAGCGGCTGGCGGGGCCGTCGCGGCATCGCCGGGGTCGTCGCTGGCCAGAGCGATGCCTGTGCTGCCGTGCAGGGCGACTTCCTCGACGGGAAGCTCGCGGAGCGCGTGCCGGAGGGTGGCCTGGTTCCATCCGGTCCACCACTGCAGGTCCTCGGCCGTCGCCGGCCCGAACCGGGTAAGCCAGCGCCGGGCGAGTTCTCGCTGCGAGTCGTCGGCGGTTAGCTCGGGCAGGCCGTCTGGCCACCAGTGTTCGACAGGCTCCCAACGGTGGTGGCGGCTGGTCCAGGGGCCGGTCGGGGTGCCGCGGATGATGCGGCCCTGGGCGCTCATCATGGTCAGCAGGGCGGAGGTGACGTTCTGCGGGCGGTCCGAGGCCGCGCGGGGCGGGATGAAGGTCCGCAGCGCCGGCACATCTGCGGCTAGCTCGGCGCCGGTGGCGCTGCCCCGGACGCGCAAGACCTGCTCCACCTGTCCTTGCAGGCGGGAGAGCCACGTCTCCAGGTCACCGTCGACGGGCGGATCGGTGCCGTTGTGCTTGAGCTGGCTGACCAGGCGCCGGCGCAGCACGGCGGCGAGCGGGGTGCTGACCGCCGACTGGACGACCGGGACGTCGGCGCGGGGCAGGAGGAACAAGGTGCGCCGCATGGCCATCCAGCGCACCAGGGTGCGCCGCTCGTACATCGCGGCCGACACGTCGGCCAGGGTCGATGTGGTGCTGCGGGCGAGGACCGAGAGGTAGACCGAGGCCGGGTCGGTTGCGTGCAGCGCGACCACGGCGCGGGTCGCCGCTTCCGGGGTCGCAGCGTCGCCGCTGAGGTGGTGCAGTCGCACCATGGCCTGCCGCCGCTGCCGCACCGAAATGGTTCGTCTCGCCACTCTTCGCCGCCTTCCTCGCTGGCTTGGCCCACACTAGTGAACTCGTAAATCTCGATACTTGTGAATATCGATATCGTTAAGTATCGTTTCGAGTATGAGCGACGAAGCGCCCCCTAAGGAGCGGCCCGCGCGGGTGGGCCGCAAGCGCGACCGCTCCCGCGATGCGCCGATCCTCGACGCGGCGCTGGCGGTCCTGGCGGAGGCAGGGTATGAGGGCATGACCATCGACATGGTGGCCGCACGGGCCGGGGCGGCGAGAGCGACGGTGTACCGGCGCTGGGCGGCCAAGGCGGACCTGGTGCTCGCCGCCGCGGCGCGGCTGAGCGAGACCGACGCCGGCCTGGACCGCCTGCCCGACACCGGCAGCTTCCGCGAAGACGTCATCGCCCTTTTCGTCCCGGACACCCCCGCCGATCAGCAGGTGCGGCTGCAGGCCCTGATCGGCCTGCTGATGGTGGCCCGGACCGACAAGCGCCTCGCGGACGCCGCCACCAAAGCGGGGATCGGTCCCTGGATCGAGGCGAACCGGGTCCTGATGCAGCGCGCCGTGGACCGCGGCGAGTTCCCCCCGGCCGACATCGAGGCACTCGCCCAGGTCATCCCGATGATGTGCATCAGCCGGGCGGTACAGCAAGAACCGATCACCCGCGAGTTCTCCCTCGCCCTGCTCGACGGCGTCATCATTCCCGCCCTGCGCGGGGGCCGGTGGGCATCCGGCCGGACGTCCGTCCCCGGTAAATCCAGTGAACCCAAGGGAGATTCCCGATGAGCATCACCAACACCCCCCACCTCAACTTCCGCGGCGGCGCCCGCCAGGCCCTGGAGTTCTACCACGCGGTCTTCGGCGGCCAGCTGATGATCGCTACCTACGGGCAGTTCGGCGTCCCCCAGGACGACCCCGCCGGAGGGCCCGTCACGTTCGGCCCGGTCGCCGCGGACTCACCCGACGCCGACCGCGTCGCCTTCGGGGTGGTCACTGGGGGCAGCGGTTTCCGCGTGGCCGCCTACGACGTGTTCGGCGGCACCGGCGGCGGCATCGGCGGATCTTCGGCGCAGACCGCCCGCCGCGCCGGCGGCCTGACCCACGACGAGCCGTTCTTCCTGCTGCTCAACGGCGACACCGCCGACGAGATCAGCGTGCTGTGGGACAAGCTCGCCGCCGGCGCCACCGTGATCGCACCGCTGGTGACCGCCCAGTCCCCGGCACCGCCCTACGGCATGCTCACCGACCGCTTCGGCATCACCTGGATCTTCGGCGTCACCCCCGCCCGCTGACCGCCCGGGACGCTGAACCGTGGTCCTCCTCGCTGCGGCCGGCTCCAGGGCTCCCGCCGCCACCCGCACACCTCCCCGGCCGGAACCGGACATCGCGCAGACCGCCGCACCAGGCACCCTCGCAGTGCCTCGCATCAGACTCGGCGCGACGGGTAAGTCGTGCCGGCCGCGTGCCCGACGGCACGCAGATCCGCCTGATCTGCCTGCCGAACGCCGGTGGTCCCGGAGACCTGCTACCGGGCCCGAACGGCGGCAGTGTGCGCGTCGCTCCAGACGAGGGTTGATTACGCAACGTGATCAGCATGATGCTCGAAGTGCAGACGCGGCAAGCGTCAGCGATGCTGGTATGTACAGCCAGCGCGCTCAGGCGCAATGCTGTCCATAATCGATTGCCTACTGGTCACGGGGGTCACGATGGAGCCAGACGCAAAGCCGACCATCGTCCTGATTCACGGTGCGTTCGCCGATGCCTCTGGATGGTCAGAAGTCATCCAGCGCTTGTCCGCGCTGGGGTACCACGCGTACGCGCCAGCGAATCCTCTGCGGGGCGTGATCAGCGATGGCGACTACGTGCGCACTTTCCTCAGCACGATCGAGGGCCCGGTCGTGCTCGTCGGGCACTCCTACGGCGGCTCGGTGATCACCAACGCGAGCGTCGGCGCGCCGAACGTCCGCGCCCTGGTTTATATCGCGGCGTACGCGCCCGACGAGGGCGAGACGCTGGCCGCGGCCGGCGCGCTGGATGGAGCATCGAACGACCTGGCCGGCCACCTCGTGGTGCGTCCCTACCCTGGCATGCCCGACGGAGACGGCGACGCCTATATCAACCCCGAGTTCTTCCACGAGCAGTTCTGCGCCGACCTGCCGGATGCGCTGGCGGCCGTGATGGCCGTGAGCCAGCGGCCCGTGACGCTGGCGTGCCTGGGCACGCCATCAGGCCCGGCAGGCTGGAAGACGCTGCCGAGCTGGTACATGGTCGCCAGCAACGACAACGCGATCCCGCCGGTGGCGGAGCGGGCGATGGCGGCCCGGGCCGGCGCGCACACGGTCGAGGTCAGCTGCTCCCACGTGGCCTTCATCAGCCACCCGCAGGAGACCATCGATCTCATACTGACCGCCGTACAGGGCAGCTGACGCCACCACCTGGCCGGAGCAGTCCTCTCCGTTGTCACCTGAGGTCCCCGCGCTGCGCCCTCATCGCAGCGTCAGACGCCGGTGAGCCATGCCTGCCCTGCCATGCGTATGGCCGACCGCACACATATCACCCCGTTCGGCGCGGCAAAAGGGCGGCAACTAGGTCGACCAGATCGCCGATCATATCGGCGGTTAGCGGATTGAGTTGCCTGCCGTCTCAACCCGGCATGCCGCAGTGCCGGTGACGGTGGCCAGACTACGGTTACGGCCAGCACCCCGGCATTCTGCCTGCGTCCGCTGGTGGCACGCGGCGTCCGCGTCAGGCGACCCCGGCCACGCCGCCGTAGACCCAGGCCCGGTCGGCGTTCGGGTCCGGGCGGTCCCCGTCGGGCCGCCAGCGTGAGACCAGGACCAGCCCGGGATCGACTAGCTCCTGCCCGTTGAACATGCGCAAGATCGCGTCCCTGCTGCGGGGGATGAGCATGGTGCCGCTGTTGTCGGCGACGCCGGCGTTGGCCTGCATCTTTTCGGGCGAAAATTCATCGGTGGCATGCGAGATGACCAGGTAGCCGCCGGGGGCCAGCGCCGCCAGGTACCGAGCCACGACACCGGCCGGGTCGTCGGAATCGGGGATGTGATGCAGGCAGCCGACGAACAGCAAGCCGACCGGCTGGGTGAAGTCGAGCAACCCGGCGGCACCGGACATCACCTTCTCGGCGTCGCGCAGATCGCCCCAGACCACGCCGGTGCCGTCGATCTTGGCGGTCATTGCGCCCGCGTGCGAATACACCACAGGGTCGTGGTCCACGTACACCACGCGCGCGCCGGCGTCTCCCGCCTGAGCGATCTCGTGCACGTTAGGGCGGCTCGGCAGCCCGCTGCCGATGTCGAGGAACTGGCGGATCCCGGCGTCGCGCAGGAACCGGACCGCGCGCACCATGAACTGGCGGTTACCGCGCACCGTGTCCAGGATCTCAGGCATCACCTGCATCACCTGCTCGGCGGCTGCCCGGTCGGCGGCGAAGTTGTCCTTGCCGCCCAGCCAGTAGTCGTACACCCGCGCCGGATGGGCGACATCCGTGCGTATGTCTGCCGGCATCTGGCCCTTCGGCCGACCCGGTCCGGTCATGCCGCCTCCTTGAACGTCGATGGCTTAGATCATGCCATGGACGGGAAGGCACATCGAGACAAATACGGCACAGCCGGCCAGCGACGCCTGCACCGCTCACAGAACGCCCACATCTGGCTTGCCCTGCAGGGCACGCCACGCTCCTGCCGCGGCCAGATACCGTAGTGCGTTGCCGGGGCTGCTATCTGGGAACCTCATCAGGTGAGGGCAAACTGATGAACGTCGACGGAGGCCCGCTCTGCCTCGGTCAGTCCGCCGCCGGTCAGGACTTCACGGACCATAGCGTCCTTCGCGCAGCCGTATCGGCGATTTGTGCGCCTTAAACGCCCGCGACAGGACGCACGCTCCTCGGCAGATCCAGGCGCCGGCCGCCGCTGCCCGCAGCGGGACACAGATCACCCAATTCGGTGCGGCGCCGGGTCTTCCTATCGGCGACCACGCTGACGAACAGAACGGCGGGAGTGTGCGTGTTATCCGCGGCATGGTGTTTCCATGGGCGGATAGCCGCTTGGTGTGGCGCGGTTGGGCTGCGGCATGATGTCGGCATGGCGCCGGCGTCGGATTGGCTTGATCGTTACCGTGCGGGACAGCGTGACCAGGTCTGGCACGAGCTGCGCCAGCTCGGTGCGGCGGTCCGGGAGCCCGGCCTGAGAGAACAGGCCCAGGCTGTGTGCGATGAGATGGCCTGGCGGGCCCGCCGCAACGTCGAGGTGATCATCAGGCGGCTCACCGCCGCCGGATACCGCTTTCACGCCAGCGATGATGCGCAAGATCCCGTGACACCGCACGTCCTCCCGCCGGCCGCCGGGGCCAGAGCGCACGCGCAGTGGCTGGCCGAACGGTTCGGACCGGTGTCCATGACCCTGCTGTCCTGGGTGCGGCTGGTCGGGGACGTCTGGCTGGTCGGCACCCACCCGCAGTGGGCCGCGTCGGCATCGGCTGACCCGCTGGTAATCGAGGCACAAGGCACCCGCTACCCCGGCGAGCCGATCAGCCGCTACTTCGACGGTGAGCACGAAGCATGGCGCCAGCGGGCCGCGCGGGACCCAGAGGAGGCCGGGCTGTTCGTGCTCCCGCTGGCTCCGGACCGGCTGATCAAGGAGAATGTCAGCGGCGGCCCGCCGTACGGCCTGATCCTCCCGGACGGCTGCGCCGACGGGCTGTTCGCCGCCGAGACCACGATGCCCTTCGTCTCCTACCTCAACCACGCCTTCAGCCGCGGCGGGTTCCCCGGCCAGACGTTCCCGCACAACCAATGGCAGCTCAAGAAGGCCCTCGCCCAGGACCTCCTGCCCCTGTGAACCGCCCACCCAGCCTGCTACCTGAGGCCACTGCCAGCAGGCACACCGATCCGCGCCCGCACCCGGCCCGCGGCATAACCGGACGATAAGCCGGCTGCGGTGTCCGGGCCGCTGTCAGCGTCCCCGCTCGGTCACCCGCCGGGGTACTGATGCGGGAACCGTTCCCATGGCTGTCCAAGGCCGGCACGCACGGCAGCCCATCCCTGCGGCACCGACGCCAGTTCACTACTGAACAATCCCGGGCGACCAGGTGCATCATGTGCGCGATGACCGATGCTCCGTCGACGTCCGGGTCGTTCACGTCATCGCCGGGCGCACCAGTAGTTCTCATCGTCGCTATGGCAAGCCGCGCGGGCAGCCTGCCGGTCAGCGCCGTCCGCTGGATGACAGCGCCGAGGCCCTCGGGGATGCTGGCGCCCGGAAAGGGCCACGGGACGCGCCCGGCAGCCTCGCCCTCACTCATCCCATGACGGGATCCTGTTCTCCATGACGAGATCCCGGCACTTCCGGGCTGCCGGCGCATGGCCGCGGACTTGGAAACCCGGTCACGGTCAGCCGGCGAGCTTGACCCGCCGGGACCGGCGGCATCGCGGCACGGCCACGGCGGCAGCTGAGGGCGCCCCGGAGCAGCCAGGTCCCCCCTCACCGTCATCGCACCGGAGGGACGGACAGCTACAGCACGTGGATGTTGTCTACCTCCACGACGGGGCTTTCGGCGCGGTTCTCGACCGTGGCTTCCAGCGTCAGGTCGCTCCTGCCTTCGGCAGCGGTCCACAGGGGATAACAACGAGCCGTCGTCCCGTATGGTCGCTGACCTGGATAGCGTCGGCTAGTTCCCAGCCTTCCGCTGGCAGCGGCATGACGGCACCGGGGTAGTCCCGGGCCCACAGCAGCGGGTCGCTGTCCACTGCCCGGATCACGGGGCCGGCCCGCATCGCCACCACGCCACGTCATCAGCGGCGACATCTCGATCAGTGCTGCCAGGACAGGCCGGAACCTCGCCAGCAGCGCCGGCCTCAGAACTGGGCCGTTTCGGCGGTCGTTTGGCGGGTATACGGCCGTTTCATGGTGAGGAGAGTTGATTACTCATGACTGATCAGAACGAGGCTGGCACAGCAGCCGACCGCTACCAGAATCCTGCTCCTCTACCGGTCGTGCCGTCCGACAAGGCCGAGCGCCCGGAAGGACTGGCGTTCGATGTCGAGCCAGGCGCCGACTTGACGGGTGTCCCTACAGGCGGGCAAGTCCCCGGTCACCCCGGTGCCGCCCGTACGGAGCAGACGGTACGAGAATCAGGCGAAGGCGTCGGGCTCGCCGTTCCCAGCGACCAAACCGCAGGAGACGACGACTAGCCGCTTTGCCGATATAGTCGGCATTCGGCGACCGGCGCCGACAGAAGAACCGCGACCCGATCGGCGGCAGAAGCGCGCATTCTCAGTGCAGGGCTGGACGCATAAATATTCAGACCAAGCGGGTGCATGGTGAGCCGACTGCGGGGTCTGCTGTGGGGGTCAGTCCTTCATGATGAGGTCGTAGTGGCGGCGGGCCCGCGCGCCGCGCGCGCTGCCGCCGTACCGTTGGCCGCCGTAGCCGGTCAGCCAGCGCGCCTGCGCCTCGGACCAGGCGTGCTGCCCGCGGCCCGAAGACCGGCCGCCGCCGACCACTCACTTGATCAGCCAGCCCAACCAGCTGCCCCTGCGGAGGGTCGGGAATGACGCACCGTGACGAACGAAAGATACGCTAGGGATCAAACCGCGCATAACGATGCTCCTATGTCTTGTCAAGGAATTCGCGGGGCATTTTCTGATCTCATTTCTGGGTGCTGAAAAGGATAGAGGAAGGGCTAGTTTGCTGGGTTGCGGACAAGACAGGGAAGGTCCACTCGGGTGAGGGAAAGCTCTTATGAGGTCACGCCCAGCAAGGCGGAACGGGGCCGGGGACGGCCGACGAATCGTTAGCAGGCCAGCATGGATGCGGCAGCCGGTTAGCGGGTCAGGCCGTCCCCGGGGTCTGGGTGTTAGCCGTCGGCGGCGCGGAGGTGGCGGTAGACCTCGCGGGCGACGTAACGCTTGAGGCAGCGGATGATCTCCTTCTCCGGCAGGCCTTGCTCACTGCGCCGCTCGACGTAGGCCCGCGTCGGGGCATGGGAGCTCATCCGGGTGATCACGATCCTCCACCGGGCATGGCTGGCCTCGCGGTTGCCGCCGGGGTTGAGACGGTGGCGGGTGACTTTCCCCGGCGATGCCGGGATGGGGGCGACAGCGCACAGGTGCGCCCAGGCTGCCTCGGAGCGCAGCCGCGCGGGATGATCGCCCGCTGCGATCAGCAGGAGCGCGGCGGTGTCCGGGCCGACGCCGTGCAACGCGAGCAGGTCCGGGGCGCGGGCGGTCACCAGGGGGACGATGAGCTCATCCAGGCGCTCGAGCTGGCCGCCGGGGAACTCAGCGCGCCGCCCTAGCTCCCGCAGCGCGATGCGGGTGGCATAGCTGACAGCACCGCCGGGCCGGGGGCGCAGCGCCGCCAGCTCGCTGACCAGGGCGGTGACCGTGTGCCGGGCAAACCGCGTGCGCAGGTCACCGGGCCCGGTCACGATCAGGGACCGGGCCTGGTTGATGGTCTGGGTCCGTTCGGAGCGGGCGCTGCGCTTGGCGACCATCAGCGTGCGGATCGCCTCCACGGCGCCGTCGCGGCCCTTCGGCGCGCCGTGAGCCCGGCCCGACTGGGCAGCCCGGGCAGCGCTGACCGCATCCAGCGGGTCGGACTTGCCCTGACGGCGGCGGTCCTGGCGGTCCGAACGGGCTGCCTCGACGACCCGGACGCCGGCCGCGGTGATGTGGCGGGCCAGGCCTGCGCCGTAGCTGCCGGTCCCCTCTACGCCGGCCAGGGCGACGGTCCCGAACCCGCTCAGCCAGCCGAGCAGGCGGGTGTAGCCGGCCGGGGTGACCGGGAACTCCCCGGCGCCGAGCAGCCCGCCGATGGGATCCAGCGCGGCGGCGACATGCATATCGGCGTGGGTGTCCACGCCGCCGGTAATGACGCGTGTCTCTACGATGGTCATGCCATCCCTTTTCTCTGGTTGAAGGGGTGGCACGCACCCGCTGGCCGTCGGACCTGTGAACCCCGGCCTCTTGCACAGGACGGGCAGATCAGACCGGCACGCCGGCAGTTGCCATAAACCTGGGACCCGGCCGGCAAATCGTTAGAAGGACAGCCCGCGAGGGCGTCAGCCGATTCGGAGGTCAGGCCGGGACCCAGGCCCCCGACCCTACGCCCGCACCACCGCAAAACCGTGCAAGCCGGGCCGGAAGTACTATCCCCATCCTCCCTGCCGAATCTTTACACCTGGCGGCATCTGCGCGCTGAGTCCTGATGGCGCACAGATCGGCCATTTCCGCGGGGCTGATCGTGTGTTATAGATCAGCGTGGGCGGCTGGCTGCGGTGTCTTGCACGAGGAGGGCGATCTGGACGCGGTTGGCGGCATCGAGCTTGACTAGCAGCCGTGAGACGTGGGCTTTGACGGTGGCCAGGCTCATGTGCAGCCGGGCTGCGATCTCGGCGTTGGAGGATCCGCCGGCGACCGCGGCGGCGACCTCGCGTTCCCGCGGTGTCAGTGCGGCGAGCCGCTGCCGTGCCTGGTCCCGTCGGGTGGCGGCCTCGGGATCGCCGGCGACCAGGGTGATGAGTCGGCGGGTTATCCGGGGTGAGAGCGTGCCGTCGCCGGCGTGCACGGAACCGATCGCGCGCACGATGTCGGCGGGCGGTGTGTCCTTGAGGAGGAAGCCCGCGGCTCCGGCCTGCAGGGCTCGCAGGACCAGTTCGTCTGCGTCGAAGGTGGTGAGCGCGATCACCGCGGGCGGATGGGGCTGTGCGCGCACTAGCCGGGTGGCGGCGATGCCGTCGAGCCGTGGCATCCTGATGTCCATCAGGATGACGTCGGGGTCGTGCAGGTCGACGGCGGCCAGGACGCCGCGCCCGTCGCTGGCCTCGCCGACGATCTCGATTTGCGAGGTGCCGGACAGCATCATCGTCAGTCCGGAACGGACCAGCGCGTCGTCGTCGACGATGAGGACGCGGACCGGGGGTGTCATGAGCACCCTGGGATGGTCGCGCGGAGCACGAAGTCGCCGTTCGCGTTGGTGCCATGCTGAAGCTCGCCGCCGACCAGCGCCAGCCGCTCGGCCAGGCCGATCAGGCCGGCCCCGGCCCTGACGGCGGGACGGAAGCCGGCGCGGCGTCCGGGCCAGCCGGCGGACGCCGGGCCTGCGGGGCGGCCACCGAAGGGTGCGCATCCGGGGTCGGGCGGCTGACGATCTCGGTTACCAGCCCGGCCTGTGCGGTCCCGGTGACGGTTACGTCGACGATGGCGCCCGGGGCGTGCTTGCGCGCGTTAGTCAGTCCTTCCTGGACGACCCGGTAGGCGGCGCGCTGCGCCGCGGCGGGCAGCGGTGCGGCTTCCGTCAGGTCGAGATGCTCCCGGAGCGTCATCCCGGCCGCGGATGACTCCTCGAGAAGGGCCCGGAGCTGGGCGAGTTCCGGCTGGGGCGGCCCGGCCACGGCGTCAGTGTCCTCGCGGAGCACGGTGATGACCTGGCGCAGCTCGCTGAGCGCGGCAGCGGCCGCGGCCCGGATCACGGCTGCGGCCTGGGTTATCTCCCCCGGCGGGGCATCTGGCCGGAATTCCAGCGCGCCGGCATGCACGCTGAGAAGTGACAGCCGGTGGGCTAGCACGTCGTGCATCTCCCGGGCGATGCGCCGCCGCTCGGCCTCGCGCGCCAGCTCGGCGCTGTGCTGCTGGTCGGCCTCCAACCGCGCGGCCCGCTCCCGCAGCGACGCGACCAGATCGCGGCGGGCCCGCGCGTACAGCCCCCACCCGAACGCGATCATCGTGAGCAAGAACGCGGGGAACCCGATCTTGAGGATCTCGCCGGCTGCGGGGTTGACGAGCGGGAACACCACGCTGCCCAGCACGGCCAGCAGCGCGACCAGAAGGAGCGTCCGGCCTCGCGCGCGGGATGCGGCCGTGCCGATGGCAACAAGCGCGGCGCCCAGCGCCAGCGGGGAGAACCACCCGGCTCCGAACGCGATCAACGTGACCGCGACCGGGTGGCCGCGCCGCCACCACAGGGCCAGGCACGCCACAACGCCAGAAGCCAGGTCCAGGGCGTCGAGGACCTCGCCGTGGCTGTGCCACAGATAGCTGAGCGCCGGGGCGCCCAGCGCAACCGCGAACCCGAACAGAGCCGCATCGGCAAGCCGGGCGCCGGCCAGAGCCCGGTGCCAAGCGGAGGCTGCGCGCCCGGCGGTAGCAGCCGCTGCCACCGGGCTGCGCGCTTATCGTCCCGAGTGAGTCCCAGCATCTCAAGCCCAGGATAGCCGTCGGCCGTGCCCGGGCCCCCCTACCAAAGTCGATACCCAGGCCGGCTGAAGACGGGGGTGTTCATGGCCGGCTGGCCGACGTCGCGGCGGGCACCGGACGGCCAATCTGAACGGCATGACTACTTCCATGAGCACAGAGGGCAGCGAGCCGATGGTTCGCCCGGCGGAGGCGTCCCTGCACCGGCCGGCCATCACCGCAGGCCCGGCGATCCAGGTGGCCGGCCTGGGTAAGAAGTTCGGCCACCTGGTGGCGGTGGAGGATGTGTCGTTCACCGTCTCTCACGGCCGGATCACCGGGTTCCTCGGCCCCAACGGCGCGGGGAAGACCACCACACTGCGGATGGTCCTAGGGTTGATCCACGCCGACACCGGTACCGCCGTGATCGCCGGGAAGCCGTATGCCCAGCTGCCCAGCCCGGCCCGGACGGTCGGCGCGCTGCTGAATGCCGCCGCCGCCCACCCCGGCCGCTCAGGCCGCGACCACCTGCGAGTGCTGGCCACCCAGGCCGGGATACCCAGCCGCCAGGCCGGACAGCTGCTGGAGCGGGTCGGCCTGGCAGGCGCGGCCCGGCAGCGGGCCGGACGCTACTCGCTCGGCATGCGGCAGCGGCTCGGCCTGGCTGCCGCCCTGCTCGGCGACCCGGAGGTCCTGGTCCTCGACGAGCCCGCCAACGGCCTGGACCCGCAGGGCATCCGGTGGCTGCGTGATCTGCTCCGCTCGCTGGCCGCGGAAGGCCGCGCGGTCCTGATCTCCAGCCACCTCCTGGCCGAGGTTACCCAGACCGTCGATGACGTCGTCGTGATCAGCCGCGGCCGGAGCATCATCCAGGCGCCCCTGGGTGAACTGCTGGCCGCCCGGCCCGGCTCAACCCTGGAAGACATCTACCTCGAGCTGACCGGCTCGACCGAAGTAGAACCGTCATGACCCGGCTGCTACGCGCCGAGGCGCTGCGGCTCGCCACCACCCGCACCTACTGGCTGCTCGCCGTCGGCGTCGCCACCCTGATCGCCGGCGGGACCGGCGCCACCGCCGCAGCCACCAGCTTCACCGGGGGCTTCAGCCCCGCCCGTTCTGTCCTGGCCATCGCCGGCCTGGCCGAGACCGCCGCGTTGCTGGCCGGCGCGCTCTCGGTCACCGGCGAGTTCCGGCACAAAACTATTACCCCCGCTGTCCTGATCACCCCGCGCCGCATCCCGCTGCTGGCCGCCAAGCTCATCACCATGGCCGCCGCCGGGTTGGCCTTTGGCCTGGCCGCCACCGGGCTGGCCACCGCCATCACCCTGCCGCTGCTGGCCGCCCGGCACATCCCGGCCGGCATCAGCGGCACCCAGGCCGCCGCCATCATCGCGGGCGGCGGAGCCGCGACCGCGCTGGGCGCGGCACTCGGGGCCGGCATAGGCGCGATCATCCGTAACCAGGTCGGCGCCATCGTCGCCGTCCTCGCCCTGCTGTATGTCGCCGAGCCGCTGCTGGGCTTCATCCCGCACGCTGGCACCGCCGTGGAGAGATACGGCCTGGGCGGGCTGGCCGCCGCAGCCACCCGCACCATCGGCTTCCCCGCCACCGCTCAGCTGCTCGGCCAGGGGGCAGCCATCCTCGTCCTTGCCGCGTACACCGCGGCGGTCCTGTCCGCTGGAGCCGCACTGCTGCGGCACCGCGACATCACCGACTGACCCGGCCGCCTCACCCCAGCACCCCGGCCCCACACACCATGGCCGCGCCGGGGGAATCCCCAGGCGATCCTCAACCGCTCCCGGCAGGCCAGCTGATGCCCTTTCCCGGCCCCATCATGGTCGCCCGCGCGAGCCCCGGTGAGCTTGATCTCCGGGTAACCAGCCTGCGCCTGCGCCCATCGGTCTAACCAGCGTCCTATGCCGGGACCCGCCTTCCAGACAGCGCAACAGAATGTCCTTTCGGGCGTGCCGCAGGCAGCCGACAGGCCGACAAGACGTCCCGCGCATAGCGACGGATATCGCTTGTCAAGCGCGTCCAAGGCTCGTGACAGAGCGTGCTGCATGCGGGCGGGTGCTCTAGCATCCGGGTATGACGGCACATGGTGATCTTGACCGGTCGAGGATCGGCAAGCTGCTCGCTCAGGAGCTGACCCGCTTCCGGGAGGCCCGGCCACGGTCGCTGGCGCTGATCGGCCGGGCCCGGGCGCATATGCCCAATGGCACGCCGATGGCCTGGATGGCATCGGACTATGACCAGCCGGTTTACATCGACTATGGGCAGGGCCCGGGCTTCACTGACGTCGACGGGTTCAGCTATATCGACTTCAACGCCTCGGATATGGCGATGTTCTGCGGGCATGCCCATCCGGCGATCGTGGCCGCGGTGCAGGCGCAGGTGGCGCGGTCCACGCAGTTCCTGTTGCCCACGCAGGCCTCAGTGGAGGTGGCCGAGGAACTCGCCCGCCGCTACCGGGTTCCGCAGTGGCAGTTCACGCTCTCGGCCACCCAGGCCAACACCGAGGCCATCCGCCTGGCCCGGGCGGTCACCGGGCGCGAGGTGATCGTGCTGTTCCAGGGCCACTACCACGGCCACTTCGAGGAGGGCCTGGTGGATCTGGCGGCCGGCCGGGCCGTCCCGGTGCAGCGCGGCTTGTCCAAGGGCGTCACCGGCCGGGTGCGGATCGCCCAGTTCAACGACCCTGACTTGCTGCGGGCGGCGCTCGAACCCGGCGACGTCGCGCTGGTACTGACCGAGCCCGCGATGACCAACAACCTGCACCTGCTGCTGCCCCAGCCCGGCTGGCATCAGGCGCTCCGCGACCTGACCCGGCAGCAAGGCACCCTGCTCGCCATCGACGAGACGCACACCCACGTGGTCGGGCCGGGCGGGGCGAGCGGGCTGTGGCAGCTAGAGCCAGACATCGTGACGATCGGCAAGGCAGTCGCGGGCGGGCTGCCGATGGGCGCCTACGGGGTCACCGCCGGGCTGGGGGAGCAACTGGATGCAGCACTCAACGTCGCGACCGGCGGCACGCTGTTCGGCAACCCGCTGTCCGCAGCGGCGGCGAAGACGGCGCTCACCGAGGTTCTTGTCCCGGACGCCTACACGCACACCTCGGCCCTGGGCAGCCAGCTCGCCGATGGGATCGAGCAGGCAATCGGCTCGGCCGGGCTGCCATGGACCGTGATCCGGCTCGGCCCCCGCACCGGGCAGTGGTACGGGCCGATGCCCCGCACCGGGGCGCAGGCGCACGCGCTCACCGACAACGAACTCACCCGGCTCATCCGGGCCTGGCTCGCCAACCGCGGCATCTGGGAAGCGCTGCCCGGCGCCGGGCCAACCACCCCCGTCCCCGCCACCAGCACGGACGTCGCCCGCTACGTCAACGCCTACGGCGAGCTGCTAGCCCAGCTGCGCTAATCCCTGGCCGGCCGGATACAGGCACATCCAGCTGCCCCGCCACCGAGCCGTCTCCCGAGCCCGCGCAGATCACCCCGTTCGGCGTGGCGTCAGCGGCCACCTCAGTGACCAGGTTTGCCGAGCATATCGGCGGTTCCCGTGCACGTTGGGGTCGCGGTCAGCGACTGCCTCGCGGTCATCGTCACCGGGTGGCTACGGGCATGTCCGCCTGGCGGCCGGGGCCGCCAGGCGGAGCTGTCAGCCGATGGGGCTATCTGGCGGCGCCGGCGAGGTAGGCAGCGACGATGTAGGTGGCATGCCGGTCCAGGCTGCCGCGGGCCCGGTCATACCTCATGGTGGTGCGCGGGTCAGCGTGGGAGGCGGCCTCCTGCACGTCACGGAGCGGCACACCGGCATCGAGCGCGGCGGTGATGAACGCGTGCCGCAGCGTGTGCGGACCCACGTTCTTGCTGATCCCCGCCCGCCGAGCCACCCGGCGGACGATCCGCCCGGCGCCGTGCCGGTCCAGCCGCCGCCCGCCGGCGGCCAGGAAGACCGGACCGTCGCAGCGCTCGCCGGTGGCCAGGTCAATCGCCCGGGCCGTGCGCGGCGCGAGTGGGATGGTGACGACCTTGCCGCCCTTGCGGGTAATGGTCAGGGTCCGGTGCCCGCGTTCCAGGCCCAAGTGCTCAATGTCAGCGCCGGTGGCTTCCGAGACCCGCAGCCCGTTCAGCGCGAGCAGAGAGATCAGCGCATGCTCGGACGGCGGTCCGAGCCCTGCGGCCACCAGCAGCGCTCCCATCTCGTTGCGGTCCAGGGCGGTGGCATGAGACTCATAGTCCAGCCGCGGCCGCCGGACGTGGGCGGCCGGGGAGTGGTCCAGGAGTTCTTCTTCGACGGCGTATCTGTAGAACCCGGCGATGGTGGACAGCCGCCGGGTGACGGTGGCGCGGGCACGGCCCTTGGCTTCCAGATCCCGTGCGAATCCTTCGATGTCAGCGCGGCGGACGGCGAACAGGGGCAGAGATCGGATGCGGCACCAACTGGCGAATTGGCGCAGGTCCAGCGCGTAGGCGTCGCGGGTCAGCCCTCGGTATCCGGCCAGGTAGCCGGCGAGGGCGAGCCGTTCGGGGTCGGTGAAGGCGGGCTGGACGGTAACGAGGGCAGTAGAGGGGACAGCAGTGGTCATCGGGCACCTCCCGGCCGGGCTGAGACCCGGGAGACTGGGCCAGCGGCGGGTCCCAGCGATTGAGCGGAAACCCAACGTAAGCTTCTTCAGCCGATCACTCCATGCTACGGAGCGCCGGAATCTTAAGCGAGCCCAACGTCCAGAGATGCGCTCCAGACCGATGCTCCTATGTTTGTCAAGGGCTCCTTCGGTTTCGGTTTTTCGGCCATGAGGGCTGGTTATTTACTGCAGTGCTGGGTGCGGACAAGACAGGGATGGGCCACTCCGGGTATGGAGGGAAAGCTCTTATTAGGTCACGCTCAGCAAGTTTGCGGTGCCCCGGGGACGGCCGGCGGATTGTTCGCAGGCCAGCAGGTGCGGCAGCCGATTCGCGGGCCAGGCCGCCCCCGGGAGTGCGGGTTAGCCGGCGGTACTGCGGAGGTGGGGATAAACCTCGCGGGCGACGTACCGCTTGAGGCAGCGGATGATCTCCTTCTTGGATTTCCCTTCGGCCGTGCGGCGTTCGGCGTAGACGCGGGTGGCCGGGTCTGAGCCCAGGCGGGTGAACACGATCCGCCACAGGGCATGGTTGGCCTGGCGGTCGCCGCCAGGGTTGAGCCGGCGGCGGACGGTCTTGCCTGAGGATGCCGGGATGGGGCGGCGCCGCACAGGTGCGCCCAGGCGGCCTCGCTACGCAGCCGTTCCGGGTGGTCTCCGGCTGCGATGAGCAGCAGCGCCGCGGTGTGGGAGCCGATCCCGTACAGGGCGAGCAGGCCGGGGGCGCGGGCTGCGACGAGAGGGCCGATGAGTTCGTCGAGGCGCTCGAGCTGGCCGTCGAGGAACTCCGCGCGCCGTCCCAGCTCGCGCAGCGCGATGCGGGTGGCGTAGCCGACAGTGCTGCCCGGCCTGGGGCGCAGCGCGGCCAGCTCGGCGACCAGGGCCGCTGCGGTGTGCCCGCTGAAGCGGACCCGCAGGTCATCTGGGCCGGTCAGGATCAGGGCCCTGGCCTGGTTGATGGTCTGGGTGCGTTCGCCGGCGGCGCTGCGCTTGGCGACCATCAGCGCGCGGATGGCCTCGACCGCGCCGTCGCGGCCCTTGGACGCGCCGCGGGCCCGGCCTGACTGGGCGGCGCGAGCCGCGCTGACAGCGTCGAAGGAGTCGGACTTGCCCTGGCGGCGGCGGTCCTGCCGGTCAGAGCGGTCAACCTCCACGACCCGGACACCGGCCGTGGTGATGTGACGGGCCAGGCCGGCGCCGTAGCTGCCGGTGCCTTCGATCCCGACCAGGCACACGGTCCCGAACCCGCCCAGCCAGCTCATCAGGCCCGTGTATCCGGCCGCGGTTGCCGGGAACTCCCTGACCCCTAGCAGCCCTCCGACGGGGTCGAGCGCAGCCGCGACGTGGACGTCCGCGTGGGTGTCCACTCCGCCTGTGATTGCGCGAGTCTCTACGATGGTCAAGGCCATCCCTTTCTGAGGTTGAGGGATGGCACGCACCCGCTGGCCGCCGGATCTGTGAACCCCGGCCTCTTGCCCAGGCCGGGCAGATCAGGCCGGCACCGCTGGTGGGTGCCAGAAAAAACCTGGGGCCCGGCCGACAGATCGTTTCGAAGGACAGTCTGAAGCGGCGTCAGCCGACTCGGAGGTCAGGCCGGGACCCAGGCCCCCGACCCTACGCCCGCACCAGGGCAAACCCGTGTAAGCCGGGCCGGAAGCTCTATCCACAGTCTCCCTGCCGATTCTGGGTGCTCTGGCTGAGTCGCCGGTCTTAGGCTGCACGCGCACATATCAACCATTCCGGCGCCGCCTCAGCCACTCGGCCACCGTTGAGCTTCTCCCTACCATGGAGAACCGCAGAACGTCCTGGCCTGCAAAGCAACATTGGATCAGGCTAACTTGGGCGCCCATTCGGCAAGGTCGCCAAATGGTACGCGCCACTGCAACTGATCCAGCCCGGAAGCGAGATACCCGCCGACCATATGACCTAACTCTTATCAACTTAGTGCGCACCTGTTGGCTACTTGATGAGTGTTCGTGCGCCTCCTGAGCCCGTCCCGACTCTCTGCACTACCGGCCTGGCGCGTGAGCAGCGTCAGGTACGCGCAGCCCGGTCGGGAAGCCGTCGATGCTCGTCAGGTTCTTCTCCCGCTGGTACGCCTCGAGCCCGTCAGGCCCCTTCTTCTCGGCCCATTGCGCCATCAGAGGCCGATCGTCGGCGTACTCCATAAAGGGAACCCCGTAGCCGCACGAGGTCTGGACTTGATCGACTCTCATGTCGAAGATCTGCCGTGCGCCGGGCATTGGGAGGAAGAGCCCGATGTACTCGTCCCACTCCGGCTGGTCGCGCTGGATCTCCGCCGCGGTGCCGTAGAGCCTCAGAATCAACGGCTGACGCTCGAACGAGCAGAACATCAGAGTCATCCGGTTGACGTCCAGGAGATGCGCGGCGGTCTCATTGCCGCTGCCAGTGCCGTTCAGCCAGACGACCCGATTGGGCCCGAGGACACGAAGGCCGTCCAGCCCCTTCGGTGAGACGTTGACACGTCCCTCGCGGGCTGCCGTGGCCACGAAGAACACGTGCTGGGCCGCTATGAACTCCGCCAGTCGATTACTGATCTCGCCGTACTGCTGCGCCATCGCCGTCTACTCCCATCGGACTCAGTCAGTTCAGCACCTCTCCGCAAGGCTGTCACTGCACAAGCTGGTGCCGCAACGGGGAATCGCTAGGCGCCGGGCAGTCGTCGGCCTCCCATCCACCCACAAGCCAGCAGCTCACAGTGCTGCAACCGAGCCAGCCGTACCTCAATGATAAAAGTCGGGTCCAGCCCGGAAGCGAGATACCCGTCGGCCATATGACCCTGTTATGGGCTGCGATTGGCCTCCAGCGCCGCCCCTGCTGGAGCGTCCAGATCGGCGGATATCGAACACCCGTGCACGGGTGGGCGGTGACGCTTCGTAATGAGGTTGGCCGCTCAGCCCGGTTGCGCGTTTAGCTGCGGCGTGTCAACGACTCGGCGGTTATGTCCTGGCGGGCATCGATGCGATGGGGCGACGCGGCGTGGCGGGGCTCGGGCAGAGCATTGTCTATCTCGGCGAGGCGGAGCTGTGGCAGTCTGCAATAGTGGGCAGCGGCAAGTCTGGAGGGGGCGTAGGGCAGGCGCCGATTCGGCGTCGTGCCGGGCGAACTGGCGTTACTGCGCTGTCTTTGCTGGCTGGGACGATTGCTGCCGCGCTTGTGCTGGCGCGCGGGTATCACCTGGGTGTCGCCGCAACGCTGGTTGCGTTTCTGGGTGGTATACCGGGCCTGTACTTGATGTGGGCGGCTTACCGGGATGACCGGGCCGAGGCCGAAGCCGGAATTGAGAGGCTGGATCTGGCCGGGGTTGCCGATGAGCTCGCAGCGGCTGTGCGTATCCAGTGGGCCGCGGAAGCCAATGTCCGGCGCCTGGATGACCCGCTTCTTCCGGTTCGCTGGGGGCCCGCCGATCCGCGCCTGTCCGAAGAGTGGTCTGCGCTGGTGGCGCTGGCGACCAGCGGGCCTGGCTGGCCTGCGCCGCCACCTGCGGGCACGTGGGCAGCTGGTATCAGCCAGCTGGGCGGGGAAGGCGAGGGCATCGCTGACGTCCTGGCGAGGATCCCGACAGGCCGTCTGGTGGTCCTGGGCGAGGCAGGGGCTGGCAAGACGATGCTGGTGGTCCGGCTGGTGTTGGACCTCCTGGCGCGCCGCGAGCCAGGCGCGCCTGTGCCCTTGCTGGTCTCGCTTTCCTCATGGAGTCCGGCTGAGGAGGATCTGCGGGGCTGGCTGGCGGCTCAGGTAACGGTCGATCACCCGGCTCTGGCTGCGCCCGTGCCGACTGGTGCTGTAGGCGGGAGCCGGGCGGGAGCGCTGCTGGCGCGAGGGCTGATCCTTCCCGTACTCGATGGGCTGGATGAACTCCCTGAAATGCTGTGGGGCATCGCGATTGCCCGGATGAACGAGGCCCTGCTCCCTGGGGAAGCAGTGGTGGTGACCAGCCGCAGCGCTGCCTACCGCGCTGCGTCCTGGCCGCCGCATGGGGCGGCGGCCAGGTTGCGCGGAGCCGCCGTGGTGGAAATACGTCCTGTCGATACGGCAACCGCCGCCAAGTACCTTGTGCATGATGCCGGCGCCGCAGACCGGTGGAGTTCGGTCCTGGCGGCCTTGGGTACTCCCTCACCGCTGGGGCGTGCCCTGTCCGTGCCCCTGATGCTCAGCCTCGCTCGCGAGATTTACACCCCTGTTCCCGGTGGCCATCCCGGAGCAGCGCGCGACCCGGCGGAGTTGTCCGGTCCGGCTCTGGTGAGCCGGGAAATGGTGGAGCAGCATCTGCTGGATGCCTATATTCCAGCTGCCTACCGCAGACCCCCGGACAGAGCAGGTCAGCGCGGAAGATCATGGCGAGCTGAGGAGGCCGGACGGTGGCTGGCATTTCTCGCCAGTCATCTTGAGCGCACGACCACCAGCACGAGTTTCGCCTGGTGGCAACTGGAGCAAGCGATCCCTCGCGCCGTGAACAGGACGGCAGCAGCCGTGGTAGTCGTTGCCGGCTGGGGAATCACTATTGCGGTCACGGCGGGCAGCGCCGCAGGCATCTCGGCGCGGCTGATCTCCGGGCTTGCGGTCGGGCTCACAGCTGGCCTCGTGGTGTGGGGCATCGGGCGGCACCCGCAGAACCCTATGACCGGGGTGGGCTGGTCGCTCTGGCACGCGCTGCGCGTGGCCCGGGGGCTGAGGATGTGGCGGCGGAGGCGGCCCGGGCAGTTCGTGACGCTGGCGGTCGTCACCTTCCCCGTAGGCGCAATCTTGACGGCGGTCATCTTCGGGTTCGCGGCCGAGCCTGCGTGGCTGCTGGTAAGCCTGGCCGGGCTAGGGATCCATGGCGTTTACGGAGATCTGGCCGTAATCGCGATGCCGAAGGCGCTACTGGCTCGCGAGCGTCGCAGCTACCTGCTGCTTGGGATCACGGCGAGCGTGTACGGCACCGCCGCGGGGTTCGTGCTGGGAACCGCATGCGGGCACGCGGCGCGGGCGCTGTTCGGCATTGCCGTCGGGCCGACCCTGGGAGCCTCTGCAGGCATTGCCTTCGCCGTCAGCTTCGGGCTTGGCCTGGGCATGGTAGGCACTGCCTGGTCACGATTCCGGGTCAGTAACATGCTGTTGGCATTGCGGAGGCGTCTCCCATGGCGGCTGATGAGCTTCTTGGATGACGCGCACGGGCAGGGGGTCCTACGCCAGGCAGGCGCCGTTTACCAGTTCCGGCATCTCGAACTCCAGCACAGGCTAGCCGCAGGACCTGCAGAAACCTGGTCAACGCCGCCGAGCCCTTCTTCGACCTGCGGTCCCGCAGTGTCGTGATGGGGTTGATGAGGCAACTAACCACCATCGAGTTCAGGCCCACCCTCCAGCGCCAGCGCGACCACCCCCAAAAACACGGCCAGCCCGAACGCGCCGCCATCTTCGACAAGCTCATCCACCAAGTCGACCAGGAACAGCCTTGACAAAGATCACCCGTATAACGGCGGAACTGCGTCAGCTCGCCTTATGGAGCCCGGCCGCAGCGGTCCCGCGCGGCCGGCGGTGCATCAGGGTTTCCGCCCGACCCCGGCGTAGATAGCCAGGTCGCGGCCGCCGCTCAGGTCCCCGGCGCCGGGCCGCCACCGGTGCACCTGCACGACGCCGGGCTCGACCAGGTCCAGGCCCGTGAAGAACCGGCAGACCTCGCCGTGCGTACGCGCCGCGACCAGGGCAGCGGCCTGCTCGTTGTACCGCTGCACGCCCTGGGCTACCTCCTCCGCGGCGACGTCCCCCGCGATCTGCGAGATGGCCAGGTAACTGCCCGGCGGCCCGGCATCCATGAGCCGGGCGATGATCGCGGCCGGCTGCCCGAAGTCCAGGGCCTCAGCCGCCCGCTTCACGATCGACCCGGCCTCGCGCAGGTCGGCGTCGATGTAGGCGTCGTGCCGCTGCGGGCTGCTGGCCAGCAGGGCCCGGGCATGGCTGAGCACGACCGGTCATTGTCCACGTACACCACCCGCGAGGCCGGCGCCGCCCGCTGCGCGACCTGGCGGGTGTTATCAGCCGAGGGCAGCCCGGTCCCGATGTCCAGGAACTGCCGGATACCCTTCTCGGCGACCAGGAAGTGCACCGCCCGGGACAGGAACGCGCGCTGCGCCCGGACCGCGGCCCGCACATCCGGGTACGCCGCGGCGACCTGCCCGGCCACAGCCCGGTCAGCCGCGAAGTTGTCCTTGCCACCCAGCAAGAAGTCATAGACCCGCGCCATATGAGCCCGGCTCGTGTCGAACGGGATACCGTCGCCCGCTGGCTCCTGACCGCTGGTCACCTGGTCCGCCTTCCCGCCGGATCCCCGCCCCGGGTAATGCTCCCGCGCCCGGCCCACCCGCAACCCGGCCGCAGCCCGAAGATCACCATCCGAGGCAACCACCCGTGTCGTCGCTGGCGCTCCGGGCTGCGACCCCGGGCGGGCCGGCGATATCTCACCGCGCCGACGACCGCAGCCGGGCGCGATGGCACCCGGCACCAGGGCCGGGCCGATGCCGGAGGCGCACGGCAGGCACGCCGGGCAACCGGCCAGCTCGCCCCGGTCTTCTACCGCCATCACCGCCATCACCGTCATCACGGCTAGGAACTGTCCCTGGAACCGCGACGCCTGCTGGTCCAGCCGACGCTACCGAAGGCCTGCATCAAGCGGATTCCCACGTCCCCGCTAACGATCTTCAATTGTGGAAGTTACTGGAGGGGCGTGAGGTCGAGTCTGGGCTTGGCGAGGAAGCCCTCCAGGAGGCCGGGCTGGTACTGCATCCGCCGCAGCCGGGTCTTGACCAGCACGGTCAGCTGGTCGATGTCCTGCTTGACCAGGTTGGCCAGCGACCGTTTCAGGACCGACCAGACCGGCTCGACCGGATTCAGTTCCGGCGCGTAAGCCGGGAGCTGGAAGACTGTCAGCCAGTCCCGGGCGGCGATCAGCTCACGCATCGTCCGGCTGACATGGGTGTTCAGCCCGTCCCAGACCACGACGACCGGGCCGCCCAGCTGCTGGTGCGCGGCGTCGAGGAGGCGGGCGTAGTCCTGTTCGGTGAACCCCTTGCGCTTATCGCCCCGCCGGGCGCGGTGGGTGCGGTAGATCAGCCGCGGCCGCTGCCCGGGCCGGACCGCGATCAGCGCGGCCAGCGACACCCGCGTGTCATGGCCGCCAGTCACCTTCACCACGGGGGTGCAGCCGCGCCTTCCCCAGGTGCGTCCCTTCGGCGGCCTCAGCCCCTGGCCTGACTCGTCTTCCCAGCAGAGCCAGGCGCCCAGGTCCGCCGCCGTGCTTTTATGACCGGCCAGGTGTCCTCCCGCCACCTGGCGATCTTCTCCTCATCCCGCTCCGCCGCCCGCCGGGCCGGGACCTGGACCGTCCAGCCGATCCGGTGCAGCAGCACGGCTGTCCCGGCCAGCGTGTACTCCACCCCGAACCGCTGCCACGCCTGCTCGGTGATCCTCGCCAGGGTCCAGCACTGGTCCAGATAGCCCGCGGCCGCCGGGCCGGTATCCAGCACCGCCTCCAGCTCGGCGACCTGCGCCTCGGTGAGCTTGCACTTCGCCCCGGCCGCACCCTTGGAAGCCAGCGCCTCCCGGCCGCCCGCGGTCAGCGCCCGCCGCCACCGGTTCACGCTCATCCGCGAGACCCGGAACCGCTTCGCGACCTCCTGATCGCCGGCCCGGCCTCGATCATCTCCGCGGCGGCCAGCCGCACCTTCTCCCGGCGGGCCCGCTCCGCCGCGTCCAGGCCGCCGCCATCGGCATACCTCATGCTTCCGGCATAGCTCACCAGCCGCCGGTTGACCAGACCTAGTAACCCCGGCTATTGAAGATCGTTAGGGGCAGGAACTGATCACGAAACGTAACCTGCGCCTCGGACGGACGCGCGATAGATCGCCGAATCGGCGCCCCCCGAACCTTCTGGTGCAAGCGTAACGCGTGACGCGCATATCAGCCATTTCAGTATGCAGCCCGCGGGGCGAGGCCGGAAAGAGGGCTGGGCTCGGCCAGCGGTTGTCATCAAGATGAAGGAATCTGTTTTACAGACCGCCGCATTCAATTCTTGACCTGCCCAAACGTTCGAAGCAGCGGTCGGGGGTCACGCATTAGACATAATCATTGTCCTAGCCCGGTTCCCTCTACCTTAATTTGCCGGGGCTGAGTCAGCGCTTCCACCGCTATGAGGGCAGATCCTACGGAGCCCAAATTGCCAGGCTTGAACTGGCGCAGACGTGGTAGTCAGTTGTTGATTTCAGCGCGTGGATGGCCCTGCTTACTGATAGAACACGGATTGGCCGACACCGTTATGGCATCTCGTGGTCTTGCCGCATCGCCTCATGCATAGGATCCCATTGACTCCACAATTCTTTCAAGGATTGCTTTATTTCTTCGAAGGATCCGCCTGGTTGCGGCTTACCCTTCTCCAGGTTATTCGTAGCGCTGTAAGCTGCTGACAATCCATCATTTATTGGCTTGATAGTTGGTCAGACCTTGCGTGTTGCTACGAACTCGACCTGACCGAGGCTATCAAGGCAGGCTTGCCGTGCATCTTCCATAACATTTCTGGCTGCGTCATCGGCCGTCTGCTGGTTTAGCTTGTCCAGGTAATTAATTAGTTCGATCCGGTAGCTTCGCGAGGAAGTACTCATCGCGATATAGCAGGATAGCCTAAAATCTTCTTGACGCTGTCGCCTTTGCAGCGCAAAATCATCGCGCCGGGCACGCACCGACAGCAGCTGGGTGACGGCCGCACCAGCAAATGTACCCAGAACCCCCACGGAAGCGATAGCTATCGCGACAATATTGTTGCTCATGGATTGCCTCCAACAGGCGACCTAATCCTGGGCCACTAGTCAGATCGGTGGCTCCACATTACGGTCCTTAGGATGCTTCAGGCCGAGCGGGTACCGCACGCGGGTCGCATCCGCGGTGGGGGGGGCCGCGATCCGGCACGGCCCCATCTGCCGCGGATCCTTGGCTGCAGTTCCAGCACCACGCCGCCCCCATCCGATGTACCGCCACGTTCCCTGTGGTGGTTTTATCGGCAGACTACAGTAATAACTCCCGGCCGCATGCCAGATACGGATCGATGTGGCGAGGGCGTGACAGTAATTTGGGCTCGGCAACTTTCCGTCCGCCAGCACTTAGCCCACCACCTGAATCCGATCAACTCGGCGCATGAGGCTTGAAGTGCTCAGTACTTATTGCCACTATGCGACTTCTCCTCGAGCCTGAGCCTGGGAAGCACAAGCAGGATCAGGCGGGGAAGCCATGCAGGCCGCGACGATATAGCCGGGTATCCAGGTTCTGGCAGACGGCAGGTGGGTACGCCGCGACGATCATAACGCCCTGATCGCCCAGAAGGTGGCTCCCAGCAACGCCCAGAAGACAAGGTTTGGATTGTCATGACGTCTTAGCCCTAGGAAGAAGCCTACGCTTCACCAGAGCGTGCCAGGCAGGTCCTGTCAAGCACCAGGATGACTGCGTTTTCTTGTCGGCGGCATAGAGTGAGTTGTCAGATGCACCTGTAATACGAATCATGTAAGCTGACTCCGGCGCTCGCCGTATCGACTCCATTGCTAGCTTGCTTATAAAGAGTGGATAGTATTCCTGGTCGGTTAACAGTGCCGTGACGGTGGGGTAGATCGGCTCGCTCGCAGTCAGTCGTGAGAATTCTCTGTAATGCAAGACGTATGGCAACTTAACCTTGGTGAGAAAACGAATTCTCCGGAGCAAGCCAGTCATCGTATAGGCTCATGAAATCCTGCTCAGGACAATCAACAGTATTGCTAATTTCCTGGCCGGGATCCGAGCGTATAAGTCTGTCGAGATCCGCGCGCATAAGTCTTGCCGTTTCCGCGAGATGAGCATTATAAGGCTGAGGCCTGGCATCACCTTCATCCGTTAGAATTCGAGTCTTCTCGCGAAGAGTGCGGAACGCGATACGGCAAGCCTTGACGACTTCTAGCGGAGCGATTAGCTCTAGCTCTCGTTCTAGATCCTGTATCGCAAGATCGATTTTCGAATTACGGTCAAGCAGCGCACGGACCTCTTTCGTGCATCGAGTTCTGGCCGCACCTAGCCCCCCGTAGCCGTTCCCTCGCAGCCTATACACCGTATCGTCGAATTCCTCAAATGCTTGTAGCATCTTTTCATAGGCAGATTTCCTTTCCGTAAGCATGAGCTGCCGAGCATTATGGCGCCGCTCAGCTTCAGCGCTACGCGACTGACTGCGGGTCATGTATATTGCCACGAAAAAAGTTGAGGCCATTCCCGCGAGTGCGGCAATCAAGGTGCTATTGGTGCTTAGCCATCCAGAGGCCATGACACCTCCAACTACTAATGGGCGACTCGCCATCTGAGATAATCATACCCGTCCCATGTCGTCTTCGCGCCGAAGCCGTCAGCCATGATTGATGCGAATCCGTGGATGGCAGGCGCGATCACGTGCCGGTAGATCGTTTCCGTAACGTGGGTGGGCGTGTGGCGCAAGGTGTCGCTGATCTGTTGGGTTGGTACGCGCTGCTGCTTAGCGCCTACGCGCTGCTGTGCCTGCTGACCCAGGAGCGGGTCCGGCGACGATAAAGTGCTGACATGGGAGTGTCGGCCTCGTCGGAGCTCCCGATGCGGTTCCTCCCGTACCCACGCCGAAGGCACTCGCCCTCCGCGGTCTTGGTTAGTTGAGGAGGGTCGTTTCGACGCGCTGGACCTCTGGGGCGCCAATGCGCCGGTAGATCGCGAGGGCTTGTCGTAGGTCTGCGGCGCCTTGGCCAGGGTTTCCGTCCTGGATGTGGCATCGTCCCATTCCCTCGAGTGCCCGTGCTTCCTCGACCGGTGTGGTGATGTCGCGGGCGATGCTGAGCGCCTGGGCGAAGTAGCCGCGGGCTTCGCGGTATGCCGAGGACAGGAATAGGAGTTCGCCCAAGTTGATCGATGCGCCGGCTTGGCCCTGCCGGTCACCCGGGTCGCCGAACAGCTCCAGCGCCAGGGTCAGGCTGGCGGTGGCGGCCGGGTAGTCCCCGGTCAGCTGCTGCACCACGCCCAGGTGGTTGAGGGCCCAAGCTTGGCCGCGCGGGTCGCCTAGGTCGCCGAACAGCTCCAGCGCCAGGGTCAAGCTGGCGGTGGCGGCCGGGTAGTCCCCGGTCAGCTGCTGCACCACGCCCAGGTGGTTGAGGGCCCAAGCTTGGCCGCGCGGGTCGCCTAGGTCGCCGAACAGCTCCAGCGCCAGGGTCAAGCTGGCGGTGGCGGCCGGGTAGTCCCCGGTCAGCTGCTGCACCACGCCCAGGTCGTGGAGGGCCCAAGCTTGGCCGCGCCGGTCGCCCAGGTCGCCGAACAGCTCCAGTGCCAGGGTCAGGCTGGCGGTGGCGGCCGGGTAGTCCCCGGTGCGCCGCTGTACCACGCCCAGGTCGTGGAGAGCCCAGGCCTGGCTCTGCCGGTCGCCCAGGTCGCGGGACAGTTCCAGCGCCAGGGTCAGGCTGGCGGTGGCGGCCGGGTTGTCCCCGGTCCGCTGCTGCACCACGCCCAGCTGGTTGAGGGCCCAGGCCTGGCTCTGCCGGTCGCCCAGGTCGCGGGACAGTTCCAGCGCCAGGGTCAAGCTGGCGGTGGCGGCCGGGTTGTCCCCGGTCCGCTGCTGCACCACGCCTAGCCGGTTGAGGGCCCAGGCCTGGCTCTGCCGGTCGCCCAGGTCGCGGGACAGTTCCAGCGCCAAGGTCAAGCTGGCGGTGGCGGCCGGGTAGTCCCCGGTCGCCTCCTGCACCACGCCCAGCTGGTTAAGGGCCCAGGCCTGGCTTTGCCGGTCGCCCAGGTCGCGGGACAGTTCCAGCGCCAAGGTCAAGCTGGCGGTGGCGGCCGGGTAGTCCCCGGTCAGCTGCTGCACCACGCCCAGCTGGGTCAGGGCGCAGGCTTGGCCCCGCCGGTCGCCGATTGTGCGCGCAGCGGCAAGGGCGGCCTGACCGAGATTGGCAGCCTCGTTCCAGTGGCCTTGGGTGTGCAGGAAGCCGCTGACCGCAACGGGAATCCAGACGGCGTGCACAAGACATCCGTGGGCTGAGGCATACCCGGCACAGGCATGCAGGTTGGCGCGCTCGGCTCGCAGCCAGGCGATCGCCTGTTCCTCCGTGCGCATTTCCAGGGTCCAGGCCGGCGCGGAGCCCGGCGGCGGAGTGCCGGTGATGGAGGTGCGCCAGGCGACGTACTGGCCGGCGGCCACGGCGGTGTGCAGGTAGTAGTCCAGCAGCCGACCGACTGCGGCCTGGTTCTCCGCGGCGTCGTCGGCGGCGGCGCGAGCCCGGGCGTATTCGCGGAGCAGGTCATGGAGTCGGTACCGGCCGCGGGCAGGTTCGCTGATCAGGTTCTGGTCATACAACTCGCCGAGACGCCGCCGGGCGCCCTGCCGGTCGGTGTCGACCAGGGCCGCGGCGGCGCAGGCGTCGATATCGGCGCCGGGGTGCAAGCCGAGTCGGCGGAACAGGCGCTGCTGGCCTGCGGTCAGATCCTGGTAGGACAGGTCGAACGCGGCTGCCACCGAGACGTCTTCGGCCTGCAGGGGCGCCAGCCGGTCGCGGGCCGTGGCCAGGTCAGCGGCCAGGTCGGTGACCGTCCAGGCGGGATGATGGCGCAGTCCCGCCGCGACCAGCCGGATTGCCAGCGGCAGGTAGCCGCATAGCCCGGTCACCTCGCCGACTGCGGCATCTGCGGGCTGCAGGCCGGGGCGCCCGGCCAGGCGGTTGAACAGGTCCGCGGCCTCGCCGGGCGGCAGCGTGCCTAGGCTGATCGGCGCTGCCTCCTCCAGCGCGGTCAGCCGGCGGCGGCTGGTGACCAGCACCAGGCAGCCCGCCGACCCCGGCAGCAGCGGGCGGACCTGATCGCTGCCGACGGCGTCATCCAGCACCAGGAGCACCTTCTTGCCGGCCAGATGGTCGCGCCAGAACGCTGACCGGGCCTCCAGGCCGGGCGGGATCTGCTGCGGCGCGACCCCGCTGGTCAGCAGCAAGGTCTCAAGTGCCTCAGCCGGGTCGACCGGCCGCTGCCCCGCCGTGTGCGCATGCAAGCGGAGGAAGATCTGCCCGTCCGGGAAGCGGGCGGCGAGCTGGTGGGCGGCGTGCACGGCGAACGCCGTCTTGCCGATCCCGGCCATCCCATCCACCGCATGGATGCCGATCACCGCTGCGGTCGCCGCCGTCCCGGAGACCGGGGCGACCAACAGGTCCAGCTCATAGGTACGCCCGGTGAACGCGGCTGCGTCGCGGGGCAGCGTGCGCAGCGCCACCGCCGGCTGCCCACCCGGCACCACGGCCACAGCGGGCAGGTGCTCCAGCATCACCCGGCCCGCCAGGTCCGTGTGATCGGGCAGGCAGATCCAGCCGGTCGTCGTGGTCTCCTTCACGGCCACCTCGACGGGCCGATACGCGGCCGCCGTGCCGCCGTGCCGCACCACCTCCTCGAAGAACCATGACGAGGCGATAACGGCCAGCACGCCCGGGGAGCTGGCCAGGGCAGTCTTGAGTACGCTTGCGTCCAGCAGCCGGAACGCCAAGTTGACCGCCGCCGCGGTGACCCCGTACTCGTCGTAGTTGACCTCCCCGGCGTGCAGTGCCATCCGCAGCCGGATCCGCTCCGGGTCCGGATGTGTGCCGTTGTGCGCGTGTAGCGCTGTCACCAGCGCGGGCGGCAGCGATTCTGCCAGCAAGCCCTTGGGCACCTCGGCGGGAATCAGGATGAACACCCCGTCGCCGCGGTCCTCACGACCGCAGTCATCCCATACGATCCCCGCGCAGCCGAAAGCTTCCCTCATCGCGCGATACAGGCCATCGCGAACTGCCACCTGGTGCGGATTCGTGCGGCGCTGATCCCCGAACCCCTCAATGTCAACGACAACGATAGTCCGATGAACGGCCAGCCTCTGGTCTTCCATCCCCCTCACTCCGCGAGAACAAGGCAGACGCAACGGCTCTCACTAATTCCCAGTCTAACCTCCGGTAACGCGGTCACTCTCCCCTGAATCCGTCGGCTCACCACGCCGCAAAGTCGTACCCGGGAGCGAACCGCGGCACGCTAGGGAGGCCCGCTCCACGCAGAATCCGACGTTGTCAGCCGTGGCAGGCCGTGGGCGCGGCAGCGCAGATCACCCCGTTCTGCACCGCACGTGCGGCCACGCTGGCGGCCAGGTCGGCGCCATAAGGCGGGTACGCACGCGGATTTCTACGGCAACTCGACCACGCACCTTGATCGGCATCAGGGCCGCGACGTCAGGCGCGCCGGGAGGTGAACAGCCGAGTTCAGCCATGCCGCGCAGGTCCTCGATCCGCGTTTGGTGATCATTCCCCGGTCGCCCACCAGGACTAGCGTTTTCAGCCCTAGTTTCCCACGTATCTTCCCGAGCACCTCTTTGCATGCGATCGAATCCTGCCTATTCCCGCGTTGACGTCGATAGCGACCGGCCGCCCGGCCGGGTCGGTCAGCAGCCCGTACTCGATCTGCTTGCGGCCGCGTTTCCCGTCCCGAGAATGCCCGAACGCGGCCATCTGACATTGTGGCCAGCTGCGTGCTCGGCACTGGATCTCGTACTCAGAACAGCCCGCCCCTATTCGATCAGTGTGCTACGGATGTATAGTGACGCTAGGAGGCTTATGCAAAACCTGCAATTCTACCTTTGGCTAGAGTTGAACTACTGTAATTTTTGAACTGGCGACACGCCGGCTCAGATCATGGCAAACGACCTCTCCCTCCAGTAGAACGGTGAATGCGAATAGACCATTCACCAGAAGGAGAGGCCGTTGCGGTTCGATCGTATGTCAGGACTGGACGCTGAGCAACTCGACGAGCTGGAGGAACTGATCAGCGACCTGCTGGAGGAACCGTGGGACAAGAGGAAAGGCCATCCGCGGGAACTTACCCTGCGTGAAGCACTCATCGTTGCCACCGGATACGCCCGCAATAACATCATTGAGGAGATCTGGGCAGAGATCTTCGACGTGAATCAGTCCACGATCTCGCGGTACATCAGCTTCCTGACGCCATTGATCGACAAGGCGACCGCGGAGTTCCGGCCATCCGCGGACGAGGCGGCGGAGGCTACCAAGGGCGCGGTCGCGCTGGTAGACGGCACCTTGTGGCCATGCTGGTCCTGGGCAGGCGAGCGGGAACTATGGGCCGGAAATACAAGACGACCGGCCACGGGTCGCTGATCATCACGAATCTCGCCGGGCGTATCACCTTCGTATCTGAGCCTGTTCCCGGCAACCAGCATGACATGGCCAAGCTGAACGGATCAGAATGCGAGACTATCCTTAAAATGGCAGGTGGCGTATTCGGCGACAAGGGATTCATCGGAACCGACTACATCACCACCCCGATCCGCAAGCCACAGGACCGCGAGTTGTACATACGCGAGCACGACTACAACAACCAGATCAGCTCTCATCGGGCGCCGGTCGAGCGGGCTGTGGCCACTCTGAAGACCTGGCGGATTCTATTCACCGATTACAGAAGGCCGCTGAAAACCTTCTTTTCCTCATTTCGGGCTGCCATTGGCCTGTACTTCTTCAAAGAGAGTTTCGCATAAGCCTCCTCCAAATTTCCGCAGGCATACGGACGGGACTTGGCGCGAATGAATATGTCATAGAACGCAGAGAATACCAATGCGCAATGCACTCAATTCGGCAGATCCGGGTGTCGGCCACCAGTAGGGTCCTGCGCGTCGCACACAGATCACCCCTGTCGGCGCGGCTCCGGGCGGCTATCTTAGCAACCAGGTTGCCGAGCAGATCGGCGGCTCGGTGAGTGTTCTCCCGGACTGTGCCCCTTACCCAGCGTTACAGTGGCGATCGGCATCACCTCGAGGCCTACCTTCTACCCAGTCCCGGTCGGATACGCCGGAGCTGGCGCGCGATACGCGGCATGAGAGTGAGATGCATTCTCATCAGCAGGTCTATGGTGACGTTCTTGCCGACGGCTCGCGATCCGTCACCGGAATTTATCCCAGATGGTACAAATTCCGGCGGCCAATATTAGCGCCGATGAGTTCTGCTGTCACCGGTTAGTCAATCCGGATCTTGCCTTCGGCCGGGACAGCCGGTATCCATCCACATTCGCGCTGGCTGCGAGGTTGCCGCGGTGGATAGCGATATGAAGGCGGTCCCGGGTCTCTGTGTATGCAGGGCGATTTCAAGATCGCTAACGGAAGCCGCATGGTCACGATGAGCAACCAGTCGGCCCTGGAAGTCCGATGCCCGGCGGCACGCGCTGTTCTATGAATTAATTTCCGTCACACTTTCAAAATAAAAGAAGATGGCCTTCCCTTTTCCGGAATGATGGTTGTTACCACGCAAGCACCACTCCCGAGAGAAGGCCATCCTGTGTGATTTTGTCATTCCGCTTGCGGCCAGTCAAGTCCTGATGCCTGTGCTGCCGGGAATAAGAGCACTGAAGACGCGGACATTTCGAGCCTGCTGGGTATGCTGGCATCAGTCGCCGACCCGCGCAGCCCGCAGGGGATACAGCACGTGCTGGAATTCGTATTGGCGATCTGCGTGGTAGCGATGCTGGCCGGCGCGAGGAATTACCGGGAAATCGCCTGCCACGCGGCAGACATTCCCCAGCATCTGCTGAAGAAGATGGGTGCTGAATGGAACTGGTTCAGGCTCCGCTACAAGTACCCGAGCGAGTCGACAATACGGAACGTGCTGACCAGGATCGACGCGGCCGAATTGGACACCATAACCGGAGCATGGCTTTACGCACAGGCCAGGAAAGACGGGAAAGGAGAGTCAGTGATCGCACTCGACGGGAAGGTAATGCGCGGTGCATGGACTGATGAGAACGACAAGGTCACCCTGTTCTCCGCGATGCTCCATGGCAAAGCTGTCACGATAGCGCAGGTCAGGGTGCCAGACGGAACAAACGAGATCACCCAGGCAGGCACACTCCTGGACGCTGCGGGGATACCGGAAGGCGAATCAGTCCTGGTCACCGTCGATGCGGCGCACACCCAGCGGGAAACCGCAGAATACATCGGCGCCAGACCCGGATGGAATTACCTGATGACCGTCAAGGGGAACCAGCCGGATGCC
>CAWEFK010000034.1:0-152201 GCA_963808315.1 uncultured Actinomycetes bacterium | reverse complement strand
GCGCTACCGCGGCGACGGGGATTATCGGCTATGCCCGGTTAGAACCCTCTATGGCATGGGCCGCCGGTTGCCGGGCGGCCCATGCCAGTGATGTCCGGAGCCGGGCTAGGCAGTGACAGCGTGCTTATCGTCGCGGCTGGTGACCTGGATGCTGCGGGGCTTGGCGGTCTCGCGCACTGGGATGGTCAGTGTCAGCACGCCTGCGGTGTAATCCGCGCCGACGTTCTCGGCGTCCAGGGTCTCACCGAGGAAGACCTGGCGAGTGAAGGTGCCATAGGGCCGTTCGGAGACGATCATCTCGGCATCTTCGGGTTGGGCGGGCGTGCGCTCGGCGCGGACGGTGAGTACGTTCTGCTCGACGGTCAGGTCGATGGACTCAGCCCGGATGCCAGGCAGGTCGAAGCAGATGTAGAAGTCGTCGCCCTGGCGGTACGCGTCCATCGGCATCGCGGCCGGACGGGCGGTGGTGCCGAGTACCTGCTGGGTGAGCCGGTCCAGCTCGCGGAACGGGTCGGTGCGCATGAGCATGATAGGTGCCTCCTTGCCGTGTCGTCGTGTCATGTCACGCTCACAGGATTTATTTATCATGCCTCCGGTTTATCTGACAAGCGTTGACTAAGATTTTGTCATGCTGCATCCTGGAGAAGGATGGCGGAGTCATACCCGGCGAGAGAAGGTGATGGTCATGGCCGCAGCGGGTTACGGCGGGCCAGACCCGGATCTGTACCAGCTGCTGGGGGTGCCGCGGGAAGCCTCCCGGGAGGAGATCGCGCAGGCGTGGCGGCGCCGGGCCCGGGCTGAGCACCCCGATGCCCGGCCGCGTGACGCCGCCGCGCCAGGCCGGTTCCGCGTCCTGGCCGAGGCCTACCAGGTCCTGAGCGACCCGGCCCGGCGGACCGCCTACGACCGGGCGCTGGGGTCCGGGCCGCCCGGCCCGGATGCGGAGGTCCCCGCGGTCCGGGTGCGGCCGCCGCGCCCAGCCGGGCCGGGCGTCAGCCCGCCCGGGCCACCGCTATGGGTGAGCCCGGTCCGGGTGGAGGGCCCGCAGCGGGCACCGGCGGCGGACGACTGGGATGAGGAGGAGACCAGGCTGGCCGTGCTGGCCCTGTGGTACCTGGCCGGGGAGCGGGACCGGCCATGGTGAGCCCGGGGTGGGCGGACCTGGACCGGGGTCTTTTCTCCATCTCGGTGGCCGCCGAGCTGGCCGGGCTGCACCCGCAGACGCTGCGGATCTACGAGCGGGAAGGACTGCTGGACCCGGCGCGCAGCGCGGGCGGCACCCGCCGGTACTCCCGGCGGGACATCGACCGGCTGGAGCAGATCTGCGCGCTGACCGCGGACGGCCTGAACCTGGCCGGCATCCGCCGTGTCCTGCAGCTGCAGGAGGAGACCCGGCAGCTGCAGGCCGAGCTGGCCAGGCTGCGCGCCCTGGCCGCCGGAACTGCCGCCCGCACGCCAACGGACCCTGAACCACCGGGGCGGCGATAACCGCCGCGGCCGGGGCCGATCCCCGGCTCCCCGGGTCAGCCCGGCCGCAGATCCTGGCCGCGCAGCCGGGCGCGCAGGCTGGCGGTCAGCGCGCGCTCGGCGTCCAGGTCGTCTTCCAGAGCCAGGATCCGCTGCGCGGCGGCCAGCGTGTGGCCCTGGTCGAACAGCTCCCTGATCCGCGCGGCGAAGGCGAGCTGGCGGCGAGAGTAGCGGCGGCGCCCGCCGTCTGAGCGCTGCGGGGTTACCGTGCCCGCGGTATCCAGAGCGCGCAAGAATGCCTGCTGTACCCCCAGCACCTCGGCGGCCCGGCCGGTGGTGAAGGCCGGGTAATCCGGGTCGTCCAGATCATCGAGCCGTCCGCTCATCGCCGGGAGCACCTCCGCAGATCGCGGCGCGTGACCGTCTGGCTTCCCAGTCCTGGACAGCTTCACCATAGGTCCTTGACAGCTTCATGCAGTCCGCGCTATATAAAAAGTGTATCGGTCATTGACCTGGCGACGCTACCGAAGGTTCCCGGGAGTGTGATCGGCATGAATGTGCCTACCCGTGAGACGGACACGACGTTCACGGACCTGATCTGCGCCGACCCGCAATGGGTGCGCGAGGAGTTCGACGCGCTGATCTCGGCCTCCTTCGGCGAGCCTCCCGCGCCGCCCCCGTCCGCGCCGCCACGGGTCCCGCCGCGCCCTGGCCATCCGGGCCCGCCCTCCTGGCGGCCCGCGCCAGGCCCGGTCGCCACTACCTTCCCCGCTCGCCAGGCCGGCCCACGGCCGGCAGCGTTCACCTCCGGCGGCCCCAGCCCGCCTCCGGGCATCACCCCCGCAGGCGGCCGCCCGGCGCGACCCCGCGCACCAGGCACCCGCCCCGAGCACCCGGGAAGGAGAAAAGGACAGGGAACTACTCAGCTGAAACCGATCGGCCCGCGGCGGTGCTCCCCAGCCGGGAAGCGCCGCCGCGGCCATTCCCGGGAAATCCGGAAATGACGGGCACACATACGCCAGTTCGGAGTGAGATGCTGCCTCCATCCCTGCACGGCCGCGATCACGCCCAGGCCTTACGCTTACGCGAGCTTTGAGGTGCCGATGAAACGCCTGGACAGCCGCAGCCACGCGGGTATCTGGACGGCGAGAAGGAACACGAAACGCGGCCTCCATGCGGCGATTACCCGGTGCTGCAGGAGACCGTAGGCCATGTCCACTGGCCGTTAGGCGAGATCGTAACGCCCCAGTTGTTGCCGTTACCGTTGGGCGTGGCCTTCAGTACGTACTGGCTAGGGTAGGTGGCGTTGACGTTCCAGGTGGAGTAGACCACCGCGGGGGACACGAGGTTCATCGTCACGGTCCAGGTGCTTGAACCGGTGACGGAGACGTTGAGGTTGTACCAGTTGCTCCCCTTCGACCCGGCCGACAGCGTCGCGGTGCACCCGCCACCGCCACCGCCGCCGCTGCCGCTGCCGCCGGAGGTCACAGTAACGCTGGAGTTGCCGCTGCCGTTACCGTAGGCCTCGGTCGCGAGGATCTGGTAGTTGAGCGTGCCCAGGTTCATCCCGTGGCTGGCCCACGCGTTGAAGAAGTTCTGCGTGGTGATGGTCCCGCTGGATACGGGTGAGGTCCGTATCGCCAGGTACTGCTCGAAGGTCGCGGTGCCCTGGATGGAGGGCTGGTTGACCTGCTGGTGCTCGTAAATGTTGTACGTTCCGCCATCGCTGGTGACCTGGCCCAGGTACGTGCCGGCCGTGGACGGCGAGCCGGTGTAGTTCTCCGTGATGTAATACTCGACGAGCGGGCTGGTCGACCAGCCGTAGAGCGATACCAGCGAGGTGCCGGACGCGCTGAGGCTGCTGGAGAAGCTCACCGTGTGGTTGCTGCCAGGGTTCCAGCCGACGCCGGCGACGAAGTCGCCGATGTTGCTCCACGAGGCGGAGTAGCTGTTGCCCGAGTTCAAGGTGATGCAGGCCGACCCGGTGCCGGCGGTATACATCTGGTAGTAGTAGCCCCCGTTCGTGCCTGTCTGGTTCGAGCAGATGGCCGTCGCCGCCCGGGCGGTGCCGGGCAGCGCCGCCGTGGCCGCGGCCAGGATCACGGCGAAGACCACGCCGAGCAGCAGCCGGACGCGTCCGCCGCCAGGAGCTCTGGGGACATACGGGAGGGCGTTCACGCCAGTACCTCCTTGGACGAGGTCGTCATGACCGGGGACCAGGCATAGTGAAAATGTGACGGCAGCCTTGGATATCCGCCGTGGCGTCAGTGTGAGATGACGATATCTAACCGTCAATAACTTTCGGAAAGATTTCGAAGACGGCTTCAAGTCGTGCCGCAAGGCATGAGGACGGGATTGCGCGATAAGGACTGGCCGTCAGGCGGCGCCGAGGGAGTTACCGGCGCAGTTCTGGAGGGTGTCCGGGCAGGACCCGGGAGGTGCGTCGAAACGGGCGGGGCGGCGGCTGTTCGAGCGCTGGCGGCGCGGGGCAGGCTCAGTGACGGACCTCGCCGACGAATGATAGTTCAGCGGAACGTATGTAACTTTCGTGAAACTTCTTCGGGCTGCGGCAGCACCTGTTCTCCCTGGGAGTGCGCTCGGCCGAGCGGAACGCGCGCTTCCACACGATTACGGTGCGATGACAGAGGATTGACGTCCGTAATGTTAGCGCTCACACTGACGGCACTCCCTGCTGTGTGCGCTGGTAATCATGACGTGAATAATTGTGACCGCTCACAATCGGGCCGGACTCCCCTTCCCGGCCCATCTCACAAGGTGGCAAGCCCATGATCAGAAAGCTCCAGACCTGGCGACACCTGACCGCCCGCCGGGTCACCCGCGCGGTCAGGCTGTGGGCCGCTGTCGTACTTGTCGCTGCCGGTCGCTGTGGTGGCGGTGGCGCTGGCTCCGCCCGCGCATGCCCTGGGCAACGGGCTGGCGCTGACCCCGCCGATGGGCTGGAACGACTGGAATGCCTACGGCTGCAACGTCAGCGAGCAGCTCGTGGAGCAGACCGCGCTGGCCATGCACGACAACGGCATGCAGGCGGCGGGCTACAGCTACGTCAACATCGATGACTGCTGGATGTCCTCCAGCCGGGACGCCAACGGCAACCTGGTCGCGAACCCGTCCAAGTTCCCCGACGGGATCGCCGCGGTCGCCAGCTATGTGCACTCGCTGGGCCTGAAGCTCGGCATCTACGAGGACGCAGGCACAGCGACATGTGCCGGATACCCGGGCAGTTACGGGCATGAGCAGCAGGATGCGAACCTGTTCGCATCCTGGGGGGTCGACTACCTGAAGTACGACTGGTGCAACATCCCGTTCAGCAGCTTCCCCGGCCAGTCACATGAGCAGGTCGCGCAGACGCTGTACACGCGGATGAGCAACGCGCTGGCGGCGGCCGGCCGGCCCGATCGTGTTCAGCATGTGCAACGGGTGGGATTCCAGCGTCCAGCCGTGGACCTGGGGCGGTCCGGTCTCGAACCTGTGGCGCACCACCAGCGACATCCAGCCCAACTTCACCAGCATGCTGAACAACTTCCACACCAACGTGACCCTGGCCTCCTTCGCCGGTCCCGGGGCCTGGAACGACCCGGACATGCTCGAGGTCGGCAACGGGATGACCGCCACCGAGGACCAGTCGGAATTCAGCTTGTGGGCGGAGATGGCCGCCCCGCTGATCGAGGGCGGCAACCTGGTCAGCGCGAGCTCGGCCACACTGTCCATCCTGACCGACAAGGCCGTGATCGCGGTCGACCAGGATTCGCTCGGCCAGCAGGGCAAGGAGGTGTCCTCCTCCGGCGGTCTCGACGTGCTGGCCAAGCCGCTCGCCAACGGGGACGTGTCGGTAGCCCTGTTCAACGAGACCGGGTCCACCGCGACGATCTCCACCACGGCGACCGCGATCGGCAAGACGGGGGCGTCCAGTTACACGCTGACCAACCTGTGGACTGGTGCCACCTCGGCCACCACGGGCACGATCAGCGCCTCGGTCCCGTCCCACGGCACCGTCATGTTCCGGGTCGCGGGCGGCAGCACCGGCACGAACCCGTCCGGTGAGATCAACGCCGTAGGCGCGGGCAAGTGCCTCGACGTACCCAATTCAGCACCACACCGGGAACCCAGCTCGACATCTGGACCTGCGGCGGCGGGTCCAACCAGATCTGGACGCACACCTCCTCGAATCAGCTAACCGTCTACAGCGGCAGCAGCCAGCTGTGCATGGACGCCTACAACAACCAGACCACGCCGGGTACGAAGGTGGAGATCTGGAGCTGTAATGGCGGCGCCAACCAGCAGTGGCAGCTCAACGCCAACGGCACCATCACCAGCGTCCAGTCCGGGCTGTGCCTGGACGTCGCGGGCGCGAGCACCGCCAACGGCGCCCTGGTCGAGCTGTGGACGTGCAACGGCCAATCCAACCAGCAATGGACCCTCGGTTAAACCAGGGCTCTGTCCAGGATGGGAAAGGTAGGTTCAACGATGACCTTCCGGTCACGACTCCGGCGTGCGAGAAAGGCGGTCCTGGTGCTAGGCGCGGGGATGGCGCTGGCCGCCGGGGCCACGGTCGCCAGCGGCTCACCGCCGGCTCGGGCGGCGACGCAAGGCCCGTGCGACATCTACAGCGCGGGCGGGACGCCGTGCGTCGCCGCGCACAGCACCACGCGAGCGCTGTATGCAGCCTACGACGGGCCGCTGTACCAGGTGCGCCGCTCTTCGGACAACACCACCACCAGCATCTACCCGCTGAGCGCGGGCGGGGTCGCCAACGCGGCCACGCAGAACTCCTTCTGCGCGGGCACCACGTGCGTGATCACCGAGATCTATGACCAGTCAGCCAACGGCAACAACCTGGTCGACGCACCCGGCGGCGGCGCGGCCGGCGGCCCCGACGGGCTTGCCAACGCCACCGCCGCGCCCGTCACGGTCGGCGGCCATGAGGCGTATGGCGTCTACATCGCGGCCGGCGACGGCTACCGCGATAACAGCACCAAGAACATTGCCACCGGGAATAACCCGGAGAGCGAGTACGCGATCTTCGATGGCACGCACTACAACGGCGGCTGCTGCTTCGACTACGGCAACGCCGAGACCAACAACGACGACGATGGCGCCGGGACCATGGAAGCCATCTACTTCGGCAATATCAAGGTCTGGGGCTACGGCACCGGCAACGGCCCGTGGATCATGGCCGACATGGAGAACGGCCTGTACTCGGGCTCCAACGCCGGCTACAACGCCAACGACCCGACCACTAGCTACCGGTTCACCACCGCCATGATCGAGGGCGGCGCCAACCAGTGGGACATCCTCGGCGGCAACGCCCAGTCCGGCTCCCTGGCGACGGACTTCAGCGGGGTGCGGCCCGCGGGCTACAACCCGATGAAGAAGCAGGGCGCCATCATCCTCGGCACCGGCGGCGACAACAGCAAGGGCTCGGACGGAACCTTCTACGAGGGCGTCATGACCACCGGCTACGCCTCGGCCGCGACCGAGGCCGCCGTCCAGGCGAACATCGTCGCCGCTGGCTACTCAACCTCCTCCGGCGGCGGCGGTGGCACCGGGCCGATCGTGGCCGGCGACAATAAATCGGTCTGCGTGGACGACAACAACGGCAGCACCGCCAACGGCAACAAGGTGCAGATGTGGACCTGCGACGGCTACGCCCCCGCGCAGAACTGGACGCTCAACAGCAACGGCAGCATCTCGATCAACGGCACCAGCAGCTGCATAGACATCACCGGCGCCAACTACAACAACGGCACCCCCATCCAGCTCTACTCCTGCTGGGGCGGCGCCAACCAGCAATGGCAGGCGGAGAACGGGCAACTGGTCAACCCGGCCTCCGGCAAATGCCTCGACGACCCCGGCTTCAACACCGCCAACGGCACCCAGCTCGACCTGTGGACCTGCAACGGCGGCACCAACCAGAAATGGACCGTCCCCTAGCTAGCCTGCAGCGCTCAAGCTAGCCGGGCCTCCCAGCCCCCCGCTGGCCGGCCACCGCCTCGTCCGGTGGCCGGCCAGCGGGGGGTGCATGACCTGGCGGAACTACCCTCTGCGCCGGGCATCGCGGCACAGGGCTCGGCAACGTAACCGGGGTACGGCGTCGTGAACTGGCTGAGATACCAGACGTGGTAAGCAACGCCGGAGATCATGGTCTTCGTCCTGCCTGACCAGGCCACGCATGCCCGCGCCCGTACAGTCCGGAAACCGCGGACATCCGCGCGACGCTCGGTAACCGCGGGGTCGCCGTGCCCGTAGTCATAGAGGTCGCCGAGCCAGGAAACGTCCTCGCATGCGGTGTAGCGCACGTCCTCGATCGTGTGCTCGGCGAACGCCCCGGCCTGGACGATGACACTGCGTTCGCCCTCCGCGTCGAGGTTGACCAGCTCGACCACGGTGGCCTCAGGCACGATGCTGGATACCAGGGCGGCCACCCCTGGCGGCAGGCCGGGACGGCGGCGGATGCCGTCATAGTAGCGGACCCGGGCCTGCTGCAGTCCGCCGTTGTAGATGACTTGCGGGCCGCCCCAGGCGAGCTGCACCAGAGCCTCGGTAACGACCGGATTTGACTGCTGCCACAGGTAGTCCGGATTGTCGCCGGCCAGGAACGTGAACCACGGCTCTTCGTGCCCGGCCTCCTCCTTGCTGCGGAAGGAGCGGACCGTCCGCCAGTCGTATCCCGGCCGTTCGCGCAGGTTCTCAAGCCGCTGTCGGCCGGCCGGATCACTGGTGCGTTGCTGACGATCACCTCATCGGCCCTTGCAGGGGCAACTGCCGATGACCAGATGCGCGCAGAAGTCAGTCCGCCAGATCAGCGGGAACGTCTCCTTGAGCGGCCCTTCGGAGCCCGTTGCCTCAACCGAGTCGATCGGAGGCGCGAAGACCCTCGCGACGATGGCCGATCCGAGATCTCCGTAAAGTTCTCCGGCCAGCTCGGATTGCAGAGCCGGCAGCGCTGCCGCGATGGCGCCGGACGCGGAAGCCTCGAATCCGCGGCCAAGGAAAGGCACGCTTGCCGGCGCGAGCGAGTCGGTGAGGATCGACTTCTGAGCCGCCAGGTAGTAGACAGGTCCGGCCGCTGCGGCGCCAGCGGCAGCGATCGCCACCCCGAGGACGATCACGGCCAGCCCGGCACGGCGGACAAGACCTCGACGGCAGGTGGCGAGGACAAAAGCGATACGCGCGAGCGCCTGGCCGGCGTGCCGCCACGGCCGCCAGGACGGCTCAGCATCAAGCGCGGGAAATCCGGGCCGGCAGGCGTACGGCACTTGCGGGCTTCTCGGTGAGCCGGCAGCCGAGCCAGAGGAGGGCCTCACCTCCCGAGCCACCCTCCGTCAACGGGGACGACGGCGCCGTGAACGTAGTCGGAGGCGCGGGATGCAAGGCAGACAGCGGCACCCGCGAAGTCCTCGCGATCGGCGCAGCGGCCAGCCGGAATGCGATCGAGAATGGCGGCGTTGCGGGCGAGGCTGCTCCGGAGGCTGCGCGTCACCGCGTCGGCACTGAAGTCGAAGACCTGGCCGCCGTATCGGCCGACCTTGGCGGCGAGCGCGTACCTGTCGCGGTCGATGCCGCGCAGCGCCTGCTCGAGCACGGTCTCGGCAGCGGTCAGGCCATAGTAGGGCGTGAGGTCGAAGAATGTGATGCCCGCATGTTGAAAGGCGTGCACGCTTCTATGCCGTCCTTCTCGGCGAACCTGCCGCAGATGCCGCCAGCGGCGACGCATCCGAATCCTGATACGAAGGGGTCGTGCGCGCCCAACTGCCGGTATCTCACGCTCGCCCCAGGCGATCCCGCCAAACGGCGTGTCGTACGACGCTGTTCTTGGGGCATAACAGCTCCATCACCTTGTATTCGTCACAACGGCGGTCGCACCTTGAGCGACGTGACCGCCTGATGTGTACTACCTAGTTAGCGCGGTCTCCAGACCTCCGGCCCTTATTACCGAACGACCGTTCCCACCCATTTCACCTAGCTAGTCGGCCCGGATGAGATTGACCACTATTAACGCGTCGGCTGGGTACCGGTCAAGACTCCGCCGCACATTTTCATGATTGCTAGTACTCAGTGGCCGTGACTCGAGCGGGAAATGTTCCATACCTATTGAGCAACCAGGTAGCAGGGTGGACGATAGATCTTGTATATGAACTTGAGTCATACTGTCCTCAGCGGCAGGCCATGATGGAGGTGCAGGCCGTGAATGCGGTCCCGGCGAGGTACGACAGCCAGAACGAACCCTGGTCTGCAGGCGACCATAGCAGCGCGGAGCCAGGTGCTTACCGGCCCGGCTATGAGCTGGTGGCTGAGCGAATCCTGCGACTGATCGGCGAACTCGCGCTAGGGCACGCCGATCCCCGCGCGGCTCTACGCCGCGCCCTGCGCTTCCCCGTCGCCGGTCTGCGCTGCGCGGCCGGGTGAAGCCGGGCCCCCGGACGGGAGCCGGGTGATGACTAACGGCACCGAAACCGGTCAGCGCCACCGGCACCGCGTGCGGCTGACCCCGATGCGGTCGGTCCCGGTCGAGTTCACCGGGCTGCGGGCCCGCGAGGGACCTCTCACCCTGGGCCAGCTCAACATCTACGATTGGCTGAGCCATACTCCCGACCACGTCTACGCGATCTTGTGCGCCGAACTCCCGGTGCCGGCCGTGGTGTCCGTCGACGACGTGGCCGAGGCGACTGGGGTGCTGATCGCGCGGCACGAGAGCCTGCGCACCACCTACCTGCCCGGCGAGCCGCCGCGCCAGCTAGTCGCGGCGGCCGGTGTGCAACTGCTGGAAGTCTGCTCCCTCGGCGAGGGACAGTGGGGACCCCGGGACCGCCGCGCGGTGGCCGAGGCGCTCGTGCAGTGGCTGCGCCATTCACCCGATCCGGGACAGGGCCCGGTACGGATGGCGGTGGCCGTCGCTCCCGGCGCGGGTGACCGGGTCATCGCGTGCGCCGCCGCGTTCTCGCATCTGGCGGTGGACCACGGCGCGATCGAGATCCTCCAGCGCGACTTCGCCGGCCTGGTTGGCGACCCTGGTCGCCGCCAGGACGGGCGAACCGGGCACCAGCCGCTGGACCAGGCCGAGCTGGAGGCCACCCCGGCCGAGCAGCGCCGGGCCGACGCGGCCCTGGACTACCTGCGGGAACAGTCGCAGCGGATCCCTCGCTGCTTGTACGCCCTACCGGGCGCCCGGCCCACCGGCGAGTCGCTGGCGGTGGAACTGTCGTCGGCAGCCGCTGCGATGGCCGTGCGGCGGGTGGCGGCGCGGACCCGGACCAGCCGGTCCAGCATCGTCCTTGCCGCCATCTGCGCCGTGATCGCCCGCCGCGCCAATTACCGGGAGCTGGTGTTCCCCTGTCATCCGGCAACCGTTTCGAGCGCCACCTGGTGAACTACGTCGGCTCTCTGGTCCAGAGCCCCATCGCCACCGTCGAGATCGACGGAAGAAGCTTCGATGAGCTGGCGGGCCATGCCTGGATGAGGGCGGCAGAGGCGAGTCGGCACGGCAGGTACGACACGGCCAAGCAGTCCGCCATGGACGAACGAGCCGAGTACGAACGGGGCCTGCGCTTCAACTACGACCCGATGTTCAACAGCCTCGTCCTTGAGTCGTGGTCCGGACTCACCGGGGGCGTCGGGTTCGAGCCCGAGGAGATCGACGCCGCGCTCACCCAGACCAAGCTGCGGTGGCGCCCGGCGCTGGTGAGCGGAAATCCGATCCAGTTCCGCCTCAATCAGATCGATGGCTGCCTGCGGCTGGACGTGTGGAACGCCGACGCCAGCCTGATGCCCCGGGCCGAACTGGAGTCGGTGCTGCTGGCCGTCGAACGCCTGCTGGTCGCCGCCGCGCACGACGACGTGGCCAACGGCCAGATGCCCGAGATCATCGGGCTGGAGCCTCTCGCCACCCCGGACCGGATACTGGTCGACTCCTGCTGGGTCGACGTCGCCGACGTGCAGCGCCTATTGGACGACGCAATCGCGCCTGCCGTGGCCCACGTCTTCACGGCGGCCCGCGGCCGCCCGCTTGTCGCCTGCCTGACCGCCACCGGCGCCGTCCGCACCCCGGAACAGGCGCACGCCCGCTGCATGGCCGCCCTCGGCCGCCACCCTACGGCCATCACCCCGCGCCACTACCTCATCTGCCGCACCGCTCCGTCCGACCGGGCCGACCCCGCCGCCTGGCCCGCACCCCTCGCCGCCGGCACCGGCCGCGCCTGAACCCGCCAAGCGGTGCCGGGCTTGCGGACGACTGGTAAACGATCTCCCGGGCCTCGACGGCGTCACCCCGGCGGTGAGGGCGGCTCCGAACATGACCCGCTACTCACCCAGTCCGCGAGCGCCGATGAGCACCGGAGACACCGCGTAGAAGGCGGCCATCGAGCCCTGGTCGCGGACGCATGGAAGGCGACCGCCTTGCCGTTGTGATCGATGAGACCCGCCGGAGAGTCAAGGTCCGCTGACAATAATCCTGGATGGTCTGGACGGCGATCTGCGGTACGGCTAGAGCGGGAAGCTCCGCAACCGAGGCCGGGCAACTCGCGTCTGTATAGAACAACAAGCATTTCACTAACGACTCAGAAGGAAGAAAAACCGTCATGCCCATTCGTGCCCCACGATACGCCGCCGTGCTCCTGGCCGCGGTCGTGGCCGCCACGACCGCCACAGCCAGCACCGGCCACACCAGCCACGTCAAGACGACAAGTAATTGCCAGCCACAAACCCAGGGCATTGACCGCGACGTGAGCGCGGCGCAGATTATGCGCACCATGCGGGCCAGCATCCCGGACGCCTGCGGTTTCACGGTTACCGGGGAGTTGCTGGGCGCGGACTTCGGGATTGACGGCATGATGCTGGCGGGCCCTACGACCTTTGACGGCCGGGACGACGCTCACGTGGTGGACGTCTCCCAGGGCGTTGTGCTCGACTTCTACCGGGTGGGCGGCGCCGATTACATCCGCCTTTACGAGTACGACGCGCCCACCGCGGTCCCGGACCTGAACCTCAGGGTGTTGTGGAGTGAGTTCGGCGTCAGCAGCCGCGTGGTGAAAAAGGCGGGTGCCACGAAATGGGTCAGGCTGACTCCGGCGCAGCAGCGGGCGTTCGGCCGCTCGGACATGCTCGGCATGCTGGCCACGCCGTCGTCGCTGGCCGCCGCCCTAGCCGAGGGCACCGCCGCGACCTGGGAGCGGAGCGGCACCAAGGTCGTCGACGGCATCAAGTGCGCGGTCATCACCGACCCGGCGAAGAACGAGCAGGGCTTCGCCGAAACGATCTACGTGAACGACAGGACCGGCCTGCCCGTCACGCTCCACTACGCCGTCCAGCACGGCCGCACGCTGGCCGCCGGCTTCGGCCAGTGGTCCAGGACCTCCGCAGTCACCCGGCCGGCTCAGGTCGTGGCCGGCTGAGGCCCGGGTTGGACTGCTGCCACAGGTGGATGTCGGCCTCGGTCACGTCGAGATCACGGTAGACCCGCATGCGGGCGAGCCGGTGCGCGGCGGGCACGCGGGTAGAATCTACCCACACCGTCAGCGCGCCGGAAGACTGCGCCGCCTGTGTGAAGCCGTATGAGGAACGGCCAGTCTGCGGGTGGCATTGACCGGCTGACCAGGCCGCACCGGGACCAACACCCGGCAACTGTACGTTAACGGCATCGAGGCGCCGCGGGCGGCGATCCAGGTTCCCCGCTCCGACTTCACGTTCACTTCGACCGGGCTGACGTTCACCAGTTCATCGCTCAGCTATCTAGCTAGTTTCTATAGCCGCTTCCGACCTGGGTGTTTAGCCGTGACGCGGAAGGAGCCGTCATACTCATTGGTGTGACACATGCCGAGGAAGGAAGCGTGGCGGACGGCATGGCCATGGGCACCGCGGCGGGAGCGCCCGCCGCCGCGCACGACGCTACGGTGGTGCGCGGCGCCTACCGACCGGGTTACGAGCTGGTGGCCGAGCGGATCCTGGAGCTGATCGCACGATCGCAACTGCGCCCGGGAGACCGGATGCCCACGGAGAACGAGATCGCCGCGCAACTGGGGACGAGCCGGACGGTCGTGCGCGAGGCGATCAAGATCCTCTCAGCGCTCGGGCGGATCAGGGTCCAGAAGGGCCGTGGGCTCTACGTCGCCAACGATGAGGGAATGCTCGGCATGCGCTGGGAGGGCTTCTTCCTGCCCACGGATCTCGATCATGTCTACATGCTCTTCGAGTTCCGCCGCGTGCAGGAATCCGAAGCGAGCCGCCTGGCCGCAACCCGGGCGACACCGATGGAACTGCGCGCCATCGAGGCAGCCGCGCAGACCTGCCGGGATGGGCACGTGACGGGCCAGACCGCGCTGTTCCGCCGGGGCGACGACGAGTTCCACCTCAGCATCGCGGCCGCTTCGCATAACCCGTTCCTGGTCGCAGCCGTGCGCGAGGCCCGGCGCCTGCTCATGCAGTCCGCCGCGATCGGGCTGCACGGTACGCTCGGCGGCCACGTGGCGGAAGCGGTCGAGGAACACGCCGCGATCTACCTGGCCATCCGAGACGGGGACGCGGACGGTGCGGCCCATGCCGCCACCGTGCACCTGAACAACACACTTGATGACTACCGCCGGGAAATTCAGCGCCGCGTGTTCGGCTAATGGCGAGGCTGAAGGTTCGCCGGCCCGCAGACCATCCGGGCGGGCCGCCCGACGATCGAATCGGTTCTCCTCCACCTGGGGCGCGCGAGCATGAGACGCGGTTCTCTCCTCGGGTGAAGGAGCAAACAGCCGCCTTCATGATGGATTTTCGTCAAATGGAAACTTCCTAGCCCAGGTTCTTGTGCGCTAGGGTGCCCGTCGTTAGCATAATCGAATCGATTCGATTCTAGGCAGGCGACTGTGGCGACTATCGAAGATGTGGCTCGCCGCGCAGGTGTGGCGCGAAGCACGGTCTCCTACGCGCTGTCCGGCAAGCGGAGCATCTCGCGGGAAACACGCGAGCGCGTCGAGGCGGCCATCGCGGAGCTTGGCTTCACTCCGAACGCCGGGGCGCGGGCCCTGGCCACCTCGCAGACGATGGTCATCGGCTTGTTCGTCCAGTTCTTCGAGGATGAGTTCTCGCCGGCGATGCTGCAGTACGTGCTGCCGATCTCCGATGCCGCGCGCGAAGCCGGCTACGACATCCTCATGGTCACCGAGGCCGACGGCCCGCACGCCGTGCACCGGATTTCGAGCTCGGGGATGGTGGATGGGGTCATCTTGCTGAACGTCGCGCACGACGACCCGCGGCTCGGCGTGATGAGGAAGATGAGGCAGCCGGGGTCGATGGTCGGCCTGCCGCGAAACCCCGAGGGCTTTGACGTCTTCGATCTGGACTTCGCCGAGTCGGGCCGGGTTCTTGTCGATCACCTGGCCGAGCGGGGTCACCGTGAGATAACCCTCATTACCCCGCGTGAGCACGTCTACGAGCGCGGCGGCGCCTACGCCTGGCGGTTCCGCGACGCGGCACTTCAGCGGGCGGCGAGCTACGGCATCCGCGTCCGCTCCTACTTCGGCCAGACGCAGCAGCCGGGTATCAACCAGCAGCTTGACGAGATCCTCAGCGCGGAGCCGGGAACGGCGATGATCGTGCACAACGATGCCGTCATCGCCGCCCTGCCGTCCGCGCTGTACTCGCGAGGGCTGCGCGTACCCGACGACCTATCGGTCATGGGCATCTTCTCCGAAGACTTCGGGCGGCTGTTCTCGCTGCCGTACACCGCGGTCGAGACTTCACCGAACGAGCTGGGCCGTCTGGCGGTCCAGGCCCTGGTGCAACGCATGACCAGCCCCCAGGGCGCTGTCCCCTACAAGGTTCAACTCGTCGCACCCCGTATCACGGACCGGGGAAGCACCCGCTGACAGAAGGGTTGCGCCTCCGCCGGAGGCAGGCGCAACGTCGAACCGGTTCGATTATCGGCATCCGGTATCCCAAAATGACCGCAAATTTGAACATAACGCAGTTACCTGGTCTCCGCAGCAGTGCGAGCCGGGACATTCAGAGAGGAATGACCGTGCCAAGACATCGCCAAGCGGCCGTCGTTGCCGCGCTCACCTTGGCCGCAGTCGCGCTCGCCGGCTGCAGCTCCGCCAGCAGCTCGTCCGCATCCAGCGGCTCGTCTACATCGTCGGCAGGGGGCACCTATACCTTCTGGGACCCGTACCCGCAATATAGCGCGTCGTCCGCCTGGGCGACGCTGGTCACCAAGTGCGGTACCCAGGCCGGCGTGACGCTCAAGCGCACCGCTTACGACACCACGGCGCTCACCACCCAAGCCCTGCTGGCGGGCCAGCAAGGCCACTCCCCCAACATCCTGCTGGTCGACAACCCGGTCGTCTCCACGCTCGCGAGCGCCGGCATCCTGACGACCACCGACCAGAACGGGCTGTCCACGGGCTCGATCGCGCAGAACATCCTCGGCGCGGGCATTATCAACGGCAAGACGTACGGCGTGCCGATCGGCGCGAACACGCTGGCGCTTTACTACAACCCGAAGATCCTGGCGGCCGCGAAGGTCAGCCCGGGCTCGATCACGAGCTGGGCCACGCTGACCGCCGCGCTGGCCAAGGTGAAGGCGGCCGGCAAGAAGGGCATCACCTTCTCGGGCATCAACACCGAGGAGGGCAGCTTCCAGTTCCTGCCCTGGTTCTGGGGAGCCGGCGCCAGCTTGACCAACCTCGACTCGCCGCAGGCCATCGCCGCGCTCACTCTGTGGACGACCTGGATCAAGGACGGCTACGCCCCGAACTCCGTCATCCAGGACACCCAGACCACCTCGTGGCAGGAGTTCCAGACCGGCCAGTTCGCGTTCGGCGAGAACGGCACCTGGCAGAAGGCGCTGGCCGCGCAGATGGGTGCGAAGGTCATCCATATTCCGGCCGAGAACGGAGGGGCGGCACCGGTGCCGACAGGCGGGGAGTTCTTCACCATCCCGGTCCAGAAGCAAACGTCGACCTATGCCACCTCGGCGAAGATCGTGCAGTGCCTGTCCTCTGGGACCAACATCGTCACCACCGACAACACCCTGAACTACATCGTGCCCACCCAGGCCGGGCAGCAGGCCCAGGTCGCCACTGATTCCACGCTGAACTCATGGGTCAGCGCGGTCGGCGTGGCCAAGGCGCGCACCGGGGACAACCTGGGCACGAAGTACCCGTTGATCTCCCAGCAGATGTGGGCCGCGGTGCAGAAGGCCGAGAGCGGCGCGGCTTCGCCGGCCAGCGCGCTGCAAGCCGCGCAGTCCGCGGCCACGGCGGCGATCAATAAGTAACGCAAGGACAGACTCCACGTGAGAACCACACCGGCGGAGCGGTCCGGGGCCGGGTCGGCTGCGCGGCAGCGGGACGGGGCGGCGCACGCCGTCCCGTCCCGGGCGCGGCGCGCCCGGCTCCGGCGCACGCAGTGGGCGGCGTGGGGGTTCGTCGCGCCGGTCATCGGGTACCTGGTCGCGTTCTACGCGTACCCGCTGTACCGCAACCTCGACCTGAGCATCCGGAGCTACACCCTCGCTTCCTTCGTCACCGGGAACGCGCCGTTCGCGGGGTTCGCCAACTACGTCAACGTGTTCAAGAGCCCGACGTTCGCTCCCGCGCTGCTCAACACCGCGATCTTCACCTTCGTCTCGATCGCCTTCCAGTTCGCGATCGGCTTGGCGCTCGCGGTGTTCTTCTACCAGAGGTTCCGCCTGTCAGGGACCCTGCGGGCGCTCTTCCTCGTGCCCTGGCTGCTGCCGCTGCTTGTGTCCGCGTCGACCTGGTCGTGGATGCTCAACAGCGACTCCGGGATTGTGAACTCCTTCCTGCAGGCCTTCGGCCTCGGGCAGATCGACTGGCTGACGTCGCCGAGATGGTCGCTTGTCGCCGTGCTGATCGCCAACATCTGGATCGGCATCCCGTTCAACCTCGTCATCATGTACAGCGGCTTGCAGTCCATCTCGGCGGACGTCTTTGAGGCCGCCGAGATGGACGGCGCGAACGGGTGGCAGCGGTTCTGGCGGATCACGTTCCCGCTGCTGCGCCCGGTGTCGGCGATCACGCTGCTGCTCGGCTTGGTCTACACCCTGAAGGTGTTCGACATCATCTGGATCATGACCCGCGGCGGCCCGGCGACCTCGTCGACCACGCTGGCGATCTGGTCTTACCAGCTCGGCTTCGGATCGCTGCTGCCGGACTTCAGCTCCGCGGCGGCCGTCGGAAACGTCCTGATCATCATCGCGGTCATATTCGCACTCGTGTACATCCGGGCCAGGAACCGACTGGAGACGACATGAAACGCCGCGCCTGGTGGGTGACCGCGATCGGCGTCCTGCTGACCGCCGCGATGCTGTTCCCCGTCTACTGGATGATCAACGTATCGCTGACGAAGACCTCCAACATGCGCAAGAGCCCCCCGGACCTCATCCCGTTCGACGGCACGCTCCAGGGCTACACGGTGGTCCTGCACCAGCAGCTCCCCTATCTCGGCACCAGCCTGCTGATCGGGCTCGGCACGGTCGCGGTGACCCTCGTGCTGGCCGCGCCGGCCGGGTTCTCGCTGGCCAAGCTGCGCCCGCGAGGCGGCGGTGCGCTGAGCTTCGTGCTGCTGATCGCGCAGATGATCCCCGCCATCATCATGGCGATGGGGTTCTACACGATCTACATCAAGCTCGGCCTGCTGAACAGCGTGTGGGGACTGATCCTGGCCGACTCGACCATCGCGGTTCCGTTCGGCGTGCTCATCTTCACGAGCTTCATGTCGCGGGTCCCCGACGAGCTGGTGCAGGCCGCCAGGATCGACGGCGCGGGAACCCTGCGGATCTTTTTCTCGATCATCGTGCCGGTCAGCAGGAACGCGGTGGTGACCGTCTCCCTGTTCGCGTTCCTGTGGGCGTGGTCGGACTTCCTGTTCGCCAACACGCTCGACGGCGGCGGCTCACTGCAGCCCATCACACTCGGCATCTACGCCTACATCGGCAACAACAACCAGCAGTGGAACGCGATCATGGCGACCGCCGTGGTGGCCTCGGTCCCCGCGGCCGTCCTGCTCGTCATCGCGCAGCGCTTTGTCGCCGCCGGCGTGACCGCGGGCGCCGTCAAGGATTAACGCAGACCCTCAGCAGCCGGGCGGCGCGGTACCCCGCCGCCCGCCTAACGTTTGGACGAAGCAACGAGCATGGTGAGCTACCGCGACGACCACGGCGTCCTTGAGGTCCGGCATCGTCACGAGGTGATCCGCCTCCAGGCCTGGGGGGAAGACAGCGTGCGCGTGCGTGCGGCCCAGTACCGTATCCCGGCCGACAGCCCAGGCGCGCTGGGCAGCGCCCCGCCGGGTGAGCTGACGGGCCACGTCAAGGTCGAGGGGACGCTGGCCACGCTGACCTGCGGGCGGCTCCGCGTTGAGGTCAGCTTCGACCCGGCCCAGAGCTACCCGGAACCGCTGATCACCTTCCGCGGCCCCGGCGGAGCCGAACTGCTCGCGGAGAGCCGGGAACATTTCTGGATGCCGGGAGCGCGCGTCTTCGCCGGCAACCGGTCGGGCGCCTACGAGATCCACCAGCAGTTCGCGGCCTACCCGGGCGAGCGTCTCTACGGGCTCGGGCAGCGAACGCACGGGCGGCTGAACCTCAAGGGCCTCGCCCTGGATCTCGTCCAGCGCAACGGGGAGGTGAGCATCCCGTTCGTGCTCTCCGACCGGGGCTACGGACTGCTGTGGAACTCCCCCGCCGTCGGCCGGGTGGAGTTCGCGGAGAACGCGACCCGCTGGCAGGCCGGGCAGGCGCGGGAGATCGACTACTGGTTCACGGCGGCGCCGAGCCCGGCGCAGATCCTCGCCAGGTACGCGGACGCCACCGGGCATGTCCCCGAGCTGCCCGCGTGGGCCAGCGGCTTCTGGCAATCCAAGCTCCGCTACCGCACGCAAGATGAACTGCTCGCGGTGGCTCGCGAGTACCGGCGCCGGGACCTGCCCCTCTCGGTGATCGTGGCGGACTTCTTCCACTGGTCGGCCATGGGAGACTACCGCTTCGACCCGGCCGAATGGCCCGATCCCGGCGCGATGGTCGCCGAGCTGAGAGAACTCGGCGTTGAGCTGATGGTGTCCGTCTGGCCCACCATGTCCCCGCTCAGCGAGAACTACGCCGAGTTCTTCGACCAGGGCCTGCTGGTGGGGGCCGACCAGGGCGCCGAGTTCCAGCAGATCATCCAGGACAAGGGCATGGCCGTGCCGATGCCGGTGGCGTTCTACGACCCGACCAACCCCAGGACCCGGGAACGTATCTGGAGCCTGATCGAGCAGAACTACCTGTCCCTGGGCATCCGCGCCTTCTGGCTCGACGCCTGCGAGCCGGAGCTCAACCCCCCGCACCCCGGCAACCTGACCCTGTACGCGGGGCCCGGCGCGGAAGTCGCCGGCCTGTACCCGCGGGACAACGCCAGGCTCTTCGCCGAGGGCATGGCCGCGGCCGGCCAGCGGCAGACCGTCCTGCTGTGCCGCTCCGCCTGGGCGGGCGCGCAGCGATTCGGGACCGCCGTGTGGTCGGGGGACATCCCGGCCACCTGGGAGTCGCTACGCCAGCAGGTACGCGCCGGGCTGAACATCGCGATCTCCGGCATCCCCTGGTGGACCACCGACATCGGCGGGTTTCACGGCGGCGACCCGGGTGACCCCGGCTATCAGGAGCTCATCGCGCGGTGGTTCCAGTACGGCGTGTACTGCCCGCTGTTCCGGCTGCACGGCGACCGGCTGCCCCGCGTGCCCACCGGCTACGCGATGACCGGCGGCCCCAACGAGGCGTGGTCCTACGGCGACGCCGCCTACGACAAGATCGCCGCCGCGCTGCGGCTGCGCGAGCGGCTGCGGCCCTACATCCACGAGCAGATGCGGGTAGCGGCCGAGCAGGGCACACCGCCGATGCGGCCGTTGTTCGTCGACTTCCCCGCCGACCCGGACGCGTGGCGGGTCGAGGATCAGTTCCTGTTCGGGCCTGACCTGCTCGTCAGTCCGGTCCTTGAACCGCGGGCCCGCACCCGCGACGTCTACCTGCCTGCGGGCCGCACCTGGATCGAGGCCGCGACCGGCCACAGGTATGACGGCGGGGCCGCCATCTGCGTCCCGGTTTCCGCTGACCGTATCCCGGTCTTCGTCCCGGCGGGAGCAGAGGTCCTTGATGTCATCCGCTAAGCCGGGCGGGCCCGTGCATCCGTCCACTTCGGTCTGGCGTCCCCTCGGGACCGGCGAGATCCAGGTCACCGGCGGCATCTGGCAACTGAAGCAGCAGCTGAACGCCGAGGTGATCCTCGGGCACTGCCAGACGTGGATGGAACGCATCGGCTGGATCGGCAACTTCGACCGCGCGGCGGCCGGCGCCATCGACGGCCGGCACGCCGGCATCGAGTTCGTCGACTCCGAGCTCTACAAACTGCTCGAAGCCATGGCCTGGGAACTGGGCCGACGGCCCGCGGCCGGCCTTGAACGCCGCTATCGCGCACTGGTCGAGCGGGTCGCCGCGGCCCAGGAGCCCGACGGCTACCTGCACACAAGCTTCGGGCGGCCCGGACAGCCGCCGCGCTACTCCAGCCTTGAGTCCGGGCACGAGCTCTACTGTTTCGGGCACCTGTTCCAGGCGGCCGTCGCCAGGCTGCGGACCGGTCATGACGACCTCCTCCCGCAGGTCGCCCGGCGGCTGGCGGATCACGTCGAAGGCCAGTTCGGCGCGAGCGGCCACGGCGGAGTCTGCGGTCACCCGGAAATCGAGATGGCCCTCGTCGAGCTCACCCGGGCCACCGGGGAGCGGCGCTACCTCGAGCTCGCGCGGCTGTTCGTCGAGCGACGCGGCACCGGCACGCTGGGCGTCCACCCGTTCGGCCGGGAGTACTTCCAGGACGACATGCCCGTCCGCCGGGCGACCACCCTGCGCGGCCACGCCGTCCGCGCCCTCTACCTGGCCTCGGGCGCGCTTGACGTGGCGACGGAGACCGGTGACACGGAGCTGGCGGGCGCGGTCAGGCAGCAGTGGGCCAACGCCGCCGCGCGCCGCACCTACATCACCGGCGGGGTCGGATCGCATCACCAGGACGAGGCCTTCGGCGACGACTTCGAGCTGCCCGCGGACCGCGCGTACGCGGAGACGTGCGCGGGCATCGCGTCGGTCATGCTCAGCTGGCGGCTGCTGCTGGCCACCGGCGAGGACAAGTACGCGGACCTGATGGAGCGGACCCTGCTGAACAACGTGCTCGCCTCGCCGCGCGAGGACGGCCGCGCGTTCTATTACACGAACACGCTCCACCAGCGGACCCCTGGCCTCGTGCTGGACGAGCATGAGCTCAGCTATCGCGCGGAGTCGGGCCTGCGTGCCCCCTGGTTCGAGGTCTCCTGCTGCCCGACCAACGTCGCCCGCACCCTGGCCAGCGTCGGCCTGTACTTCGCCACCGCCAGCGACGACGGCGTCCAGCTGCACCAGTACGGCGACTACCGGGTGACTACGATGCTGGCCGTCGGAACCGTCACCCTTCAGGTCTCCAGCACGTATCCGGTCAGCGGCGCGGTCTCGGTGAGGATCGTCGAGGCGCCCGCAGAAGAACTCGCGCTCCGGCTGCGGGTGCCCGGGTGGGCGCGCGGCTCCGCCGTCCTCAGCGAGAGCCCGACCACGCAGGCCCCGGGCCATATCGAGATCCGGCGCGTGTTCCTGGCCGGCGAATCCATCGACATCAGGTTTCCCGACCAGGCGCGGGTCACCTACCCGGACTCGCGTGTCGATGCCATCCGCGGCGCGTTCGCCGTCGAGCGAGGGCCGCTCGTCCTGGCCCTGGAGTCGCCCGATCTGCCGCCGGGGTGGAGCGTCAATGAGATCACGGCCGCCCCGGAAAGCATCGCCGCCAGCGGAGCTGGCGTCACCATCGATGTCTACCGCCCCACCCCGGCTCCTGAAGGCTGGCCGTACCACCCGGCGCCAGCCGAGAAGGGCGGCGAACACGCCCGGACCCGGCTGATCCCCTATCACCAGCGGGCCAATCGCGGCCCCGCGACCATGCGCGTCTGGCTCCCGGCCTGCCCGCCCCCCGCTTCCCTCCCGCGGTCGCCCTGAACTGCCGCCTAACCAGTTGGACCAGCAGAACCAAGACAGTAAAGGTCGGATCATAAATCCCATATAGCCTCCTTTTGGGGTTCTATAGTGGCTAAATCTTGATATTGGTCGGATCAATCGGTAAACTACGCCGTGCTGGCCATTAGTTCCTAAGTCACACCAAGGGACACGAGACGTGAGCGGGACGGTTGACAGCCATGTTCATCTGTGGGACGTCAGGCACACACCGCAGCCGTGGATGACGCAGGAGCACGCGGCCATCGCCCGTCCGTTCGGCCCTGGTGACCTGAAGCCGCTCTTGGACCAGGAAGGGATTGACGCCGCCGTCGTCGTGCAGGGTGCATGCCTGGACTCTGACACGGACTATCTCTTCGCCGAGGCAGACCGCCACGACTGGATCGCGGCGGTGACCGCCTGGCTCTGCCTGGACCGGCCGCGCCGCGCACGCGAGCGCCTGGATGAGCTTACCGCCAGGCCTAAGTTCCGGGCCGTCCGGCACCTCGTCCACAACGAGCCGGACGCTCACTGGCTGACCCGCGGCGATGTCGCAGAAAGCCTGGGGGTGCTGGAGGCGAGGGACATCATCCTGGAGGTCCCTGTGGTCTTCCCCCGCCACTTCGACGACGTCGCCGCGGTGGCCGGGCGCTTCCCCCGGCTGCGGATCGTCATCGATCACCTCGGGAAGCCGCCAACCGGAACGAGCGAGTTGCCCCGCTGGGAAGCACTGCTCAGGGACGTCGCCAGGTACGAGAACGTGATGGCGAAGATCTCCGGGCTGAATACGACCGTGACCCACGCAGGCTGGTCCGCGGCGGACCTGAGCCGGCCGGTCGAGGTGGCCCTGATGAGCTTCGGGCCGGATCGGCTGATGTGTGGCAGCGACTGGCCGGTCGCACTGCTGAACGGAGATTACGCCCGGGTATGGGACGCCACCCGCACGGCGGTCCAGACCCTGGCGCCAGGCCACGCCGAGGCCCTCCTCGGCTCGAACGCGCAGCGGATCTACCACCTGGATGCTCCCTCCTGCCGCGGGCAGGCCGCTCAGTCACAAAGGAGCCCGCTGTGACCGCCGTGTACTACCAGGGATCCGGGCAATTCACCGTCGGGCCGGACGAGGTCCGGCCGCCGTCCGGCGGCGAGGTCAGGCTCGACGTCGCCTACTGCGGGCTCTGCGGCACAGACCTGCACATCGGGCGCGGCGCCATGGATACCCGGGTGAAGACGCCGCAGGTCATCGGGCACGAGATGGCCGGGACGATCGCCGAGATCGGCACCGGGGTGACGGGCTTCGCCCGTAGGTGACAAGGTAGTCGTTCGCCCGCTTGACAGCCGGGGCGAGACAGCAGCGGACAAGGGCATCAGCCACATCTGCCGCGAGCTGAAGTTCCTCGGCATCGATGCCCCCGGGGCTTTCCAGAGTCTCGTGGACCGTCCCGGCCTTCACCATTCACCGGCTCCCGCCGGATACCGACCTCAAGCTCGCCGCGCTCACTGAGCCCCTCGCCGTCGCCTGCCACGATGTGCGCCGCGCCCGGGTGGCCGCCGGGGAGACGGTCGCCGTGATCGGCGGCGGCCCGATCGGGGTCATGATCAGCCTGGTGGCCCGCGCGCGAGGCGCCCGGGTCATCCTGAGCGAAACCAACGCCAGCCGCCGCGCCTTCGTCCAAGGTCTCGGGCTCGAGGTCGTCGATCCAGGCGAAAGCGACCTGGCCCAGATCGTGGACGACGCCGCCGGCGGAGCCGGAGCGGACGTGGTCTTCGAGGTCTCCGGCTCCGCCGCCGGGGCCATGACGATGACCAGGCTGGCCGGTTTGCGCAGCCGGATCGTAGTCGTGGCGATCTTCTCCACGCCGCCGCCGGTCAACCTCTTCGACGTCTTCTGGAAGGAACTCGAGGTACTCGGTACGCGAGTTTACGAGCCTGAGGACTACGGCAAAGCGATCGATCTTGCTGGCCGACGGCGCGGCTGCCGCTAGCGGACCTGATCACGTCCGTCGAGCCGCTTCAGCGGATGCCGGCGGCATTGGAACAGCTTGAGCGCGATCCCTCGGCCATGAAGATCCTCGTGGATTGCCAGACATGAGCATGATCGGGACCGGGCCGCTGGTTTGACCTCACGGGCAAGACGGCCCTCGTGACCGGGTGCCGGCGCGGGATCGGCCGGGCCGCCGCGCTGGGACTGGCCGCATCGGGCGCGGACATCGTCGGCGTGAGCGCCGGCCTCGAGGAGGACGGCGGCGACGTCGGCGCGGAGGTCCGCGCGTGCGGCCGGGCCTTCACCGGTTACCGCTGCGACTTCTCCGATCGCGCCGCGGTCCGCCAGCTAGCAGAGGATCTCGGCCGGGCGGGCCCGCCGCCGGACATCCTGATCAACAACGCGGGCACGATCGCCCGCAGGCCCGCCGCCGAGCATCCCGACGACCTGTGGGACCGGGTGCTTGAAGTGAACCTGTCGGCCCAGTTCGTGCTCACCCGCGAACTGGGCCGCGGGATGCTGGCCCGCGGCACCGGGAAGGTGGTGTTCACCGCCTCCGTGCTGTCGTTCCAGGGAGGCATCAACGTTCCTGGTTACACCGCGAGCAAGAGCGGGTTGCTGGGGCTGACGAAGGCCTTCGCCAACGAGTGGGCCGGCCGGGGCATCAATGTGAACGCCGTCGCCCCCGGTTACATCAGGACCGATAACACGCAGCCGCTCCAGGACGATCCCGATCGATCCGCCGGGATACTGGCCCGGATTCCGGCCGGGCGCTGGGGCACCCCGGAAGATCTCGTCGGCGCGATCGTCTTCCTGTCCTGCGGCGCCTCCGATTACGTGCACGGGACCGTCCTCGCGGTCGACGGCGGCTGGCTGGCCCGGTGATGGTGACGCACAAGGTGCCGCTACCCGAAGGCAGGCCGGAGAGGGAGCGGCGGATCGTGGAATGGCTCGCCGCCGTCCGGGTGCTGCCGGTGCTGACCGTCACCGACGTGGAGAGCGTCGCAGGCCACCTGCCGGGCCCTGCTGGACGGAGGCGTTTCGTGCGTCGAGATCACGTACCGGACCGCATGCGCCAATGAGGCCATCATGGTGGCGAGCCAGATACCCGGGCTCCTGGTCGGCGCCGGGACCGTGACCGACGCCGGGCAGGCCGCCGCCGCCGCGCAGGCCGGCGCCCGGTTCGCCGTCGCGCCCGGCCTCAGCGAACCCGTGGTGGCCGCCGCCCGGGAGATCGGGCTGCCGTTCTTCCCTGGGGTGGCCACGCCTACGGAGATCGGCCGGGCCGCCGACCTGGGCTGCCGGGTGCTCAAGGTGTTCCCGGTGTCGTCCCTCGGCGGCCCAGGCTTCCTGCGTTCGTCTCGGCGCCCTATCCTGGCTTGCGGTTCATCCCGACCGGGGGCATCAGCGCCAGCACCATCGGCGAGTACCTCGAGTTGCCCGCCGTGATCGCCTGCGGTGGCAGCTGGCTCTGCGACGAAGCCCTGGTCGCCGCCGGGCGTTTCGACGAGATCACGCGGCGCGCCGCGGCGAGGAGGGCCGCCGCGCCATGAGCATCCTGGCGCTCCGGCCCGCCCGCGAATGCCGGTACGACCTGGTCGCCCTGGGCGAGGTGATGCTCCGCCTGGACCCCGGCGACGGGCGGGTGGCGACGACACGGACCTTCTCCGTTTCCGAAGGGGGCGGCGAGTACAACGTGGCGCGCGGACTGAAGCGCTGTTTCGGCCTGCGAGCCGGGCTGGTGTCGGCGCTGGCCGACAACCCGGTCGGACGCCTCATCGAAGATCTCCTCTACCAAGGCGGGGTGCGAGCAGGCGCACCTGGACTGGCGGGAGTATGACGGCGTGGGCCGCGCCGTCCGGAACCCGCTCAACTTCACCGAGCGCGGCTTCGGCGTGCGCGGAGCCCTCGGCTGCTCGGACCGCGGGCACTCCGCGGCCTCCCAGATGAAACCGGGAGACGTGGACTGGGACGAGATCTTCGGCGCCAGCGGGGCCCGCTGGTTCCACACCGGCGGCGTATTCAGTGCCCTGTCCGCCAGCACCCGTGACCTCGCCGCCGAGGCGATGCAAGCCGCCAGGCGGCACGGAACCGTCGTCTCCTACGACCTGAACTTCCGTCCGTCGCTGTGGCAGCACGCCGAGGTGCCGGCCGGCCGAAGTCAACCGGCAGCTCGTTCAGCACGCCGACATCGTCATCGGCAACGAGGAGGACTACGCCGCGGCCCTCGGGTATCCGCTGGACGGTGTCGGCCCGGACCATCTTCATCTCGATACCGCGATCTACCAGAGCATGCTGGCGAAAGTCGTGGCGGACTTCCCGGGACTGACGATCGCCGCCGCGACCCTGCGCCGGGTCCGGACCGCCTCGGTCAACGACTGGAGCGGCGTGTGCCAGACCCGCAACTCCTTCCACGAAGGCCGCTGGATGCCGGCCCTGGAGATCTTCGACCGTGTCGGCGGCGGTGATTCGTTCGTCTCCGGGCTGGCGTACGGGCTTCTGTCTGACCTCGACGTCGACACCGCCCTGGCCTACGGCATCGCGCACGGGGCGCTGGCCATGACAACGCCAGGAGACACCTCGATGGCCACGCTGGCGGAGGTACGCCGCTCGCGGCCGGCCGGTCCGCTCGCGTGATCCGGTGAGTGCGGGTCTCTCCGAGAGCAGCCGAGGCAGCTTGATGAGCCACAAAGATCGGATGACATGGACGTATCTGTTTGGTATCAGCCCAGTAATTGCGGGATACACCCCATTGACATCACCGATACATCCGATCTATTTTCCTGACACGGCACTCCGAGTATCTGTCCCGCCGCCCGCACCGATGCGCGCCGCGAACCCGGAGAGCGCCACCAGGAGGTTTCCATGAGTTTCCGCAGACACCCGGCCGTGGGTCCCTCCCGCGCCGTCGCCGCCGTCGCCGCCGTCGCCGCGGCCACCCTGATCGCCGCCTGCAGCTCGAGCAGCTCGAGTTCCGGCGCCGCGGCTACCAGCTCGGCCAATGCTGCCGCTCAGACCGTGATCGGGGTGGACCTCACCTACAACAACACCGCGTTCTGGTCCGCCTACATCAACTACCAGACCCAGTACGCGGCGCAGCTGCACATCCACGTCATCGGCCCGCTGCTGGCCGGCGCCAACGCCAGCCTGCAGAACACCCAGATCGAGAACCTGGTCAACGAGGGCGCCAAGGCGATCATCGTGAACCCGGAGACGGCGACCAGCCTCGGGCCGGCCATCGCCTACGCGGCGGCCCACCACGTGCAGCTGGTGTCCGTCGACACCATCGTCGGCACCGGCAAGGTGTACATGGTGGTCCGCGCGTCCAACACGCAGTACGGCCAGGACGCCTGCGCCGAGATCAGCTCGAAGGTCAAGTCCGGCTACGTGCTCGACATCGAGGGCGACCTGACCTCCTCCAACGGCGCCGACCGGACCAACGCCTTCAACCAGTGCATGGCGGCCAACGACCCGGGCGTGCACATCCTCAAGGATCCGACGAACTGGATCACGGCCACCGCGGTCACCGACGCGCAGAACGCGGTGAACGCCTACGGCAGCCAGCTCAAGGCGATCTACTCGCAGTGGTCCAGCCCGGACACCGGCATCATCCCGCTGCTGAAATCCAAGAGCCTGACCGGCAAGGTGATGGTGATCAGCGACGACGGGGTGCCGTTCGAGATGTGCGACATCTCGCAAGGGGACACTGAGCGCGTCGCAGTCCCAGCCCGCTAACCTGTACGCCTACTGGGCACTGAAGTACGCGCAGGACGCGGCGAACGGTGTCAAGCTGAGCGTCGGCCAGCCGGGCGGTGGCGCTCCCGCGCTGACGACGGTCAGCTTCGCGGGCGACAGCAACCTGGGCGACCCGATCGTGCCGCCGTTCGTCACCAAGGCCGCGCAGAACCTGACCGTCACCCCGGTCGACGGCCTGTCCGGGTCGGTGGCCACCACGCCGGTCAGCGACTCCTCGCTCTGGGGCAACGTGTACGGAAACGCGCACGGCGGCGTCTGCAGCTCCTCGGCTTGATCCCGATGAGCGATCCGGACGTTCCCTCCGCGCTGGCCACCGCCTCCCCGATGGCCAGCGCGGAGGGCATCCACAAGCGGTTCGGCAGCACGTACGCGCTGCGCGGCGTCGGGCTGAGCCTGTACCCAGGCCGCTGCCTCGGCCTGGTCGGCCGCAACGGCGCAGGCAAGTCCACGCTGGTCTCGATACTGTCCGGGATCACCGCCCCGGACGAGGGCGAGGTGCGATTCGACGGGCAACCCGCACCCTCGCTCGGCGAAATCGCCGCCTGGCGCGGGCGCATCGCGACCGTGTTCCAGCACTCCATGGTGGTGCCCGACCTGACGGTGGCGGAGAACGTCTTCCTCGGCCGCCAGCCGCTCCGCCGCGGCGTCCCGAAGCGCCTCGGCGTCGTCGACTGGCGCCGGATGCGCGAGCAGGCCAGGAAGATCATGACCGACTGGGGTTTCGACGTAAGCGCCGACGCGCCCTGCGCCAGCCTCACCGTCGAGCAGCGCCAGGTCGTCGAGATCACCCGGGCGCTGGCCGCGGGCACCCGCTGCCTGCTGCTCGACGAGCCCACCGCGGCCCTGGAGCGCGGCGCGGTGCTGCGCCTGTTCGAACGCATCCGCCAGCTGCGCGAGGCCGGCGTGGCCATCATGTACATCTCCCACCACCTGGAGGAGGTCTTCGAGATCTGCACCGACGTCGCCGTGCTCAGGGACGGCGAGCTGGTGCTGGCCGCCCCGATGACCGAGCTGACCAAGGACGGCTTGGTCACCGCCATGGTGGGGGAAAAGAAAAAAGATCATTACCCCGAACGGGCCGTGGTATCAGCCCCGGCACCCGGGCTTGCTCCCCGCAGTCACGCGACCGCGGCGAGCCGGGCTCCGCGGACCTGATCGTCAGCTCGGTCACGGTGGCGTCCGCCGGCGTGCACCTGGCCGGGGTCTCGCTGACCGTCCGGGCCGGCGAGCGGGTCGGCCTCACCGGGCTGCGCGGCTCGGGAGCGACCACGCTGGCCAGGATCGTGGCCGGGGCGGCCGCTCTGGACGCGGGCGAGGTGCGCTTCGGCGGCCGCGTGCTCGCCGCTGGCGACCGGGCCGCCGCGCTGCGGGCCGGTATCGGTTACATCCCCGAAGACCGGCAGGCCGATGGTTTCGTGCCGCTGCTCGGCGCGGCCGAGAACATCGCGATGACGATCACCGACCGGATCGCCCGGGCCGGCTTCGTCAGCCCGAAACGCCGCGAGCAGCGCGCGGCGCCGCTGGCCCGGCGGCTCTCGCTGGTATCGGCCGGGCTCGGCCAGCCGGTCCGCGAGCTGTCCGGCGGCAACCAGCAGAAGGTGACGGTCGCCCGCGCCCTGGCCAGCGACCCGGTGCTGATCGTGGCCATCACCCCGACCCGCGGCGTGGACGTGGCCTCCAAGGAGCTGCTGCTGGCCGAGCTTGACCGGGTCACCCGCCAGACCGGAGCGAGCCTGCTGCTCGCCAGCGACGAGCTTGACGACCTAGCCATCTGCGACCGCGTGCTGGTGCTGGTGCGCGGCGAGATCTTCACCGAGTTCACCGAGCCGCCCTTCGACCGCGAAGCCCTGATCGCGGCCACCGAAGGGCTGGGAGACACGTCATGAGCGAAATCAAGGACGGCCTGGCGACGCTCGCCGCCGACGTCGAGTCGGCGCTCAGCCGTCGGCGGAGCCGGGGTGACGCTGCGATCTCCTGGTTCCGCGAGGCCGCGCTGCTGCCGGTTCTCGTCGTCCTCATCATCGTGGGCGCCCTCCTGAACAGCCATTTCCTGACCGTCTCGAACCTCACCGGGATCGGCCAGCAGGTCTCCGCGCTCGGCGTGGTGGTGGTGGGCGAGTCGCTGATCCTGCTGATCGGCGGCATGGACCTGTCGCTCGAGGCCACCTACGGGCTCGCGCCGATGGTGGCCGCGTGGCTGCTCGTGCCGGTGGCGGCCTTCGGCGACGGGGTGCTGCTCAACCCCTATCTCGGCATCCTCATCTTGCTGGCGGTCGGCGTGGCGGTCGGGGTCGTCAACGGGTTGCTGATCGTCAAGGCGCGGCTGAACGGTTTCATCGTCACGCTCGGCATGACCATCCTGCTCGCGGGCACCCAGGACGGCATCGTCAAGGGGCAGGCCCCGTTCAACCTGCCGAGCGCGTTCGGCTATCTCGGCGCGGCGAACATCGGGGCGATCCCGGTCTCGCTCATCGTGGCGGCGCTGATCTTCATCGGCGCCGGGCTGTTCCTGCGCTATCACCGGGCCGGCCGGGCCATCTACGCCATCGGCGGGAACCGCGAGGCGGCGCGGGCCGCAGGGATCAAGGTGGACCGGGTGCGGATAGGCGTCTACGTGGCCGGCAGCGTACTGGCGGCGGTCGGCGGGCTGATGGAGACGGGCCGGGTAGGGTCCGTGGCCAGCACGCAGGGGTACGGCGAGGGCATCATCTTCGCGGTGTTCGCCGCCGCGGTCATCGGCGGCGTGTCACTACAGGGCGGCAAGGGGAACATGGTCGGCGCGGCATCCGGCGTGGTGCTGCTCGGCGTGGTGCAGAACATCCTGGACCTGGAGAACGCCCCGAACTACTGGATCGACGCGATCGACGGCGCCGTGATCCTTTTCGCGCTGTTCCTGGCCCGCGTCATCGGCGGCGAGGCGAGCGCCGAATGACCAAGATAACCGGCTTCCAGACCTTTGACGTGCGGTTCCCCACCTCCAGGACGCTGGCCGGGTCGGACGCGATGAACCCGGCGCCGGACTACTCCGCCGCCTACGTCGTCATCCGGACTGACGCGCCGGACCCCGCGCTGTCCGGCCACGGGTTCGCCTTCACCATCGGCCGGGGTAACGACGTCCAGCTCGCGGCGATCCGCCTGCTCGAGCCGTTCCTGGCCGGGCAGGACCTGGACGAGATCCTCGCCGACCTCGGCGGCCTCGGCCGCCGTATGGTCAGCGACAGCCCGCTGCACTGGCTCGGCCCGTCCTGCGGTGTCATGCACATGGCCACCGGCGCGGTGCTGAACGCCTGCTGGGACCTGGCCGCCCGCCGGGCCGCCAAGCCGCTGTGGCTGCTGCTGGCCGAGCTGAGCCCGCAGGAGATCACCGGGCTGGTCGATTTCCGCTACCTGTCCGACGCGCTCACCCCGGACGAGGCGCTGGCCATGCTCGAGCGCGGCGCGGCCGGACGGGCCGGGCGGATCGCCACGCTCCGCCGGGACGGCTACCCCGCCTACTCGACCGGTCCCGGCTGGCTCGGCTACTCCGACGAGCGGCTGGCCGCGCTGTGCGCGGAGGCGGTCGCCCAGGGCTTCACCCAGGTGAAGATCAAGGTCGGCGCGGCGCTTGAGGACGATAAGCGCCGGTGCGCGATCGCCCGCGAGGTGGTGGGCGACGACATCGGCATCGCCATCGACGCGAACCAGGTCTGGGACGTGCCGACCGCGATCGCCTGGATCAGGGAACTGGCGCCGTTCCAGCCCGCCTGGGTCGAGGAGCCGACGGCGCCCCACGACATCCTCGGCACGGCCGCCATCCGCCGCAGCGTGCGCCCGGTCAAGGTGGCCACCGGTGAGCATGTCGCCAATCCGGTCATGTTCAAGCAGCTGCTGCAGGCCGGCGCCCTGGACGTCCTGCAGATCGACGCGTGCCGCGTGGCCGGGGTAAACGAGAACATCGCCAACTTGCTGCTGGCCGCCAAGTTCGGTGTGCCGGTTTGCCCGCATGCGGGCGGGGTCGGCCTCTGCGAGATCGTCCAGCACCTGTCGATGTTCGACTACGTGGCGCTATCCGGTACGACACAGGGCCGCCGGATCGAGTGGATCGATCACCTGCACGAGCACTTCGCCGCGCCCGCCAGGGTCACCGGCGGCAGCTACCGCACGCCGCTGGCGCCGGGGGCGTCCACCGAGATCCTGCCGGACTCGCTAGCGGAGTACACCTATCCGTCGGGCCCGGCGTGGCGCGATGGCGGGTTGCCCTGACCGTGGACAGCCGGCCAGACCCTATCCCGCTGGGCCACTCCCCGCTCGTCTTCGGCGGCGGATCCATCGGCGGCCTGTTCGCGCCGGTCAGCGACGACGAGGCCGCGCAGACGCTCGAGGCCGGGTGGGATGCGGGCATCCGGGCCTTCGATACCGCGCCGCACTACGGGGTCGGGCTGTCCGAGCGGCGCATCGGCGATTTCCTGGCGGGCAGGCCCCGAGCCGAATTCACCGTGTCCACCAAGGTGGGACGGCTTCTGGTGCCCGCGACCGGGGCCGTGGATGGGGCCGAGGAATTCTACGGAACCCCGTCCCTGTCCCGGGTGCGGGACTACAGCCGGGACGGCGTGCTCGCCTCCCTCGAAGGAAGCCTCAGGCGGCTGCGGCTGGACCGGGTGGACATCGCGCTCATCCATGACCCGGAAGACTTCATGACCGCGGCACTCGATGAGGCGTACCCCGCGCTGGCGGACCTGCGGTCACAGGGCGTCGTGGGTGCCATCGGGGCCGGGATGAATTCCGCGGCTCCGCTGACCTGGCTCATCGAGCGCTGTGACCTGGACTGCGTGCTGGTGGCCGGCCGGTACACGCTGCTCGACCGCTCGGCGGCGGAGCGCCTGTTCCCGCTCTGCCTCCAGCGCGGGATAGCGGTGCTGGCCGGCGGCGTGTTCAACAGCGGCATCCTCGCTGACCCGCGCGAAGGGGCGCGCTACGACTACGCCCCGGCTCCAGCCGCCGTGGCGGCCCGCGCCCGCCAGATGCGCGACGCCTGCGCCAGGTACGACGTCCCGCTGGCCGCGGCCGCGCTGCACTTCACCCTGCGCGACCCGGCCGTCACGGCCGCCGTGGTCGGCGCTCGCACCCCGGCGGAGATCCGCAGCGACGTCGCCTGCCTGTCGGCGCACATCCCGGACGCGCTATGGGCCGAGCTGGACGGTATCTGACAGGCGCCAGGTCCCGCACCGCAACGGTGTCCGTCCCGATCAGGGCACCGAGGCCAGCCACTGCTCGACGCCGGCGATGTGCACCGTCGCCCAGGACCTGGCCACCTCCGGCTCGTGGGCGGCGAGCGCGTCCAGGATGGAACGGTGCTCGGCCAGCGTCTGAGCGCGCGCGCCGGTCTGGGTGAGGCCGCGCCAGACCCGGGCGCGGGTCGTCGGCCCCGACATCGACTCCAGCAGCGAAGCGAGCACCGAGTTGCCCGAACAGGCCACGATCCGCCGGTGGAACTCCAGGTCGTTCGCCACCAGTTCCTCCGCGGCCGGATCGGGCCCGATGCTGGCGAGCAGGGCGCGCAGGCCGTCAGCTTCGGAGTCGGTGATCCGCTCCGCCGCCATCGCGGTGGCGGCAGGCTCCAGGATGCGCCGGACGCGGAGGAACTCGAGCAGCGTGTCGTCCCGGTGGAAGTCGACGATGAAGGTCAGCGCCTCGAGCAGCAGCCGGGGTTCCAGGCTGGTCACGTAGGTCCCGTCACCCCGCCGCACGTCGAGGATGTTGACCAGGGACAGCGCGCGCACCGCCTCGCGCAGGGAGCTGCGCGACAGGCCGAGGTCGGCGGCCAGGTCCGCTTCGCGCGGCAGCCGGTCGCCCGCGCGCAGCGTGCCTGACGTGATCATGGCTTTGACCTTCTCGATCGCCTCGTCAGTTACCGCCAAGACATCGCACCCGCCTCCCCGCTCCCTACCCATCAGCCCGCTGTCTTCCGCCCGGGTAGATCCGATGTTTGCCCGAGTATGGCATACCGCCGAGCTGGGCCATTGACGGCGGCAGGTGATACCAGCGGCACGAGATGGAAGTCCCCATGGCCCGTCTCCCGGGCGGAACGCGGGGTCAGCCGCCCTGACCGCACCCGACGGCTAACATCTGATGGCTCTTCCTCGGCATGAGACGGCCCGACGGGGGCGGTCAGCGCCGGATGCCATCTGGATCGGCAACGAACAGCTGCTTAACTCCCGCTTCCAGCAATATCCGGACATCTAGTCAGGCTCATGCTACAACACATTCATCGGATCTTTACGGCCTGAATCACCGGGAAAGGCGTCCATTGCTTAGCGGCGAGCCTGACTAGACCTCCCTGGGCGAGGGCGGTCCTCAGCTGCGGTTTTTGCGTGCCAGGCCGGCCCACAGGGCGGCGGGTGCGGCCGCTTGGAGTCTGGAGTCGGGCCGCCATCTGGAGGCCTGGACGACACCGGGAGGTATCAGCTCGAGTCCGTGGAAGAAGCCGGTGACCTGTACGTGGTCGCGGAGTATCAGGGGAGAGTGGGGCTGGCGTTCGTTGACCCGGCGGGCCAGCTCGGTCATCTCCGGGTAGATATCCGCGGTGAGGTGGCAGATCGCCAGGTAGCTGCCGGCCGGCACGGCTTGCATGAGGTCGCCGATGATGTCGGCGGCCTGCTGGTCATCGCGAAGGAAGTGCAGAATGCCAAGCAGCAGCACGGCCACCGGCTGGCTGAAGTCCAGCGTCCTGGCGGCCTCGCGGAGGACCGTGCGGGTCTCGCTCATGTCGGCGTCAACGAACTCGGTCACGCCTTCCGGGGTGCTGGTGAGCAGGGTCCGGGCGTGCAGCAAAACGACCGGGTCGTTGTCCACGTAAACGATCCTCGAGGTGGGCGCGACCGACTGCGCCACCTCGTGCACGTTGTTCGCTGACGGCAGGCCGGTACCGATGTCGAGAAACTGCCTGATACCCGACTCGGCCAGGTGGCGGACCACCCGGGCCAGGAACGCCCTGGAAGCCCGGGCCGACTTCGCGATCTGCGGAAACGCGTCCATTCCCGCGTGGGCCGTCACCCGGTCAACCTCGAAATTGTCCTTGCCGCCCAGCAGGTAGTCATACACCCTGGCCGGATTGGGGATAGTGGTGTCGATCCCGCATGGGGCACGCTCCCGGCCCGCCGCAAGGCTCGCTGACAGCTGATCCGGCATTGCCCTGCACTCCTTTCAGGTCTCCCGCCGGAGTCATACGCTACCCGAGCCGGACGCCACTTGTTAGCGTTCACATCGACGCGGTCCCCAAGCCGGCCTGCCGCCGCGTAGGCTGCGGCGGCAGGCCGTGTTCTGTCCCTGGTGTCAGTGGGGGGTGAAGTCCTGGTTGGTGCCGGGGGCGTTCTTGCACGGCCACTGGTCGAGCTGCTGGCCGGTGTTGCTGCCGGCGCCGTACACGTCCAGGCACAGGCCGCTGCCGGAGTTCTGGAACTGCCAGGAGCCGTCGGACTGCTGCGCCGGTTTCCACAGGCTGCCGGACGCGCCGCTGACGGGCTCCTGGACCACGTCCGGGGTGCCCTGCGCGGTGGAGTTGCCGGCCACGGCCACGTCGTCGCCGGAGTTCTGCGCTTGCAGCTCGCCGTACCCGCCGGAGACCGGCACGAACTGGAACTGCTGGTTGGACTGCCCGTTACAGGTCCACTGATCGATCGCCGCGCCGGACGCGGTCGTGTTCCCGAGCACGTCCAGGCAGAGGGCATCGCTGGAGATCACGAGCCGGTGATAGCCGGACGGGAACCCGCCGCCGGCGGTGCTGCTTATCGTCCAGGTGAACGTGGCGGATCCGGAGGCGCCGGTGCCGTCCCTGGCGGTGACGGTGACGGTGGAGGTGCCGGCCGTGGTGGGGGTGCCGGAGATCAGCCCGGTCGACGAGCTGATGGACAGCCCAGCGGGCAGGCCGGTCGCGGTGTAGGCGAGGGTCTGGCCGGAGGCGGAGTCGCTGGCGTGGATCTGCACGCTGGCCGCCGTGCCGACGGTTCCGGCCTGGTTACCTGGGCTGGTGACCGTCACCGTGTTGCCGGTGCTGCCCGAGGCACCCACCAGGTAGGTGACCAGGGAACGAGCCGGGACAGTGGCGGTGAACGAGCCGTTGCTGACGGTGGTGGCGCCCTGCGCGGCGATGCTGGCCGAGGAGTTGGTCAGGTACGGGGTGACCGTGGCGCCGTTGGCGGTGCCGGTCCCGGACAGCGAGTAGGTGATCGGGTCGGCACCGGTGCCGGTGTTGAGCGCGACGATGGCGACCGTGCCGTTGGTGTTCTTGAACGCGGACAGGTCCACCGCGCCGGTGGAACTGCTCGCCCCGATGCGTACCGCGCCGGGCCGGACGAACCGGCTGTAATTCCCGTACGCCCACAGCCGGGAAGACGCCGACACGCTGTTGCCCTGGAGGTCGATCAGGCTTTCGTTGCCGGTACTTGTGCCCCACCAGAACAGGTACGCGCTCAGGTTGGCGCCGGTCAGGCCCTGGTAGATGCGCTGCGCCCAGGTGAACCCGGAGTCAGCGGTGCCGTCGTCCCAGCTGGCGTCCCACGGGTTGTCGGTGCCGTACCACTCGGTCTCCCATGCGGGTTTGGTCCAGCCGGGCAGGGGGGAGGTGGGCTCGCCGCTGTAGCCGTGGCCGGTGAGCACAGAGGTGTCGGCCAGTGCGGTCGGGTTCGACTCGATCGCGGTGGCGTACTGGCCGGCCACCGGCCAGCCGGTGGCCGCGCAGCACTCGACGCGGGTGGACAGCCCGGAGTTCAGCACCGTGGGACCGACCACGTCCAGCAGGTTCGCCATCTGCGCCGGGCTCATCGTCATGCTGTCGTAGCTGGCGCTGAAATCCGGCTCGTTGGACGGGCCGATGTAGGTCAGCGGCACTCCGGCGTTCGCGTAGTCCCTGGCGTACTGGAGCAGGTAGTTCGCGTACGCCTGCCGCCAGTCGCCGCTGCCGCAGCTCGTCCCGGTGACACCGCACACCTGGCCGCCGTTATCGGCGGAGTTGTTGGTCTTCATGAACCCCGGCGCGCTCCACGCGTCGGCGAACACGTTGGTCACCCCGTACTGGGCCTTGGCCTGCTGGTCGAACCACAGCTGCCCCGAGTCCTGGCCGATGGAGGCCAGCGATACGTAATTCGGGGTCGTATTGGCGCCGCCGGGGTTGTTCGGCTCGATCGAGTTGCCCGGGTCGGCGCCGATCCAGTTGCGGATGATGTCCAGGCCGGCCCCTGAGGTGGTGCTGAACAGATCGCTGAGCACCTGCTGCTGCGCCGAGGAGGACGCGTTCATCACCGCCGACCCCTGCCCGAAGGCTTCGGAGAGGCCGAACCCGGCCATGGTCTGGTACGTCGTCGCGCCGTTGATGGTGGCGGTGTCCGCGGCCAGCGCGGGGGCGGCCGTGACCGCGACGCCGAGTGCAGTCACCGATAGCAGCGTGGCCGAGGTGGCCAGCGCGATCCGCCAAGCGCGGCGGCAAGGTCTGAGCATTGTCATTTTCTCTCCACGGTCTCGCTGACGATCAGGGGATGGACCATTGCTGGTTGGCGCCGCCGTTGCAGTCCCACAGCTCGATCTTGGTACCGTTCGCGGTGGACTGGCCGTTGTCGTCCACGCACTTGGCGGCATTGGCACCGGCCACGATCGGGTCGCTGCCGCCGTTCCTGGTGAGAGCCTGGGCCGATGTGACATCCCAGCAGTCATAGCTTCTGGTCACCGACGGTTTGCTCACGATGAACCCATACTGGTCGGCCAGCGAGGCGAACTGGGTACTGGAGTACATGTAGGGCCCCGACCCCTGGCACCCGTGCAGCGCCAGCAGAATGGGCGGGTTGGCGGTGACGCTGTTCGGCACGTAAATGTACATCTGCAGGTTGGAGGGGTTGTTGCCAAAGTTTGTCACCTGGACCAGCGAGGCCGCCTTGGCTGACGGCCCGGCTAGGACGAACGCGACGGTCACCAGCACGGCCAAGCTGGCCGCGAACAGCGCCATCGGGCTTTTCTTCACGCCTTTTCCTTTCTCGATACACCCGTTGGCCGGTGGCCACCGGACCGTCGGAACTGTCTGCACGGCGGATCCGGCCCGACTGCGCGCCTTGGCTACTGATCAGCAGGTGGAGTTGGTCTGGGTGACCATCCCGAGCCGCTAGGGGATGACGTTGTAGTTGCTGTGAGAACCCACGACCCGCAGGGCATGAGGTCGCGGGTTCTCGGCGGATTGGATGGTTAGTGGGGGGTGAAGTCCTGGTTGGTGCCGGGGGCGTTCTTGCATGGCCACTGGTCGAGTTGCTGGCCGGCGTTGCTGCCGGCGCCGTAGATGTCCAGGCACAGGCCGCTGCCGGAGTTCTGGAACTGCCAGGAGCCGTCGGACTGCTGCGCTGGTTTCCACAAGCTGGCGGAGGCGCCGCTGGCGGGCTGCTGGACGATGTCCGGGGTACCCTGCGCGGTGGGGCTGCCGGCCACCGTCACGTCGTCGCCGGAGTTCTGGGCCTGCAGCTCGCCGTAGCCGCCGGAGACCGGGACGAACTGGAACTGCTGGTTGGACTGGCCGTTGCAGGTCCACTGGTCGATCGCCGCCCCCGCCGTCGTGACGTTCCCGTGCACGTCGAGGCACAGGCTGTCGCTGGCGATGACGAGCCGGTGATAACCGCTCGGGAAACCGCCGCCGCTGGAGCTCTGGAGGCCGGCCTGGCTGATGACCTGCTGCGCGCCCGATGGCCAGTTAGTGCCGCTGACCTGCACGTTGTTGGACAGGACGTTGTTGTGCGGTGAGCCGGTGGCGACCTGGGTGGCACCGCCGTTGTACCAGTTGCCGCTGAAGGTGTTGTTGCTGGTGTTGTTGTTGGCGTTGGCGTTGGTGAACGCCCACACGCCGGCGTCCTGGACCACGTTGTTCGAGAGGGTGACGTAGCGGGAGCCCTCGTCCAGGTACAGCGCGACCGTGGACTTGTTGTTGTACATGTAGTTGTCCTGGATCACCGAGCCGGGGCTGGCGGACAGGTTGTAGATGGTGCCGCCGTCGTGCATCACGTTCTTGGTGTCGAAGATCAGGTTCCAGGAGACCGTGTTGTTCTTCAGCGTGGTGGCCGTGGTGTACTTCGGCTGGTAGTTGTAGGTGCCGCGGTTGACGTAGTCCTGGCTGCCGCCCGGGTCGTTGATGCCCCAGCCCCAGCCGATGTCGATGCCGTCGTAGGGCAGGTGGTCGACCTGGTTGTGGCTGATGGTCACGCCGCTCACGTAGGTGGACAGGATCGCGGAGACCTCCTTGTAGTCGGTCCCGACCCCGGTCACGAGATTGTTGCTGATCGTGATGTTCTGGTTGGTCATCGCCGGGTTGCTCGGGTGGTGGGCGTCGGCCTGGATGCCGCCGACCACGATCCCGTCGCCCGCGTCGGTGCTGAAGGTGTTGCCGGTAATGCTGATGTTGTTCGCGCCCAGGCCGGTCCCGCTGGCGGTGGCGTCCGCGTCCTGGCCGACCCCCAGGCCTACCTCGCCCAGGTCGGTGAACGTGTCGCCGCTGAAGGTGATGCCGGTGGCCGCGGAGACCTGAACGGCGGCGGGCATCTGGTCCCAGTCCTGCCGGGTGGCCTCGAACAGCTGGCAGCCGCTGAAGCAGCCGCCGAAGGAGGGCTGCGACCAGGTGCCGGCGATGAACGCGCCGTTCTGCTGGTCCGCGTACCCGTTGGGACCGCTGGGACCGAGCCAGGTGGTGCCGGTGAACGTCATGTTGGTGAAGCTCAGGCCGGACACCGGGCTGCTGTAGCTGCCGCTGACCTTCAGCAGGGTCTGCGTCTTCGGCAGCTCGATGTCGAGGTTGTTCGGGTTCTGGCCCGCGGCGGCCTTGTAGAACAGCTGGCCGGTGGGCGAATCCAGGTACCACTGCCCGGCCTGCTGGAGGAAGGAGTAGTTGTTCTCCAGGTACATCGTGCCGCCCGCGAACGGCTGGGCCATCACGTCGTACCCCCAGTTGTTGTTGGCCCAGGCCGGCTGCTGCATGGTGATCGTGTTGCCGCTGATCGAGGCGACCGGCGCGTACCGGTCGGTGAACGAGTTGACGCTCTCCACCTCGATCTGGTTCTGGTCGGTCAGCCCGGCCAGGTAGTTCAGTGACGAGCTGGTGATGGTCAGCCCCGTCGAGGTGAAGGTGAAATCGGAGCGCGGAACCGAGATCGCGGCCCGGGGCGCCTCCGCGCCGTTGACGTACAGCTGCCGGGTGTTCACCCCGGTGCCGACGCTGGCCACCCAGATGTTGCTTGACTGGTTCTGCAGCGTCCAGCCGGTCACCGGCGCGGAGCCGCTCATGACCGTCGCCGCGCTGGCCGCGCCGGCGTAGCTGATGGTATGGCCGTTCTGGCCGGCGTTGGCGCTGGTGAAGGTGAGCGGCTGGGTCAGCCGGTACTGTCCCGCGGCCATGTGCACGATCACGTCGGAGCTGGCCGAGAGCTGATGGGCTGACTGGGCGGCCTGCGCGACGCTGGTGAACGGCTGCTGCGCGGACCCTGTCTCCGCGGCGGTCGCCGCGGTCGTCGCGTGCGGCGCGCTCGGCGCCACGTACAGGTTGACGACGCTCGCCGACGGCGCGGCGCTCGCCGCCATGGCCGGGACCGCCGCTGCGGCCAGCAGGGCTGATCCGGTGGCCACCATGGCGCGGCCGATCCGGAATCTCGTGACGCGGGACATGGGCGATTCTCCTCGGGGATTCGGCAGACTGGAACGGTGAGGCGCGGGACGGTCAGACCGCGGTGATGCTGTATTCGTTGTTGGTGCTGCCGTTGACGGCCCACATGTCGGTGGCGGAGCCGACCACGGTGCTGCCCGAGGCCGTCCAGGGCGGTGCCCGTGGTGCGGTTGACGATGTGATAGTTGCCGTTGCCGGCACTCACCAGGCTCCACTGCTGGTTGTTGCCGCCGTTCCAGGCCGCTTGCCTGGCGGGCGCGCCGTTCGCGGTGTTGCCCCAGCTGTCGATGACCATGCCGTTGGTGTTGTTGACGATCCGGTAATAGCCGTTGCCGAGGTTCACGAACTGCCACTGCAGGTTGGTGCTGCCGTTGTAGTTCCACTGCTTGAGGTTCGACCCGGACGCGACGTTCCCGCCGCTGTCGACCACGAGACCGGTGGCGGCGTTGGCGATCTTCACCCAGCCGGCGGGGATGCCGCCCCCGTTCAGTGCGGGGATGGCCGGGAGAAAGTCAGCTTCACCACGTACGCGAGCGCGCTGAACGGGGCGCTGCTTGACGGCATCTGCAGGTGCAGGCCGCTCCCGTCCTGGGCGGGCCTTGGCAGGTTGACGTATGACCCGGCAGCGTTGTTGATCAGTTGCGCGATTCGTCAGGTTGCTGATGCTGAACTGGCTGGAGTTCAGAGTCTGGATCGTCATGGTGCTGCCCTGCCAGCCGAGCGCGGTGCAGTACAGCACCGTGTTGTCCTGGCTGCGGGTAAACCTGATGTCCTGCGGCGTGCCGGCCACGTCACCGGTGAAGGCACCGCCGCCCATCGTGGGTCGGCCCCTCACCGTAGACCTGCCAGGCTCGGGTGGCGTAAATCGCCTCGCCGAAGCGGCCGAGCCAGTCACCGAAGCCGAGCAGGATCGACTGCTGCTGCGACGGAATGGTGCCGTCCCAGGTCGGAGCGATGTTGAGCAGCATGGTGCCGCCCTTGCTTATCCGGTCGATGAACGAGTGCAGCAGCTGCTGGGTGGTGAAGTAGCCGATGCCCTGGACGTAGCACCAGGTGGAAGGCGAGAGGCTGTCGTCGGTCTCCCAGTAGGGGGTCACGATGGAACCCGGCCCGCCGCGCTCGTAGTCGAAGACCTCGCCTAGGTTGTCGAACCCGTCCTTGTAGGTCGTGAGCACGTCCTTATTCCAGGACACCGCGGCGTTGTAGTAGTCGGCGAGGAACTGCAGCCGGTAGCTTTCCTGGACGAGGTTCAGGTCGAAGTCGTGGTAGATCATGTCGGGCTGGTAGCCCTTGATGACCTCGGCCAGCTTGTTGTACCAGAGCTGGTTCTCGGCGGCGCTGCCGAGCTGGCCGTACAGCTTCTGCAGGGTCTGGGTGGACTGCGCGGGCACGTACTGGTAGTAGCCGTTGAAGTGGTAGGCGGTGTGCAGCGAGCACATGAACTTCAGGCCCTGGGCGCGGATCGCCTGCGCGTGCAGGCTCAGCAGGTCAAGGCCCGGCCCGGTCTTCACCGAGTTCCACTCGTTGACCTGGCTGTTCCACATTGAGTAGCCGTCGTGGTGCTCGGCGACCGGCCCGGCGAACCTGGCTCCTGCCTGCTTGAAGAGCGACGCCCACGCGTTGGGATCCCAGTTGCCGCCTGCGGACGCCAGCTTGGGCTGGAACTTAGTGAACTGGCCGGCCTTGTTGTTGGCGCCTAGCATGAAGTTGTGGTACGGCCATACCGAGGGGTCACCGTAGGTGGCTATGTGGTGCTGGTTCTCGGCGGAACCGGCGTTGTACATGTTGCGGGGGTACCACTCGTTGCTGAACGCCGGGACGCTGAAGACGCCCCAGTGGAAGTAGATGCCGAATTTGGCGTCCATGAACCACTGCGGTGCCGGCGGGTGCTGGTCCACCGATGACCAGCTCGCGGTATAGCTTTGCGGGCCGCTGGTGGCCAGGGCGCGCGCTGGCCGCAGCAGCCCGGCGGCCGCGGCGGCGCCGGTGACTCCGGTCGCGAACAGTAGCTGGCGGCGGCTGATCGGGCGCGGGGACCGTGAAGACATAACGAAGCTCCTTTGGGCCTGGTCCGCCCGCCGCCAGGGGCGGCGGGCGGACGGGTAGCTCAGGCCCGCGCTAGGGCAGGTGCCATTGCTGGTTGGCGCCGCCGTTGCAGGTCCACAGCTCGAGCTGGGTGCCGTTGGCGGTGTTGGAGTTGGGGTCGTCCAGGCACTTGCCGGAGGCCGGGTTGACCAGCTCCCCGTTGCTTGCCTGCCATTGCTGGTTGCCGCCGCCATTGCAGTCCCACAGCTCGACGAGGGTGCCGTTGCTGTAGTTGGCGCCGGTGATGTCCATGCACTTGCCGTAGACCTGCAAGGTCCCGTTGGACGCGACCGTCCACTGCTGGTTGGCGCCGCCGTTGCAGTCCCACATCTGGATCTTGGTGCCGTTGGCGGAGCTGACAGGCCGTTGTCGTCAACGCACTTGGCGCTATTGACGCCCGACGTGATCGGCCCGGTCGGCCCGCCGCCGGTGCTGAGGAGGCTGAGTAGCCGGCGGCGACGATGTTGGCCTGGACGGCGGCCTCGGTGGCGGCGGAGGGCTCGCCGGAGGTCATGACGCCTTCGTACCAGGTGCCGACCGCGCCGTCGCTGTTGTCGCCGCCGGTGCCGAGGATGATGGCGCCCTGCTTCTTCATGGGGTAGTAGCCGCTGGGGCGGGTGCCGCTGAAGTCGGTGGCCAGGCCGCCGGACTGGGCGTTGCCGCCGAGGATGGCCCACTGGTTGGCGGAGCCGCCCTCGACCATGGCGGTGGTGAACCGGTAGCTGGTGGTGGGGTCGTTGGCGTTGTAGCCGGCGTTGGAGCCGGAGTACAGGCCGTTTTCCAGGTCGCCCATGATCCACGGGCCGTTGCCGGTGCCGTAGCCCCAGACCCTGATGTTGCCGAAGTAGACGGCCTCCATGGTGCCGGCGCCGTCGTCGTCGTTGTTGGTCTCGGCGTTGCCGTAGTCGAAGCAGCAGCCGCCGTTGAAGTGGGTGCCGTCGACCACGTCGTAGATGCCCTCGGGGTTGTTGCCGGTCGCGATGTTCCTGGTGCTGTCGTCGCGGTAGCCGTCGCCTTGCGCGATGTAGACGCCGTACGCGGGCTGGCCGCCGACGGTGACCGGCGCGGCGGTGGCGTTGGCGAGGCCGTCGGGGCCGCGGGCGGCGCCGCCGCCGGGGGCCTGGGTGAGGTTGTTGCCGTTGCCGGACTGGTCGTAGATCTCGGTGATGACGCAGGTCGTCCCGGCGCAGAAGGAGTTCTGCGCGGCGGCGTTGGCGACGCCGCCGGCGGCCAGCGGGCTGATGTTGGCGGTGGTGTTGTCGGAGGAGCGGCGGACCTGGTACAGCGGCCCGTTGTAGGCGCCGTACAGCGCCCGCGTGGTGCTGTGCGCGGCGACGCACGGCGTGCCGCCGGAGGCGTAGATGTCGCACGGTCCCTGGGCCGCCGCCCGGGCCTGCGGCGCGGTGCCGGCCACCAGGGCCCCGGCGGCCAGTGCCGTCCCCGCCGCCACCACCAGCAGCGCCCTTCGCGCGCGCCGGAGCCGTGACTGGACAGTCATCATTGAACCTGCCTTCCTCATCCGAGGGTCCATTGCTGGTTGGATTGGCCGTTGCACGTCCATAGCTCGACCAGCGCGCCGTTGGCGGTACTGGCGCCGGTCACGTCCAGGCACAGCCCGGACTGGGCACTGGTGATCGTGCCGTTGGAATTGACGTTCCACTGCTGGTTGGCGCCGCCGTTGCACGTCCAGATGTCCACCTTGGTGCCGGGGGCGGTCTGGTTGTCGTAGGCGTCCAGGCACATCTGGCTGCTGCCGCTGTAGACGGTCAGCTGGTTCGCTGAGGTGTGCGTCCAGGTCTGGTTGGTGCCGCCGTTGCAGGTCCAGATGTCCAGCTGGGTGCCCGCGGTGGTGCTGAGGCCGGGCACGTCCAGGCACTTGCCCGCCCCGACCGCGTGGATCTCGCCACCGCCACCGCCACCACCACCGCCGGAGCCGCCGAGGGCGGACAAGGCGGCGGAGTAGGCCGGCTTGGGCTGGTAGTTCTGGTCGTACATGGTCGCCGCGCCGTAGCCGGGGAAGGTCCCGGGGATCCAGGAGTCGGCGTCGCCGACGCCCCACTGCGACACGCCGACGCACCGCGAGACCTGCAGGCAGTCGCGCACCACGGTGGCGTAGTCGGTGGCCTGCTGGTTCAGGCTCGCGGTGGTGGCCGGCAGCTGGATGCGGTCGTCAAGCTCGGTGACCGCCACGTTGACGCCCAGGGCGGCGAACCGCTGCATGTTGGCGAGCAGCGACGAGGGCACCTGCCCGACGATGTAGTGGCTTTCGAAGCCCACGCCGTTGATCGGCACCCCCTGGGCCAGCAGGGACTGCACCAGGCTGTACATGGCGTTGCTCTTGGCGTTCTCGCCCTCGATGCTGTAGTCGTTGAGGTACAGCTGGGCGCTGGGGTCGGCGGCGTGCGCGGTGCGCAGCGCGTCGGCGATGTACCCGCTGCCCATCGCGCGGTAGAACACGTCGCTGACGAGGCTGCCGTCGCCGTTGAACGGCTCGTTGACGACGTCCCAGGCGTATATCTCGCCCTTGTAGTGGCTGACCTCGGCGGTGATGTGGCTTTCCATCGCCTGCTGCACCTGGTTGAGCGGCAGGCTGGACACCCAGGACGGGAGCTGGTTCTGCCAGACCAGGTTGTGCCCGCGCACTCGCATGCCGTGGGCCTTGGCGAACGACACGATCCCGTCGCCCGGGCCGAAGTTGTAGGACCCGTTCGACGGCTCGGTGGTGTCCCACTTCATCTCGTTGCCCGGGGTCACCATGTCGAACTGCTGGCCTGCCAGGTTCGTGATCGTCGCGTTGTTGATCATGTTCCCGGTGACCTCGGTGCCGAAGTACTTGCCCTGCGCCTCGGCCGCCGCCCGCAGCGTGCTGCCGGCCGCCGTGGCCGGCGCCGCCGTGGCGAGCGCACCGCCCGCCACGCAGGCAGCCGCCAGCACCGCCGCCGCTAGCCGCTGGCGCGGCCGAGCGGCCGGACCTCTCACGCGCGTGTTGTGAAGCGATGCGGGGGTGGATTTCAAGATCATCGGTGACCTCCGGTACTCGATGGGGGATAGAAAGGCAGGTGCGTTAGGGCAGGTGCCATTGCTGGTTGGCGCCGCCGTTGCAGGTCCACAGGTCCAGCTGGGTGCCGTTGGCGGTGTTGGACCCGGGGTCGTCCAGGCACTTGCCGGAGGCCGGGTTGACCAGCGCCCCGTTGCTTGCCTGCCACTGCTGGTTGGCGCCGCCGTTGCACTGCCACAGCTCGATGAGCGCGCCGTTGGCGGTGCTGGCGCCGGTGATGTCCAGGCACTTGCCGTAGACCTGCACGGTCCCGTTCGACGCCACCGTCCACTGCTGGTTGGCCCCGCCGTTGCAGTCCCACAGCTGGACCTTGGCCCCGTTAGCGGAGGACTGGCCGTTGTCGTCCACGCACTTGGCGCTGTTCAGCCCCGACGTGATCGGGCCTGTCGCGCCGCCGCCGGTGCCAGTTCCGGCATCGATGCCGATTTGGACGCCGCCCAGGTGCTTGGCCGCTGTTGCCTGGGTCCCGGTGACCTGGGCGAACGGTAGCGAGGTGGTGGGCGAGGACGGCTGCTCGACCAGATAGGACTGGCCGGCGGTGACCGGCACGCTGAGGGTGGCGTTGCTGGTGGGCGAGACGACCACGGCGGCGGTAGAGCCGTTGACGACCTCGGCCTGCTGGCCGGGCCATGGGTTGCGGACGGTCATGGTGCCGGTGGTGCCGGCCGCGATGGCGGCGGTGGCCAGGGTGCCGCCCTCGACCTGGACGTCCACCTTGGATCCGCCCTGGATGTACACGGTGCCAGAGGCGTCCCAGCCGGACGGCCACGCGGGGGCGAACCGCAGCGTGCCGTCGTAGTCGGTGGCCAGCGACTCATCCAGCGTCATGGCGACGTTGGCGGTCTGCTCGATGTAGGGCTCATCGATGGAGCTGGGGTTCCAGGCCGCCAGCCCGGAGATGTAGGCCTGGTACTTCTCGGTGGCGGCCACCAGGTCCGCGGCCACCTGGGAGCCCATGTCCAGGCGGGCGGCATCGACCGAGTCATACGTCCAGTCCGGCTGATTGGGGTACGGCCGGCTGTTGTAGGTCCGGTCGGCGAGCGCGGTAAGGTTGTCGCCGCCGACGACGGTGCTGTCGCCGATGACCCCGTAGGGCCAGACCGGCTCCAGGCCGACGTTCTCCTGGTTGTGGTTGGCGGCGGATGGCTGGTAGGAGTCGGCGATCACGTCATTGCCCTTGGCATCGGCGCTCGCGGCGGCGGACGCCGAGGTGGGCTGGGGGTTCAGCAGCTGGCTGTGGGTGCTGGCATCGGTGCGGGGGTACGGCTCGACCTGGCCCAGGGCGGTGCGCAGCTGGGCGGCCAGCGCGGAGTCGGTGCCAAGCAGCGTCGCCGCGCTGATCGTGGCGGGGAACAGCGCCTGGTCGGCGGCGATATCGGTGGTCGGGTCCGGCACCGACCACTGCGTCTCGTGCGCGTTGGCCACCGCGTGCAGGTAGCCGTCGGATCCCGCGGACTGCCAGGCAAGCAGGAAGGTGGCCGCCTGCTCCATGATCGGGTAGTACTTCTGCAGGAAGCTCAGGTTCCCGGTGTCCTGATACTGCTGCCAGACCCACAGCGCGATCTCTGAGCCGGACGTGACGGTCTCGGCATTGAAGTCGGGGTTGGAGGCGGTCGCGCAGGAGGCGTCAGCGGTGATGCCGCCACCGTTGTAGTAGCCATTGCCGTTGAACCGCATGGTCTCCGGTACGCACGCGCCCGGCTTGCCGTTCATCTGTGCCTTGGTCCAGGACTCGATCGCCGGCAGGTCGCCCAGGTACATGTCGAAGATCGGCAGGTTGAGTGCGAAGTTCCCTGACGACATGTTCGCCGAGATCTCGCCGCGCAGGTTCCACAGCCAGTACCCGGCCGGGTACCAGTCCTGCTGGTCCTTGTCGTACGCGTACAGGTCGGCCAGCCCCGCCTGGCTGCCCGGGTACTGGCCGCTGTGCATCAGCCCGGCCTCGTCGTACAGGTACAGGGTGCGCAGGTTCTCCATGTACTGCGCGGCCCCGTCGGCGGAGCTCGCCTCGATCAGGCCGCTGCCCGCCCAGTAGCTGTTCCACCACGACGACTGCGCCGCCAGCAGCGATGCCACCGATGCGGTCGTGTCCCCGCCGATCAGGCTGGAGGCGGTAGACGCCGGGTTCCCGCCCGTCCACGAGGGCGACGCGACGATGATGCGGAACGAGCCGTCCGAGTTGGGGGTGAAGGCCACCTGCACCTGCGTGGAGTTCACCACCGACGCGCTGACGTTCTGGCCGCCGGCGGTGATCGCAGCCATCGCGCCGAACGTCCGCCCGGACGCGCCGGTCTGCGAGTTGTCGGCCCACGTCTGGGCCAGGCTGCCGATCGCACCGGACGCGGCCGCGGCCGGAGAACGCCCATTCCACAAGCTGAGCGTCGCGGTCTGCCTGGTCCCTGGGCTGGCCCCGGTGACGTTGACGATCAGCTCGTCCTTGCCGGCCGGAACCCAGGCCTGCATAGTCATGCCGCCGCCGGACTCGTCAAGCACGCCGTTGTACAGGTCAAGCGTGCCAGTGAAGTTCGAGGCCGACGTCATCGCGGCCAGGCCCGGGATCTGCACCTGCCCGGGCGAGAGCCGCTGCGGCATGGTGTCGCTGCGGTTGAGCTGCGCGGTGAAACCGCCCGCCGCCCACGCGGCGACTCCGAGCGACCCGTTGCTGAGCGGCAGGAACTGCGAAGGCGAGCTGTTCGGCGCGCCGAGCACCACGTCGGAGCGCGCGACCACCCCGGCGGTGTTGAGTGAGAAGGCACCGCCGCTCCAGGCGGTGGTGAGGCTGGCCGCGGCGGCGGGCCCGCCGGGGGCGGCCATGATGGCCAGCGGCAGGGCGAGCAGCAGCGCCGCCGCCGCGGTGCGGAGCATTTGCCTTGGCCGGCGAAGAGCGGACACAGGGCCTCCTTGGCGGCCTCCCGCAGAGTCTGGGTGGTGGCGGAAGGCCGCACTGGCGTTAGTGACGGATTGGATTTACTTAAGGCAGGTGCCATTGCTGGTTGGTGCCGCCGTTGCAGGTCCACAGGTCGAGCTGGGTGCCGTTGGCGGTGTTGGACCCGGGGTCGTCCAGGCACTTGCCTGAGGCGGGGTTGACCAGGGTGCCGTTGCTGGCCGTCCATTGCTGGTTGGCGCCGCCGTTGCAGGTCCACAGCTCGATGCCGGTGCCGTTGCCGTAGTTGGCGCCGGTGATGTCCATGCACATCCCGTAGACCTGCAGGGTCCCGTTAGAGGCCACCGTCCACTGCTGGTTGGTGCCGCCATTGCAGTCCCACAGCTGGATCTTGGTGCCGTTCGCGGTGGACTGGCCGTTGTCGTCCACGCACTTGGCGCTGTCATCGCCGGCCGTGATCGGGCCGGTGCTTCCGCCGGTCGATCCCCCGGCCGGGGTAACCGACAAGTTGTCGAACTGGTCGGTCTGATAGCCGCTGGTGCCGAAGCCCACCATGCCCGAGCCGTAGGTGGAGTCGGTGACGGTGGCAACGGTGGCGCCGTTGATCGCCGCGGTGATCGTGTTGCCGCTGAAGGTCAGCGCCAGGTGCTGCCAGGCGCCGGTGCCCGGCGCGGACACGGTGCCGCTGGCCAGCGTGGATGTGCTGCCGCCGCTGTTGCTGCGCACGACCTGCCAGGCGCCGGTGTTGGACAGCTGCAGGTAGTACTCGTTAGCCGCGGGCGGGTAGTAGCCGATCTGGGAGCCGGCCCGCCCGATCAGCTGGACCGCGCCGGGCTGCTCGATGAGCGCGTCCGCGGAGACGGTGTAATTGGTCCAGTTCGGCGAGCCGCCGATCGTGAAGGGGCTGGCGTTGCTGTCCCATTCGATCGGCTGGACCGGCGCCTGCTGCTGGACGCACTGGCCGGACCGCCCGCCCGCGCACGGCTCCACCTCGAACGCGCCCTGGACCTGCGACAGGTACCGCGGCTGCTGGCCGGCGGTGTCGCTGTCGAAGCTGTCGGAGTACGGCAGCGCCAGCGATCCCTGGGCGGGCGAGGCCGCGGTGCCCTTGCCCTGGCCGGTGGTGGTGGTCAGCGAGTACACGTAGCCGGGCTGCAGGGTCAGCGAGAAGCTGCCGTTGACCGGGGTGACGTCGCTGGAGTGCACGAACCAGGTCGACGGATCGGAGGAGTTGACGTCCGTGCTCCACACGTGCACGGTGCCGGCGGACAGCCCGCCGGTCACCGTGTAATTGACGGTCTGCGCCGAAGAGGCCTGCGTGGTCTCGATGATCGAGCTCCAGTCGGTTCCGTCCGGCGACTTCAGCGTGACGTAGCTGCCGTTGCTGCCGCTGCCGCCCAGGTAGCCGCTGGCGGAGTCGATGTAGGTCCAGCCCGGGGCGGTGAACTGGGTGGTCTGCGCGGTGACCCAGGCCTGCTTGCCGACCGAGTACCAGCCCGACCACGGCTGGTTGGCCAGGATCAGCCCGTCGGTGTCGTACGGGAAGCCGGGGTAGAGGGCGGCGACGATCGGCCAGTTGATGGTCGCGGTCATCTTCCCGTCGATGTAGTCCCTGTTGTCGGCCCGGGCCATCGCGGCGGCCCCGTTGTTGTAGTCCTGTGATCCGTTCTCGCTGGCCCATAGCGGCTTGCCGGTGGCCACCGCGTTCGAGCTGCTCGGGCAGGAGGTCTGCGCACTCATCCACCCGCAGGGATAGTGGGCCCCGACGATCTGCACCGCTTGGGAGAATGCGCTGTTGGATACCAGGTCGTTGGCGACGGTCCAGTCGGTGTCGGCGCCGACGATCTGCACGGCGGAGTACCCGTCGGCGTTCAGCGTGGAGCGCAGCTGCTCATACCAGCCGATGTTGTAGCCGCGCTCGTTCCAGCCGCCCAGGTAATTGATCGTCAGGTTGTCCGACTTGGCGCAGTTCAGCCAGCTCACCAGGTAGTTGATCATGTCGGTGGACCAGAAGTTCCCGCTGCCGATCCACCCCGGCGCGCCCCAGGCCAGCCCGTACAGCTTGATATTCGGGTTGCGCGCCTTGGCCTGTTCCATCAGCCAGAACTCATAACCGGCGTTGCAGCTGATGGTGCCGCGGGAATGCTCGATGCTGGACTCCGACCCATCGGTGGAGTTGGTGTCCCCGCCGATCTCCACCTTCAGGATCTGCAGGTCCGCGCCGTAACCGGGCTTGAACAGGTAATCCAGGATCTGCGCCTGCTGCGCCGCGGGATAGTCGGACAGCAGCCGGGTGTTGCCACCCCCGCCGCTGATCGCCCCGATCCCGTCGAATGTCCGGCCCCCCTGAGCCCCGTTGACGGTGATGCTGGTCGTCGCGGCGTACGCGGGGGCGGCCACGGCGACCAGAGCGCTGGTCACGGCCAGCGCGAGGCCCGCCAGCAGCGCGAAGACGCGGCGCGGGCCCGCCGCGCCGGTGATGCGGCGTCGTTTCATCTCATGATCCTTCTTGACGCGGTGCGGATAACCACCGTCCGTTCGGCCGGAATGCTCTTGATTTTCCGAACGGACGGTGGTGGCACCTTTGCGGAATGGGTGAACGGTCAATGGGGGGTGAAGTCCTGGTTGGTGCCGGGGGCGTTCTTGCACGGCCACTGGTCGAGTTGCTGGCCGGTGTTGCTGCCGGCGCCGTAGATGTCCAGGCACAGGCCGCTATTGGAGTTCTGGAACTGCCAGGAGCCGTCGGACTGCTGCGCTGGTTTCCACAAGCTGGCGGAGGCGCCGCTGACGGGCTGCTGGACGATGTCCGGGGTACCCTGCGCGGTGGAGTTGCCGGCCACCGTCACGTCGTCGCCGGAGTTCTGGGCCTGCAGCTCGCCGTAGCCGCCGGAGACCGGGACGAACTGGAACTGCTGGTTGGACTGGCCGTTACAGGTCCACTGGTCGATCGCCGCCCCGGCCGCGGTGGTGTTCCCGAATACATCCAGGCACAGTCCGTCGCTGGCCGCGGTCAGCCGGTGATAACCCGACGGGAACCCGCCGCCCGACGATCCGCTCGCCGGTGTCAGGTAGATCGCGAACGCGTCATGGGCGGCCTGGAAGGTGACCGGCACCGTGATGGAGCCGCTGGAGACGCTGACATTCTGGTCGTAGACCACCTGCGGGGAGCTGAGCGGGTACTGATCCGGGATCCGGTCCACGACGACGTTGACGCTGCCGTTGCCTGCCAGCCACGGCACCGAGCCCAGCCCGCTGTAGGTGACAGAAACTGAGCCGGTGTAACCGTTCTCGTCACCGATGATGGCCACGGACCGTTTGGCGGTGCTGTCCTCGGCGGCGGAGATCGCCGTGCTTCCGGCCTCACCGGAGGTGGACACCAGGGAACCGGTCATGTCCGCGTAGTCGCGCATCACCCACCAGTTCCCGTTCGGCACCCACGACCCGTTGACCTCGGTGAGTACCCCGGTCAGATTCGGCGTCAGGCAGCACTGCCAGTTCCCGCGCATCGCGTTGGTGTAGCCAGACAGGGCGAACCGGTCCAGGTACCAGGCGGTCACCCCGGCGGTCTGCTGGTCGGCGGGCTGGTACTCGTTCGACGACAGCGGGATGTGCGGCAGTCCGGCGGCCGTCAGGTCGCTGTTGATCGCCTGCGCCACCGTCACCGGGTCGTCTCCGTCCCCCTCGTTGTGGTTGCTGATCATGTCCGGCGCCGTCCCGGCGGACTTGACGTGCGCCAGCCAGGTCGTCCACTCGCCGGGATTCTGCTGCGGGGTAAACGCGAACGACGGCCCGACGATCGTCGCCCCGGGAGCCAGGCGGCGGATCTGCTGGTAGGCGGTGTCCCACATCTGGAAGTACTGGGTGGTGTTCGCCCCTGGTCCCCAGAAGATGGACAGCTCCGGCTCGTTCCAGATCTCATAGGCGAACTTCAGCCCGGTCGCCTGCAGTTCGGGGATCACCGTGTCCAGGAAGGTGACCCAGTTCGAGCAGTTCCCGCTGGTACACGGGTACACGGTGTTCGACGGCTGGCCGGCATCCGCGCCGAAGATGTCACTCAGCAGCACCTGGTATTGCGCATGGTAAGGCGGCTGGGTCAGCCGCTTCGCCTGCGCGATAATCGTGTTGACGTCGGCCTGGGTGCCGGAGCCGTTCTGATAACCGTCCCCGATCCACCCGCCGGACACGTGCCCGCCGCCCCGGAACGCATTGATCCCCAGGGGCTCCAGGTACTGGTCCGACGGCTGGGTCCCGTCCTGGCTCACCCCGTACAGGAAACCCTCGCCGATGCCGGTCGCCGGGCCGGTTACCGACCCCAGGTTCACGTTCAGCGACTCGGCCGCCACCGCGTTCTGGGCCGATGCCAGCAGCGGTATCGCCAGCGCCAGCACCGTTCCGGCCGCGGCCCGGCGAAACCATCGTGTTCTCGTGCTCATGTAGTCCTCCTCCGGTACCGGGCGCCACCCGATGTGACGCTGATTGTGAGCGCTCACAATCCAGCTGGTTTAGGGGCGCTCACAATTCAGCGGGCATGGATAGGAGCTGCTAGGGCAGGTGCCATTGCTGGTTGGTACCGCCGTTGCACGTCCACAGGATGAGCTGGGTGCCGTTGGCGGTGTTGGACCCTGGGTCGTCGAGGCACTTGCCGGAGGCGGGGTTGACCAGGGTGCCGTTGGACGCCTCCCATTGCTGGTTAGCGCCGCCATTGCAGGTCCATAGCTCGATCAGGGTGCCGTTGCCGTAGTTGGCGCCGGTGATGTCCATGCACTTGCCGTAGACCTGGAGGGTGCCGTCGGGCTGAACGGTCCACTGCTGGTTGACCCCGCCGGTACAGTCCCACATCTGGATCTTGTTGCCGTTCGCGGTGGAGAAAGCGCTGTCATCCACGCACTTAGCGGAATCGTCACCGGCCGTGATCGGACCGGACGGCGCGCTGGTCTGGGCGTAGCCGGCCGTGATGAGCTCCGCCTGCACTGCGTTCTCGGTAGCGTCGGACGGGTAGCCGGATGTCACGGCCCCCTCGAAGAACTCCCCGGAGGCGCCGTTGCTGTTGTCGCCGCCGGTGCCGAGCAGGATGTCAGCCTCCTCGTGCATCGGCGAGTAGCCGTTCGGCAGCGGACCCGACCAGGTAGTGGTCAGGCCGCCGCTGGTGGCGTTGCCGTATTTGAGGGTGAAGTTGCTGGTGCCGTTGTTCTTCTCCCAGGCGCTGACGAACGGGTGGTTCACACCCGGATTATTCGCGGTGTTCGGCCCGGTATTGGTGCTGTACATGCCGTTCTCCAGGTCGGCCTCCACCCACGGGCCGGACCCGGTGCACCCGCCGAACCAGCACGCGCTGCCGAACTCGATCGCGTTCATGTGCCCGTTGCCGGTGTCGGTGTGCGACGTCTCCCCGCTGCCGAAATCGAAGCAGCACTGGTTGTTGTACAGGTTCGAGGAGGTCACCATGTAGACCCCCTCGGGCTGGGAGCCGGTCGGCACGGTGATGTTGTCGACGCGGTAGCCGGTGCCGGGGGTGATCTTGACCCCGAATGCCTGATTGCCGTTGATCGTCACCGGCAGCGCCATAGCGTTCGCGCCGATATCCGAGCCGTTGGGACCGGGGCCGTGCCAGTAGCCGCCCGAGGAGATCGGCAGGTCGCTGTGGTGGGAGCTCTGGTCGTAGATCTTCGTGATCGTGCAGGTGGTACCAGCGCAGAACGACACCTGCGGGGCTGCGTTGACGTCGCCGCCCGCGGACGTCAGGCCGATGTTCAGGTAACTGCCGTCAGAGCGCTGCACCTGATAGAGCGGCCCGTCGTAGGAACCGTAGAGCGCACGCACGGTGCTGTACGCGGCGACGCACGGCGTTCCCCCCGCAGCGTAGATGTCACACGGAAGCGAGGATGCCGCCAGGGCGGCCGGCGCGCTGGCGGCACCGGCCGCCGTCACTAGCGCCCCAGCCGTGAGCGGAAGCGTCGCGCCTACCAGCAGGAACAGCTTACTTACTTTCTGTAGTCGTGACCGCGCTGGTCGTGTCCGGAGAGTCATGTGTCAACCTGCCTTTCTCGGCCCTAAGTGATTTCGTGTGGGATTTTGAGCAGGCGGCCTAGCGCCATCGCGTTCCCTCGCTTAGGGCCGCGGGTAGCAGTCGAACCGATTCGCGCAACCGGTTCGATGGCATATTACGATCGGATGTGGGGGAGATCAATGGCATGTTACGAACGCAAATTGACGATGCTGCCGCGTAGGTCCCGGTTAAGCATCATGAGCTGGGCAGTTGGCCACCGCTTGGTTCGGTAAGATTTCGCGGGAACCACGCGAATCGCGTGGAACTTACTAGCAGCCATCCCGCGTGGGCGCGCTCCAAGCCGCGTTGCCGGGGAAAACGCCAGTGGCCACACTACGTAGCGCCCTGCGAATCGGTTCGATTCGCAGGGCGCCGAGAGGCCAGCTTGCTCACCGGGCGGCAGGCGGACGGCCGCGCCAGGGCGCCAGGAGAGGTTCGATGAACATCGGCGAGATCGGCCGCCGTTCCGGCGTGTCACGCAGCACCGTGTCGTATGCGCTCAGCGGCAAGCGCTCGGTAGCCGATGCGACCCGGCGGCGCATTCAGGAAGTCATCGACGAGTTTGACTACCGCCCTAATGCCGCTGCCCGTGCCCTAAAGGAAGGACGGCCGGCTTTCCCGCGCGAGGATCGTCTGCCGCTCCATCCGCGCCGCGACCGTGCGCTCAATGGCGGCCTCATCGGCCAGCCCGGCGATGAGTTTCGCCCGCGCCGGGAGTCTCCTCGGTGTGGTCTAACCAGAGGAGGCATCATGCCCGAGCACAGGATCGGAAGCCGGAAGGAATGGCAGGCGGCCCGGGAGGAGCTTGCGCAGCTTGAGGCTGAGCAGGCGAGGCGAGAGGAGGAGATCAAGGCTAAGCGCCTTGATCTGCCCTGGGTTCCGGTCGACACTGAGTATCAGCTCGGCACCGCGGAAGGCACGAAGACACTCGCCGAGTTGTTCGACGGCCGTTCCCAGCTGCTCGCCTACAACATCATGTTCGGCCCTGATTACACCCTCGGTGCCTGCCCCGGCTGCACCGGCCTGGCCGACGCGCTGAACGGGACCCTGGTCCACCTGAACCATCGCGACGTCACGCTGATCTGCTTGTCGCGAGCACCGATCGAGCGCCTGACCGCCTACAAGCAGCGCATGGGCTGGCAGTTCCCCTACGTCTCCACCTACGGCACCGATTTCGCCTTCGACTTCGGCCTGGCGATGACCGAGCAGCAGTCACAGGAGATCCCCGAGGTCAAGGAGATGACCGACAATCCGCCCGGCTGGCTCCAGGAGTGGTCGCACCAGATCGGCGCCGGGCTCAAGGATGGCCTCCGCGAGAACCCGAGCTGGATCGCCTTCGCGCTCGAGGACCGAACCGTCTACCACACCTACACGGTGTCGGCGCCCGACCCATTCGTCGCCCCGTACTTCAGCTACCTGCTGGACCGGACGCCGAAGGCCCAGCCCGCCGAGCCCCGCTCCTGGCGCAAGGATGAGTACCCGGACTGAGAGTGCTCATGGAGACGCTTTACCCGCGCGAGCCTGCCTAGATTCCAGCTGATGGACGCGAGCAGGCAGGAGCGGGTAGCTCGTGGTAGACGAAGATCGCGTCCTGCGGCTGCTGCGGAGCATTGCCGAGAGCACGGAGTCCTGACAACTGAGCTGGCTATCTCGATTCGCAGGCTGCGGGTTTCGCAACGTACTCGTGAGCTCGCGGCCGCCCGCGCCAGGGGTCGTGCTTACCGCCCATCCCTTGGCATCCAGAGGTCCCGTCGGGGAGGTCCGGTCCAAAAGCTCGGGCCGGCACGTCTGCACCCGGCGTTCTATACTTGTATAACTTCAGTTATTATAGATGCAGTTATACAAGACCTCCGGGGAGAGGAGGCATGACGATAAGCAAACCCCGGGACATGTTCGACCGGGACTTCGAATGGGATGAGCTGGCCCGCTTCGCGGCCAACAGCTCTGGACGAGCGACGCTCGGCATCGTCTCCGGCCGACGCCGCCAGGGCAAGACCTTTCTCCTCGACGCGCTCACCGTCCAGTCGGAAGGGTTCATGTTCACCGCCGCCGAAACTACCGAAGCGGATTCTCTCCATCAACTGGGACAGGCACTCGCGTCCCACCTTGGCGAGCCAACGCCCTTCCGCTTCGCCAACTGGGATGAGGCCATTACCCGGCTGATGCGTATTGCCGTGAACGGGCCGACCCCCGTAGTGATCGACGAGTTCCCCTTCCTCGCCAAGGCGTCGCCGGCGCTGCCATCCCTCATCCAGCGCGCCCTTGAACCCTCCGCTCAGCGCCGCAACACCCCGGTGCGGCTGCTGCTGTGCGGCTCCGCGCTGTCCTTCATGGGAAAGCTCCTGGCGGGCAACGCGCCGCTGCGGGGCCGAGCGGGGCTCGAACTCATCGTCCCGACCCTTGACTTCCGGCTCGCCAGAGAGTTCTGGGGTATAGCCGACCTGCGCACCGCAATGCTGACGCATGCCATCGTGGGCGGCACCCCGGCGTACCGCCGTGAGTTCGCCCAAGACGATACCCCTGCGGATGCCGGCGACTTTGCTCCGTGGGTATGCCGCACGGTCCTCAACCCCGGCAGGCCGCTGTTCCGTGAGGCACGGTACATCCTCGCGGAAGAACCCGACCTCCATGACACGGCGCTCTACCACGCGGTGCTCGCCGCGATCTCTGACGGCAATACCGCCCGCGGCGGCATCGCCAGCTACCTGGAACGCAAGTCCACGGACCTCGCACACCCGCTGGGTGTCCTGCACGACGCTGGCCTTATTACGCACGAGACAGACGCCTTCAGGAGGAACCGGTCTGCGTACCGCATCGCCGAGCCGTTGCTGATCTTCTACCACGCGATCATGCGTCCGGCCTGGGGAGACCTGGAACGCCCCGGCCGCGCAGCGCAGGTCTGGCGGCGTTCGCAGCACGCCTTCACCAGCAACGTGGTCGGCCCGCACTTCGAAGAGATATGCCGCCGGTGGGCCCGCTGGTACGCCGGTCCGCAGACCTACGGGGCCGTCCCCGTCCGGGTGGCCAGCGGGACGGTCCCCGACGCGAACGCACAGAAAACGGCGGAAGTTGACGTCGCCGTCTTCGGCCAGGGAGATGACAACAGGGACACGCTGCTTGCCATCGGCGAGGCGAAGTGGCAGGAGAACATGACCACGGGTCACCTGAACAGGCTCGAGCGCATTCGCGAGCTGCTCCGGGCAGGCGGCAAGCCCGGGGCGGGAACCGCCCGATTGCTCCTGTTCAGCGGAACCGGATTCAACGACGCACTGCTGGAAAGAGCGGCAAACGACCCCTCAGTTCAACTCGTCGACCTTGAACGCCTGTATTTCGGATCGTGATCCGAGAGCTCATCCACGCCCCGGGTCAGAGCGTGGCGCGAACCGAGGCGGCCGCCTGGCCCATGTTGCGGAGCTTGGCGTAGGCCGCGGTCCGGCTGAAGTAGCCGAGCCCGCAGTCCGGGGCGACGAGCAGCCGGTCGGCCGGTACCACCTCAAGCGCCCGCCGGATCCTGGCCTCGATCTGCTCCGCCGTCTCCACCTGCAGGTTCTTGGCATCGACCACGCCGACACCGAGCACTTTGTCGGTCGGGAAGTCGCGGAACGCGTCGAGTTCCTCGAACCCCTTGTTGGTGAACTCCAGGTGGACCACGTCGACGGGTGACTCCTTGAACAGCGGCATCATCGAGGCGGCGTGGTTGTCGAAGATGTCCCGCTGGCCGTCGACGCTGCCGTAGCAGACGTGCCAGAACTTGATCGCGTCCACGCCGTCGAACATGATGTTCTGCATCTCGATCTGCCACATGTCGTTGGTGTAGGGCGGCAGGACGTCGATCAGCTGGACCGCCTCCAGGCCCATGCTGACCAGGTACTTGAGTTCCTTGTTCATCGCTATCGCCAGGTCCCTGGCCACCGCGACCTGGTCGCCGTAGTGCTCGTCCTTGACGATCACGCTCTGCTGGGCGGGACCGAGGAACGCGACCTTGAACGGCTTGTCGGTGGCGTTCTGCATGGTCATGACCACGCTCTCGAAGATCGGCCGTTCCCAGGTGATCTTGCCCTTGACCACGGCCTGGTAGAACGGCCGGTACTTGGGCCCGTCACCGGGCGGCCCGTAGGGCGCGAAGCCGCCCAGGTTCTCCGGGATGAAGTGGAAGATCGGCTCCAGCTGGAAGCCGGGCGCCTCCCACTCGTAGTACTGGGCGCCGTCGCACAAGATGTCCAGGCCGGCCTTCTCCTGCTCGTGCGCGCAGATCTTGCAGGCGTCCTCGTACGCCACCCGCAGGTTGTGGCTGCGGTAGACCGGCTCGCTCAGCGAGCCGAGGACGCGTCCCTGCAGCCAGTGCGGCCGGGGGAAAGCCGACACTGCCGAGACGGGGAGCAGGATCTCTTCGCCGCGAATCTCCATTGATTTCACCTTCCGTGCCGACGGGTTAGTTGACGGTGAGTCGTGCTTGGCTACCGGATTGCGCTGTGCTGGCTGGCCCGCGGCTGCCGGTCATGGCCCACCACGGCCACCGCGGCCGCCACGACGCGCGCGGCGGTCACGTCCACCTCGGCTTCCAGGGACGCGGCCACGGGCAGCGGGACGTTGCCGCCGCTGACCCTGGTGACCGGGGCGGCGAGTGCGTCGAACGCCTCTTGCGCCGCGATGGCCGCGATGGCGGCACCCCAGCCGAGCTGGCCGGGATTCTCCTCCGCGACGACCAGCCGGCCGGTGCGGGCCACCGAGCCGAGCACGGCGGCGGCGTCCAGCGGCACCAGCGTCCGCAGGTCGATGACCTCGGCGGAAATGCCCTGCCGGTCGAGCTCGTCGGCGGCGGCCAGGCAGGTGCCGACGGTGATGGACAGCCCGACCAGGGTGAGGTCCCGGCCCGCCCGGACGATGCGGGCCTGGCCCAGCGGCAGCATGTGCTCGCCGTCGGGCACTTCCTCCTTGCGGGCGTACAGCGCCTTGTGCTCGAAGACCAGGACCGGGTCGTCGTCCCGGATCGCGGCGGCGAGCAGGCCGAAGGCCTCCGCGGGCCCGGCCGGCGAAACGATCTTGAGTCCCGGCACGCACATGGCCCAGTTCTCCACCGACTGGCCGTGCTGGCTGCCGAACCCCAGGCCGCCGGATCCGTTCGTGCCGCGCAGCACGAGCGGCATGCCGACCTGCCCGCCGGTCATGTACCTGACCTTGGCGATCTCATTGGCCACCTGGTCCCAGCAGGTCGCGTAGAAGTCGGCGAACATGATCTCGGCCACCGGCCGCAGCCCGTTCATCGCGGCGCCCATCGCGGCGCCCGCGATGGCCTGCTCGGAGATCGGGGTATCCCAGACCCGGTCCGCGCCGAACCGGTCGCGCAGCCCGCCGGTCGTCTTGAACACCCCGCCCGAGGCCACGTCCTCGCCGAGCAGGACGACCCGGTCGTCGCGGGCCATCTCCTGGGCCAGCGCGGCGTTGACGGCCTGCCGGTAGGTCAGTTCCGCCATTGCGAGCTCCCGTCGCTCCACATATCGGTCCAGGCGCCGGCCGGGTCTGGCACCGGCCACTCGAGCACCTTCGCGGCCAGGTCGGCCAGGTCAGACCTGGTCCGCGTGTCGATCTCGTCTAGCACCGTTTCCGCGGTGCCCGCGTTGACCAGCGCCGTCCGGCTGATCAGCAGCGGGTCCCGCGCTCGCCAGCTGGCTACCTCCCCGGCCGGCCGGTAAGCGGCGGAGTCCGCGGCCGAGTGGCCCTTCAGCCGGTAGGTGTGCGCCTCGACCAGGCTCGGTCCGTGGCCGTCGCGGGCCGCGGTCACGGCGGCGCCGACCACGTCGCGGACCGCGGCCACGTCGTTCCCGTCGACCACGATCCGGTCCAGGCCGTAGGCCGCGGCCCGGTCCGCGGCGGGCAGTTCGACCGGGATGACGTCCGCGATCGGGGTGTACTCCATGTACAGGTTGTTCTCGCAGACGAAGACGACCGGCAGCCGCCACACCGCGGCCAGGTTCACCGCCTCGTGGAACGCGCCGATGTTGGTCGCTCCGTCGCCGAAGAAGCACGCTGTGACCTGGCCCGTTCGGCGGATCTTAGCTGCCCAGGCCAGCCCGCAGGCGACCGGCAGGTGCGCACCGACGATGGCGTAAGAGCCGTAGTACCCGTGCGGCACGCTGGTGATGTGCATCGAGCCGCCCTTGCCGTGGCAGATCCCGCCGGCCCGGCCGAGCAGTTCCGCCAGCACCGCGTCGGGCGGCGCGCCGCGGGCCAGGGCGTGCGCGTGGCCGCGGTAGGTGCCCAGCGAGCAGTCATCGGGACGGAGCACGGCCGCGGCGCCCACGGCAATGGCCTCGTGGCCGAGACCCAGGTGCACCGGACCGTGGATCAGCCCGCGCCGGTACAGCAGGTCGGCGCGCTCCTCGAAGTGGCGCAGGAAGCACATCCGGGTGTACAGGTCCAGCCCGTCTTGGACGTCCATGGGCAGGACGCTACGGCGGGGCGACGCGGCGGGCCTCGTCCTGACGGGGCCAACCGCGGCCCGTGCTCAGCCACCAGGTGACGGCCGGTGGCATCGGCAAACCGCCCGGCTACTGCGAGGTCATGCCGCCGTCCGCGGTGATGACCGAACCGGTCAGGAAGGAGGAGTCGTCGCAGGCGAGGAACAACGCCACCGCGGCGATCTCCTCCGGCGTGCCGAGCCGTCCGATCGGGTACTTGGCCACGGTCAGCGCCAGCCCGGCCGCCATGTCGCCGCCGCCGCGCGCCGTCAGCATCGGCTCCATCAGCGGGGTGTACACCGTGCCCGGGCAGATGACGTTGACCCGGACGCCGCGGGGCGCCAGGTCCACGGACATGGACCGGGTCAGGGCCACGACCGCGCCCTTGGACGCGCAGTAGGAGGCGAAGTTCGCGATCCCGACCACGGCCGCGACCGAGCCCTGGTTGATGATCGACCCGCTGCCTGCCGCGACCATCGAGCGGGCCGCCACCTGGGAGCACACGAAGGTGCCCTTGGCGTTGACCGCGAAGCACCGGTCCCAGTCATCCTCGGTGGCGTCGATCACCGAGCCGGCACTGTTCACCCCGGCGTTGTTGTAGAGCACGTCGATCCGGCCGTACTCGTCGGTGACCTTGCCGAAGGCGGCGCTGACCTGGGCCAGGTCGCTGACGTCGGCCTTGACGGCCAGGGCGCGCCCGCCGGCGCCCGCGATCTGCTCCGCGGTTTCCATGGCGGCGTCGGCGGCCACGTCGACGACCGCGACGGCGGCGCCCTGCCGGGCGAACAGGGCCGCGGCGGCGCGGCCGATCCCGGACCGGCCCCGGTTACCACGGCTACCTTGCCGTCCAGCTTGCCTGCCATCTGATCTCCTCAGAAAGTGTCGGGACGCGACATCACAGCGCGGACATGCCGCCGTCGACGACGAGCGGGTGACCGGTCATGTAGCCGAGTCGCCCGGACGCCAGCAGCACGACCGCGTCCGCGATCTCCTCAGGTACGGCGACCCGGCCCACCGGGATGCGGTCCTCCACCGCGGCCCGCAGCTCCGGCTGGTCGAGCCGCCAGCTCGTCATCGGGGTGTAGACCATGCCGGGGCACACCGCGTTGGCGCGGATGCCGGCGGCGGCGTAGTCCACCGCGATCGACCGAGTCAGCATCAGCGCCGCGCCCTTCGACGCGGTGTAGGCGCACCGGCCGGGGAACGCGATGAAGCCGGCCACCGACGCGATCGTGATGATGTGCCCGGATCCCCGGGCCACCATCGACGGCAGCACCGCGCGGCTGCACAGGAACGGGCCGCGCACGTTGACCGCGTGCACCCTGTCCCACTCCGCCACCGGCGTCTCGTGGCACCGGGCGGCCTGCTGGGATCCGGTGATGCCCGCGTTGTTCACCAGCACGTCGATCCGGCCGAACCGGTCGAGCACCGCCGCCATGGCGGCCTCGACCTCTGACTCGTCGGTGACGTCGCAGCGCAGGGCCAGCGCGGCCCCGTCCTGATTGTCGGCCGGCTTGATGTCCAGGACCGCCACCGTGAAGCCGTCCGCGGCCAGCCGGGTGCAGGCGGCCAGCCCGATGCCGGAGCCGCCGCCGGTCACCACCACCACACCGGGTGACGTCGGGCCGTCCGCGGTCACGGCCGGGTCCTCACAGGTTCACCGGGTTGAGCTGGCCGGCCCGGAGCCGGCAGAGCTGGATGAAGTGCTCGGGGTTGAGGAACAGCTCGTTCAGCTCCGCCATGTCGTCCATGGTGAAGCCCTCGGGCAGGCGGATCAGGTAGTCGATGTACTGGAACGCATCCTTGGCGCCGTATCCCACGTGGTGCGCGCCGAGGACCTTGCGGGTATCCGCGTCGATGACCAGCTTGAGCCAGCCGGACAGGACCGGCCTGGTGAAGGCGTAGAGCATCGAGCCCTCGGCGGCCGGGAGGGCGAAGGTCTCCGGGTCGGCGTCGTCGGGCGGCATCTGGATCTTGATGACGTTGCGGTACTTGGCCTGGGCTTCGGCCTCGGTCAGCCCGCACCAGGTCACCTCGTAGGTGGTGTGCAGGAAGTCCGGGTACTCGGTGAAGTCGAACTCGTAGTCCTCGCCCATGATGTTGCGGGCGGCGCCGACGCCGCACTTGCGGGCCTTGAACATCTCCATCGGCGGCCCGACCAGGTCCCCGGCCGCGTAGACGCCGGGCACCGAGGTCCGCATGTGGTTATCGGCGATGACGAAGCCGCGCTCGTCGGTGGCCAGCCCGAGCGGGGCGTACATGCTCAGGTCGGGACGCTCGCCGGTGCCGACGAACACGAAGTCGGTCTCGATCTCCCGGACTTCGCCGCCGGGCAGCTGGTAGCGGACGCCGGTGACCCGGCCGTTGCCGAGCACCTCGAGCAGCTCGGCGCCCGGCACGATCTCGATGCCCCGGTCGGCCATCATCGAGACCACGTACTCGCGCAGCCCGGCGTCCACGTGGTGCAGGCTGGCCGTCTCCATCAGCGGGCTGCGGGTCAAGATCGTGGTCTGGCAGCCGGTGGCCTGGAAGAACGACCCGTACTCCAGGGCCACCTTGGACCCGCCGATGATGACGCAGCGGTTCGGCTCGTAGTCCAGGTCCTCGATCAGGGTGGCGAAGTCGTACACGCCCTTGGCGCCGATGCCAGGGACATCCGGGTAGATGGTGCGCGCCCCGGTGCACAGCACCAGGTTCCGAGCGGAAAAGCGCGTCCCCTCCACCTCGACGGTGTGCTTGTCGATGATGGTGGCGGCCGCGTTGAGGATGAACTCCATCCCCAGCTGTTCCTTGGACTGCCAGTTCATGATGGCGTGCGGGTACATCCGGCCCGCCTTGAACAGGTCGACAATCTGCTGGATGCTGGCCCGCTTCTCGTCGAACGGCGGGTACCACAGCTGACCCTGCATGTGCCGGGCCAGGTCGAGCTCGCGGGCGCACTCGGAGAACAGGTGATGCGGGACGCAGGCCTGGTGCGGGCAGGAGCCGCCGAGGAACGGCCAGGCGTCGATGGTGAGCTGGCGCCCGCCGCGGGCGCGCAGGAAGGCCGAGCCGAACCGGCCGCTGGCGCCCCCGCCGACGAAGATGGCATCGTACTCCCGGTCGTCCTCCTCCGGCGTCGCGACGTTCCACAGACCCTCGGTGTTGTCCCGCGGGTGGTCGACGATGTCGTCGATGAGCAGGGCCCACTCGCCCACGGTCAGCGGAGCCCCGGGCGCCCCCCGGTCCCGGCTGGTCAGCGTGCCCAGGGCGCCGATGCGGGCACGAAGTGCCGCGAACCCGTCGCCCGGATTTCTTACATCGATCATCGCCGGACCTCCGTCACCGCCAGGATCGGTCGCGCCGGCGTCACCGTGCCGGCGTCGTACTGCCTGCCTGTTTCAGCATCGCCAGTGGCACGAGGGCGGGTCAGGTCACCTCAGGACGAAGAACCGGCCGGACCTCGCCCCGCCAGACCAGGGACCCGCCGGGACGCCGCCGCAGCGCTCAGGATTCCGCGCGCAACGCCTGCAGTGTGCCCCAGGCCCGGGTGGCGAGCTGCAGGTTGAAGTGCACGTCGGGGTCGTTGAGCTCCAGCCCGGTGAGATCACGGATCCGCTGCAGCCGGTACTTCAACGTGCTCTTGTGCACGGAAAGCTCGGCGGCGGTGGCGTCGTAGTTGCCGCCGTGCTCGAGGTACTGGGTGAGCGTGTGCACCAGCTCGGCCTTGCGCCTGGTGTCATAGTCGAGCAGGCTGCCGAGCCACTCCCGGACGAACGCGTCGACGTCGGTGAGATCCGGGATGGCGGCGAGCATCCGGAAGATCCCGAGCTTGGGGTACTCGCATGCGCTGCTGCCCGGCAGCAGGGATTTCTGCAGCCGCAGGGCCAGCCCGGCCTCCCGCAGCGAGCGGGGCAGCTCGGACGGCCGGGCACTCAGGCCGCCGACCCCGATATGGCACAGGCCGCCCAGGTCGGACACGATCGCCCGGCGCAGCTGCTCCCAGTCGGCCTGGCCCGCGGTGACGATGGCGACATTGCCCGACCAGTTCTCGCACAGGCCGTCGTGCCGCGCGGTGCGCAGCGCCCGCCGGACGGCGCTCAGCAGCGCGTCATGGGTCCTGGTCCGGCCCTTGCCCTCCACGATCACCACCCGGTGCGGCCGGCGCAGGTCGTACTCGAGCGCCCCGGCGCGGGCCAGAGCGCTCTCGTCATCGGTCCCGGCGAGCAGGTCGTGCACCAGGTCGCGGCGCAGCCGCAGTTCGGTGTCGGCGATGCCGCGCAGCCGGGCCAGCTCCATGGCCAGCACGGTCGCGCCGTGTTCCAGGGCCACCAGGTCGGCGGTGTCGGCCGTACGGCCGGGGTCGATGAGGGCCAGGATCCCGAGCAGCTCGGGCCGCGGCGATGCGAGCAGGATGAGCCGCTCGCCGTCCTGGACCGGCTTCCTGGCGCGCATCAGGCGGCGCAGCAGGTGCTCGCGCTTGGCGAAGGACTCCTTCGGGTAGGGGTCGGGCTGGCCCGGGCCGGCCCAGGCGGCCAGGTTGCCGTACCGGTCCTCGATCGCCACCGGCATCCCGGTGAGCTCGTGCAGCGCCTTGGCGATCCCAGGCTGGCCCTCCCCGGAGACCGCGACCCGGGTGAGCCGGTCATGGATCTCCATGCTGCGCTGCAGGGTGGTCACGGTCTGGGCCAAAGTGGCATTCGTGGCGGCCACCTCGGCGGCGGTGGCTCGCTCCCGGGCGTGCAGCCGGGCGTTGGACACCGCGACACCGGTCTGCTGGGCGACGACCTGGATGAGGAACCGCTGCTCGGCGGACGGCTCCCAGTGGCACGATGCGACCATGTGCCCGAGCAGGCCGCTGACGCTGCGCAGCGGGTAGGCCCACGCCCAGTAGCGCCCGGGTAGCTCTACCTTGCCGCCGCCCTGGCCAAGCTCGGCCAGCTGCCTGGTGATGTCGCTGCTGCTTGTGCCGGGGACGGGGCGGACGGCGGGGCGCCACTGGCCGTCGCTGAAGCCGTAGCCCTCGACCCGCCACGGCCCGAGGCCGGGCGCCGCGGAGACGGCGAGCTCCAGGATCTGGTCCTCGCTGACCGATTCGGTCATCAGCAGCGAGATCACAAGCAGCGCACGGAACTCGCTCAGCCGCTCCCGCAGGTTCTCGTCCTCGGCCGGCTCGGGCCCGGGCGCGGCCCGGGCCACCGCGGCCTGCTGCGCTCCGGAACTCCGCTGGCTCCGGACCGGCCACGCCAGCACCGGCCCGACTTCACCCGCGGCCGTCTGCTCGGCGGTCATGGCCGCGGCTGGTCAGGTACCGATCTGAGGAACTCATCCGGTCCGACGTAGTACGGGTTCTCCACCAAGATGCCCTGGATCAGCACCTGCGGATGCGTCTTGACCACGTTCACGACCACCTCGCCGCCGAACCGGTCCAGGTCGTACAGGCACAGCACGACGACAGGCGAGCTGCAGGTGACCCGGTTAAGCTCGGACTCGTAGCCGACGAGATGCTCCACTCCCGGGGCATCCCGCAGCGCCCAGGTCATCTCGCCCACCAGGCGGCAGAAGGAATAACCCTCGATCTCCGCCTTCACCATGGACTCGGTCCAGAACGTGAGCATGTCAGCGGTGGTGAACTCGCCGCCGGCTAGGTAGGTTGACTCGGGCAGGTGAACGTCGAGCTGCCCGCCGAACGGCCCTGGCTCGCCGCGCGCCCCGGGCAGCTTCGCGAGCCGCTGCGCGGTGCCGGCCGAGTCCACGATGCAGATGCACTTGTCCCCGGCGGCGAGGCCCGCGCCGAGGTAGCCGCCAAGCAGCCGGTCCCGGCCGCTGTCGCCGCGGTAGAAGGCGCACACGTGGCTGCCGGGTTGCAGGCAGATCTCGTCGATACCACTCAGTACGGGTCCGGCCATTCGCCCCACCACCTTGTGACCGCGATAGCCGGATATTACGTCTTAACGACGTGGGCTGTCTCCCCCTGGCGGGACGAAGAATTTACAAATGTTACGTCTCGCAGGCCAGGTATGACCGTCTTCAGATGCGGGCGAGCGCCTCGCGCAACGGGTCGAGTCCCATGGCGCCCAGGCTGAGGGCCTTGGCGTGAAAGTCCTTGAGGCTGAAGGCTCCTGCGGCCCGGGCCCTGGCATCGTCCCTGGCCTGGAGCCAGGTCCGTTGACCCAGGGTGTAGGAAGGGGCCTGACCCGGCAGGCCGAGGCAGCGGCGTAGCTCGGAGCGCAGCTGCCGGTCATCCCAGCTGGAGTGGGCGCGCAGAAGCTCCCAGGCGATCTCGGCGTTCCAGCGCTCGCCCTCGCGCCAGCCGGTACCGGCCGGAACATCCAGTTCCAGGTGCACCCCGATGTCCAGGGGCACCTGGACGGCCAGCAGTTGCTGGCTGTCCAGCATCCCCAGATATGCCCCCGGGTCGTCCAGGTAGCCGAGCTCTCCCATGAGCCGCTCGGCGTAGAGCGCCCAGCCCTCGCCGTGGCCCGACACCCAGGACATGCGCTGCCAGCGGTTCAGGCTTTCCCGCTGCGCCATGGCGTGCGATATCTGCAGGTGATGGCCGGGAACGCCCTCGTGGTAGACGACCGTGACCTCCTTCCAGGTGGAGAAGGCCTCCACGCCGTCCGGCACCGACCACCACATCCGCCCGGGCCGGGACCAGTCTTCCGAGGGCTCGGTGTAGTAGATCCCTCCGTCGTTGGTGGGTGCGATCGCGGCCTCGATCCGGTGCGCGGGCGGCGGGATGTCGAAGTGCGTCCCGTCCAGCTCCGACATGGTGCGCTCGGCCAGTTCCTGCATCCAGGCCCGGAAGTGCCCGCGCCCCTCGACGCGCCGGGCCGGGTCTTCGTCCAGGATGGCCATGGCCTCCGCGACGGTGGCCCCGGGCCGGACCAGGTGAGAGACCCGTACCATCTCGGCCCGCAGCCGGGCGATCTCCTCCCAGCTCCAGGCGTAGGCCTCCCGCAGATCCACGGCGGCGCCGAGGTAATGCCGCGAGGCCCGGGCGTAGGCCTCAGGCCCGCAGGCATCCTTCTCCGGGGCCAGCGGCATCAGCTCGCGGTCGAGGAAGGCGCCAAGCTCGGCCGTCGCGGCCGTGGCCGCCCGCGCGGCCACGTCCAGCTCCCCGCGCAGCGAGTCCGGGACTCCGGTCAGCCGCCCGGTCAGTCCCGTGTAGAAGGAGTCCCCTGGCCTGGTCCAGGCCGCGCACTGCCCGGCGACCTCCTCGACCTGCCGCCTGGCCGCGCAGCGGCCATTCCTGGCCGCCTCGAGCAAGGTCGCGGACAACTGGCGGTAAGCCCGCGGCACCGCGGCCATCCGGCTGGCGATAGTGGCGGCGGCCTCCTCGCCCTGCGTGGGCATCTGGTCGAAGACCTCGCGCACCCTCTGCACCCAGCTGTTGATGGTGTTGAGCTCGCTGGTGATATCCCCGGCGTCGTAGCGCTCCACCGCCAGGGCCAGCCGCTCCCGCATCGCAGCCCGTGCGACCTGCTCGCGTGGCTCAGGGGCTTCGGCCGCGTCCAGGGCCGCGAGGGTGGAACGATCCAGCCCGGCCCGTCCGGCGAACCCGCCAGCACCGAGATCCGCCAGCTCGTGATCATGCCCCGCGATCCCGGCGTACGTGGCGTAGCACGGGTCCAGGGCGGCGGTCCGCTCCACGTACTCCGCCGCGATGTCGTCGATCGAAGGCATACCCGAAACCTAGCCCAGGGCATCAGCGGGCGCGCAGGTGGAGCGGGCCGCGCGGGCGCAGCGTGAGGCCGACCGTGACGGCCGGGTCCCCGCTGACCTGCGCCAGGTCGACCTGGGCCAGCGGGGCCAGGGCGGTGCGCAGGATGAGCCGGGCCAGGTGGATGCCGAGGCAGGTGCGCGGCCCCGCCGCGAACGGCAGGTAGGACCAGGCCGGGTGGCCGTCGGTGAACCGTTCCGGCCGGATCAGGTGCGGGTCCTCCCACAGGTTCGGGTCGGTGTGGGTGAGGTAAGGCGAGTAGAACACCAGCGTGCCCGCTGGGACCGGGACACCCGCCGCGACGGAGTCCCGGGCGGCGATCCGGCTGCCGAGCCAGCCCGCCGGATAGCGCCGCAGGATCTCGTCGAGGAACAGCGGCAGGGCCTGCGGGTCGCGCCACTGCGGGTGCCGGGCCAGGTGCCAGAGCGCCCACGCCAGCGTGTGGCTGGTGGTGTCGTACCCGGCGGCGAGCGCCACCCGCAGGTCCTCGACGGCCGAGTCGTCCGCCCGGGCGACCCCGGACAGGGGGTCCCCAGCGGGAGGATCCCCGGCGGCGGCGAGGCGAGCGGCGATGCTGTCCGGGACCGGGTCGGCCAGCGCCGCGGCGATGGCGACCTCCAGGCGGCGGAACACCCGGGGGCGGGGCAGCATCGGCACCGGCAGACGGCGGTGCAGCGGGCGCAGGAACCGGCTCAGCAGGTCCCCGGGCAGCGCGCCGCCGAACAGCGCCACGTTCAGCATGTCCTGCACCAGCGCGGCTGACCAGGCCAGGGCCTCGAAGTCACCGTGCGGTCGCCGGGCTTGCGCCACGGCGGCGAGCCGGTCTTGGATGACGGCCAGGGCGCCCGCGCTGAAGTGAGGGCTCAGCCCGCGCCGCCGCGGCCGGTGCTGCGGGGCGTCGGTGTACACGATCCCGGCCGCCAGGTACGGGCTCAGGCCGCTGAGGCTGCCGCGGCTTCGGAAGGTGGCCAGGTCGGACAGGATGGCGCGGTTCCATTCCGGCTGGTAGCCGACGATCGCGGGCCGCCACAGCCTGAGCCGGAACACCGGGCCGGTGCGCGCGCCGGCCTCGAGCAGCCGCAGCGGGCTGGCCGTCCACGGCGGCAGGTGGCCAAGCACGGGGAGGCCAGGCGGCTCCGGCAGGACGGCGGCGTTCACGGGCGCCCACCAGGTACCGGCCCCGGGGCTCGCCCGGGGGACGCGGGGTGCACAGGGGACGCGGGGGACGCAGAGTACGCGGGGTAGGAGCGGCCCTTCCACCGTGCGCCGCGGCGGAACGCCAGCGCGTACACCGGCAGCGCCGCGAGCGGCGTGACCGGCACCAGCGCGGCTTCGGCCGGGGCGCCGCGGCCCGTCTTGGCGTTGACCAGGACGCGCTGCGCCAGACCGAGAACCGCCGCGGCCCGCCAGGCCCGGCCGCGCCGCCACGCCAGCCACGGCAGCGTGTAGGCGAGCAGGTGCCAGGCGGCGGTCGCCGCCAGCGCGGCGTCGTGACCGCCGTGCGCGGCCCGCAGGTTCTTGCCGAAGCCGCGGACCGAATCGGCGTAGCCGGAGTACATCCGCGCGCCGACCAGGTCGCCGCCCAGGGCCAGGCCGAGGCGAAGCCCCGCGCGGCGGGCGCGGCGGGCCAGCGCGAGATCCTCGGTGATGTCGCCGGCCACGGCGGCGTGCCCGCCGAGCCGGTCGTAGGCGCTCCGCCGGAACATGAGCAGCTGGCCGTTGGCGGTGGCCGCGGACGGCACAGGCAGGCGCAGCAGGCAGTGCGGCAGGAAGGCCAGCAGCACGTCGTCGATCAGCGGTACCAGCAGCCGTTCCCCCAGCGTGGCGGTGCGCTGGCGGGGAAACACCGAGAACACCTCGGCGCGTTGCGCGCACATCTGCGCCTGGCACGCGGCCACCGCCCCGCGCGCCAGGATCACGTCGGCGTCGCAGAACGCCAGGACGTCGCCGCGGGCGACCGCGGCGAGCTGCCGGCAGGCCCAGTTCTTGCCGATCCATCCGGGCGGGGGCGGTGTGCCTGGCACCAGCCGCAGCCGCGGGTCGGCCTCGGCGGCGCGCCTGACCACGGCGGCCGTGCCGTCGCGGGACTGGTCGTCAAGCACGACGATCTCGAGGATGTCCTGGGCGAGCAGCCCGGCTAGCAGAGCGGGCAGCGGCAGGCCTCGTCCCGGGCGGGCACCAGCACGGAGACCTCTGGCCGGCCCGCACCCGGCCGGGCGGCGCCCTGCGGCCGCAGCACAGGAAACATGACGAGGTTCGCCGCCAGGCCGGCCAGCTTGACGGCGTGGAAGGCGAGGACCGCGCGGGCTAGCGCGGTGACCATGGCAGCAGGCCGCGCGCGGCGTCCACGCGCTCGTCCCAGCTCCGCCGTCCGCGCACCGCGCGGGTGAAGCCGGGCAGCGGCTGGCGAGGCTCGGCCCGCGCGTTGCGCTGATCCAGGTCGGCCAGGTCCACGCGCAGCTGGTGGCGGAGCCGTTCGGTAATTTCTGGCCGCGGCCCGGCTGCGCCGACCTCGCTGATGGCCACGTAGGCCTCGGGATACTGGTGCCCGCGCACCAGCACCCGCACCGCCACCGAGCACAGCCGGGCCGGCGCCCGCGCGGCCGCCCAGGCCGCGCCCGGCGCGAGCGGGCCCGGCGGCCCGGCGGGCAGCAGCTCGCCTTCTGGGTAGATGACAAGCACCGCGCCGCCGCGCACCGCGGCCAGGGCGGAGCGCAGCTCGTCGGCGCCGACGACGCCGATGCGGCGGGCAAACCGGTACTGCCGCACGTTGGCGGGGTCGGCCAGCAGCACCATCGGGCGCCCCGCGCCGGTGAGCAGCTCGGCGGCGATAAAGGGATCCCACCAGCTGTGGTGGCTGGCCGCCCACACCACAGGCCCGGCCGGCAGCCGCCCACGCACCCACACCCCGGCCAGGCCGCCGCGGACGGTCAGCCGCAGCGCCGCGAGCAGGGCCGAACGGCGCGCGTCGCTCATGACCGGCCCTTCCCGGCCGAACGGCTCCGCTCCCACAGCGCCAGGGTCAAGGTGATCATGGCGAACGCGAACCCGAAGTCCTCGACCGGGATGTCCCACGGCCATCGCACCCCGGAGGTGGCGGCCGGGCGGTAGAGCACGATCGGCGCGGAGAGCTTGGTCAGCCATCCGTCCACCGCGACCTGAAACGCGAGCGTGATCGCGATCGTGCCCCAGAACCGGCCGCGCCGCAGGATTCCGGTCCGCAGCGCGGTGAGCTCCACTGCGATGACCGCGGCCGGGACGCTGATCGCGGAGATGGTGTAGGCGCCGATCACCCACGGCCCCGCTTCCTGGCCCGGAGACGGTCCGCGCCGTGGCCGAGGACCTCGTAGGTGAGCAGCGCGCACACCGGGACGACCGCAAAGAACAGCCACTCCTCGACGGGCAGGCCCGCGAGCCGCAGCCCCAGGGTGTAGCGGGCGCTGAACCACCATTCCCCGCGGTGGACGGCGATCAGGTCCCATCCGGCGAAGCAGGCCACCACCGGGGCCAGGGTGAGGAACAGCGCCTTCGGGCGCCGGTACACGCGCGCGCCGCCGACGATCTCCAGCGGCAGCGTCAGCGCGACGCAGGCCAGCAGGACCAGTAGGTACTGCCAGGCATCCATGGCCCTCCCTCACGGCGTGCGGTGCCGCATCGAGGCGGCCCACCGGCCGGCCAGGATGCCCCGGGGCGGCACGGACCACACCGGCTCGGTGCGGTACCCGTGCGCGGCGAGGATGACGTTGGCGGCGCCGATGCCGGTGGCGGCGGCGCGTTCCATCAGCGCGGACGGGAACGGGGTCGCGACCCAGTCGCCGGCCAGCGTCAGCCCGGGGACGGCGGTGCGCGGGCCGGGGGTGGTGGCATGCCCGCCGACCGGGAACCCGGCCGCGTCGGTGCCCACGTGGCAGTGCTGGTCGACCTGGTGCAGGCGGCGGGTCTCCGGCCACAGCAGGCCGAGCTCGGCCAGCATCGCGGCGCCGAGCTCGGCGGCGGCGACACCGGGCGGGCAGGCGTAGGCGTGCAGTTCGACCACCGATCCCCCGGTGCGCTCGTGCCAGCTCCGCGCGCCCGCCTCGAAGCGGTGGTACAGCGTGACCGAATCGAGGACCCCGGGATCGGCGATGCTGGTGAACTGCGCGCGTTCCGGCCGGACGTCGCCGTCCAGCCAGTACCTGGCCACCGCGTACGGCGGCCCCGTCCGCGGCTGGGCCGCGACCGCGGCGAGCCGCTGGTCACCGGAGGTGGCCCCGGGTGAGGCACCCAGGATCCGCGCGGCCGCCCCGGCGTCGGTGGCCAGCACCACCTCCTCGGCGGTGAGCGTGGCGCCGCCGCCGGTCCGGACCTGCCAGGGGTCGGCCGGAGCGCGGTCGATCGCGGTGACCGGGGTGCCGGTCCGGAGCTTGACCCCGCGCTGCTTGAGGTAGCGGCCGAGCGGGGTCCAGATGACGCTTTGGTAGTCGGCGTGCGGTGCGTCCATGCCGAGGCCCTCGGGGTTGGCCAGGAAGTAGAAGTGGAACATCGCCACCAGTTCGGCCGCCGACATCGAGGCGGCGTCGTTGAAGAACGAATGGGCGAAGACGTTGAACAGCATCACCCGGGCCCGTTCCGGCAGCCGCAGCGCGGCCAGCAACTGCTCGGCGCTGACCTGGTCCAGGTGCGCGTAGGTCTGGCCGGCGTCGAAGCCGAGCAGGCTCAGGCCGACGGTCTGGTCGGCCCGGGCCAGCTCGCGCAGCCGCAGGCTGGGCGAGCGGAGGGTGAGCGCGAGGATGCTCAGCGGCGGAGTGGGAGGCAGCCGGTCGAATTCCTCCGCCGGCCAGCGTTGCGAGGTCACCGGGTAGCTGCCGAGCGGGTGCAGCAGCGGCGCGGGCCCGGCGCTGATCCGGTCCAGGATCCGCCGCCAGTTGTAGTACTGCCGGAAGAAGCCGTGGAACCCGTGGTCGACCCACTGCACCGTGCCGTCCGGCAGCGTGCGCGGGTGCGCGCCGAGCCGCCCGCCGAGCCGGTCGCCGGCTTCGCAGATGGTGACGGGCAGGCCGCGTTCGGCCAGGACCACGGCGGCGGACGCCCCGGCGATGCCGCCGCCGACCACGACGACCCGCGGCGCCACCCCCGGCGGTACCGCGCCCGGCGGCACCGCGCCCGCGGAACCTGACGGGGCGCTGGCCAGGTACGGGCGCATGCCCATCAGCCGTCCCACCAGCCGGGACACCGGCACCCTGGGGCTCACTGCTGCCGCTCCGTGGCCGCCAGGGCCAGGGAGCGCAGGGCGGCCGCGACGCGGGGCGGCAGCTCAGCGGCGTCCAGCAGGGCGCAGGCGAGGTCGACGTTGCCGTGGACCTTCCGCTCGACGCGGTTCCTGGCCCCGCACCGGACGAGCTCGTCGGTGAGCTCGGCGACGTCCGTGCGGGTGAGAGCCGGCGTGCCGACCAGCCCCAGCATCGCCTGCCCGCTCGGCGGCAGCAGCTCCGCGGCGTAGGCGAGCAGCTGGGTGGGCTTGCCGGAGGCGAGGTCCTCGCCGACGGGCTTGCCGGTCAGCCGCGGATCGCCGAACACGCCGAGCAGGTCGTCGCGGAGCTGGAACGCCTCGCCGACCAGGTCGCCGTACCGGGCGAGCGCGGCCGGCAGCTCGGGCAGGCCGGCCAGCGCGGCGCCGAGGCGCAGCGGGTCGGTCACCGTGTACTGCCCGGACTTCAGCAACGTGGTGGTACGCGCCACCTCTAGCGACCGGTCCCGCCGCGCGGTCCCGGCCAGGTCGAGGGACTGGCCGATGACCAGCTCGTCGACCATCCGGCTCCACACCGCGACCGCGGGCCCGGGCAGCGCGGCGGCGAGCCGGCTGGCGATGGCGAACGCGAGGTCGCCGGTGAGCAGCGCCATGGCGTGGCCGTAACGATCCGGGTCGCCGGCCCAGTCGTGCTGCCGGTGCCGCGCGGCGATCTGCCGGTGCAGCGCGGGCCGCCCCCGGCGGGTGTCGGAGTCGTCCATCAGGTCGTCGTGGATGAGCGCGAACGCGTGCAGCAGTTCCAGCGCCGCGCAGGCCGGTAGCAGCAGCGGGCTGCCGTCCTGGCCGGCGATGGCGTGACCCCAGTAGCAGAATCGCGGCCGCAGCGCCTTGCCGTCGTCGAGGTAGGCCGCCAGCGCCTCGGGCGGATCCCACCAGGGCGCGCCCCGTTCCTTCCAGGTGGTCTGCTCGTGGCTGAGAAGCCCGGCCAGGTAGGGCCGGAGCTCGCCGCTGACGAACGTGATGTCGGCGGGAGCCAGCACGCCGTCGGCAGGAGCCAGCACGCCGTCGGCGCGGTGCACGTCGACGCTCATGCCGGCCTCGCCAGCTCCCGGGCCACCGCGGCGGCCCGCTGCCGGCGCGGGACGACCGCGCGGCCGGCCAGCACGTCGCAGCCGGCCTGCTCGATCCGGTCCAGGATCCCCCCGTAGACCACGTAGGCCAGGCGGATGCCGCGGCGCGACCGGGCCGGCAGCATGGCCAGGCCCGGCCGGGCGTTGCGGTAGTGGCCCCGGGCCCGCTCGATCTCGAAGGCGACCAGCCGGCGCACGGCGGGGCTGGCCGTCGGGGCCGCCAGGTCATCGCGGTGCACCCCGAACCGCTCAAGGTCGGCGGCGGGCAGGTACACCCGGTCGCGGTCCAGGTCCTCGGCGACGTCCCGGATGAAGTTGGTGAGCTGAAACGCCAGCCCGAGCTGGCGGGCCGCTCGCGGGCCGCGGTGACCGCCGCCGCGGACAGGACTCCCGGGCCCCGGTCGGGCGCCAGCAGGATCGGCACCATCATCGTGCCGATCACGGCCGCCGACCCCTGCATGTACTCGAGCAGCGCGTCGTAGTCGGCGTAGGCGCGGACATGGGTGTCCATCCGCATGCTGGCGAAGAACGCGTCGAAGTCGGCCCGCGGCAGGCCGAACGTGGCAATGGTGTGCCGTACGGCGTGCAGGATCGGGTCGGCCGCATCGTTGGCCGCGCCGTCGACCGCGGCGTAGAACCGGCCGGCCCACTGGCTGAGCCGCCGGGCACGTTCGGTCCCCTGCGGCGGGGCCGCCGGGTCACCGGCCGCGTCGACGATGTCGTCGGTGTAGCGGGTGAAACCGTACAGGGCATGCACGTGCCTGCGCTTCCAGGCCGGGAGGAGCCGGGTGGCCAGGTAGTAGCTGCGACCGTGGATGCGGTGCAGGTCGCGGCAGCTCGCGTACGCGGTGCCCAGTGCGGCCGCCGGCGGCCTGGGATGGGTCATGGGTCCTCCTCGTGGAGCAGGTCCCGGTGTCTCCGCGAGAACAGGTCGTGCTGCTCGTGGAGCGGGTAATCGTCGGTAAAACGACGCACATTTCGATTCAAGTTATCTTGCGTAGTAGCCTGGATGCAAACCCGAGGCCACCGGCAGCCGGGTGCCACGCGCCCGAGCGAAGGAACAGACATGCGGACCGTTACCGGACCTACCGACAAGGTCGTCATCGTGGGCGCGGGGCTCGGCGGCCTCGCCTGCGCGCTGCGGCTGGCCGGCACCGGGCGGCAGGTGACGGTGCTCGAGCGCGCCGACGGCCCCGGTGGCCGGATGGGCCAGCTCGCCGTCGACGGGTACCGGTTCGACACCGGCCCCACCGTGCTGACCATGCCGGACCTGCTGGCGGAGACCATGGCCGCGGCCGGCGAGCGGATGTCCGACTGGCTGGACCTCATCCGGCTGGATCCGGCCTACCGCGCGCACTTCGCCGACGGCTCGACGCTGGACATCCGGGCGGACACGGCCGACACGGCCGCGGAAATCGCCCGCCTGTGCGGGCCGCGCGAGGCCGACGGCTACCTGCGTTTCATCGACTACGCCCGGACGCTGTACCGGCTGGAGTGGAAGCGGTTCATCGACCGCGACTTCGATCACCCGTGGGACATCGTCGGCCCGGACCTGGCCCGGCTGGTCGCGTGCGGCGGCTTCCGCCGGCTGTCGTCCAAGGTGTCGCAGTTCATGCGCGACCCGCGCACCCAGCGGGTGTTCTCGTTCCAGTCCCTGTACGCCGGGCTGCCGCCGCACCGCGCGCGGGCCCTGTACGCGGTCATCGCCTACATGGACACGGTCGCGGGCGTCTACTATCCGCGCGGCGGCATGCACGAGGTCGCCACCGCGCTGGCGGGCGCGGCCGTCAAGCACGGCGTGACGATCGAATACGGCCGCGAGGTGACCAGCGTGGAGGTCAGCGGGTCACGGGCCCGGGCCGTCCGGACCCGGGACGGCGGGCGCATCCCCGCCGACGTGGTGGTGCTCAACCCCGACCTGCCGGTGGCCTACCGGGACCTGCTGAACCGGCCGCTGCGGCGGCGGCTGCGCTACTCCCCCTCGTGTGTCGTCCTGCACCTGGGCGCCGACCAGGCCTACGCCGGAGCCAGCCACCACAACATCCACTTCGGCCGCGCGTGGCAGGACACCTTCGACGACATCACCCGGCGGGGCCGGGTCATGTCCGACCCGTCGCTTCTGGTCACCAACCCCACCCGGACCGACCCGAGCCTGGCTCCCCCCGGCCGGCAGGTGTACTACGTGCTGGCTCCGGCGCCCAACCTGGAGGCGGGACCCGACTGGGCCAGGACCGGGCAGGCCTACGCGGACGACGTGCTGCGAGTGCTGGCCGGCCGCGGTTACCCGGGCCTGAGCGAGGCGGTGCAGGTGCGGCACGTCGTCACGCCGGACGACTGGGCGCGGGACGGGATGGCGGCCGGCACGCCGTTCGCCGCCGCGCACACATTCGGCCAGTCGGGGCCGCTGCGGCCGGGTAACCTGGCGCCGGGACTGGACAATGTGGTATTTGTCGGCTCCGGGACCCGGCCCGGAGTCGGCATCCCCATGGTGCTGGTGTCCGCCCGTCTCGCGGCCGAACGGATCGGCCCTGCACATGGCAGGAAAGGTGCGTAAGCCCCGTGGCGGAGACCGGCCTTAGCGCTGGGGACGCCGCCCGGAGGATAGGCGTCGCCGTCACCACGATCCGCACCTGGGACCGGCGATACGGCCTCGGCCCGTCCTACCGCGAGCCGGGGCGGCATCGCCGTTACGACCAGGACGACCTGGCCCGGCTGGAGCTGATGCGGCGGCTCACCGTCGACGGGGTCGCTCCGGCCGCCGCCGCCCGGATCGCCATGGCGACCCCCGACCCCGCGGGCCTGGTGCCGGCCCAGACCGCAGGCCAGGGAACCGACGAGCGCCGGCCAGGTGTCCTGCGGCCCCGGGCCCGACGGTGCGGGGCCGCAGCGACCAAACCGGCAGCCCGCACGCCCGGACGCCGCGGCCAGGGGCCTGCGCCGCGCGGCGCTCGCGCTCGACCCCGCCCTCCTGGACCGGCAGCTGGGCCTCGCGCTGGCCCGCGGCGTGGTGCCCGCCTGGACCACGGTCATCGCGCCTGCCCTGCGCGAGCTTGGCCGCCAGTACCCCGTGGCCGGCCGGTACATCGCGGCGGAGCACCTGCTGTCCCACGCGGTTTCTGTCGCGCTGGCCCGGGTGCCGCAGCCGCGTACCCGGCCCAAGGTCATGCTCGCCTGCGCGCCGGCCGAGCAGCATTACCTGCCGTTGGAGGCGCTCGCCGCCGCGCTGGCCGAACGCGGTGTGGCCAGCCGGATGCTCGGCGCCCGGATGCCGGTCACCGCCCTGGCCGAGGCGCTGGCCCGGACCGGCCCGGCCGCCGTGCTGATCTGGGCCCACGCACCGGTGACCGCGGACTACGAGCAGCTCGCCGCGGCCGCCGGGACCCGGCCCCGCCCGCCGATCGTGGCCGCCTGCGGCCCCGGCTGGGAGCCCGCATCCCTGCCGGACGGCGTCCTGCTCCTGACCGGCTTCCGGCAGGCGCTCAACGCGGTGACCCAGCTGCCCTGAGCCACTGTCCGTTCGGCCAAAAGAGGAGATGTCCGGGCCATGATGGTGGGTATGGAGACCGCCACGCGCAGACTGCACCGGCTGACGTCGTATCAGCCGGGCCGGGACTGGGATGCGCCCGCCGACGATCCTGGGGTGCTCCAGGATCTGAAGGTCAATGACTTCGGGCGGCTGCCGTGGTTCGTGAAACGGTACCCGGACGGCCTGCCTCGCATCCCGTTGCCCCGGGAGCTGCCGCCGACGTCGGCACCGGCCCTGGCCGTGCTGGCGGGCACGGCCGGGGTCAGCCGGGCGGCGCTTGACCTGGCCCAGCTGGCCCGGCTGCTGTACCTCTCGGCCGGGGTGGTGCGCACCATGGAACGCCCCTACGGGGTTCACCCGTTCCGTGCGGCCGGGTCGGCCGGCGGCCGTTTCCCGCTCGAGGTGTACGTTGCGGTGCCGCCCGGCGCCCCGCTGCCCGCGGGGGTGCACTGGTATGACCCGTGGGACCATGCGCTGGTGCGGATCGGACCTCCGCCACGGGCAGGCGCCCCGGCGGTCGTCGTCACCGGCGTGCCGTGGCGCACCGGCTGGCGTTACCGGGAACGCGGCTACCGGCACGTGTACTGGGACGCCGGCACCATGCTCGCCCAGCTGCTGGCGCTGGCCGACTCGGCCGGCCTGACGGCCGAGCTGTATACCCGTTTCCCCGACGAGCCGGTGGCGGCCCTGGTGGGAGCGGACCGGGTGCACGAGCTGCCGGTGGCCGTGGTCGGCCTGGGCGAGGCCGCTCCCGCCGTCGAGCCGAGCGGCCCGGCCGCGACAGGGAACACCGATGCCGCACCGGTCGAGTTCCCGCTGGTGACGGCGGCCCAGCGGGCCGGGGAAGGCGACCGGCTCGGCCGGCCCTGGGAGCGGGGCGATCCGGTGCTCGGACCGGTCCTGGCTTCGGCGCCGGTGGAGAGCGTCATCGCCACGCGGGGATCGCAGCGGCGGATGGACCCCGGCCGCGGCCTGCCCCAGGACCTGCTGAGCGCCTGCATGGGCGTGGCCGTGCGCGGCCTGGACCTGCCCCACTGGGTCGTGGTCCACGACGTGGCGGGCCTGCCGCCCGGCGTGTACCGCTGGTCGGCCCTGGACGCGCCGGTGCGCGCGGGCGCGCTGCGGGACGAGCTGCACCGGGTCTGCCTGGGCCAGGCCCTGGCCCGTGACGCCGCCTTCGTCGCCATCGCCGCGACCGACCTGGCCGGGCTCAGCGACCGGGAGTACCGTGCGGCGCACCTGGCGGCCGGGCTGGCCGAAGGCCGGCTGCACCTGGCCGCCTACGCGCTCGGCGCCAGCGCCTCCGGGATGACCTTCCTCGACAGCGAGGTGCCCGCCGTGCTGGGTGAACCCCTGGACGCCCTGCTGTTCACCTGCGTCGGCGTGCCGCTGTACCGCTCGTCGCCGGGCGGCCCGCCGGGCGCGCCGACGACGGTGCGCATGGTCCGGCCGGCTTAGCGGACGGCGCCGGCCTACACCCCGGGGTACCACCCTCCCGGGAACCGCGACGAGCGGATCGGCGGGCTGGTCTCCGCGATCGTCTCGTCGAGCCGCACGATAGGCCGCCAAGCCCCGCGGTCCCCGGCGGCCTCCAGCGCGCCGAGCTGTTCCCGCAGCTCCGGGTCGCTGACCGCGTCGGCGCCGCGACACCGCCGATCACGGCGCCCGCCACCGCGCCGACCACGGCCGGTGCAGGCACCGGCCCGCCGGGGCCAGCCTCGGGGCCGTCAGCTCGCGGCCCTCGCGCAGGGCCATCCGGCCCTTTCCGTCGACGCTGATGATGCGGCCGCAGAGCAGAGCCTCGACGACGGTGACCGTCGTGCGTTCCGGTCCGCCGGCCAGGTAGGCAAGCTCATAGACGTCCGGTTCCCGCCTCGCCGCGCCCTCCGGCGCACGCAGGGATTGGCGGCGCGCGCCGATGTCGAGCGCGCCGGCCGCGAGAACCACGACCAGAGCAGCAACCGCGAACAAGAGCGGCATGGCCACCATCCTCGTCCCATCACTGCACTATGCATACCGTCGGGCCCAGTGCCGCTTAACGTGGGATCGGCTATCCGGAGAAAGCGTCAGACTACTCGGCAAACCAGCTGCAAGATGGCCGTAATCGCTATTGTGTGTCACTAACTCCCTTATAAGGGGACAGCAACACACCGGAAATTCAAAAAGCTCCGCTTAGGGGAGCGAGAGTCTTATGGGGCTGGAGAGACTGTGTCCCTGGCGTTCTGGGGTCATCTATGACCCCGCTCACCCGCTCGGCTGCACCGGCCGAGGATGCTGCTCGGCCACGCGACGACGTGACCGTGCGGACCGCCCAGCTAAGGATGGCCCGCACGGTCAGGTCCGGCTGTGCCGGGTGCCAGGCGTGGTAAGAACTTGCCGGCCTTGATGTCGGCCAGCGTCACCCGGGAGAAAGCGAAGTAATCAGTGGCTACCGCCGTCCCCCCTTCTATTCCCGCGGAACTGACCGGCATCCCAGTCTTGGCGTCGATCACGTCCACCTCGTGGTAGTCGCCGTCATTGAACAGCCCAGGTCCCCCCGTGATGGTCAGTGTAGGCTCTCCATTAGTGTTCGAATTCACGACGGTGACCTCGGGCAGGGTCGACAGCAGGCGCAGGACGCCTTCCCGGATCCGCGGGTCGCTGCCGGCCCAGGACAGCGCGTTATTGCAAGCACCCCACAGGGTGTTGTCGACTTCGGACTGCCCCTCGTAGTCGGCGGGCTCCTTGGCCGGGGCCTTGTCTCCCATTTTCGCGCGCCTTTCGGCGGCGCCAGCAGCCCAGCACTTCGCCTTTATTTCTTTCTGCTCGGCGGGACTTTGGCCCAGACCGAAGCAGTTGGGAAGGGTGTTGATCATCCGCACCCGGGCGGCGGCGAGGTTGCCGGAGGCCGCCTCGCGGGCCGCCACCGCCCAACGGTACGTCTCACTATTTCTCGGGTCGAGAGGCTGGGACATTCCCGATATAAGGGTCTGCTTGTCGTCTCCCGTGTACATGATGCCGCTGTCGGTGTAGAGGGCGTAGACCACCCCGCCCGGCTGGCCGGGCCCGGACGCGGCTTGGGTTTGGATGACCAGCGACGCGTTACCGGGCAGCGGGCCTTTGTCATTTGCCTTGATGTTGGCGGCCAGGGTCATCAGCGGAGAATTAGCCGTGGACACCGGAGAGGCCGTCCCGGTCGGCACCGAGGCCTGCGGGGTCGAGGTGACGGCCTGCGGGGTCGAGGTCGGGGGGGCTGCGGGGTCGAGGTGGCGGGCTGCGGGGTCGAGGTGGCGGGCTGCGGGGTCGAGGTGACGACCAGAATCGCGGCGGCCGCCGCCGCGATCGCACCGACGCCGGCACCGACGCGCACCGACGCCGATCTTGCCCTTGGTGCCCATGCTCCTGCGCCGACGGCTGCCCAGGACCGGAGCTCTCTTTCCCCGCATCGTAATTACCTCTGGGATCCGCGCCGGGTCACAGACGGGACGGCAGCGCAGAAGCGCGGCGAACTCTGGTCCCAGAGGGGCTCCGGCAGCCCTGATGGCAGGCACAGGGACTTCCCGTTATTACGAAGCGCGATAACCCCGATAATCACGGAACCTGTGCGTGCCAGCCTCAAGAAGCCCAGAAGTCTCACATATCGACAGCGGTCATATCACCTAATCGCGCGGGCCTCTAAGCGGCATCGACGCAGGGCCCAGGTCTCATAACCCCGTGCGCGAAATTGCTGAACCGGCACACGTGCTGCTTAATCTGCTGGATCCCCGGGCAGCAAGGGCCGCATGAAGGTCCGTTCGTAACGGAGGACACAGCCGCTGTCGTCCCTGATGCGGTCCGCCTGGATAAAATCCGGGTCACGGCCGAACATGGCACGGTACTGCTCATAGGCGGCCAGGCTGGGGAAACTGAACAACGCCAGGGCCTTATCGCTGGCCCCCTCGGCCGGAAGGAAGTAGCCGTGGTGCTGGCCGCCGTGGGAATCGACCAGTTCCATCCACCGGCGGCCGAATCGCTCGAAGGCGTCGATCTTGGCCGGATCGATGACGTACTCCACCACGCAAGTGATCATGCCCTAGCCTAGCGGCCGGGGTCCGGGTCACGCGGGGACGGCCTGCATGGCCTCGGCTAGCAGCGTGACCGACCGAAGCCGGCCCTCGATGCTCGTGGCCTGGTGGGCGACGATCACCTCGTCGGCCTCGGTATGGCGGATAAAGCCGTCGAGATAGTCGCTCACCTGGGCCGTAGTGCCGACCGCGGCGTACGTGAGCATCTGGTCCACCTGGGCGCCAACGCCAGCGGCCAGCAACTGGTCGGCCTGCTCGTCGGTCAGGTCCATCGTGTCCTGGCTCCGGCGCCCGCGCCCGTACAGGCTGATGGCCCGCACCCGCCGGATGCCCTGGAGCTGCTCCTGGGCGGCGGCCTCGGTGTCGGCGGCGATCACGTTGACTCCGGCGATCGCGTACGGCCGTTCCAGCTGCACGGACGGCCGGAACTCGCGCCGGTAGACGGCCAGGGCATCCTCGAGCGCCGCCGGCGCGAAGTGCGAGGCGAACGCGTAGGGCAGGCCGAGCGCGGCGGCCAGGCTCGCCCCGAACAACGACGAACCGAGGATGTACAGCGGGACGTCCGAGCCCTTGCCCGGCACCGCGTCCACCCCAGGCACCCGGGTGTGACCGGTGAGGTAGCCCTGCAGCTCGACCACGTCCTGCGGGAAGGTGTCCGCCGAGCTCGGGTCGCGGCGCAGCGCGTACATCGTGTTCTGATCCGAGCCCGGCGCCCGGCCCAGGCCGAGGTCGATCCGTCCGGGGTACATCGCGGCCAGGGTGCCGAACTGCTCTGCGATCAGCAGCGGCGCGTGGTTGGGCAGCATCACCCCGCCCGCGCCGAGCCGGATCGTCCGGGTCTGCGCCCCGACGTGCGCGATCAACACGCTGGTGGCCGAGGAAGCGATACTGGCCATGTTGTGGTGCTCGGCGTACCAGACTCGCAGGTACCCAAGCTCCTCGGCCCGCTGCGCCAGCGCCACGCTGTTCGCGAAACTGTCACTAGCGCTCTGACCCCGCGCGATCGGCGCCAAGTCGAGAATCGACAACGGGACACGCATTACTGATTCCTCATCTCAACGGCAGCGTTCACGGCCAAGCCCGGTCCTAGAGGTAGTTCTCGAGATCTGCCTTGATATCGGCAGGCAGCACGGGCGGCTCGTAGCGCTTGATGACCGTGCCGTCCCGGCCGATCAGGAACTTGGTGAAGTTCCACTTGACCTCGTCGGTGCCATCTGCCCCCGGCCTGATCTTGGAGATAGCTTCGTAGAAGCCGCCGTACTGCGGGCCGAAGTCGCCGGGGGCCTGGGCCCGCAGGTACCGGTAGAGCGGGTCGGCGTCTGGGCCGTTGACCTCGATCTTGCCAAGCACCGGGAAGGTCACGTCGTAGGTGGACTTGCAGAAGTCCTGGATCTCCTCATCGGTGCCCGGTTCCTGTTCCTTGAACTGGTTGCAGGGAAATCCGAGGATCTCCAGACCGCGGGCCTTGTGATCGCGGTACAGCGACTCCAGGCCTTCGTACTGGGGCGTCAGCCCGCATTTGCTCGCCACGTTCACGATAAGCAGCACCTTGCCCTCATAGTCCTGCAGCGGAACCTGCTTGCCGTCCGCGGTGGTTCCCGCGAAGTCGTACGCAGTGGTCATGACTACTCCTCATCGTCGGGGACAACGGACCCGGTTGCGTCCGCACCTCCACAGGGCCAGAACACCGCGCCCCGGTTGATCGATTCCGCCGGAACGGGTGACCCCGCCGCGGCTTCGCCTCCTAGGCGGCCTGGAGAGGCGCCTACCTCCGTCCTGGTAGCCCTAATACCTCCCTGAGCGCAGGAGCGCAGCGGCAAAATACGCTCCCGCGCCGACGACAGCACGTCCCCGGCCGGCGAACGTGGACTCCTACCTGGCACCAGAACTGAGGAAGGAGACGAGGGCATGGATATTGCCATCGTGGGAGCCGGCCTGGCAGGCCTGGCGACAGCCGCGGCGTTCAGCCGGGCCGGCCATGAGGTCAGGGTCTTCGAGCAGTCGGCCGGCCTGCGCGCCGATGGCCTCGCGATCAACTTGTGGTCGAACGCGACGTCGCTGCTTCCGGGGTTCGGCATACCGGCCAGCCGCGTTCCCGGGGAACCATTCGCCCGGATGCTCCTGCGCGCGGCCGGGCGCCAGGCCGCCTCGATGGAACTGCCGCCCCAGGGACTTCCGCACGTCAACGTCGAGCGCGGCGAACTGCTCAGCGCCCTGGCCACCGCCTTGCCGTCCGACGCCATCACCTACGGCGTACGGTGCACCGATGCGGCCGCCCTGGCCAGCGACCATGAGCTGGTCGTCGTCGCCGACGGGGCCGGATCGGCGCTGCGCCAGGCCGTGACCCGCCCGCCCCGCAGGCGATGGACGTGGACGGTCTGGCAAGCCTGCATCACCGCCAGCCTCCCCGAGATACCCGCAGGCGCGGGCGTGAGCGTGATCCGGCCCGGGCTCTTCGCCGAATCTGGCGCCTCCCGGGAGGTCGGCTCACGTGGTTCGCCGAGCAGCCGAAACGCAAACCCGGTGATGGCGGGCAGCTGCTCCAGGATCTGCGAGACGACGCGGACCCTGTGCTGCGGGCGCTGGCGCACGCCACCCCGGAAGAGGCCTGGACGCAATGGCGCGCGCAGGATGCGTGGCCACCCCGGACGCTGCATCGCGGCAACATCGTCTTGGCCGGCGACGCCGCGCACGCCACGCTGCCCACTCTCGGCCAGGGCGCCTGCCAGTGTCTCGAAGACGCCGCGGTCCTCGCCGCGGCGGTCGCCGCCGAGGACACCCTGGACCGGGCGCTCCGGCGCTATACCACAGCACGCGTCCCGCGCCTGCGCCTGATCATCGCGCTGGCGCGGGCCGGCGCCGTCAGCAGGCGGCCCGGCGCCGCCAGCCGCGCCATGCCCGGAATCGCGGCGGCGCGGCTGATGGCGCTCTCCGGCGGACCGGTACTGCGCCGGATCACCCGGCCGAGCCGTCGTTAGGCCGTCAGCATCGCGCTTGCGTTGACGTGCTCAGGCGACCACCGTCGACGTGCACATCCACTACAGCCTGGAACCCGGCGGGGACGCCACCGGGATAACCCGCTGGCTGGTCCTGGACATGGCGATGCCAGCCGCGCTCCGCCCGCTCAGGCGGCTGGTAACCGCCAGTTCCGCCAAGGAAAACCTGCAGACCATGACCGCGCGCCGCCAGTACGCGCAGGCGGTCAGGCCGGCCGCTGAAGGGCACGGTCACCGTGATGGTGTCGGGGAACCAGTGGGCTCCGCCCGGATGCTGCGGTGCCCCGCAGGCCGTCTGCAGGTACCTCATGGGCGGCCCGAATCCGGCCAGCATGTCGCTGGCCGGAAATCCGTAGCTGTCCCTTATGACGTAGGAGAGGGTGCCGGTGTACCGCCCGTTCTCTCGGCGACCGCTGCCGGTGACGGCCAGGCCCTGAGTACCGCGAAATCCCCAGTACAGGTCGCTGGTCGTGGACTCGAACGCCACCGTCGGCAGCTGCGCGGCGGAGAGCCGCACGCGTGTCCGGCCCGCCTTCAGCTGGCTGAGCACCGCTGCCTGGACGCCGTTATTCACCGTCCGGAAGGAATCGGTGGCCAGCACCTCCGTTGAGATCGTTGACCCGGCCCGATAGGTGATCTCCGTGCCCTTCCCCTGGAGGAAGTGCTGCAGGAGCTCGGCCGACGCGGAGAAGCCGGCCAGCGCGAACCCGCGGGCCACCCGGACGCCCAGCGCGTGGTCGGCCGCCAAGGTAGCGCCCCCGCAGCTCGTCCCCGGCGTTTGCGCGTGCGTGTCCTGGCTCCCGTTGGGCAGCACGGGATGGATCCCCGCGACGGTGAAGGCCAACGTGGCCCCGGCAGAGTGAACGGCGGAGTGAGCGGTGGTGGGCCCGGGAGTCCCGGCGGACGACGACGCCGACGCCGAGCAGCCCGGCAGCGCCGCGGCTACGCACAGGCAGACGGCGGAGATGATCGATTCCTTCGCCGTCATCCGATGCAGGCGTCCCATAGCTTGAGCATCCTATGCAGCGCCTTCCCTCGGGCGGTCAGGGGTCGACGGCTAGCCTGGGCGATATGACCTTGCTCGACTTGGACCCGGACCAGCTGCTGTCCACCACCCGCGCGGTGCGCAAGCGACTCGACTTCTCCCGGCCAGTGCCCGACGAGCTGATCCGCGCCTGCGTGGCGATGGCCTTGCAGGCGCCCTCCGGATCGAACGTGGTGACGATGCGGTTCGTTGTGGTGCGGGACGAGACGAAGCGGCAGGCGATCGGTGAGATCTACCGTCAGGTCTACGCCAGGTACCGAACGTCGCCGTCCTATCCGGGAAACCCGACCGGGAACGCCGAGCGGGACCGCGCCCAGCAGCGGGTGGCCGGCTCTGCCGACTATCTCGGCGAGCACATGGGGGACGCGCCGGTGCTGATCCTCGGCTGCAACGAGGGCCCCGACCGAGCCTCGGCCCTCGCCGGGCTGGGCAACATCCTCCCGGCCATGTGGAGCTTCATGCTGGCCGCCCGCGCCCGGGGCCTGGGCACCGCCTGGACGTCCATGCACCGATCCCGCGAGCAGGACGTCGCCGACGTCCTGCGCATTCCCTACGACACGGTGGCGCAGGCGGTGCTGACCCCGCTGGCGTACACCAGGGGGACGGACTTCAAGCCGGCCGCCCGGCCGGACCCGGACGCGGTGATACACCGAGACGGCTGGTGACGTACGCCGCAGCCAGCTGTCGCCAACTGACCACCGGGACACGGGTACACATCGATTGTGCCAGCAGTCAAGATCATTTGTGATCGGGGCCGTCTCGGGGCCGTCCCGGGGCGGTTCCGCTGTGTTCGTGGATCGTTACTACCCTCATGGGGTAGGTAATTATCCACGATAATTCGAATTCCTGGACGAGAGTTTGTATTGTCGGTTTTGTCCGGTGGGCGGTGGGGTGGCCGGGCGGTTCACGCCATGGTGATGCCCGGCGGCCGGCCTGGTTCCGATCTGGTTGCCGGACGCGTAACCAAATCTGAGGCCACTACCAGCGCAAACTCGCTGGGCCCTCCATAGCCGTCGCGCACCCGGGACGATCGGGACACGGGACCACCGGGACCGCCGGGACCGCCGGGACCGCCGGTCCCGCCGGGGGACGCGTTAAGCTTGCCCGGAATATCCGGAATAGCCAGCGCCGACGGCGCCGCGCTGAAGGAGCATGCCGTGACGCAGGACTCACCGGGGGCCACGACGGGCAGCGGCGAGCTTCCCGGCTTCGATACGAACGTCGCGAACGCGGCCCGCATGTGGAACTACTGGATCGGCGGCACGGACAACTTCCAGGCTGACCGGGACGCCGGGGAGCGGGTGCTTGAGGCGATGCCCGCGCTGCGGCGTGTCGCCCGGATGCTGCGGCGCTTCCTGATCACCAGTGTGGACGAGCTGACGGCCGCGGGCGTCACCCAGTTCCTGGACATCGGAACCGGGATGCCCACCGCCGACAACACGCACGACGTGGCGCAGCGGGCCACGCCAGGGTCACGGATCGTCTACGTGGATCACGACCCGGTAGTGATCAGCCATGCCCGGGCCCTGCTCACCAGCAGCGCGGCGGGAAGCACGGACTATATTCAGGCCGACCTGCGAGACTGGGCGACGATCTCGGCCGGCGCCCAGCAGACCCTGGACTTCAGCCGCCCGGTCGCCGTCTTGCTGATCGCGGTGCTGCATTTCATTCTCGACGCGGAGGACCCGCACCGGTTGATCTCCCGGATGGTGGCCGACCTGGTCCCCGGCAGCTACCTGGTCATTGCGCATGCCGCCAGCGACATCGAGGCCGATACCGCCGCGGCGATGGCCCAGAGCTACAACGCCACCTCGTCCTTGACGATCACACCTCGGGACCAGGCGACGGTGGCCCGGTTCTTCGACGGTATGGAGATGACCGGCCCGGGCCTGAGGCCGCTCGACCAGTGGTGGGGATCCGGCCCGGCCACCATCGCCGATTCCGGCCTGAGCTGTTACTGCGGTATCGCCAGAAAGCCTTAGCCGATGTGATGGCGCTGCGCATAGCCGAGCGCGGCGACCCGGTCGCGCGAGCCGGTCTTGGCGAAGATGCGGTTGATGTGGGTCTTGACCGTGTGGTTGCTGAGGAACAGGCGGTCGGCGATCTCGCCGTTGGTCAGGCCCTGGGCGATCAGGCTGAGGATCTCTACCTCGCGCTGGGTCAGGCCGTCCGGCGGACCGGGTGACCGCGCCGGCGGCTCCTGACCGGGCGTGACCGCGCCACCGAGCGGAACAGCGGCCTGGCCCCCAGCTTGGCCCCCAGCCTGGCCCGGAGCCTGGGCCGTGGCCTGGCCCGTGGCGGCAAGCAGGGTGGCGTGGACGCGTGGGTCGAATACGGTCAGGCCGCCGGCCGCGGCATGCAACGCCTGGGCGATGTCGGTGCGGTCGGCGTCCTTGGTGAGATAGCTGCGCGCGCCGGCCCGGAGCGCCTCGAGGACCGATGCATCGTCTGCGTAGGTGGTGAGCACGACGATCGCGACGTCGGGATGCTCGGCGACGAGCCGGCGAATGGCGCCGATGCCGTCCAGCACGGGCATGTGCAGATCGAGCAGAATCGCGTCTGGCCCGTGCTCGGCCACCTGTTCCAGCGCCTGTGCGCCGTCCGCGGCGGCGCTCACCACGTCGATGCCGGGCAGTCCGCCGAGCAGCAGGACCAGTCCCTCACGGACGCTGGCCTGGTCGTCGGCGATCACGACCCGCAACGGCTTGTCGGCAGTCATCGGGTGACCCCCTCCTGGGCGGCAGCGAGCGGAAGGACGGCGGTCACGGCCCACTCATTGTCGCCCGGGCCGGCCAGCAGCGTGCCGTTCAGCAGCAGTAGCCGCTCCCGCATGCCGGTCAGCCCGTAGCCGCCGGCGCGGCCCGGCCGGGGGATCGAAGCAGCCGCTCCATCCAGGCCGTTGACCACGCTGAGCCGAACGTCGTGGTCGCCGTAGTCGAGGCTGACCGCGACCCGCTGACCCGACGCGTGCTTGGCCGCGTTCACCAGCGCCTCCTGCGCGGTGCGCAGCAGCGCGAGGGTGGCGTCTGGCGGCAGCGCCCTGGTCAGGCCGGAGGTCTCGAGGGTGACCGGGACCTGATGGCGCTGCCGGTGGGTGCGCACCACAGCGGCCAGTTCCTCGCCGAGCGGCAACGTGTCCATCCGCAGCGCGTGCACCGCCCGGCGGGTCTCGGTCAGGCCGTCCGCGGCCATCCGCTGGGCGGTGGTCAGCGCCTCGACCGCCCGGTCGACGTCCCGGTTGTCCGTCAGCATCGCCTTGGCCGCCTGGATCTGGATGCCCAGCGCGCCGATGGAGTGCGCCAGCACGTCATGGATCTCGCGGGCGATGCGGGTCCGCTCATCCAGGACATCGGCGCGGCGCTGCTCCGCCCGCAAACGCTCGTGCTGGGCCAGCAGGGCCGTGGACTGCTCCGCTTGCACCCGGTAGGAGCGCCGGTTGAGGCCGAACATCGCGCATACCGCGATGAGCAGCGGGTCCCCGGCCATCGTCCCGAGACTGCTGCCGGCGATGCCCCCGGCGATCCAGATCGAGACGATGCCGGCCGCGGCGACCGCGACGGCCGTCGGCACGTCGATTTCGCTGCCCGTCCACATGGCCGCGACGCACGCGAAGAGGACCAGGGTCTGCCCGCTGCCGCTGCTCACCACGGCCACGCCGCCGCCGATGGCCATCACGCCGAGGGCCACGGGCAGGACCCGGGTCCGGTACCGCGGAAACGCCTCGGCCGCGATCCACGCCAGCAGGGACAGGCCGACCGCCGAGAAGCAGGCGAGCTGTACCGCCTGCTGCCCGGCCGAGTGCGGCGGCCTGATCAGGACCACGAGGCCGATCACCACGAACGCGGTGATGCGCATCAGCCAGAAGACCCTGACCATCATGGGATCAGTATCGCCCGGACGGCGGGAATTTCCAGCCAGGCCATCGTGCACGCTCCTTGACGGTCCGCCGGGCCACTGATCCCGACGCTACGGACCCGACGCTACGGACTCCGCCGGTACCACCGCGCCGGCCCGCGGTACCAGTCCGGGTGGACAACCGGGCGGCCTGGCCCCGGTACCGGGGACCAACCCGTGCTCCGACGACCCGGCCGGGGTGTCCCGGCGATGGTGGTGACGTCGGCCACGACACCCCTATCAACGTCAGGAGCATGCCATGTCACCCCTTACCGACGCGATGATCATCAACGGCGCGGTCCTGGTCGCGGTCCTCGAGGGCGACCTCGGCCCCCACCGCAAGATCGGCAAGCTGCGGATCCTGCGGCCGCTGATCACGATCGCCCTGGTCATTCCCCTGTTCATCGACCGGCCGGTCACCCGGGGGAACGGACTGCTCGTCGAGCTGGCCGGCCTCGCGGCCGGCCTGCTGTGCGGCCTGGCCATCACCACGCTGATGCGGGTGTACCGCAGCCCGAAGACCGGCCGGCCGGTCAGCGCGGCGGGCTTCCCGTACGCGATCGCGTGGACGCTGATCGTGGGCGCCCGGGCGGCGTTCTCCTACGGCGCCACCCACTGGTTCTCGACCGAGCTGGCCCAGTGGTGCGCCGCCCACCAGGTCACCGTCGCGGCCATCACCGACGGCCTGATCTTCATGGCGATCACGATGGTGCTGATCCGGACGGCCGGCCTGGCCGCCCGCGCCACCCGGCTGCCGAACGCGCTGCCGGCCGTCTCGCACGCGACCGCCTGACGATGGGTTACCGCGCCTGCACCTCGAACCCTCGGCGGACGGGTAAATGCCATTCGGCCAAACGGACCTGGGTGCGTCCCCGCGTGCGCAGGTCAGTCGATGATGGCTCCGCAGGTGAGGTTCACCATCGCGCCGCTGACCGCGCCCGCCCCGTCCGAAGCCAGGTAGACCGCGGTCCCGGCCAGGTCGGACAGCCGGGGCAGCCGGCCGAGCAGGGTGTTGGTCAGCAGCGGAGCCAGCGTCTCGGCCGCGACACCGGGATAGGTCTCGGGAATGAAGTTCGCGCGCATGCCCACCACGCGTACCCCGCGGCGGCCGTACTCCCCGGCCAGGGTCCGGGTAAGCGCCTCGACCGCGGCGTTCGCCAGGCTGAACCCGCCCATCTCGTGGCGGGTCTCCTTGGCCGCCGAGGCGGTCACCGTCACGATCACGCCCGCCCCCTGCGCGGCCATGTGCCGGGCGGCGGCGGTCGCGGTCAGGAAGTTCGTCCGGGACAGCTCGGTGATCGGGGCCAGGAAGTCATCGACGGAGAGCTCGGTCAGCGCCACGCCCTGCACGGCCGCGACCGCTACCGCGTTGAAGGACACGTCGATGCGCCCTGCGTCCGTCGCTACGCGATCGGCGTGCGCGTCGACGGCGGCCTGGTCCATCGCGTCGACCTGCGCAGGCTCGGCCAGCCCGCCGTCCGCCCGGATATCGGCGGCCACCTTTTCCAGTGCGGCCAGGGTGCGCCCGGCCAGGAAGACACGCGCGCCCTCCCGGGCGAACGCGCGGGCCACCGCGCCGCCGATCACCCCCGCCGCGCCGTAGACGATCGCGTTCTTGTTCTCAAGCAGCACAGCTGTTTCTCCTCAAGCGCGTCGAGGCCAACAGTCAACCATCGGAGTTGCGACAGCGGGCGTGGAGCCGCGTTCAGGCCGGCCAGCGCGCCCAGCGCCGGCCCGCCGCACAGATCCCCTGCGGCCCGTCAGGCGGAAACCTGCGATTCGGACTTCAGCAGCCCCAGGTATCCGTTCGTCACGATCAGCTGCGCCCGCACGTCATAGTCGGCGGGGTCGTCAGGAGCGATGGTGCCCAGTCCGTCGACGTACCGGTTGAACATGCAGAAGGCCGCCGCGATCAGCACCGTGTCGTGGATCTCCAGGTCCGTCGCACCCTCAGCGCGGGCCGCGGCTACGTCGTCCTCGGTGACCTTCAGCCCGCCTTGCTGCACCGCGGCGGCGATCCCCAGGAGGGCCTTCAGCTTGGCCGTGACCGGCGCGCTGGCGGCGTCGGCGCGGACCTCGGTCACCAGCGCCATACCGCCGGGCAGCTGCGCCGCGGCGTAAGCCGAGTGCGATGAGCAGCAGTACTTGCACTCGTTCAATCCCGACACGTAGGCGGCAATCAGCTCGCGCTCACCAGGAGTCAGGGTGCTTGGCCCTTGCAGCAGCACTTCGACCAGCTCGTTTAGCGGGCGGGCCGTCTCCGGCCGGAAGCGGAACAGACCACGTATTCCTGGTTCATCAGAGTTCAGCGTGATGTGCGGCACGACTCCCCATTCACGTTCGGCCCGAAAGTTCCTACTGGATGTTATCGACGCCCGGCAGCAGCGGGGCAACTCCCAGATTGCTCGATTGACGCGCGCGGGGGCCTACGGCCGGCTCTCGCGGGCCACCCACCTCATCGCGCAGAGCGCGCCGCGCGCGCCATCGGCTCCGGCCCGGGCGGGCACGCCAGGAATCCGGACCGTCTTGGACAAGCAGAGCACGGCGGGATAAGACACCGAGCCGGCCGCCGATGATCCTGAGAGGGCCCGGGTGAGCTGGCAGGAGGTGTGGCGTTGACCGAGATCGCTCAGCAGCCGATGCGGCCCCTCAATCACACCCGGATGACGTCAGCCGACATGATCCAGGCCGCGAGCGCGTTCGCCGACCGGATGTCGGTGCGCCGGTCGGTGCGGGAGTTCTCGCCCGAGCCCGTGCCGGAACAGGTGATAGAGACGGCCATCCGGGCGGCCGCGAGCGCACCGAGCGGGGCCAACGTGCAGCCGTGGCGATTCGTCGTGGTGACCAGCCCGGCGCGCAAGCGGCGCCTGCGGGAGGCCGCCGAGGCCGAGGAGCGCGAGTTCTATGACCGCCGGGCGCCGGAGGAGTGGCTCAGCGCCATCGCGCCGATCGGCACCGACTGGCGCAAGCCGTTTCTCGAGGTCGCCCCCGTGGTGATCGTGGTGTTCGAGGTGCACCAGGGACCGAGCAGCCCCCGGCCGTACTACGTCAAGGAATCGGTGGGCATCGCGGTCGGGCTGCTGATCGCCGCGCTGCACCACGCCGGCCTGGCGACGCTGACGCACACGCCCAGCCCGATGCGCTTCCTGAACGAGGTGTGCGGACGGCCCGCGGAGGAGCGCCCCTACCTGGTCATGCCGGTGGGCTATCCCGCGGGCGACGCCCAGGTACCCGACCTGGCCCGCAAGAGCCTCGCCGAGGTGATGGTCCGGTGCTGACGTCCCCGGCGCGGCTAGCCGAGATCGGAGGCGAAGAAGGCCCGCAGCGGGTCGACGTGCCGGTCAGGCCGGCGCCACTCAGCGAGCAGATCCTCCAGCAGGTGCTGTTCGGCGATGAGCTCGGGGCCGTGGTAGCGCCGGATGACCGGGTGGATGAAGGCGCTTTCCCTGGCCCGGTCCGGAACCGGATGCCGGTCGATGGCGAAGACATCGCCGTAATCCTGGCGGCCCCAGCGCAGCGCGACCGTGTAGTAGTGCGGGACGTCACGGAAGCGGGCGACCGCGTAGTCCTCGGGCAGGTCACGGTAGAGCCGGAACTGGCCGGACGCCTCGTCAAGGGCCAGCACGTCACACAGGTACTCGAACTGGGTCCACAGCGCTGAGCTCCAGTTCACCCGGTCGAGCACGAGCGAGGTCAGCCGGTCCGGGTCCGGCGGCGCCAGGTCATAGGTAAGCGGGACCCCGTCATAACGTTCCCGCAGCAAGGTGGTGAGCGTCCGCAGGTTGTAGCGGAATCCGTCGATGAAGGGCGACGACGCATGACGGGTGTCGCGGGCCTGGGCAATGGTGCCGGCGAAGTAGAGGTCATCTACATTGGCCGACTGCCAGTCCGGGCGCAGCGCCGGGATCCGGCCGTCGCGCACCATCTCCGGCAGGCAGGTCTGGTCGAAGACCGAGGTGTCCATCCGGAAGCCGGTGCACCTGAGCACGGACTCGTATTCCAGGACCGCCCGTTCCCCCTCGGCGTGGGTATAGCTGATGTGCGCCTCGAAGTGGTCGCCGACGGGGCGGATCTCGTCGATGGTGCAGTCGAGCACCGAGTGCAGCGTCTTGAACTGGTAGCTGTCCAGGATCGCGGCGTACTGGCCGCGCACGTCACCCGGGTGCTTGGTGTTCCACGCCAGCCGCAGCGGGCTGCGGCTGGCCAGGTGCACCATCGCCGCCTGGCCGAGCAGCGCCGCCGAGGTCTCGAAGGCCGAGTTGCCCTTCCCGATGATCAGTACCCGCTGGCCCGCGTACGCCACCGGGTCGATCTCCATGTCTTCGTAGCCGGTGGCGTGTTCGATCCCGGCGATCGGCGGCACGTACGGCTTGCCCCAGCCCGCCGCCACGATGACGCACCGGCCGCGCACGGTGGCCCCGGGCGTGTGCACAGCGAAGCCGTCCCCGGTCCGCTCGATCCGCTGCACCGGCGTGTCGTACCGCACCGCGAGGCGGTGCAGCCGGCCGAACTCCGCGAGGTAGTTCACCATATCGTCGGCGTGCGGGAAGTACTCGTCGCTGAACTTAGGAAACAGCAGTTCGGGTGAGTCGTTGAGCAGGGAGTTCCAGTCCCAGCGGAGCCGGATCTCCGGATCGGTGCTCATCGTGTGCACCTTGTTGAGGGAGATCAGCCGGCGATGCCGCGGGAACCGGCGGAAGAAGTCCGCGGGCGCGGCCTCACGTTCCAGCGTCACGTAGTCGGCCCCGGCCTGCTGCAGGAAATAGCTCAGCTGGAGGCGGCCGGCCCCGCGCCGATGATCACGTACTGGTGCGCCTGCCCTGAACCAGCAGTCGCCGTGCCGGTACTGACTTCGGTCATGAATGCCTCTCACCCGCCGCCTTCGGTCGCTGTTAACGATGCAGACGAGGCCATTGACTGTCAAGGAGCGACAGCTCACACCTGGCGGCCCGCCGAGGCATCTGAAAGAGTGTGGGCAACTCCCGCCCCGGACCGTGAAGGATTGACGTATGACTCCTATGCCGGAGATCGTTGCCGCCGAGAAGTGGCAGCAGGATCGCGACGAGCTGCTCAAGGCCGAGAAGGAGGCCACTCGTACGCTTGACGCGCTGGCCGCGCGTCGCCGCCGGCTCCCGATGGTCAAGTTCGACTACGGCAAGTACGTGTTCGACACGCCCGCCGGGCCGAAAACGCTGCTTGACCTCTTCGGCGACCAGCAGCAGCTCATCGTCTACCAGTTCATGGACAACGGGCCGGACCACTACTGCCCGGGCTGCACCCACTTCACCAACAACGTCGTCGCCCTCCCCTCGCTCGCCGCCCACGGGGTCAGCTGGGTGACCGTGTCGAACATGCCGCTCGCCCAGATCGAGGCCTACAAGGCCCGGAAGGGCTGGACCGTGCCGTTCGTGTCGTCGCACGGCACGACGTTTGCCGACGACTGCGGCGCCAGCGGCGGCTTCATGCTCAGCGTGTTCCTGCGCGATGGCGAGGACATCTACCGGACCTACAACACCACCGCACGCGGCGTGGACCGGCTCTTGTTTGTTCAGAACATCCTCGACCTCACCCCGTACGGACGCCAGGAGGACTGGGAAGATAGCCCGGCGGGCTGGCCGCAGCACCCGACGTACGGGTAACTGAACCTCACGCCTGGTACAGCGCCGAGGTCCAGATGTGCAGGAGCGTGCTGATCAGGTTGTCCTGGTTGTCGAACGGCGGCGTGCCGGTCGCGGCGAGGTAGTACAGCCGCTCGCCGAGCCAGGTCAGGGCGCTGGCGACCGCCGTGATGTCCTGGCCGCTGAGAGTTTCGCTGGCCCGCGGGTCGGCGGTGATCTGCGCGACGGTGGCGTCGGTGAAGCTCTGCATCTGCTCCAGCCAGAGCGCGGTGAGCCGCGGGTCAGTGCGCCAGTTCTCGACAATGGCCCGCAGCACGGGCGCATTGGCCTGCCAGAGCTCGGCCCCGGCGGTTATCCCGGCTCGAAGCGCGATCGCTGGGTCGGCGGGAATTGCCAGCCAGGGCGCGGCGGCGGCGTGACCCTGAGCGATAGCGCGTCGGACGAGTTCGCCGAGGACGGCCTGCTTGCTGTCGAAATAGAAGTAGAAGGTGCCGCGGGAGATTCCCGCGGACTTGAGAATGTCGCTGACGGCCAGCTCCCCGAAGGAACGGTCGGCCAGCAGCCGGGCGGTCGCGGCCAGGACGGCCTCGCGCAGGTCGGGGGCAGTGGGGGCAGTGGGGTCGGTGCGGGCGGCAGGGTCGGCAGGGGCGGTGCGGGCGGCAGGGGCGGTGCCGCCGGGCGGCGCGGCCCGGCGGCCGTGGGGCCGCCGGGCGGGCGGCCCGGACGGTGATGGCGTCGGCATAAGCCCTGATCCTAGCATGTATAGACATAATGTATGGACGCTGTGTATAGTGTCGGGCATGGCTACCTTGACTGTTCACCTGGTGACAAGGAACCCCGTCGCGGCTGCCGCCTGGTATGTGTCGGTGCTTGGCGCGGCGGAAGACCACCGGATCACGCTGCCCGGCGGCCAGGTGCTGACCATCGAGCTGCGTTTCGGTGACAGCACCCTGGCGATCGCCGATGAGTTCCCGGACATGGGAATCGTCTCCCCGCTGACGCTGGGCGGCACGTACGGGGCGCTTCATCTCGCCGTCGAGGACGCCGATGCGGTCTGGCAGCGCGCCCTGGATGCGGGCGCGAAGGTGTTCGAGCCGCTGCATGACGCGTTCTGGGGGGACCGCACCGGCCAGTTCACCGACCCGTTCGGACACCGCTGGGCCGTCGACCAGCACCTGCGGGACGTGCCGCGTGATGAGGTGGCCCGGCTCGCGGCCGCGGCCTTCGCTGACGGGGCGCGCTGATGCGCTACCAGCTGTTCGGCGGCACCGGGCTGCGGGTTTCCGAGCTGTTCCTCGGCGCCATGACCTTCGGCGAGCAGGGCGGCGTGGGCGCCCCGCCCCAGGAGTGCGCGCGCATCCTCGACGCCTACGCCGACGCGGGCGGCAACGTCATCGACACCGCGATCAACTACCGCGGCGGGGCGAGCGAGGAGATCGTGGGCGAGCTCCTCGACGGCCGCAGGGACTCGTTCGTGCTGTCCACCAAGTACACCGTCAGCCGCGACCGCGACGATCCCAACGCGGCCGGCAACCACCGCAAGAACCTGCGGCTGTCGCTGGAGACCAGCCTGCGCCGGCTGCGCACCGACTACATCGACATCTACTGGGTCCACATGTGGGACCGGCATACCCCCGCCGAGGAGACCATGCGTGCCCTCGACGATCAGGTCCGGGCCGGGAAGATCCTCTACATCGGCATCTCCGACGCACCGGCCTGGCTGATCGCCCGCGCCAACACCCTGGCCGCGCTGGCACGGCTGGACCCCCTTCGCCGGCCTCCAGGCGCCCTACAACCTGTTGCGGCGCGACATCGAACGCGAACTGCTGCCCATGGCCGAAACCCTGGGCATGACCGTGGCCGCCTGGAGCCCGCTCGCCGACGGAGTGCTTTCCGGCAAATTCACCGCCAAGCGCGAGGCTAGTCCCGGCACCCGCGTCGATCCCGCCAGCCTGAGCGAGCGTCAGCGCGAGGTCGCGGCCACCGTCACGGAGGTGGCCGCCGGCCTCGGAGCCAGCCCCGCCCAGGTCGCCATCGCCTGGACGCAGGCCCGTTCACCCGCCATTCGCCCCATCCTCGGCGCGCGCCGCCTTGACCAGCTCCTCGATAACCTCGCTGCGGCCGATCTCGAATTGCCCGCCGAGGCACTCGCCAGGCTCAACGCCGCCACCGAGCCTGACCTCGGATTCCCCGCCACGTTCATCCGCGAGACCAGCCCCTGGGTCTTCGGCGCAGCCGCCCTCGACGAGGGTGACCGTCACATCCACTCGGGCGGCTAGGGACGCCGCTGGTCCCCGACCAGGGCCGGCAGCCGCTTTTCGAAGCAGAGGGAGAACGGCAGCTCGACGTAGGGCGGGAAGACCGGGATGGGGGTGTAGCCGGCCCGCTGGTACGCCGCGACGGCCTCGGGCTGCCGGTCGCCGGTCTGCAGGATCACCCGCCTGGCCCCGAGGTCCCGCGCGGCCAGCTCGGCCGCGGTGAGCAGGACCCGGGCGATGCCGCCGCCGCGCCGGTCGACCTCGACGAACAGCCGCTTGAGCTCGATCTCAAGGCCCAGCCGACGCAGGGCCACGTGCCCCACCGCATGCCCATCGAGGTAGGCCACGGCGGTGTAGCGCAGGTCCGCGGGATCAACCGCCATCCCGGCCGGCAGCTCGACGGCGCGGTCGGCGTAGCGCCGGTCCATCTCGGCCGTCATGGCCGCCCGCAGCCGCACCGCGTCCGGATGGTCCCACGCCACCTGACGGACCTGCGGGCCGCGCTGCGCGTCCGTCACGACTCGCTCCTTGCTATGTCAGTAATGTCTAGCGAAATACTCGGCAAAGCCATTCCGTTGTACCTGTACCTGACCGGTCGAACGGAGTTTATGGTGCCCACCCCGACTCACCTCCAGCTGGCGGTCGCCCTCGACGGGGCCGGCTGGCATCCGGCCGCGTGGCGCGAGCCCGACGCGCAGCCCCGGCAGCTGTTCTCGGCCGGCTACTGGACCGAGCTGGCGCAGCTGGCCGAGCGCGGACTGCTCGACTTCCTCACCATCGAGGACGGCTTGACCCTGCAGTCCGACGACCACTTCCAGGCCGACTTCCGCACGGACCGGGTCCGCGGCCGGCTGGACGCGGTGCTGATCGCCGCCCGGGTCGCCCCCGCCACCCGGCACATCGGGTTCGTGCCGACCGCGATCACCTATCACACCGAGCCGTTCCACCTGTCCAAGGCCATCGCCACCCTGGACTACGTGAGCTCAGGCCGGGCCGGGATCCGGGTGCAGGTCGGGGCCAGGGCCGACGCCGCGGCCCACTTCGGCCGGCGGGAGGCACCGCGGCTGCGGCCGGACCGGCTCGAGGACCCGGCCGCGCAGCGGCTGATCGCCGAGCACTTCGACGAGGCAGCCGACTACGTGGAGGTGCTGCGCCGGCTCTGGGACAGCTGGGAGGACGACGCGGAAATCCGCGACGTGGCCACCGGCCGCTTCATCGACCGCGACAAGCTGCACTACATCGACTTCGAGGGCCGCTGGTTCTCGGTCAAGGGGCCGTCGATCACCCCGCGGCCGCCGCAGGGGCAGCCGGTCGTCGCCGCTCTCGGCCACGGCAGCGTGCCGTACCGGCTGATCGCCCGCTCGGCCGACATCGGCTTCGTCACCCCGCGCGACGCGACCCACGCCGGACAGATCGTGGCCGAGATCCGGGCCGAGCAGGACCAGGCCGGCCGGGCCGCGCAGACCGTGCACGTCCTCGGCGACCTGGTGGTCTTCCTGGACGATACCGAGGCCGCCGCGGTCGCGCGCCGGCAGCGGCTGGACGAGCGCGCCGGGACCGAGTACCGCAGCGACGCCCGCATTTACGTCGGCACCGCGGCCGGCCTGGCCGACCTGCTCCAGGACTGGCAGGCCGCGGGCCTGTCCGGCTTCCGGCTGCGCCCGGCCGCCGTGCCGCACGACCTGCGGCAGATCACCGAGCGGCTGGTCCCCGAACTCCAGCGCCGCGGCCTGTTCCGCACCGCCTACGAGCCCGGCCCGCTGCGGGGCCGGCTCGGGCTGGCCCGCCCCGCCAACCGCTACGCCACCGCCTGACCGATTCCCGCCGCCACGAACCCAGAGATCCACACCGCCACAAACCCCCAGAGACCCACGCCGCCACGAACCCTAGAGACCCACGCGACCGCGACTCTTCGAGGACTCCAGACCATGACCAAGCAGATTCACCTGGCCGCGCATTTTCCCGGTGTGAACAACACAACGGTGTGGAGCGACCCCGCGGCCGGCAGCCATATCGAGTTCGACTCGTTCCGCCAGTTCGCCCAGACCGCCGAGCGAGGCAAGTTCGACTTCCTGTTCCTGGCCGAAGGGCTGCGGCTGCGCGAGCAGAACGGGCTGATCTACGACCTCGACGTGGTCGGCCTGCCCGATACCTTCACGATCCTGGCCGCCCTGGCCGCGGTGACCGAGCACGTCGGGCTGACCGGCACGATCAACTCCACGTTCAACGAGCCCTACGAGGTAGCCCGCCAGTTCGCCAGCCTGGACCACCTGTCCGGCGGGCGGGCGGCGTGGAACGTGGTCACCTCCTGGGACGCCTTCACCGGGGAGAACTTCCGGCGCGGCGGCTACCTAGCCCAGGGCGACCGCTACGACCGGGCCAAAACCTTCCTGACCACGACGAACGAACTGTGGGATTCCTGGCACGGAGACGAGATTCTAGCCGACCAGGCCACCGGCCAGTTCCTGAGCACGCCCGAGCCGGGGACGTTTCGCCATAAGGACGCGTTCTTCGACATCGCCGGGCAGTTCAACGTGCCGCGGTCCCCGCAGGGCCGTCCGGTGATCTTCCAGGCGGGCGACTCCGACGAGGGCCGGGACTTCGCCGCCGCGTCGGCGGATGCGATCTTCTCCCGGCACTCGTCGCTGACGGCCGGGCAGGCCTTCTACGCCGACGTGAAGGGCCGGCTGGCTAAGTTCGGCCGCGGCCGGGGCGAGCTGCTGATCTTGCCGGCGGCCACGTTCGTGCTGGGTGACACCGACGCCGAGGCGGCCGATATCGCCCGCGAGGTCCGGCGGCTCCAGGTCTCGCCGCAGACCGCGCTGACCTTCATCGAGCAGCTGTGGAACACCGAGCTGCCCGGCTTCGACGTCGACGGGCCGCTGCCCGCGTTCGATCCGGTGGTCAGCGAGACCCTGATCTCCAAGGGCCGGGCCAGTGTCAGGCAGTTCGCCAAGGACCCGGTCGCGCTGGCCGGCGAGTGGCGGGCCCGGGCGCAGGCCGGGAACCTGTCCGCCCGGGAGGTGGTCATCGAGGTGACCGGCCGGCAGTCGTTCATCGGCTCGGCGGAGACGATCGCGACGACGCTCAACGAGCTGGTCCAGGCCGACGCCGCCGACGGCTACATCCTGGTCCCGCACATCACGCCCGGCGGCCTGGTGTCCTTCGTCGACCAGGTCGTCCCGCGGCTGCAAGAGCGCGGGGTGTTCCGTGCCGACTACACCGGCACCACGCTGCGCGACAATCTCGGACTTGACCCGCTGCGCCGCCCGGGCGAGACGGCGGCCGTGGGGGTCGCCTCATGAGGTTCATCACCGTCACGCTGATCGTGCCCGCCCCGGACCCGCTCACGGGTGAGCAGAAGTCCACCCAGCCCGGGCCGTCGCGACTACCGGTTCAGGAGGAAGCACCGCATGACGACCACCCCGTTGACCGTCCTGGATCTGGTCCCGATCTCGTCCGGGTCGAACGCGACCCAGGCGCTGCGGAACAGCATCGACCTGGCTCAGCAGACCGAACGGCTCGGCTACACCCGCTACTGGTTCGCCGAGCATCACCTCAACCCCGGCGTGGCGGGCACCTCCCCGGCGGTGGTGCTGGCGCTGACCGCCGCGGCGACGTCGAGGATCCGGCTCGGCTCCGGGGCGGTCCAGATGGGGCACCGCACCGCCCTGGCCACGGTCGAGGAGTTCGGCCTGCTCGACGCCCTGCACCCGGGCCGCTTCGACCTCGGTCTGGGCCGCTCCGGCGGCCGGCCGCGTGAGCCCAAGGCCCCCGCGCTGGCCGGCGGCGCCGCAGCCGCCGTGGTCGGCGGACGGCCCTCGAACGGCCTGCTCATCCCGCTCCCGTTCTCCGTCAAGCACCTGCTCGGCTCACCCCGGTTCGCGCTGACCAAGAAGCTGCTCCAGCTGCCGCACGCGGAGCCGCAGAACTACACCGAGCAGGTCGGCGATGTCCTCGCCCTGATCGCGGGAACCTACTGCTCCCCGGAGGGGGAGCAGGCCCACGTGGTGCCCGGCGAGGGCGCGGCGCTGCAAATCTGGATTCTGGGCAGCAGCGGCGGCGAAAGCGCCGAGGTAGCCGGCCACAATGGTCTGCGTTTCGCCGCGAACTACCACGTCAGCCCGGCCACCGTGCTCGAGGCGGTGGAGGGCTACCGGGCCGCGTTCCAGCCCTCCACCGAGCTCGGCCGGCCCTACGTCAGCGTGTCGGCCGACGTCGTCGTGGCCGGCACCGAGGGCGCGGCCCGTGAGCTGGCCACCGGCTACGGCTTGTGGGTCCGCAGCATCCGCACCGCCGAGGGCGCCATTCAGTTCCCCACCCCCGAGCAGGCTCGCCGCCACGTCTGGAGCGACGCCGACCGCGACCTGGTCACCGACCGGATCGACACCCAGTTCGTCGGCACCCCGGGCCAGGTCGCGGACTCACTCGAGCGGCTGCGCGACGCCACGGAAGCCGACGAGCTGATCGTCACGACCATTACCCACGACCACGCCGACCGCGTCCGTTCCTACCAGCTGCTCGCCGAGGAATGGGCCCGCCGGTAACGCCCCCAGTGCACCTCGCGAGCCTGGCGCGAAGGCCGCGTCCGCTAGAGGATCGGCGTGGCCGTCGACCTGGGATTAGGGTTGATCACCGGCGAGCAGCAGAGCAAGGCCACGGGAATCGCGTGCATCTCCACGTGCGTCGCGGCGGCGGGTTCGGCGGCGCGCGCGAATGCGGGTTCCATGGCGGGCACGGGGACGGATTCCGGTGCGCGGGCGGGTGGCGCGGCGGTCTGGACGGGTCCGCCGGCCGCGACTCCGCTCCTGAGTTCCTCGAGCCGGCGGCGGGACGGCAGCAGGGTGATGGCCAGGATCACGCCCAGCCCGAACAGCGCCGCCGACACCGTAAAGGCCAGCGTGTAGCCGTGGACGGCTCCGGCGGCCTGCGCCAGCGGACCGGTACGGTGAGCCACTAGGTAGCTGGTCGTGGCGGTCAGCGCGATCGTGCTGAGCGCGGAGGTCCCGATCGAACCGCCGACCTGCTGCATCGTGTTGACTAGCGCCGAGGCCACGCCCGAGTCCTCCCGCCCGACCCCCGGCCGTGGCCGTGTTGATGGCCGGGGCGAAGATCAGGCCGAAGCCCAGGCCCATGACGAGCAGCGCGGGCAGGATGCCGCTGACGTAACCGGAGGTCACGGTGAGCCGGGTCAGGTAGATCATCCCGATCACGCCAAGCAGCATGCCCGACGTGATCAGGGCGCGCGGGCCGACCTTGGGCAACAGCACAATGCTGGAGAGGTTGGAGCTGATCAGGATGCACCCGATCAGCGGCAGGAACAGCAGCCCCGTGGTCAGCGGGCTATCCCCCTTGATCAGCTGCATGTAGTAGGTCAGGAACAGGAACACACCGAAGATCGCGATCCCGGACAGGAAGACGGCGACGTACGCGCCGCCCCGGGTGCGGTCCAGGATCACGTGCAGCGGCAGTAGCGGGTGGCTGACCCGCAGCTCGGCCAGCACAAACCCAGCCAGCACGCCCGCGCCGACGACCAGGCTGCCGATCGTCACCGCGGCGGTCCAGCCGGCGGTCTCGGCGTGGGAGAAGCCGAAGACGATGACGAACAGCCCGGCGCAGGCCAGAACCGCTCCGGGCCAGTCCATCCGCGGCCGGGTCGCCGACCGGCTGCTACGGATGTACACCAGCGCGCCGACTATGGCGAGGGCGGCGAACACCAGGTTGACGTACAGGGTGTAGCGCCACGAGAGGTACTGGGTGAGGGCTCCGCCGAGGATCAGGCCCACCGCGCCCCCGCCGGCCGCTACCGAGCCGAAGACCCCGAAGGCCCTGCCTCGCTCGCGCGGATCTTGAAAGGTGCTGACCAGGGTGCCGAGGGCGGACGGCGCCAGGATAGCGCCGAATGCCCCCTGCAGGAGTTCGGGCGACGCCGGGGTCAGATCGCGGGCGAGCTGATGGCGTACGCCGCCGAAATCCGCGACGCTCACCCCGGCGCCACCACGGTGATCGTGGTCGGCAGCTCGTCGCAGGCCATGCACCGCATCGTCGGCTCGGTGGCCGTGTCCCTGGCTCGCCGCTCACCGGTGCCCATCGTGGTCGTGCCCTAGCCCGCTCCGACGGAGAAACTGCCAGCCCAGGATCCCGTAAAGGTCGCCATGCCGCCAAGGCACGGCACAACACCTCTCCGGCAGCCGTCTTGGGTATCTCGTCGACCTGCTCGAGGAGAGCGGCTTCTTGTACGTTGCAAGCCCGCTGTCACCTGAGCAGGAAGCCGTACCGTCCTTACCGGCCGCCCGAGTGGGTGATGTTTACTGCTGTCGGTGAGGTGGATGATGGCGGCGGTGCCGACCTGGCCGTGGTGCTCGCTAAGCTCGGGCCCATGCTGACGTTCGGCGTGGTGGCACTCGGGGTCACTGACGTGGAGCGGGCAGCGGGATTCTGGTCAGCGGTGCTGGGCTATAAGCTGCGCGAGGATGGATTCGGCGGATGGGCGAAGGTGCTTGTGCCGCCAGACGGGACCGGAACGGCGATCGCGCTGCAGCTCAGCCAGACGCCGCCGCAGGATCATCCGCGCCTGCACTTTGATCTGCATGCCGCCGATGCCAGCGAACAGGAGGCCGAAGCAGCCAGGCTCGTGTCGCTCGGCGCCAGACGACTCGACTGGGACAGCTACCCGGAGGATCCGGACTTCATCGTGCTGGAAGATCCCGAAGGTAACCGGTTCTGCATCGTTAACTTGACCTATGAGCATGCCTGAGGCAGCACATCGTGAGTTCCTGGCTGATTCCCGTTACGGAGGCTGCGGTCATGCGGCTTCCGAAGGGGCGGAGGTGCGGCGCCCAGGGCCGCATGCCAGGCCTGGGCCTGGTGAATCCGGTCAGCCAGGGTGTCGAGTTACATCAAGCGGGGATGGGCTGCACGCTGTCGTTAAGGAAGCGGATGACGGTCTCCGAGTCGAAGGTGTAGTACTTCCGCTGCTCCCCGACCTCGATGTGGTCCATGAGCACGGCAAGCGTCGACTCTTCGTTCACTAGACATTCGCAGGACTCGTCCAGGTCGATGATCGCCTTGTGGGGAGCACCGGAGATGCGGAGGATCCGCACCCTGAACGGGCCGGACGTGGCTAGCTCAGAGGGAACGACGACATGCGCGTCGCTGCCAAGCGTTGCGGCCCGGCTGATGATGTCGCGGAGAGTATCGTCCGGTAGCCCTACCACGAAGGGAATAGAGCCGTCAGCCCCCAGCGGTGGTAGCGCGTCACGCAGACTTCGGTTCTTCAGCAACTTCGCGACTTCACTCGTCATCCGTAGCCGCAAGCGCCCTCTGTCATCCATTACGCCACCTCCTCCTATACTCTTCCCACTTTTCTACAAAACGATCGAGACAAGCATCGTAAGCCTTCTCTACGTCCTGCTGGGTTACGACCGGCTGGATGCTCTCACGGCCGATTCTCTCCTCTTGCTGATTCAGTACGTGGACGTGCAGCTCACCGTGGCGAATGTCCGCTTCGGCCACACGCTTCGGCCACACGCTTCAGCCGGCCGTCTAGGCGGGTCATCTGGATGATGGCGAAGTCGGCCATCCTCCCGCTCGCATCCCAGCACTGGCGGAAACGCAGCAGGTCGCCCAAGTCCCCGACTGGAGAGTTGTATTCGTACTCCTCGCACTCATCGGCTGGCGGCGGGGTCCAGCCGGTGTCCTCCGGAGGGTTGCTCTGTGGCTCCGCGGTCGCTGCATCTCGCGTATCTCGCGCTTGAGTTTCATACAGCTCAGCGACGATCTGCTTCCGGCGCTCCTTGTCGTCCGGCTCCAGGCCGTACGCCAGGGCAGCCATGGTGCACCGCCGCGGCCGGATCGAGCCGTCCTCGAGGTATTGGATGGCCCGCCGTTACGCCGTCGATCGTTTCGCCAGCCGGCACGTGCCGAGCCCATACTCGCTGCGGAGCCGCCGGAGCGCTTCGCGCACCGTTGACTGGTCGAAGCATGCGAAAACACCGGCAACCTAGGTCCGGTTCCGCCGGCCCCGCAGATACCGCATCAGCCTTTTGATGAGATAGATCATGACGTTCCTCCTTCTGGCCCTAACTGCCCAGACCGGGACAACGATACTAGTGGACCTCGAAGCTCACGTCGTCGACCGCGGCCAATTCCCCGTAGCGTTTGGTCAGGTGCTCGGCCACGACCGCGCTCATCACACCCCCTGCGATCGCCTTACCGGATCGGCGCGCCAGCGCCGGGACAGGGAGATAGCTAGCGCCGTCCTGGCGCGTTCCGTGCAGGCCGGCCAGCCTCGCGATGACCCCGTCCAGGCCGGCGAAGCTCGCCGTTCAGCTGGTGGCCGGGCCGGCCTGCAGGAACTCGGTGCCCCTGTCGCTCCGCTAACGTACCCAGAGGATCGGTCCGGTACTAGTGCCAATATCGCCCTAAACACCTGAGCCAATTCCGGCTCGGGCGGACGTCAGCTCAGGACCTGCCTGAGTAGCTGGAGCCCGTCTTCGATCTTCGGCCTGGGGATCGCTCCGTAGCCGAGGACGAGACCGGACTGGGGCGCCCGGCTGGCGTAGAACACCGATAGGGAGTTGACCGCCAGCCCCGAGTGGTCGGTTCGGCGCAGCACGGCGCGGGTCGACAGGTGCCGTCCGTGCGGCAGTAGCGCGGTGAGGTGCAGTCCCGCGGCGGATTCGATCGGGCGCAGCCACTCGCCCTGCTCCGCAAGCACCTGGAGTATTCGCTCGTGGCGGCCCTTGTACTCGGTGCGCATCTTGCGGATGTGCCGTGCGAGCAGGCCTTCATCGATGAAGTGCGCGAGCGCCGCCTGGGTGGCCTGCGGGGGGTACCAGTCCGATACGTGCCTGGCGATACGCAGCGCCGTCAGGAGAGACGGCGGGGCAATGACGAATCCCAGCCGGATCGCGGGCAGCATGGTTTTGGAGAACGTGCCGACGTACAGCACCCGGCCGTGGGTGTCCAGTCCGTACAGGGTCTCGATCGGGCGGCCGCCGAAGCGGAACTCGCTGTCGTAGTCGTCCTCGATGATGGCGGCGTCGTGCTCGGACGCCCAGGTCAGCAGCTCCACCCGCCGGGACAGCGACATGGGCATGCCCAGCGGAAACTGATGCGCGGGCGACACGTAGACGAGCTTTGCGTCGGCGGGGAGATCCTTGACGACCAGGCCCTGGCTGTCGACCCGCACATGACAGACCCGCGCTCCCAGCGAGCGCATCAGCAGCTGGGGCGGCGGGTAGCCGGGTTCCTCCACGGCCACGCAGTCGCCGGGCTCAAGCAGCACCCGCGCGATCAGGTCGAATGCTTGCTGAGCGCCGCTGGTGACGATGACGGTATCCGGGTCGGCCTTGACCGCCCGGGAGATCCCGATATGGCGGGCGATCGCGGCGCGCAGGCCCTCATGGCCGGCGGGCTCGCCGTAGGTGGCCGTCCGCACGGCCGATAGGCGCAGTTCCCGCGAAACGAGCCGGCGCCAGGTCTCGAAGGGGAAAAGCGTCACGTCGGGCACGCCGACCCGGAAGTTGTACGTCGCCGCGGCCTTCGCCGGGGGTCGCCCGACGACACCCCAGTGCGGGAAGGGCACGTTCCAGCGCGGATGCGGGACGAGTTCCTGCCTGGTCTGCCCCGGTCCTGGACCGCCACGGGTGTGATGTGGTCGCAGACGTACGTGCCTGCCCCGGTCCTGGTCTCGACGAACCCTTCGCCCACGAGCCGGTCGTAGGCGACGCCGACGGTGTTGCGTGACACTGCGAGCTGCCGGGCCAGTTCACGGGTCGCAGGCAAGGCCTCGCCCACTCTCAGGCGACTGTCGAGAATCGCGCCGCGGACCTGGCGGTAGATCTGGCCGGCCAGGTCTCGCCGGCTCTCTAGATCGACGTGGAAGTCCACCCGGCCAGGGTAATTGGCTGAGGCGTGGAGGCCGATGCTGGCCCAGTGGTAGCTGGGCGCGACCGCGTCACGGCAGCGTGGCCAGGTAGGGTGCCACCGTGTCGGCGAAGTTGTAGCCGTTCGACGCGTCCCAGTTGATGGACCAGGTCATGGCGCCGCGGATCCCCGGGTAGGTGGCCGGCGGGACGAAGCTCCCGCAGCTGGCCCCGGCGGCCAGGCAGTCCAGCGCGTCGTTGACCAGCGACGGGCGGACGTAGCCGCTGCCGGCCGCCGAGGACGACGCGGGAAGGCCGAGGCCGATCTGGGACGGCGCGAGCCCGCTCTGGAGTTCGGTGCAGGCCAGGGCCGTCATGAAGTTCTCGGTGCCCTCGGCGTAGACGTTGCCGTCGCAGCCGTTCATCGTGCCCGAGTTGTAGTACTGCGTGTTGATCATGGTCAGGATGGACTTGATGTCCAGCGCCAGGGCGAGGTAGTCGCTGCCGGCCGACTGGGTGTCCACGGTCTGCGGGGCGAGCGTGATGATCAGCTGAGCGCCCACGTCGCTCTCGAGCTGCTCGAGCGCCGACGCCATGTACGTGGGATTGACGCCGTTCTCCAGGTCGATGTCCACGCCGTCGAACCCGTACTGCTGGATCAGCGCGTCGACGCTGCTGGCGAAGCTGGCCGCACTGGCCGCGTCGGTCACGCTGATCGCCCCGTCCTGGCCGCCGACGGAGAGGATGACCTTCTGCCCGCGCGAGTGGAGCGTGGCGATGTCGTCGATGAACTGCTGCTGCGTGTACCCGCCGAGGTCAGCGGCCAGCGTCGGGTCGAGGCTGAACGCAACCTGACCGGGCGTGCTTGTCGCCGTGCCGAACGCCACCGCGACCAGGTTGTAGCTAGCCGGGACGGCCGCCAGGGTGAGCGGGGTGGCGCCGTTGGTGAAGTCCTGCCAGTAGCCCATCAGCAGGTGCGCGGGCAGCCCGCCGCCCCCGCCGCCCCCTCCGCCTCCCGAGCTCGACGTGGTGGCGCTGACCTGGCTGGACGCCGGTGACTCCCCGGCGGAGTTGTACGCGAGAACGGTGAACGTGTACGTGGTCGACGCGGCCAGGCCCGTGACGGTGGTGCTCGTGCCGGTGACGGACGCGGCCTGGCTGCCGTTCTCGTCGACGTCGTAGCCGGTGACCGTCCCTGACGGCGCGGTCCAGGACAGCGAGACCGAGGACGACGTGGTCCCGGTGACGGCCAGGTTCGCCGGCGCGGCGGGCGGCTGCGTTCCGCCGCCCCCGCCCCCGCTGCCCGCCGGACCGGTCAGCGACAGATCGGCGGCGTAGAACGTGGGCTGCGCGTACCAGCCGTGGATGTAGATGGTCACGCTGGTGGTCGAGGCGCCCGTGCTGAAACTGGTCGACAGCTCGGTCCAGGAAGACGCCGCGGGCGTCCAGGCGTCGGTGTCGCTGCCGCCCGTGCCGCTGTCACCGAGATAGACATAGTCGCCCTCGACCCAGCCGGCCAGCGTGTAGGACGAGTCCGGCTGGACGCTGACAACCTGGCTGCACTGCGCGTCATCGCTGCCCGCCGGCGTCCCCGCCAGCGAGTAGCCCGATCCGCTGTAGACCGGCGAGGTCACCACGGTGTCGCCGGATGAGCACGTCCACCCCGCCGTGCTGCCCGCGAAGCTGCCGTTGGCGAGCAAATTGGCCTGCGCCGCCGCGGCCGGCACCGGAACGCCGGCCCAGGCCGCCACCAGGACCAGCGCCGGGACGAGAACATAGGCCAGACCGTGGCGGGGCCTCGGCCGGGCGGGACGGGACGCTGATCGCATGGCAGCCTCCAGGCGAGAACCAAAACTAACAGTAAACTTTCCTGTTAGTTTTGCCTCAACGTAACCCGGCGAAAACGGACCAGTCAATAAGGGCATGAGATTTGTCATCGGGTCCCGGTGCGGATGTCATCGGGACCGGTGACGGCGCGCACGGGCGGATCGGCTCCCGCGCCGGGATGCTGGTGGACATGGAAGACACCGGCGTTATCACGGTCAGGGATCTGCGGCGCCGCTACGGCGGCCCGGGCAGCGGCGGATTCGATGCGGTCCGGGGAGTCACGTTCTCGGTCCGGCACGGCGAGCTTTTCGCGCTGCTCGGCACCAACGGCGCCGGGAAAACCTCGACGATGGAGGTGCTCGAGGGACTGGCGTCCCCGGCGCAGGGCACGGTGCGGGTGCTCGGCCAAGATCCGTACCGCGAGCGGGCCGCGGTCCGGCGCCGGATGGGAGTCATGCTGCAAGAGGGCGGTTTCCCGCCGGACCTGACGGTGGCGGAGACCGGCCGGATGTGGGCGGGAACGCTCACCGCGCCCAGGCCGGTGGCCGAGGCCCTGGCGCTCGTCGACCTCGGTCACCGGGCGCAGGTGGCGGTGAGATCGCTTTCCGGCGGTGAGAGGCGCCGCCTTGACCTGGCGATGGCGATCCTGGGGCACCCGGAGGTCCTGTTCCTCGACGAGCCCACGACGGGACTTGACCCGCAGAGCCGCCGTCGTACCTGGCAGCTGATCCGCGACCTGCTGGCGGCGGGTACCACCATCGTGCTGACCACCCATTATCTGGAGGAGGCGGCGGAACTGGCCGACCGCCTGGCCATCATGCACCAGGGCCGGATCGTGCGCACGGGCACCCCGGCCGAGGTGGCAGCCTCGCAGCCGGCCCGGATCTCCTTCGAGCTGCCCGCGGACTGGCACGAGCCAGTTCCCGGCATACCCGGCAGCGCGGTCAGCCGCACCGGGCGCAGCGTGCTCATGCAGACGCACGACCTGCAGCGGACCCTGAGCGCGGTGCTCGCCTGGGCGAACGCCAAGGACCTCGAGCTGACCGCCCTGGACGCCCGCTCGACCTCGCTGGAGGCGGTCTTCCAGGCCGTGGCCGCCGGCATCGAGCCCTCCGGCTCCAACTCCGGCTCCGGCTCCGGCTCCGGCTCCGGCTCCGGCTCCGGCTCCCAATGACAATCGACAGGACGTGGCGGCATGAACACCGCGATCGTGACCACGGGCCGGCTGAACCCGCCCGCGCACCGCATCATGGCGCTGGCCAGGGCTGAGGCGGTGCTGCTTCGGCGCAATCGCACCGCGTTGCTGACTGCGCTCCTCCTTCCCGCCCCCATGGTCTACGGGTTCAAGACGCTGCCTGGCGCAGCCGGCCCTGGCGGTGCCGGGGCCGCCTTCCTGACCGGCCTGACGGCGTTCGCGCTGCTCTTCGCCGTCTACTACAACCTGGTGACGACGCTGGTGGCACGCCGCGACCAGCTGGTACTCAAGCGGCTGCGGACCGGCGAGACCACCGACGGGGAGATCCTCGCCGGGACGGCCGCGCCCGCTGTCGCCATCGCCTGGACCCAGATCGCCGTGGCCGGCGTAGCCGTCGTCGCGTTGGCGGGCCTGGCCAGGCCCGCCAACGCCGTCCTGGCCCTGGTGGCGCTCGCGGGCGGATCCGCGGTGTTCGTGCTGCTGGCCGCGGTCAGCGCCGCGATGACCCGCAGCGTGGAGATGGCACAGCTCACGACCCTCCCGGTGCTGATCGTCCCGTTCGCGTTCAGCGGCCTGGTGTTCCGGCTGGCCGTCCTGCCCGAGCCGCTGCGCTGGGTCGCCGATGCGCTGCCGCTGACCCCGGTAGCGGAACTGATGCGGCTCGCCCTGACGGGCACGGCCGGAGACGGTCATCACCTCGGCCTGACCGCGAACTTCGCGGCGGCGGTCGTCCCGGTGCTCGTGCTCGCGGCCTGGACGCTGGCAGGCGGCTGGGCGGCACGCCGCTGGTTCCGCTGGGAACCGCGGCGCTAGGCGAGCGTGACAGGCTGGAGGGGTGAGATCGATGCCATGGCGGCGCGGCAAGCGAACCAGTGCCGAGAGCTACGCCTTCTGGACGCGGGCCAGCCTGTACGCGTTGCTGGCCGCGGTCCCCCTGCTCGTGCTTGGCCTGACCAGCGGGCAGCAGCAGGTGCGGCAGCCAGGCCTGGCCGTCTTCCTGCTGCTGGCCGCGGCCCAGGCGGGAATCTACATCCCGCTGCTGCACGCCAGCTTGCGGTATTACCTGGCCAGCGGGCCAGGACCGGGGAGGTCGCTGCTGGCTGCGGGCATCGGGCTCACCGTGGCCGCCCCGCTGGCCGCGACGTGGGCGTTGCCCGCCGTCCGCCGCGCCGTCCCGGGTGCGATCCCGGCGTCCGCATGGGTCGTTATTCTCTCGGCGGGCGCCCTGGCGGTGGCGCTAGCGCCGCGGCTTAGCCTGCCGGCGCTGTCCGGCCTGGTGCTGGTCAGCGCGGCGGTGGCCGGCGCGTGGCCCGCGATCGGCGGCGCGGCCGGCAGTTCCGGGCCGGCGATTACCGGCGGGATCATCTGCCTCATCAGCATCGGTACCATCGCCATCACCTGCCGCGCCTCGGCCTGGACATTGCGGATCATGGCCGAACTCGACCGGTCCCGGGCGGCCTACGCACGCCTGTCGGTCGCGGAGGAACGGCTGCGCTTTGCCCGCGACCTGCACGATGTGCTGGGTCGTAACCTTTCCCTGATCGCGGTGAAGAGCGAGCTTGCCGCGCAGCTGGTCCGCCGGGGCGACGACGAAGAAGCCGCCGGGCACATGCTCGAGGTGCGCGCGGTGGCCCATGAGTCGCAGCGAGAGATGCGAGCGGTCGTCAGCGGGTACCGCGCCGCCGATCTCGGGTCCGAGCTGGCTGGCGCCCAGGCGGTCCTGCGTTCGGCCGGGGCGAGCTGCCGCATCATCGGCGACGCGACGAAGCTGCCCCAGCAGGTGCAGGCGGCGCTGGGCTGGGTGGTGCGCGAGGGGATCACCAACATCATCCGGCACAGCGACGCGACGGCCTGCACGATCGAGCTCGATATGCTCGACGCGCCGGGCGCTCCCTCGACCGTGACGCTCAGGATGGAGAACGACCGGGCCAGGGATGCCGCTCCCGGCGCCGACGGAACGGGCCTGCTCGGGCTGGGCGAGCGGCTGGCCGACCTGGGCGGCAGTATCTCCATCAGGCATCCGGGCGCCGGCCACTTCCGGCTCGAGGCAACGCTGCCCGCGTCGGCCACGCCGTGATCCGCCTGCTGCTCGCCGACGACGAGAACCTCATCCGGTCGGCCCTGGCTTCCCTGCTGGCGCTTCAAGACGACCTGGAGATCGTGGCCCAGGCCGCTTCCGGCGACGAGGCCCTGGCGATGGCCCGCCGGTACCAGCCGGACGTGGCCGTGCTTGACCTGCAGATGCCTGGCCTGGACGGGATCGCCGTCGCCCGGGCGCTGGCTAGCGAGCTGCCCGGATGCGCCAGCCTCATCCTGACCAGCCACGGTCGGCCCGGGCACTTGAAGCGGGCCCTGGCGGCCGGCGTCCGCGGGTTCCTGCCGAAGACCGTCTCGGCCGAGGTCCTGTCCGATGTCGTCCGCACCGTGCACCGTGGCGGTCGCTACGTCGACCCTGAGCTCGCCGCCGATGCCATCGCGGCCGGGGATAGCCCGCTGACCTCGCGCGAGGCCGACGTACTCGAGCTGGCGGCCGACGGCGCGCCCGTCGGCGAAATCGCGCGGCGTGCCGCCCTGACCTCCGGCACGGTCCGTAACTACCTGTCCTCGGCCGCAGTCAAGCTCGGTGCCGCCAACCGCCACGAGGCGGTCCAGGTGGCCCGGGCCAACGGCTGGATCTGACCTGGCGAAAGACGAGATCAGAACTGGGCCTTGAGGTCGTCGAGTTCCTGGGCTCGCTCGCGGAGCCTGGCGTACGCCGGCCGGTCGCGGATGCGGGCCAGCACCCAGCGGACCGCGTCGGCGCGGTTGGTCGCGATACCCGCGGTGATGAGCGTGTCCAGCGTCCACAGGTCGACGGGTCCGAGCCTGGCCATCACCGGGGTGAGGTCGCGCTGGCGCTCGGCCAGATCGGCCGCGGAGCCGCCGATCCGCCTCCTGACCGAGCCCTTGAGCTCGGTGTCGCCGTCGAGGATGAACTTGAACTCGAGCAGCCGGGCGGCGGGAAGTGCCTGCGCGAACTCGAGCTGGAGTTCATCCAGCATCGCCGCGTGGGCGTCCAGCCAGGCCGTGAGGGCGAGCGTGCGCGCCTGGCCCTCCTCGGGCACTGCGGCCAGCTTGAAGAAAACCCGGACCCACAGGCCTCCCGGCTCGACCTCCGGGTCGTCGCCGTGCTGCAGCAGCGCGACCCGCTGGACGCCGTCGTCAGGGAAGTGCTCCGTCAGCTGCTCTTCGAACTTGCTCTGCAGCGCATCTAGCGCGGCCCGGTCCATGATGCCTCCTAGCGTCCTCACTCGTCAGAACTGGGCCTTGAGCTCATCGAGGCCGCGCACCCAGTCGGTGAGCTTCGCGAACGCCGGCCGCTCGCGGATCCGGGCCAGAGCCCAGCGCACGCCGTCCGAACGGTTGGCCGCGAGGCCCGCGGTGATCAGCGCGTCCAGCGTTTCCAGGTCTTCCGGTCCGAGCCTGGCCATGACCGCGGTGAGGTCGCCGCCACCCCCGGAGCGCAACCAGCCCCCGCCGCCCACGTATATCCGGGACTTGTGGTCGTAGGGCACAGCGGGGTCATCCGGGATGACCTCGAGCTCGCTGACCTCGGGCAGCTTCTCCGCGAGCTCGCGGCGGATCTCCATCATCGTCGTCATGTGCTCCCGATCCCATGACTCCCCGTAGTCCTTGGGGATGAGCACCCGAGCCCGCACCTCGCCCGGCTCGACCACCGGGTCGTCGCCGTACTGCAGGAGCACCACCCGCCGGACCGCGCCCTCGGGCAGGCGCTCCTTCACCTCGGCGTCGATCATCCGAACAGAGTTGTAATTGCAAGGGATCGCGAGATCAAGGATGAGCTGGCGTGCGTCCGGCTCCGACCTGAGCCGGCTCACGATGAGACATGGTGCCTCAGCCCGCCGGCCGTAGTGTCGCATCATGACCAGGGCCGTAGACCTCGAGGCGGCCCGGCGGGCTTTCCTGGCCGGCGAGGCAGGCGACGTCCCGAGGGACGTCGTTCGGGCCGAGGTGCTGGCCTCGTGGCAGCGCTCCCGTCGGCATGACGTGGATGCCGACCGCATCGCTGTCCGTTTCGTGGGCCACGATCAGGGCTCGCCGCTGCTGACCGCCGCCGCCGAGGACGCGTTCGACGATTTCTTCAAGCTGGCGGGGAAAGTCGCGGCGTCTCTCGTCCTGATGGACGCCGACGGCACCGTGCTGGTCCGCCGCGATGGTGACGAGGCGCTGGGACGGCTGCTCGACGGGGTGCTGCTGGTCCCGGGGTACAGCCACGGCGAGGCCGCGGTCGGCACCAGCGCGGCCTCGGTCGCCTGGCACGAGCGAAGCGACGCCGTCCTGCGCGGAGCCGAGCACTATCACTCCCGCCTGACGTTCATCAGCGGTGCCGCTTCGCTGGTGCCCGACCCGTCTGGCCACGAGGCGTGCGGCGCCGTGCTGGTGATCTGCCACGAATCGGACGAGACGACGCTCCAGCTGGCCGCCGCCCGGACGCTGGCCCACCAGGTCGCCGGCCGGATGGCCGGGGGAACGCGGCACTGGTCCCGGGCGATACTCGAGCACTTCGGCCGCTGCTGCGCTCAGGAGCGCGGCTGGGTCCTGGCCACCGACGGCGACTGGGTCATGACCAACGCCCTGGCCCGTCAGCTGGACGTAGCCGACCTGCGAGCACTGTCGGATCTTGCGCAGGCCGGCCTCGCGCTGCGGGAGTTCGCGAGCAAGCACGTGGACCTGCCCTCCGGCGGCTGCGCCGAGACCGCGACGGAGGGCGTTTACCTGGCCGGCGAGCTGGTCGGCTGCCTGCTCACCGGAACGCACGCGAATCCTGGGAGGCCGGCCGCCGTACCCGAGGCCGTTCGCCGTCAGGGTTCGCACGTCGCGCCGACGGTCCGCCGCGACTACGCCAAGGACCTGCGCGGGCCGACCGGAACGCAGCGTATCGCCGAGGCCAGGATCCGCGCGAATCAGGAACTCCTGACCCCGTTCCTGCGCGCGCGGCATGAGGTGGCCGCGAGCATCACCCAGCGCAGGCGGCACCTGCTCATCGGCGAGCCCGGGGTCGGCAAGCAGACCCTGGTGCGCGCCCAGTTCCGCCAGACCTTCCCGTATGGGCAGGTCATCACGGTGAGCTGCGCGTCCTTCCCGGCCGGGCCTGGCGGCTCAGGCTCGGATCCGATCGCCGGCCTGGCCGAGACCGCCGGTGATCGCCCGCAATTGCTGCTGCTGCGCGAGCTGAACCGGCTGAGCCCGGTCGCCGCTCACCGCCTCGATGAGTCGCTGCGCCCCCTCATCACGCTGGACGCGGGCCTGTTCGTCATCGGCTGCATCGACAGCGCGGCGGTGGACGCGACGCGACCGTACGGCCTGCTGCTCCGGCACTTCCACCAGATGACCCGGGTTCCCGCGCTCCGGTACCGCGCCGACGAGATAGGCGACATCTCGATGTCGATCCTGCGGGCGCTGTCGGGCCGCCGGTCCCTGCGGCTCAGCCTGCAGGTCATCCGGGTCCTGGAAGGCTACGCGTGGCCGGGAAACATCAGCGAGCTCCAGGACGTGCTCAGGTACGTCATCGCCCGTAAGCCGGTCGGTGAGATCCAGCCGCCAGACCTGCCCTCGGCCTGCCTGCAGCGCCGGCCGCGGAAGATGTCCATGCTCGAGGCGGCGCAGTGCGACGCGATCATCCAGGCGCTGTACGAATCCCGGGGCAACCGCTACAAGGCCGCCGCGATGCTGGGCATCGCCCGCTCGTCCCTGTACCGGAAGATCGACGCGTTCGGCATCAGCTACATCGCGTGATCCGGCCGCGGCTCCCGAACGCACGGGACCCGCGGCCGGACCGGCCGGGCTTCGGCTCAGCCTGGCGTGATGACGACCTTCAGCGCCGAGTTCGCCGCCGCGTTCTTGAACACGTCGTAGGCCTCGTCCATCTGGCCGAAGGTAAAGGAATGCGTCCCCATCTTCTCGGCCGGGATCCGCCCGCTGGCCACCATCTTGAGCAGGGTGGGAATCGAGACGGTGTCCACCAGGCCCATGGTCAGGGTCACGTTCTGGATCCACATGTCCTGCATCGGCAGCTCCACCGGCGTGCCGTGCACACCGATGTTGGCGATGGTCCCGCCCGGCCGGACCAGCGACGCCGCGGTCAGCAGCGTCTCCGGGTAGCCGACGGCTTCGATGGAGACGTCGACGCCGAGGCCGTCGGTGAGCGCGATGACGTCCGCGACGGTGCCCGGGCCGACCTCCACCGTGTCGGTAGCGCCGAACTCCATCGCCTTTTCCAGCCGGAACTTGTTCGTGTCCACCGCGATCACCTTCGAGGCGCCCCACAGCCCCGTGGTCAAGATGGCCGACAGGCCCACGGCGCCCGCGCCCACCACCGCGACCGTGTCACCGGGCCGCACGCCGCCGGCCAGCACCCCGACCTCGTAGCCGGTGGGGAGCGAGTCGGCCAGGAAGATCGCCTGCTCGTTCGTGACGCCGTCCGGCACCGCGTACAGCGAGGTGTCGGCGAACGGAACCCGGACGTACTCGGCCTGGGTGCCGTCGATGAGATGGCCGAAGATCCAGCCGATCCCGCCGACGGTCTGGCAGTGCGAGGGCATGCCCCGCTGGCAGTACACGCACCGGCCGCACTTGGTGATGGCCGGGACGAGCACGCGGTCGCCGACACCGAAGCCGCTCACCGCCTCCCCCACCTCGGTGACGGTGCCGACCGCCTCGTGGCCCAGGATGCGGCCGTCGGTGACCGCGGCCACGTCACCCTGCAAAATGTGCAGGTCAGTGCCGCATATTGTGGTGGTGTCGACCTTGACGACGACATCGCCTGGTTCCTGAATGGCGGCATCGGGGACGTCTTCCCAGGCTTTGCGCCCGGGTCCGTGATACACCAGTGCCTTCATGACAACTCCGTCTGCTCGGCGAGCTCCAGGGGCCTGGAGCATTCGGCTGATAGCTGCGACGCTAACAGCGGTCACCGGGGGCTGGCTGTCGCAGAATCGGACCATCTCGGCCGGGCACGGAGCGCGGAAGCGCCGCAGTGCCCCGGATCCGGGACACTCCGGCGCGAGGTCATGCGCCGTAAAATTCTGCCGACGCGAAGGATACCCTGGCCACATAAGCGCGGATCGATGACCGGGACAGTGCCGGGCGCCGGATCGCCGACGTTCGGTGAGGTGGTTGACGTGACGGTCACGGAGCGCCTGGACCGTTTTCAGCGGAAGCACCCGTGGGCGGGCTTCCCGCTCGCGGTGGTCTACAAGTACTTCGACGACTTCGGCGCCTACCTGGCCGCGCTGCTCACCTACTACGGGTTCGTTTCGCTGTTCCCGTTGTTGCTGTTGCTCTCGACGATCCTGGGCTTCGTGCTGGCGGGTGACCAGAGGCTGCAGCACGAGGTGCTGACCTCGGCGCTGCACCAGTTCCCGGTGATCGGCGGGGACCTGGCCCGGCCGAAGCGGCTGGGCGGCGGCCCGGTCGGCCTCGTCGTGGGCATCGCCGGAGGTCTCTACGGTGGCCTGGGAGTGGCGCAGGCCTTCCAGTACGCCAGCAACACCGCGTGGGGAGTACCGCGCAACAACCGGCCGAACCCGCTGCAGGCCCGCGGTCGCAGCCTCCTCCTGCTGGCCACCGCCGGGCTGGCCATCCTGGGTACGACCTTCTTGTCGATCGCGGGCGGCGGCGGGGCCGGGGTGCTCGGGGTGGCCGGCCGGTCGCTGGCGCTGGCGGCGTCCATGGTGATCAACATCGCCGTGGCCATCTTCGCGTTCCGCTTCGCGCCGGCGCGGCGGCTGTCCGTGCGCAATGTGGTGCCCGGCGCAATAGCGGCCGCGGTGATCTGGCAGCTGCTGCAATCGTTCGGCGTGGTCTACGTCCGGCACGTGATCGAGCACGCCAGCGCCACGAACGCGGTATTTTCCATCGTCCTCGGCCTGCTTGCTTTCCTCTACATCACGGCCACGGCCGTCCTGCTCTGCGTGGAGATCAACGTCGTGCACGTCATCCACCTGCATCCCAGGTCGCTCCTCACCCCCTTCACCGACAACGTCGTCCTGACGGCCGGCGACCGGCTCTCGTACTCCCGGCAGGCCAAGGCCCAGCGCAGCAAGGGCTTCCAGAACGTCGACGTCAACTTCAACCTGCCCGCGTCAGGACCGGATCACGATGATCCCGTCCCGTGAGCACCGGGCATAGGCTGTGCGCTGTCCCGCCCATAGATCAGGAGACTTGCATGGACCTGCCTGACGGCCTGCTCGCGCTGCTCATCAAGCCCAGTCCGTGTTATCTGGCCACGACGATGCCCGACGGTTCCCCCCAGATCACCCAGACCTGGGTGGATACCGACGACGGGAACATCTTGATCAATACCGTGCAGGGATTCCAGAAACTCAGGAACATCGAACGCGATCAGCGCGTGGCCCTGACCGTCGCCGATCCCGGTTCCCCCGCGCGTTACTACGCGGTACGAGGTGACGTCACCGGTATCACCACGGATGGCGCGGCGGAGCATATCGAGAAGCTGGCCCAGCGCTATCTCGGCACGTCTTATCCCTGGTACGGGGGCCGGGACCAGATCCGCGTGCTGCTCACCATCGCACCGCGCAAGATCACCGCTCCGCTGGGGTGACCGTCTCTCTTGAGGCCCGAACGGTCCGTGGTGTCACACCTGGTCCACGCGGGAGTCCCGGGCCCTGACCGCCGTCCGGCGGACGGCATCGATCAGGGCGGCCACGGTGGCCGCGATCCCGATGACGGCGCCGAGCACGCACACCCCGGCCCACCGGTGGCTGTCATAGAGCGACCCGCCCAGGGCGGACCCGATGGCCCCGCCGGCGAAGTAGCAGACCATGTAGGCCGACGTGATCCGGCTGCGGGCCTCGGGGGCCAGGCGGTAGATCATGGACTGGTTGGTCACCTGCAGGCCCTGGACCCCGACGTCGAGGACCAGGATGCCGATGATCATCATGGCCAGGTTGTGCCGCCCGGCCCACAGGGGAAGGAACGAGATGCCCACGCAGGCCGCGAAGGCCAGCGTGGTGACCTTGGTCAGGCCCCGGTCGGCCCACCGGCCCGCGAAGTTGGCGCACAGGGCCCCGGCCGCCCCCACCAGGCCGAACAGGCCGATCGTGATGTCACCGTAGTGGTAAGGGGCACCGGCCAGGACGAAGGCCATGGTGGTCCAGAAGACGCTGAAGGCGGCGAAGCCCAGCGCCCCGAAGCACAGCCCGGCGCCGCAGCAGCGACTCGGTCACCAGCAGCTTCGCCGTGCTCCCCAGCAGGGTTCCGTAGCTGATGCGGGGCCGGTCCCCCTCCGGCGGGCAGGTGGCGGCCGAGCACCACCGCCATCGCCATGGTCAGCACCGCGGCCATCAGGTAGACCACCCGCCAGCTGGACACCCCGGCCACGATCCCGGAGATGGTGCGGGCCAGCAGGATGCCGATCAGCAGGCCGCTCATCACCGTTCCCACCACCTGGCCCCGGCGTTCGTCGCTGGCCAGCGAGGCCGCCATGGGCACCAGGATCTGGGCCGCCACCGACCCGGCCCCCACGACGAGGGCCACCCCGATCAGCAGGCCGATGTCGGGGGATACCGCGGTGACCACCAGGCTGGCCGCGGTCACGATCATGACCAGCGGGATGAGGCGGCGGCGGGAGACCAGGTCCCCCACCGGGACCAGGAGGGCCAGGCCGGCCGCGTACCCGACCTGGGAGAAGCTGACGATCAGCCCGGCCGTGCCGGAGCTGGTGCCGAAGCCCCTGGCGATGGTGTCCAGGACCGGCTGGGCGTAGTAGAGGTTGGCCGCGGACAGCCCGCAGGCCACGGCGAACAGGAGGACCAGGAACCGGCTGAGGCCCGTGGCGGGCTTCTCCTTGGTGAGGACGTCGGTCATCGGTCTCCCTCTGTATCTGAACGGTGCGTTCAGTATTAGAATACTGTACGGACCGTTCATGATCTATACTCGGGGGCGTGATCAGCGCCTCATCACTGGCTTCCGGCCCGCCCCGGCCGGCCGAGAAGTGAGCGGGCCCGGCTGGCCATCCTGACCGCCGGGGCGGACCTGCTCCTGGAGGGGGGCCTGGCCGCGGCGACGATCGAGGGCATCGCGGCCCGGGCCGGGGTGAGCAAGGTGACCATCTACAAGTGGTGGCCCAGCCGGGGGGCGGTGGCCGTCGACTCCTTCTTCCACCGTTACCGGCAGACGATCGGCTTCGAGGAGACCGGCGATCTGGCCCATGACCTGACGGTCCAGATCCTGGCCGTCATCGACGACTTCCGGGGGCGGGCCGGCGAGGTCATGGCGGAGTTGATCGGGCAAGCCCAGTCCGACCCGGACCTGGCCGGGACGCTGCGGACGAGGTGGCTCGATCCCCGGCGGCAGGCCAGCACGGCGCTGGTGCAGCGCGTCCGTCGACCGCGGCGAGATCGCTCCCGACGTCGACATCCAGGTCTTCCTCGACCAGATCTACGCGCCGCTTGTATTTCCGGCTGACGATGCGCCACCAGCCCCTCGACGACGCACTGGCCCAGACCCTGGTCCGCACCGTCCTGGACGGGGTCAGGGCCCCCGGCACGGCCAGGAAAGATCACCCGCGCCCGGCCAGGTAACGGGCGAGGTGGTCGATCACCGCCCGCGCGTCGTCCTCGATGCCGCAGATGAACGTGGACCTGCGCCGCCGCAGCACGGGCAGCCCCAGCGCGTAAAGTCCCGGGCTGTCGACCACGCCGCCCTCGTGCCGCAGCTGGCCCTTGGCGTCCAGGACGGGCACGTCGAGCCAGCCGTAGTCGGGCCGGAAACCGGTCGCCCACACGACCGTGCGGATCTCGCCGCTGCGCAGGTCAAGCTGCAAGCCGCGCCGAGGCGGGCACGCGGGTCGGCGCGGAACCGCTCCGGCGCGCCGAACTCCCCGTCGCGCCCGCTCGTGAGGGCCCACTCGTCGAACGTGTCAAGCAGCCGGCCCAGCTTGAGGTCCGCCAGCGAGAACACGTTGCGCAGGCCGCCGGAGAACAGCGCGCGGCCGTCCCGGACCATCGCCCAGCGGCCGGCCAGCTCGACGCCCATCGAGGTGAGCGCGTTGAGATCGAGCGTCCTGCGTTCGGGCGTTCCGACCAGCTGGGGGGAGGGCAGCCGCCGGGCCCGGGTGAGGTCCTCGATCTCGTCGTATCGCTGGTCCCACACACCCGACGCGTCCATCCACCACAGCACGTCACGGCCGCGGTACGTGCGCGGCATGCGCGTGTGCTCCCCGACCGACAGGGTCACCGGACGCCCCGACTGCCGTAGCTCGGCCGCCAGCTGCACGCCCGGTCGCCGACGCACCCACCACGAGCACGCCGCCGTCGGGCAGCTTGGCCGGGTCGCGGTAGTCGAACGGCGTCAGCTGCTCGACCGACGCCGGCACCTCCCCGCCGAAGGCCGGCACCGCCGGCGTGTTGCAGGCGCCGCTCGCGATGACCACGGTCTGGCCGCGGATCTCCCCGCGGTCCGTGCTCACCTGGTACCCGCCGTCGGCGCCGCGCACCGACGTGACGTTCGTGCCGGTCCGGCACGGGCGCGCGCGAGCGCGCGGCGAAGCGCTCGATGAACTCGGTGACCTCCCCCATGGTCATGTAGCCGTCGGGGTCCGGGCCTTCGTAGCCGAGGCCCGGCAGGCGGCTGAGCCAGTTCGGGGTGAGCAGCCGAAGCGAATCCCAGCGCTCGTGCCGCCAGGAGTTCGCCACCTCGCCGCGCTCAAGCACGACATGATCGATCGACCGGCCGGACAGGAAATGGCTGGCGGCGAGCCCGGCGTGCCCCGCGCCGATGACGACCGTGGTAACCCGCTCGATGGCGTAACCCCTCGCGCTGGCCGGACGCGGTCAAGCGACTTCGACGGTGACGTTGGTCGGGTTGGTGAGCGCGTCGTACACGGCCGAGCGCTTCTGGGACTGGGCCACCAGCGCCTCGATCTCCTCGCGCGACGCGTCCGCGTCGATGTTGAACGTCACCTTGATGTCGTTGTAGCCGTTGCGGACGTCGGAGTCGGCCCCGAGGATCCCGCGGATGTCGTGGCCGCCCTCGACCGTCGCGACTCGACCGAGCGCAGCTGGATGCCGCGGTTCTGCGCGACGGACGCCATGCCCGCCGTCAGGCAGCTCGCCAGGCCGACGAGCAGGTACTCGATCGGCGTGATGCCGTCGTCCTCCGCCGCGAAGACCGCGGGGTGGTCGGCTTCGAACGTCCACTCCGCCTTGTGGTTCTGCTCCTCGCCCAGGCCGAAGAAGCTCTGCACCTTGATCGTGCTGTGCACGCCGTTCTGCCACTTGGCGGACGCGCGCCAGGTGAACTGGGCGGCCTCGGGCGCGCCCTTCAGCACCTCGCGCGCGTCGAGCAGCGCCTGCACGTTAACCCCATTGGTAACCGTAGTCATGTCGCGTGATTCCCCTCTCGCTGTTTTCTCCACATTCCTGATGGAGATGATCGTAAATATACCGGCTGCGACCAGCTAAGATAGCCCGCATGGCAGAGCCAGCCTCGACGCTCGCGGCCGGCTCGGTGGCACGGTCGAAACGCAGTACCTCGACCTGCCCGAGCCGGTGCGGCTCGACTGCGGGCGGGAGCTGCACCCGGTCCGGGTGGCGTACGAGACCTACGGGACCCTTTCGCCCCAGCGCGACAACGTCATCCTGGTGTGCCACGCGCTCAGCGGCGACGCCCACGCGGCGGGCTTCGCCAAGACGCCGCCCGCAGAAAGCACCCGCGACGGGTTCGCGGCGCAGGATCGCGACGGCGCGGCCCGCAAGGGGCTCGGCTGGTGGGACGGGATGATCGGTCCCGGCAAAGCCTTCGACACCGACCGTTTCTTCGTGGTCTCCACGAACCTGCTCGGCGGCTGCCGCGGGACGACCGGGCCGTCGTCGATCGACCCGGCGACGGGCCAGCCGTACGGGCCGGACTTCCCCGTGATCACGGTGGCGGACATGGTGCGCACCGAGCGCGCGTTCCTGGACCAGCTCGGCATCGAGCGGCTCGCGGCGGTGGCCGGCGGCTCGCTCGGCGGCATGCAGGCCTTCGAGTGGGCGATCTTGTTTCCCGGCCAGGTCGATGCCATCGTGGCCATCGCCAGCACGCACGCCCTGCAGCCGCAGGGCGTGGCCTGGAACTCGATCGCGCGCGACGCCATCATGCGCGATCCGGCCTGGCAGGGCGGCCGCTACTACGGCACCGGCCAGGCACCCGAGGCCGGGATGGGCCTGGCCCGGATGGTCGGCCACATCACGTACCTGTCCGCGCAGGCGCTGGACGACAAGTTCGGCCGCGGCGGCTGCAGTTCGGGCGACGACATCCGCTACACGATCACCGAGCCGGAGTTCCAGGTCGAGAGCTACCTGCGCCACCAGGCCGACTCGTTCGTCAAGCGCTTCGACGCCAACACCTATCTCTACACTTCGCGCGCGCTGACCTACTTCGATCTCGCGCGGCAGTACGGCGGCGGCTCGCTCGCGCGGGCCCTGGAAGGGGTGTCGGCGCGGACGCTGCTGATCGCGTTCAGCTCCGACTGGCTCTACCCGCCGGCGGCGTCCATACAGGTCGCCGACGCGCTGACCGCGCTCGGCAAGCCGGCCGAGTGCCATGTGATCGAGGCCCCCTACGGCCACGACTGCTTCCTGCTCGAGGAAGCACGGCAGACGCCCATCATCGCCCAGTTCCTGGGCCAGCACGCACCTGGCCGCAGCCAGGGACGCCGGGTGACCGCACGAAAGGGGCTTTGATGACCGACGATGGCTTCCGCGGCGAGGAAGACCGCGCGTTCGGGTTCGAGACCCGGCAGCTGCACGCCGGGCAGCGGCCCGACCCGAACACGGGTGCCCGCGCGGTGCCGATCTTCCAGACCACCAGCTACGTGTTCGAGGACCCGGAATCCGCGGCCGCGTACTTCAACCTGCAAGAGTACGGGAACACCTACTCGCGCATCATGAACCCGACCGTGGCCGTGTTCGAGGAGCGGGTGGCGAACCTGGAGGGCGGGCGCGGGCGCGGTGGCGTTCGCCAGCGGGCTCGCCGCGCAGAACGCCGCGCTGTTCACGCTGCTGGAGCCGGGTGACCACATCGTCTCGTCCTCGGCCCTCTACGGCGGGACGGTGAACCAGCTCAAGCACGTGCTGCGCAAGATGAACGTCGAGCTGACGTGGGTCGATCCGGATGACCCTTCGGCCTGGGAGCAGGCGGTCCGGCCGAATACGAAGGCGTTCTTCGGCGAGACGATCGGCAACCCCGGCGGGAACGTGCTCGACATCGAGACCGTGGCGGCCATCGCCCACTCTCACGAACTGCCGCTCATCGTGGACAACACGTTCGCGACGCCGTACCTGTGCCGCCCGATCGAGTGGGGCGCCGACATCGTGATCCACTCGGCGACCAAGTTCATCGGCGGCCACGGCACGACCATCGGCGGGGTGGTCACCGAGGCGGGCACGTTCGACTGGTCCAACGGGCGGTTCCCCGTGGTCGCGGACGCGTCACCGGCCTACCACGGGCTGCAGTTCCACGAGACGTTCGGCATGTACGGCTACCTGATGAAGCTCCGGGCCGAGACCCTGCGCGACCTGGGCGCGGCCCTCTCGCCCTTCAGCGCCTTCCTGTTCCTGCAGGGACTGGAGACGCTGTCGCTGCGGATGGACCGCCACGTCGAGAACGCGGTGGCGGTCGCCGACGTTCCTGGCGTCCCACGAGCTGGCCTCGAACGTGACCTACGCCGGCCTGCCGGACAGCCGGTACCGGCCGCTGGTGGAGAAGTACCTGCCCCGCGGGGCCGGCGCGGTGTTCTCGTTCGACTGCGCCGGCGGCCGGGACGGCGGCCAGGACCTCATCCGGGGCGTGACGCTCTGGTCTCACCTGGCCAACGTCGGCGACGCGAAGAGCCTGATCATCCACCCGGCCAGCACGACGCACCGCCAGCTGAGCGACGACGAGCTGCGGGCGGCCGGCGTCCGGCCGGGCACGGTACGGCTCTCGGTCGGCACCGAGTCGGTCGAGGACCTGATCTGGGATCTGCAGCAGGGTTTCGCGCTCGTCAGTGTGGCTGCAGGAGAGGCGAGGGCGGGAAAGAAGGTAGCGACCCCATGATCGAGCTGGCACGGTATCAGGACCCGTCGACGATCCAGCGCGTGCTCCACTCCGCCAAGACGATCGCCATCGTGGGCCTGTCCCGCAACGAATTGCGGGCCAGCTACTTCGTCGGCTATTACCTGAAGCGGCACGGCTACCGGGTGATCCCGGTCAATCCCCGCGAAACGGAGATCCTCGGCGAGAAGTGCTACGCCCAGCTGGCGGACATACCCGAGACGGTGGACATCGTGAACGTCTTCCGGGCGCCGGACGCGCTCCCGCAGATCGCGCGGGACACGGTGGCGATCGGGGCTGGCACCCTGTGGTGCCAGTTCGGGGTGATCAACGAAGAGGGCGCGCGGATCGCCGAGGACGGCGGCGTGACGGTGATCATGGACCGCTGCCTCAAGGTCGAGCACGCGCGCTATGTCGGCCGGATGCACTGGCTCGGCTTCAACACGCAGCGCATCACGTCCGTCCGCACCGGGCTCCAGTAGCCCCCGGCCAAGCCCCGGTTTCCGCTAGACCCGGCGGTCGTGCGCGGCAGGCCCGCCGCCCGGGCCAGTTAGGTGCCCGCCGGCCGGGCGCGGCAGACCCGCAGCCCGGGCCAGCTAGCCTCGCAGGCCGGCCCGCTGGCCGGGCGCGGCAGACCCGCAGCCCGGGCCAGCTAAACCCGCAGCCCGGACGCGGCCAGCGGTACCGCCTGGCGGTGGCGGGTAGCGAGCAGCCGGCCCGCGAGCCTAGCGGCCTGGTCGCGGATCTCCGGAATGGCGGTGGTTTCGTAGAGCTGTCCCCGCAGTGGCGGCCCGAGGGCGAAGATGGTGTCGCTCGGCCCGCCGGACGCGTCGAGCAGCGCTCCGCCGGCGTCGGCCTCGATGCCGAGCCGGAGCGGATCCGGCCTGGCCAGGCCGCCATCGAGCAGGTCCCGCAGCAGCGGGTCCGCGGTGGCGGTGATGTCCGCGGCGGGACCGGTGGCGTTGATCAGCCAGCCCGCCGCCACCTCGGTGACCCGGCCGCTGTCTGCTATCCGGACGCGCAGGCCCGTCGGCGTCTCGGTGACCGCGACGATGCGGCCGCGTTGCACCGAGAGCCGGCCCGCGGACCTGAGCTTGTCGATGGTCCGGGCGGTCGCGGGCGGCACGCGGTGCCTGTGCACTTCCCAGTAGCGGGCCACCTGGCGCAGGAACAGGCGCTTTTCTGGCAGCGACAGCCGTTGCCACAGGCCCGGAATGTGCGGGCGCAGGGCGTCGACGACGGCCTGCCAGTCGTTCGGAGCCTGCGCCGTCGCCGCCCGGACGTACCTGATCAGGCCGGCCAGGTCGGCCGGGACGGGCTCGGCCAGCTGGAGGGCGGGCGGATGGGCGGCACCGCCGCCGGCACCCGGTGCTCGCGCGGAACCAGCCCATGCCGCGATACCGCATACACGACCGTCCGCGGATGCGCGCCGGTCAGGGAGATCGCCACGTCCAGCATGGTGAGGCCGGTCCCGAGGACGACCGCCGGACTGCCGTCGGCCACGCCGTCGAGGGCGCCGGGGGCCCAGGGGTCGCCGATGTAGCGAGGCGAGGCCGGCGCCGGGAACGGCGCCGCGGGCGAGGCGTTGCCGGTAGCCAGCACGGCCGCGTCCGCGTCGAGGTGATCCCGGTGACCCCAGTGACCCCCGTGACCTCGGTGACCCCCGTCCGCCAGGTGCAGCCGCAGCGGCCGGCCCGGCCCGCTCTCGGTCAGCCCCACGACGTCCGAGGTGATCCGGGCCACGGTGGCGGCCGGCCCGGCCGTCCGCTCGGCGTCGGCGAGCAGTTCGCGCAGGTACCGGCCGAAATCCGGCCGGGAAAGGAATCCGTCGTCAGGCTTGAGCCCGTGGGCCGCGGCCCAGCGCGCCAGATGGCCCGGGTCATCCGCCACCGCGCTCATCCGGTTGACGGGCGAGTTCAGCAGGTGAGCGGGGTTCGCGGTCGCGTACGCCCGGCCCAGCCCGTGCTTTCCCCACCGGTCGATCAGGACGATCCGCAGCGGAGTCCGCGCCGCCGCGGCCGCCCGGAGCAGGTAGATCGTGGTGAGAGTCCCGCTCGCGCCCGCGCCGATCACGGCCACGGTAGCGCCCGGGCTGCCGACTGGGTCCGGATTCCGCACGTGACGACCCTAACATATATTTCCGGTAGATTTAATAGCTAATAGCGGTCCGAGCATGGAGGATCGCGGGACCGGGAGCAGGCCGCGTCAGCCGAAGACGAAGTGACCGATGATCGCGGCCAGCTCCAACCTGCCCGTTGAACCCAGCCGGCTGTAGCTCGATGACGGGAACTCAGCGGGCCCGGGGGTCCCGTTATCTCCTTTATGTCGCACTATGCCTGGCGACATTCGGGGCGTTAATCATGATCGTGGCCAGTTTCCGTCATATTTGCCCGTTTCTGGCCGCGATTATGAAACAGCTCTAGGCGGGGCGCAGAGGCCCCTGCGGGTCCGGCTGATCAGCGGTCGTTGGCGTCGTTGCTGGCGCTGGCCCGGCCCGGCATGGTCCGGGACTTCCCAGCCGCGGACGGCAGCTGCCCGCGGGCTACGAGCCAGTCCCGCAGGTCCGCGCGGACGGCCGCCTCGGGGCGGTCAGTGCTCAGCTCGAGCAGGATGCCGCGCCCGCGGTAATAGTCGACCAGCGGTGCGGTTTCCCGGGCGTAGACGGCGAGCCGGTGCCGGATCACCCCGATCGTGTCATCGGGACGGCCATCACGTTGCGCCCGGTCGAGCAGCCGCGCGACGAGCTCGTCTTCCGGCGCGGTCAGAAAGATCACGCCATCGCTGGTGAGGCCGAGTTCGACGCCGAACTGGGCCGCGCGCAGCGCCTGGGGCATCGTGCGCGGGAATCCGTCCAGCACGTACCCACCCGTTTCGCGGTCCGCGGCGACCACGACCGGTATCAGGACGTCGAAGATCAGCTCGTCCGGGACAAGATCGCCGCGCGCGGTGTAGGCGGCGACCTGCCGTCCCAGACCGGACCCGCGCTCGACCTCCGCCCGGAGCAGCTCGCCCGAGGAGATGTGCGCGGCACCCGTCTGCTGCGTCAGCCACCTGCCGTGCGTGCCTTTCCCGGCGCCCGGCGGTGACAGCATGACCACCCGCACCATGGCGACGGCACTCCTTCCATCCGGCAGGTCCTGTCCGTCCATTATCCCTTGTCCGCGGCACCGAAGACCCATCGACACACGGACCGCCGCCGCGCCGTGGGACGATGCACTGGCGGCGGCCGCCGGCGTCGCGGTGCCCGGCAAGACGGTCGTGGGCGTGCTGCTGGCCGATCTGCTCCGACCACCATGCCACCAGGAAGGGACCACGCGTGCCAACCATCTCCCCGAGCCACCGCGACCTGCTCGAGACCCCGAACACGGTGGCCTTCGCCACCGTCGGCGCCGACGGGCAGCCCCAGGTCACCGCCATCTGGGCGATGCTCGACGGCGACGTCGTGCGCACCTCGCTGTACAAGGGCGCCAGAAGTACAAGAACCTGCTCGCCCACCCCCAGGTGACGCTGTTCGTGATCGATCCGAAGAACCCGTTCCGGACGCTGGAGGTCCGGGCCACCGCCGAGATCACCGAGGATCCGGATCTGACGTTCCTCCAGCGGCTGCTGCGGTTGTACGGCACTGACCTCGAGCACTTCCCCGCACCGACGGAGGAGCGGGTGGTGATCACGCTCAACCCGACTCGCATCGTCGAAAACGGGTGAAGCGGGCGCGCGCCACGGGGCAGGAGTTACGACAATTCGGCGTATATGGGCGTCATCGGTGTACTCTGCTGTGCCAGACAGCCGTGTGATCGGGGAGCGGGATGGGCTACAGCGGGACGGTGGCGCCCGAGCTCACCTGCTTGCCGGAGGACTGGTGGGATCCAGCCTGGCAGGTGGTGCAGTCGCCGGATGCCGGCGAACCCACGCCGGATGCCCGCGGCGAACCCGCGTCGGCCGCCTGGGAACCCGCCGAAGCCGCCGCACCCGCCCCTGCGCCCCAGCCGCAGCTGCCGAAGCCCCCGCCGGCCTGGGGGCAGGTCCTCGCGACCACCCTCGATTTGTGGACGGCGCGGCGCCTGCCCTGGCTCCGCCGGGTCCCCCGCCGTCGGCTGGCGGCGCTGGCGCTCGGCGCCGGGCTGGTCGCGGTGGCCGTCGGGAGCACGGGCCTGGCCGCGGCCGCGCTCACGCCTCAGCACGCGGTGCGGCTGCCCGCCAAACCGTCGTCTATCCCGGCTCCGTCCGGTACGGCCGTGCTGCCGGCCTCGCTGTCGCTGGTCCAGTCGGTCGCCCGGCCGGTCTGGCTGAGCATTCCGGTGATCGGGGTGCGGACCTCGCTGGTCGATCTCGGCCTCCGCGCGAACGGCTCGCTCCAGGTGCCGTCCAGCACGGCGGTGGCGGGCTGGTACACCGGCAGTCCGCGGCCCGGCGCCGTCGGCGCGGCCGTCATCGCCGGTCATGTGGACTCCCGGTCTGGACTGGGGGTCTTCTTCTGGCTGCGGGAACTGCGCCCCGGCGACCGTGTGTACGTGGGACGCGCCGACGGGATGATGGCGGTCTTCACGGTCACGGCCGTCCGGAAGGTGGCTAAGGACCTGTTTCCCACCGCGGCGGTGTATGGTCCCGTCCCGGACTCGGAGCTGCGCCTGATCACCTGTGGCGGCGTTTTCGACCGGTCGCTCGGGAGCTATCTCAGCAACGTCGTGGTCTACGCCCGGCTCAGCGGATGAGAGCTCTGCGGAGAGGCGGGATCGGATGCCGTTTACGAGCTCGCGCGAGCAGCAGGCCGACAAGCCGGTGCGGACAGCGGCCCCGCCGGCGCAACCAGGCGTTCCCCCCTGGGGCCCGGTCCTGGCGACGACCGTCAGGCTATGGGGCGCCCGGCGGCTGCACCGCCTCCGCCGCTCGCGGCGGGCGTGGCTCGTCGCGACCTGCGTGCTCGTGGTGGGCGTTTTGGGGACGGTGGCCGTGATCGTCGGCGTCCAGCTCACCGGCACGTCGTCCGGGCCGGCCACCCGGGTGCCGGCGTCGGGGCGTACGGGCCAGGGTACGTCGCCGCGCAGCGGATCCGCCCGTTCCACCGCGGCCGCCGGAGCGCAGGCCACGGCCGCCGGAGCGCCCGCCGCAGCCGCCGGAGCGCCCGCCGCAGCCGTCCGAGCGCAGGCCGCGGCCTGGATTGCCGGCCAGGTCGGCGGCGGCGAGACCATCGCGTGCGATCCATCCATGTGCACCGCGCTCAGCGCGCACGGTGTCGCGTCGAGCCGCCTGCTGTCGCTGCCGCCGTCCGCGTCCGGCGCGCGGGGCGCGGACATAGTCGTCGCGTCTCCGTCGGCCCACGCCTGGCTCAGCACCGACGCGCCGGCCCTGCTCGCGAGCGTCGGGTCCGGTGCTCAGCTGATCGAGGTCCGGGCCGCCTCCCCCGGCGGGACCACCGCTTACCAGGCGGCGCTCCGCTCCGACCTCGCCGACCGCCGGTCCGCCGGCGCGCAGCTGATGCACAGCCGCCGTATCGAGGTCGGCGCCCAGGGGCCGGCCAGCTCGCCACGGGCGAGGTGGATTCCCGCCTGCTGGTGATGCTCGCGGTGCTGGCGTCGCAGCGCTCCTGGCGGGTGATCGCCTTCGGTGATGCGTCCCCGGGGGTGCCCCTGACCGCGGCGCCGTACCGGCAAGTGACTATCGCCGGTGACGGGGGCGGGACGGCCGGCCTGGCCGCGGCGCTCGCCGTGCTGCGCGCGCAGCGCGGCGCCTACCAGCCCGCTCAGGTCACCACCGTCCGGCTGGCCGGCGGCCAGCCGGCACTGCGCATCGACTTCGCCGCGCCGAGCCCGCTCGGGCTGCTGGCGGGCAGTACCCACGGGTGAAGGGAACCCACCGTTGAAACTTGGTAGACGTCTGGTTCTGCTCACCGCGGCCACCACCTTGCTGGGCAGCGCTATCGCGGCCGCGTCGCCCGCGGCTTACGCCATCACGACCGGAGCGCCCGCCGCCTCCAGGGCGCAGGCCATGTCCGCGGCCGCGGACCAGGAGAACGCGGGCTGGGTGCGCTGCGCCAACCTGTCCCAGGGAACACCGGAAGACGTATACCTCTACTCGTTCGGAGATCCGGCGGACCCGACCGTCCTGATGCACGAGGGCTACGGCGGGGTCTCCAGTTACATGCAGCTCAGCGCAGGGGAGTACACGGTCGCGGTGCGCCCGGTCGGCGCTGCGGCCTCGAGCCCGGCGTCGGTCACCACCAGCTTCATGGTGAGCGCCGGGACGAACTACACCGTGGCCAGCCTGGGATCCGCCAGCGGACAACGGCTACAGGTGCTGCAAGACCAGATCGTCGCATCGGGCGGCGACGCGCTCGTCCGGGTCATCCAGGCGTCGGCGAAGCAGTCGCGGGTGAGCGTCACCATCGGCGCGGACACGCTGGCACGACAGCTGGCGCTCGGCTCGGTCACCACCTACCAGGGTGTCCAGCCGGGCACCTCCTCCGTGGTGTTCAGCACGTCGGACGGGCACGCCGCCATGCCCGTCACCCTGGCCGCGGGCTCGGTGCACACCATCGTGGTCCTCGACGGGACCTCCGGGCTGAAGATCGAGAACCTGACCGACGCAGCGGCCAGCCAGGTCGCCGCCAGGGGCGGCGCCGCCACCGGGCTGGGCGGGACCGCGCCCGGGGCACCCAACCCCGGCCTGGCGCCGTGGCTGGCCGTGCTGGCCGGCGGGTTGCTGCTGGCCGCAGGCGGAGGTTTCGGTCTGCGCCGGTCACGGCACGTTCTGAATGAGCCGAACGGCCCGGTGGCTCAAGCCGCCGCCCCCGGTCGGCGGTAAGCGCTCCTGGCCGCGGAGGTTCCCGGTCAGCAGGCTGCGGCCGAGCGGGGTGAGCGAATGGCTGACGTTGCGCCCGCGCCGGACCGTGCGCACGAGCCCGGCCGCGCGAAGCGCCGAGGCGTGCTCGGATGCCGACGACGGGCTGGTGCCCGCCCGCGCGGCCAGCTCCCGGGTGCCGAGCGGGGTACGCAGCGCTTGCAGCACGGCCGTTCGGGTGTGTCCTAGCAGGCCGGCCAGATCGGTGGACTGGCCCGTCTCGACGGAAGCCTGCGCCGACCTGGCCGGGTAGATGAGCGAGATACCGCCGAATTCCGGGGGCTGGGAGGCGAACAGCGGGGGACCGGTCCACAGCGTGCTCGGGTACAGCTTCACGCCACTGCCGTCCAGCGAGAACTGGGCGGCCCGCCACCGTCGTTCCAGTCCATTGTCGCGCCAGGTGAGGTCGCCGTGCAGCGTGCCGAGAACCTCGGCCAGGCCACCGGTGGCCAGGACCGAAACCCGGTCGGCGATGTCGGCGTAGAACCTGGCCACGATCTGCGGCCAGCACGGCGCGACACAGGCCAGGTAAAAATCGCGCAGCGCGCGCACCACGACCTCGATCATTTCCGGCTCACCGTCCGCCAGGGCACGCAGCCAGGACGGCGGGCGGGTGGTGCTCCGCCACGACATGGGCACTTCCTCGCGAAGCTTGGCCCGCGGGGTCGCGCGCACCACCTCCAGGGCAGCGTCAAGCTCCGGCAGCGGCGGATCCAGAAAATCCGGCCAGGGCGGGCTGGCCGGGATCAGGTCAAGCAACGGGCGGGCGGTCACGGGGAAGGTTTGCCTGGTCTGGGCGGCCCACCGGGCTGCCTCGGCCGATGCGGTCCGGTTACGCAGCTGGAGGAATCCCCCGAACGTCTCGCAGAGCGGGGCTGGCGCCTCACCGAACCGGGTCATGGCCAGGTCGTCGAGGGTGAATGAGACTCGCATCAGCGGCCGGTGACGACCAGGCTCCCCAGCTTCGGACGGTGACTCTTCGGCCTCATCCGAATTGGTTGCCAGACGGCCTGCCACTGTCGCATGGTAATGGACAAAGACCTATAAGTCGCAAAAAATCAGGACCGGCCACCCAGGACGGTCGTCCGGCGCTCGGGGGCGCGCCGGACGACCCCTGCGCGCTCCTTGAACCAGTCAAGCAGCTCGGCGAGAGGATTAGCCGCGACACATGCAGCCGGAACGCGTTAGGCTGGCTGGCCATTCCATGGCTCGCTCGTGTCCAGCGAAGGGATGCACGTGGTGACTACCACGCGTCCGGTGTCCGGCCGGGTCGATGTGTTCTCCCTGGGCGGGACGATCGCGATGAAACGGGAACCTGGCCAAGGTGCCGGCGCGGTCCCGGCGCTGAGCGGGGAGCAGCTCCTGGCGGCGGTGCCAGGACTCGCGCAGACGGGAACCGACGTCACGGTCCGCGACGTGCGGCAGGTTCCCGGTGCCTCGCTGGACATCACCGATGTCATCGAGCTGGCCGGGATGATCCGCGCGTCCGTCAGCTCCGGCGCGGCCGGGGTCGTGGTGACCCAGGGCACCGACACCATCGAGGAGACCGTCTTCCTGCTCGACCTGCTCTATGACGGTCAGGCGCCGGTGGCCGTCACCGGGGCCATGCGCAACCCAGCGCTGGCCGGTCATGACGGGCCGGCCAACATCCTTGCCGCTATCCAGGTGGCCGCCAGCCCGGCGTGCCGGGGGATCGGCTGCGTCGTCGTGTTCGCCGATGAGATCCACACCGCGCGCTGGGTATCCAAGACACATGCCACGAGCGTGACCGCGTTTACCTCGCCGTCAGCCGGGCCGGCCGGGTATCTCACCGAGGGCCGTCCCCGGCTGCTATGGCACCCCGAACGACTGCCGGTGCTGCCGCCAGGTATCCCGGGCCGCTTGGTGCGGGTCGGGATCGTGACCATGGCTCTCGGCGATGACGGCGAGCTGCTGCGGGCCGTCGAGGGGCGGTTCGACGGCCTGGTGATCGCCGCGTTCGGCGCCGGGCACGTGCCCGCCGCCACCGTCCCCGTCCTGGCCAGGCTGGCCGGGCAGATCCCGGTGGTGCTGGCCTCCCGGACCGGGCCGGCAGCGTCCTGGCCGCCACCTACGGCTTCACCGGATCCGAGCAGGACCTGCTGGGTCAGGGCCTGATCAGCGCCGGATTCCTGGCCCCGCTCAAGGCACGGCTCCTGCTGCACCTCCTGCTGTCAAGCGGCGCTGACCGCGACCGGATCACCACGGCGTTCAGCACCATCGGCGGGTGCGGCGAGCGCTGAACGTTCCGGGCCGCGCCGTTCGGAATCATGCTTCCCGCCCCCGGCCTGGCGGGTGCGCGACACCTTGTCGGGCTAGCGAGTTTGCGCTGGTCGTGGCCTTCTGCTGGTTGCCCGTCCGGCAACCAGGTCGGACCTGCTGGCCACCCAGGCATCACCGCGGCGTGAGCAGGGCCGGTCCAAGCCCCGGCCACCCCTCCGCCCGCCGCCAAAACCGGCAATCCGGACTCTCGCCCAGAAATTCGAATTATCGTGGATACTTGCCTACCCTATGAGGGTAGTTACGATCCACAATCACAGCAGAGCCCGGGCGGGGGCCGGGCGGGGGCCGGGCGGGGGAGGCAGGCGGGGGGCGTGAGGCCGGCGGGACGGGCGGGACGGTAGGGAGCTGCTGCAGCGGGCCCGCTCGGCTGGATTGAATGCCCCGGACAAGCGAGTGACCTGATGGATGGTGTACAAACCAGCCGGACGCCTCGTGGCCAGCGCCAGCTCGAAGATGATCTTGGTCACCTACGATATCGACACACGCCGTCTCGGCCTGGCTCGGCCGAAATGACGGCGCAAGCCGATATCGTCCTGCCATGCAGCAAGTCGTGATCCTGGAGTTCGACCTGTCCACGCTGCGGCAGGCCGTCGGCGGAGGCAGCTACGTCAGGGGCGCGGAGTACGCGCGGCAGCAGGCGGTGCTGCACGCCACGTGGGATCCGGAGGACACCGCGCTGCGCGGGACGGTACGCGGCCAGGGTGGTGATGTCTACCACGCGGCCGCCTTCTTCTCGCTGGGTGACGGCCGGCCCGCCAAGTTCGCGATGGGCGAGTGCAGCTGCCCGGTCGAGTTCAATTGCAAGCATGTCGTCGCGCTGGTCCTGTCGGCGCTGGCGTCCGAGCCGCCGGGACCGGCCCGCCCGCAGCGCCCGCAGCGCGCGGCCTGGGAGCAGTCGCTGGACTCGCTCCTGGATCACGGCGTCCCGGCGGGCCGCGGGACGACGCCGCTGGCGATCGAGCTCGCCCTGGCCCACGGCTCGGGCCAGGCCCGCTGGGGCGGGCAGGGTTCGCTGAGACTGGTCGCGCGGCTGGTCCGGCCGGGTAAGAACGGCGGCTGGGTAGCCGGTGACCTGAGCTGGGGCAGCCTGGACAGGCTGGGCTACTCCGGCGACTACAGCGGGCAGCAGCTGCGGCTGCTGCGGGAACTGCACGTCCTTTACCGGGCCTCCGGGGGCTACGGCGGCTACTACGGCGACGAGCGGTCGATCGAGTTCTCCTCGGTCGGCTCGCGCCAGCTCTGGCCGCTGCTTGACGAGGCCGGCGCGGCTGGCCTGCAGCTGGTGTACCCGGGCAAGCGCGGCCCGCTGGCTGCCTATGACGAGGCCAGCTTCTGCCTGGACGTGACGCGTGACGAGGCCGGCGGCCTGCGGGTCGTTCCTGTGATCCACGCCGGTGACGGGGACCAGGTCGTGCCGGTGGCGTTCCTCGGGGCCGACGGGCACGGTGCGGTGTGTATCGACCACACCCAGGCGGCGGCGGGCGGCGAGCCCGCAAGCTGGCGGTTCAGGCTGGCCAGGCTCGCCCGGCCGGTGCCGCCGCCGCTCCAGCGGATGGCGCTGGGCGGCGAGTCGCTGGAGGTGCCCGCCGCCGAGGAGCCCAGGTTCCGGGACCGGTACTACCCGCGGCTGCGGCAGACCGCGGTCGTGATCTCCTCGGACGGGTCCTTCACCCCTCCCGTGATCTCCGGGCCGGACCTGGTGCTCCGCGCTCGTTACGGCGGCGGTCACGAACTGGAGGTGAGCTGGGAATGGGCCTACCAGGTCGGGGACTCGCCGCGGCGCGCACCGCTGGCGGCAGGCGGTCCAGACGACGGGTACCGCGACCTGGCCGCCGAGCAGGCGCTGCTGGCCGCCCTTGACCTGCCGTTTGACCGTTACGGGCTGACCGGGTCGGCCCCCGGCGCCCCCGGCGCCCCCGCCGTCCCCGGCGCTCCTGGCTCGCCCGGCCCGGCGGTGCCCGCGCTTGTCCCGAGCATCCGCCTGACCGGCATCGACACGATGCGGTTCAGCACCGAGCTGCTGCCGCTGCTGGCTGACCGGCCCGGCCTGATCGTGGAGGTCAGCGGCGAGCCTGCCGATTACCGGGAAGCCGGGGACACGCTGCGGATCGCGGTGTCCACCGACGACGTGGCCGGTGATACCGACTGGTTCGACCTGGGCGTGACGATCACCGTGGCCGGGCGCCCGGTTCCGTTCCTGGACGTGTTCCTGGCGCTGAGCCGCGGCGAATCACATCTCCTGCTGCCCGATGGGGCCTACTTCTCCCTGGACAAGCCGGAGCTGCGGGCCCTCGCCCGGCTGATCGAGGAAGCTCGCGCGCTGCAGGATTCGCCGGGTGCCCCGCTGCGGATCAGCCGGTACCAGGCCAGCTTCTGGGATGAGCTGGCCGCGCTTGGAGTGGTCGGGCACCAGGCCGCGGCGTGGCGAGAGCAGGTCCAGGGCCTGTTGTCGGCGGGCGCCCCCGGCCAGACCGGCCCCCCGGCCGGGTTGCGGGCCCAGCTGCGTCCGTATCAGCAGGACGGGTACGGCTGGCTGAGGTTTCTCTGGGAGCATCGGCTGGGCGGAATCCTCGCCGACGACATGGGACTCGGAAAGACGCTGCAATGCCTCGCCCTGATCAGCCACGCCCGGCAGCGCGACCCGGCGGCCGGACCGTTCCTGATCGTCGCCCCGACCAGCGTGGTGGCGAACTGGGCGGCCGAGGCCGAACGGTTCGCGCCGGGACTGAAGGTGGTACCGGTAGCCGGCACCGTGGCCCGTCTCGGCCAGGGTCTCGGTGAGCTGATCGCGGGCGCCGACGCCGTGGTCACGTCCTACACGCTGCTGCGCATCGATTTCGCCGCCTACGCCGCGGTCGGCTGGTCGGGACTCCTGCTGGACGAGGCTCAGCAGGCCAAGAACCGTCAGTCGAAGGTCTACCAGTGCGCGCGCCGGCTGACCGCCCCGGTGAAGATCGCCATCACCGGCACGCCGATGGAGAACAACCTGATGGAGCTGTGGTCCCTGCTGTCCATCACGGCTCCCGGGCTGTTCCCCAGCCCGGAGCGGTTCCGCGACTACTACGCCCGGCCGATCGAGCGGCAGGGTGACCGCGAACGCCTGGCCCAGCTCCAGCGGCGGATCAAGCCGCTGGTCCGGCGCCGCACCAAGGAACAGGTCGCCGCCGACCTGCCCGCCAAGCAGGAGCAGATCCTGGAGGTCGAGCTGCATCCGCAGCACCGCAAGGTTTACCAGACCCGGCTGCAGCGGGAACGGCAGAAGGTTCTCGGCCTGATCGGCGACATGAACTCCAACCGTTTCGCGATCTTCCGCTCGCTGACCCTGCTGCGCCAGCTCAGCCTGCACGCTGGGCTCGTGGACGAGGCCCACGAGGCGCTGGCCTCGGCCAAGATCGACGCCCTGGTCGGCCAGCTGCATGAGGTGACCGGCGGTGATCACCGGGCCCTGGTGTTCAGCCAGTTCACCGGGTTCCTCGGCAAGGTCCGCGAACGGCTGGAGGCCGAAGGCGTGCCGTACTGCTACCTCGACGGCAGCACCAGGGACCGGGCCGCGGTGATACGGCGGTTCAAGGACGGCACCGCCCCGGTCTTCCTGATCAGCCTCAAGGCGGGCGGGTTCGGGCTGAACCTCACCGAGGCCGACTACTGCTTCGTGCTCGATCCGTGGTGGAATCCCGCGACCGAGGCCCAGGCCGTCGACCGTACCCACCGCATCGGGCAGGTCCGGAACGTCATGGTCTACCGGCTGGTCGCCAAGGACACCATCGAGGAAAAGGTCATGGCGCTGAAGGCCCGCAAGGCCAGATTGTTCTCCAGCGTCATGGATGACGGCAACGCCTTCGGCACCACCCTGGACGCCGACGACATCCGCGCCCTGCTCTCCTGACGGCTAGGCCGGCGGCCACTGGAAGGGCGGGAGCCGCCAGGGCACGCCGGCGACCTCAAGCACCTTGGTCGCCAGCGGACGGGCCGATTCCATGCCGAGTTCGTGCTCCTTGGCTCCCACGGTCAGGGCGGTGCCGCCGCAGCCGGTGAGGTCCAGGACCGCGGTCGCGAGCGCCGGACCGCCTGGGTGAGCGCGGAAGGTCAGGGTGAGGGTCGTGCCGTTGTCATCCGGGCAACTGTAGGTCCCAGGCGGCCACGGCGGCTGGGAGGCGACGAGGCCGGCGAGCTTGGTGACCTTCCCGGAGCCGGTGATCGTCAGGGGCGTGGGCGGCTTCCTGCCACCGGCGTTCAGGCCGTAGTTCAGGCCGAGCGTCACCTGCCTGGCGGCACCGGGGATAACCGCGACGGTCCCGGCGAGCGCAGGCTGCGGCGACGACGCCCCCGGTCCGGCCAGTGGCGCACTGGCGCAGGCCACCGGGCCAAGAGCCAGGAAGATGACCTCCGCGAGGAAAAAGGGCACAGATCGCCGCACACCGCTCGTCATGCTCCTTCGACGTCACCGGCGACTATCTGGTTCCGCCCCAGGTGGCGGGGGTGCGGTCCACCTGCGCGAGGTCGGCGAGCCCGGCTACAGCCGCGGTGACGCCTTGGCTCAGCTGGCGGCGTTCGGCCCTGAGCGGCGTCGGGATAGCGTTAACCTCATGGCGATCATGACGCGGCCTCTTGGCCGGACGCAGACGAACGTGACCATCCTCGGGTATGGCGCCATGGAACTGCGAGGCCTGCCGAGGGGACCGGAGCTAGCGGACGAGGACGCCGGACGCCTGCTCAACGCGGTCCTGGACAGCGGCATCAACCTGATCGACACCTCACCCGACTACGGCCGCAGCGAAGAGCTCATCGGCCGCTACGTAGGGCACAGGCGCGACGAGTTCTTCCTCGCCTCCAAGTGCGGCTGCCTCCTGGAGGTGCCCGCGGACGCGCCGCCGCCCTACCCGCACGATTACAGCCCCGGCAACGTCCGCACGGTGGTCGAGCGGTCGCTGCGGCGGCTCGGCACGGATCACCTGGATCTCGTTCAGGTGCACATGTCCCCCAGCCGGGCCACGCTGGCGGAGAACCATACCGTCGAGACGCTCTCCGAGCTGCGGGACGAGGGCAAGGTCCGGTTCCTCGGCATGTCAGGAATCCTTCCCGACCTGCCCGACCACCTCGCGATGAACGTCTTCGACGCCTTCCAGATCCCTTACTCGGCTATCCAACGCGACCACGAGGACCTCATCGCCGAGGCGGCGGAGCAGGGCGCGGGCACGCTGATCCGGGGCGGCGCGGCCCGGGGCGCGGCGTCGGAGGACAAGGACTGGCGGATCGGCCCGCTCACCCAGGAGCCGGGGCTGGGCCAGCGGAACTGGCAGACCTCGGGTATCGAGAACCTGCTCGCCGACGCGGGCATGTCCACCATGGAGTTCGTCCTCCGCTTCACCCTCAGCCACCCGGGCCTGTCGACCACCATCGTCGGCACCGCGAACCCGGCGCACCTGGCCGGCAACATCGCGATCGCCGAGAAGGGGGCCCTCCCCGCCGACCTCTACGAAGAGGCGAAGAAGCGCCTCCCCCGGTGATAAGCCGGCCCGACGCACCGATCAGCCCCCCGAACTGCCAGACCGATGATGACTAATAAAGGAAGCTTGCGGCCGCCTTAAGTATCGGCTCGTGCTCGGTCGGGTAGCCCCGGGCATGCTCCCGGACCACCCGCGCTTGAAGGTCACGCTTCACCTTGGCTGCGGTACGGTTACCGCGAGGTCATCCGTCGGCAGGGGGCAAGCGTGGACCACAAGCTCGACCGCAGCCAAAGCATTTCCGTGCCACTTGAGGCCCCGTTGAGCTCGTCATTCGCCGGTTTTCTCATGTCATATGCTCCAGAGTTGCTACCGAATAGCCTTACGCAAAAAGATCAGGGCACCGATGGCGGGGCAAGACCTGAATTGGAGCATGGCACCACTATTGTCGCGGCCACGTTTGCCGAGGGAGTGGTGCTGGCAGGAGATCGGCGCGCGACGATGGGCAACATGATCACCAAGCGTGATGTCAGAAAGATTTTCCGCACTGATGAATTCTCGGCTGCCGGGGTCGCGGGGACATGGAGTACTGCCGTGGAAATCATGCGGCTGTTTCATGTGGAACTTGAGCATTACGAGAAAATGGAGGGACGGGAGCTTTCCCTCACCGGCAAGGCTAACCGGCTGGGCGCGATGATCAAGGGAAATCTCGCTGCCGCGATGCAAGGGCTAGTGGTGGTGCCCTTGCTTGTTGGATATGACGTGGTTACTGGGACGGCGCATATATTCAGCTACGATGCTGTCGGTGGCCCTTTCGAAGAACATTCGTTCTACTCCATCGGCTCGGGGTCAATATTCGCGACGAGTTCCCTAAAAAAGCTATACATCAAGGGCATGCCGGTTCATGATGCGGTGCTAGCCTGCGTCCAGGCGCTCTATGATGCGGCGGACGACGACTCGGCTACCGGTGGTCCTGACCTCGCCAGGCAGATCTTCCCAGTCGTTGCTACCGTAACTGCGGACGGCTTCTCCTGGGTATCCGACGAAGAGTGTGAACAGTACGCGCGGATGGTAGTCGAGCAGCGCTTGAACTCCCCGGACGGGCCAAAGGCTTCCTTGACGTAATCGCCGTAATCTAGGGCCGTGGTCGGTAATGTTCGCCCGGCTCCCATTCGCGGTGGAACCCCTATCTGACCACGACGATGGACCATTGATGTTGCTGGGACAACAACGATGGACCATTGGTGTGGCTCGGAAGGGAAACGGGACAGCACGGGCGTGCAGGATGGGATGGGTGGAGTTTTAGCGTCCGGTCCAGGAGCTGATTTCCACGCCGTCCTCGATCGGAAAGGACACGCTCACGTACCCGTTGCCCGGCTCTCTGACGTATGCGAGGTAGTCGGCCACGCTGGCGAAACTACTGTCGTCGGCGGCGACCAGTGCGCCCGGAGCGAGCTTGGGCTCCAGGAGCCGGAGTACCGGCAGGTACAGGTCTTTCCACCCGTCGAGCAGCACGAGCCCGATCGGGCCGGGCAGGTCGGTAAGCGTCTGCCGGGCGTCCCCGGCCAGGATCGTCACGGCCGCATCGACGCCTGCCTGCTGCAGGTTGGACTGGGCCGCCTTGACTTTCTTGTCGCTCAGCTCGGTGGTCACGACCCGGCCGGTTCCGTTGTCGGTGACGGCGGCGGCGAGATAGATGGTCGAGATGCCGAACGACGTGCCGAACTCCACCACGGTTTCCGGCCTGATGGCCCGGACGAGTGCGTAGAGGAGCCGGCCCGCTTCGGCGGAGATGGGAATGTAGATGTCCTGATAGGCGTCGGACTGGTCACGGGCTGACGCCTCGGCCCACGACGTCCGCCCCGGCGGCAGCGGCCGCTCGCCATCGTCGTCGCGGGCGGCGGCCGTGAACATCCGGGCGAGCGTGGCGGTTAGCGCAGGTGCTGCGAGTGAGTTAGTCATGAGCTCAATGTAGACGCAACGTTGCGTCTAAGCAAGGAATCCCACGTGGGACAGCGGACGCGGCCTGACCGTAGGTCGCGGCCTGATCCTGGGTGGCGGGCTGATCCTAGGTGGCGGCCTGACCGTAGGTGGCGGCCGCGCCGTGCTTGCGGGTGTAGTGCTTGTCGCCGATGTGAGCGGGGAGCGAGCGCCCGTCCGGGCGCAGGGCCAGCGTCAGCAGCGCCATCCGGGCCACCTCTTCGAGGGTGATGGCATTTTCCACCGCGCCGATCGGGTCGTGGCCCCAGGTGAACGGACCGTGGCCCGGGGCGAGCACGGCCGGGATCTTGGCCGGGCCGGCCGCCCCTACGGCCTCGATGAGGATGTGCCCGGTCGCTTCCTCGTAGGCGTCGCGGACCTCGGCCTCGGTGAGCTCACGGGCCACCGGCACGGCGAGCGGCGACAGGTCGGCGTGGGTCGTGCCGAGCAGCGGAATCTCCCTTCCCGCCTGAGCGAACGCGGTGGCGTGAGTCGAGTGCGTGTGGACGACGCCCCCGAGCTCCGGGAAGCTCCGGTACAGCACGAGGTGCGTGTCGGTGTCGCTCGAGGGACGGAGGTGGCCTTCGACGACGGCCCCGTCCAGGTCCACGACCACGAGATCTCCCGCCGTCAGCTCGTGGTAAGGGACACCGCTCGGCTTGATCACCATCAGGCCCTGGTCGCGGTCGATCCCGCTGACGTTGCCCCAGGTGAGGGTGACCAGCCCGGAGCTCGGCAGCAGGAGGTTAGCCCGGAGGACCTCCTCCCGCAGCGAGGTGAGCATGGCCATCATGCTCTCCCGGAGGCGAGGCGGTAATAGGCGTGATTCCAGCGAAGCATGTGTGCCCATCCCGACGTGGTGGTCGACTCGTCGATGCGGACCAGTTCGATGTCCGCCATCACGGCGAAATCCTCCAGCGCCTCCACGCCGACCGCCGTGGTCAGGACGGTGTGATGGGGCCCTCCGGCGGTGAGCCAGCACTCGGCGGCGGTGGTGAAACTCGGCGCCGTGGTCCACACAGCCCGGGCCACCGGCAGCTTCGGCAGCGGGGCGTTCGGGGCCACGACCTGTACGTCGTTGGCCACCAGCCGCAGCCGGTCACCGAGATCAAGCAGCCCGACCTTTACTCCCGGGCCGGGCGCGGCGTCGAACACCAGGCGAACCGGGTCTTCCCGGTTCCCGATGCCGAGCGGGTGGATCTCGCAGGTCGGGGTGCGGACCGCCAGGCTCGGGCACACCTCCAGCATGTGCGCGCCAAGCACCTTGGCTTCCCCCGGTCCGAGATGGTAGGTGTAATCCTCCATGAACGAGGTGCCCCCGGCCGGCCGTCGGCCATTACCTTGAGGATCCGGAGCAGCGCGGCCGTCTTCCAGTCGCCCTCTCCGCCAAACCCGTAACCGTCGGCCATCAGCCGCTGCACGGCGATCCCCGGCAGCTGGCGCAGACCGCCCAGATCCTCGAAGTTGGTCGTGAAGGCGCCGAAGCCCCCCCGGGTGAGGAAACCTCGCAGGCCCGCCTCGATCCGGGCGGCGTCGCGCAGCGACTCGTGCCGCGCGCCACCGACGGCCAGCTCGGCGGCCACGGCGTACTGCCGCTCGTAGTCGCCGACGATCGCGTCGACCTCCTCCTTGGACACCCGGTCCACGACCGCCACCAGGTCGTTGACCCCGTAGGTGTTGACCGAGACGCCGAGCTTGATCTGCGCCTCGACCTTGTCGCCTTCTGTGACGGCCACGTCGCGCATGTTGTCGCCAAAGCGGGCCAGCCGCAGCTCCCGCGCGGCGTGCAGCCCCTGCGCGGCCCGGGTCCACGCCCCGATCCGTGACCGGACCTCCGGATCGGTGGCGTGACCCGCCACCGTCTTGCGAGGCACCCCCATGCGGGTCTCGATGTAGCCGAACTCCCGGTCCCCGTGCGCCGCCTGATTGAGGTTCATGAAGTCCATGTCGATCTGGTCCCACGGCAGCGACACGTTGATCTGGGTGTGCAGGTGCAGCAGTGGCTTGCGCAGCGCCGCCAGGCCGGCGATCCAGGCCTTGGCCGGGGAGAACGTATGCATCCAGGCGATCACGCCGACGCAGTTATCCGTGGCGCTCGCGTCGATGCAGACCCGGCGGATCTCGTCCGCGCTGGTCAGCACCGGCTTCCACACCAGCCGCAGGCGGATCTCGGGACCGTCTTCCAGCATGGCCACGATCTGGCGCGACTGCTCCCCGACTTGGCGCAGCGTGTCCTCTCCGTACAGCGCCTGGCTCCCGGTCAGGAACCAGCACTCGAGGGCCGGCTCATCTTCGCTCAACGTAGTCTCCTGAGTTCCCATACCCAGACGATAAGCTGGCGCAGCAGCCAGGACGGAGCAACCGGGCGCCGAGCGGCGCGTCTGGCCGGCCGACCGGGGCATGATACCTAACCTGACGAGCGGGTCACGGGGCAGGCCGAGTATCCGCTCGGCGATCTGATTCCGCTTGATCTCCGACGTGCCGCCGGCGATCGACATGGCCCGGTTCATCAGCACGAGCGTGGCCGCCGTCGCGCCGTCACCGGCCAGGAACGCCGCGTCCGGCCCGGCGAGCTCGGCCATGATCGCGGCGCTCTCGTGGCCGAGCTCGGACAGCAGCAGCTTGGCCACGTTGCCCTCCGGCCCCGGGCCCTGTGCATCACCGGCGCCCGCCACCGCGCGGTAGGCGCTGCGCTGGTTCAGCACGCCCAGCGCCTGCATGCGGGAGATGTGCCTGCCGACCCGCCCGGCCCCGCCGGCCAGCCGCTCCGGGTGCGCGTCGAGCGGGGCGATGAACGCCTGGCCCGGCATCGTCAAGGGGCCGCTGCCGCCGCCGATGCTGACGCTCTCGTTGCCGAGCGTCGCGCGCGCCACCGTCCAGCCGGCATCGACCGGTCCGACCACGTCGGCGTCGGGGACGAAGACGTCGTCGAAGAAGACCTCGTTGAAATCCGAGTTCCCCGTCGGCATCTTCAGCGGCCGAACGGTGACCCCCGGCGCGTGCATGTCGATCACCATCATGGTGATGCCCTCGTGCTTAGGCGCATCCGGGTTCGTCCGCACCGTGGCCAGGCCCAAGCGGGCCAGGTGCGCGCCGCTGGTCCAGACCTTCTGGCCGTTGATCCGCCAGCCCCCAGGCACCGGCGTCGCCCTGGTCCTGATGCCCGCCGCGTCGGACCCGGCGTCCGGCTCGCTGAACAGCTGGCACCAGATGACGTCCTGGTTGAGCGCCGGCCCGACCCAGCGCGCCACCTGGTCCGGGTGGCCGTACTGAATCAGGGTCAAGATGACCCAGCCGGTGATGCCGAGGGCGGGTCGCTTGATCCCGGCGGCGCCGAACTCCTGCTCGATCACCAGCTGCTCGACGGCGGACGCGTCCCGGCCCCACGGCTTCGGCCAGTGCGGCATCGCGTAGCCCGTCTCGATCAGCGCCTGCTTCCTGGCCGGGCCGGCCAGGTCGCGCAGCCGGGCTACGTCGGGGCCGATCGCCGCCCGGATCGATTTCGCCGCGGCGGGCAGGTCGATCGCGGCCGCCCGGCGCACCCCGCGGCGGACCAGATCGGTCACCTCGACCGCCGCCTGCTCGCTGTCCAGCACCGCGGCGATCGCCGCGGCCCGGCGCAGGTACAGGTGCGCATCGTGTTCCCAGGTGAACCCGATGCCGCCGTGCACCTGGATGTTCAGGTTGGCGTTGCCGACCGCGGCCGGGACGGCCAGGGCCGCCGCGATCGCCGCGGTGTAGCTGAGCTGATCACCGCCGCCGATCCCGGCCCGGCCCGCATCCCAGCTGGCCGCCGCGGCCAGCTCGGCCGCCACCAGCATGTTCGCGCAATGGTGCTTGACCGCCTGGAAGGTCGCGATCGGGCGGCCGAACTGCTGGCGGACCTTGGCGTACTCGGCCGCCTGCTCGGTGGTCTCGCGGGCGAGGCCGGACGCCTCCGCGGCGAGCACCGCCCGGGCCAGGCCGGCCAGCAGCCCGCGCGCGCCCGGCAGCACGGTGGCCGGCGCCGCGTCGAGCCTGACCCTGGCCGCGGGCCGGCTCGGGTCCAGGTTGGCGGGGACATCGGCCCGGACGCCCCCGGCCGACGTCTCGATCACCAGCACGTCATCCCCCGCCGGGACCAGCAGCACGTCCGCCAGGTGACCGCTGATCACGACCCCGGCCGGCCCGGACGCAGTCACGACCCAGCCGGCCCGGTGGCGGCCGCGTCGACCCGCCTCACCTCGCCGCCCAGGGCGACCGCGCCGACCACGCTGCCATCGGCCAGCCCGGGCAGCAGCCGCTTACGCAGGTCGTCAGGCCCGGCGGCGGCCAGCACCGCGCTGGCGATCACCGTCGGGGCGAACGGTCCCGGCGCCAGGTACCGGCCCAACTGCTCGGCTACGACCAGCGTTTCCGCCAGCCCGAAACCCGAGCCGCCGTGTTCTTCGGAGATATGCAGCCCGAGCAGGCCGAGGCCGCTCAGCTCGGCCCAGAAGGCCGGCCGCGGGTCCTCCGCCGGCCGCGGGTCCTCCTGCGCCTCGAGCAGGCGGCGCGCCGCCGCGCGGGACTGATGCTTGGTCAGCACGCCGGCCACGGTCTGCGCGAGGGCACGGTGCTCTTCCGTGATGGCCATCGACATAGCTAGCTCCTCCTGGCCGTCCCGCGGCCGTGGTCAGCCGATCCGGAGCGGAAGCGTCCGCGGCCCGCGGATCTGACCCGCGGACCAGGTCACCGCGCCGGGGTCGTCGAGGGCGAACGCCGGGATCCGCTCGAGCCAGACCTCGAGGGCGACCCGGAGCTCCATCCGGGCCAGATGCGAACCCACGCAGCGGTGGATGCCCAGACCGAAGGCGGCGTGCCGGTTGACCTGACGGTCGATGACCACCTCGTCGGCCCGGTCGAACTGCACCGGGTCACGGTTGGCCGCCGGGAACGACAGCAGGATCCAGTCCTCGGCCTTCATGTCCACGCCGTGCCAGTGCATATCCTGCGTGACCAGCCGTGCCATCGTGACCGGCGCGTAGGCCCGGAGGAACTCCTCCATCGCGGTCGGCATCAGCCCGGGGTCGGCGACGAGGCGCTCGCGGTCGCGCGGGGTCTTCGCCAGGTGCCACAAGGACGCGCCGATGGCGCTCCACGTCGTGTCGATGCCGGCGATGAGCAGCAGCCCCATCGCACCGGTGACCACGGACGGGTCGAGCTTGCGGCCGTAGAGCTCGGCGTTGATCAGGTAGGTGGTGAGGTCCTCACGCGGCTGGTCCAGGTGGTCGTGCACCTGGACCAGCAGGTAGTCGAACAGCCGGGAGACCCGCTCGAGGCGGTCATCCGGCGGCAGGTTGATGCCTTCGAGCAGATCCTCGACGAACTCGCGGAACTGCGGGCCGTCCTCCGGTGGGAAGCCGAGCATGTCGGCGATGACCCGCACCGGGATGTGCTGCGCGTAGTCACGCGCCGCGTCGACCACGTCCCGCCCGTCGAGGGAATCGATGAGGGAATGGCAGAACGCCCTGGTCGCCGGCTCGGCCTTGGCCACGGCGTGCTTGGTGAACGCGGGCAGCAGCAGCTTGCGCGCGTCGCGGTGAAACGGCGGGTCGGAGGAGATCGGCGGCGACGCGCCGACTGGCGCCAGTTCGCGGGGCGGCCGGAAGTTGCTCAAGATGATCGAGCGCGAGGAAAAGCGCTCGCTGTCGTACGCGATCGCCGCCACGTCCTCGTAGCGGCTCGGCAGCCAGGCCCCGCCGAACCGCTCGGTGCGGGCGATCGGACAGCGCTGCCGCAGGTCGTCCTGGATCGGGAAGGGATCGGCGGCCCACGACGGCTCGAGGTGGGAGAAGTCGGTGGCCCAATCCGAGACCGGTCCGGTGATGATCTCGCTGCGAGTACCTGACTCGGGGTCGACGGTCTCCTCGGAGTCCCTGGTGAAACGGTCATCGACGGCCATGTCACCCCTCCTGGGTCAGCTCGACCGCGTGCTCCGGACAGTTCAGGGCGGCCAGCCGGGCGTCGCGCTCCGCCTCCGGCGGCACGGCGCCGTCGCCGAGAACCTGCCCGTAGCCTTCCTCGTCGTCTCCGAACAGCCCGGGGGCCAGGTCGTAGCAGCGGCCGTGCCCCTGGCAGAGCCCGGAATTGATCTGCGCTTTCACTGCGCTGCTCCTGTCTGGAAGCTACCTGGCGGGGCTGCCGGGGCGAGGTCGGTGACCACCCGGGTGAGCAACGCGGCCCATAACCAGAATTAAAGAACCGTTCATTTTCTTAGTCAATCGCGAGGACCGCGATCAGGCCAGGGCGAGCACGATGGCGTGCAGGGCCAGCCCAACCCCGGCCCCGACCACGGTGCCGTTGATGCGGATGTACTGCAGATCGCGCCCGAGGAGCAGTTCCAGCTGGCTGGAGGTCTCGGCGGCGTCCCACCGCTCGATCGTCCCTGTGACTAGCCCGGCGAGCTCGTCGTGGAACTGATCGGCCAGGGCCCTGGCGCCCGACTCGACCATCCGGTCCAGGCCGTCGGCCAGGCTCCGGTCGGACCCGAGCCGCCGTCCGGCCGCCACCAGCGCCTCGGCCAGCCGGCGGCGCAGCTCGGATTCCGGGTCGGCTGCCTGGATCCGCAGCCCCTCCTTGGCCTTGCGCCACAGCGACGAGGACCAGTCCCGCAGGGCGGCGCTGCCCAGCACGTCGCGCTTCAGGCGCTCGCCACGCTCGCGCAGCTCCGGGGAGGTCTCGAGCCGGTCAGGGAGCCCGGCGATCCAACCCTCGAACTGCTTGCGGGTCTGGTCGTCGGGATCGGCGGCCATCGCCACCAGCCGCTGGCGCAGCCGGGCGTACAGCCGGTCGAAGACCCGCCGGTACGCCACGTCGGGCACCCAGCGGGGCGCCTCGGTCTCGAACAGCTCACGGAGCTCGGCGTAATGTCCGACTAGATAGCCGTCGGCGGCGGACAAGATGGCGTTGAAGAACTCGGCGTGGTGGCCCGCCGCGATGACGGCCCGCAGCGCCCGTCCCGCCAGCGGGGCCACCTTGACGGCATCGACCGCCCGGGTCAGCTCGGCGGTGAGCACGCGCTGGACATCCTCGTCGCGCAGGCTCTCCGCCACGGTGACGACCAGGTCCGCCGTGCGGCCGGCGAAGCGGGCGGCGTTGGCCTCGTCGGTCAGCCAGGCCGCCAGCCGCGGGACCAGTCGAGCGGAGCGGAGCCGCTCGGTGAGCACGTCGGCCGTCAGAAAATTTTCCTGAACGAACTGGCCAAGAGTGGCCGCGAACTGGTCCTTGCGTTCGACGATGAGGGCGGTGTGGGGTATCGGCAGGCCCAGCGGGTGGCGGAACAGGGCCGTGACCGCGAACCAGTCGGCCACCCCGCCGACCATGGAGGCCTCCGCGCCGGCCTGCACGTAGCCGAGCAGGACGCCGTGCACGCCGGCCACGGTCACGCCCACGAACAGCACCGTCACCCCGGCCAGCAACGCGGTGGCCCGCCGGCGCGCGGCGGCCAGGCCGCGCGCCCGCTCGGCCACCGACTCGGGCCTGGCCGCGGATAGCGGCGACGCGCGCCTGGCCGCGGATACCGGCGACGCGGGCCCCGGTGCGGTTGGTTCCATCAGGCAGCCCCCGGTCAGTCCGCAGTGCAGGGCGGAAACGACAATCTGATCCGCCCACGATATTGACCACTGTCACCTCATGGCGCGCCCGGCTGGACCGCGGGCGCGCATACCGGCGACTGCGGGACCACATGGTGTATGATGTGGTGTATGAAGCGGACGAACATCTATCTCGCCGAAGGACAGGCGGCCGCGCTGGATCGGGTGGCGCAAGCAGCGGGTATTTCCCGGGCTGAGCTGATCCGTGAACTGATCGACCGGGCGATCGGCGGGCATCCCGGCGCGGATCTCGTCGCCGACCTCGCCGCCATTGACGGGTCCTTCGGGATCCTGGCCGGAGAAGAGATATTCGCCCGCGGGCGGGACGAGCGCATGGCGTACCTGGAACGGCTGTCCGACGCGTGATCCTGGTCGACAGCGATGTACTGATAGAGCACCTACGCGGCAGCACCGCCGCACGGGACTGGCTCGTGCGCGCCCGGCAATCCTCCGGGCCTCTGGCCATCAGCGTCGTGAGCTTGACCGAGATCGCCGGGGGGATGCGCTCGCCGGAGCGCCGGGAAGTCATGCGCCTGCTCGGCAGCATGCAGCGGTTCGAAGTCAGTGAACAGGTGGCGTGGCGGGCAGCGACGCTCATGCGCGAGTATCGCCGATCCCATACCGGGATCGGTCTCGGTGACTACCTGATAGCCGCGACCGCGCTCACCGATGGACTGGAACTCGCCACGCTGAACGTCCGCCACTACCCCATGTTTCCCGGACTGGCACGTCCCTTCTGATCTCTGATCATAGGCGGTTACGCTGGGTCGTTATGAGCCTGGACGTATCGGCGGCGGCCGCGGTTCCGGGGCTGGTGCGCAGCGATCTGCGCGGTCCGGGGATCGGGCGGGCCAAGACCGGGGAAGGTTTCCGGTACCGGGACCCGGCCGGCACCGATGTCACGGACGCCGCGACGCTGCTGCGGATCGGCACGCTGGCCATTCCGCCCGCCTGGACGAGGGTCTGGATATCGCCGGACCCGCTGGGACACATCCAGGCCACCGGCGTGGACGGCCGGGGCCGGACCCAGTACCGCTACCATCAGTTGTAGCATACGACTGATGAAGAACGGCAACAACCTCCACCACCCTGGCCACCACCACACACACACACACACACCACAACATTGCCGGATTGCTCGGT
>CAWEFK010000033.1:0-358092 GCA_963808315.1 uncultured Actinomycetes bacterium | reverse complement strand
GGAGGACATCGCCACACTGGCGAGGAGTTCGGGTCTGACCGGCGGAGTGCCCCGTAATCGGCCAGGCACAGACTCCCATGTTCCGTGCGGAACGGCCCCGGTCGTGGCAGCCTCGACTAATGACTCGCGACGAGCCGATGGCGCAGCTGGCCGGGCTGCGACAGGCGCAGGTCGGTCAGGTAAGGGTGCCGCACAAGCCGTTGCTGCTGTTGTGGCTGTTCGGCCAGTTCGCGGCGACCGGCAGTAGCGCCGCCAGCTACCAGCAGGCGGAGGAACCCGTCAGCCAGCTGATCAACGATTTCGGCCGCCCGTTGCCAGTCCGGCCGCGGCCCGGCAGCGAGCGGCCATGCCGTTGCCCGCAGGCTCGGGCCTAGCCTATGCCGAGCTCGTCCTGGAAGCGGTAGGTCAGGCGCGCATAGCGCGCCGCGGCGGGCTGAGTCACTGTCCCGGATTCCCCGGAACTTGCGCGGCAGCGGGCATATGGCGCTGCCCGGCCTGGCCGTCGGGCTGCCCGGCTTCTGCCTGGCGGCTCAGCGGTCCCCAGCGCAGGATCGTGCCGCAGACGATGCCGCCGGCGGCGAAGATCGCCGCGGTCCACCAGAACGCGGTGGTGTACCCGTGCACGGCCGCGGCGGCCCGGGCGGCCTGGACGGCCGCGGGCTGAGGGGCGCGCGGCGGCGGCCGGGTGGCTGCGCAGCAGGTCCGCGATGTAGCTGGCGATGGCGCTGGTGGCGATGGTGTTCAGCAGCGCGGTGCCGATCGAGCCGCCGATCTGCTGCCCGGTGTTGAGGGTCGCCGACGCCACGCCCGCGTCCGGAGGGCGGCACGCCGAAGGTCCCGGTGTTGATCGACGGCGGGATCGTCAGCCCCAGGCCCGCGCCGGTCACGAGCATGCGGCCCGAGCACCGCGGAGGCGTAGCTGGTGTGCACGCCGATCCGGGTCAGCCAGGCCATACCGCCGGCCGCGGCCCGCAGCATCCCCACCCCGACCAGCGCCTTGGGCCCGATGCGCGGCATCAGCCACGTGTTCGACAGCTGGAGCGAACCCCGCCAGCGCCGCGATCATCGGCAGGAACGCGACCCCCGTGATGAGGGGCGAGTAGCGCAGCGTCGTCTGCAGGTAGTAGGTGAGGAACAAGAAGATGCCGAACATGCCCGCGCCCGCGATCAGGATGGTCAGGTAAGACCCGCCGCGGTTGCGGTTCAGGACCACCCGCGGCGGCAGCAGCGGAGAGCGGGCCCGCGTCTGCCAGAAGGCGAAGAACGCAGCAGCACCACGCCTGCCGCCAGGATTCCCAGCGTGGACGCCGCGCGCCAGCTGTGGGTGGCCGCGTTGGAGAAGCCGTACACCAGGCAGAACATCGCTCCCCGGGAACGCTGACCACGCCGGGTACGTCCAGCCTGGCCGCGCCGCGCCCCTTCTGCCAGGGGAGCAGGACCAGCGCGCCGGCCAGCGCCACGGCGGCGAAAACCAGGTTCACGTACCGGCACCAGCGCCAGTCCAGGTACTGGGTCAGCGCACCGCCAAGCAGCAGCCCGATCAGCCCGCCCGCGCCGACGATCGCGCCGAACACGGCGAACGCCTTGCCCCGCTCCTCGGGATCGCTGAACGTCGTGGTCAGGATCGACAGGGCCGCCGGGGCCAGCAGCGCGCCGAACACCCCCTGACAGGCCCGCGCCGTGACCAGCATCGCGAAGCTGACCGAGGCCCCGCCCACCGCCGACGCGACCCAGAAGCCGACCAGCCCGGTGATGAACGTCAGCTTGCGGCCGAACAGGTCGCCCAGCCGTCCGCCGAACAGCAGCAGGCTGCCGAACGTCAGCGCGTACGCGGTAATGACCCACTGCCGGTCCACGTTGGAGAAATCCAGAGCTCGCTGTGCGTCCGGCAGGGCGATATCATAACCGTCAGGTCGAGCACGATCATCAGCTGGGCGAGCCCGACCAGGCCCAGGATCAGCCACCGGCGGGGGTCGGGCTCCGCCGCCGCTGTGGCCGGCGTGCCCGGCGGCCGAGGAGTGCTTGCGCTTGCTTCGCTCACTTGAAACCACCTATCTGGAGGTCTCGTCTCCGCTTCTTTCACGCTACATTAGAGCCAACCGGAGATGCAACCTCCGGTCGTAAGAGCCAGGGAGTAACATGGTCCAGCCGGAGCGTGGTCATCCGGTGCGCCCGCTGCGCCGGGACGCCGAGCAGAACCGGCAGCGCATCCTGCGCGCTGCCGCCGAGGTTTTCACCACGCGCGGGCTGCAGGCCACCCTGGACGACGTCGCGCGGCACGCGGGGGTCGGCGTGGGCACCGTCTACCGGCGCTTCCCGGACAAGGAGTCGCTGGTCGAGGCATTGTTCGAGGAGCGCCTCGGGCAGGTGGCCGCCATCGCCGACAAGGCGCTCGCCGAGCCGGACTCGTGGACCGGCCTGACCGGGCTCGAGCAGGCGTGCGAGCTGCTCAGCGACGACCGCGGCCTGCGGGAGATCCTCATGTACGCCACCTACGGGCGGGACCGGGTGCAGGCCGCCAAGACCCGGATGCAGCCGCTGGTTACCGCCTTGGTCGAGCGAGCGCAGCGGGACGGCAAGCTGCGCGCCGACCTGCGCCCCACCGACGTGCTGTTCATCGAGTTCATGCTCACCTCGGCCGCCACCTACGCCGAGCAGGTCAGGCCCCAGGTCTGGCGGCGCTACCTCGCCCTGCTCACCGACGCGCTGCGACCCGCCCGGGACGACACGGCACCGCTGCCGGTACCCGCCCTGACCCCGGACGAGATGGCCGCGGTCATGCGCTCGATCCCGCACGGCCGCAGTTGATTCGCCGCTGCGGCCGGTATACTTAGAGTATGACCGAAATGACTACCATCAAGGTTTCCGTGCAAACACGCGACAGGCTTAAGAGGCTCGCGGACGAAGATCAACTCACCATGGATGGCGCACTCGCACGGACACTCGACAAGGCTGAGGAGTCACGGTTCTGGGAGGGAGTCCGGGCGGATTACGCACGGCTGCAGGCCGATCCGCAGGAATGGGCAGATTACGTCAATGAATTGGCCGAGTGGGATCCTGCCGTAGCTGACGGCCTGGACCACGAGTGAGCGAGCCGCTGCGACCTGGCGATGTATGGCTGGCCGACCTTAATCCCGTCATCGGATCGGAGCAGGCTGGCCGGCGGCCGGTCGTCGTTGTCTCCGGACCGCGGCATCTGGCCCTGCCGCATGCGGTCGTCTTCGTGGTACCCGTCACGAGCCGGGACCGGGGCCTTCGTCACCAGGTTCCGATCGCTTCACCATCGTCTGGCCTGAGCAAGCTTCCCTCCTTCACCCGGCCCGAAGACATGCGGGCGGTGGCATATCAGCGCCTCGACCACCGCCTTGGCGCCGTCACACCCGATGAGCTGGCCGCCATGCGGCGCATCCTACGCGCGTTCTTGGATCTCTGACCTCCGCGGGCTCGATGCCCCATGTCCCGAACCGGGGTTTAAGGCCGTCTTCTGATCGTCGCGGGGAAGCCCAGCGCTCAGGGCGCGCTCGATCCGATCTAGCCGCTCGGTAATACTCGACCCACTCCGGTGGCGAGCCCCCGCGGGCGGCGCGCTCAAGGATCGCGCGTACGTAAGTGGTGTACCGCACGTGCCTGGTTCGCGCCTGCTGCTTCAGCCGGTCGATCACGTCGGCAGGCAGGCGGAGCGAGGTGGTGGCCATCGGCTGCGGTTCGACCCAGTCGCCGTTGTCCATTTCCGTGCTGGTGTCGTGGGTGTCGTAGTACTCGGCCAGCCGCTCGAGTTCCACCGCTGGCCGGGGAGCTGTTCGGAATGCTTCGTCATGGTCATCGTGCCTTCCTGTGGAAGGTCCTTTTCTCGGCGTCGGTCATGGTGCGGGCGGTGACGATGAAGGCCTCCTCGCCCTCCGCGCCCGCTCGGACTCACCCGACGCGGCCACCATGGCCGGCACCGGGGCGATCGACGAGGTCCTGTCCCGCCTGCTCACCAGCCCTGGCTGACCAGGCTCGCTCGCGTGGCCTGGGCCCCGTCACCTCCACGCAGGCCCGTGAGCCTGCGTCCACGATCCCGCCACGCCTCCAGAGGAGAATTTAAATTCTTTCTACCGAACGACGGGGCTCCCCGCCCCGGCCAGCCTTATAGTCACGTCCGGGGCATAGACATGCAGAAATAATTCGTCGCCACATTGTTATGTTAACCGGAATATCTGTAACTGAAGGTTCAGCAGTGTCAGAAAGAGATCACTGGTACATGCAGCGCCTAGCCGCGACATAGTCGAATCTTCGATTTCCGGATATTAACGCTTCCCGGATATTAAGGAAAATTGGAATAAACGCTACGCGCAAGTAGCCTCGCAGCTATGGACCCAATTTAGCCGGAAGATTCCCGTCCCAGAAAGGTGCCGGATTCAACGGCTCTTGCGGTCTGCGTGCGACAAAAGGTGCATATCGCTCGCGATCTCGTGTTTTACACTTCTGCGGCCTGGCCTGGGAACGCCCGGAAATTTTCCCGTGTTCCCGCTCCCATTTCCGGGCCTTTCGCCCTTTCCCGACTAAAGCAGGTGATAGTAGATGACGGGTACACGACGCCTGCTAGCAGTAAATGACGTGCAGTGCGACCTTCGGCCCTAGCGCGGAAAGTGCCACGGTGCTACACGTGAGCATGGGACAGCACCAGGACGACAAGCTGAGCGCGGCCACCACCGACGTAAACCATTACAGCAACTCTAAGGCTCCCAGATGAATACCACACAGGAACTGCCGCAGCAGCTTGAGCCCCAGCCGACGCCGAGAAAGTGGCCGCGCCGCGCGGTGATCGGCGTCGGTCTAGTGGCCGTGCTTGGCGTCGGCGTCGCCATCGGCGCCGCGGGGCACTCCACCGGCGTCAGCCAGGCCAAGTACAAGGCATCACAGGCGCAGGCGTCTTCGCTTCGCGGCCAGGTCTCGGGTCTGCAGGCGCAGGTCAGCACCGACAACGCCGCGGTAGCCGCCGCGCGCACCACGGCGGCGACCGCGCAGCAGACCGCGAACGCGAACGCGGCAGCCGCCTACAAGAGCAAGCAGGCCGCGCTGAGGGCACCTACCAGAGCAAACAGGCCGCGCTGCAGGGCACCTACCAGAGCAAGCAGGCCGCGCTGCAGTCCCAGCAGCAGACCGTGGCGGGCGAGCAGCAGACGCTGAAGCAGGAACTCGGCGAGGTCCAGGCGAACACCATCAGCTCTGACGGGACATTCGTCGTCGGCCAGGACATCAAGCCGGGCACGTACCACACGAACGGCAGCGGGAACGCGGGCGCCAACGACTGCTACTACGCCACACTGAACAGCACCGATGGCAGCCTCACCAGCATCATCGCGAACGGGAACTTCGACGGCCCGGAGACGATCAGCCTCAGCGGCGTCTACGCCTTCCAGGCCAACGGCGGGTGTACCTGGAACCTGGTCCCCTGAACGAACTCACCGAACATCGCGCCAGGAGGCGTGGCTTTAGGCCCCAGCAGCCGACCGTAGACGTCATCCACATCTCCTGGCACCACAGCCAGGGTCTTCAAAGGCACTTTGCCGAATTGAGACCCGGTTTGCGGCTGAACCGGTGGATCCGCAACTAGGCTTGGCTCGGCGCTGAGGGGGCCGGAAACGGTCATGTGCCGACCAGCGGTATATATCATGGGGTGATTGTCGTCTATGGCACGACTTGAGGATCTGACCAAGGGTGCCCTTGTCCGAGGTGTTCTCGGAGATCGCGTCGTCAAGGTTGTCGATATCACCTGGCACGGCTCTAGCGCGCTGACCCTTACCTATACGGACGAGCTGACCGGTAAGGCCGACCAGGAGCTGCTCTATCGCGACGACGAAGCGAGACTCACAGTCCAGACAGCCGGGCAGGCATGGTCGATGGACGCCGACGGGAATCTCTTCCGGCTCGTGTCCGAGGCGAAGCGGATTTCGTTTGCTTACCTGTTCGATCCGTTCCTTGCCGTCCAGACGTCGAATCTCGACCCGCTTCCGCATCAGATCGAAGCTGTCTACGAAAAGATGCTGCCACGTCAGCCACTCCGGTTTCTCCTGGCCGACGATCCGGGTGCCGGCAAGACGATCATGGCCGGGTTGTTCTGCAAGGAGCTGATGATCCGGGGCGACGTCGAGCGCTGCCTCATCATCGCCCCGGGCAGCCTGATCGAGCAGTGGCAGGACGAACTGTGGCAGAAGTTCGCCCTCCACTTTGAAATCCTGACCAAGGACATGATCGAGGCCGCCCGCAGCGGAAACCCGTTCGCTGAACGGTCACTGCTGATCGCGCGCCTCGATCATCTATCGCGCAATGAAGAGCTTCAGGCCAAGCTGGCGGTCACCGACTGGGATCTCATCATTGTCGATGAAGCGCACAAGATGGCTGCGCACTACATGGGCGGCGAGACCAAGGAAACAAAACGCTACAAGCTTGGTCGGCTGGCCGGTTCCCTGGCGCGTCATTTCCTGCTCATGACCGCCACCCCGCACGCCGGCATCGAGGAAGACTTCCAGCTGTTCCTCGCGCTGCTTGACGGCGACCGTTTCGAGGGAAAACCGCGCGACGCGTCACACGCGATCGACACCTCCGACCTCATGCGTCGGCTGGTGAAAGAGAAGCTGCTCAAGTTCGACGGCACCCCGCTGTTCCCGGAACGACGCGCCTACACGGCGGTCTATCCCGCTGTCCGACGACGAAACCTTGCTGTACAAGCGGGTGACGGACTATGTCGTCGAGGAGATGAATCGCGCCGACAGGCTCAAGGCGGAAGGAGAAGGCAGCCGGGGTGCCATCGTAGGGTTCGCGCTCACCGGCCTGCAGCGCCGTCTCGCCTCCTCGCCCGAAGCGATCTACCAGTCCCTGTCCCGTCGGCGCAAGCGCCTGGAGAAGCGGCTTGGCGAAGAACGGACGCGTCGCCGGGGCGCCGAGCTGGCTGCGTTGATGGTCCGGAATGGCATCCGTGGCATGGACGATGACTTCGATTTCGACGACCTTCCCGAAGGAGAGCTCGAAGAGCTCGAGGAGGAACTGGTCGACGAGGCGTCGGCGGCCCGGACCATCGCCGATCTGATGCAGGAGATCGCGACCCTGGCCGATCTCGAAGAGCTCGCCCGCCAGCTGCGCGACTCGGGTACCGACAAGAAGTGGGAGGAGCTGTCGCGGATCCTCCAGCACACGCCCGAGATGCATGACGGCGACGGCAACCAGCGGAAGCTGATCGTGTTCAGCGAGCACCGCGACACCCTGAACTACCTCGTCCGCAAGCTTCGCGAGCTGCTGGGCCGCCAAGACGCGGTCGTCTCGATCCACGGCGGCATGCCTCGCGACCAGCGCAGGAAGATCCAGGAAGCCTTCATCCACGACAAGGAGGTCCTGGTCCTCGTCGCGACCGACGCCGCAGGTGAGGGCATCAACCTTCAGCGTGCTCACCTGATGGTCAACTACGACCTGCCGTGGAACCCGAACCGCATCGAGCAGCGCTTCGGCCGGGTGCACCGCATCGGCCAGACCGAGGTCTGCCACCTGTGGAACCTGGTGGCCGAGGACACCCGCGAGGGCCAGGTCTTCCAGCGGCTGTTCGAGAAGCTGGACGAGCAGCGTAAGGCGCTCGGCGATCAGGTCTTCGACGTCCTCGGCGAGGCGTTCCACCGCAGGAGCCTGCGCGACCTGCTGATCGAAGCGGTCAGGTACGGCGAGCGACCCGAGGTGAAGCAGAGCCTCTCGACCGTCGTGGACGCCACCGTGGGCGACGCGCTGCGGCAGGTAGTCCACGAGCGTGCGCTGGTCAGCGACGTCATGACGGCGGGCGACGTCGAGCGGATCCGGGAGGAGATGGAGCGCGCCGAGGCCAGGAAGCTCCAGCCGCACTTCATCCGTTCGTTCTTCCTGACGGCCTTCGCGCACCTCGGCGGAGCCATCAGGGAACGCGAGCCGGGCCGGTTCGAGATCAGCAACGTCCCGGCCGAACTGCGCCGCCGGGACCGGCAGATCGGTACCGGAGCTCCGTTGCTGCGCCGGTACGAGCGGGTGACCTTCGAGAAGGATTTCATCGCGGCCGGGCGAGGCCCGGTGGCCGAGTACGTGACCCCCGGCCACCCGCTGCTCGACGGGACGATCGACCTCATCGTGGAGCGCTACGACAGCCTGCTCAGGCAGGGGGCCGTGCTGGTCGATGCGAACGACCCCGGCACGGTCCCGCATGTACTGGTCTACCTGCAGCACTCGGTGGTCGACGGCCGGGCCGACGAGGCCGGCAACCGCCGGGTCATTTCCAAGCGCTTCGAGTTCGTCAGCGTCGACCCCGAAGGATCCGCTTACGCCGCCGGATGGGCGCCCTACCTGGATCTCCGTCCCGCCACCGCCGATGAGATCAGCGCTCGTGACGCCGGTGATCGACGGCGGATGGGTCCGCGCCGACCTTGAGGATGCCGCGGTCGGCTACGGGGTCGGGCTCGCCCGGGCGCACCTGGAGGAAGTGCGGCGCCGGACCGTCGACCGCGTCGAGCGGACGACCGCGGCCGTCAGGGCCAGGCTGGAGTCGGAGATCCGTTACTGGGATCATCGCGCCAGCCAGCTCAGGGAACGCGAGCTGGCCGGCAAGCTTCCGCGCAGCGGAATGAACTCGGCGAACGCGCGCCAGCGGGCCGAGGAGCTTCAGGCCCGCCTCAAGCAGCGCCTCGAAGACCTCAACGCGGAACAGCAGCTGTCGTCGCTCCCGCCGGTCGTCACGGCCGGCGCGCTGGTCGTGCCCGCCGGGCTGCTGGCCTCCCGGCAAGGCGCGGCGCCCAGCGACGTCGCCGCGCTGGCGCGGGACCGCTCCGCGGTCGAACGGGCCGCCCTCGATGCCGTGATGGCGATCGAACGCGCCCTGGGACACGATCCGGTCGAGATGCCGCCCAGCAACAAGGGCTACGACATCGAGAGCCGAACGGCCGACGGGTCCCTGTTGTTCCTCGAGGTGAAGGGCCGCAGGCGCGGCGCGGAGACGTTCAGCCGTCGCCAGGAGCGAGGTCGGCGTCGGGCGAAACATGCCCGCTCAGCACATCCTGGCTCTTGCCGAGGTCCCGGCTACGGGATTTCCTGACGTCCGGTACATCCGCGGAGCGTTGCAGGGCATCGACGACCTTCCGTTCGATGCAGTAAGCGTCAACCTGCCCTGGCGGCCGTACTTCGATCGGGGTGAGGTGCCCGCGTGACCGCGGAGAGGCTCAGTGAGGTCGAACCCCCGCCCGAGGACCGGGACGGCCTGGCTCCCCGCACGCTCGTCGGCCAGGCCCGGGCCCTCAGGACCGGTATTTCCGCGGCGGTCGCCGCGCCCGCTGCCCGGCTCCGCACGGCCCGGGCCGCGTACGAGATAGCCCGGGATGACGTCGTGCGCCAGCAGCTGGACGAGCTTCCGCTGGCACGACTCAAGGACACCACCCAGGGCAGGCTCCGGCTGGGGGCCATCGAGGCCGCCGGCTACCGTACCGTCGGCCAGGCGGCGGCCGCGGGCCTGCCCAGGCTCCAGCAGATACCTGGCGTCGGACCCCAGACCGCCACGCAGATCATCGCCGCGGCACGGCAGCTCTACACGGCGATGACGCAAAGCGTCCGGCTGCGGGTCGACCCCGATGCTCGCCCGCAGCAGCAGACCAGTCTGCTGGCCGAGCTCTACGCTTACGGGGTAGCCCGCCAGGCGGTCTCGCCGGATAACGAGAAACTCAGCCACCTAGCCACCGAGCTCGACGGTGTTCTGACCGAGGCAGGCCGGGCCGCCAGCCGCCTGAAGATGTTCTTTTCCGGCCGCCGCAAGCGCGAGGAATCCCGGAGCGCCCTGACCGAGCTCGAAACCCTGATGAGATCCGTGCATCAGGCGGGCCTAGACACCCGGCTCCAGGCGATTCTCGCGGCCCTGGGCGCCAAAACGCCCGACGCGGCCGGCCTGTGGCAGGACTACGAGGAACGCGCCGTTTTCTACAACGGGCTGCTCATCGAGGTCGGCGAGCTCGCGCCCGACGTCGAGGCCGGCCAGGGGTTCATCCCGGCCGACATAGCGCGGCGGGTCAACCGGTACCCGCTCGACCTCTCGCTGATGCGCGCGTCCCTGCGCGGCTACCAGGCGTTCGGCGCGAAGTTCGCGCTCTGCCAGGAGCGGGCGATGCTCGGCGACGAGATGGGCCTGGGCAAGAGCGTGGAGGCACTGGCCGCCATGTGCCATCTCCACGTCGAGGGCCACCGGCACTTCCTCGTCGTCTGCCCGGCCAGCGTCCTGGTCAACTGGACGCACGAGATCAGCCGCCACAGCGAGCTGCGGTCCTACCGCCTGCACGGCCCGGACCGCCAGCAGAACCTCCGCGCGTGGGCACGCACCGGCGGTATCGCCGTGACCACCTATGACTCCCTGAAGTCGCTGTCCAGGCCCCCCGGGGTCGACCTCGGCATGCTGGTGGTCGACGAGGCCCACTACGCCAAGAACATGTCCGCCGAGCGCACCAAGGCCGTCAGGCAGTGGGCGGGCACGACGAACCGCGTCCTGTTCCTCACCGGCACGCCGATGGAGAATCGGGTCGAGGAGTTCCAGGTCCTGGTCAGCCACCTGCGCCCCGACCTGATGCTGCGCGTCACCAACGTGGACGGCCTGATCGGCGCCGGCCATTTCCGGACCTCGGTCGCGCCCGTCTACCTTCGCAGGAACCAGTCCGATGTCCTGGAAGAGCTCCCGCCCCGCGTCAGCATCGAGGACTGGGTCGAGCTGAAGACCCGCGACCTGGACGCCTACCGGCACGCCGTGGCCGCGGGGAACTTCATGGCCATGCGCCGGGCCGCCTACGCCCCCGGGCGCCCCGCCGACTCGGCCAAGCTCGGCCGACTGGTGGAGATAGTCGAGGAAGCGGCCGCCAACGGACGCAAGGTCGTGGTCTTCTCGTACTTCCGCGAGGTCCTCGACACCATCGCCGCCGTTCTCGGTGGCCCAGTGTCCGGCGGCCCAGTGTCCGGCGGTGCTGTGTTCGGCCCGCTGACCGGCAGCACCCCGCCGGTCCACCGGCAGAGCATGATCGACCAGTTCTCGGACCACCAAGGACCCGCGGTCCTGGTGAGCCAGATCCAGGCCGGGGGAGTAGGCCTGAACATCCAGTCCGCGTCCGTGGTGATCCTCACCGAGCCGCAGTGGAAGCCCACGATCGAGGACCAGGCCATCGCCCGCTGCCACCGCATGGGCCAGGTCCGCTCGGTCGACGTGCACCGCCTCTTGGCCGAGCACACCGTGGACCAGCGCATGCTCGAGATCCTCGCGACCAAGGCCATCCTCTTCGACGAGTACGTCCGCCGCAGCGAGCTCAAGGACCAAAGCCCCGACGCTGTCGACGTCTCCGACCTCAAGGCCGCCGAGGAAGTCGGCAGCCAGGTAGAGGCCGAGCGCCGCATCATCGAAATGGAACGAAAGCGCCTCCGCATGGAGACTGCACTTTAGGGCGATCCCACCACGCCGACCCGGAAGCAGAGCTCCAGGGTGTGCGACCGTCAGACTGGAAGGCGCCGGACGGCCAGCTCGATGGGAGGGCAGTAACCGCGGGCGCTGTTGATGTTGCGCCGCAGCGCCTGGTTGAGCTCGGCCAGGTCGGTGCGGGCGAGGCCGCCCGCTCCGCCGATGGCGTGCTCGCAGCTGAACGCCATGTCGTTCATGCAGCCCAGGACGCTGCGGTCCGCCGTCTTGGCGAGCACGACCTCCTGCTGCCCCAGGTCGCCGAACGTCCCCGCTGGCAGCTCCTCGCGGCGGAGTTCCCGCCCGATGAGGCCGGTGATCAGCTCGCGTGTGGCCCGCAAAGCCGATGCCGTCACGTCGGCCTCGAAGATCGTGAACAGCGTCGCCGAATGGGTCAGCAGCAGGCACTTGCGCCGGTCGAACGACAACAGGTTCGCGTACCAGTCCTCGGGATCCGGCGCAGGCGCCGGATCGGCGACCGCCGGGGCCATGATCGCCAGGAGCTTTCTCGTGCACCGCAAGATCACGAGGTGATCGTACGGCGTGGAGCCGTGAACAGGTGGCCGGTTCTTCCGCTCCCCGCGCGCCGACGCCGAGCACGCCCGCTACCTCGAATGCCATCCCCAGCCCGAACCACAGACCGCCCTCCCCGAAGCCGCACGACAGCAACGCAGTCACCAAGACCCAGTCAGGGACTTGTGAGGGCTGCGCTACTAGATGAGTGATTCCAGGGGGTAGGTGCGAAATGGAGGCGAGAGTCTCCATAGTCAGAGTTGTGAACAACGACATAGAGACTCTCGCAACCGCATTCTACGTGAAGATCGATGACATGCTGGCGGACTGGCCGGACCTTGCCCCGGCGCGCCCGGCGACCGGCACTCCGCTCACGCTCAGCGACGCGGAACTGCTGGCGATGGCGGTGATGTCCGCGCTTCTCGGGTTCACCTCCGAGCGGCGCTGGCTGCGGTACGTGAACAAGAACCTGGCGGGCATGTTCCCGCGGCGGATCGGGCAGTCCGGGTACAACAAGCGGATGCGGAAGGCTTTCTTCCTGTTCATCCGCGTTATCCGGATGCTGGCGATGGACACCTCGCTATGGAGCGATGACGTCTGGGTGGTGGACTCCACGCCGGTGGAGTGCGGCCGGTCACGGGAAACGGTCACGCGCAGTAACACGGCGGGGTGGGCAGCGTACGGGTACTGCGCCAGTCACTCCCGGTATTTCTGGGGGCTGCGGCTGCACCTGGTGTGCACGCTGTCCGGCCTGCCGGTGCTGTTCGCACTGGCCGGGGCGAAGGCGGACGAGCGCGAGACGCTGCTGGGCATGCTGGAGGGCCCTGCACGTGGCGGACGCCCATCCGGGGCATACCATGCGACAAGAACTACTTCGGCCGCAGCTTCGAAGCTGAGCTGACCGAGCGTGAGCTGACGCTGCTGCGCCCGGCCCGCAAGGGCGAGGCCAGCCGCGCCGGGCAGGAGCTCTTCAAGCCGCTGCGGCAGGTCATCGAATCAGTCAACTGGACTTTCAAAGGACAGCTTGACCTGGAACGGCACGGAGGCAAGACCCCCGAGGGCATCATCGCCCGCGTCCTGGCCCGCATCCTCGCGCTGACCGCCGCGATCTGGCACAACAACAAAACCGGCCAGCCAGTCATGAGATCACTAACCGGCTACGACCACTAAGTGTAACCGTTCCCCCTGGAATCATCCATCTAGGGAGCGAGGACAGTAAGCCCGGCTTCTGCGCATTCGTCGTCTTGCCCCGGCGCCATTCCGCCGCTTACCGACAGCGCACCAGGACGGTGTCACCCCGCAGGATGAGGGCCGCGCCGGCGCCCGCCAGGATCGGCACCCGCATGGCCCGGTCCAGCTGGGCGAAGAAGCCAGGATTGTCCTCCTGCCGCTGGCGCAGTGCGGCGCCGTCGCGGGAGAGGGCGAGATGGCCGCTTGGTCTCGGCGATCCGGGCTCAGAGCGGCGCCGCGCGTACATGCGGCCGAGGGCCTGCAGGTGTCCGCCTTCGTCGACGACCGCGACCGTGACCAGTGCGCCTATCTTGGCGGCGCGCTGTGTGCGCCCGCGATGACCGTCTGAGCCTCTTGCAGCGTTAGCGGCATTGCGATCCCCTTAAGTTATGTGGACAACCGTCCTTGCATGAACAAACGTATCGTCAGGCCGGCCATGCAAGCCCGCGAAGCTAGAATGACCGGGCGATGGACGACACCACCCCGGGCGGGCCTCCCGCCGGCCCTCGCCGCCCCAACGCGCGCGGGCAGGGGGAGCGACTCGGGAGGAGATCGAGTCTCCGCCCCCGCCGTGCAGATGCTCGGCCGGATCTTCAGCCGACGACGAGGCCTTGTCGCTGCGCGCGCGCGGTCGCACGCGCGGTGTTGGTGTCCCCCACCTCCGTTTACCTGTACTCTCCCAGACCGTGACGGCGCTCGTCGCGGCGACCATGCAACGCTGCCATGCGGAGATGCTCCAGGCTGCGGATGACGCCGAGGACGCACACCAGGACCCCGCTCTCGGCCTGCGCGCACGGATCCTGGCGCAGGCGGCCTGGGTGCATGGAGCATCCCGGCATCTACAAGGTGATGCACGAGAGCAAGGTCGGCACTGCCCTTCAAGGAGGCCCCTGCGCGCACCCGCCCCCCGCGGCTGCGGTGGCAGCGCTGCATGGACGCTGGGGTTGCCTCGCCAGGGGACGCCGCCACCGTCGCCCTCGACCTCCGGACGGCCGTTATCGGGATGCTGTCTCTGCGGATCAACGAGCCCGACCTGCCCTGGCCGCCCTTCCCCGAGCAAGCCGACCGATTCCTCTCCAAGCTCGTCGGACTCGCGCCGCCGGCAGGGAAAACGACAGTCCCGCAAGCAAAGTAACCTCCGCGCGGCCTGCGCCGCGGCGACGCCGAGCACGCCCGCTACCTCGAACGCCTACCCCAGCCCGAACCACAGACCGCCCTCCCCGAGGCCGCATGACAGCAACGCTCAGGGACCCCGGCGCGGCAACGCGCCGGGGTTACCCGACGAGATCTTCTTCTCCGTCATCCAGAAGAAAGTCCTCACGCCCAATGACTTCCCCGGCCTGGGCACCCTCAGCTATGCCCTGCTGGCCTTCGTGAACCGCTACAACCGCACCACCTGGCCATTCAACTGGAAGTTCACCGCCGATGACCTTACCGAACTGCTCCACCGCATCAGCCAACGCGAGCAAGCCGCCACCAGCCCGCAAGCCACCCTCTCCCAGGCCGCCTGACAACCACAGACGAATTTACGGAGCTACCCACTAAGTCAGGGTCTAGATTGAGTTGTCGGCCCAAACGACCATGGCGGTCATCTGCTTGATCCAAAAATAAATTTGGCGTCAGCGGACATTCGCTCTGATGCGATCAGGCCGAGGGAGGCGGCTTTCCCGGTAGAACCCGCCGCCGACTCCGTTTTCGTTGAGAAACATTGACGATCCGGAAATAGTCAGCCCGCCGCCGGGCTGGTCCTTCGTTCCAGTGTTGGCAGCTGCGGTCCACGAGGCGTCCGAGTCGTTGCCCCATTGCGGCCCGGTCGTGTTCAAGGTCGAAGTTCCATTTTCGGCTGGCCCTTCGCATTAGCAAGTATTTCGTTTACTTGGGTGTTAGTTGTTTTGCGGATCGCCTGGCCTTTTGGCCCGTGTGATGAGGAAGTCCCATCCAGCGGCCTCTAGGGCTTCCCAGTCCAATTCTGTCCGGCCGTAATTTCTTCGGGCATTGTGCCCCCCTTGTGCTGGCTGCATCGACGACGTGGCTTTAGCCTGATGTTTTCTTAGCGCGGCCGGCCCGGGGTGTGGGTAAATTGCCTTGAAATGCCCAGCCCAGCCAGGTATCGTGGCCATGACCAGGTGCCGCAGCGTCCCCGCGCGAACGGCCACTACGCCGCCGACCGAGACGTCCACCGTGCCCGGCAGGGCATCGCCGCGACCCGCTCAAGCGTGACCGCCCAGGTACGCTCCACCCGCGACACAGGCCCCGCGCAGGCCCGCCGGATCTGCGGCCCGGTCCCCGCGCCCGGGAAACCGGCGGTTGAGCTCGGCCTCGACGGACGGGGCCACCGCCGACAGATAGCCTCGACGAACCGAGCGCGCCGCGCAAGTCCACGCCGGTGAACTCCGCACCCCGCAGGTCGTCAGACCCGGTGAAGGTAGCCATTACCTCATTCGAGGCTCAGAGCGTGCACCACGATGTAGCCGATCACGGTGTCTCCGCACTCCAGGTCGGGTATAGGCGGCCCGATGGCAAGGCGTTGCCAGACGCAAGCGCTTACCATGGCCGTGTGGCATTGCCGGAGCTGTCCCGCCGCGAGATTCTCCAGGCCGTGGCGGAGTATGACCGGCTTGGCCAGGACTGGTTCCTCGAGAAGTACGGGTTCGGCGCGGCCCGCTCGTACCGGCTGGTGGTTGACGGCAAGACCTACGACTCAAAGGCGATCGTGGGTGCCGCGCACGGCTTCCTCCCCGGCCAGGAACCGCTTGCCGCCCCCGACTTCAGCGGCGGGGCGGCGACCGTCGGACGCTTGCTGAGCCGTCTCGGCTTCGAGGTGACGCAGGCGGTCCTGGCCTGACAGTAGGTGAGCTGATCGAGCAGCTTGCCGCGTTGCGCCGGTACCGGTCGCCGGATGGCCGCCTGGCGCTTTACCAGCCGCTGACCCTGCTGTGGGCGTTCGGCCGCGCCCATCAGGGCCTCGTGCGAATGGCGGAATGGTCCGAGACGGAGGCCGCGCTCGGCGAGTTCCTCGAACGTCACGGGGAACATCCGCGGCCGCACTACCCAGTCGCGGCGCTGTACCACGCTGGCCTTTGGGATCTTGCCGGTCCACGCCCGGTGCCACCCGCGCACCAGAACGCGCCGTTGCGCTGGTTCGCCCACCACCAGCCAATGGGCGGCCTGACCGCACCGATCTACGATCTCGTCCGGTACTCGGGCGAGGCCCGCCTCGCGGCGGTAGCGGCGATGCGGATAGGTACCTTCAGGACGCCGATGACGACACGATCCTGGCTGATGCGGGGCTCGCGGACGCTGCCATCGCTGACGATGAGGTCCCGGCCGGCGACGTGATCGTAGCCAGGAGCCCGCTCGAAGAGGAGTACCGCCGCCTGTGCGGGATCGGAGTCGGTCCCGGCGATCGCGGCACCAGGCTTGGCCAGCCGAGGATCAGCGTGGACATCCTGCGCCTGGAGTCGGCGCGCCGTGCCGTGCTACTGCGCAGCGAAGGGCACTGCGAGAACCCGAGCTGCACGGGTGAACCGCAGGACATCACCGATGCCGGACGCCCGATCCTGGATGTGGACCACATCCAGGATCTCGCCCAGAGCGGCCCGGACCACCCAGAGCAGATGATCGCGCTGTGCCCCAACTGCCACGCGACCAAGACCCGCGGCCGTACCCGGGAGCAGCTCCGTCATGAACTGCTCACGGTAACGAGGCAGCGCCACCAGGCGATCCTGTCGCAATAGGAAAGGTGCAACAGCGGAACTCATCAGCTGCGCGAGGCCTGTTGCCAAACGCAACGCGTTGCCAAACGCAACCGCTTACCATCAGCACATGCCGGAGGGGCCGCACAGGATTAACTGGGAGTGGGAAGAGCTCGTCCTGGCGTGCGATCTGGTCGCTCAGAATGACTGGCGCCAGCTCGACGACAGCGATCCTCGCGTTCGAAGAACTGTCCGGCCTGCTGCAGCGGATGTCGATGCATCCTCTCGAATCCCGGCTGCCGAACTTCCGCAACGCCGCTGGCGTAGCTCGTAAGACCTACAACATCGCCACCGTGCACCCCGACTACGTCGGACCTCCGAGTAACGGCAGCAAGCTGGACAAGGAAGTCCTCGACGAATTTCTCGACGATTACGAGCAGATGCATCGTTTTGCCCAGAGTCTGCGTCAGGCCGCCGAGAACGACGAACCAGGGAACGCTTCGCAGCTCGTCGGCGACGAGTACGACAGCGTCATGGAAGGCCGATACCTGCTGCGCCTGCACCGAGTATGGGAGCGAAAGCCCGCGCTGCGCGAGAAGAAGATCCGCAGCGTGCTGGCGCGCGGCGGTGCGCTCGCGTGCGAAGCGTGCGGCTTTGACTTCAGGCAGACCTACGGGGATCGGGGCCAGGGCTTTATCGAATGCCACCACGTGGAGCCGCTGCATCAAACCGGAGAACGCGCCAACACCATCCGGGATCTGGCTCTGCTGTGCAGTAACTGCCATCGCATGATCCACAGAAAACCACCGTGGCCGACGCCAGCCCAGCTACGCGACATCATCCACGGGCAGCCCCCTCCCTGAGGTTGCTAGCCGCGGACGCCCCGGACGAACACCCGCCAGGTCTCCCGCGAGACCACGAGCTTCGCCCCGCCCGGCTCCTTGGAGTCGCGCACCGCCACCAGCCCCGGCAGGTTCCGCGCGACTTCCACGCAGTTGCCGTCTTGGCTGCTGTAGCTGCTCTTGTGCCACTCGGCGGAGGACAGTTCGGTCTCGGTCATCCCGCGCACCTCCTCTGTTACTGCGCTACGTCATGGTGTCGGCTGCCTGCTCGATCAACCGCACGGAGTCGTCAGGGTGCAGCGCGGCGGCCACCAGCCGGTCAAATGCAAGCGTATAGCGGTTCACATCAGAACGCTCTTCGAGATAGATGTCGCCGGCGAGCGTCTCGACGTACACCACCGCCGGGTCAGTGGGCTCTTCGAAGTCCAGGATGACGAACGGCCCGGTGGTTCCGGCATGTGCGCCTGCCCGGTAAGGCACGACCTGGATGGTGGTCTTGCCCTGCTGGGCGGCGTCGGCCAGGTGGTGGAGCTGCCCGCGCATTACCTCGGTGCCGCCGACGAGACGGCGGATAACCGCCTCGTCGATCACGGCCCATAGCCGCGGCCGGTTGTCGCGGGCCAGTATCTCCTGCCGGGCCAAGCGGACTTCGACGCGGCGTTCGACTTCGTCGCGGTCAAGCTCTCTGGGGCCGTTCCGGAACATCGCGCGAGCGTAGTCCGCGGTCTGGAGCAGGCCAGGTACGACGATGGGCTCGAAGTTTCGGATGCGAGGCGGCGCCGGCTTCCAGGCCGATGTAGACCTCGTACGGGTTCGGCAGCACATCGCGGAAGGAATGCCACCAGCCGGGCTTGCGGGCGTCCCGGGTCAGCTGGATCAGGCCGTCACGCTCGGGGCCGGTAACGCCATAGAGCTCAAGCAGCGTCCGGACGTTGCCCGGCTGGGGTCGGCTGCGGCCGGTCTCCATGCGGAAGAGCGTGGAAGTCGACCACTCCAGCCGTCGCGCGACCTCCTCCCGGCTCAGACCGGTCGCCTCCCGCCGACGCTGGAGTTCCATCGCCAGCCGACGCCCGCGCAGGGTCGGGTTCTGCTCCGGGTTGCCGCGTGAGACCATGCCCCTAACTCCCATCCACACTAGTTCACTTGCACTATTGCATATTACTTAAGTGTTAGTGCATCCTGGCAGTAATGATGCCACTACTCCGGTGGCGCAAGGCCTCGAACCGCCGTAACAAGGCGGGCGAGCCGCAGGAGGTTCCGCGGTGACGACAAACCAATGCCGATCCGAGTCCGGCACCGCCGCATCCGCCTGGCCGGTTCCCACGCTGGAGCGCACCTACCCCGGCCACATCGACCAGGGCCAGCACGTCAGGGCCGCACTCCGGTCCTTCTTGGCCGAGTGCCCGGTCGCCGACGACGTGATCGCCGTCGCCTGGGAACTCGCCGCCAACGCCTGCCTCTACAGCAACAGCCACCGCCCCGGCGGCCAGTTCGCCATCACCGTCCACGACTTCACCAGCGACTACGTCTACGCCGAGGTGCGGGACCAAGGCAGCACCTGGAACCCGGATCTCAGCCAGCCCGCCGAGTGCCCCCACGGCCTGTACCTCCTGCAGCAGCTGGCCACCACCTACGGCGCCGCCGGCGGCCGCCAAGGCTGGATCATCTGGTTCACCGTGACCTACCCGCCGCCCGCCCTGGACCTGCTCTGACCTCCCAAACGGAGAGGAACAACCGTGGTAGAAACACCCCCCGTACGCCGCCGCCTGCTAGGCGCGGCCCTGCGCCGCTACCGCGAAAGCCTCGGCTACCGCCTAGACGACGCCGCCCGCATCCTAGAATGCGACCGCTCCAAGATCAGCCGCATCGAGTCCGGCCAGCGCGGCATCCGCCCCCGAGACCTCCGCGACCTCCTCACCGAGTACGGCGTCGGCGACCAAGAGCAGCAGACCCTAACCGCCATCGCCCACCCCCACCGAGACCACGGCTGGTGGCGCCCCTACACCGACGTCCTCCCCGGCACCTGGCTCGACTACCTCATCACCGAGTCAGCCGCCACCCAGATCCAGACCTACCAGCCCCAGCAGATCCCAGACCTCCTGCAGACCCCGGAGTACGCCCGCGCGCTAGCCGCCGCCGACCCTGCCCTGCCGCCCGACACGCAGGACCTATTCCTCGAGGCGATGCTCACCCGCCAGCACCTAACCCTGGGGGAGCGGAAGCCCGACCTGGCCGTAGTCATCGGCGAGGCCGCCCTACACCAGGTCGTCGGCGGCCCCGAAGTCATGCGCGCCCAGCTGACTCACCTAGCCGAGCTGACCGCCACCCACCCGCAGATCACCCTCCAGGTCCTCCCGTTCACCGCCGGAGCCCACCCCGCCAGCGCCAGCGGACCGCTCTCGATCCTCCGTTCGCCGACGCGCCGAGCCTAGGCGTAGTCCACCTGCCCGGCCCCTGCGGCGGGATCATCCTGGACAGCCCGCCAGACGTCGCCAGCCACGCCCAGGCCTTCACCCTGCTGAGGGCCTCCGCACTCACCCCGGCCGCGACCACCCAGCTGCTCCGGGATATGGCCGCACGCTAAATGGGCGATGATCTCTTTATGCCTGATAAGAAGGCTGCCTGTACGCTCTTTGAATCGCCTGTCCTGCAGCCGACTTGACTGTCACCGGTTGGCCGAACCCCATTTTGCACGCGGAGTACGACAACCAGTTCCGATCGAATGGCTGCAGAGCGGTCTTGACCAGCTGCTGAAAACGGGCAAGATCGAAGTTAGCGTTCCCTCCCCTGGCCGTCGCAGCTCGTTTGTCGGCGCCGCGCTGCTCACCCTGCCGGACGCTGTCCTTATCCAGACGGCCCCTCCGCGTATCCAGCTGAACCAGTCCGCAATTAATGAATGCTCGCTCTGGCGTGCGGGGGGGCACGGTCAAAGCTGAGGTGCTTCCACGGACGGCGACCGCACGCTGGTATAGATGCCAAACGGACCTGAGCTGCATTACTGTTATCAGGCGGCGAAAAGGAAATTCGCAGTGCTGGCGACGGTGACGCTGCACCAAGGTAAGGCACGCAAACCGGGGCAATTAGTGCGAGCCAGTGCGGGCAAAGTCTGAGGTTCTTCTGCTGGCGGTGATCATCTGTCTCCGATTGCAGGCAACTGCTGGCAGGATGGACTTCCGGGACCCGTCGTCCGGCGGGGATCCCTGCGGCATCTGGAGGAGACGGCACCGTGGCGCAGCCGGTTCAGCGCTGGAGTGAGGTGACCCCCTCCCAGTTCACCCACGAGGCCGAGGGTCTCAGCCTCATCCGGTCCCTGCTGCCCGGCGACCGCGCCGTTCCGGGCCTGGTCGAACTTCGAGTTCCGCGACGGCCACGGCAAGTGGCACGAGGTCGACCTGCTGGTGCTGGGCAGGCGCCGGCTGCACCTGGTGGAGCTGAAGTACTACTCGGGCACCTTGCGCGGGGACGACCTGACCTGGCGGCGGGACGGTCACCGCGCCGAGGACTCCCCGCTCAAGCTCGCCCGGCGCAAGGCGCAGCGGCTGGCCAGCAAGCTCCAGGACGAGCTGATCCGCTGGGCGCAGGAGACCGGCGCCGCTATCCCCGATGCACGCACGGTCGTGCCGTTCGTCCAAGAGTCTGTCTTCCTGCATCACCCCGGCCTCCGATGCCTGCTGGCGCCCGCTTCCCGGCTAGACCTGTTCGGCCTGGACGGCAGCGAGAGCAGTACCGGCCTGCCGGGCATCTCCGCAGCGGCTGCTTGAGCCGGCCACGCCGCAGCAGTCCGTCCCCGCCCGCCGCGACGAGACCATCGCCACGCTGATGGCGCGGATCGGGATCGTCCAGCGCCGCCAGCGTGAGGCCGGCTCGTGGGTGATCGACGAGGATCCGCTCGGGGAAGGCGAGGGCTGGCAGGACTGGCCGGCGTTCCACCGGGTGGCCACCACCGACCGGGGCCGGATCCGCTTCCTGGTCACCCCGCCCGGCGCGACGGCCACCACCCGGGCCAAGATCCGCCAGGTCGCCGACCACGAGTACCGGATCATGTCGCGGCTGGCGAACGAGCGGCTGCTGCGCCCGCGGGACATGGTGGACAGCGAACTCGGCGTCGGCCTGGTGTACCCGCTTGATGACCGGTTCCAGCGGCTCGACCTGTGGCTGGCCGACCATGCGGGCAGCTTGTCAGCCGCCGAGCAGCTGGCACTCCTCCGGCAGGTCGCCGAGGCGGTCGCGTACGCGCACGGGAACCGGGTCGTGCACCGCGGGCTGACGCCGCACGCTGTCTCGGTGCGTCCGCTTCCCGAGGGCGGGATGCGGGTCCTGGTCGGTGACTGGCAGAGCGCGGGCACGGTGGCGGGACCGGCACTGACCGGGCTATCCGGCAGCGGGGTCACGGGCCTGATGGGCGCCGCTGACGGCAGCAGCCCGGCGGCTGATCAGCCGAGCGCGGTGATGCGCCCCGGCGCGGTGGACGTGGACCGGCGGCTGGCCGAGGCTTTCCAGGCGCCGGAAGGCGTGTGGAACCGCGACGCGGACCGGATCCGGCTGGACGTGTTCGCCCTGGGGGCGCTGGCCTACTACGTGCTGGCCGGCCGCCCGGCCGCGTCGGACCGCGCGGCCCTGCGCGAGCGATTGCACCGGGACGGCGGCCTGGACCTGGCGGCCGACCTGCCGCAGGTACCATCCTCCGTCCGCGCGCTGGTGCTGGACGCGACCCGGCCCGCGGTGAGCGAGCGACTGCCGGACGTCCGGTCCTTCCTGGAGCGGCTAGCCGAGGCGGAGCGGGCCCTGGCGGGTCCCGCGGAGGAGGTGGTCGACCCGCTGGAGGCAGCCCCGGGGTCGGTCATCGATGGCAGGTTCCGGCTGGAACGCCGCCTCGGCGCGGGGTCGACCGCCGTCGGCTTGCTGGTCACTGACCTGAGCATCGCCGACTCGGGCCCGGACGCCATCCGCGTGCTCAAGGTCGCGGTGAACGACGCCGCCGCCGCGCGGCTCGCCGACGAGGCCGGGGTGCTCGCCGGGCTGACCGGCCCGCGGCTGGTGCGGCTGATCGAGGGCCCGCTCGACGTCGGCGGCCGGCAGGCCCTGGTGCTGGAGAGCGCCGGCGACGAGACGCTGGGCGAGGTGCTGCGCGGCCGCGAGCGGCTGTCTCTTGACCTGCTGGAACGGTGGGGGACCGACCTGCTGGAGGCGCTGGTCGCCCTGGACCGGGCCGGTGTCGACCATCGCGACATCAAGCCCGCCAACCTCGGCGTCCGGGAAGGCCGCGGCTGACCGGGTCAAGCACCTGGTCCTCTTCGACTTCTCCCTGTCCCGCGCCGGAGCGACCGCGGTGACGGCCGGCACCCACCCCTACCTCGACCCGTTCCTCGACGCTCCCGAACGAGGCCGCCATGACTCGGCCGCCGAGAGGTATTCCGCCGCGGTCGTACTCTTCGAGATGGCGACCGGCTCGGCACCGCGGTTCGGTGACGGGCTATTCCGATCCCGCGTCGGTCCGCGACGAGGCGGCCGTCGAGGCCGGCCTGTTCGATCCTGCCGTCGGCCGAACGGCTCGTCAGGTTCTTCCGCACCGCGCTGGCGCGTAACGCCAAGGAGCGTCACGACACCGCCACGGACATGCTCGCCGCCTGGCGGGCGGTGTTCGTCCCGGTCCCCAAGACCGTCCCCGACGACGCCGGCGAACGCGCCGCCGCCGCGGAGCCCTCGACTCTGCTGGCCGAGGCCGGGCTGTCCGCCCGGGCGCTGTCCGCGCTCGAGCCCTACGGCGTGGTCACCGTGGGCGACCTGGTCGCGGTCGACCCGGTGCGGCTGAACCGCTTGTCCGGCGTGGCGGAGGCCACCCGCCGGGAGGTCAAGGCCCGGGCAAGGCAGTGGCGGGACACGTTCGGTCTCGCCGTTACGGGGCGCGGGCAAGATCGCCGAACGGCCCTGGGGCCAGCTGGCGAGGTGCTGCCCGATCCCGTCGCGGCGGCGGAGCTTCTGCTGGCTCACGCCGGGACGGCCCGCGCGGCCTCGCGTCGGGCCACCGCCCGCCTGCTGCTCGGGCTGGACCCTGGGCTCGACCCCTTCGCCAGCCAGAACGAGCTGGCCGCGCTGCTCACCGTGACCAGGGCGCGGGTGGCCCAGCAGGTGAGCGCCCTGCAGGACGGGTGGGCGACCCACGCGGGGTGCCGTGACCTGCTCGACGCGATCGCGGAGACCGCCCGGCAAGCCCTCGCCGACGTGGGCGGCGTCGCCACCGTCGACGAACTGGCCGGGGCCGTCCTCGCCGCGCTGCCCCCGCCCGACGGCACCCCCGACTCGGTGCCGCCGGCCCGGATCGCCGCAGGTCTGCTGCGCCTGGCCCTGGACCGGGCCCAGGCGCTGAACCGCGCCGACGCGGGCGAGGAGCAGATCGCCGCTCGCCGCCGGGACGGCAGGATCGCCCTGCTCGCCACCGATCCCGCCCTCCTCGACCCGGCCGAAGCACTTGGCCGCACCGCCGACGAGCTCGTCGCGCAGGCCCGCACCGCCGGTGAGCCCCTGGTGCCCGCCGCCCGCGCCGCGCAGCGGCTGCAGGAGGACTGGATCCGGGCCGCCGCTGGCCAGGAGCCGTCACCGGTGACGCTCGGTGATGGACGGCTGCTGCGGCTGGCGGCGGCGCTGGCCGCCGAAGCCGTCCTGTCCGGGTCGAACGAGCTGTATCACCGGGACCTTCCGGTCACCGACGCGCTCGCGCTCGCGCTCAAGGGGGTGGGCGGGTCCCAGCCGGTGACGGCACAGGAGATCCGGGACCGGGTCCGGGCCAGGTTCCCGGCCCTGCCGCCACTGGCCGAACGGCCCCGGCTCGACCAGCTCATCAGCGATGCTGGCCTCGGCCTGGTCTACGACGACGCGGAACACGGCTACCGTTCGCCGACCCGCGCCGCAGACACCAAGGGCCTGGCCTCACGGCAGGCCACCGTCACCGCGGCCGCGGGCCCGCAGCTGATCACCGGCGGACGCTCCGGACACCGCCTGGCCGAGAGCACCGCCACCCGGTCGTTCCTCGCCTTGGGCGTGGACGCCGACCGCACCGACCGCGCCGTCGATGCGCTGACCGGCCGCTGCGGGGCCACGGTGGTCGACGTGACCCAGGTGCTCGTCGAGGCCATGCGGACCCAGGTGTTGGACGGCGCTCAGGATTCCGATGATCTGGGGGTTGTGGCGGCATTGGGGATGCCGATGGGGGTTTGCGGCTCAGCCGGCTGGGGGTGTCTTGGTGGGCGGCGGCACCTGGCCGATGACGATGCTGTAGCGGATCCGCGTCACTGGTGTTGCGGGTAGGGCACGGGTGGGTGCGCGCCGGCAAGGTGAGCGAGTCGGATGAGGCGCGGCCCTCCCCGTGATCTTTTTGGCGAAGCTCTGGGGAGGGCCGCTGGGTTGACGCTTGGAGGCGTCGTGCTCACGGTAAACGGTGACCGGGGTGTAGTCGAACGGCAGCTGGCAGGGGGGGAGCTGGAGTGCCCGTCGTGCGGCGGTGTGCTGAGCGGGTGGGGGCACGCGCGGCAGCGGGTGGTGCGGATGCTGGCCGGGCCGGATGAGGTGCTGGTACCGCGCAGGTCACGGTGCTGTCAGGGGTGCGGGGGCACGCACGTGCTGCTGCCGGCGCAGTTCTTGTCGCGGCGGGCGGATGCGGGCGCGGTGATCGGCGCGGCGCTGGAGGCGGCTGCCGCCGGGGCGGGGCACCGCAAGGTCGCGGCGGGGCTGGGCCGCCCGGCACCGACGGTGCGGGGGTGGCTGCGCCGGTTCGCGGGCCGGGCGGAGCAGGTGCGGGTGTTCTTCGCTGTGCTGCTGGCGCGGACCAGCCCGGACCCGGTGATGCCGGCCGGGGCGGCCGGGCCGGTGGCTGCTGCGGTGTCGGCGGTCGCGGGCGCGGCGGCTGCGGTGGCGCAGCGCTGGCCCGCGGTCGGTGCGGTGCCGGTGTGGGCGGCGGCCTCAGCGGCCAGCGGCGGGCTGCTGCTCGCGCCGGGCTGGCCGCCGGCCGGGTGCAACACGAGCTGACCCGTTACGCGCTGCCGGGCGGGCGCGCGATGGTGTCCCGGTCATCACCGGTGTGACCGAGGAGGTGCCCGATGGGCATGAGCAAGGCCGAAGAAGAAGAACAGGTACGGCTGGAACGGGCCCGGGCAGTGGGGCTGTTCCGGTACATGCTGATCAGGGAGGCCGCTGATCCCGCGCTGTCCACGCGGCAGCGGGGCAAGCTGGTGCGGGAGATCGCCGCGCGTGAGCACACCGACCCGTCGGGACGGCCGGTGCGGCTGACCCGGTGGACGCTGGATGTGTGGATCCGCAGGTGGCGCCAGGACGGGTTCGACGCTCTGGTCCCGTCGCCGCGCCAGTGCGCGCCGCGGACCCCGCCGGAGGTGATGGAGCTGGCGGTGGCGCTGAAGAAGGAGAACCCGGCGCGGACCGCGGCCCAGGTGCAGCGGATCCTGAAAGCGCAGTCCGGGTGGGCGCCGGATGAGACGACGATCCGGCGGATGTTCACCCGGACCGGGCTGACCGCGCTGACCCCGGCCGTGCCGGCGTTCGGGCGGTGGGAGGCGTCGCGGCCCAATGAGATCTGGACCGGGGATGCGATGCACGCGATCCGGCTGGGTGGCCGCAAGACCTACCTGTTCGCGTTCATCGACGATCATTCCCGCGCGGTGATGGCCGCCCGGTTCGGGTTCGCCGAGGACACCATCCGGCTGGCCGCCGCGCTGCGCCCCGCCCTGGGATCGCGGGGGATCCCGGCGCACGCCTACGTCGATAACGGCAGCGCTTTCGTAGACGCGTGGCTGCTGCGCGCTTGCGCCAAGCTGGGCATCAAGCTGATCCACAGTCAGCCCAGAAGGCCGGAAGGGAAGGGAAAAATAGAAAGATTTTTCAGGACTGTGCGGGATCAGTTCCTGGTCGAGCTTACCGAGGAGCGCGCCGCCCGGATCGCGGACCTGGCCGAGCTGAACAAGCTGTTCACCGCCTGGATCGAGACGGTCTACCACGTCCGGGTGCATTCGGAGACCGGGCAGCCGCCGCTGGCCCGGTGGGAAGCCGGCGGCCCGTTCCCGCGTCCGGCAGACGGGGACCTGGCTGAGGCGTTCCGCTGGTCCGAACGGCGGACCGTGACCAAGACCGCGACCGTGTCCTTGCACGGCAACGTGTACCAGGTGGATCCGGCGCTGGCCCGCCGGCGTGTCGAGCTGGTCTTCGACCCGTTTGACCTGACCGTCCTGTTCGTGCGGTGCGACGGCAAGGACGCCGGGACCGCGACCCCGCATCACATCACCCGGCACTCCCACCCCAGGGCCCGCCCGGAAGACCCCGGCAGCGGTGACGACGCCCCCCGCGCCACCGGCGTGGACTACATCGCCCTGCTCGGCGAGCAGCACGACCGGCAAAGGGAACGCGCGGTCAACTACTACGCCCTCATGCCCGGCGCGGGCAGCCACGACGCCCCGCCCGGCTCCGGGGCGCAGGGCCAGGGGCAGGACGGGCGGGATGCAGGCGAGGAGGACGGCCGTGGATGACTTCCGGCAGGTCATCGACCTGGACCACGCCACCAGCGACGACACGGTGCGCCTGGCCCGCACCGCCGCCGAGGCAGTCCGCGGCCTGAACCACCTCACCCGCCATGACGCCGGCCTGGCCCAGCCATCAGCCGCCTACGACATCACCGGCGCCCTGGCCCTGACCGCCTCCCGCCTGGGACAGCTGCTCACCCAGATCGAACGGTGGCTAGATCACGCCCTGGCCGCCGGGCGGCTCGGCCACGACCTCGGCGAAGACCCCGCCGCGGCCATCGACGCCGCCGCGATCTTCCTCGGCGACGCCCGCACCAGCGCCGCCGCCCTGGCCGGCGACCTGGACGCCGCCCAGCAGCAGCTCGCCCTCATCAACGGCAACCCCCGCCCCCGCGACCGCAAGGACCAGCCATGATCGACAAGCTCCAGGCCCACTACGGGTTCACCCGCATGCCCTTCGGCCGCGACCTGGCCCCCGGCATGCTGCACCGCCACGCCGCCCACAACGAAGCCTGCGCCCGGATCACCTGGTGCATCGCCGAACGGGCCATCGGGGTGATCACCGGTGAAGTCGGGGCGGGCAAGACTGTCTCCGTGCGCACCGTCCTGGCCGGCCTGGACGCCTCCCGGCACACCATCATTTACCTGCCTAACCCGATGATCGGCACACGGGGGCTGCACGAGATGATCGTCGCGACCTTCGGCGGCCAGCCCGACCGCAGCTACTCCCGGCTCACCGCCCAGGCCAGCGCGATCCTCGCCGCCGAACGCGACGAGCGCGGCAAGACCCCCGTCCTGGTCATCGACGAGGCTCACCTGCTGCGATATGAGCAGCTTGAGACGATAAGGATGCTGACCAACCACAACCTCGATGCCGACTCCCCGCTCGCCTGCCTGCTCATCGGCCAGCCCACCCTGCGGCGCACCATGAAACTCGCCGTGCTCGCAGCCCTGGAGCAGCGCACCGCCCTTCGTTACGCGATGCCGCCGATGACCAGCCAGGAAACCAGCAGCTACATCATCCACCACCTCAAGCTCGCCGGCCGGTCAGACCCCCTGTTCAGCGATGATGCGGCCTCTTTGGTCCACACCACCTCCCGCGGCTACCCCCGCGCGGTCAACAACCTGGCCATCCAGGCGCTCGTCGCCACCTACGCCGCCGGCAAAGCCATCGTCGACGAGCAAGCCGCCCGCGCCGCCATCACCGAAGTCACCGACACCTGACCGGCACCTCACCCACAACCACCGGCACCACCACCACCAAAGCCCCGCAGTCACCCCGGCTGCGGGGCTTTCCCGCATCCCCACATCGGCATCGTGAACGCCGCCTTCGTGGTGGTCTTCAGCGCCGGGCAACACCCAGGCGGCGGCGGTCGGCCTGCCCTGGGACATGGTCCAGGCCGCCGACGCCGCGGCGCCGGGCAGCCGTGACGCGGCCGGGCTCACCGCCCTGGTCCAGCGCAGCCTCCCCGCCGTCGAGGCCGCGATCGACGCGGCGGCCTCGGACGCACCCGAGGGAACGCGGCCCGTCCTGATCACCGAGATCGCGCCGCTGGCCCGGTACGGCCACCTGGCCATGCTGAGCCGCTGGACCGACCTGGCGGCCCGCCGGCCGCAGGCAATCTGGGTGCTCGTCCCGCAGCTGTCCGGCAGCCGGGGCGCCATCATCGATAAGCGCCCCCTGCCGCTCGCCGCTCCCGGCCAGTTCTTCCGCCTCGACGGCGAATGGATCGATACCCGCACCACCGTCTCCGCCGCAGAAGGAACCTCATGACCGCAACATCCGCCCTCACCACGGATCTCCAGCGGCAGGTCCTGCTCCTGGAGGACGACCTGCGTGCCAGGGTCGGGGCCGACGCTGGCCTGGAAGGACGCTGGAAGACCGAACACCAGCGCGCCCGCGACAAGGAACGCACCGCGGCGTCATGGGTGGCGTGGCGCGACGACCGGGTCACCCAGGCCGCGGTCGCGTGGGTGCTCACCACCGTGTTCGTCCGGTTCTGCGAGGACAACGCTCTGGTGGCGCCGGTCTGGATCGCCGGCCCGGAAAACCGTCGGCAGGAAGCACTCGACGCCCAGCTCGCATTCTTCCGCACCCACCCCGACGACACCGACCGCGAATGGCTCCAGGCCGCGATCGGCCACCTCGCCGCGTTGCCCGCGACGAAGGCGCTGGTCGACTCACATTCCGCGCTGCACCTGGTGTCGCCATCCGGTAACGCGGTCACGGCGCTGCTCGACTTCTGGCGACGTCGGAGCGAGGACGGTGCGCTCGTGCACGACCTAGCAGATAGTTCGCTATCCCACCGGTTTCTCGGCGACCTTTACCAAGACCTCTCCCAGCACGCCAAGGACATCTACGCGCTGCTGCAAACGCCGGTCTTCGTCGAGGAGTTCATCCTCGACCGCACCCTCGAACCAGCCCTGAAGGAACGCCCTCTCGAAGGCTTCAGGCTCATCGACCCCACCTGCGGGTCCGGCCACTTCCTGCTCGGCGCCTTCGACCGCCTCCTCGACCGCTGGAACCGGTACGCCCCCGGCCTGGAAACCCAGGCCCGCGTACAAGCGGCCCTCGATGCGATCCACGGCGTCGACCTCAACCCTTTCGCGGTCGCCATCGCCCGCTTCCGCCTCACCGTCGCCGCCCTCAAGGCCTCAAGCCTCACGTCCCTGGAAGCCGCCCCGGCGTTCACCTTCCACCTGGCAGTAGGCGACTCCCTCATCCACGGCCCCGACCCCGACGTCCTCCCCGGCATGACCGACCGAAGCGCCTTCATGCCCTTCACCTACGCCACCGAGGACGGGCCGCTTCTCCTGACCGTGCTGGAAGAAGGCCGCTACGACGTAGTCGTCGGCAACCCGCCCTACATCACGCCCAAAGACAAGGCTCTCAACCAGATCTACCGCTCCAAGTACGCAAATGTCTGCAAGGGCACCTACGCGTTGACCGCGCCATTCATGGCGCTGTTCTTCGCCCTGGCCAAGCGCGGCGAGCAAGCTGGCTGGGTCGGACAGATTACCAGTAACTCGTTCATGAAGCGCGAGTTCGGCACTAAGCTCATCGAAGACTTTCTAGCCTATCAGGACCTGCGTCTTGTCGCTGATACCTCGGGTGCATATATTCCCGGGCACGGCACTCCGACGGTCATCATCGTCGGCCGCAATCAACAGCCAGTCAGCTCAAGCGTCCGCACAGTCTTGGGCGTTCGCGGCGAACCGGGACGTCCCGGCAACCCCGCGAAAGGCATCGTGTGGACATCGATCACCGAGCACGTAGATCATCTCGGGTGGAACGATGGATGGGTCACGATCGCTGACCTCGACCGGACACTGCTCAATGGCCACCCGTGGAGCCTTACAGGTGGTGGAGCAGTGACTCTGCTCGGCCGTCTAAACGACCAAAAATGGCCTCGGCTCTCGACCGTGACAGTGAGTATTGGTCGTGTTTTGAATAGTGTAGAAGATTCGATGCTCATCTGGGATCGTAAACCAGTCGGCCATCCCATCCGACCCTACTTGCGGCCAGTTGTCGATGGCTCCAGAGTCAGGGATTACAATGCCGATAGAGTGGAGTCAGTAATTTACGGCTATGATCAGAATGCCTCGGTTCTCCATTCGGTTGCAGAGCTTTTTAGGTATTCATGGCCGTACCGCACCAGCATGAACTCCCGGCTTTTGTTCAGTAGAGCTATATCTGACCGAGGATTGCCGCCCTGGGCGCTACTCGAACTCTATCCAGATCGAGCAACTTCAAGCCGTTTGGTCGCGTTCGCGATGGTCGCTACCCACAATCACTTCGTTCTTCTAGATGGTGAGGTACTCGCTCGCCATTCAGCGCCAGTGATCAAGCTGCGGGAAGGAGCGACGAAAGAGGACCATTTTTCACTACTGGGCGTACTGAACTCATCTACGGCGTGCTTCTGGCTTAAGCAGGTCAGTCACGATAAAGGGAACGGTGGATACGGCGGGGGGATTGCGAGTGAAGATTGGGAGCGCTTCTACGAATTCACTGGCACCACGTTGCATGGTTTTCCTCTCGCACTGAATTTGCCGACCGAGCGCGCGCGATCACTTGACAAATTGGCTCAGGAGCTTTCCGCCAATGCGCCATCTTCGATTATTGCAGGTACAGTGCCAACTATTGCGACGCTAGCTGAAGCGCGAGAAGCATCTGAGCGAGCATTGGCCCGCATGATTAACATTCAGGAGGAACTCGACTGGGAGGTCTATGGACTCTATGGCCTAACCGAGAATGATATGACCTATGTCTATGATGACTGGCCCGAGCTGGCACTGGGCGAACGAGCATTTGAGATTGCACTTGCTCGAGCCGTCATGGCCGAGCATCAGGAAACGCAATGGTTCACACGGCATGGCTCGACGCCAATTACCCGACTTCCGGCGCATTGGCCGACCGAGTATCGGGATCTTGTTCAACGGCGGCTTGACCTCATTGCAGTCCAACCCGTCGATTCGGCTGCTGGAAAAGCCAGAGTACAAGCGGCGGTGGTCGCAGGAGCCGTGGGAGAAGCGGCAGGAGCGGGCGCTTAGGCAGTGGCTGCTGGACCGACTGGAGGAGCGGCGGTTCTGGTTTGATGGACAGGGGCGGCCACTGCCGCGCAGCGTTGCTCAGCTTGCCGACGACGTGACCCGGGACGCCGACATGGTGTCAGTGCTGGCGTTGTGGGAGGGGCGGCCGGATGTGCCGGTTACGCAGTCGCTGGTGCGGTTGCTGGCGGATGAGGCGGTGCCGTATCTGGCTGCGTACCGGTACAAGGATCCTGGCTGCGCAAGCGTGAAGCCTGGGAGCAGACGTGGGGCCTGCAGCGCCGCGAGGATGCCGGGGAGAAGGTCGGGCCGATCGCGGTCCCGCCCAAGTACACCTCCGCCGACTTCCGGAAGAATTCCTACTGGCAGGCGCGGGGAAAGCTCGATGTGCCGAAGGAGCGGTTTATCCTCTACCCCGATGCTGGCCGAGAGACCGATCCGACAGCGCTGCTCGGCTGGGCTGGGTGGGATCATGCGCAGCAGTCGCTCGCTCTGTCGCTGATCATCGGGGATCGGGAGAAGGATGGCTGGGATGATGAACGGCTCGTTCCGCTCGTCGCGGGGCTGGCTGAGGTACAGCCGTGGGTGGAGCAGTGGCATGGCGAGGTTGATCCCGACTACGGGGTGAGCCTGGCCGCGTTCTGCCGGGAACAGCTCGCCGCCCGCGCCGCCCAGGTCGGCAAGACGCTGGACGAACTCGGCGCCTGGCGTCCCACTCCGGCCACACGCGGCCGGCGCCCTCGGAGGGCCGAATGAGTTACGGATGTTGTTGTGCGAGGTTGGACGGCATGAGAGCGGGTCGACGGTGAGCGCGCTGCTGCGGGAGGTCCTCGATATCCCGGTGCGGGCGGGGGCCGAGGATTATGTGCTGCGGTTGACCGACAGCATCGAACCCGGCGCGGTCGCCGCGACGGTGGATGAGTATGTGGTGACGCCTGCGCTGATCGAGGCGTTCGACGCGGCGCTGGGGCTGGTGGCGGAGGCGGTGACCTCCGGGGTCAGCCGGGGCGCGTTCCTGGCCGGGTCGTTCGGCTCAGGTAAGAGTCACTTCATGGCGGTACTGCATGCGCTGCTGCGGCACAACGCGGCCGCCCGCGCCAAGGCCGAGCTCCAGCCGGTCGTCGCCCGGCACGATGACGTGCTGCTGGACAAGAACGTGCTGCCGCTGGCTTTTCATCTGATCGGGGCGGAGTCGCTCGAGCAGGCGTTGTTCAGCGGCTACATCCGGCAGATCGCAGCAGCTGCATCCCGAGGCGGTGCTGCCCGCGCTGCACCAGTCCGACGGCATCCTCGCCGACGCCGAGCGGCTGCGGGCCCGGGACGGGGATGAGCGTTTCTTCGCCGGGCTCAACGGCGGTGCGGGCGGGGGCGGCGGCCCGCTGGAGCTAGCGCCGATCCGTGGTCGAGGCTGATCGGCGAGGGCTCGTGGACGGCTGAGTCCTACGCGGCCGCCCGGGCGGCGGAGGCAGGGTCGGAGCCGCGCCAGCGGCTGGTGACCGCGCTGGTCGAGCACTACTTCAGCTCGTATACCCAGCAGGCCTCCTACGTCGATCTCGACACCGGGCTGGCGGCCATCGCCACGCATGCGAAGGGCCTGGGCTACGACGCGGTGGTGCTGTTCCTCGACGAGCTGGTGCTGTGGCTGGCCTTCTCGGTGCAAGATCGCGAGTTCTTCCGCCGGGAGTCCCAGAAGCTGACCAAGCTGGTCGAAACCGGTACGGGCGCCCGGGCGATCCCGCTGATCTCGTTCGTGGCCCGGCAGATGGACCTGCGCCGGTGGTTCGCTGATGCGGGCGCCAGCGGCGCCGAGCAGGAGGCGCTGGACCGGGCGTTCCGTCATCAGGAGGGCCGTTTCGGCACCCTGGTGCTGGGCGATGACAACCTGCCGTACGTGGCGAACCGGCGGCTGCTGCGCCGCCGGGCCGATAACCCGCAGGCCGAGCAGCTGCTGGCCGACGCGTTCTCCCGGCTGGACCGGCGCTCGGACATCTGGGACGTGCTGCTCGACGGGGTCAACACCGACGACCAGCATCGCGGCGCTGACGAGGCCGCGTTCCGGCTGACGTACCCGTTCTCCCCGGCGCTGGTGTCCACGCTGCGGTCGCTGGCCAGCGTTATGCAGCGGGAGCGGACCGCGCTGAAGGTTATGCAGCAGATGCTCGTGAGCCGGCGCGACACCCTGACCGTGGACGACGTGATCCCGGTGGGTGACTCCTTCGACTACATCGTGCAGGGCCGGGACGCTCTCGACCCGCAGGCGGCCGCGCTGTTCCGGTCGGCCACGGCGCTGTACCGGGAGAAGCTGCGGCCGATCCTGCTGGCGGACCACAACCTGACCGAGGAGGATGCCGCCGGGGACTCCGGACAGCCTGCCGGCCGGCGTTCCGCGCCCATGACCGGCTGGCCAAGACCCTGCTGCTGTCGGCGGTCGCGCCCAAGGTCCCGGCGCTCAAGGAGCTGACCGCGGCCCGGCTGGCCTCGCTGAACCACGGCTCGATCAAGTCCCCGCTGCCGGGCAGCGAGGCGGGCATCGTGCTGGCGAAGGTCAGGGAATGGTCCCGGCGGGTGCCGGAGATCCACGTCGGCGGCGACCCGCGCAACCCGGTCATCCGGGTGCAGCTCTCCGACGTCGACTACGAGTCCGTGGTGGAGAACGCCAAGGGCGAGGACAACGACGGGCCGGCGCCGCGAGCTCATCAAGGACCTGGTGCGCGATGCGCTGGGGATCACCGCCCGGGACGCCGACGTCTTCGGTGCCTACGCGCACCCGGTGGTCTGGCGTGGTTCGCGCCGCGCGGTAGATGTGGTGTTCGGCAACGTACGGGATGCCGGCTGGCTGACCGAGGACCATTTCCGGGCCCGGCCGGGAACCTGGCGGTTCGTGATCGACTACCCCTTCGACGAACCGGGGCACTCCGCGGCCGAGGATCTCGCCCGGCTGGACCGGCTGGTCGAGGGCGGCCTGAAGTCCAGGACCATCGTCTGGCTGCCCCGGTTCCTGTCCGAGGAGCGGATGGGTGAGGTCCGTCGCCTGGTCATCCTGGACTGGCTGCTCAGCGGGACGGGTGAGCGCTGGACCAGGCACGCCGATCACCTGTCCGAGGTGGACCGGGCGCAGGCCCGGGCGATCCTGGAAAGCCAGCGGACGGGCCTGCGGGAGGCGCTGCGCCGGGCGATGCAGGAGTGCTACGGCGCCGCCGCGCCATCGCCGGGGACGCTGGCCGAGGACGCCGCGCACGACCGGGTGCTGGTCAGCCTGGACCCTGGCTTCACCCCGGCCGCGCCGGTCGGCGCCGACCTGGCGGCGGCGTTCGGCAACCTCATCGACCAGGCGTTCACCGCGACCTACCCGGGGCATCCTCGGTTCGAGCCCGCCGACGTCGAGGTCACCGTGCGGGACCTGGCCGCGGTGTACGCGCACGTCGAACGGGCGGTCGCCGACCCCGATGGCCGGGTGAAGCTGGAGGGGGACATCGCCGCGGTCCGCCGGGTCGCTAACGCCGCTGCAGGTCGGCGCGGCGGGCGAGACGCATTTCCTGTTCGGCGACGACCGGTTCGGCCCGTGGGGCGCGGAGTTCGAGCGGGCCGCGGCCCGCGACGGAGCTGCAGCCCCAGGATGCGGTCACCGTCGGCCAGATCCGGGGCTGGATCGACGCGATGCGGCCCGAGCTTGGCCTGCGTGACGAGGTCGCCGACCTGGTCATGATGGCCTGGGCCGCGCTGCGGCAGCGGGCCTGGTACCAGCACGGCGCGTCCGTCCCGGCCCCGCGGCCGGGCACGACCCGGCCGGACATGGAACTCAAGCCCGAGCCGCTGCCGCTGCCCGCCGACTGGCAGACGGCAACGTCCCGCGCCGAGTCGCTGTTCGGGATCCGGGTCAACCCGTACCTCACCGCGGCGGGCGTCGCCGAGTTCACCGAGAACCTCCGCGCGCACGTGGACGCGCTGGCCGACCCGGCCGGTGCGCTTGTTGTCGCGGGTGGAGCGTGCCTACCAGCACCTCGGCCTGCCCGCTGACCGCCCGACGGGCCGGCTGGCGACCGCCCGCGCGGGGGCCTCGCTGGTGGAAGCCCTGCGCCGGGCCGAGCAGCCGGGTTCACCTGGTGGAGACCCTGGCCCGGACGCAGTTGCCCGCCACCGAAACCGCCGTGGCGAACTCGCTGAGCCGGGCGCGGCTCGTCGCCGCCGCGGTGAACGAGTTCCGGTGGGACAGGCTCGCGCCGCTGCGCACGTCCGAGGACCAGGCCGACGAGCGAGGCCGGGCGGCCGCCCGGACCCTGAAGACGGTGCGCGAGGCGGTGCAGGCGGACGAGTTCGCTACCCGGCTGGGCGGCGCTCGCCGACTGCCGACGATGCCATCTTCGAGTGGCTAGCCGACGGCCAGACCGCAAAGCCGGTGGATCCCGACCCGCCGCGCCCGGACGACATCATATCGCCCTGCCGACACCAACGCCGGGCCTGAGCGGCCGGGCGACCCGGGCCAAGGGCGCCTCCTCCACGGAGGTGCTCGAGAGCTGGCGGCGTTCCTCGACCAGCACCGCGATCAAGAGGTGGTCGTGGAGTGGCGGGTGGGGGAGTGACCTTGACGGCGACCCGCGCCACGCTTCCTGTCCTGCGGGCGCTGCTGGACCAGGCGCGCCGCAAGGACTTCAGGTCCGGGGTGCTCGGGGTCCGGGCCCGCCCGGAGCCGATGAGCCCGCCGACGTTCACCCACGCCGGCGTGCCGGTGCGGGTCGTGCCGTGCGTGTCGGCGCTCGCCGTCCGCGAGGCACTGCTTGAGCGGGTGCGGGACCAGTGGCTGGTCGTGCTGACCGACCGGCCCGATGACGATCTCGGCGCCGGTGTCCTCAGCCATCTGGTGTGGCACCGGCTGCGCACGCCCGACCCGTGGGACGCGGTCCGGCTCCGCTTCGCCGCCACCGGTATCGACCCGGCGCTGACCGCCGTGGCCGATGATCGCGAGATCGCGATCGGCCTGCTGGTGGCATCCCCGGCGTCCGGGTGGCCGCCCGCGCCGGGCGGGGTGCTGACCCGTGATCACGCCCTGGGCGCCGTCGCCGCCGCGCATCTGGGCCTGACCGACCCGGTGGTCGACGCCACCAGCGTCCTGGCCTGGACCGCTGACCCGGCGGTCGTCACCCTCGTCGCGGACCTGCGCGCGCTGGCCGGTGACGCCCTCACCGGGCACCGTCCTGGGCTGGGCCGCGGGTCGCGCCGGGGCCGCCCGCGAGCCATTGCGGCACCTGATGCGGGCCGGAGAAGCCGCGGGATGCCGTCCCGCTCGGGCTGGTCGCAGGCCTCCTGGCCCCAGCGGCGGACGCCCGACGGCGATGCAGGTGGCGCGGGAGGCCCTGATCCGGCTCGAACCCCGGCTGGGCGGCACCGCCCCCGCCGCTGCCGTGCTGCGGTCGTGGGCCGGGGAGTCCGCCGCCGTCATCGCCGGGATGCTCCAGGATCCCGCGAGCCGCGCCAACGGTGAGGCCCTGCTCGCCCGGGCCGACGAACTGCTCGCGGCCAGCCGGGCGGCCGGTCTGGCCGACGGCTCGGACCTGCTGCCTTCGGGGCTGACCCGGCGGTTCGCGTCGCTGGCGGGCGCGCTGCGCGCCGCCCTGGCAGGCGCGGCGGGCCGGGAGCACGCGAACCCCGACCTCCCGCAGATCGAGGGCACCGCCCTGACCGATATCGAGCGGGCGTGGACTCGGGTGGCCACCCACCGGCTCGCCGAAGCCGACCCGCGGACGGCGGCGTTCCACGCCGCGGTGCGGCTGGCGCGCTGGCTGGCGGACAGCGCCGCGGTCGGCGGGACATCCCTGCCGCCGCTGCTCGACCGGCATGCCAGCAGCGACGCCTGGGTCGACTCGGCCGTCAACGACGCCGCGCCCGGCGCGAGCGACCCCGATCTCGGGGCCGGGCTCGGCCGCCGTCCTGGCCGCGGTGCGGGCCCGGCGGGCCGCGCATGACGTGGCGTTCGGCCGGGCGCTGGCCGCGCACACCAGCGACGACGCCGGTGCCCAGGCCGGGATCTGGCACCTGGAGAAGCTGCTTCCTGACGTGGTCCTGCCGCTGGCCCGCAGCGCGCCGGTGCTGTTGCTGGTCCTGGACGGGATGAGCGCCGGGGTAGGCGCGGAAGTGGTCGCCAGCGTGCTGTCGCGAACCGGCGACGGCTGGGCCGAGGCGCTGCTGCCCGGGCAGGCCCGCCGGGCGGCCGCACTCGCGGTGCTGCCCACCCTGACCGAGGTCAGCCGTGCCTCCCTGCTGTGCGGTGAGTTGCGCGCGCGGCGGCCAGGACGTGGAGCGACGCGGGTATGACGCGCTGACCGGCGCCTACGGCCTGCCCGGCACGGCCCTGTTCCACAAGAAACCGCTGGATTCCTCCCGGCTCGGGTACGCCGTCGCCGATGACGTCGCCGCGGCCATCGCCGACGTGACCGGTCATCCCCTGGTCACGTGCATTCTGAACACCATCGACGACGCCCTGGACCGTTCCGACCCAGGCGGCACCGACTGGGCGGCCGACGCCGTCAAGCACCTGGTGCCGCTGCTGGACCGGGCGCGGCACGCGGGCCGGATCGTCGTCCTGACCGCCGACCACGGGCACATCGTTGAACGCCGCCAGGGCACGCAGCGGTCGTACGCCTCGATTTCCAGCGGCCGGTCCCGCGCGGCGATCGTGCCCGCCGCCGACGGAGAGGTGCTGGTCATCGGCCCGCGCGTTCTTTCTCCCGAACGAAGGGCCGTGCTCGCCGTCGACGAGCATCTCCGCTACGGGCCGCTCAAAGCCGGCTACCACGGCGGCGGCGCCCCGGCCGAGGCCGTGGTGCCGGTGACCGTCCTTGTCCCCGGCGCGGTTCCCGACGATGTCGACCTGCAACTGGCGCCGCCGCAAGAGCCAGCCTGGTGGATCGACCCCATCGACCCCGCCGCGCCGATCCCGGCTGCTGCGGCTAGGGTCACCCCGACGCCGCGTCCTGCTGACTTCCGGCGGCGCCCGCAGGAGGCGACGCCCACCTTGTTCGATGAACCGGACCTGGCGCCCCTGCCGTCCCCCACGGCTACGGCCACACCGGCCAGCGCGGCCTCGGCCGCCGTGCTGCGATCTGCGGCCTACGTCGCGCAGAAGAAGATCGCCGGGCGGGTATCGGTCACCGACGAGCAGCTCGGCCGGCTGCTCGACGCGCTGCTGGCCGCCCCCGGCCACCGGCTGGTCTCCGCCCTGGCGGCGACCGCCCTCGCGGTCTCGCCGATGACCCTGCGCGGCGCCGTCCTGCATGCGCAGCGGCTGCTGAACGTGGAGAGCTACCCGGTGCTGCGCGTCGACGCGGACGGGTCCACCGTCATCCTTGACGAGGCCCTGCTGCGGGAACAGTTCGGGATCCGCGGGTGAACGAGCACGTCTCCCCCCGACGTCGGCGCGAGGTCATCGACGCGCTACGCCGGGGAACAGTCCCGGCCAACGGGCTGGACCTGCTGGCCGTGGGCCTAGAACGCTTCACCCCCGCGCTGGACGGCGACCTGGACGCCGTCGCGGCAGGCGGTTCGGCGTTTAAGGCCGTGCGCGGCGAGTACGGAGCGGGCAAGACCTTCGTCACCAGGTACGTGGCCGAGCGCGCGCTGCGCCGGGGGTTCGCCGCCGCAGAGGTGCAGATCTCCGAGACCGAGACGCCGCTGCACAAGCTGGAGACGGTCTACCGCCGGGTGGGCGAGGCCCTGCGGACGGCCGCGTTCCCGCCCAGCGCGTTGCGGCCCGTGCTCGACTCGTGGCTGTTCACCCTGGAGTCCGACGTCACCGCCGCCGGTCCCGCCCTGGCCGGCCGCGGGCCAGCCGCCATGGATGAGGCCGTTGAGGGGCTGCTGGAGCAGCGGCTGGCCGCGGTCTCCGTACGGACCCCGGCCTTCGCCTTGGCGCTGCGGGCCTACCGGTCCGCCGTGACGGCGGGCGATGGCGCGGCCGCCGACGCGCTGGCGGCGTGGCTGGGCGGCCAGCCGCACATCGCGGCGGCGGCCAAGCGGAGCGCCGGAATCAGGGGCGAACTCGACCACTTCGGCGCGATGGGGTTCCTGCAGGGTCTGCTCGAGGTGCTCCGCGACGCCGGGCATCCGGGGCTGCTGCTTGTGCTCGATGAGGTGGAGACGCTGCAGCGGGTCCGCGGTGACGTCCGGGATAAGGCCCTGAACGCGTTGCGGCAGCTGCTCGACGAGATCGACGCGGGGCGGTATCCGGGGCTGTTCCTGGTCATCACCGGCACGCCCGCGTTCTACGACGGGCCCAGCGGGGTCCCGCGGCTGCCGCCGCTGGCCCAGCGGCTGGCCACCGACTTTTCCACCGACCCCCGCTTCGACAACCCGCGCGCCGTCCAGCTGCGGCTGCCCGGCTTCGACCGGGACGCGCTGCTGGCGCTTGGCGCGAAGGTCCGTGACCTGTACGCGGCCGGGGCCGCCGAGCCGGACCGGGTCACCAAGATCGTCGACGACGCCTACGTGGCTGAACTCGCGGACGCCGTCACCGGATCGCTGGGCGGGAAGGTCGGGGTTGCACCCCGGGTGTTCCTGAAGAAGCTCGTCACCGACGTCCTGGACCGGGTAGACCAGTTCGCCGACTTCGACCCGCGCCGCCACTACGCGCTGACCCTGGCCCCAGCCGAACTGTCCGAGACCGAACGCAACGCCGCCGCCCTGTCGGCATCGCCCGCCACCCGCGCCGACGACATCGACCTCGACCTGCCGTGATCCTGGTGTCGTCATGAGTTGCCCTGGACCGCTGCACCCGGTCGTCGTGCCTGCCGGTCAGGGGTGTGCCGGGCGGACAGGAGTACGTGTGTGGGGCAAATAGATGGTGGTGCCCGCGTTGCGGGCGGTTACTGCTGCTGGTAGGCGCGTTGCGGTATGGGGTGGGAGCTGGGCAGTGGCCTGGGGCAGCGGGATGAAGGCCCAGTCGGCGAGTTCGCTCTCCTGGAGTCGGATCTGGCTGGTGTCGGTGAGGATCCCGCTGTCGAACAGGAAGTAGACGATGGGCCGGGGACGCCTGCCGTAGGCGGGTGCCCAGTCGATGACGAGTAGTCTCCCGACTGGAAGGTCGAGTCCGAGTTCTTCGTTCAGTTCCCGGCCGCAGGCACCTTCGGGTGTCTCGCCGTTGTCCACCATCCCGCCGGGCAGCACCCAGTGGTCCCGGTAGTTCGGTTTCACCAGCAGAACCCGACCCTCGGGGTCGGTGATCAGCGCGCCGGCTGCCGCATACTGAGTGGTGAGCTGGGCATACCACAACTCCGGCTCGACATAACCGCCGTTTTGGGCGGGATGGCTGCTCATGCTGTCGGAAGCAGCCAGGCTGCCTGCTCCATGTAGTCGCGGACGGCGGGCTGCTGCTGGCTGGCGCGGACACGGCGGGTGAAGTCACGCAGCCGCGCGTTGAGCCGCGCTGAGGTCAGCGATGCCGCAGCGGTCAGGGCGTCTGTGGCGGTGGCGCACGCGGCATCCAGGTTCCCCTGCCCGGCCTGGACGGTGGCCAGCAGCGTGCGATGCAGCGCCCTGGCACGCACGTTGGCCTCAGGCAGGTCGAGAGCGGCCGCCGCATGTGTGGCTGCTTCCTGGTACGCGCCAAGGTCGCGCAGGGCATGCATGATCGACCCGGCATGGTGCGCCGGTGTGTAGGTGGCGAGCCAGGACGGATCGGCGGCCTGGTTGGAGCGGCCGATCGCCTTCTCCGCGCGGCGGATAGCGGCCTGTGTCTCATGCTGGTCCCCGGCTAGCGCCCAGCCGCGTGCCTCTACCGTGGCCAGGCGGGCGAGCAACGTTGGCGTGGCGGCCCGTCCGGCGCCGGAGCGGGCGGCGCGGGCCAGCCGGGCGGCCTCAGTGCCATGTTCCAGGAACAGGGCCTGGGTGGCGAGGTTGGAGACGATGCGCGCGCTGTAGGCCCTGTCACCGGATTGCCGGGCAAGGCTGAGCGCCTGGATGAAGAACCGCTGCGCCAGTCCATGGCTCTTACCCTGGTCGTAGGCCATCCAGCCCCCGAGTTCAGTCAGTGAGGAGGCCGCGGCGAACAGCTCGCGGCCCACGGGGGCGCTGTACTGGCCGGCAAGCAGCGGGGTGACCTCGCGGTCCAGGTAGTCCGCCAGCCAGGTGAACGCATGGCCGCCGCCGTGGACCCGGTCCAGAGCTTCGAACTCGGCACGGGCCTGACGAATGCGTTCCACGTCGGCCAGCCCGACCGCGCGGGTGCCGCCGTGGCGGGTGATCGCGGCCGGGCCTGGGACGGGAGTGAAGTGCCAGTCGAACCCGGCGCCGACGGTCGCGGCGATCACGAACCCTGACCCGAGGAATATCCGCCGCTGCAATACATGCCTCCATAGTTCCGACGCCGAGATGACTGCCTGTCCCGGTGTCGCCGCCAAGGCTAGGCCGAGATGACCGCCAGGGTCGGTGAATCCCAGATCGGCCACTTGCACCGCCCGGCCGAGCCAGTCGCTGAGTATCTCTGCGAGCAGCCCGGGGACTGGGTCGGCCGGCACCCGGCCCCGCAGCCACCAGTACACGCTCGCCTGGTCATACCGCAAGTCCAGCCCGTGCCGCCCGGCCACGGCGGTGTTGACCTTACGGGCAAGAGCCGCGTGTGAGCGCCCGGCGGCCTGGATCAGGGCCGCCAGCTCATGGTTGGTCACTGGCCGTCCGCGCACGTTCCTCACCCCGGGCCTCACCGTGGCCGCGGCAGTCAGTCCCGGCCACTTCCAACTGTAGATGCGCGGGTACGCGCCCGCCCGCCATGCCGCCTGTGCGCAACGCCGCGCAACCCCGCAATGTCCCGGCACCAGGCGCAATGGGGAGCATCTCCCCATGCCATCCCGCCCGTGCTGTGCTGAGGGTGGCGGCCTGATCCAGGCGCCAGCGCGAAGGAAGGAAACGAGTGTGATCAGCGAAAATGCGCAGAATGCCGTCGCGGGTGCTCGAGGCGTGCTGGCCGAGATCCGGGTGCATACCGAGGTGATGCGGTCAGCGGCGCGTGCCCGGGGCACATCGCTGCTACCGCCTCTGCTGATGCTCGGCACGAGCGAGCGGGTGGGCTCCAACTGGCTCTCGGACACCTTGCGGCCCGTCGATGGAGCAACACAACGAGCCGTTCCGCCAGCAGCCCGGCGCCGGTCACCCTCTGTCCGCGCTCAATCCGCAGGCGGTTCCGGCCGGCGAGGTTACCGGCACGGGCTCGGGACCTACGGCCGCCACTGGCTGGTCACCTTCGTCACCAGCAAGTACGGCACCACCCGGCAGGGGGTGAAGGAGACCAACCTGTTCTTCGCGCTGGCCTCACTGCTCGCCTTGTTCCCGGACAGCCCGGTGGCGGTGCTGTCCCGCAGCCCGCTCGGCGTCGTGTCCTCCTTTATGCGCAGCGGCCTGTTCACCCGGTGGGATTACCGCTCCCGCTACCGGCAGATGCTCACCATGACACGATCCGGCCGTGACCGCTGCTACGCGGTCCTGGTGCCCGACGATGACCCGCCCGGCATCGTCGCGCTGACCCGGCTGCAGGTACTCAACACCGTGCTCCTGGCCGCCGCCCTGGACGGCCGGGACGCCGTCCACATCCCGTATGAGGCCGCGGTGCGCTCCCGCGATCAGGTGCTCGCCGGCCTGGCACGGGTGGTCCCGAGCTGGCAGGCCGGCTCGGCACGACCCGCGGGGTGCCGTCCGGCTTGCCGTCTCCGCCTGGCCCGGCTGACCAGGACGAGGGATCTACAGCACCGCCGCCGCGAAGGAAGAGCTGGTCGCGTACCTGAGCGAGGCGGAAGCCGCGGGCGTGAAGGAAGCCGCCGCTGCCGCGCTCGCCGCCGCGGCCAGCGTGGTGCCCGCCCCGGTAGCCGGGCGGGCAGCGGCCTGGCTCGGCGGCAGCCAGCATTACCGGCTTGCGCCCCGCCATCAGGCCGCAACCCGGGCCCCGGCAGAGCCACGGCAACCACGGACGCAGACCGCCCCGGATACGTACGACGCGGTCGAGCTGGAGTGGCGGAACCTCCTGGTCACCAACGCCGAGTTCACCGCGATGCTCAACGAGCTGGCGCAGGCCGGGCTGGCCAGCTCGCACGCCGGGACGCCCCTGCTCGCCTGCCAGATGCCGCACGAGCGCGGCGGGCGGCTGCACTACGACCCGGACGCCGGGCGGTGGCGGGTCAGCGACGGGCTACGAGATGCACCCCGTTTACTGGGTGACCTGGATCGGCGCCGCGGCGTTCGCCGCCAGGCGAGGAGCCCGGCTGCCCCGCCGGGCCGAGCTGACCGAACTGACGGCCCGGGCCCGATCCGGTACTGAACGCCGGTTACAGGTTCGCGGACGTCACCCCTGCCACCGAGCCCGGACTCGGTGGCGGGGACATCCACCACCTGGTCGGCAATCTGCAAGTGTGGTGCTCGCGACGGCCCGGACACCGGAGACTGTGCGACGGGCCGGCGGCCCGCTGGCTGCACGGCGCGGCGTGGAACACCCCGGACACGGCAGAGGAAATCCACCGGCCGCGCTGGCGCCACCTGACAGGCAGCTCCCGCGGCGTCGGCATCCGGCTGGTCCGCGACGGCGCCCGCGGCCAGCCAGCACCAGTCGAGCTAGCACGACGGCTGTCGGCCTGGGTCAGCAGCCTCGCCGACCGGTCCAGCCCGCTCGCCGAGATCGACGAACGGCTGATCCGGGCGCTCGGCGCTCACAGGCCGATGCTGGCCTTGGCGCCCATGTAGCTGCCGGCCCCGGGGAAACCCGCCATGGCTAGCTCGCCGAACCGTGTCAGCGAACCCGAGCGAGGGAAGTCCGCGAGCTTGACGAACTCCACGCCCCGGATCGGCCGCGTGTCCAGACCAGCCGTCACCTCCCCGGCCGTCCCGCCGACGCGGCGGGCCTCGAAGGTGAGGTGAACCACGTGAGTGCCGTCCCCGGGCAGGTGGTCGCAGACGTACAGGAGCCGGCCCGGCTCGACCTGCAGGCCGGTTTCCTCCCGCATCTCCCGGACCAGCGCTTCGGCCAGGGTCTCGCCTTCCTCGACCTTGCCGCCGGGCAGGCTCCACGCCCGCCCGGTAGCCGGTGTCCTGGTCCAGCAGCAAGGATGCGGTCGTCTTCGATGACGACGCCGGTCACGCGCACATGCATCGCGCCGACCTACCCCAGGCGGGTGAGCCGTGACAGGGCGTCCGCGTCGCGCGTGTCGTCGTCGCGGCGGGCGGCCTGGGCACCAGGGTCAGCTCGCTGGAGCCGCTACCTGCCCAAGGAGTTCTACCCCGTCGACGGCCGTCCCGGCATCGCGCATCTGCTGGACGAGATCGCCGCGCTCGGCCCGGCCGAGGTCGTGATCGTCTGCCACCCCTACTACGAGGCGTTCACGGCTGGGCGCGCGACCGCGCTCAGCCCCGAAGGCCACGACAGCTACCACCACGCTGCCCGGCTCCGCGACGCCAGCCGCCAGCCGGGCTCACCGTCACGCCGTCCCCCAGCACGGCCCGTACGCCGACATCACCTCGGTACAAACGGCGCCGACCATCTCGCCGCAGGCGCGACCTGTACGTCGCCTTCGCCGACAACCTCTACCGCGGGGATAACCCGCTGCTCGCCCTGCGCGCGGCGCCGCCCGGCCACCCGGCCGTCCTCGCCCGCGCTACCAGCGCGAGCTGGCAGCCAACCGGGCGTGATCGCCGCCAGTCGACGGCAGACGGCCAGCTTCTCATGCACGACCTCGCCGAAAAGCCCGGTCCGCCGCGCCGCCCGAGCCCTGGAACAGCGATACGGCACCGGAAACCTGCTGGTCCTGGAAGGCCGGGCACGGCTCACCGCCGGCTTCATCCGCTTCGCCCGGCGCTACCGGGCACCAGCAGGCACCGAGCCGAAGCTGGCACTGGCCATCGCTGCCTACGCCCGCACCCACCCCGTCATCGTCGCCACGACCACCAGCCAGGTCATCGACCTGGGCGCCAGCCCGCCAGACCCACCTCCCCGGACGGTGGCGTGTCGGCCGCTTTGCGCCCCTTCCTGGCGGTACGCATCCTCGGTGTCATCCTCCTTCCCGACCTGCGCACCACCTCGGTAACCCGCGCCTGACCCAGGTGGCATTAGCCTGGCCGGGTGCCTGACGATGATGCTGAGGAACGCCGAGGTCTCGCGCTGGACCGGCTGCACCCGGTCGTCGTGCACCATATTGTCAACACGCTGGGATGGCGGTCGCTGCGAGCACTGCAGGACCAGCCGCCGGCCCGGTGCTTGACGGCGCGGACGCCCTGCTGCTGGCGCCGACGGCGGGGGGCAAGACCGAGGCTGCGGTCTTCCCGCTGCTGACCGCGATGGACACGCAGGGCTGGTCGGGCATCTCGGTTATCTACGTCTGCCCGCTCAAAGCGCTGCTGAACAACCTGCTGCCCCGGCTGGAAACCTACGCCGCGTGGCTGGGACGGAGGGTCGCGGTCTGGCACGGTGACGTCACCGCGTCGGCCCGACAGCGGATCCTGCGGGAACCTCCGGACGTGCTGCTGACCACTCCGGAGTCGCTGGAGGCGATGCTGATTAGCCTGAAGGTCGAGCACGGCCGCCTGTTCACCGATCTGCGGGCGATCGTGGTGGACGAGGTGCATGCGTTCGCCGGTGACGACCGCGGCTGGCATCTGCTGGCCGTGCTGGAGCGGCTGACCACGGTGGCCGGGCGGCCCATCCAGCGGATCGGGCTGTCTGCCACCGTAGGGAATCCGGCCGAACTGCTGGACTGGTTGCAAGGAGCGAGCAGGGATGGCCGTTCGGCAGTGGTTGTTTCTCCGGACGTGACAGCCGCGCCGGGAGCGAAAGGCGGCCGCCTGGGGACATCGAGCTGGACTATGTGGGGTCGGTGAGCAACGCTGCCACCGTGATCGCCTCGCTGCACCGGGGTGAGAAGCGGCTGGTGTTCTGCGACTCCCGGCAGCTGGTCGAGGAGATCGGCGCGGCGCTGCGGGAGCGGGGGGTCACGACGTTCCTGTCCCACGCCTCCTTGCCGCTGGACGAGCGGCGGCGGGCGGAGCAGGCGTTCGCCGAGGCGCGGGACTGCGTCATCGTGGCGACCTCGACGCTGGAGCTGGGAATCGACGTGGGCGACCTGGACCGGGTCATCCAGGTCAACGACCCGCCCAGCGTGGCCTCCTTCCTGCAGCGCACCGGGCGGACCGGACGGCGCCCCGGGAGCAGCCGGAACTGCCTGTTCCTCGCACTGGGCACGGGCCCGCTGCTGTGGGCCGCGGGGCTGCTGCACCTGTGGGGCCAGGGATACGTGGAACCGGTGGTGGCGCCGCCGGAGCCACGGCATATCGTCGCCCAGCAGCTGCTTGCCTTGTGCCTGCAGGAACACCGGATCGGCAGCCGACTCTGGGTGCAGGCGTGGAACGGGCTCGTTCCGTTCGACCGCAGCGCCGAGCCGATCCTGCGGCACCTGGTCAACCAGGGGTTCATCGACCAGGACGGCGAGCTGCTGTTTATCGGTCCGTCCGCCGAGCAGCGGTTCGGGCACCGGCACTTCATGGGCATGACGGCGGTGTTCACCGCCCCGCCGCAGTTCACCGTGCTAGCCGGCCGGCAGGAGGTCGGGCGGACCGACCCGATGCTGCTCACCGAGAAGACCCACGGCCCCCGGCTGCTCCTGCTCGGCGGCCGGAGCTGGAAGGTGACCTGGACCGACTGGAAACGCCGCCGGTGCTACGTCGAGCCCGCTCCGGGTGGCGGCAAGGCCCGCTGGCTCACGCCCGGGGTCTCCGGGGCCAGCTTCGCGCTGTCCCGGGCCGCTCGTGAGGTGCTGCTCGGGGCCGATCCGCCGGTGGCCCTGACCCAGCGGGCCAAGCGGATCCTAGCTGAGGTCCGCGGCGAGCATATGCCTACCGTGCACCCGGGAGGGACCGTGATCGCGCGAGGCGAGGACGTCCGCTGGTGGACCTGGGCCGGATACCGGGCCAACGCCACCCTGGCCGCAACCCTGTCCGGGCTGACCGACGACGTCCAGCGCTTCGACGACGCCAGCATCCGGCATGCGCGCCGATCTGACTCTCGAGATGTGGAAGGCGGGAACCGCTGCCGCCACCGAGCGGTTGTGCCTTCCTGAGGTGGACCAGCGGGCCCTGGCAGGCCTGAAGTTCAATGAGGCTCTGCCCGAACGGCTGGCGATGGCCACTCTGGCGGCCCGGCTGGCGGACCTCGACTCCGCCGCGCGCGTACTCGCCGAACCTGCCCGCTTCACCATCGTCGACGGGCATTGACGCTGCTATCGGCCTGATCCAGCGTTACGCTTCGATCCGTACTGAAAAGAGCTGTGGCCGCGACAACAGGGGCCTGTGGCAAAATCTCTGAAATACCTGTAAAAGTCGCGTGTGCCGTCCTGAAAGTGAAGATAACGACATTACTAGTAGTACAGACAGGTTAGTCTCAGAGAAACGTAACCGTAGCTACCAGAATATACGAAGTCTGCGGTCGAACCGTTTCGGGTTCAGGGGGCAAGAAATGACGGCAGCCGCGGAACTAGTCATCGGAGGCGTTGCACGGTGGTCGTCCGCACCCGGCTCCCCGCTAGGTGTGGTACTCGATCATGACGATCTGCGAATTTCTGTTCGTTTTGACGGAAATGATGAAATTAGGGTATTTAATACCCACGCCGGTGTTGTAGAGCGGGTCGAGCTCGCCGGCATGGTGAGACGCTTGAGCACAGGATCGATCGGCCTAGTGCATGCGAAGGCGACATCAGCGCCACCACGATGGCAGGTCATCTTTGACGGACGGCTGGTCACTGTCGCTGAGGCTGACCTGCGCCCGTACGTTCTCGACGACCCCCGCAGCCGCATGCTTGAGGGACGCCTCGGCTCGGCGCGGAGATTCTCGCTCGCCGTGACCGCACGTCGGTACGAAATCGAGCAGCTGACTAACGATCTTGTTTCTCTTGGGGAATCGCGCGTCGATATCAAGCCGCACCAGGTTTCTGTTGTCCATCGCGTGATCACGAACTATCCGCATCGATTCCTGTTGTGCGACGAGGTTGGTCTCGGCAAGACGATCGAGGCTGGCATGATCCTCAAGGAGCTCCGGGCACGCGGCGCCGCAGCCCGGTGCCTCGTGATCGTACCTCCGAACCTCCTGCGGCAGTGGCAGTTCGAGCTCAAGTCGAAGTTCAACGAGACGTTCTCGATGATTAACAGCGACACGGTGAAGTACCTGCGCGACACAAGGCATGACCGGGAACCCCTTCGATGTCTACGACAGCGTGCTCGTGTCCAGTTCCTGGATCTCGGGCGAGGAGTGGGCGAGGTTCGCCGCTGAGGTCTCGTGGGACATGGTGATCGTCGATGAAGCGCACCATGCGCGGGTGCGACGTCAGCGGCAAGGACGCGAAGAGACGCGGCTGTACAAGGTGGTTCGCGAACTCGCGTCGCCTGACGCTTTCTCGAAGCGGGCGGCGCTGTTCCTGACGGCGACGCCGATGCAGCTCGAGTCGCGTGAGCTCTATTCGCTGATCGAGACTCCTGGATCCGGCGCTGTTCCCGACCGAGGAGCAGTTCGAGCGCAGCGTGCGCAGATGCCCGGGCTCAGCCGGCTCGTCCATGAGCTGACCGAGCACGGCTTCCCGCTGCCTGGACGTGGACCCGCACGTTGTTATCGAGCAGGTCGCGTGCTTGGCTCGATCGCGATGTGGTCGAGGTGGAGCAGCGGCTACGCGCTGGCCCTGATTCCGTCGCAGGCGTCTGTGCGGACCTGTCCGCCAGGCATTTGCTGTCCGAGGTGCTGATCCGCAACCGGAAGAAGATCGTCGGCGGATTCATGCCGCGGCAAGCCCATCGCTGGGAAGTGCAGCCTCTCGCCAGCGGAACGAAGCGCCCTCGAGGCAGTGGAGGTATTCGTCCGAGACGGGTACGCCAGGGCCGACCGTACGAACAATCAAGCGGCCGGCTTCGTCATGGTTATCTTCCAGAAGCTCATGGCGAGCAGCATCCAGGCGCTTCGCGTGTCGCTCGACAGGCGCCGGCAGCGGCTCGAGCGCAGTTCGGCGGCCGCCCTCGCTGAACAAGCGGACGAAGGCGAGCCATCGCGGACTTCGAGGACGGGCTCGAACAGGACGAGTTCGTCAGTGCGCTGCTGGGCGAATGGCGGTAGCCGACGCCGAGGAAGCCGCCGAGCTGAAGCGGCTGGTGGAGATGCTCGACGCCGTTCCAACCGACTCCAAGGCCGAGACGCTTGTGGCACAGCTTCAGGAGCTTGAGCAGCACGATCCCGCGGCGAAGGTGCTGCTTTTCACTGAGTTCCGCGAGACGCAGGAGTACCTGCGGCATCGGCTCGAAGCTATCGGCTGGGACGTCCGCCTCTTCCACGGCCAGATGAAGCCTGCGGCCAAGGACGCTGCCGTGGAAGAATTTCAGGACATCGGAGAAGCCAAGCATCTTGCTCAGCACCGAAGCGGGCGGCGAGGGGCGCAACTTCCAGTTCTGCCATCTGCTTGTGAACTACGACCTCCCGTGGAACCCGATGCGCATCGAGCAGCGGATCGGCCGCGTCGACCGCATCGGCCAGGCGGACACCGTCCAAGTGTTCAACTTCTGGGTCGAGGGGACTGTCGAGGAGCGGGTTCTCGACGTCCTCGAGCGGCGCATCAACATCTTCGAGGAAACGGTCGGAGGTCTCGACCCCATCCTGGGAGATACCGAACGAGACCTGACCAAGATCCTCCAGATGGGTGGCGAAGAGCGAGATCGTGCGCTCCTTCAGTTCGAAGAGCAGCTCGAGAATAGGCTCCAGAAGCGCGGGCGGCGGAGGAAAAGCTCCGCGACTTCATCATGGACACGAAGAGCTACTCGCGAGAGATCGCGTTGCAGCTCGAGAGGGGCACCTCGCCGATCAGCCCCGCCGACCAGGAACTCTTCGTCTCCCGGCTCCTTAGTGACGTCAATACGCACTTGAGCCATCAGGAAGACGGCACTTACGAGATCATGTTCCACGAGCCGTTCGTGAGCGACCACCCGGAGCACTGCAAGAATCACCTGGGACGCAGAACGGTCGCGTTGCGGTCCGACGTGAAACCCGACAGTGAGCACGTTGAGTATTTCGCGCTTGGGCACCCGGTAGTCGACGATCTGATCGCAGCGGTGACGAGTACAAGCTACTCGGGCTCCGCGGCTGCATTCGAGGTCGATGCGACAGACGAGATCCCGCCTGCCAGCGGGTGGCTCATCGTATATGAGCTGGGTGTGCCTGTACTTAAGGAAATCCGCGAACTGGCACCGATATTCGTCCACGATTCCGGAGATGTCGACACCGGCATTGGGCGAAGGCTGCTGGAACGGGCAGGGTCATTTCCCGAACGATCATGCGCTGTCACCGGTGGACGTTCCGAGCGACAAGCTCGACTCTGCCCTGTCCGCAGCGGAGGCCGCTGGATTCGACCGGCTGCAGGAGCTGGAAGCAAATGCCCACCGCGAATCGGAGCGTCAGATCGATCGATGAGCGAGCGAAGTTGTCGGGGTACTTCGATTACCGTCAGCAAACGGCTGGGGACAGGCTGATGAGCTCGCAGCGCGTCCTCGCCGGGTTGGAAGGCGCGGATAGCGCGGAGAAACGGCGAATTATCCCGGTCTGGCGTGCCAACGTCGCGCGCGACGAACGTCTCATCGAGGAACTCGCTGCTGAGCGCGTGGAACGGCTCGCGCAACTTCAGAAGCGTGCCTGCAGGCACCGGTGACCTTCGCCTTGTGGCCGTTGCACGCGTGGAAGTCATGGAAGGTGAGATCGCATGACCGCCCGGAAGCTGCCCTACCGGCATCTATCGGTTCGCGTGCCGTGGCATGACACCGGCTGGACGGGATCGATTTGCGCCGATCCGCTCGCGAACGGTGCCTGCTTGCGGCTCGGCCGGATCGCCGAAGGTCGCAATGATTCTCGTGAGGTAAGTCTCGCAAGCAAGGCATGGGCAGACATCGCAGAAGCGGATCTGCCGCCGTGCAGCGCCGAACACGCCGGCTTCATGTCACCTCATGCGCGGCGGGTGACGAAGCGACATCCTTACGTTGCATGGAACGAGGTCTATCGCAAGTTCCAACTGACATCGTATGAGCTGCCTGCCTACTCCACTGACTGCGTTCCGTTCAGATGGATGCTGCGCAAGAGTGCAGTTGAGATTTCGGATGAGTATCAGCTGCCCTACGAAACCGAACTCGAAGCAGCGGTCGATCTCGAGGCATCGCTGAAGGCTCCCGGCTGGGTGCAGCATGGGAAGAACCAGCAACTGCTCCTGGACACCTTCTTCTCCGCGGTGGTACCGGAACGCAGCCTCTGTTTCGTCTACGCCAAGGAGTCGCCGCTCTCTAACGACCCTCGTCGGATCTTGATCGGCGTTGGTCGCGTGCTACGCGCCGAGCAGACGATCCCCTATATTCAGCACGGCGATGGGTTTGGCTCCGTCCTCTGGGAGCGCGTGATCCGCCACTCGATCCGGCCCTCGATGGAGGACGGCTTCCTCCTGCCGTATCACGAGCTTCTCGCGATGAGCGCCGAGAACGGCCTCGACCCTGAGCAGTTCGCGGTGTTCGTGCCCGAAGAGTCCGGGATCGAGTTCTCCTACGCCTCGGAGCATGTCAGCCACGACACGGCGCTGTCACTCCTGCTTGCGCTGGATCGCGCGGTGGAGAAGGTGGCACCCGTCGTATCGGGCCAGTGGGCAAGCGTTCGTAAGTGGCTGAGCGCGCGAGTAGGCGAAGTCTGGGAAGCACGCGGCCCCTGTCCAGGCCTGGGTGCTGCGCTCACTGCCTTCGGTGTCCAGGAGGGTGCCCTGCTTGCGTTTGCTATGCAGTCAAGGATCGGTGACAACGAGGATCCGTGGCCCATCGTCGACGCATGGCTGCGCGACCCGGCTTCCGATCCAGAGGCGTCCGCGCGGGTGTCGGCAACCATGTCGAAGACCTGGGCCGCCATCTCCGAGGAGCGGCGATCATTGCTGCGCCTGCTATCGCGGTTCGATCTCACTGCCGATCAGGCGACTCGCCTTTACCAGCAGACCGAGCGGGCGAAGGCAGGCATAGCGCTCTCGGACGCGGAACTGCTGGCCAATCCGTACCTGATTTATGAACGGGACCGAATCGCGGTCGAGCCGGTGGCGATCGGGGTGATCGACCGTGGCGTGTTTCCCGACGACCGCGTCCGTCATGCTCATCCCCTTCCGGAACCGTCGAGAGTGGACGACCCGGTCGACTCCCGCCGGGTCCGTGCCCTGGTCATCGATGTTCTCGAGCGGGCCGCCGTATCTGGCGACAGTATCTGGTCCCAAGCGCGTGTAGTCCAGGACATCCGGGATCAGCCTCTTCAACCGGGCTGCCCCGTCGGCCTCGACGTCATGGCGGTGTGCGCCGAGTCCCTAAAGCCAGAAGTCGGCACGGTCGCCATGGCGAATGGCGATCCCGCGTACCAGCTTCTTCGGCTGGTTCAGGCCAAGCAAACGATCTCCCGGCAGGTCAGCCGGCGCCGAGCCGGAGCGCCGTTGAAGATCGATGCGGACTGGCGGAAGGTCATTGACACCCAGCTCGGCGAGATGCCCGTGGATGACGACGGCGACGAAGAACTCGCGCGGCGAGAGAAGGCGGCAGCGCTGGAGGTTCTGGCCACCTCTCGGCTGTCAGTGCTCATCGGCGCGGCAGGTACGGGGAAAACGACACTACTGCGAGCGCTGAGCACCTTGCCAGCTGTGGCGAGCGGCGGGCTGCTCCTACTCGCGCCCACCGGCAAGGCACGTGTCCGGATGCAGGATGCTATCGGCGGCGAGTCAGCCAGCACGGCGCAGACACTAGCCCAGCTTCTCATCCACATCGACCGCTACGACGGCGAGACCGGACGCTATCACCGGTCTGACCACGATCGGATTAGTGCAGCACGCACTGTGATTGTGGATGAAAGCTCGATGCTTACCGAGGAAGCACTCGACGCTCTGTTCGACGGCATCGAGGGATTTGACCGGCTGATCTTCGTCGGGGATCCACGACAGCTGCCGCCGATCGGCGTCGGCAGGCCATTCGTCGACATCGTCCAGCACCTCAGAGAGCAGTGCGGGGCGATCAGTTTCCCGCGTGTGGGTCCGTCATACGCGGAACTCACCATCCCTCGGCGCCAGGTTGGCAGTGCGAGCGATAGCGACCGAGCCGACCTTCTCCTGGCGGAGTGGTTCGCGGGCGGTGAGCCGAGTCCAGGAGCGGACGAAGTGTGGGAGCGGCTCAGCGACGGTAACGGACCTCGGGACGATATCCGTGCGGCACTGGAAGACTTCGAGTGAGCTGGATGGGTTGCTTCGCGGTGCGCTCGCAGAGGACATTCCTGAGATATCCACCGCCGAAGACGCCGACGGCTTCCAGGTGTCGTACGGCGGCAAACGCGTAGGGGACCACATCTACTTCAACCTCGGCGCCGCGGCGACAGCCGAGAACTGGCAGGTACTATCGCCGGTCCGGGCGTCCGGCGGGGGAGTGAACGAGCTGAACCGGCTCCTGCAACGGTCATACCGCGAGCACGCGCTGGACCTCGCCCGTAACAAGGACGGCAACGCGCGCAAGATCCCGAAGCCGGCTGGTCCGCAAGAAATCGTGTACGGCGACAAAGTCATCAACATCCGCAACGGAAGCCGCCGGCATTATTACCCTGAACTGCCGAACGCCTTGGAGTACGTCGCCAACGGCGAAATAGGTGTCATCACGGGGCCGTTTAAAGGTAGGGGTAAGCACATCCCGCTGAATCGCCTCGAAGTGGAGTTCTCAACACAGCCCGGGACTGCGTACAAGTTCTGGCTGAACGAGTTGGGCAGCGACGATGGCAACCCGGTGCTGGAACTCGCCTACGCTGTCACGATCCACAAGTCTCAGGGCAGTGAGTTCGGGCGGACATTCGTCGTATTGCCCAACCCCTGCCGAGTATTGTCACGTGAGCTGCTCTACACGGCGCTGACGCGTCAGCGCGATCATGTGACAGTGCTCATGCAGGGCGACCTCGCAGACCTAAAGGCCTACTCGAGCGCCACGTATTCGGAAACGGCAGCGAGGCTCACCAACCTTTTCAGCGCGCCATCCCCGGTCGAAGTGGATGGACGGTTTCTCGAGGCTGGCCTCATTCACAAGACCAGGAAGGGCATCACGGTCCGCTCGAAGTCCGAAGTGATCATCGCTGACCTTCTCTTCTCGAAGCATATCGATTTCCAGTATGAACGCCCGCTGATCGCAACGGATGGAAGCTGGCGCTCGCCGGATTTCACCATCGAGGACGACACGACAGGCCGAACGATTTACTGGGAGCACCTGGGCATGCTCCAACGCCCGTCCTACCGGCGAAAATGGGCAGCGAAGCTGGCATGGTACAAGAGCCACGGCATCCTGCCGCACGAAATTGGTGGCGGCCCGAACGGCACGCTTGTTACGACCGAAGACGGCGAAGACGGTTCCATCTCGTCGGCAGACATCGAGGCTCTCGTCGATGAACTACTTGGCTGAGCCTCGGGTTCGGCAATGTCCATCTCCCTGACCGGGTAAGCCTTTCCACACATATGGTCGACTCTGGTCGAGTCGGCAGCGTAGAACATGCAAAGAGTAACCTCACCATATGGCCGATCTTGCCGACTATATGGACTTGACGACCCTTCAAGCGCGTCAGCAATTTCGGGATCTCACGCGGCGAAGCCCGGTGTCCTCCGGACGGCAAGTCGTCTTCCTCCCCGTCGAGACGCTGTTTTGCCTAGCCGCTTCGTTCGAGGTCAACCACCGGCACTTCGGCGGCACCACCGCCCACCAGGCACCCGAGCCTGTCCCCGCCCCGGCCCGCCTGTTCTCCAGGCCGCCGTCAAGTGTCCTGGCCAAAATGGCCAACTTGGACGGTTCTCGCTCACACGGTGGCAAGTGGGACGTCTTGGCCGGTGCCATCCTCCGGGATGATCCGGCCCGGTTCACCAACATCTACCGCGTACTGCTGAGCGCAGCCGCGCCGAAGGCATAGGCGACGACCGCCTGCCCGATTTTCTCGGCCTTGATATACGGCGGCGAATTCGCCCTTCTTGGCCAGGACGAGCTCCAAACCTCCGTTCTGGAGCGCGCCTTCCACGAGCAGATCGCCCGGCGCGCCAGCGAAAGCACCTGGTCGGAAAAGCAGACGGGGCAGATTATCCTGGCCGCTGCCCGGGGTCGGGCAGCACGTATTCGCCCTGAATGTGCTGAGCAACTGCGGCCAGCGGTGCGTCTTCTGTGGGCTGAACCCCTCGGCGTTGGGCGCTAGGCGCATGCTGGTGGCCGGCCACATTAAGCCGTGGAAAGACAGCGAACCCAGCGAGCGACTGGGATCCCCGTAACGGACTAATTAGCCGCCTGCCCCAGCCACGACGTCGCTTCGATACGGGCCTGCTGACCGTCGACTCAGCGCTGCAGATCCACCTTTCCGCTGCCCTGGCCGCAGCGGTTCGCACAGACCCCCTGACCAGGCAATTTTACGGAAGGCCGCCGCTTTTCGAGAGTTTGCTCCTGCCTGAGGATGCGCACCTGCCTGCCCGCAAGTACCTCGACTGGCACAAGGCCAACGTGTTCGTCTCCTGACTCAGTCCTAGCGTGACCAGATCGCCTCGTGCCGCTGCCTGGCGACCGTCAACAGTTCATCCCGCAGCTGCTCCCGGCTACGGCCCCGAGTCTTGATCGCGTGGCAGTTCGGACACAGCGCGATCATCTGCTCTGGATAGTCCGGCCCACCCTTCGCGAGATCCTGAATGTGATCTACTTCCAGGATCGGGTGCCCGGCATCGGTGATGTCCTGAGCCTCACCCGTGCAGTGCGGGCTCTCACAGTGCCCTCCGCTACGCAGCAGCACCGCCCGTCGCGCCGACTCCAGCCGCAGGATATCCACGCTCACCCGCGGTCGGCCAAACCTAACGCCGCTGTCCTCACCACCGCCCCCGATCCCGCACAGGCGGCGGTACTCCTCTTCCAGCGGGCTCCTGGCCACGATCACGTCACCAGCCGGAACCTCATCCTCAGCGACGTCAGCGTCCGCAAGCCCCACATCAGCCAGGATCGCGTCATAGTCGGCGTCCTGGAGATACTGATCCACTATCGCCGCGGCCGCCGCGACCCGGCCCTCTCCCGAGTACCTGACGAGGTCGTAGACCGGTGCGGTCAATCCGCCCGCAGGCTGGTTGCTGGCGAACCAGCGTAGCGGCGCGTTGCCGTGCGCCGGTGGCACCGGTCGCGGTCCGCCGAGCTCCCACAGGCCAGCGTGGTACAGCGCCGCGACGGGGTAGTGCGGCCGTGGATATTCCCCATGCCTTTCGAGGAACCCGCCGAGCGAGGCCTCGGTCTCGCTCCATGCCGCCATCCGCGCCAGACCCCGGTGCGCACGGCCAATCGCCCACAGCAGGGCCAGCGGTTGGTAGAGTGCCTGGCGTCCGTCCGGCGACCGGTACGGCCGCAGCGCGGAGAGCCGCTCGACCAGCTCCCTGGTCGTCAGGCCAGCCACCGCCTGCGTCACCTGGAAGCCGAGTCCGCCCAGCAGGCGCCCGACAGTCGCCGTCCCGCCACTGAAGTCAGCGGCGGTGAGCGGTGCCTGGCCCGGAAGGAAGCCGTGGGCCGCGCCCACGATGGCCTTCGAGTCGTAACTCTTCCCGTCAACCACCAGCCGGTACGAGCGAGCCGGGCCGAACCCGTACTTGTCCAGGAACCGGTCCTGGCCGAGCCGGTCATACTCCGCCACGGCCTGGAGAATCTCGCGCCGGGACAGCTCCCGCAATGCCACCCCGCCATGGTAAGCAGTTGCGCCTGGCAAAATTGCCAAACGCAACCGGTTGCCAGTCATCGGCGAGCCACCGACCGCGGCTCCCCGGCCCATGGATGATCCCGCAGGCGAGCCAGCCGACGATGGCGGCGGTTCGGCGGCTGCTTTCCGGCTCTTCCCGTTACCCTCACGGGATGACCTCTAGAGTTCCACCTCTCCTTCCGTCGGATCAGTACTTTGCTTCGCTGGCGCGGAAGCGGATGGCGGCCGGCGCATTGTTCCGCGACGAGGACGAGCGGGTTCTGCTGGTAGACCCGGTGTACAAGCCGTTGTGGGACCTGCCCGGCGGGGCCGTCGAGAAAGAGGAGTCGCCGCAGGCCGCGTGCCGGCGGGAGGTAGCCGAGGAGCTTGGCCTGGACCGGGTACCCGGGCGGGTGCTGGTGGTCGACTGGGTGCCCTCGCGGCCCGAACGTCCCGAAGGACTGATCGTGGTGTATGACGGCGGCGTCTTGGCGCCAGATGAGGTCGCGACGATCACGCTGCAGGACGGCGAGTTGGCCGGATACGAATTCGTCGAGCCGGGGAAGGTGGGGGAGCGGGTAAGCCCGCTGCTGGCTCGCCGGATCGCCGCGTGCGTGGAGGCGCTCGTGGCCGGGACGGTAATCTCGCTGGAAGACGGCCGTCCGGCGACCTGATCACCGGCCCAGGGACGGCGCTGGGCATGAAGTCGACTGCCGGTCCTGTGCCATGCGCGGAAGCGGAACTCGCGCATCGGGTCGGAGCGCCCCGGTGGCGAGAGTGCGGCCGACTGCCCGGTAGAGGCTGTCGTGGATGCCGTCGGCGTACAGCAGGCCATTAGGTCGCGGCGGGCCTTGGCCAGTTGCGAGTCGGCGGCGAAACCAGCCGCGTCGGCCAGCAGCGCCAGCTCTGACGCCGCGGCGTAGGCGACATCTACACTGTGCGCTTTGGCGGCGCATCCCGCGCATGCTGCTCGGCAACGGACCCTTCTGGCTATCGACGATCCGCTATAATTGGCGTTATGGATCGCGCAGATGAAACGGCCGGGAGCCTGTTGCGCTGTGCTCGGGTCGGTGCGGGGATGTCGCAGGCGGAACTGGCCTTCAGGGCGGCTGTCGCGCAGAGTGTGATCAGCGCTTATGAGGCCGGACGGCGCCAGCCGTCGCTCCCGACCCTGGCCAAGCTAATCGATGCGGCCGGATGCGACCTTATGGTGGATATCCAGCGTCAGCCGACGCGGTTGAGCAGGCTGTCCGGTCCAGTGGGGCGGCAGATCAGGCGAAAGCGGCGGGACCTGGTGGCGGCGGCCGCGGCCCATGAGGTGACCAACCTGCGGGTCTTCGGCAGCGTGGCCCGCGGCGAGGACCGGCCCGACAGTGACGTGGATCTGCTCGTCGACTTGCCGCCGGACATCGGCCTGCTCGGGCTGGGACGGGTCCAGGCTGAACTGGAGGCCATCCTCGGCACCAAGGTCGACCTGGTGCCAGCAAGTGACCTGAAGCCCGCAGTTCGCGCGCGCGCCGAACGCGACCTGGTGGCACTGTGACCTAGCGGGAACGGCAGCGACTGGCCGACATTCAGGTGGCCATCGATGCCATCCGCCACAGCAAGAGCAGTGCTCAGGCGGTCACCGCACCCGCGCCGGGAGCTTTACCCAGGCCGGACTAAAGGCCAGCAGGCCGGGTCCCGGAGCTGCCACCACCGTTCGTTCGGGATCAATAGGTCGGCGGAAAATGGGTGCGGCCGGACAGTGTGGCGCGCGGGAGCTATCCGAGGTGGTTCCGGTCCCGCGAGGCACGAGGCGAGGTCGTCAGCCGTGCTCGGCGAGTTCGGAAAGGAGCGCGGCCCGCCTCTCCTCGAGCGCCGTGAGCTGGGTCCGGAGCTGTTTCAGCTCGCGGTTGACGCGTTTCAGCTCGGTCCGCGCCCGCCGTTCCCGCAGGTATCGCTCGCCATGTCGGGTGCTGACCAGATCCTCGACCTCACGGCGGAGCAGTCGCAGCCACGGGTACCCGTGCATCGCGGCGCGCCGGTACTGGAGCCTGCCCGCGTCGATCGCGTCGTAGATTTCCTCCTGCGTTAACCCGAACTCCGCTCGAGCCGTCTTGTCGCTCAGCGTCGCGCCCTTGCGTCCCCATTCATCGCCGTAATCCATGACGGCACATTATCTCGCAGGCGGCTGCGGCCAGTCGGCGTTCGCGCCCTTACCGGCGACCGCTGGAGGCCAGCTCGAGCAGGCGGGCGGCGATCACCAAGACGCCCGGATTCTGCCTACAGTGCTAGCACCGGCCAGGCGGCTCAAAGAGATGGATTTCACCGGCCGGATCATCTGGTCCGGGAACCGCCCGTCTGCAGCTCAGCCCGGGACGTAAAGTTCTGCTAGCTGGTCAGTGGGCAGGTCCATTGCCTGTGCCAGAGACCTCAGCTCGTTACGCTCGTCCGCAGTGACAGGCGCGCGCGTCAAGCTCAGGCTGGCGATCAGCAGGTCGACTAGTTCCTGCCATTCGCCGCCGTCAGCCATCGACCGCATGCCGTCGAGGTCTTGCGGGCGGACCCGGTCGGCATAACGATCTGGAAGCGCCTCGACCCGCTGAATGACGTCAGCTTCGTTCACGGTTTCTCCGTCGGGTTCTTGACCACACCCGGGCTGCCGGCATCCGGCCACGCTGACCAGGTCCTCCCATCGGGAAGGACGACGACGGTCATACTGACGTCGTTGCGCTGGCCATGCACCCGCCATCTGTGGTTGGGCTGGAAAACGGGCGGGTCATCGGTCTTCGACTGCTTCGATGTTCCGCGCTGACCGCGTCCGGGCGGTGCTGGAGCCGGTTGCCCTTTCTCCTGTCTGCGCCGTTCGGAATCGTCGGCATATGCACCGAAGGGGCCGTCGACCGCCACCCGGATCTCCTCCTGCTCCTAGGCCACACATCAGCAGCGCCGTCGCGATAGGTGCCAGCTCCTGCGGTAGGAACAGCACGACCTCGCCGATCTCGCGCCCCCGCCGCGGCTCGCCGTGCAGCACCGCAGCCGCAGCCCGGGGCAGGTCCGTCGTGTCATACCACTTCGTCACCAGCAACCCGGTGACACGCCGTGCAGCCGCACCAGGTCAGCCGCCACCGGCTCACCGTACTCGCCGATAGCATCCAGCGCGGCCTCCGCCACCTCCCGAAGCTCACGATGAGCCGCGGCCAGCGCCCGCCGCCACGCCGCCGCCTGCAACGAGGTGACCTAGGCCGCGTACCATAGTGTCTAGCTACTAAACACTTGAAATGGTTAGTCGCTATACTACACTGATGACAGCCGGGAGGTCATGAAGCGCAACGGAGGGACTTTGCTGCGTCAGCGCGGTCCCACCGCCAGTACGAGGCCCGGGTCACCCTGGCTGACGGCACCGAGGTAACTGCCCGTACGACCGTCGCCCAGCACGCCGGCGACGTACGGCCCGGGACTTTGCGAGCGATCGAGCGCGACTTGGAGCCTGTGTTCGGGAAGGGATGGTTGAAGGAGCGATGAAGTATCACGTCGTGGTGACCCGTGACGGCGACGGGTGGATGGCGGACGTACCTGCGTTGCCCGGCACGCATACGTGGGCTAAGACCCTGCGGGCCCTCGACCGCAACGTCCGCGAGGTCATCGGCCTGGTCGAGGATCTCCCGCGCAGCGCTGAGGCGGCCCTGGACCTGGAGATGGACTACCGCACCGGCGACCCGGTGCTTGACGAGCGGGCCGGCCTGCGCGCGCTCCGCCGTGAGCAGGAGCGCGCCGCCGCTGAGATCGCCAGCGACACCTCCGAGCTCCTGCGGCGCTTCGCCGCGCAGCTTTCGGTCGGCGATGCCGCCGTACTGCTGGGCGTGTCGAAGGGAAGGATCAGCCAGCTGCGAGGCGGGTCGGCTGGGCAGTCCACCTCTGCCGCCCGCCGAACCGGCACGGATGGATAGGCGTACCCCACCACATACCCTGCGCGGGTCTACAGGCACCTAAGGCGGGTTCTGTCGGTTTACGTTGGGGTTTGGTGGGGAAGTGGCAACTTTCAGGTCCGTGTCCGCCTGGCTGCAGACCTGTTTCCTTCTGGTGTCTGGACCGTTCCGGTCGGTACGGAGCGCAGTGGCCGCCCGCCGTCGACGAGGATGAGCGAAGAGGTGCACGAGGATGAGGCGAACCCGCTGCGTGGCACGCTGGCATAGGTTGATCGAGGCCATCGGAGCCACTGTCGCCGTCGCCTCCCTGATCGCCATGCCAGGACTGACTGGCGCAGGTACTTCCGGGGCGGCCGCTGCCGTAAACGCACCGTCCGGTACGGCTCCAGGAGGTCCGGGCACGCAGTCCTACCTGGACGTGGCCCGCAAAGACTGCTTCGGCACCGCGCGGAACACCACCTCGAAGGTGTGGTTCACGGTGGCCGACGGCGTGCTGTCCGATGCGTACTATCCGACGGTCGAGAGCTCGAACGTCAAGACGCTACAGTACCTCGTCACCGACGGGAAGACCTTCGCCGACCTGCAGGAACGGGACATGACCTACACGGTCAGCTCCCCGGATCGCAGCGGCATGGTGTGCCAGGTGACGAGCACAGACACCAAGCACGGGTTCCAGATCGTCACGGACTACATCACCGACCCGGCCACCGCCAGCATCGTCATGCGCAGCAAGCTGGTACCCCTCCCCGGGCACCAGTCCGGCTTCGGCAACCTCAAGGTGTACGTCCGCTACAACCCGCACATCGACAACACCGGCGGCGGCGGATCAGCCAACCAGGGCGCCAACAACGCCGAAATCGACCCGGCCACGACCGCGCTGGTGGCCACGGATACCAAGCCCGCGACCGGCCCGGGGCCGTTCGCCGCGACCGTCTACGGGGCGCTGGCCGGGAGCAAGCCGTTCCGCGCCGAATCCGCCGGGTTCGCCGGCACCCCCAGCGACGGCCTCAGCCAGCTCGACGCCAGCCACGCGCTGACCAGCCAGTACCAGTCGGCTGACGACGGCAACGTCACACTGACCGCGTTGGTCAGTGCGGCACCCGGAACCCCGTTCACCCTGGCGTTGGGATTCGGGTCCACCGCCGTAACCTCTATTAATTCGGCCGAACGGGCCGCTGTACAGCCGTTCGGGAACACGCTCGAGCGATACCTCGCGGGATGGCACGGGTACGACAGCACGCTGCGGCCCCCGCCGAACTCGCTGCCGGGGTTGTCCGCCACCGCCGGCGCCGCGATGCGAAGCCAGTACTGGCTGTCCGCGAACGTGCTGAAGGCGGATGAGGACAAGACCTACCCGGGGGCCTTCGTCGCCTCGCCGACCGACCCCTGGGGCCAGTCGGTCCCGGCGACCACCACGCATCCGGGGTGGACCTACCGGGAGGTGTTCACCCGGGATAGCTACGAGACCTTCACCGGCCTGCTCGCCGACGGCGACCAGGCCAGCGCCCGCGCGATGGTGCAGTTCCTGTACGACCGGACCCAGCAGCCGGACGGCAGCTTCCCGCGTGACTCGCTGCTGAACGGGGCGATTCCCCCGGACACGTTCGGGCTGGTGGAGATCGATGAGGACGCCTACCCGCTGCTGATGGCCTGGGAAGCCGGGCTGGCCGGGAACGTGTCCTTCTACACCGACCACATCCGCCCGGACGCCGACTTCATCGTCGACCACGGCCCGGCCTACGGCGCGGAGCGCTGGGAGGAGCACCCCGGCTTCTCCCCGGCTGACATCGCCGCCGAGATCGCCGGACTGGTCGCCGCGTCGCACCTGGCGCAGGCCGCCGGCGACCCGGCCCGGGCCCGCCTGTACCTGGCCACCGCCGACTACTACCAGCGCAACGTCGAACGGTGGACGGTGACCACCACCGGCCCCGACGCCGCCCGCTACTTCATCCGGCTGTCCCCGACCGGGAACCCTAACGTCACCGAGACCTACGACCTGGGCAACGGCAGCCTGACCAACGTGGACCAGCGAGACGTGATCGACGCGAGCTTCCTCGAGCTGACCCGGCTGGGCGAGCTGCCCGCAGCCGACCCGACCGTGCGAGACTCGCTCAAGGTGGCCGACTCGGTGCTGGAAAGCCAGACCGCCTCCGGCCCGGGTTGGCACCGCTATGGCGTCAAGGCGGGTCAGCTCGGCCAGCCGGCCGGCAGCACCGACGGCTACGGCGACTGCTACGTCCCCGATCCCACGAGCTGTTCCCCGACTGGAGCGCCCTGGTTCCCCACCGGGACCGGATCCGGGCACCCGTGGCCGCTGCTGAGCGGCGAGCGCGCCGAACAAGACCTGCAGACCGGCGACGTCTCCGGCGCCGCCAGCCTGGCCGTGACCATGCAGCTGATGTCGTCCGGCCTCGGCCTGGTACCCGAGCAGGCCTGGGAGGACCCCGACGTTCCCGCCTCGCCGTACGGCAGCAACCCGCAGACCGCCTCGATCGGGTTCACCAACGGCAAGGCCGCAGGCTCCGCCGACCCGCTCATCTGGGCCCAGGCGCAGTACCTCCGGCTCGTGCTCGACGTGCACGCCGGGCACCTGCTCGACCAGCCCGCCATCACCAGGGACCGCTATGTCAGCAGCGGCCCCCCGGCGACCGTGCCGCTGGCCATCAGCGTCACCGCACCCGGCGCGGTGGCGACCCCGCCCTCTACGTCGACGGCTGCGCCGGGAATCACCGAGGACATCCTGGCCAGCGAAGAGCCCGGTCTGACCACCCAGCAGGCCCAGGCCACGGTCAGCGGCAAAACGGCCCCAGGTGCCACCGTCGACATCACGGTCGGCCAGCCCGGTACCGCGAGCAACACGACCGTGATCGTCCAGACCGTGGCCGGCTCCGACGGCAGCTTCCACGCCGTCGTCCCGACCCCGTCCGGCCAGAGCATCCTGACCGTAACCGTCACCGCCGGAGGCCACGCGACCGGCTGGGCGCAGCAGACCGTGACCGGCAACTAGGGACGAGGAGCGCCCGGACGACTCTCGCCGCGTCTACTACCACCGCACCGACAGCCTGGGCACGATGCACTTCGGCACGGCGACCGACGAGGCGACCTCGTTCGCGATCCTGGACCGGTATGTGGAGGCGGGCGGCACCTTCATCGACACGGCCGACAGCTACGCGTTCTGGGTCGGCACCCAGGGCGGGGAGAGCGAGGAATTGCTGGGCCGCTGGCGGCGCAGCCGCGGCGTCGGCGACGAGATCGTGATCGCGACCAAGCTCGAGACCGCCCGCTGAGGTGGACCGAGTGCTCGGTGGGAGAGCCACGGTCCGTTCGGAAGAAAGGAATCAACGCCGCCAGGGGAGGTCGCGCCGGGCCGGACTGCCTTGCACCTCTTTACCGGCGGCCGCGCGCCCGGCGGCATGCAGCGTGGCGGCGATCAGCTATCAGGCCCGACTCGGTCACACAGGGCTGGGCGACGGCGACTTCCGTACCGGGCAGGCCGACGGAACAGAAGATCGTGACCTGTTCGAGGCGGCTCCGGGCCGTGGCGGCACCGGCGAGCACGGCGCCGAGATCGGTCACCGGCTGACCGGCGAATAGGTGCGGTTCTGGGGAGGCCGCCAGCTGAGCGGAGGAATCAGTGAGGATCACCGAGGCCCGTCCGGCCAGGGCGGCGGGGACCTCGTGCCGCGATACGGTCTTCGGGCCCAGCGTGCTGACGTGCGTGCCGGGGAGATCGACTGGGCCTCGAGCACGGGCACCACGCTGTTGGTCGCGACGATCACCACATCGTGACCGCGCACCGTTTCCGCCACGGTGGCGGCCGAGCGGGCCGCGACGCCAAGCTCGGCGACGGCACGGCTGGCGAAGGCGGCGGCATGCTCGGAATGCCGGACCGTGACCGTCACCTCCGCTATCTCGCGCACCGCGGCGAGGGCCCACAGCTGCGCCCAGGCCTGAACACCGGCCCCGGCCAGCCCCAGCCGGACCGGCCCGGGCCTGGCCGCCAGGTCCACCGCGACCGCGTCGATGGAGCCGGTCCGCCGGGCGCCGAGCTCATCGCCATGGACCAGCGCCCGCAGCCTGCCGTCGTCGCGCCCCACACGGCCACGAGCTGTTCCGCGCCGGCGAAGGTGGCATAGGCACGGATGCCGGACACCCCGGCCGGATCCAGCCGCCCGGCCGTGAAGACCAGGTCACCGTCGCCCAGATCGGCCCGTACCCGCGGCGGTGCTTGCAAGGTGCCCTGGTGCGAGGCGAGCAGCGCCGTTCGGACGGCATCGACGGCCGTCATCGGGTCTAGCTGAGCCCGGACATCGTGGTCGTTCAGCAGCTAAGAGCCATAGCTACCTGCGTTCGGTCGACGGTCAGGCCGGCTGAGAACACGCAGCCGCCGAAGCCGTCGCTCCTGCGTGTGCCCACGTTGCTGCCACCCTTCTTCCGTGGCTGGCCGGGGAGCTCGGCCTCTGATGTGCAGTCTCGTTGCGGCTCAATTCAGCGTGTTTTGAATTTCCTGTGTGCCGCTGACCCCCTTATGGGGGAGCTAGTGACACACAAGAACGATTACTGCCGTCTTGCAGCTAGCTCGCCGAGCGGGTGACGCTTGCTCTCGGATAGCCGACCGCACGTTAAGCGGCAGGCTGAGGGCTCTATGAGGTGGTATCCGACGTTGGGGATGGTGCCGATGACCGCGGGTTCCCCGAGTTTGCGGCGGAGCCGGCTGATGGTCACGGAGACGATGTTGGAGAACGGATCGGTGTGCTCGTCCCATGCCTGTTCCAGGAGATCTTCGGCCGACAGAACGGCCGGATGTGCTCGCATGAGGGCCTCCAGCACCGCGAATTCCCTGGCTGAGAGGCTGAGCTGCCGCCCGTCGCGGGCGGCGGCGTGGCGCATGGTGTCGAGTTCCAGCCCGGCGGCCCGGTATATCCGGGGGCGGGCGGCTGGCTGGCGGCGCGCCAGGGCGCGGATCCTGAGGACGAGCTCGGGGAAGTGGAACGGCTTGGGCAGGTAGTCATCGGCTCCCAGGCTGAGGCCGGCCACCCGGTCGCCGGGGGTGCTGGCCGCGGTCAGCATGAGCACCATGGCGGGGTGGCCGCTGTCGGTGATCATCCGGCACAGCGTGTCGCCGTGCAGGCCGGGGATGTCGCGGTCGAGGACGATGACCTGGTAAGGGCTGAGGTCGAGCTTGGCGGCCGCGTCCCGCCCGTCGTAGGCGACATCGACGGCCATGCCCTGGTCTCGGAGCCCTTCGGCAATGCCGTCGGCGAGTGACCGGGAGTCCTCGACGACCAGGATTCTCATCCGCGGTGCCCGGCTGCTGCGGCGGCCAGCGGCAGCGTGATGACCAGCCGCAGCCCGCCGTCGGCGCGGGCGTGCAGGCCGAGGCGGCCGCCGTGGGCCTCGGCGATCGCCTTGACGATGGTCAGCCCGAGCCCGGTTCCGCCGCCTGAGCCGGTCCGCTCGGTGCCCGGACGCCGGAAGGGCCGGGCGAGCTGGCTGACCTCTTCGGGGGTCAGGGTGGCTCCGCTGTTTTCCACGACGAGGAGGGCCTGCGCGTGGGCGGATTCCGCGCTGACGCGGATCCAGCCTCCTGGCTGGTTGTGCCGGACCGCGTTGTCGATGACGTTCTCGATCATGCGGGTCAGCAGGGTTTCGCTGCCGGTGACCCAGGCGTCCGGGCCAGCGCGGTGGTCGACGCGGAGCGGCATGGCCGCGATGGTCTCGGCGCGCTGCCCGATGGCGGCGGCCGCGGCGGCGCCGAGCGCGAGTGCAGTCTGGCCGTCGGCCGGTCCCTGCTGGGTGCGGGCCAGGATGAGGAGGCTTTCCAGCAGCGCGTCGACGTGGTCGAGCTCGTCGCGGATCCGGCCGGCCAGAGCGATGGTCTGCGGGGGCAGCGGCCCGGGTTTGGCCATGGTCACATCCAGCCAGACCCGCATGGTCGCCAGCGGGGTGCGCAGCTCGTGCGAGGCGCTGGCGGCGAAGCGGCGCTCGGACTCAAATGACCGCTCCAGCCGGGCCAGCAGTTCGTCGATGGTGTCGGCCAGTTCCTTCAGTTCGTCGTCGGGGCCCTGGAGGCTGAGCCGCTCGTGCAGGCTGGTGGCGGAGATCCGCCGCGCGGTGGCGGTGATGGTTCGTACGGGGGCCAGGAAGCGCCCCGCCACCAGCCAGCCGAACATGATCGAGACGACCGCCATGACGGCCAGGGCGAGGCCGGCCAGGATCAGCAGCTGCCCGAGGTCAGAGCCGTGGATGGTGACCCCGGGCGAGGAGGCCCGGCCGGTGACATGAACGGTGGTTGTCGTCTCGCCCTGCCACAAGGCGAGCGTCGCGGCCAGCAGGACGGCGCCGGAGACGACGAACAGTCCCCAGTACGAAAGCGCCATGCGCACCCGGATGGCGGGCCGCGGCAGGCGCGGCCGCACCCGGGCGCCGGCCCGCACCGGGAACTTGACCATCGCTGGCTCTCCTTTGCCTGACCGGCCGACACCCAGGATGCCTCATCCCGCATGACAGCGGGATAACAGGCGGCGTTGGGCCGCTGTCACCTGCTGCGGCGTACAACGGTCCCTGGCCAGATCACGAACCACCGAGCGCAAGAGGTGCCATGGACGACGGCTTTCCCCAGTTGCTGCACGCCGAGTGGACCAAGTTCCGGACCGTCCGCGGCTGGGTGGCCGGCCTGGTGGCCGCGGCGCTGATGATGGTCCTGGTCGCCCTGCTCACCGGGGTCAGCAGCGTTCAGCATGACTTGCCTGCCGTTCCGGTCGGGCCGGGCGGTGAGCCGGTGACCGACAGCTTCTACTTCGTGCACCGGCCGCTGGCCGGAGACGGCAGCATCACGGTCTCGGTGTCCGCGCTCATGGACAGCATCCCCTCGGGTCCGGCGGGACTCCAGCCCGGCATCGTGCCGTGGGCGAAGGCCGGGCTCATCATCAAGGACAGCACCCGGCCGGGATCGCCGTACGCCGCGATCATGGTCACCAGCAGCCACGGCGTGCGGATGCAGTATGACTACGTCAACGACATGGCCGGCCTGCCCGGTGCGGTCTCGGCCGCGTCCGTCCGCTGGCTGCGGCTGGACCGCTCCGGCGGCGCAGTCACCGGCTATGACTCCGCCGACGGCACGCACTGGATGAAGGTGGGCACCGTGCACGTGGCCGGGCTCGGGTCGGCCGTGCCAGGCGGCCTGCTCGTCGCATCCCCGCCGTCGGTACGCGGCATGGGCACGGAGGGCAGCGTGGCCACGGCCGTCTTCGGCGACCTCCGCACCCAGGGGGACTGGCTCGGCGGTACCTGGACAGGTGACCAGGTGGGACCCGAATCCCGCAGCTTCTCCGGCTACCCGTGGAACACGTCGGGCTCGTTCACCGAGTCAGCTGGCCGCTTCACGGTGACCGGAGCCGGCGACATAGCGCCCGCTGTTCGCGGCAGCCTGCCCACCGGCGGCACCATCGCAGACATCCTCACCGGCACGTTCGCCGCGCTGATCGCGGTGATCGTCATCGGGACGCAGTTCATTACCGCCGAGTACCGGGACGACATGATCCGCGTTACCCTCGCCGCCAGCCCACGGCGGGGCCGGATCCTGGCCGCCAAGGCGGCCGTCCTGGGCGCCGTCACCTTCGCCGCCGGGCTAGCCGGAGCGGCCATCGCGATTCCGCTCGGCGAGCACCTGGCCCGGGCCAACGGCGTGTACCTGTTCACGGTAACGTCCTCGGCCCAGCTCCGGGTCGAGGTCGGGACCGCGGCCATGCTCGCGACCGCCTCGATCCTGGCGCTTGCCGTCGGCGCTATCTTCCGCAGCGGCCCCGGCGCGGTCACCACCGTCATCGCGGCCATCGCGGCGCCCTACATCCTGGTCGCCCAGATCCCGTTCATACCCGCCAGCGTGACGGACTGGCTGACCCGTGTAACGCCGGCCGCGGCCTTCGCCGTCCAGCAGACGCTAGTGCCGTACCCTCAGGTCACCAGCATCTACACGCCGTACAACGGCTACTACCCGCTGGTGCCCTGGGCCGGGCTCGCCGTCCTGGCCGGCTACGCGCTGCTGGCCCTGGCCGTGGCCGCCGTCCTTCTCCGCAGGAGGGATGCCTGAGACCGGCCGTCACCCTCCCGCGCTTCCATGCGCGGCCACCTCGAGGCCCGGATCGTGTCTCGATGAGGAGAGCCACGGTCCGTTCGGAAGAAAGGTGCGAGATCTCCAGAACTCCAGGCTCATCCGGCCGAACGAACGGGCACACTGAGAGCCCCAAGCCCGTCGGCGTGCCTCTTACTGGGTTTGCCGGCACCCGTGACAGGATTGTCCGCAGGGTTTGAAGCCAGGGAGGTCTGCTTCATGGGCAAGGCGAGCCGGCAGCGGCAGCTCAAGCAGGAAAGGGAGCGCAAGCAGCGGCGCATGGCGCAGCCGTCCGGGCATGGGCACGGGACGCGGCGCGGCATCAGGCACGAGCCGCCGCCCCAGGCCGAGCCGCCGCCTCAGCGGGAGCTTGCCGCCGTTGGCGTGGCCGAGGCCCTGCAAGCCCTGGCGCACGGCCAGCAGGACCAGTTCCTGGAGTGGGTGGAGGCGCTGGCCGGCCAGCAGCAGGTGCCCGGCTGGGACGCCACCGTCAGCCGTGAGCTGGTCCGTTACCTGCGCGTCTCGGTGTCTGGCGCCTGGCGGCACGGCTGGCAGCCCGCTGAGCTTGTGCGCCATGCGGGCCGGGAGAGGGGTGACCCGCATGCCCGGATGGCCACCGACATGATCGCCGACGAGATGCGCGGCTACGCCGCCGCCACCGTGGACCACCGCTGGCTGGCCCAGCTGTCCGCCCTTCGGGCCGAGGTGTGGTGGGGGAGTGACGACGCTTACCTCGCCCGGTGGCGCGGCCGGGAAGGGGACAGTCCGCAGGGCGCCGTGATCACGGCGCTGGAACTGCTCTTCGTGCTCGGCCACCTGCCGGTGCTGCCCCGGCTGTGCCCGCTGCCCGGCACGGCCAGGCCGGGTGCCGCGGCTGGCCAGGAGCGGACCGTTGACGAGCGGGTCCTCGGCAAGATCCGTGCCCTGCTCGCGAAGGCGGAATCCACGGAGTTCGCGGAGGAGGCCGAGGCGCTGTCGGCCAGGGCGCAGGAGCTGATGGCGAAGTACAGCATCGACCACGCGCTGCTCGCGGCCGAGGCGGGCCGGAAGGACGAGCCGGCCAGCCGTCGGCTGCCGGTGGACAACCCGTACGAGGGGCCGAAGGTGCAGCTGCTCCAGGAGGTCGCGAAGGCCAACCGGTGCCGTGCCGTGTGGTACAAGAGCCTGGGGATGTCGGCGGTGATCGGCTTTCCCGCCGACCTCGATGCGGTTGAGCTGCTGTTCACCTCGCTGCTCGTGCAGGCGAACACCGCGATGCTGCGCTCCGGCGCGAAGCGGGACCGGTACGGCCGGTCGCGCACCCGCGCGTTCCGCCAGTCGTTCCTCATGTCCTACGCCATCCGGATCGGAGAGCGGCTGGCTGGAGCCACGGGAGACGCAGAGCGCCAGGTGGCGGCCGAGGCGCCAGGCCGGAATTTGCTGCCCGTGCTCGCGGCCCGGCACCAGGCGGTCGACGACGCGGTCGATGAGATGTTCGGCGACGGCGTCTCGTATCACCGGACCGGCCGGGTCAGCGACTCCGAAGGCTGGTATTCCGGCCGGGCCGCCGCCGACACCGCGGCGCTGCACGGCCACCGTGAGGTCACCGACGAGGGGTAGGTCACATTCCGGAACCGGGATAATGGCAGCATGCCTGATTTTGATACCAGTGTTCCGCACAGCGCCCGCGTCTATGACTACTGGCTGGGCGGCAAGGACAACTTCGCGGCGGACAGGGAACTGGGCGAGCGGACCATCCAGGCGTATCCCAACGTGGTGTTCTCGGTGCGGGCGAACCGCGCGTTCCTGGCCCGGGCGGTGCGGTTCCTGGTGCGCGACGAGGGAATCAGGCAGTTCCTCGACGTTGGCACCGGTATTCCGTCCGCGAACAACACCCACGAGGTCGCGCAGCGCTTCGCGCCGGAGAGCCGCGTCGTCTACGTCGACAATGACCGTTGCAAGTCGGGTTGTGCACACAGGTAGGCGCCGGGGCAGGGTGCCTGGACAGTCGTGCCTGTCGCTGTCATGCGGCTCGGACTCGCGGTGTTCATTCCAGCAGGCTCGCTGAAATCTGCGCGTCTGCTCTGGTCGACTCCATGGGAACCTTCGTCCGTTGTGACCGCGACCGGTCCCTGTCAGGATAGGCGCAGTGGTTCGGTCTAGAGGGAGGTCGCATGCCCGCAGTAACTGACGTCAGCTTCGTGCCGGTGCGGGTCCGACAGGTCACAGCGCTGCCCCAAGCCGCCCGGGATCAGGTCGTCTACTTTGTGGTGCTCGACACGCTGGACGGCGACCGGCACCTGGTGATCGGTGGCATCGGCCAGGAGCAGGCGCTAGGCCTGGCCTCAGCCCTATCGGGAAAGGAATGGCCTCGCCCGATGACTTACCAGTTCATGGTCGCGCTGGTAGGTGCGCTGGATGGACATGTTCGGGAAGTCCGACTGGATCGGATGGTAGACGGCGCTTATGCCGCCCTGGTGGAGGTAGAAGGCCCGACGGGGGTGGCGCAGGGGATAGACGCTCGATCCAGTGACGCGCTTAGTCTGGCAGTGCTGCTCGGCGCGCCGATCTTTGTTGCACGGGGAGTGCTGGACGACTGCGCTCGCCGCCTGGAAGGCGAGACACCCGAGGCGGCCATGATGCGCCAAGCGCTGACGGCCAATCCGATCGGCTTTCGCTAGGGCGGACGAGTAGACGCGCCCGTCCGGCAGGTGCGTACGTGGCGCGTTGCTCGATCGAGGCTTCTCTTCCGTTCGAGTAGGTGACCGTGCTGACGATGCGTGATCATCTTGGTGGCCGCGACCAATGAGTGTTGCCGTAACGACACGATGATGGTTCTATGGGAATAGGCCAACGTGGCTGAACTATCGTCATAATCTCGGTAATGATCGTCACAGCAGTTGCGTGCAGGAGATGGCATGTCAGGGAAATCGCGCCGTAAGCCGGTGCGTAGACCACCGGTCAAGGCACCGCCCAAAAATTTTTCGAGCGTAATAAGGGTAAGCTGATCGCCGCCGTTACGACGCTATCCCTAGCTCTCGTGACGACGATATTCACTTCAGCGGGAGCACAAACTTACTCGGCCTTAGCTGACCATTTTCGGCAGAATAATCCTCGAATTAATGTGGTACCTATCCCTGCCCCTAGCAGTTCTTCATCTCAGTCATCTCGGCCTGTTCCATCAGGCTCGTCCTCCGAGACAGGGAAGCCTAGCCGTACGGTTGGCCCGGTGCGGGGAGGTACTAGCAGTACCACCCCCGTAGCTGATCATCTAAAAAGTCAGGTACAGATAATGCAGCAAGCCGCTTATTCCTGGGTCCTTCCAGGGGTCATGACACCCGCCCAGGGAAAATCTCTAAGCGACGAAACCCAGGCTGCTCTGCAAGGATCTGATTCTGATAATATCGCAGCCGTATTTCGCAGTTGGATGTACGCGCAGGGAGGCGCTGATGGGGGAACTTCTTATATGCAAGTTACGGTCACAGCTACCACCACCCCGATAGACATCATCGGTGTTGGCGCCGATATCGTAAGCCGGCAGGCTCCATTTCATGGCACTAATCTAGTTTGGCCTGGGCAGGGTGAAGTGCAAGCCGTGCCGATATCCCTTGATCTTGACTCTTCTCTTCCCATAAGCAGTTATTTTGAAAATCATGATTATCACTTGTCTCCAGGCGAGACAGCCGTCTTTGACGTTATGGCTACCACACGCACTGCGGCGGTGGCTTGGCGGCTAATATTGACGACTTTGTTTCAGGGGAAGCAAATGGCAATCGACGCGGGACAAATATTTTATACTACTGAGATTTTCGCGCCGAAGTACAACAGTAATTATCAGATAGTCGCTGCCCCCGGAACTTATGCCGCAGATTGGCAATATGATATTCAGCTGACTCCTAATTCGCAGCCTGCCCATTGGGAGGAACTGTATCCGCGGCCAAATAGTCCGTGGCCGGAGAAGATGACCCGGCGCGATCACGCAGGCGTTACCCGCTTGTTCGACGGGTTCGGCCTGGTCGAGCCGGGTGTCACCCGCACCTCGAAGTGGCGGCCGGATTCTGAGGTCGAAGCGGCGAGCCCCGCCGCCCTGTGGGCAGGCGTCGCCCGCAAGGCCTGAGCAGCGGGCATCGCGGCGTCGCGGTGCGACCGCTGGTTGTCGGTCTGCAGGTTTATGCTGGCCGAAACATCGATCTGCGGGAGAGGTGCCAATGACCGCGCCGCATGCCAGGCAACCTCAGATATTGCCTCGCCCGGCCTGCACGCCGGCAGCGATCCGCGCCGTGCTAGCCGCCAATGCCAGCCACGACGTCCTACAGCGGTACGACGATGACCTGGACGCGGCGTTCGAGCAGGCCGTGATCAGGGCGATCTGACACCCCTGGTGCAGACAGTCCGGCGCTGGTGGTTCGAGGCGGATGCCTGGCGGGATCCCAATGCCCAGCGGGACTTTCTTGCTCGCCTGGACAGCTACCGTCGTGAGGGGCCACCGCCTGCTGAGCAGCGGGTGACCAGGGAGGAGATCCGGGCCCGATTTGGCGTCTGAAGCATGTACCGGTGGGAGCTGGACGGCCCGGCTGATCAGGAATTCGCTGCCCTGGATCCCGCCGTGCAGCGACAGGAGGGGTTGGTCACGTTCCTGGTGTACCCGCCCGACACCTATCACGCTGGAGAACACCACGGCCACGGGCGGGATCCATGGCGGAAACATCCCGTCCGACTGCTCGTTCACCTACGAGGGCGGCTTGAGCCGCCACGGCCCACCGCGGGTTCCCGACGCTGGTACCACCGTTCGTTCGGGATCAGTAAGCCGGCGGACATGGGTGCGGCCGGACAGTGTGGCGGGGGAGCCGTGCGGGTCGGTCCCGGTCCCGCGGGGACACGAGGCGAGGGGGTCAGCCTTGCTCGGCGAGCTCGGAAAGGAGCTCGGCCCGCCTGACCTCGAGCGCCGTGACCTGGGTCCGGAGTTGTTTCAGCTCGCGGTTGACGCGCTTCAGCTCGGTCCGCGCCTGCTGCTCCCTGGAGGTATCCGTCACCATGCCGGGCGCTGACCAGCTCCTCGACCTCACGACGGAGCAGCCGCAGCCACGGATTCCCCTCCATCGTGGCGTGCCGGTACTGGAGCTTGCCCGCCCGGATCGCCGCGATGATCTCGTCCTGCGTTAACCCGAACTCCGTTCGAGCCGTCTTGTCGCTCAGCGTCGCGCCCTTGCGCGCCCATTCATTGCCGTACTGCTCCATGGCAGGTCATTATCGTGCTTTTACCGCCGAACGGCCCAGCCGTTCACGCCGAACCGGCCATGCTCAAAAAAGCAGCGGAAATACCGGGCGGTCTCTGTCCAGTATTGCTCCTAGCCTGCGAGGTAGAACCCGAACCGCAGACCAAGGAGATCACCATGGACTTCGTCTCGATCCGCATCATCACCGAGGACGTCGCGCGTCTCGCCGGCTTCTACGAGAAGGTCACCGGAGTGCCAGCGACCCGGTACACCGAGGACTTCGCCGAGCTCACGACGGCCCACGGCACCCTGGCGATCGGCAGCACCCGCACCGTCCCGCTGTTCGCGCCCGGCGCGGCCGGCGCGGCCAGCAACCACACCGTGATCCTCGAGTTCCTCGTCGACGACGTGGACGGGGTGCGCCAGAACCTGGCCGGCTTCGTCGAGGACTTCGTCACCGAGCCCACCACGATGCCGTGGGGCAACCGGTCGCTGCTGTTCCGCGACCCCGACGGCAACCTCGTCAACTTCTTCACCCCGGTTACCCCGGCCGCCGTCGAGAAGTTCGCCCGACACGGTTAATGGCCCCGCGGCCCCGGCCAGGTAACGGGGTAACGACGTCCCGGACACAGGGTTCGTGCACGGGGTACCTTCGGCGCACAGCGGGCATCGTTCGGCAGGCCATGTCCGGCTCGGTACCGTGCTGGCCGGGTAGAAAGGTACGCGCATGCGCGCCGGGACTATCGTGCTGGCCTCACCCAGCGACACCAGCGCGGCCACGGCGGCTGGCACCGCGCCCCGGCCGCGCAACTCCTCCAGGCAGGCCGCGACGGCTGTACCGGCGTTGACCGCGTCGTCCACGACACCCACTCGCCAGCCGGCGATGCCGCCCTGCACCGCGGGCAGGCGATATCCGGTCGCCTCGCCGGGCAGGCGATAGCCGGCCAGGAAGGCCACCCCGAGCAGATCCGCGACGGCGTAGGCCAGGAACGCGCCGCCCTCCAGGGGCCCGCACACCGCGTCGACCGAGTGCTCCCTCAGCCGCTCCGCCAGCCAGCCAACCTGCGCACGCAGGCGGGAAGGACGCAGCAGCAGCGCGTCAAGATCCAGCCATAGGTCCCCGTGATACCCGGTACCCAGATCGAAGTGCCCCGACCTGGGCCGGGCGAGCTGGACCGCCTCCGGGTACTCCACCACGCCATGATCTCAGCCCTACTGGATCAACTCGGCGGGCACCCGCAGCTCCGGGCGGGAGTAGAGGTCCCCGACGTGCTGGGGGCTGTCCGACGCGCAAGCTGCGGCGACCTCGTCGACGAGCTCGTCGTAGCCGGGGCTGGCCTGGCCCGCGTAAGCGGCGGTCATCTGACCCCACTCGTCCCACGGCAGCATCTCGACCTTGTTCAGGGCAGCCAGGTCCCTGACGGTATTGCCGCTGATCTCGGCCGGGCCGAAGTTCTCTGTCCCCGGCACGCCGAACGTCTCCGGATCGATGTCACCGCGCCGGTAACCGGTCCAGGCCTCTCCGCCGGTAAGGAACTCGCCCGGCTGCAGGTCCTCCGGGCAGGGTACGAACGAGTGCTCCAGATGCTGGGTGTCGACCCTGACCCACCGTTGGCCGGCCTCGTGCCAGTACTCGGTGATCCAGTGATCCAGGCCGAGCCCCGGCTGGAAGTACGTGCCGAAACCGCACCGCGCGCGGGCCGCGATACCCCGGTGGCGCAGCAGCGCGCAGCTCAGTACGACGAAGGTCCGGCAGGTGGCGACCAGCCGCCGCTCGGGCACGCGCGGGATGTCCAGCGCCGCGGGGTCCAGCGCCAGCACGGCACGGATGATTGCGCTGGCCGGCCGGATCTGTTGTCCGGCGAGCCGGCCGGCGTCCAGGCCAAGGTCCGTCGTCTCGAAGGGATGCAACACCAGTCCAGGTACGAGCCGGCAGATGCCGACCGGATCGACCGGGATGGCCTCGAGCACGGCCGCGCTGACCTCGTCGATATCCGTCAGCCGACCCGGAGCGGAATAGTCGATCGCGCCGGTCATGTACGGGATCCTAATCGCCGCCACCGACATCGGCAGGCACCCGCGCAGGACCAGGCCACTTCACGACCCGGATGGGGCATCGCTACCGGGTCGAACGGCTAGAGCTTTGGGGCCCTTCGCGCCACAACTACGCGCAACGGCGTGTCGTCCCGGTTTGGGCACTTGTGGCGTCTAGTATCCATGTCAGTTCGTTCTGTCTTATTGGTCTGAGGTACCTGAAGTTGAAGATCGATCTTGCTTCACTCCCGTCACACCAGCACGTCCTAGCGTCCGGCCTGCCGCCGGGAGTCTTTCCTTATCTGGGCGGAGCTGTCGGCATTGACCAGCTGAAATCCGTCGTAGCAGACTGCGGCGGCGCGGTCGTCTCCGGTAAGCAAGGGGCGAAGCTGGCCCGGGAGCTGCCCGGGACCCTGATCGATCCGGCCGCCTACGCGCCCCGGGGAACGGCCGGACCCACCGGACTCTTCGACTACGACGACTGGCTCATCCGGCAGCGAGCCGCGGAGGTTCCGGTCATTCTCACCGACACGCCGCGAATCCCGAGCAACAACCGCTCCGCGCTGCACGAAGCGCTGACGCGGTGGGACGGGATCGACGAGCCCACTCTGGTGGTCCTGCCCATCGAGTCGTGGTGGCTACGACAGGGGCTGGCGTGGCTGACCGAGGAGGTGCGGGCGGCTGGCCTGCCGGTGGCGATCGTCTTGCTGCACCAATTCAACGGGCTTGACCCGGCCGGAGCCGTCGCCGGGCTCCTGACGTTCATCGCCGACGTCGCGCCGCTGCCGGTGGTGCTGCTGCGCTGCGACATTTCCGCCATTGGCGCGGTTGCTCACGGGGCGTTCGCGGGTTTCGTGGGGTGGGGGACAGGCGGCCGGCACGGCCCGCTTCCCATCCGCCCAGCGAAAGATAATGACCAGCGGGATGATTCCCCGTCGGTGCTGGTGCCCGCGCTGACCGACTACCTCAAGACCACCAAGCTGCCCGCACTGCGCGGCCGGGGTCTGGACGACCGGGGGCTGGACGTGCTCCGGTGCGACGATCCGGTCTGCGGCGGCGAAAGCCTGCTGAGGATCGCCGAGCGCAGCGAGGCCAGCATCCGAGACGGCCGGATGCTAGCGGGCCGGCACAACCTGGCCAGCACGGAGCAGCTCGCGCGCCGTATTCTCGCCGACGCGGAACCGCGCGATGCCTGGCGGGAAACCTGCCGCGCGGGCGCGACGACGAGCGCCTCACTAGCCGAAGGCGGCGTCAGCCTTCCGGCGTCTCGCTGGCTCCGTCAGTGGCTGGAGCTGGGCTCGTCTTCGCATCGTTACCAGGGCGTACGGTAAGCCAGCTGCGGTAGGTCTTTTCCTCAAGCAGCCACGCCCACCCGTCCACGCTCGACGAGACTGGCCTCTCGGCCGGGAGCAGCACCCGGGGGCCGGGGGCGAGAATGCCGACGCCGCATAGTTTCGCCTCCAGCAGGGCGGCGTCCGGAACCCCGTCGCGGGGAGCTTGCACCCATCGGCGGGTGAAGCCGGCGAACAAGCTGGCGTCCTGGACGGCGCGCAGCTCGGGACCCGGAGCGGCTTTCACCACGACGCATGCGATCGTGAGCGGTGACTCCAGGCGCCGGGTGATGCTCATGCCGTCCTGGCTGGGCTCGAGGATTCCCGGCGGCTGATGCGCCAGCTCCGTCCACATCACGGGATCGTGCACGGGCACGCCGACCGGGAGATCGAGCAGGCGGTCCAGCAGAGCCGGGTTGATGACCGCGCCCAGCCCGGCCGCCTCGCGCCGGCTGTGCTCGGCGGCGTTCATGACGGCGTAGGCGGTAACCCGCACGCCGAGCAAGGTGGTGTCCACGGGCACGCTGGGTGAATCGTTCGGGAAAAAAGTCCGGGAAGCTGCCGAACTGGCTACAACGGGACGACGCATGATCTACTCATTTGTAGATGGTTTCTATTATCTAGATTCTAGATAGTCATTAGTGGTCTGGAACCGTGGACACGCCGTTGGATGAGAACGAGGTGGGCAAGCTGCTGTTCGGGCGGCCATGCCGGCTCGCCCTGGCCCTGTGGATAGTGCGGCATGACAAGCCACGTTTCTACCAGTCCGAGCCGCCCCGCGAGGTGATCTGGCCAGGAGACGCGGCGAAGGAACTCGGCCGGCTCGTCCGGCTCGGGATGCTGGACGAAGAGCGCCCGGACGACGCTCGCCGCGTGTACTACCTCCGCACCGCCAGCCCGCTCTGGAAGATCATCGAAGCTGCGGCCGAGGTGATCGCACCCCGGCATTTGACCTAGAGCACTCTCCAGCATGCAGACTCGGGCCCAGCACCCCGGACGGACTGGGTAGCTGGAGATGGAACCCCGGATGAAATACCGAACGATTGGCACGGACCCCAAGACCCGCCGTGAGGTGAGCGTGCTCAGCCTGGGCACGATGCACTTCGGCACGGCGACCGACGAGGCGACCTCGTTCGCGATCCTGGACCGGTACGTGCAGGCCGGCGGCACCTTCATCGACACCGCCAACAGCTACGCGTTCTGGACCGGCACCCAGGGCGGGGAGAGCGAGGAACTGCTGGGCCGCTGGCGGCGCAGCCGCGGCGTCGGCGACGAGATCGTGATCGCGACCAAGCTCGGCGCCCGGCCCCTGGCCCCGGGCACCAGCTTCATCGACAACGCCGAAGGACTGTCGGCCCAGGTGATCCGCGAGTCTTCGCAGCGCAGCCGGGACCGGCTCGGCGTGTCCCGGCTGGACCTGCTGTACGCGCACATCGACGACCCGAAGGTGCCGCTGGCCGAGACCGTGGCGGCCTTCGCCGCCTTGGTGGCCGAGGGCACCGTGGGGCTGCTGGGGGTGAGCAACCACTGGGCCTGGCAGGTGGAACGGGCCCGCAGCCTGGCCGCGGCGGCCGGCCTGCCCGGCTATGAGGTGCTGGAGTACCAGCACAGCTATCTGCGCCCGCGCACCGACCTGCCGGGCAACCGATCCCCGGACGGCATGCCGAACATGGTCAGCGGCGACGTGCTCAGCTACCTGCGGGCCGAACCGCAGCTGACGATGGTCGCCTACGCGCCCCTGCTCCGGGGTGGCTACGTCCGCCAGGACAAGCTGGCGGCCGCCGAGTTCGCCGAGTTCGAGCATCCCGGCACGCCCGCCCGGCTGGCCGTGCTCCGGGAGGTGGCCAGGGACGCCGGCGCGACGGTCAACCAGGTCGTGCTGGCCTGGCTGATCGGCGCCCAGGTCCCGGTCATCCCGCTGGTCGGTGCCTCCTCGGTGGCGCAACTGGACGAGAGCCTGGCCGCGGTGGACCTGGAACTGACCGTGCCCCAGCGCACCAGGCTGGACGCGGCCCGGTTAGGCGCCCGAGTTAGAGTCGCCCTTGGACGCCGCCTGGAGCATCAGCGCCCCGTCCACGGTGGCCGTCAGCGGGATCCGCCGGTCCACTCCGGTCATCCACAGCAGCCTGCGGACCTGCCGCTGGGCGCAGACGGCGTGCAGGCTACCGCCGTGCTCGGCGGCGCGGCGGGCCGTGCCGACCAAAGCCCCCAAGCCGGCCGAATCAATGAACGTGACCCGGTTCAGGTCCACGATCAGCATCCCCCCGTTGTCCGCCAGCTCGAACAGCTTCTCGCGCAGCGTGGTCACGGTGGAAACATCGATCTCCCCGGTTACCGCCGCGATCACGACGCCGCGTTCGCTGCGGACCGTAATGCTCAGAGAGCCACCCATGACCAGTCTCCTACCGCACGTCGCCATGCTGCCCAAGCCGGTAACCCGGCAGTCCCAATCATCACCCGGGGGAGCGGGTCCCGGATGCAAATGCCCCCACTGCCCGCCTGCACCCCGCTCATGCCAGCTGAAGGCCAGAAGCTTGCTGCCAGCGTCATCCCCGCCAAGGAAGCACATCGATCATCGCACGAGGCAGCGCTTTCAACCACTAGGTTGACAAGTAAGGCAATCCCGGCCTACCATTCTTTCAACCACTAGGTTGAAACAGGGGGAAGGGGGAGGGGCCGATGACCGCCGACACGCTGTCCCGGGCCTTCGCCGCCCTCGCGGATCCGACCCGGCGTGACATGGTGGCCCGGCTCTCGGCGGGCGACGCGACCGTGAGCCAGCTGGCCGAGCCGTACCGGATGTCGTTGCAGGCCGTCTACAAGCACTTGCGGGTGCTCGAGGACGCCGGGCTCGTGACCCGCCCGCGAGGACCGCAGCCCCGGCCGGTACGCCTGGAGGTGCAGGCCCTGGACCTGATGGATACCTGGATCGAACGTCACCGGGCCCGCGTCGAGCAGCGCTACCGCCGCCTCGACGCGGTCCTGGCCCAGATGAAGGGAGACGAAGATGAACAAGATCACGGAGACGGTCATCGAAGCCGACCAGAAGGTGCCGGTTATCCGGATGACTCGTGACTTCGCGGCCACGCCCGCGCAGCTGTTCCGCGCCCACACCGATCCGGCGCTGTTCGCCCGGTGGGTCGGGCCGGACGATCTCACCACCCGGATCCAGCACTGGGACGCGCGCACCGGCGGCAGCTGGCAGTACGTCGCGGAGCGCGACGGCGCGGAGTACGTGTTCCGCGGCTGCTTCCACGAGGTAAGGCCGGACCGGATCGTGCAGACCTTCACGTTCGAGGGCGAGCCCGACGGCGTCGCGCTGGAGACGCTGTGGTTCGAGGACCTGGGCGACGGCCGCACCCGGCTGCGGACGCAGTCGCTGGTCGACAGCTTCGCCGGCCGCGACGCGTGGCTGCGCAGCGGTATGGAGGTCGGCGTGGACCAGGGCTACGCCAAGCTGGACAGGATGCTCGCCGATGGCGCTCTGTGACCGTCCCGCCGAGCGGCACCGCCAGGTAGCCAATCTTTTTACCGAACGGGTCCGTGGTACCACATCCTGGGACACGCCCTCCCCGGTGGCCGGCTGGGCCGCCCGCGACGTCGTGCGCCACCTGACCGGATGGTTCCCCGGGTTCCTGGCCGCCAGCGCCGGCATCGACCTGCCCCGCGGTCCGTCGGTGGACGAGAACCCGGTCGCCGCGTGGCAGGTTCACTGCGACGGCGTGCAGGCGGTGCTGGACGACCCGGAGACGGCCCGCCGGGAACTCGCCAACCCGCACATCGGCCGCCTGCCGGTGGCGACCGCGATCGACCAGTTCTACACCGCCGACGGCCCCCGGGTCGAGGTGCCCGCCGGCGCCGATACCCAGACCAGGCTGCTGGGTTTCATCGGCCGCAACCCGTTCTGGCCGGAGGCGACCTAGATGACACTGGATCTACTTCGCCGGCATCCCCGTTACCGACTACGCCGCGGCGTTGCCGTGGTACGTGCAGTTCTTCGGCGGCCAGCCCTCGTTCCTGCCGACCGACACCGAGGCGGTCTGGGAGGTGGCCGAGCACCGGTACATCTATATCGTGCAGGACCCCGAACGGGCCGGGAACGCCCTGATGCTGTCGTTCGTCGACAACCTCGACGAACGCGTCGCCGCGATCGCCCGCCGGGGCATCGAGCCCGCCAAGCGCCAGACCCTCGACAGCGGCGTGACCAAGGTCAGCTACCGCGACGCAGAAGGCAACGAGATCAGCTTCGGCGGCCACCCGGCCTGACGACCCCACGGCCCGTCGGAGGAAAGGCAGGAATCTTTCCCGAAGCCGGGTTCGGTGGTGGTGAGTGGGCAGTGAACCTGCGTGGTTAACCGTCCCAGCGCCAACGAATACTCCCTCGACGCGAACGAAGACTCCCTCGCGGCCGACAGGCGAGGAGACGAGCCCGGATGACGAGCGCACATGTCACGGCGCCCGAGGACGAGGCGCAGGGCCCCGGCCCGGCCCGGCGTGGCGGCAAGAAGACCGCGGCCAAGGCGGGCACGGCCGCGCTGACCCTGGGCGCGCTCGGCGTCGTCTTCGGCGACATCGGTACCAGCCCGCTGTACGCGATGAGCTCCATTTTCGCAGTCCACGGCGTCCGGCCGAACGCGGCTGGCGTGGACGGCATGATCTCGCTGATCGTCTGGACGATCATCTTGGTCGTCATGGTCAAGTACATGACCTTCGTGATGCGTGCCGACAACCGGGGCGAGGGCGGCATCATGGCCCTGGTGGCGCTCGTCCAGCGCTTGCCGGTCAAGGGCCAGGCCAGGAAGGCGGCCCTGGTCATGCTCGGGATCTTCGGCGTCGCGCTGTTCTTCGGCGACGGAACGATCACCCCGGCGATCAGCGTCATCTCCTCGGTCGAGGGGCTCGAGACGTCGGCGCCCGGGCTGAAGTCGTTCGTGCTGCCGATCACGCTGGTCCTGCTGACCGTGCTGTTCGTGATCCAGCAGTTCGGAACGCACGTCATCGGGCGTCTGTTCGGACCCGCCATGGTGGTGTGGTTCGTGATCCTGGCGGTTACCGGTCTCGACAAGATCATCGGGAATCCGGTGGTCCTGAAGGCGCTGTCGCCCAGCTACGGGTTCACGTTTTTCCTCGACCACCCCTTGACCGGTTTCCTGGCTCTCGCCGCGGTCGTGCTGGTGGTGACCGGTTCCGAGGCGGTTTACGCCGACCTGGGCCAGTTCAGCCGCCGGTCGATCTGGCGGGGGTGGATCTTCGTCGTCTTCCCGGCGCTGATCCTGAACTACCTGGGCCAGGGCGCGCTGATCCTCCGTTCGCCCACGGTCATCTCGAACCCCTTCTTCGGTCTGTTTCCCCACTGGGCGCAGGTCCCGATGGTCGTGGTGGCGGTGGCCGCGACCATGATCGCGTCGCAGGCGGTGATCACCGGGGCCTTCTCGGTCACCCGGCAGGCGGTGCAGCTGGGCTTCCTGCCCCAGCTGAGGATCCGGCACAAGTCGGGGTCGGAGGGGCAGGTCTACGTTCCCGCGGTGAACTGGCTGCTCTACATCGCCGTGGTCGCGCTGGTGATCGGCTTCGGGTCCGCCGCTCACCTCGCTTCCGCCTACGGCATCGCCGTCACCGGGACCTTCGCGACCACCACCGTCCTGTTCTTCGTCGTCGTGCGCATGCACTGGAAGAAGCCGCTGTGGATCGTGCTGCCGGGCGCGGCGGCCTTTCTCGTCGTCGACCTCGCGTTCTTCTCGGCCAACCTGACCAAGGTCGCCTCCGGCGGCTGGTTCCCGCTGGCGATCGCGCTGATCATCTTCACGATGCTCTCGACCTGGCAGCGCGGCCGGGAACTCGTCACGGCCAAGCGCTCGCAGGCCGAGGGACAGCTCCGCGACTTCATCGAGGAGGTCCGAACCGCCGATCCCCCGCTGGACCGCGTGCCGGGGACAGCGGTCTTCCTCGCCGTCGGCAAGCAGACGACACCGCTGGCGCTGCGCGCCAACGTCGACTACAACCACGTGCTGCACGAGCGCGTCGTCATCGTGTCGGTCGAGACCGAGACGGTCCCGCACGTCGACCGCTCCGACCGCATAGCGGTCGATGACCTGGGGTACTCCGATGACGGCATCGTCTACCTGACCGTGCGCTACGGCTTTCAGGACGACCAGAACGTCCCGGCGGCCCTGCGGGAGGCAGCCGCTCAGGGACTCCCGGTTGAGATCGATGCCGACCACGCGATCTATTTCGTCTCCGAGATCACCATCGTCCTGGGTGACGATCCCGGCATGCGCAGGTGGCGCAAGAGGCTATTCCTCCTGCTGGCGCGCACGTCCAAGAGCCCGGTGGCTCTCTTCCGCCTGCCCGAGCACCGCATCGTGACCATGGGCTACCACATCGAGCTCTGACGCAGGTCAGGGTCGATCAGCTACCGGGGAGGCCGAGTTCCTCCGGAGTCGGCCAGTCGCCCGGCAGCTCGGCTAGCTGCCGCAGGTAATCCGCACGGTCGAACAATCGCTTCTCGGCCAGCGAGGTCCAGACGGCCTCGGTCACCGGCCCCATGACCAGGTGCATCACGTTGTGCCAGTCGTAACCGAGCCCGGCGAGCCGCTGGACCGTCTGCCACGTCTCGGGCGGGTCGTCGGCCAGGATCTGGTTGGCGACCACCTGATGGAGCGTGACGTGCAGGGTGGGACTGAACGGCTCGCCGTTGGCGCCCGTCATCTCCTCGTGACGCTCGAGCGCCTCCGCCATGTCAAGATGCTGCGCCTCGAGCAGGAACCCGCGCTCGTCCTCGTCGTCCGGATCCAGTTGCTCGAGGTCGAGGTCGTGATAGCTGCCATGCCCCGGCGGCACCGCCCAGGACCGCCGGTCGCCTGTGATCGGTTCGTCAAACCAGCAGTCGGCGTCTTCTTCGGTCACCCACCGGGATACGGTCCCGGCTCGCTGCGGCTTTACGGCAGCCCGGCGGCCTGATGCCGGAGGCCGGCTCCGGCCACGGCCAGGCGGCCGCCCGCGGCTCTTGGGACTCATGCCCCCGATTGTCCCAGACAGGCCCCAGGGCGCGCACCCCAAGTCCGTTCGGCCGAACGATACGGCCTGCGTGTTCTGGAAGATGCCGAAATTTCCCAGGCCGGGTAGATGTAGTGATCAAGCGAGATCTCAGCCACGGCGGGAGACCGGGGGAGCAGCCACAGCATGGAAGCAAGTGAGGACGCGGCAGGCGCACCGCCGCCGGGCGGTTCCACCCGGCCGCCCGTCCCCGACGAGCGTTTCCACCCGTGCCCGGCGGGGCGGCACTGGGGACCGAACGGCGCGGCAGGCGTCCTGCCGTGGGCCGTGACGCCGGACGGGCGCAGCTGGGTGCTGCTGAGCCACCGGTCCCCGCACGTGCAGGCGGGCGGCACCTGGTCCACGTTCGGCGGCGCCATCGAGGCTGGCGAGACGCCGTGGCACGCGGCCGTCCGCGAGACCAGTGAGGAGATCGACGGGATCGACGTGGGCCGAGGCGTCGTGACTGCCGAGCTGGAGGTTCCGTGTGATCACGGCTGCGGGTGGACGTACACCACCTTCGCGGTGCGGATCCGCAGCCCCGAGGCGAGCGGCCTGCCCAGCGCCCGGGTCGCTTCCGGCCACGCGGCGTGGGAGACGGCCGGGCTGGCCTGGGTGCCAGCCGAGCACGTCTCCGGTCATCCCGGCCTCCACCCGGGGCTGCGCGCCGCCTGGCCGGCCCTGCGAGCCGCCGTTATCCCCACTGGCCGGGCTGGTAGTCACCACCCTGGTTCTGGCTGATGACGTTCAGCCGGTTGTACGCGTTGATCATCGCGATGGTGCACACCAGCGCGGCGAGCTGCTCGGGGTCGTAGTGCTTGGCCGCGTTCGCCCAGACCTCGTCGCTGACACCGCCGGCCGCGTCGGCGATGCGGGTGCCCTGCTCGGCGAGCTCGAGCGCGGCCCGCTCGGCGTCCGTGAAGACCTTCGCGTCCCGCCACGCCGCCACCAGGTGGAGCCGTACCGGGGTCTCCCCGTCGTGTTCGGCGTCCTTGGTGTGCATGTCGACGCAGACCGCGCAGCCGTTGATCTGGCTGACCCTGGTCAGGACCAGGTTCACGGTCGCGGGCGGCAGCGTCCCCTTCGGGACGGCCGCCGCCGCCGCGTTGAGGTGCTTCGCGAACTTCTGCAGGATCTCGGAGCTGCCGTAGTCCAGCCGTGCGTCCATGATGATCTCCCTTGACGTATTTTTCGGGGTTACCTCCCTATGACAAGGCGGACCGGCCGGATGTGACACGCCCATTAATCCGCGCATAAGGCAATTTTCCGTATAAACGCGAGAATGATATCCGGCTGCCCTATAGAGGTTAGTGACATTCCGCTGGTTATGATAACCCTATGACACCTGACCGGTATATGCGCTCGGCGGAACACCGGATGTCACACGCCCGGATACCGCGGGAGCCGGATAAGCCGCGCGGCACCCTGCTCCGGCTGCGTACCGGCGGTGACGCCAGGCGCGTCGCCGAGCACATGGTCCGTGAGCTCGGCGGCCGCCTCGTCCCGGCCGGCCCGGACGACCCGAGCGTGATCCCGGTCGACGTCTCGTTCGGCGACGGGGAGCCGCTGCTGGCCGCCGCTGCGCCCGGCAGCGCCGCCCGCGCCCTCCTGGATCGGCACCTGGCGCCCTTCCTGCTCGACGCCGGCAGGTCCTGCAGCTCAGCGACCGGAACGAGCGGCTGGCCGAGTCCGCGTCGACCGACCTGCTGACCGACCTCCCCAACCGCCGCATGCTCGACCGTGCCCTCGGCAGGCTCTCGGCCGACGACACCGTGATCATGCTGGACCTCGACCACTTCAAGCGGATCAACGACAGTTTCGGGCACGCGGCCGGCGATGAGGTGCTGCGCGTGTTCGGCCGCGTGCTCCGCGACACCGTCAGGGGTGGTGACACCGTCGGGCGGTTCGGCGGTGAGGAGTTCCTCGTCATCCTGCCCCCGCCGGGCGGCGCCGACGTCCTGCTCCGCCGGGTGCGGGCCCAATGGCTGGCCGAACGGCCGTTTCCCGTCACCTTCTCGGCGGGCATCGCCGCCTCGGCGGGCGACCCCGACCAGACGGTGAACCTGGCCGATCAGGCCCTCTACCTGGCCAAGGCAGCCGGCCGCGACCAGTGGACCTGGGCCACGGCGCGCCGCCCGGCCAGTTACCAGCCGCCGGATGACTTGCGCGGAGGGTGACTTCCATTCGCTGGCCGCACAGATGTTCGGCGAGTCGCTGCGCGAGCATGGCGTGGGTGTCACGGTGCTCGGTGCCTCCTCGCCCGCCGAGGTGGTGGGAGAATTCCTCGTCCGTTCGGGCGCCGACTCGCTGGCCGTTTCGTGCAGCATTCTCGTCTTCTTCCCGGGCACGGTGCGCCTCATCGACGCCGCGCACCACCAGGGGATCCCGGTCATCGTCGGTGGCGGGGCGTTCGGCCGCGGCCCCGGCCGAGCCGAGCGTCTCGGCGCCGACGCCTGGGCCATCACGGCGGGCGACGCCGCGGTGGTCCTGCTGGGCTGGAAGTCGGAGCCACCTGCGGTCCGCCGCGAACCGACGCCGGTCGATCCGGTCGCCCTCCGGCTGGACGTCCAGGCCGATGCGCTGGGCGGTACCGCGTTCGCCGGCCTGGCCGCCCGCTTCCCGCCGATGGCCTACTACGACGAACGCCGGATGGCCCGCACGCGCGAGGATCTCGTGTTCATCGTCCGCTTCCTGGCCGCCACGCTGCTCGCCGCCGACCATGCCATCTTCGGCGACTTCCTCCACTGGCTGCAGTACCTGCTGCTCAAGCGCGGTGTGCCGTCGCAGGCCCTGATCGCCGGGCTCGAAGCCCTCCGGCCCGTGGTCGACGCCGTCGACACCGGCGCGGCACTCCTGCTCGACCTCGGCCGCCAGGAACTGCTCGATGCCCCGAGCTCGCCGTAACATTGGCTGTAGCGCAAAAGCTACAATGTAGTCATGACGAACCCGCTGTCCATCCGCTTCACCCCGTCGTTGCTGGCTCGGCTGCGGCAGCGCGCACATGCCATGACAGGTGCCAGCGCGGCCGGGCTGGCGCAACGGCTCATCGACGAGGGCCTGCGGATGGCCGACTACCCGGGCGTGATCTTCAAGGACGGCCCATCCGGCCGCAGGGCGGCGCTAGCTTACGGGCCCGATGTCTGGGAGGTCATCAAGCTTCTCCGCGAGATCGATGAGCGCGGGCCCGCCGCGATCGACGCCGCCGCCGAGGTATTCGCGGTCGACACCAGCCGGATCAGCACGGCGATTAGCTACTACGGAGATTACGCCGACGAGGTCGACGCGGAGATAGCAGCTGCCGACGAGGCTTCGGCCCGTGCCGAAGCGGCGTGGCGCGTCCAGCAGCAGCTCATCGCGTGAACCAGCGGCCTGATGTCAGGCTCGTGCTGGACGAGATGTTTTCGCCCGCTATCGCAGCCGAGCTGTGCGACCGCGGTCACGACGTGATCGCGGTCGCGGACCGGCCGGACTTGCGCGCCAAGGCCGACGAAGAAATATTCGCGTGGGCGAGCGCGGAAAGACGATGGCTGCTCACGGAAAACGTAAAGGACTTCAGGCCGATCATGCTGCGCGCTTTGTCGGGCGGGCCATCAGGTTGCGGACTGCTGTTCACCAGCAGCCGGTCGTTCCCGAGATCTAGGAAAAATCCTGGCCCGCTGATTAACGCCCTGCACGCGTGGCTGACCGCTGGGCCACCGGCTCCGCCGGTAACGGAATCCTGGCTTCCCGGCCCATTAGAGGTGACAACTCCGAAGTCCGAGGCGGTCACCTCTGGTAGAACGGCCCGAGGATGTCGCGGAGCCGCCTCAGGTCGTGGGACGCGGCGGGGCCGAAGTGCGCCACGCTGCTGAGCAGCTCCCGCAGGTGCAGCACGGGCATCCGTCCGCCCATCCGGGTGGCGAGGGGTTGAGCTCCTGGTAGACGGCGAAGAACCGGTCGGAAGCGGGCGGGCGTGGGTTGCACCAGAGCATGGACAGGTCGACCTCGGCCCAGGTGCAGGACACGGCCGGGTCGATGACGGTGATCCGGCCGCCCGGCGGCTGACCAGGTTGCCGGTCCACAGGTCGCCGTGGGTCAGGACGGCGGGCATGGAGGGGACGAGTTCGGGCAGCCGGGCGCACAGCCGCTCCACCGCACGGCGATCGTCCACGGTCAGGGCCTGCTCGGCGAGCGCCTCGGTGAGGTAGCGCAGCAGCCGGTTCTCGGCGAAGAACACGTGCCCGTCGGCGTTCCAGGCGTTGACTTGCCGCAGCCTCCCCAGCCATCCATCGGCAGGCCAGCCGAACCGGTCGCTCACCACCGCGCGATGCGCGCCGGCCATGTCCCGCCCGAAAGCCTCCCAGGACCCCGCGCTGTCGTCCCGGGGCGGCAGCGCTTCCAGGAGCAGCAGCCGGTCGGTGACGGCCAGCACGTCCGGAGTCGCCAGCTGCCCGGTGCCGCGCAGCGCGGCGAGCCCGTCGGCCTCCGTCCGGAACAGCCCGGGGGCCGCGCCGTTGACGATCTTGCCGACCGCGGACCTGCCGCCGACCCAGGTGATCAGCCAGGCGTCCGCGATGACCCCGCCGGCCAGCCGCCGCACGTCGGCGATCCCGTCCGCGCGCCCGACCTCCCGCAGCGACGCGCGCAGGTCATCGTCGCCGCTCGTCCCCGCGCAATCCCGGGACCTTCGGCTCTTCGGCGCCATGGCTGATCGTCCTAAGCTGAGAATTCCCCACCACACTATGAAACCGCCATCCGTCCCGAGGCTCGTCATGCTTAAGCGCAGAATCACGCTGCCACCGGAGCATCTTTACCCGGCCGATGAGTGGCGCATCGTGGAGACGCGGTACTCCGACGAGTTCGTCGTGCTCGCCGCGGCGCAGCGCGCGAACCTCGACCGGTTCTGGGACCGCGCCGACGTGCGGGTGCGGACCCGGCTCAATCCGGTGCGGCAGCAGCAGGCGGTCCGGTGGAATCTCTATCAGATCGGGCAGGCGTCCTGGCGCGCCGAAGGGGCTGGCGTCCCGGCCAAGGGGCTGACCGGCCAGGCCTATGAGGGCCACTACTTCTGGGATACCGAGGTTTATGTCCTGCCGTTCCTGTCCTACACCGAGCCCAGGATCGCCAGGAACGTGCTGCAGTTCCGGCACAGCATGCTCGGCCGTGCGCGAGAGCGGGCGGCCCAGCTGAGCCAGCGAGGGGCGCTGTTCCCGTGGCGGACCATCAACGGCGAGGAGGCCTCGTCCAATTTCCAGCAGGGCACCGCCCAGTATCACATCAACGCCGATATCGCTTACGCGGTCATGCGCTACGCCCACGTGGAGGGCAACGGACGCGTGCTCGGCGAGATCGGCGCGGAAATCCTCGTCGAGACCGCCCGGTTGTGGCAGGACCTCGGCTTCTACGGCGCCGACCACAGGTTCCACATCCACGGCGTGACCGGGCCCGACGAGTACACCACCGTGGTCAACGACAACACCTACACCAACCTGATGGCCCGGCTGAACCTCAATTTCGCCGCCGCCACCGTCCGCCGGCTGCGCGAGGAGCGGCCCGGGGATTACACCGCGCTCGTCCGCACGGTCAGACTTCAGCCCAGGGAGCCCGAGGCCTGGGAGCGCGCGGCGGCGGCGATGCACGTCCCCTTCGACGACGAACTCCGCATTCACCCGCAAGACGAGACGTTCCTGAGCCGCGAGGTGTGGGATCTGGACAGCACACCGCCCGATAAGTTTCCGTTGCTGCTGCACTACCACCCGCTGGTGATCTACCGGCAGCAGGTACTCAAGCAGGCCGACATCGTGCTGGCCATGTTCCTGCTCGGCAACGAGTTCTCCGAGGAGCAGAAGCGCCGCAACTTCGACTACTACGACCCGCTCACCACCGGCGACTCATCCTTGTCGGCGTGCGTGCAGAGCATCATTGCCGCCGAGATCGGCCAAGAGCGCAAGGCCCTGGAGTACTTCCAGTACGCGCTGCTGATGGACCTGGGCGACGTGGCCGGCAACGCCTCGGACGGAGTTCACATCGCCTCCGCCGCCGGCGTATGGTCCTGCCTCGTCTTCGGGTTCGGTGGCGTCCGCGATTTCGGCGGCCAGCTGACCTTCCAGCCCAGGCTGCCCCGCGCCTGGAACGAGCTCGCCTTCTCGCTGCGATTCTGCGGACGGCAGATCAGGGTCAAGCTCACCCACGACGAGGAGCGATACCTCGTCGAGGCAGGCGAGCCGCTGAGCGTGATCGTCCGGGGCGAGCCACAGCTGCTCAGCTCGGATAACCCCCTCGCGATCAAGCTCCCGCCGCCGTGACCGCGCCGGGGGCCAGTGTTTACGCTCTGCTGACCGACGGGACCACGATCCAGATCCGGCCCGCCCGGCCTGACGACGCGGACGCGGTGCGGGATATGCACGAGAGGCTGTCCCCGGACAGTCTCTACCTGCGCTTCTTCAGCATGAGCCCGAGCGCGGCCGAGCAGGAGGCGGCCCGGCTCTGCCGCGAGCCCGCGCCGGACCACGCCGCGCTGCTCGCCCTGCTGGACGGCGGGCTGATCGGCTGCGGCAGTTACGAGTGCGACGATCCCCTGTCCCAGTCGGCCGAGGTCGCCTTTACGGTCGCCGATGGCATGCACCACCGCGGCGTCGGCATGCTGCTGCTTGATCACCTGATCTCGCTGGCCCGCCGCCACGGCCTGCACGCCTTCACCGCGGAGACGCTGAGTGAGAACGCGCCCATGCTGAGGGTCTTCGCCGACGCCGGGTTGCAGGCGCACCGCGCCCTGGCCGACGGTGTGTACCACCTCACCTTCCCGCTGCCCACCAGCGAGGCCGACATCGCCCTCGGTAGCTACCGTGACGCGGTGGCCGAGCGGGAGCGTTCGGCCGATGTGGCCAGCCTGCGGCACGTGCTGGCGCCGGCCTCGGTGGCGGTCATCGGCGCCAGCCGGCGGCCAGGCTCCGTCGGGCGGGTCATCCTGCGCAACATCGTGACCGGCGGCTTCCCCGGCGCGGTGTACGCGGTCAACCCGGCCGTGACCGAACTGGACGGCGTTGGATGCGTCCCGTCGGCGGCCGCCTTGCCGCAGGACGTCGACCTGGCGGTCATCGCCACGCCGGCGGCGGCCGTGGCCGGTATCGCCGAAGCATGCGGGCGGCGGGGGGTCAAGGCGCTGGTCGTGGTGGCGGCGGGACTCGAGCGGCGCGGCCCGCGCGGAGTTGCTTGGCATCTGCCGCCGCCACGGGATGCGCATGGTCGGACCGGCCAGTTTGGGCGTGGCCGACACCGGGGCCGGCCTGGACGCGACGTTCGCGGCCCGCCAGCTGCGGCCGGGATGTGCCGGCCTGGCGCTGCAGTCGACCGGTGGCGCCGGCTTCGCCCTGGCCGAGCAGCTGTCCCGGACCGGTGTCGGGATCTCCTCCTTCGTCTCGCTCGGCGACAAAGACGACGTGTCCGGCAACGACATGCTGTTGTGGTGGGAGTCCGACCCGGCGACCAAGCTGGCCCTGCTGTATCTGGAGTCGATCGCGAACCCGCCCAAGTTCGCCCGCATCGCCCGCCGTGTCGGCCGTACCATGCCGGTCCTGACCGTGATCGCGGGCCGGTCCATGACCGGCCGGCGCCTGGCCGGGGCCCGCGCGGCCACCCCCCTGCTCACCAGGCAGGCGCTGTTCGAGCAGGCCGGGGTGATCACCACCGCGAGCCTCGGTGAGCTGCTCGACACCGCGGTGCTGCTGGCCACGCAGCCGGCGCCCGCCGGGCGCCGGGTCGCCGTGGTATCGAACACCCGCGGCGCCGCGCTGCTCGCCGCCGACGCGTGCGACGACGCGGGCCTGCAGGTCGCCCGCCTGACCAGGGACACCCAGCAGGCGCTCAGGCACCTGCTACCCCGCGACGCCTCGGTGGCCGGGCCGGTCAATACCACCCTGCTGGCCGGTCCCGGCCTCTTCGGTCAGTGTCTGGAGCTGGTCGGCGCCGATCCGGGCGTCGACGCGGTGCTGGCGCTGACGACCACGAGCGCGGGCAGTGACCCGGTTCCCGAGCTGTCCGCCGCGCGGTTGCCCGTGCCGATCGCCGCCGCGGTGCTTGACCAGACCGAAGTGGTCCGGCTGCTCCGGGGCCCGGGCCCCGCCGTTCCGGCCTACGCCTACTCCGCGTCCGCCGCCCACGCCCTCGGCCACGCCGCCCGCTACGGCATGTGGCGGGCGATCCCGCCGGGAAACGTGCCCGACCTGGATGGCCTGCATCAGGATCAGGCGAGAGATCTGGTCGCCGGATTCCTAGCCGGAAGGCCGGCCTGCGGCTGGCTGCCGCTGGACCCGACCGTGGAACTTCTCGGCTACTACGGCGTGCCGCTGGCAGAAAGCATCGGGGTGGTCACGGAGGACGCCGCCGTCGCGGCCGCCGCACGGTTCGGGGGCCCGGTCGCGCTCCGGGCGGACGTGCCCGGCCTGGTGCGCGCGCGTGGCGCCGGCGCGCTGCTGATCGATCTGCACGGCGCGGACGAGGTCCGGCGCGGGTTTCGTTCGCTGACGGAGGCGTTCGGCCGACAGCTGGCCGGTGTCATCGTCAAGCCGATCGTCACCGGTGGCGTCGAGGTGATGATCAGCGTGCTGCAGGAAGAGTTCGTCGGCCCGCTGGTGCTGTTCGGGGTCGGCGGTGCGGCCGCCGATGCGCTGGCTGACCGCGCCGCGCGGCTCGCTCCGCTGACCGACTCCGATGCCGACGAGCTGATCCGCTCCATCCGCGCCGCCCCGCGCCTGCTCGGACCGTGCCCCCGGCGTCGATCTCACCGCGCTGCGGGACCTGCTGCTGCGGGTCTCCCAGCTGGCCGACGACCTGCCGCAGCTCGCCGAGCTTGAGCTCAGCCCGGTTTTCGCCCGCCCGGACGGCGTGCAGGCCGTTGATGCCCGGATCCGCCTTCAGGCCGCCGAGCCCGCCGACGCCTACCTCCGCCGGCTGCACTGACCTTAGGTCACCGGTTTACCTGCGTCGGCGTCGGCGTCGGTCTTGGCCTCGTCCTTGGGCCCGGCACCGGCCGCCGGGGTAGCCGGGACGGTCCGGGCGCGGATGGCCGGGACCACGAACGACGCCGCGAACGCCGCCAGGGTCAGCGCGGTGGCCACCTCGAAGGCCCGGGAGTACCCGTCGTTGAGCGCGGCGGCCTGCGACAGCACGGCGGGCCGCCGGCCAGGACGGCGCGGGTCCGGTCGGTGGCGATGGTGGCCAGCACGGCCAGGCCGAGGGAACCGCCGACCTGCCGCGCGGTGTTGAGCACGCCCGAGGCCAGCCCGGCCTCGCCGACGGCGACGCCCGCGGTGGCCGCCGCCGCCAGCGGGGTGAACAGCAGGCCCAGGGCCAGCGCGATGAGACACCCGGGCCCGAACACATGAGTCCAGTAGGAGGCGTGCGGGCCGATCGTGGACAGCCAGCCGAACCCCCCGGCCGCGACCAGCGTGCCGGCCTGCAGCAGCGGACGGACCCCGACGCGCGGCAGGATGCGGGAGCTGGCCTGGGCTCCGATCATGATGGTCACGCCCATCGGCAGGAAGGCCAGGCCCGTCTTCAGAGCGCTGTCGCCCAGCACGTTCTGCAGGTACAGCGAGAGGAAGTACCACATCGAGAAGAAGGCCGCGCCGATCAGGAACATCACGATGTTCGCCCCCGACAGCGACCGCGACCGGAACAGGCCGAACGGCACCAGCGGCGTGCGAGCCAGCCGCAGCTCGATGATCGCGAACACCGCGAGCAGCACCGCCGCCGCCCCGAGCAGCGACAGCGTCCGCGCGCTGCCCCACGGGTGCGTGTCGGTGCCGATGATCGCGTAGATCAGCGTCCCCAGCCCGGCCGTGACGGCGACCGCGCCGCCGACGTCCAGCCGCGCCGCGGCGCCGCGGCCGACCCGGTCCCTGGACTCAGGCAGCCAGGCCAGCGTGGCGACGACGGCGGCCACGCCGATCGGGATGTTCACGAACAGCACCCAGCGCCACGACAGCGCCGAGGTGAGCACGCCGCCCAGGATCGAGCCCGCCGCCCCGCCCGCCCCGGCGACGGCGCTCCAGATGCCCAGGGCCCGGGCCCTGCGGTCGGCGGAGAAGGTCGTGATGATGATCGTCAGCGTGGCCGGCGACAGCACCGCGCCCGCCACGCCCTGCACCGCCCGGGCGGCCGTCAGCCAGGCAGAATCCGTGGCGATGCCGCCGGCCAGGCTGGCCACGGTGAACAGCGCCATCCCGGACAAGTACACCCGGCGCTGGCCGAACAGGTCGGCGGCCCGCCCGCCGAGCAGCAGGAACCCGGCGAAGGTGAGCACGTAGGCGTTGACGACCCATTGCAGTCCCGTCGCGCTGTAGTGCAGGTCCCGCCCGATCGAGGGCAGCGCCACCGTGACAATCGAGACGTCGAGCACGACCATGAACTGGGCGACGCAGGCGATGGCCAGGATCAGGCCGTCCCGGTGACCCCGATGACCCCGGTGATCCCGATTACCCCGGTGACCCCGGGCAGAGTTAGACATGAGACACGTCTATCATGATTGATGTTCAATTTCCAGGAGGATAGGCTCCTTGCGTGGACTCAAGGCCGGAGCAGGGCGGTGCGGCCGCGCTACCGTCGCCCTGCGGCCTGAGCTTTCAGGACGGCAACTGGTATCTGATGGCCAAGACCGGGTCGCTCGCCCGGCAGCGCTGGGCGGGCATGCTCGCCCAGCTCAAGGTGAGCCCCAGCCAGTACGGGGTGCTGATGGCCCTGGGCGAGGCCGGCCCGCTCGGCCAGCAGCGCCTGGCCGAGCTGGTCGGCGTCGACCCGCGCAATGCCGTGCCGATCATCGACGCCCTGGCCGCCCACGGCCTGGTCCGCCGGGAGGTCGACCCTGGTGACCGCCGCCGTCGCGTCCTGGACCTGACGGCCGAGGGACGCGGGGTCGTGGCCGAGCTGGCCTCGGTCGGGGCCGAGATCGAGCGCGACCTGCTCTCCCCGCTGACCCCCGCCGAGCAGGCCACGCTGCGGCGCATGCTCCATGCTCTGCTCGACGCGGCCAGGCACGAGGCCAGGGACGCTGGCTGACCGGCCCGGGTGTGACGCCGCGGGGGCGAAGGGCCAATTAAGAGGTGTGAGCCAGATATCTCGTCGCCGCCGAATTCACCGCCGTCACGCCTGGCACCGCCACGTAGCGGGCTAGCCAAAGGCGCCGTCGCTGAGTTCGAGGCGCTGTACCGAGCGAACGTGGCCGCGGTAACCGGCTACTTCGCGCGGCGCAGCGCTGACCCGCAGACCGTGGCCGACCTGACCGCCGACACCTTCACCCAGGCGATCACCTCGTTCGCCACCTTCGACCCGCGCAAAGGCACCCCACGTGCCTGGGTGCTCGGCATCGCCCGGCGGATCTACGCCGCGTACTGCCAGGCATACAGCCAACAGCGGAGCAGGGTGGAGCGGCTGGCGAGCCGCCGGGAACTCGCCCCCGACGAAACCGGGGACCTGATCGACCGGATCGAGGCCGAACGCGCCGGCCGGGTGCTAGTCACCAGGCTGACCACGCTGCCCGACGCAGACCGGGCGGTGCTCGAACTGGTGGACCTGGCGGCCCTGCAGGCCAAAGAGGCGGCCCAGGTACTCGGCATCACGCCGGGCACGCTGCGGATGCGGCTGATGCGGGCCCGGGCCCGGCTGCGGAAAACGGCGAGCCCGGATCCGGCCCACGGCACCGATCCTGCGACTGAACCAAAGGGGAAGACATGACGAAATTCGAAGATCAGCTGTACCAGCAGCTGATGACCGAGCACGGGCACGTGCTGGGTGCCGTGGAGCAGCCAGCGCCGGCCCGCCCCCGGCACCGGGCGCGGCGCCCGGTATGGCTGGCGCCGCCGCGGCCGGCACCGCGGCCGCTGCTACCACGGCGGTGATGACGCTCGGCAGCGCCCCCGCCTCCGCCGCCGCGTATTCAGTGACCCAGGGTAATGGAAGTGTGACGGTGACAGTCGACCGCGCGTCCGGCGTGGCCGGCGCCAATGCGGCCCTGCAGGCACTGCCCGCCCGCGTCGTGGTCGTCCCGGTGCGCCCAGGGTGCCCGGCGATGGGGTCGCTGCCGCGGCCCCGCCCAGCCCCGCACCTCCCCGTATCGGTCGGCAGCGGGGTGACCAAAAGCGGGCATCGCTCCGTCACGGTCAAGCTCGGCAAGCCCGGCATCCCGGCCGGTGACACGATGATCCTGGCCTTCAGCGGTAGCGGTAGCGGTGGCCCGGGCACCTCGCTGGGAGCAGGGGGCCTCATCACCGGCCCCGTCCCCACCTGCGTAAGCCTCCCGCCCGTCGGCTGAGCACCTCAGCACCAGGCGGTAAGTAGCACAGATAAGTAGCACAACCGCGCACCAGGGCCGGGCGAGCCACGACGGTGGCCCCCGCCCTGGCGTGCGGGACCGGGAAATGTCACCGGCCACTGGCACAGTGGACGCCATGTGCAGAAGGAGGCACCATGAGTGTCGTGACGACCTCTCAGGCCTGGCCCGCGGCCGGCCACCCGTTCACCGTCGCCGAGCTGGACCAGATGCCCGATGATGGCCGCCGGTATGAGCTGCTGGAGGGGGCCCTCGTCGTGAGCCCCCGGCCAACAACCATTCACCAGTTTGTCGCGATGCGCCTGCTCCGCGCGCTGGCCGACGCCTGCCCTGAAGACCTTTGCGTCGTGCCCGAGCCGGCCGTCGAGCTCGGCCCGCAGACTGAGTTCGATCCCGATCTGGTCGTGGTCCGGATGGACCAGATCGGCGGCGCGAAGTTCACCGAGCCGCCGCTGCTTGTCATCGAGGTCCGCTCGCCCAGTGCCGCTCTGATCGACCTGAACAGGAAGAAGGCCGCGTACGAGAGGTTCGGCGTCCCCTCGTACTGGATCGTGAACCCGGATCCGCCTCAGCCCGAGCTGACCATCTTCGAATTGCGAGACGGCCGTTACGATCTCACGGCGAAGGTCTCCGGGCCATTCACCGTTGGCCGTCCCTTCTCCGTGAGCATTGTCCCGGCCGACCTGACCCGCGGACTGCGCCACTGACCGGGCCCATGCCTTACCGGGCGGTCGTCATCGGCGCCGGCTTCGGCGGGATCGGCATGGCGATCGCGCTCAAGCAGGCCGGCATCGAGGACTTCGCGGTGGTGGACCGGGCCGATGACCTCGGCGGCACCTGGCGCGACAACAGCTACCCGGGCTTGACCTGCGACATACCGTCGCACTTGTACTCGTTCTCGTTCCGGCCCTGGCGCTGGAGCCGGCGTTTCCCGCCGCGCGAGGAGATCCTGGCTTACCTGCACGCGCTGGTGGCCGAGCGCGGCCTCGGCTCGCACCTCCGTGGCGGCGCCAGCTCCGCGCGCAGATCGCCGATCCCGGGCTGCGCGCCAGGTGCATCCCCGACTACCTGCTTGGCTGCAAGCGGGTCGCGTTCTCCACCGACTGGTACCCGGCTCTGGCGCGGCCGGATGTGGAGCTAATTACCGAACGGATCGTCCGTGTCGTCCCGGACGGACTGGTGACCGCCGACGGGACGACCCGCGTCGCGGACGTGATCATCTACGGCACCGGGTTCAAGGCGGCGGAGTTCCTCGCGCCCATGCTGGTGTCCGGCCTCGGCGGCGGGCGGTTGCAGCAGGCCTGGCAGGACGGGCCGCGGTCCTACCTCGGCAGCACCGTTTCCGGGTTCCCGAACTTCTTCATGCTCTACGGGCCCAACACCAACCTCGGCGGAAATTCGATCATCTACATGCTCGAAAGCCAGATCGGCTACGTCCTCGGCGCGCTCCAGGCACTCCGGGCCGAACGGCTGGCCTGGCTCGACGTGCGGCCCGAGGTGCAGGACGCGTTCAACTCCTGGGTGCAGTCGGCCAGCCGGACGTCGGTGTGGGAGACCGGCTGCCACAGCTGGTACACGACGGCCTCCGGCCGCAACACCAACAACTGGCCCGGCCACACGTTCATGTACCGGTACCGGGTCCGGCGCTTTGACCTGGCCGCGTACCGGGTCATGCCCCTCCCCGATGCGTCGTGACCGCCCGCCGGGGTCTGCGCCCGCCGCCCGCGGTCATGCGCCTGGGGATGCGGCAGCTCGGCCGGCGCTGCCTGGACCCGGCCCTGCCCTGGCCGGTGCAGCGTATGCGGCTGGACCAGGTCACCAGGATCTCCCTGATCCCGCGGCGCACCACGGTCAGCAAGCAGACGATTGCCGGGCTGCCCGCCGAGGTGGTGTCCTCACCAGGTCCGACCCTGACGGTGCTCCACTTTCACGGCGGCGGCTATTGCCCGGTGGTGGTGTCGGGCGATTCGGCGGGCGGAGGACTCGCCCTGGCCCTGGTCCTGTCGATGCGCGACGAAGGACGGGAACCTCCGGCCGGGGTCATCCTGCTGTCGCCGTGGCTTGATCTGGGCCGCGACCGCCGGGCCGTCCCCGGCCTGGTGCGCCGCGACGTCGTGCTCACCCCGGACTGGCTCGACGCCTGCGCCCGTGCCGACGCCGACCCAGCCACCTGGGCGGACCACCTGGTCTCCCCGCTGCACGGCACGCACGCCGGGCTGCCGCCGCTGCTGATCCAGGCCGGGACCGAAGAACTGCTCGCCCCGGACGCCGAGCTGCTGGCCGCCCGCGCTTCGGCCGCCGGGGTGGACACGACCTACACCAGGTGGCCGGGCATGTGGCACGACTTCGTGCTACTGCCGGGTTTGCTCGCCGCCGCCGACAGCGCGCTGGCCCAGGCGTCCTGGTTCGTCCGCAAGGTAACCGCCAGGTGAGTGGCCCGCCTCGATCCGGGCCAGGATCGCGCTGACGCGCATCAGGAAATCGCGAGGACTGAACGGCTTGACGATATAGTCGTCGGCGCCCGCGGCCAGTCCGGCCGTGATGTCGGGCTCCCTGGCCAGGGCCGTCAGCAAGATGACGGGAATTTTCGCCGTGGCCGGGTCCTTCCGCAGTGCCTGGCACACCTCGAGGCCGGACATGACGGGCATCATGATGTCAAGGATGGCCAGGTCAGGCGGATTCTCGCGGGCATCGGTCACGGCGGACAGGCCATCCCCGAACCCCCTGACCTGGTGACCGGCCCGGGTCAGCTTGAGGGTTACGAGCAACCGGATATCGGCGTCATCTTCGGCCAGAAGAACCGTGGCCATCCATCCCCCCGACACCCGCGACGACTGAACTATCTGTAATTTAAATATCACTCTTAGTAAGATAGCATCGTTTAGGTCGTACCCCTCGAGTCCAGGGGTCCTGTTACTGCTTCAAGCTTCGGGGGCGCAATGGTCAAGGTCGGGCTGCCCGCACAACGGCAGGAGGGCAGTGAGGCGCAGCACGAGCTTGAGCTCATGTGCATGACCAACCTGCTGGCCGCGACCGGGGAGCGGGTGTACTTCAAGGACCTGCTGAGCCGTTTCCTCCTGGTCAGCGCGGGCTGGGTCGCCGCGTACGCTCCCGACCGTGCCGCGAAGGACCTGATCGGGAAGACGGACTTCGACGTCTTCAGCGGCGAGCACGCCTCCGCGGCGCTCCGGGACGAAAGGCAGATTATCCGCACCGGCGAGCCGATCGTGGGCAAGGTGGAACTGGAGACCTACGGCGGCCGGACGGACACCTGGGTGTCGACCACGAAGATGCCCCTGCGGGACCAGCGTGGCCGGATCATCGGCACCTTCGGGATCTCCCGCGATGTTACGGCGCAGATCAGGGCGGAGAATACGACGACCCAGCAGGCTCTCCAGCTGAGAGCCCAGAACGAGACCCTGCTCGGGCTGGACCGGCTGAAGGACGAGTTCGTCGGTTTGGTCTCACATGAGCTCCGGACACCGCTGGCGTCGATCCTCGGTTACGTCGAGATCCTGCGGGAGGAGGGCATGGACGGGCCGGACGCCGAACAGTGCGCCCAGGTGATCGAACGGAACGCGCAGCGGCTCCTGCGCCTCGTCGGGGATCTGCAGCTGCTGTCCCAGATCCAATCGGGAAAGCTGGCGATGGAGTTCCGCCGTGCGGACCTGGCCGGCATCGCCGCCGCCGCGGTGGAAGAGCTGCGGCCCGAGGCCAACCGGAAGCACATCGACCTGGAGCTCTCGGCCACCGCCATTCCCATCCTGTCCGTCGATCTCACCCGCATCGCCCAGCTGCTCGCCAACCTTCTGTCCAATGCCGTGAAGTTCACCCCGGACGGAGGGAAGGTCGAGCTCCGGCTCGGGATGGAAGGAGACCAGGTCGTCCTCGCTGTCGCCGACACCGGGGTCGGAATCCCCGCGGCCGACCAGGAGCGGATCTTCGAGCGCTTCTACCGCACCGCGATCGCCAGGCAACAGGAGATCCAGGGCACCGGGCTGGGCCTGACCATCACCCGGGCCATCGTGGCCGCTCACAACGGCACGATCACCGTCGAGAGCGACGAAGGCCACGGCAGCACGTTCACGGTCCGGCTTCCACTGAAGCCGGTGCCCGCCCTCGAGACCACCGTTTAGCCGGGCGGAGCGTGACCCTCCGCCTTGGCGCTGTTCCAAGTGGCGGTCCGGGCGGTGACGTAGTGGTCGAAGTCCGCCGGCGTCTGCTGGTTTTCCAGCAGCGGCGCGGAGTGCAGCTGGCTCAGCGGGACGGGCAGCTGGGAGGTGAGCTGGGCGTTCACCATCTGGATGTGCGACACCTCGGCCACCGCCGGGTTGGTGCCGGTCGAGGTCGGTGCGGTCACCCCGGCCAGCGGATCATCGGTCCGGGGAGTAGCCAGGCTGAGCGCGTCCCCGACGTCGGGCGCCGCGGCGTCCCTGGCCGTCAGCGCCGGCAGGCCCCAGCGGGTCTCGATGGTCTTCAGCACCGACGTGTGGTCAAGCGGCGTCGACCCGGACGGCCGGAACACCGTGCCGGCCGGGATCAAGGGCGAGACCAGGACGGCCGGGACCCGGACCCCGAAGCGGGTGAAGTCAAACCCGAATTCGCCGGGTGTCGCGTCCGGCGGGGTCGCGCCGGATGGCGGCGGCACGTGGTCGTACAGGCCGCCGTGCTCGTCGTAGGTGATGAACAGCAGCGTCTGGGCCCAGCCCGGGCCGCCGCGGACGGCGTTGTAGACCGCCTGGATCAGCTGCTCGCCGAGCGAGACGTCGTAGTTGGGGTGCTGGCTGTTTCCCGTCGACCCCCAGCTCGGCTCGAGGAACGAGTACGCAGGCAGCGTGCCCGCCGCCGCGTCGGACTGGAAGTCGGCGAACTTGCCGAAGCAGGTCTCGGGGGCGCTCGTGGTATCGGGGAAGTTCTTGCGGGTCAGCGGCTCGTCGTTATAGCCGTAGATCTTCCAGCTGAGATTGTGCGCGGTCATCAGGCCGAAGATGCTCTGCACGGTGTAGGACGCCGCGCCGTCGTTCATGTGCCCCTGGCTCGTCGCGGCGCAGGCGAAGGCCCGGTTCGGGAAGGTCATGGTGGGCACCGAGCTGTACCAGTGGTCGCAGACCGCGAAGCCGGCGGCCAGGCCGGAGAGCACCGGCAGCCCCGCCGGGGTGAACATCCCCATGATCTGCGCGTCGGTCGTGCCGGCCAGCACGCTGCGCTTCGAGCGCTGGTCATAGCTGATTGCGTCGGCAAAATTGGTGACAAAACCGCTATTGACCGCCACCGCCGGGCTCGGCGGTTTACCGGTGCCGAACAGCTGCACGTTGGTGTTCGCGTATCCCTCACCGGGATCAGCGCCCGGCATGAAATAGGCCTCCGCGGCCGTGGTATCGATCTGATAAACCGTCACCGTATTGCCGCTTGCGTCGGTATTCGACTCATGGCCCGTCAGGCCCTCGAACGGCTGGCCCGCCGGGGAGACATTCCCCGAGCCGGAATACAAGAATCCCAGCATGTGGTCGAACGAGCGATTCTCGAGCATGAGCTGAACGATGTACTTAACCGACGGCAGCTGGTTACCCGCCATAGCTATCCCCACCCATTCCGGCGCCTGGTTTCCCGAAGATACCGCGCCGCCCGGGAGGGCGGCGGGACCAAGCGTCAATCCAGTCAGAGTAAACCCGGCGCGCGCGGAAAATCCCCGTTATGCGTGGTCCTCGCGGCCGCGGGCCGGCCCGCCGAAGGGCGATCGCGGTGCCTGCGCTTCGTGAAGCTGGCGGTTGGCATCGGCGTCGGGGATCATGGTCGTCGCCCACGCCGCGGCTAGGTCGAGTTCGGCGTCCCATAGTGATTTCTCGACGTGACTGACCGTCCGCTGGAGTTGCCCGGATACCGAACGGCCGGTCACGCCGAGCCAGCCGAATACGGAGATAGCCACGCCTATGCCTTTGGCGGTGGGCGAATGCAATAGCAGCAGCGAGCCGACGACGGCGGCCACCATCGCCACGGTAATGACGGTGACCCAGGGCCAGTACTGCGCGAGCAGCCGCTGAAATATTTCCCTGACCCGGCCGATCATGTATCCGGCGGCCTGAACATAGTCTTCCGAGCTGAGCTGATCAAGCGCGGCGATCTGGCCGGTCAGCAGCAGCCGCCAGCGCTTACCCTGGGCGGCCAGCGCGTCCACGACGTCGCTGGAGTGGGCGGCCCAGTCCAGCGAGGCGCCGTTCCAGGTCGGATCGGCCGCCCACTGCTGCCATTGCGTGATGGAGCCCATCACGGCGCCGGCCGTGTGGGGTGGCAGGACGGTATGCAATTCCTTGAGCCATCCGACGATGGTCTTTACCCGGCCGCTTTGCAGGTCGTTGGTGAGCGAGGCCTGGTTGTCCGCTTGCGGGCGCATCGACAGATCGGCGACCGCCCGGCCCAGGCCGTAGGCCAGGCCCACCTGATGGTCGCATGCGGTCAAGGCCACGAACAGATCGGTATGGAATTGCAGCACCGACCGGGCCAGCTGATAGCGCCCCTCGGGCGATGCCAGTTGATAGGTAAGGGAAACCCAGTCCGCGGGGGCGGCTACGGTCAGGCCAGCGTGACTGATGACCAGTTCGAGCCGGCGGTATCCGACGTTGGCGCGGTCAATGAGCAATTGGAGTTCCGGCCGGTCCGGCAGCGATCCGAGTCCAGGAAGATCCTCCTGAAGACGGCTGCGTTGCGGCTCGGCCGCCGGGCTGACCTGCGGCAGCGGCGCGTCAGGCGCATCGGGCGGCTGCAGCGTATCCGGCTTGACCTTGGCGTAAAGCTCCGCCATGCACCAGCCAAGCTCAATGGCGGCCAGCACCGCGGGGGTAGCCGCGGCTGACCCGTCTGGCTCTTGTTGCTGCCCAGCCACGGCGCCAGGCTCGTGCTGTTCAGCACTCATAGCGGTCACCATACCGAAAACGAGAGACATCGTTAGCCAAACCGCCGCCGCCGCACCGCGGTCAAGCGAATAGCCGGTAAACATTCACTCCCGCGCGCCATCCGTTTGAGCTTTATGCCGGTCCCTGACCCACATCGAAGGACCATAGGTGTTGCTTGGGCAATGGCGATGGACCATCGGTGTCGTTCGAAAGCGGGAGCGCCCGAAACAGGTGTGCCAGGCGAGGCGGGTGGTGTTCGCGGGATAGCTAAGGGATCGAGGGTCCGGGCGGGGCCAGCTCGATCAGGTACTGGATGAAGCCCCGGTTCTCGGCCACCTTGTCGTAGAGGCGCCGTGCCGTGGTGTTGGATGCCTGGGTGTGCCAGTACACGCGGCCGCAGCCGCGCTCCCGGGCCCAGCCGGCGACGGCCGCGATCAGCGCACGGGCCACGCCCTGGCCGCGCGCCCCGGGGGCGGTAAACAGGTCCTGCAGATAGCAGACGTCCGGTCCCGAGGTGCTTGGGTGGACGAAGAAGTGCGTGATACCGACAAGCCTGCCCTCCAGCCGCGCACCGAGGGCGTGCAGGCGAGTGTCCGCCTGGAATTCGCGCCAGGCCCGGTCGTACATCTCGGGCGGCTCGGCCCGGTGGTAGAAGTCGATGTACGCGCGGAACAGGGTCTCCCAGGCCGCCCGGTCGGACGGCGCCAGCCTGCCGGTACCGATCATGTGGCCTCCCCTGCGGTGCAGCCGGTTCCGGAGATCATCGTACGGGCCCCTTCTCCGACGGCGTCGTTCATCGCGGCGTAGGCGATGCCGTCCGCGACGGAGTCGTAGGTTCCGCTGGTGAGCAGCTCGGTGGCCGCCCGGACGGCGACCGCGTAGGCGGCCTGGGCGATGGCGGAGCCCAGGCTGATGCGGACCACGCCCGCGGCGGCGAGCTCGGTCACCGAGGGCGCGCCTGCCCAGACCATCACCGCGACCGGCAGCGGTCCCGCGGCCAGCTCGGCGATCGCCGCCGGGTCGACCAGGCCCGGCACGAACAGGCTGTCCGCGCCGGCCGCGGCGTACGCCGCAGACCGCTCGAGAGCGTCATCGAGCCGGCCGGTCCCGCTCAGGAACACGTCGGTCCGAGCGTTGATCCAGAACGGGGTACCCCCGGCGGCCACCAGAGCAGCGGCGCGGGCGGCCGCCAGCCGGCCCGCTTGCTCGGCCGGCGCGTAGAGCCCGGACCCGTCCCGGCGATCCTCGATGTTGACCCCGACCGCCCCGGCCTGGAGCACCGCCGTCACCGTCGCCGCGACATCGGTATAACCCGCCTCGATGTCCGCGGACACGGGTACGTCGAGCGCCGCGACGATCCGCGCGATGACCGCCGCGGTGCGTTCCGCGCCCAGGCCCGCGCCGTCCGGTACGCCGAGGGACCAGGCCACGCCGGCGCTGGTGGTGGCGATCGCCTTGGCTCCGGCCCCGGCGATCGCTACCGCGGAGGCCACGTCCCACGCGTTCGGCAGGAGCAGGGGCTCGCCGGGCTTGTGCAGGCTGGCGAAGGCTTGGGCGTGCCGTGCTTGTTTCGTCGTCATAACCGCCACGTTAGCCAGCTGCGCTCCGGCGAGCTGGCCGGATCCGGACAGCTCGGCGCCGGAGCGCAGCCGGTTCCTCAGAGCCCGACGACCAGTTCGTGGTCGAGCTCGGTGAACTCGATGATCATGCTCGCGAACTGGCCGGCGATCAGGTCGCGGTAGGCCGGCGAGCTCGTGTGCGCGTCATAGGCGGGCTGATCGGCGAAGTGCTCGACGAACAGCAGGTAGTCCGGTTTCGCCCGATCCCGGTACACCCGGAACGACAAGGTGCCGTCTTCGGTCCCTGGCCCCTTTGGCGCGAATTCCTGCACGACCGCCTCGACCTCGTCCTGCAGGCCGTCCTTGAGCCTGATGGGAAACACTTTCACCAGCATGGTGAGCTTCCTTTCTTGAAGCATCGGGTACGCAGCAAAGGATCCTCCGGCCAGGGCCGCCGGGTCCGGCCAGATCCGGCCAGGAAAGACGCGCAGGATCGTGTCCGAATCCGGCCGGTGCAGGGTCGGGTCCTGGCGTATATGTAGCACCATGACCATGTACTCCGCCGTCGTCACCACCGGCATCTACTGCCGGCCGGGGTGCGCGGCGAAGCCGCTGGCGCGCAACGTCCGGACCTTCGACCATCCGGCCGCGGCCGAAGCCGCCGGCTTCCGGGCGTGCTACCGCTGCCGCCCCTACCGGGTCGCCGGACCGGTCACCACCAGCGCACCCGAGCTCGTCTGCGAGGCCGTCCAGCAGATCATCGGGGGCGTCCTGGATGACGGTGGCACCGAGGCGATGCTCGCGGCCCGGATCGGCGTGTCGGCGCGGCACCTTCGCCGGCTGTTCCTGGCGCACCTGGGGATGAGCCCGGACCAGCTGGCCCGGTCCCGGCGCGCGCACTTCGCCCGGCGGCTCCTGGACGACACCGACCTCACCGTCACCGACATCGCTTTCGCCGCCGGGTTCGGCAGCCTGCGCCAGTTCAACCGGACCATGCGGGCGGTGTTCCGCGCGCCACCGACCGACCTGCGCCGTCGCAGGCACCGCGCTGACCGGCTCGCCGCCGACGGCGGCCTGACCCTGCGGCTACCGGTCGTGCCCGGCTACGACTGGGACGCGATGCGGGCCTTCCTGGCCGCGCGCCTGGTGCCGGGGGTCGAGGCGGTCGACGGCGACACCTACCGGCGGACCGTCACCATGGCCGGCGCCCCCGGCCTGCTTGAGGTCTGCCCAGACCGCGAGAGCCGCGAGAATTGCCTGCTGCTGCGCGCTCACCTGCCCTACTGGGAGGGCCTGATCCACGTGGTGGACCGGGCCGGGCTGCTACTCGGCGCCGAGTGCGATTACTCCGCCGGGATCGCCGCGCTCAGCGGCGATCCGGTGCTCGGCCCCCTGCTGGCCGAACGGCCCGGCCTGGCCGTGCCGGGGGCGTGGAGCCCCTTCGAGGTAGGAGTCTTGGCGATCCTGTCCGGCCAGCCCGGCCCTGCTCGGGGCCTTCGTCACCCGGCTGGGCACCCCGGTGCCTGGCCTGCCGGACGGCCTCACCCACACGTTTCCCGACCCCGCGACGGTGACACCGGCCAGCCTCGCGCCGGTCGGGCTCGGCCCGGCCGAAGCCAGCGCCATAGCGGCACTCGCGGCCGGCGACGAGGTACCCGGGGTGAGCGACGACATCGCCTTCCGGCTCGGACAGCGCGACGCGTTCCCGTCGGCCGATCCGTCCCTCAGGGCAGCCCTGGCCCACCTCGGCCTGCGCGCACCGGCCGCCAACTGGCGCCCGTGGCTGGCGCTCGCCGCCGCGCACCTGATGGCCCACGGCGACACCCTCCCCTCACCCGAGCCCCCTAAGCGAAGGCGCCGCCCGCCGGCCGACGGCACCCCGTCGAGGTAGCCCGGGGCGGCCCAGCGGTGCCGCGCGAAGCGTTCGGTGACCGCGCCGCGAACCTCCGCCACCCGCGCGGACGCCACCAGCGCGACCACGCACCCGCCGAACCCTCCGCCCGTCATCCGCGCCCCCACGCCACCCGCGTCGATCACCGCCGCCACCGCCTCGTCCGCCTCCGGCCAGGACACCCCGAACCGATCGCGGAGCGAACAGTGCGACGCGGTCAGCAGCGCGCCCACCGCCGCCCAAGCCTCCCCGCCCCCGGAACGTAGCAGCTCAGCGGCCCGCAGCACCCGCCGCGTCTCGGCCACGACGTGCCCGCAGACCCGCCGCAGCGCCGGATCAGTCAACCGGTCAAGCTCCCCGTTCACCTCCCGCAGCGACCGGACCCCCATCGCCAGGGCCCCCGCCGCACAGGCCCGCCGCCGTTCCGCGTACCGCCCGTCGCCCAGCGCATGCCGCACCCGCGTGTCGATCACCAGCACCGTCAGCCCGGCCGAACCCGGGTCGAATGGAACCGGTTCCACCGTCCCTGCCCGGCAGTCGAGCAGCAGCGCGTGGCCGGCCCGCCCCAGCAGCGCCGCCAGCTGGTCCATCATCCCCGACGGCACGCCGCAGAACTCGTTCTCCGCCCGCCGCGCCAGCGCCGCCAGCTCCCGCCGAGCCACAGGAACCTCGTAAAGCCCGGTCAGCGCCAGCGCCACCGCGCACTCAAGCGCCGCCGAGGACGAAAGCCCGGCCCCCGCGGGCAGGTCGGCGTCGATCGCCACGTCGGCCCCGCCGCCCAGGTACCCCGCCTCGCGCAGCGCCCAGGCCACCCCCGCCGGATACGCGACCCACCCGCCGACCACCCCCGGCTCCAAACCGTCAATCGGCAGAACGGTCCTGCCTTCGTCGGCCGCCTGCCGGGAAGTCAGCGCGATCCGCCCGTCGGAGCGGCGCGAAGCCGTCGCGTACACCCCTGCCCCGAGCGCGAACGGCAGCACGAACGTCTCGTTGTAGTCCGGCCCGCCCATCAGGTTGACCCGCCCCGGCGCGAACCAGACACCCCCCGTCCGGTTCACTGGCGCAACTGGGCCGCCGCCTGCCGCGGGTCGACGGGGTCGAAGAAGACGCCGGCCCCGAATTCCGCGGCGGCCAGGTGCCTGGCCACGCCCGGCGCCCGCCGGGCCGGCATCAGGTGCAGGTGCAGGTGCGCGGTCGGCCAGTCGCCTCCGTCCGTGGGCCGCTGGTGAATCCACAGCATGTAGGGCGTATCGCGCCCCAGCCGCCGTTCCATCCTCCTCAGCGCCTGCACCAGCACCGCGCCCAGCCCGGCCCGCAGCTCCGGGCCCGCCGCGGGCAGATCGGGAACGTGGCCGGCCGGGGACATGAGCATCTCATACGGCCACGAGGGCGCCCACGGCACCGCCACCTGCCAGCCGGACCGGCGGGTCACCACCAGCTCGTCGTCGGTGCCCTGGCACAGCTCGCACTTGCCCGCCGCCAGCTCGGCCGCCACCACGGGCGGGACGATGGGGAAGGCCATGACCTGGCTGTGCGGATGATCGATCGTGGCCCCGATCTGCCGTCCGTGGTTCTCGAACACGAACACGTACGCCACGTCGTCCCGGCCGCCGAGAGTAGCGGTGCGCGCCGACCACAGCTCCACCACCCGGGCCGCCTGCTCCTCGCCCAGGACCGCGAAGGACGCCTCGTGATCCGGGCTGTGCAGGATGACCTCGTGGCACCCGCCGGGCAGGGCCGGCCAGCGGTTCGGGAAGTGCCTGACGTCGTAGGGCTCCGGGGCCTCGAGCCCGCCCGGGCAGAACGGGCACCGCCCCTCGGGCCGGACCGGACGCTGCTGCCGCCCCGGGGTGACCACCACATGCGCGCCCGTCAGCGGGTCGACCCTCATGGCCCTTCTCGGTGGAAGGCCGTCAGGTGCGCGCCGAGGGCGTCGTAGCCGAAGTCGGCCTCCGGGTCGCGCCACACCGAGTGCGCGTGGTTGGCGTGCCGCTGGGTGTTGTCGTACTCGATGAGCAGCCGCGGCCCCTGCAGCCGGTAGTACAGCGGCTCACCGGGGCCCGTGGGCCCGGCCCAGGCCAGGTGGACCGCGTCGAGCGCGGCGTCGCCGGCGTAACCCGGCGACAGGCCGTCCGGGATCCGGCCCAGGTAGGTGGCCAGCAACGCGCGCAGCAGGCCACGCTGCCCGGCGTCCATTCCGGCGGCGGCCAGGCCCTTCGGGGCGCCGGTCAGCTCGAGGCGCCGATGGTCGGTGGCGCTGTAACGACAGGATCGTTCGGCATCGGCTTCCATCTCGGCCAGACGCTGCGCCAGGGCCGGCTCGGTGAACCGGCCGCGCCACAGTTCGCCGAGGTACATCATCCGGTCGCCCTCCGCCAGCCGCGGCCGGTTGCCGCCGACGATGTCCTCGGGGGCCCGGTCGAGCAGGATGGCCACCTCGGCCTGTCCGCGGTCCAGCGAGCGGACCAGCTCACGGGCCAGGTCCTCGGCTCCGGCCAGCGGGCGCAGCGGTATCGGTCCGAGCAGCGGTGAGACCGCCGGGTCGGCACCCAGGAAGCACGGCGTGGTCGAGCGGACCAGGCCACCGCTGATGACATTGTTCAGCGAGACGTGGTGGCCGCCGAACCGCCAGCCCCACGGCGCCGCGCCGCCGGGCTCGCCGAACACCCTCAGGTAATAAAGCCCAGGGTCGCGCCCCCGTTCGCGGCCCCAGCCGACGCTCCAGCCCTCGACCCGGTCCAGGATGTTGTCCAGCCCGACGATGGTGGCCACGGTCACGTACCCGGCCTCGGAAAGCCCGCTGGCGACGAGCTGGTGGGCCAGCCGCTGCTGGGCCGGCCGCTGGGCGTTCAGCGGCAGCCCGCCATGGTCGGTCGGGGTGTAGAACCAGCGCCTGCGCTCGGCATCCGGCTCGGGGTCCGGGCTGGGCGGGCCGCCCGTCGCCGCCGCCCGCTGCGCCGGATCAAGCGCGTCCAGCCAGGCCGCCGCCGCGGCGCCCATCCTGGCCGCGACGTTCCTGGCCGCGGTCTCCTCGCTCACATCCTCAGTCTTCCCCCGATCACCCGCGTCCGCCAGGCCCGCTAGGCGACCTGCGGGTAGAGGGCGGCGACGCCGGACGCCAGGCCGGCCTGGACCCGCCGGCTGACCTCGTCGGCGATGATCTCCGCGTCGCCCGCCTCGATGCCGTCGATGGCCAGCTTGGCGATGATCGCCGGGTCGGACTTGGGGGCGTCGATGTCCTTGGCCATGTCGGTGTCCATGTAGCCGACGTGCAGCGCGCTGACCCGGGTGCCCTGCGGGGCCAGCTCCAGGCGCAGGGCGTTGGTCAGCGACCATTCCGCCGACTTGGCCGCGCAGTACGCCCCGGTGCTCGGGAAGGTCACCCAGGACAGCGCCGACAAGATGTTCAGCACCGCGCTGCTGCCCTGCGCGGCCAGCTGCGGGGCGAAGGCCCGGATCACGGCCAGGGTGCCGAAGAAGTGCGTGTCAAGTTCCAGCCGGATGTCAGCCAGGTCCCCGGTGAGCAGCGAGGACCCGGTGGAGGTGCCGGCGTTGTTGACGAGGATCGACACGCCGCTGGTCGCAGCGGCCGCGGCGGCGACCGAGGCGGGATCGGTGATGTCCAGGGCGATCGGCATGACGCCGGGCAGGTCGACCGTGGCCGGCTGGCGGGCGGCGGCGTAGACGGTCGCGCCCCGGTCCCTGAGCTGGGCGGCCAGGTGCCTGCCGAGGCCGCGATTGGCTCCGGTCACGAGTGCGATTTTCCCGTCGATGTCCATCGGGCATCTCCTCTTCTGAGTTGGTTTTTCCAACCTAGCATTCTGGATATGAAAGAACAACTCAGGGGGTAGGATCGGGGTATGGCGAGTGTTCCCGAGTCGACCTGCTCGATCGCGCGCAGTCTGGGCGTGCTCGGTGAGCGGTGGACCTTCCTGATCCTGCGCGACGCCTTCCTGGGCGTGACCAGGTTCGCCGAGTTCCGGGCGAGCCTGGGGGTGGCCCCCGACGTCCTGTCGGACCGGCTGGCCACGCTCGTCGCGTACGGGGTGATGGAACGCGAGCCGTACCAGGAGCCCGGCGCGCGGTCCCGGTCCGCCTACCGGCTGACCCCCGCGGGCCGCGACCTGCACGTCGTGCTCAGCGCGCTCCAGCAGTGGGGTGATGAGCACCTGCCCCGCCCCGAGGGCCCGAGCATGCTGCGCCGGGTCAAGGGCACCGACCGCCCGGTGCACGTGGGCTACATCGACGAGCGCGGCCGGGAGGTCGCGCCCGCCGACGTCGCCGCGATCCCCACCGCGGCCTACCCCTCGCCGACCTCAGCCTGATCGCGTGGTGCGGAGCGTCCTGGCGCGGTCGGCCACCTGCGCGAGCACGCGCCGGGCGGCCTGCACGTCGCGGGAGTCGAGCCCGTCGGTGAGCGCGTCTTCGGTGGTGCGCATGACGCCCTGCAGGCGCGCGATCAGCGCCTGGCCCTCGCCGGTCAGGTCGACCAGCGAGGCCCGGCGGTCGCCGGGGACCGGGGACCTGGTGACCAGGCCTGCCGCTTCGAGCTGATCGATCCGCTCGACGATCGAGGGGCCGATCATGCTGAGGGACGCAGCGAGATCCTTCTGGATGGCGGGTCCGCGGGCCTTGAGGGCGGCGAGCACGGCCCAGCTGGAAAAGGTGGTTCCGGCCTCGGCCAGCACCGCGTCGAGCAGGCCGCGGGTGGCGCGGGCCGCGATGTGGATCTGGCCGGCCAGCGGTTCGGCCCCGGGCTCCGGGCTAGGCACGCCCCGGACCTCCCACCGGCGCCGGTGCCCCCCACCCGGGTGAGTTCGCTTGACAGATCCTGTTCATGCGCCGAGTATAGCTAGGAACCAGTTAGATTGGTTCCAATCAATATGGTGTCAATTAATATGGTCTTGACGGGAGAACAGATGAGGATCGCAGTGTTCGGATCGACCGGCGGCAACGGCCGGCTCGTCCTGGCGGACGGGATCCGCCGCGGCCATGAGGTGACCGCGTTCGCCCGGGACGCCGGCGCCCTGACCGGTGTCGCGGGCCTGGCCGCAGTGGTCGAGGGCGACGGACGCGACCGCGTCGCGGTCGAGAAGGCCATCGCCGGCCAGGGCGCCGTGATCGTGACGGTGAGCGGCCGGGGGGAGGCGGGGGTGATCGCCGGGATCGCCGGGACCGTCACCGCCGCCATGGCGTCCCTGGGCGTGTCCCGGCTCGTGGCCACCAGCGCCTACGGCCTGGTCGCCACCCGGCCCTACGTCGTGGCCGGGGTGGTCCGGAGGATCTTCGCCAAGGAGTTCGCCGACCAGGCCGCCGCCGACCGGATCATCGCCGCCAGCGAGCTGGACTGGACGGTCCTGCGGGGTACCCGGCTGGTGGGCAAACCAGCCGATGGCCCGGCCCGCCGCAGCACCGCGCTGTTCACCAGGGGCCCTTACTCTCTGGCCAGGTCCGCCTTCGCCGCGGCCCTGGTGGACCTGGCCCAGGACCGCACCGCCGTCCGCCAGATCGTCAACATCACCGGCTGAGCGACCCCGCCTGCCGGTAGTACGGGCCGGAGTCCTTGCTGAAGATGAGCACGACCACGGCGAGGCCGACCGCCCAGATGACGACGCCGACGGTCAGCGTGGGCGCGTTGCGCGCGTTGCGGAGCGAGACGATCGGCAGGCCCAGCGTGCCGACGACGAAGAGCGCCGTCGAGACGCCCCTGGCCCAGCTTCGCCCGTGGCCGTTCGCCCACGCCATCCAGAGCCAGGCGCCCACCGCGATCAGGGCGCCGATGACCAGGAGGCCGGCCCGGAAGTTCTCGGCGGTGTGGAGCTGCGCCGCGGTGTCGTGCGGGTTCGCCTTGAGAATGACCGACTTGAAGCTGGCCCGGCTGAACAGCGCGATGATCAAGGTGACCACCTCGAGCGCCGCGCCGGCGTACATGAGCCTGACGGCAGTACTCACTGTCCGCGGCGGCCGGGCGCGCTCGGGCGGCTGCGAAGGTTCCGAGACCGGGTACGGCTCGTACACCCGATCAGGCTACCGCCGCTTAGTCCGCATCGGTAGGCCGACCGGGGTGGCGGCTCAGCGCGCCGGCTCAGGGCGTTCCGGCGCCGCCCTGGTCCCGCACGACGGCGACGGCCTCCCGCTGGGTGAGCCCCGAGCCGACGGCGAACGCCTGATCGAACCGGCTCGTGCCGAGCCGAAGTCACCGGTGATCGGCATGGCCCAGGCCATGGCCAGCTGCGATGCCGCGTGCAGGAAGGGGTCCTCGATCCCGGCCAGCAGCGGGGCCAGGCGCTCCCGGCCGGCCAGCGCCGCCGCGTCGTCACTGGTGTCGACGGCCAGCACGGCCGCCGCCCACGCCAGCTCGGCCCGGGCCTGCGGGTCCAGCGTCCCGTCGGCGGGCAAGAGCTGCTCCACCCAGGGGCGGGCCTCGGGCTCAAGGTCGCGCTGCGACCAGAACAGCCACAGAACCCGGAACAAGTGAGGCAGCGGCCCGCGGTCATGGTCAAGGAACCAGCGCACGGCGGCGGCCAGGTTGCCCGTCTCGGCGTCCAGCCGGTCCAGCCACTGGTTCCGGCCGGGGCCGCGCAGCGGCCGGTCGGCCTGCTCGGCCAGGGCGCGGTAGTAGCTGGCGTGGCGGTGGCCGACCTCGGCGGCGTCGGGCCGGCCGGCCAGCCGCTCGGCCACGAACGCGCGGATGGTTTCCAGCATCCGGGTCCGGGGCCCGAGCTCGGTGCTGTCGACGACGACCAGGCTCTGGCGGGCCAGCGCCTCGGAAAGCTCAAGCGCCCGGTCCTCGTCAACCCCCGCCACGCGGGCGGCGGCCTGGATGGTCCAGCCGTCGGTGAACACCGCGGCGACCTCAAGCAGTGACCGCTCGCCCTCCTCAAGCAGGCCCACGCTCCACTCCACCGTGGCCCGGAGCGTGCGCTGGCGCTCGGGCAGGTCTACCGCGCCGGTCCCGAGCGCGTCCAGCGAGGCCGCGAGCCGGTCAAGCAGCGCCTGGGGGTCGAGCAGCCTGGTGCGGCCGGCGGCCAGTTCGATCGCTAGCGGCAGTCCCTCGAGCAGGCGGCAGATCTCGGCCACCGCCGCGGCGTTGCCCTCGGTCAGCGTGAAGCCAGGCCGCACCGCGCTCGCGCGGTCCGCGAACAGCGCCATCGCCGGCGAGGCGGCCAGTTCCCCGGCCGACATCCCGCCGGAGCCGGGCGACGGGGGTAGCGGCAACGGTGACACGGGATACTCCCGCTCGGCTCGCAGCTCGAGCGCCGTCCGGCTGGTAGCCAAGATCGCCACCCCAGGACAGCGAGCCAGCAGCTCCCCGAGGTCGCGGGCGACGTTGATCACTTGCTCCAGGTTGTCCAGAATGAGCAGCCAGGCGCCGTCGCCGAACGTCTCGGCCATGGCGTCCAGGGGCGAGCCCGCCCGCGTCAGGTCGGCTCCGGCCATCCGGCCGACGGCGCCCAGGACCGCTCTCGGATCTGTCACCGACTCCAACGGCACGAACAGCGTGCCCGCACCGAAGCGATCACGCAGCCGCTCGCCTACCGCCACCGCCAGCCGGGTCTTGCCCACCCCGCCCGGCCCGGTCAGCGTCACCAGCCGCACCCCGGAATCCTCTATCAGCCCGGCCACCTCACCGATGGCCAGGTCCCGGCCAAGCAGCGACGTCGTGCTCACCGGCAGCCGCCCCAGGCGGCCCTCCGGCGTCCGTGCGGCCCGCGCCGCCTGGCCGCCAGCGGCCTCGAACCGCTCGCTCAGCAGCACCGCCAGGTCATCGCGGACCAGCCGGCCCAGCTCGGCCGGGGTGCGGAAATAACGGTAGGAGGCCGAGGACTCCTCCTTGATCCGGGCCAGCAACTCGGCCAGGCCCGGGGCCCGGCCGGGGGCCGGCCTCTTGACGTACAGCAGCCGCGGCAACCCGGCCGACAGGTCGAACTCCTCTTCAAGCCCCGAGACCTGCGCGCCCGGGACCAGCTGCCCGTACCGCTGCCAGTACAAGCCGATGAACACATCGGCCTGCGCCAGGTACGCCCGGTACACCTCGGCCGGAGGATACGGCCGCGCCCCCGCCTCGAACATCACCGGCGTCAGCCGTAGCGAAGAAACCGCACGCGCAACCGCCTGCCGCTCCTCGGCCAGCTCACCCAGCGTGGAACTGACGAACACCCGCAGCCGCCGGTCCGGAGTCCGGATGACCACCTCATCGGGCGCCGGCTCACTCACCTCTCGCTCCGGTCCTGGTCCACCCGGCCAGTCTGCTCCACCATCCCGTCCGCGCCACCACCCGGCCGCGCCACCACCCGGCCGCGCCACCATCCCGTCCGCGCCACCACCCGGCCGCGCCACCACCCGGCCGCGCCACCACCCCGGCCAGCAAACCCGCGGCCGCCTTTCGCGGATACGTCTCTTCTGTGTCTTACGTTACATTGGCACCATGGACGACGTCGTCGGTGACCTGGTCGGCTACCAGGCAGCTGACCTGCACCCCGTCGCCTCCGAGGCGTTCGCCGACTACGTCATCCCGATGCGGGTCGATGTCGCGGCCCTGGACGCACTGCTCACCCGCCGCGGCTGGGAACCGGCATGGTCGTTCGGCCTTTTCCGCGCGGGACAGCCGGCGGGGTTCTGGCTCACCGGGCGAGACGACGGCCGACACGAGGCCTACTGCATCATGGCCGGCATCCTGCCCGAGGCGCGCGGCAGCGGCGGAATTGACACCATGTTCGCGCGAGTACGGGCGGCCACCAGCGCGCGGCCGCACCGGCTGGAGGTGATCCGCGGAAACGAGCGCGCGGCCCGGGCCTATCGGCGGCTGGGGTTTCGGGCCGCCCGCATGCTGCACTACTACCAGCTGCCGCGCGCGGCGGCCGTGCTCGGCGAGCCCGCGTGGGAGGCCGTGGTCGAGCCCTGGACGCCCGACGCCTTGCCGCCCGAGTCATGGCTGACGTACCCGGCGGCGTGGCAGAACCGGCGCGAAGCGCAGCGTCGCGCGCTGCCATCCCCGCTCTGGCTGGTGGTGCGCGAGGGTAGCGTGCTGCGCGGGTCGGCGGTGCTTTTCGCGCCAACCGGCGACCTAGCCGAGCTAGCCGTCGATCCGGCCGCGCGCGGCCGCGGCATCGGGCGCGCCCTGCTCGCGGCCGCGCTGCGGCACGCATCACCGGAGCGGGTGGTGCTCACCACCGTCGACGCGCGCGACCAGGCCCTGTGCTCCTGGCTGGCGTGCTGCGGCGCCGAGTTGACCCTCTCCCAAGATGAGATGGTGCACGAAGGCGCCCCTAGGATGGTGTAGATGACTACGTTCGTGCTGGTGCCAGGGGCGGGCGGTCAGGCCGCCTACTGGGCGATGCTGGTGCCCGAACTGCGGCGGCGGGGCCACTCGGCGATCGCGGTGGACATCGCCGAGGACGACCCGGCGCTGGGCCTGCCGGAATACGCTCAGCTCGTCGACCGGGCGATCGGCGATCAGCTCGGCGTGGTGCTGGTGGCCCAGTCGCTGGGCGCGTTCACCGCGCCCATGGTCAGCCGGCCGGTCGCGATGATCGTCTTGCTAAACGCGATGATCCCCGAACCAGGCGAGACTCCGGGTGAGTGGTGGGACGCCACCGGATCAGGAAAGGCACGCCGCGCCGCCGACGAGGCGGCCGGCCGTGACGGCGAGTTCGACGCCGAGACCTATTTCTTGCATGACCTGTCGGCCGAGGCCCGGGCCGTGCTGGCCGCCGCCGGGCCGCCACGCGAGCCGGCCGGCACGCCTTTCGGGCAGCCGTGCGCGTTCAAGCACTGGCCGGACGTCCCGATCAAGGTGCTGATCGGCGCCCAGGACCGCTTCCTCCCGGCCGGGTTCCAGCGCCGCCTCGCCCGCGAGCGGCTCGGCATCGACGCCGATGAGATCCCCGGCGGGCACCTGGTCGCGCTCAGCAACCCAGCCGGCCTCGCCGACCGCCTGCACGCCTACGCCCCTTAGGTACGCTGACGGGCATGGCATGCCGCATCAGTGAGCTGGTCATCGACGCCGCCGACCCCGGCCGGCTCGCCGCGTTCTGGAGTGAGGTCCTCGGTTACGTCGAGCTAGGCCGGGAGGACGACGGAAGCATCGAGATCGGGCCGTCCGACGCGGGCTTCGGCGGCCCGCAGCCCACCCTCATCCTTAGCCACAGCAGCGACCCGCGGCCCGGGAAGCTCCGACTGCACATCGACGTCAACGCCACCGACCGCGACCAGGATGCCGAGCTGGAGCGGCTCCTCGCTCTCGGCGCCAGGCCCGCCGACATCGGCCAGACCGGCACCGAGAGCTGGCATGTCCTGGCCGACCCGGAAGGCAACGAATTCTGCCTCCTGCGCAGTCGGCTCCAGCCCCTCTGACGCTCAACCTTAGGAGTCCATCAAATGAGGGGCAACGAGCCACGGCGGTGAGCGCTGCCGTTGACCGTGGCGGGCGATCGCAGCACGATGATGACAACTGGCATTAGCAGGAGGAGACCCATGATCCTGATCAACATCAAGATGCAGATCCGGCCCGAGAAGATGAGCGAGTGGCTAGCGGTGGCCGACGCCTATGCCAAGGACGTCAATTCCGAGGACGGCTGCTTGTTCTTCCAGTTCGCCCGGAGCCTTACCGACGACAACGAGTTCGTCTGCATCGAGGGCTTCACCGATGCCGAGGCGGGCGCCTCGCACGTCAAGCAGCCCTACGTGAAGAAGTTCTTCGACACCGCACCGGACCTGGTGGCCACGCAGCCGCAGATCATCTACCTCGATACCCCGCATGCCGGCTTCGGCCCGATGGGCGAGATCCAGCCGCGCTGACCGGCTCCTCAGGGGGACAGCCGTTCGATCGTCCAGTTATCGCCTGCCCGCCGGTAGCGGATCCGGTCGTGCAGGCCGTCCGGAGCTTCCTCCCAGAACTCGACGCGCCCGGGCAGCACCCGGAAGCCGCCCCAGCGCTGGGGCCGGGGCAGATCAGTGCCGGCCGGGTGGCGGAGCTGCATGTCCCTCACCTGCGCCTGGAGGGCGCCCTGGTCGGCGATGACGCTGCTCTGGTACGAGACGGTGGCGTTGCGACGGGTAGCCGCGGGGCGTGTACGCCAGTACTCGCTGACTTCCTCCTCGCTTACCGGCTCGACGGCTCCCACCACCCGGACCTGGCGATGGACCGGGCGGAGCCAGTGCAGCACCGCCGCTGCCTGCGGATTAGCGGCCAGCTCAGTACCCTTGTCGCTGGTGAGGTCGGTGAAGAAGGCCAGCCCTGGCTCGAGGCCGCGAAGTATCACGATCCGTGCCGCCGGGAGGCCATCAGCGGTCGCGGTCGCGACGGTCATGGCCTCAGGCATCGGCTCGCCCGCACTGCGCGCGGCCTCCAGCCATGTCGCCAGTTGCCGCAGCGGATCAGGGTCCAGGTCGGTGATGTCCACCTGGTCAGTATGGCCTCACCGGCCGTCACCAGGTCGAATGAGCCCGCCCTCACCCTGCCGCGCCGCCCGCGGACCCGGCCCGCCGCGCGGCGGCCTCGGCGAGGTAGCGGTCCCCGTGTGCGACGGGGCTGAAGGCGAAGGCAAGGGCGATGGCGGCGATGAGACCGCCGGTGACGGCGTAGACGCCGGCGACACTCCCGCTCAGGTTGATGGCGGCCGCCCCGGCGAGCGACCCGAGGGGGATGGCCGACCAGGCCAGGACCTGGGCGACGCTGACCACCCGCCCGTAAAGCTGGGGCGGTACGATCGCCTGGCGCAGGGCGCCGGTGTTGATGTTGAACAACAGGCCAAAGCCCGATGACGCCGCCCACAGGATCAGTGCGGCCGCGTAGGAGCCGGCCAGGGCCATGGCGGTCATGGTCACCCCGGTGACGACGAGGGCGCCGAGGGCGGTGACGGTGAAGGAGAGACGCCGGCGGATCGGCCCGGCCACCAGACTGACCGCGACGACGCCGGCGGCACCAGCGGCATAGAGGAAGCCGATCTCGGAGTTGGAGGCGTGCAGGGCGCGCCGGGCGAACAGGACGAGCTGGGAGTCGGCCGTCACGGCGACGAAGTTGATCAGGGCCATCATGACCGAGATGGAGCGCAGCAGCGGGTTGGACCACACATAGGCCAGGCCCTCCCGCACGTCGGCGAGCAGGGCCCGGATCGGTGAGCCGCCGGGCGGCGGCCGGCGTGGCGGCGTTGAAGCTGCGGCGGATCAGGGCCAGGCAGCCCGACGAGACGAGAAAGGAACCGGCGTCCACGAACAGGAGGTCGGGCACAGGCACGAAAGCCACCAGCGCGCCGGCGATCCCGGGACCGAGGATCTGGCCGGCGTTGTTCGTCGCCATGATGCGAGCGTTGGCCGTGACCAGTTCCTGCTCGCCGACGAGCGAGGGGATGGCCGCGAACTCCCCGCAGTTGAAGATGATCCCGAGCGTCGACTGCACGAAGGTCACCGCGTAGATGTCCGTGACCCGCAGCAACCCGCCGAGGGCCAGGACCGGGATCACGGCGATCACGAGCGCCTGGGCGATGTCACTGCCCAGCATGAGACGCTTGCGGTCGAACCGGTCCATGACCGCGCCGACCAGCAGGCCGAACAGCACGTACGGCACGAACTCCGCGACGGTGGTCAACGCCAGGTTCGTGGCGGAGTGCGTGAGCTTGAACACCAAGAGCGGCAACGCGAAGATGGTGAACGAGCCGCCCAGCTGGGAGACGGCCTGCCCGCTGAAGTAGAACCAGAAATCCCGCCCCAGCCGAGCCTGCCCGCCGGCCGGGCCGCTGCGGGTATGACGCTCGTTGCCCATCTGGACAACCTACTTCCCGGGCGGCCAGCACGAGCGAGACGCTATCCGGCGCGGGCGGGGTCTGCCTGGTTGTGCACCACGCATCAGGTCAATCGCCTGCCCAGGGGAATCTCGTCAGCCGGACGGTGGCTGAAGCAGCACGCCGCCTGCCTAATCCCGCTGGCCTCGCGCGCCCCGGCTGTCTCAACCACCCGGCCCCCAGCCCGCGCCCGCTGTGATCGTGGATCAGTACTACCCCTATAGGGTAAGCAAGTATCCACAATAATTCGAATTCCTGGACAAGGTCCGGATTGCCGCGTTTGTCCGGTGGCGGAGGTGGCCAGGCCTGCTCGCGCGGTGGCGGGGGTGGCCGGCCTGCTCGCGCGGTGGCGGACGGGCCAGCGGGCCGGAGGCTCCTGCGGGTCCGGGCACCCCGGCCACACCGGCTCCCGCCCGGACGCCGGGCGGCCCGGAAGCTGGCTGGCGTCAGACACGCGGGCGCTTCCAGGCACGAGAATGGCCGGCATGGCTGAAGGTTTCGTAATCCCCGATGACCTGGTGCGGGCGGCGGCCAGGCAGGGACGCGGCGGCTGGCTCGCCGGGCTGCCGGCGCTGGTCGCGAGGATCGCCGCCGACTGGCAGCTCGAGCTGGGCGACCCCTTCCTTCCTGGCGGCGAGACCGCCTGGGTGGCCCCGGCCCGCGACGCTGCGGGCACAGACCTCGCGCTCAAGGTCGGCTGGCCGCACCCGGAAGCCCTGCATGAGGCCGACGCCCTCCGGACCTGGGACGGAGCCGGGGCAATACGTCTGTGCCAGGTCAACGAGCTAAAGGAGGCGACGGTGCTTCTCCTCGAGCGGTGCCGCCCGGGGACACAGCTGCGGGCCCGGCCTGCCGAAGAGCACGATCTCGTGATCGCCGGCCTGCTGCGGCGCCTGTGGCTGACGCCCCCTCCTGGCTACGGCTTCAGGCCTCTGTCGGATATGTGCGACTACTGGGCCACCCGGTACCAGCAGCGGAGCCCAGCCGAACGGAGCTGCCTGGAGGCGCCGCTGGCCAGGGAAGGCATCCGGCTGCTCCGTGAGCTCCCGCGCGGCGGCGGCGATGCCCTGCTCTTGCACACCGATCTGCACGCCGGCAATGTCCTGGCCGCCGGACGCGAGCCGTGGCTCGCCATCGACCCGAAGCCTTTCGTCGGAGACCCCGCCTACGACGTGACCCAGCACATCTTCAACGGGGTGTTCCGGCAGGGGGCCGACGCCGGAGCCCTCGCCGCCCGGATGGCGAGCCTGCTCGATCTCGATCTCAGCCGGATCCTGCGCTGGCTTTTCGCCCGGGCCGTCGAGGCATCACCGTACTGGGACGGAATGGCAGCCCTGGCCCCGGCCCTGCACTCCCTCCTGACCTGAGGCCACAAATGCGGGCCTAGCTGTATCAACTGCGGAGCATCGGTGCTCCGACTATGCAGCTTGGTTACCGACCTTGGCGTGGAGGTTTCGAACATGCCCATTCCTCGACATTCCGCGGCATTGCCGAGTGTCCAGCTTCCGGTGCTGGCCGCGTGCGACGGCGTGACCGAACTGCGCGTGCACGGTGTCGGCGGGACGCCGCCGGACGCGATCCTCGGCGACCTGGCTCCCGAGCAGGCCAGCGGCGATTCGATCGCGGGTTTCTACCGCACCTCGGACCACGTCGCCAGCGCCGGGGACCGGGCCGCGAGCCTGGATGTGGACCGGCACGTGGAGGTCTATTCGTGGGGCGGCCTCACCTCGCAGAGCAAGCTCCGGGTCCTGTGGCTGACGCTGCTGCCGTTCCTGTTCGCCAACCTGGCGGGCTGGATGTGCTCGACCAAGACCCGCAACTCCAGCTGGCGGTTCCGGCTGCACCGGCTGGCCGCCGGGCTGGGTGCCCTCGCGCTGACGGTGAACGCGGCCCTCATCGCGGTGATGATCAGCGCGGACGTCCTCGCTTACCAGACGACGCGGGGCGGGCTCGCCCGCCATCAGTGGTGGCTCGCGTCGCTGGGCTGGCATTTCATCGTCGGCCATCCGGCCCGCCAGGTCATGCTCGGGGTCCTGGTACCGGTGCTGGTGGTGCTGGCGCTGGTCTGGCTGGCCAGCAGGACATGGCGGTACGAAGCCGTGCGGCCGCCCTACCAGGTGACCGCCGAGCACAAGGAAAAGCCCCGCCTGGTCACCGCGGCCGCACTCAAGGCCGGCCTGGCCGACAACGAATTCTGGGATGGCGAGGCCAGCGTCAAGCTTGTCACCTGGCTGCACCTCGCCGTGGTCGCGGGATTCCTGGCGATCGTGCTCGGTGTCACCACCACGGCGCTCACCGGATCACCGCATGTCATCGCCTTGGGGTGGACGGCGATAGGCCTGGGCGCAGGCACGGTCGCCGTCGGGGCCGCCTATGTCGGCCTCGACGCCCTGGACGCGCTGACCGATGACCTGCGTGGCCGGCTGCGGTTCTTGCTCGGGCCGGCCGGGGTGGCCCTGATCGCGGCCGGCCTTTTCGCCTGGCTGCAACCGGGCGGAGGACGGCCTCGGGCCGCGGAATTGCCCGGGCTGGCCAGCGTGACCGGGTGGACGACGCTGGCGATCGCGGTGGTCCTGGCCGTCGCGCTGATCTCCATGGTGCTCGGCCTGCCCGGCGGCCGGGGAGCCCTGACCGGCGGCCCCTGGGTCACGCTGATGCTCGGGTTCGTCACGCTGAATATCCTCATGCTCGCCGCGGAGATCTGGGTGGCGCACCTGGTGGGCCCGGTGACCGGCAACGCGGCCGATGCGCTTTCGCGGCCGCAGGGCAAGATCTACCTCCCCGCCGTGGTCACGTCGGGGGTTCCGCTGCTGGCGTGGGCCGCCGTGCTCGCCGTCCTCGCGTTCGGGCTGACCGAGGCCCTCCGGTGGCTGGGGACCCGTCGGCTGCCGGGCGAGATGGCCAGGGACTACCAGGAGCAGGCCGCGGCCTTCAGGACCCCGCTGACCGAGCCACGCCGCTACTGGTACTGGTCCGGGCTCCCTCCGTTCGCTCCGTCCGGGAACGTGTCCGGCGACGACGGCCAGAGCCAGGGCTGGGAGCAGACGGTCGCCCGGGCGCAGTTCCTTGGCCGCGCACCGCACGACGTCACCTGGCTGCTGTGGGGCATCATCGGTGCCCAGCTGGCCATGGCCCTGTGCGTGTGGCGGCTGCACGTCCAGCCGCCGGAGGTCATCCGCAACCTCGGCGTCGTCGTCGCCGGCCTGGTGCTGCCGGCGATGATGGCCTTCCTGCACTCGGCCTGGAACGACCCCGCTAAACGGCGCACGATGGGGGTCCTGTGGGATGTCGGCACCTTCTGGCCGCGGTCCTACCACCCGCTCTCGCCCCCCTGTTATACCGAACGGGCGGTGCCCGAGCTGCAACGCCGGATGTGGTGGCTGCACGACAGCGGCGGCCGGGTCGTGCTGGTCGCGCACAGCCAGGGCGCGGTGCTCGCGACCGCGGCGCTCGTCCAGCCCGGCTGCCGCCCAGAAGGCGACTACCCGGCGCTGGTCACGTTCGGCTCACCGGTATGCAAGCTCTACAGCTGGGGGTTTCCTGCCTACTTCGACCTTGACCTGCTCGAGCCGCTTGAGCCAGGCGGTGAAGCGCAGCTGAACGACTGGCTCAACTTCTACTATCCGACCGATCCCATCGGCGGTCCGGTGGCCGGGGACCTATCCCGGGCCGGCGGCAGCCTGGTGGATCGCGGCCTGCTTGACCCGGAGGAGTGCTATTACCTGTACGGGCAGGCCGTACCCTCCCCGCAGGGCCATTCCGGTTACTGGGCCGACCCTCGGGTCTGGAAAAAGATCAACCAGGTCGCCGCCGTAGAATCGGGACACCAGGCGGTCAGACGGGCGAGAGCTAACCTAGGAGCAGGCGTATGACGACAAGCTCGGCCAACCGTGCTCCGGCGCCCGTCACCAGGCCCGGGTTCTACGAGGTCCGCACCCCCGATCCGGAACGGCTCGTGCATTACTACCAGGACGCGCTAGACCTTGTCGTCACCGAACGCTCCGGATCTGCGACTTACCTCACCACCGGTGTCGACCATCACTGCGTGATCGTCGCCCAGGGCGAGCGCGACGGCCGGGCCGCGGTCGGCTTCGAGGTAGCCGGATCGCTCACCGATGTCCAGCGCGACCTGGAGAAAATGGGTATCGCCGCCGAGCTGCGCTCGGACCCTCAACCCGAGATCCGCGCCGCGCTTGCGCTTCCTGAGCCGGAAACCGGGACGCCGATCTACCTCTACCAGGGCCAGGAGGCCAGCGGGGGACCGACCGCGCTGGGCATCAGGCCGACCAAGCTCGGCCACATCGCGTCGTACGTGGAGGACCTCGAAGGCGCGCAGAGCTTTTATACCGACGTGCTCGGCTTCCGGTGGTCCGACACCATCGGCGACTTCTTCACGTTCCTGCGCTGCAACGCCGATCATCACGCCATCAACCTGATGCGCAGTGTCTCCAAGCACGGCTTGTTCCACGTCGCCTTCGAGATGCGCGACATCGTGCACCTGAAGGACGCGCTCGACCACCTGGCCAGCCGGGATATCCGGCTGCAATGGGGACCGGGCCGTCACGGCGCAGGCCACAACATCTTCACCTACCACCACGACCCCGACGGCAACCTGGTGGAACTGTTCACCGAGATCGACATCATCTACGACGAGGGGACCGGGCAGTTCCAGCCCCGCCCGTGGCACGAGCGCTGGCCGCAGGTACCCCAGGTCTGGGAGCCGAGCCCCGGGGCCGCCAACAAGTGGGGCCCGATCGATCCGGAGATGATGGCGCACTAACGCGCGGCTCAGGTCCCGGCCACGAGTGATCCGGCAGTCCGCACGTGCGGGCACCCGCCATCCGGCTCGGTGCTTGGGGTGCCGTTCCAGGTGTTGAATTCGGCGACGGTGGTAAAGACAAGCAGCGACCGGTGCAGCCCGTTGACCCGCATCGTCTCGTAGGCCTGGGGGTCGGGCGCGACCACCATGAACACCTTGCCGGCCACGAACGCGCGGTGGTGCATGCCGGTCAGCACATCCAGGGCGGCGGCGTCGGCCAGGACCGCCTCGGTCAGGTTCACCGCGATCAGCAGCAGGTCGCGAGCTAAGGTGCCGCGAAGCTCGGCATCGAGCAGCCCTGCGGTGCCTGCTCCGACGTTCCCGCTGACGTTCACCACCAGGCAACGTCCGCACCTATGTGAGTTGATCAACAAAGCCATCGAGTCCAAGACAGTCTCCCGCTGCTGTCTGATCCACTCGACTGCGTAGGCCACGTCTCAGGACCACACGCTGGATATGAATAGAACCTTAAGGCATCAGCAGCCTCCTGACATGCCTAGTCTCACACTAAGTCTGCGTAAGATTACCGACAGTTCGGGACATTTGGCGTACTTGCCCGCAGTCCCGGCTCGCCCGCAGCCCCGGCTCGCCCGCAGGGGCGGGCGCGTCAGCGGGGCGGTTCGAAGGGGGGCCGCAGTGGTGGCTGACCGCTGGCGCCCTCGACGATCTGGGCCGCGAAGGCCTGGAGTTTGACGTTGCGGTTCTGCGACGTCGTGCGCAAGATCGCGAACGCTTCGGCGGCGGAGATCCGCCGTTGCCCCATGAGCACGCCGATCGCCTGGTCGATGACCGCGCGGGAGGCCAGCGAGGCGCGCAGCTGGTCGGTGAGGGCGACGTGGTCGGCCAGCCTGACCGCGATCGACAGTGCCCCCGAGGCGTTCTGCGCGAAACGCTCGGCGCGGCTCGTCGCCAGCGGCCCGAAGGAGCCGGCCGCCCGCGAATACAGGTTGAAGGCGCCGATGGTCACGCTGCCGTTGCTGAGCGGGAGCGACAGCGAGGACCGGATCCCGTGCTGAAGGGCCAATGCCGCGTAGCCGGCCCAGCGCTGGTCGCTGGCCAGATCCACAATGGACACTAGGAGGCCGGTGCGCAGCGCGTGCAGGCACGGCCCCTGATCCAGGCCGTACTGCACCTCGTCCACCTGCGCCGCCAGCGCGTCCGTGGAGGCCACCGTGAGCGGGCGCCCGTTGGGCTGCAGCGTGATCCCGCACGACAGCCCCTCACTCACCGTCGCGACCGCCAGGTTGGCCAGTTCGGCCAGGAAGTCCTCAATGGTCTCGGTGCCAAGCAGCAGCGCTTGCATCTCCATGATGCTCGCCGCCATGTCGTCCGGTGCGCTCGCATCGGCCATCGTCTACGACCCATCCCAGGAACTCGCCTACGGCGAGACAGCTGGCTAAACGCCACACCCTGGGACGGCCCGTCCTAGTCCAGACGGGCGCGAAATGCCTCAAAGCAGTACCTCCCACCATCCTCCCTATCCAGTCCCCGCGCAACACCGGCATCCCGGCTCCGCTGTATCAGGCCGCGGACTCGGCGCTCCGTATGTGCATAGGGGCCTCCGCCCGCGATCCGATGAGGAGGTAGGACGTTGACTGTGACGACGGGAGTGGAGTGGATCAACACATTCTCTGGTCCGTGCAAGCAGGCCAATCTTGGTAACCGGGCCAATGACGCCGAGGGATTTGCCGGTGCCATGGCGTCGGCCGGTAACACCAGCGTTTTCAACTGGGGCGACGACAACGCATGGGAAACAGACTTCCGTGCTCCCGCTTTCGGCGGTGACTCGCTCGACTGGTCCGACAACGTCAACTTCTGCTACTTCGCCGACCATGGCGGAAATTGGAGCAGCGTCTATCGCATCGGATTCACCGCCAAACACGACGACTGCATCGGCTCCTCGGACCAGTGGGCGCTGGGGGCTAAGTCGCTCAAGTGGGTCGTCTTCGACACCTGCGACCTGGTCCTGGACACAAGCGTCGGCTCGATCGTCGAATGGTTCGGTCCCATGCAGGGCGTCCACCTGGTCTTCGGGTTCGTGGGCCTCGCCTACGACGACGGCGGGAGGGGCGCCAGCTTCGGCAGCGCCGCCGCGTCCGGAGCGGGATTGTCCGGCGCGTGGCTGGACGACGCGATCGCTTCCGGGGGTGACCAGACGGCGATCGCCATCGCCGCTGGCGCGACGCAAGGCGAGGCCATCTACCGCCGGGACTTCGAGTGCATCCCCTTTGTGAACTGGGACGTGACCGCCACCAACTGGATCGCGTGGAAATGGTACAGCTAGGAAAGGATGCCTCCGATGGCTGAAGTCATTATCGAGCAGGAATTCAGGATCGAGCTGCCGGGCGGCTTGAACATCTACCGGCTCCGCCGCCCGGACGTCAGCGAGGAGATCGTCCGCCAGGTGGGCACTCGCTTTGGCCTGAGCGGGACCGTCGAGGCGGGCACCTTCACGCTCAAGGCCAGGAGCATCTCCTACACCGAACGATCCGCCTGGGGACTGCAGCTGTTCCGCCGTTCTGGCGGCTGGCAGTACCGAGATGCGACGCGCTGGCAGGTAGACGCCGGGCAGGAATCCCCCCGCAGCTCCGATGAGGAAGCAGCCCGGCTGGCCCTGGACGCCATCGCGCGCTCCGACGTCGCCGAACCTTCCGAGCTGGCCCTCGCGCGCGTTCGCTTCCTGCACGCCGCCCAGGCCGAACGGGGTGGCGCCAACCACAGCGAGCGGATCATCGGCGCGAGGGTTGAATTCCGCCGGACCCTGGATAGTCTTTTCGCCGTCGGGCCTGGCGGCAAGACGGTGGTCTACCTCGACCACGAACGCCAGCTCACCGGCATCGATCACCTCTGGCGCGAGATCGAAGACGTGCACGCGCCTGTGTCAGGGCTGCGGCCCGTGAGCGAGGCGCTCGATGAGGTCCGCCGCCGTTACGCGGGCGCCGAGGGCCGGGTCGAAGTGACCGACCTCCAGCTAGGCTACTTCGAGCTCGGCTGGGACGACGGCCAGGAATTTCTTCAGCCCGCCTACGTGGCATTCCTGCAATTGTCCTCCCCGGACTCACGATTCAGGATGGGCGCCGTAGCGGCGCTGCCCGCCGCGGTCAACGCCCCCGGGCCCGTGGAGCGTGCATCACGGCCGAGCGAGCCGCAGCCGCTCCGCTCTCGCTGACCCCTACCTGGCGCGGTCGCCATCGGCGCTGAACAGGTGCGGCCCGGCCGCGCCGGGTAGCCACTTCAGAGCCTTCTCGAAGCGGACGACCGTCCCCTCGCTGGTGCTGTCGCTCAGCTGGAGGTTGTCGACCACGGCATCGATGATCGCCAGGCCGCGGCCGTGCTCGGCGGTCGCGGGCACGGAATCGACCGCCGGGACCTGCCCGCCGCCCGCGCCGGTCCAGTGGCCGTCCGGCACGGACGTGCCGTCCCGGCTGCTGGTGTTGACGACCTCGATGGCGCACTGGCCGTTCCTGGCGGTGGCCTGCACCTCGTACTCGTCGCCTGGCCCGGCGTGCTGGATGACGTTGGCGCAGGCCTCGCTGAGCGCCAGGGCAATGTCGGCGCGGGTATCCGGGGTGACGCCGAGGGTTTCCAGGCAGCCGTCGAGGACCTGACGGGTGACGGGCACGCTGGCGGCATCGCGCGGCAGGTAGAGCACCAGATTGATCTCCACGTCATCCTCCTCCGGCCGGACCGGCCACGCTGGCCGCTTCGCTCACCGGAACACGTGCCTCGGGCGGGCCATCCCAAACCAAATGCCAGGGACCACGCTTCGTTCAGGCCCGGGGGAAGTAACCGCCATGGAACCCCATCCCGAACGTGGGTAATCACCGCGCCGCGAAGGTCCACCGCGGACGATTGTCAGTGTATCGGCCGGTACTGGTCTCGGTCTTACCAGCCGAGTTCCCTGAGCCGGTCGTCGTCAATGCCGAAATGGTGGGCGACCTCGTGGATGACGGTCCGGCGGACCTGGTCCGCAACCTCCTGCTCGCTACGGCAGATCGTGCAGATGGCCTGCTGGTAGATGGTGATCCGATCGGGCAGAACCCCCGAGTACTGCGAGGTGCGGCTGGTGAGCGGGATGCCCTGGTACAGCCCGAGCAGCCCGGGCGGTCCCGGATCGTGCTCGACGGTCACCGCGACATTGCGCATCAGCTGGCCGAGTTCGGTGGGCAGGCCGTCCAGCGCGGTCACGACCATATCTTCGAACCGGTCGGGTTCAACCTCGATCACCAGCTCATTGTCCAACACAGCATTGTCCAACATAGGGGGAGCCGCTCCCGTAAGCCTGGCGCAGGTCCCACACACCTCATGGCGTCCAGCCCGGCTGATACGGTAGCTGCCCGGTAGCTCGCTTTGCGGTGATTGTTGAGGGAACGGCGGCGCCGGGTCACAGCTTGACTGGCTGCCTCCTGCTGCGCTTCGCCCCCTATGGCCGCTGCCAGGATCTGTGGGAGCAGGTCCAGACGGGCAGGCAAGACCCGCCCGGCGGCTGGGGAACCTAGTTCAGTCCAGGCCCCAACTCGTCCAGCTCGCGAGTGGCTGGTCGGGCGTGAACGCTAGCAAGACCCGCGCCTCGGCGGTCAGTGCCTGCAGAAGCTCATCGTCGTCTGGTACGGGCCGCCGGTGCTTTTCCCGGATGGCGCGGAATCGGGGCAGCTCAGCCACGAGATCCTCGCGGATCTCGGCGGTGGCCGCAACCAGCACCGAGCGGAAGCCGCCTGAATCATCGATGAGCAGCTGGGCGCGCGGGTCCCGGCGGAAGATCGCGTACTTCACTCGGTCACGCGTGGTCGAGACGTAGAAGCGCTCGCCATCCCAGTAGAACCAGTTGGGGCTCAGCTGCGGCCGCCCATCGCGGCGGATCCCGGCGACGACAATGTTACGCGGCTCGGCCAGGAACGCCTCGATCTTGTCAGTGGATGCCATTCCCTTACGCTATCGGGACCGCCCGCCGCATCCGTCCCGGCTGCCCCACAAGAAGCCGTTCTCGGCTCCGCCCGCCGATTTCCGTGGTGGATCCGGACTCGGCGGCAATGCCGCTCAGCCGTCCGACTCCAGAACGCCAGGCACGCAGTCTCTCCAGGTCACGGCTTGAGCAACGGGCGCAAGTCGTCGAGCCGGTCGAACAAGTGCCACACGTACGCCGAGGAGCCGTGCTCCCGGTGCGGGTGCAGGTCGGCCAGGGCGGGGTCCTGGCGGTAGCTGTCGAAGGCCGCTCTGGACTCCCACTCGACCAAGATGAGCACCTGCCGGGGGGCGATGTCGCCGGTCACGCTTTCCTGGAACCGGCCCAAGGCGACCACGTGCCCTCCATGCCGGGCGACCTCGCGGGCCGACCGGCGTGAGTAGGCCAGGTATTCCTCACGGTCGGCGACATCGAACAGGTTCAGTGCGTAGACCCTCGCATCTTCGTCTGCCACATCCCCGACTGTAGGCGAGCACAACCAGCCGGCCCACGGCCACCTAGCCGACCTGGGTGGTCCGGTCGGCCCAGTAGGGCGCCCGAAGCTGACGTTTGAGGAGCTTGCCCGAGCCGGTGCGCGGCAGTTCGCTGGCGAATTCCACCGACCGCGGCACCTTGTACCCGGCCAGGCGCGCGCGTGCGAACGCCGTGATCTCCTCGCCGGTCAGCGACGATCCGGGCGACCGCACGACCGTCGCGTGCACGACCTCGCCCCACTGCTCCGACGGGATTCCGAACACCGCGACATCGTAGATCCCGGGATGCTGCTCAAGCGCCGCCTCGATCTCCGCGGGGTAGATGTTCATGCCGCCGGAGATGATCATGTCGGACTTGCGGTCGCAGATGTACAGATAGCCCTCGTCGTCCCAGTACGCGACGTCGCCGACCGTGTGGAAGTCGCCGCGGCGGTTCGACTCGTAGCTGGCCTCGTTCTTGTAGTAGGTGTCGAACGCGCCCCTGGACCGGACGAAAACCTCGCCCGGATGATCCGGCCCGGTACCGGTGACATCATGACCGTCGCCGTCGAGGAGCCTGATCTCAAGGCCAGGAGCCGGCTTGCCGCACGATCCCGGCTTGCGCATCTGGTCCTCGGGCATCAGCACGGTGCTCACCCCGAGCTCGGTGGACCCGTAGACCTCGAACAGCGATCCGGGCGGGAAGTCCGCCACGTACTGCTGCTTGAGCGCGTAGCTCCACGGGGCCGCGTTGGCCACCATGACGCGCATGCAGGAGCGGTCGTAGCGGTCCTTGACCTCCGCGGGCAACGCGCAGATCATCCGGACCAGCGCGGGCGCGGAGAACGTCGAGCTCACCCGGTACTTGTGCACGAGCCGCAGCCAGTCCTCGGCGTCGAACCTGCGCTGCACGATGATCGTCTGGCCGAACAGCAGGCCAGCGTTCATGAACGCGCTGGGCCCGCTGTGGTACAGCGGGCCTGAGGTGATGTAGACGTCATCGGGCCGGTAGCCGAAGAGGTTCAGCAGGGCGCCGAGGACGTCTGGATCCTGTGGGCCGGACCGGAACGCGCCCTTCGGCTTGCCCGTCGTGCCAGAGGTGTAATACATCGTCCCGCCCGGCCCGGTCACCTCGCCGACGCCGGGTACGGCGGCCGACGCGGCCGCGATGTCGGCGTCGGTCAGCATCCCGTCCGGGACCTCCGAGCCGCCCACCGCGATGATGTGCCGCACCTTCTCCAGCCGGCCGCGGAGCGTCGCCAGCATCGGCGCGTGCTCGCAGTCCACGTAGACGACCTCGGCGTCGCTGTGGTTGACGACGTAAAGAGCCTCGTCCGGCGTCAGCCGGTAGTTCAGCGGCACCGCGACCGCGCCGATCTTCCTCGCGGCGTTCATGACCGCCACGACCTCAGCCGAGTTCGGCCCGCACCACAGCACCTTGCGGCCCGGCCCGGCCCCCAGCCGGAGCAGCAGGTTCGCCACCCGGTTCGACTGCGCCTCGAGCTCGGCGTATGTCCACGCGAGGACGGTCCCGTCCGGCCTGTCGTCGATGACGCCCGGCTTGTCCGGCTGGCTCTGCGCGTAGCTCGAAAGAGTGTCGTCCGGCATCGCACCAATGTACGGACCCGGCCCCTGATCGGTAAACCATGCCGACCTTCGGCTAACGCACCAAAATGCGCGCGGACGGCACCAGCGACCGCCACGACATCGACGGGCATCGCGGTGTTCACGGTGACGAGTTTCCCGATACCGACCGGCTGGTCGTATTCGGCCCGTACGTCCGGGGGAAGGCTGGTTACCACGTGAACGGGGTGGCATCTCGCGGCACGGTCGTCGTAGCGCCGCGCGGCCAGCTGCGGATCGCACTGGCAGTAGATCTCGACCGGGTTCTCCGCTAGCGCGGACAGTCTCTTCCGCTGGTAGGGATCGTGCGGCCGGAAGTTCGCCTCCACAACGACCGACGGGGCATCGGCCGCCAGCGCCCACAGCAGTTCCATCGCGGCCGCCCCGAGCCTACGGGACCAGGCCAGGTCCGGCCGGGGCGCGCCCAGCGCGTCGTGCAGCGTCTCCTTGATCCTGTCCTTGCCGACCAGCGCGAACCCCAGCTCGGCGGCGAGCGGAACCGCCAGGCTGGTCTTGCCGGCCCCAGGCGCGCCGGAGACGAACACCACCTGACGCGGACGCTGCATGCTCCCTTTCTAGCGCTCGCCCGGGCTGCCAGGATGGTGGCGTGGAGGTATTGAGCAGCCGGATCCTGCTGCGGCCCGTCGACCTGGACCGAAGTCAGCGTTTCTACCGTGACGTGCTGGGCCTGGCGATCTACCGGGAGTTCGGCTCTCCGGCCGATCCTGGCCTGGTGTTCTTTCTCGGCCCGGGACTCCTGGAGGTGTCCGGCCGTTCGGCCGGGGACCCGGGTGGACCGGTGCAGATCTGGCTCCAGGTGCGGGACGTACGCGCCGAGCATGAGCGGCTGGCCGCCGCCGGCGTTCACATTCTGCGCGAGCCCCGGACCGAGCCCTGGGGCCTGATCGAGATGTGGATCGCAGATCCCGACGGCGTCCGGATCGTTCTCGTCGAGGTCCCCGCCAGCCACCCGATCCGCCGGGACCTGCGGCCCCTTCCGCCGCCCGGCAGCTAAAGGACGCCCTGCGCGCACTCCTGATCCCGCGGTCGCGGTACGCCACGGAACTGCGTAAGTAACGTTTGTGCCCACCTGGCAACTCCTGATGCGGCAGAATAAGCCCAGCCAGAAGGCGGCCGGGCAACTAGTGCGGTATCTCCCGTTGCCTGATGCGACTCATGGCAAGGATTCTGGGTGGCTAACAAAAACGAAACCATAGTGCCTGCTGCTGCGAGCCAGATCGATGCGGACGTCAGCGCCGATGTGGACGCCCGCACCAATGTGGACGATGCGGACGTCAGGGCCGATGCGGACGTCAGCGCCGTCGCGACGGCGTCCCGCCTCGACCGCGCCATCGGGGCCACCGGCGACCCGCGGCGCAGGAAGTGGCTGCTGGCGCTGCTGCTGGTGGCCGGCTGGCTGGTCCAGGCCGGGCTGCGCGCGTGGTTTAGCCGCGCGCAGGTCGTGCCCCTGGACAATACCGACGAAACGGCCTATCTGGTCGCGGCGCGGTTCCTCGCGGGCGGCCCGGGGGCCGACTTCTCCGGCGCCACTTTGTACCAGGGCGGCTATCCGCTTCTGATCACGCCGGTGTACTGGTTCACCAGCAACCCCACCGCCGTGTATCACGCCGCGCTACTGATCAACGCGGTGGTCAGCGCCACCCTGATGCCGCTTGGCTACCTGGCCTGCCGTCGGCTCGGGCTTGGCCTGCCGCCGCCTACGGCGTGGCCATGGTGGCGGCGCTGCTGCCCGCCGGGTTCTTCTACAGCGAGTACGCGATCACCGACGCGATCTTCCCGGTGGTCACGCTGGCCTGGCTGCTGGCCACGCACAGCTGGCTGGTGGCCGCCTCGCCGCGGGCGCGGTACACGGCGGCCGTCGGTGCCGCCGCGCTGTCCGGTTATGCCTACGCGGTGCATTCCCGGGGCGAGGTGCTGGTGGCCGGGTTCGTCGCCGTGGCCGTATTCGTGGCCTGGCGCCTGCCCGTCGCCCGCGGCAGCGTGGCCGCGGCCGCGGTGACCCTGGTGGTGACCGTCGGCGCGGGCTGGGCCCTGGACCGCTATCTGGCCTCGGCCCTGTACCCGGAGGGCAAGAACAGCCTGACCGGCCACTCCAAGAGCACGCTGGAGAGCCTGTACGGGGCCATCCACGTGTTCGAGATGGCAGGCGGCCAGTTGTGGCGGCTGGTGCTTGACAGCTGGGGTGTTGCCGGGATCGGCCTGGTCGCCGCGGTGGCCGTGGCCGTGCGGGGGAGCTGGGGGGGATCCCAGCCTGGTACCGCGCGGCGCAGCGTACCGACCGACCTGCGGGTGATGGCGGCGCTTGCGGTCGGGGTCACCGTCGGAATCGCCGCCGCCGCGTCGGCCGCGCTGGGGCCCGACCAGCCACTGACCTGGGCTTCCGCGCGCTACCTGGATGGCATGATCGTCGTGTTCTTCCTGGTGGGCGCGGTGGTGCTGGTGCGGGCGGCGACCCGGCTTGTCCTGGCCTCCGCCGCCTGCGTCGCGGTCCTCGCCCTGGTGGCCGCCGTGACGGTATCCGTCTATGCCGGAACGTCCCTGCCCACGGGGCGCGGGAGGACGTTCATCGACGGGGTGCCTGGCGTGCTGACCCAGGACTGGAGCCGGGCCAGCGTCCTGGCGGCGACGGCGGTCGCGCTGGCCCTGCTCGTGGTCTGGGTCCTGTTCGCGCTCCTCGCGCACCGCCTGCGGATCATGGTCGCCGTCCTGGGCGCCGCGACCGCGGCGGTGAGCCTGGTGGCCGTGGCCCAGCTCACCGCCCATACTTCCCAGGCCGACGGCGTGGTGGCCAGGGCGATGGGCGTGCAGCAGCTGGCGGCGGCCGGCGGCCTGAAGCCGGGTGAGCGGGTCGGCGTCGCCTTCGACGTCAGCGGGGTGATGCGGATCGCGCAGGCGTTCGAGGTGCCGTCGACGAAGGTGCAGGCCTTCAACCAATACTGCCAGCCGCCGCCGGCCGACGCGACCGTGATCGATATGGGCTGGCCGCAGGGTCGACCTGCCCAGGCGAGCTGGACGTACGCCCCGGCCGGCTGGCAAATCGTCGCCACCAACCGGTACGGCGGCTGGGTCGTCTGGCGCAAGTCACCGGGGGCCGCGGCTCCGGGCGGGACACGGACTGACCTGTGCATACGCCGCCACGAGCAGGTATCGATAGCCGGGCCGATCCCGGGAAATCACGTCTGAGACGCCGTCGCCCTAGGGGTCAGCCCATGGACTTGGCGCCGTCCAGGGATTCGCGGATGACGTCGGCGTGGCCGGCGTGCTGCGCGGTCTCGGCGATGATGTGCAGCAGGACCCGGCGGGCCGACCACGACTCGCCGGGGGCGAACCAGGGGGCCTTGGGCAGCGGGTGCCCGGCGTCCAGGTTGGGCAGGCTGGCGACAAGTTCGTCGGTCCGGCGGGCCACCTCGGCGTAGTCGGCCAGCACGCCGGCCAGCGTCTCGCCGGGCAGCAGCCGGAACCCCTCGGCTCGCTGCGCATAGTCGTCCTCGGTCATGTCGGCGAAATCCTTCATCGCCGACGGGCCCGCCGCGATGAAGTTCACCCAGCCCTCCTCGGTGGCCGTCACGTGCTTGATCAGGCCGCCCAGGCATAGCTCGCTCGCGGTGGTGCGCTGCCTGGCCTGCTCGTCGGTGAGGTCGCGGGTGGTGAAGCGCAGGAAGTGGCGGCGCGCGGCCAGTACCGCCAGCAGGTCGGCGCGCTCGGCGTCGGTGCAGGATGGCCGCCTGGCCGTCAGCCGCCAGGTCGTCAGTGATCGGGGTGCTGGTCGTCATGGTCTGTGAGCCCTTCGCGTAGACCGGGCGGGATTCCGTTCCCGCTCTAGGCCCACGCTACGAGCCATAGCGGCCACTTTCTGACCTGAATTGAGCGATGCTGGTGACATGGCCAATACCAGTTCACGCACGCTGCGGTTGCTCTCGCTGCTGCAGACCCGCCGGTACTGGCCGGGTGCCGAACTGGCCGGACGACTGCAGGTTTCGCCGCGCACCCTGCGCCGGGACATCGACCGGCTGCGTGAGCTGGGTTATCCGATCCAGGCCCAGCGCGGTGCCGACGGCGGCTACCAGCTGGCCGCGGGCACGGCGCTGCCGCCGCTCCTGGTCGAGGACGAGGAGGCCGTCGCCCTGGTGATCGGCCTGCAAGCGGCCGCGCAGAGCGCGGTCGAGGGCATCGCGGAGTCCTCGGTCCGCGCGCTCGCCAAGGTGGTACAGGTCATGCCGGCCCGGCTGCGGCGCCGGGTCGAGGCGCTGAGCGCGATGACCGTGCCCGCGAGCTGGGGTAGCGCGCCCCGGGCGGCCGTGGACCCGGGCATCCTGACCACCGTCGCGCTCGCCTGCCGGGACAGCGAACGACTCCGCTTCTCCTACACCGCCGCCGACGGCGAGCACACCGACAGGCACGTCGAACCACACCGCCTGGTCTCGCTCGGACGCCGCTGGTACCTGGTCGCCTACGACCTCGGCCGGCACGACTGGCGCAGCTTCCGCGTCGATCGCCTCACCGGATCCGGAGGCACCGGGATGCGATTCCGGCCCCGCCAGCTGCCCGCCGCCGACGCCGCCGCCTTCGTCCGGGCCGGCCTGGACAGCGTCGCCGCCGCCTTCGAGGTGGAAGCGATCGTCCAGGCTCCGGCCGCGACCGTGCGCCGGCAGCTCGGCCAGTGGGCTGCCGTCGAGGACGTTGACGCGGCCCGCTGCCGGGTCCGGATGACCGCCGACTCGCTGGACTGGCCGGCCATGGCGCTGGGCGTGGTCGGCGTGGATTTCCAGGTGGTCGTCCCCGCCCGAACTGCTTGACCGGGTCCACGACTGGGGCCGCAGGTTCAGCCAGGCCAGCGTGGCCGCGCGCACCTGACGGGTCAGCCTGCCGTCCAGGGCCGCAGCTTGTCGGGGTTCCGAACGGCCCAGATGTGCTTGATCCGGCCCCCTGCGATGTCGAACGCGAACACCGTCACGGTGACGCCGTCTTGCTGAGCCACCAGCCCGGGCTGGCCGTTGACCGTCCGCTCCAGGATCGTCAGGTTGCCGAGCGCCTGGCCGGCCAGCTCGACGAGATAGCGCGCGATCTGCTCGCCGCCTTCGATCGGGTGCAGCGCGGCGCGGACCAGGCCGCCGCTGTCGGCGATGACCGTGGCGGCGGGGTCGAGGAGGCCGATGAGGGCCTCGATGTCCCTGGCTTCCCAGGCCTTCTTGAAGTCCCTGACGATGCCGGCCTGCCTGGTCACGGGGACCGCGGCGGGCTGTGCGCCGCGGATGCGGCGGCGGGCTGAGGAGGCCAGCTGGCGGCATGCCGCCGGGCGTACGGCCGGCGATCTCGGCGACTTCGGCGAAGGAGTAGCCGAAGACGTCGTGCAGGATGAGCGCGACGCGCTCGGCCGGGGTCATCGAGTCGAGCACCACCAGGAAGGCCATGCTGACCGACTCATCCAGGGTGACCCGGTCGGCCGGGTCGGCGAAGGCGCCGCCCGGCCGCACGCTGGTCCACTCCGCCGGGTCGGGCAGCGGCTCGGGGATCCATTCGCCCACGTAGCGCTCCCGCCGCGCCCGGGCCGAGCCGAGCAGGTCCAGGCAGATCCGGCTGGCGACGGTCGTCAGCCAGGCGCCGGGGGATTCGATGGCGTCCTGCTGCGGCCGGGACATGGCGTACCAGCGGGCGTAGGTCTCTTGCACCGCATCCTCGGCCTCGGCCAGGGATCCGAGCAGCCGGTAGGCGAGATTGATCAGCTGACGCCGCTCGCTCATGATCGCGCTCAGGCCCGGGTCGGGCTGTCTCCTGGCCCGGATCGGTGCTCATGGTGCCCTTCGTCCCGTTCGCACCTGCCTTCACCAGTTCGACGAGACGCAGTGCCGGAATGTGAGGCCGGCGCGTCGCCTCACATTCCGGCGGGCTGCGTCGTCGTACTGCCGACGAGAAGCACACCATCCAGCGGACTACCGGCTCGCGCTTGACCCGCAAGAACGTCAAGGAGATGACGATGGACGCCCGTTTCGATTTCTTCGGCAACCCCTTGGCGCAGAAGGCTCGTCAAGCACATCAACTCGGCGGGGGCCGTTCTGCATGATTCGACCCTGCCGGCCGCGACGCAGGAGCTGGTGGAGCTCCGGGCGAGCCAGATCAACGGCTGCGGCTTCTGCACCGACATGCACACCAAGGACGCCCTGCACGCGGGGGAAAGCCAGCAGCGGCTGAACCTGGTCGCGGCGTGGCGGGAGGCGACGGTCTTCACCGAAGCCGAACGGGCTGCGCTGGAGCTCGCCGAGCAGGGCACCCGCATCGCCGACGCCGCCGGCGGCGTCACCGATGAGGCCTGGGCCAACGCGGCCAAGCACTACGACGATGACCAGCTCGTCGCGCTGGTGGCGATCATCGCCCTGATCAACGCCTACAACCGCATGAACGTCATCATCCGGCAGCCCGCCGGCGACTACCAGCCCGGCCAGTTCGGATAGGGTGACTGACGAGCATAAATATGGGGAGGCGAGTGTTGGCCCAGCGTACGGTATTCGGCCTCACCAAGGCCTTCAAACGGGACCGAACGACCTTCCGGCCTGACATCGACGCACAGTCGGCCTTCAGCCGGGGCGCCTCGCTCGGGCAGCAGGGCGACGTTGAAGGCGCGCGATCGGCCTATCAGGAGGCGATCGACTCCGGGGACGCCGAGCTGGCCCCGGCGGCCGGTTTCCAGCTGGGCCTGTTGCTGGGCCAGCATGACGACCTGGACGGCGCCAAGGAGGCCTACCGGCAGGCGGCTAACTCCGGGCACCACGAGTACGGCCCGACGGCGGCGCGCAATCTCGGGCACCTGTACAAGCGGCAGGGCCGGGTACCGCCAGGCGGTCGCGGCCTACCAGGTCGCCATCGATTCCGGTCACCCGGACGCGGCCCCCTGGTCGATGGTGTACCTCGGAAACCTGCTCAATTACATGAATTATCCGGCCGACGCGCGGGCCAGCTACCAGAACGCCGTTGATTCCGGCCACCCCAAAGCCGGCCCGCAGGCCGCCCGGCACCTGGCCGGTCAACCCTGACCAGGAGGGCTTGAAGCAAGCAGCCCGCTGAGGATCCGCGCCAGGATGTCGCGGTAGCGTCCCGCTGGGTCAGGGACTGCCTCGGGCAGGCCGGTCTGCGTGGGTGATGCCGGAGCCAGCAGTTCCGCGAGTCGCGGGTGGCGGCCGGTGGCCAGGGCGTGGTGGAGGTAGGCGGCGTTGCGCTGCTGCCGGGCCGAACCGCCGGTGAGCTCGTGCTGGACGAACAGCGCGGTGGTCGCGGTGAGGATGGCGAAGGCCTCGAGCTTGGCGGCCTGACCGGCCGGATGCGGGGCGAGCGCTTCCAGGACGTACTCGAGCAGGACCAGGCCATGGGGACCGAGCGCGGACCGGGTGATGAGCAGGGACGGCAGCCATGGGTGGCGCCGCATGATCGCGCGGGCCTGCTCGCCGACGCCGAGGAGGTCGGGGAGCCAGTCACCGGTCGGCGCCGTGAAGACGTACTCGGAAGCCGTGAAGTCGATCATCAGGTCGAGCAGGTCCTCCCGGGTATCGACGTAGCGGTACAGGGACGCCGCACCGGTCCCCAGCGCCGCGGCGATCCGCCTCATGGACACCGCGTCCAGTCCGTCGGCGTCCGCGATCGTGACGGCGGCGGCGGTGATCTCCTCGCGGGAGCGCCGCGCCGGCCGCCCGGTAGCCGCGTGCGCCGGGCGCATCCAGATGACATCGCCGGCGTGTTCCATTCTCGCCGCCTCTCCCTTGCGAACACCGTATCCGAACTGTTAGCTTACTTTGCGAACACTGTTTGCAAAGTAAGCGGGAGAGATCGTGCCATGATCGGGAACGGGCAGGTCCGCTATGCACGCAACGGCGACGTGCAGCTCGCGTTCGAGGAACTGGGCGGTGCGGGAGGTGATCCGCTGCTGCTGATCATGGGCCTCGCGGTGTCACGCTTTTGGTGGCCGAACGCGCTGGTCAGGGAGCACTACCTGCCTGCCGCGGTGTACCCGCAGGTCGCCGACGAGGTGCGGGCGCTCGCCGACCGGGTGGCTCCGACGCGGGCCGGCCTGCCCGATCAACCCTGACCCCGGCCCGCACCGCAGCGGTACCGGCGCGTCAGCGGGGCCGCGCGAGCACCGCGACGACAGCCGCCACCACCGCGGCGGCGATAAAAATGACACCCCGGCCGCTTTTGTGGTCGGTCAGCATCAGGACGCCGACGATCAGCGCGACGACGGCGACAAGGCCGGCCGCGGTCATGTGGACCGGGCCGCGTCCGTAAGGTCCATAGGGCATATGCCACGCTAACACCTCACATCGTGCGCATCCCCGGCCACAGCTGATTCCGGCGGTCCCCGCCCACTACTCAGGCGGTCTGTTCAGACCCCCAAGCCAGGCGTCGTGGAACCAGCGCCCGAACAGCTGGCCGCCATAGACGACCCAGCCGACGCCGACCAGCCACGACTGCACGATCAGCACGGTGCCCACGGCCCCGTAGGTGACCGCGTTCGTGACGATGAGCGGCTCGAAGACCAAGGCGGAAAAGGCTCGCAGGCCAGCCAGGAACGCCACCGTGGCAATTGCGCCCGGCAGCGCCGCGAGGTAGCTCACCCGGCCGCCGACCAGGAAGTGAAGCCCCCACCAGAAGAAGGCGATGCCGAGCACTATCGCCACCGACACCCGGATCACCGTCTCGGCAGGCGCATGGTGGGTCAGCGGGGCTGCCGTGGCCGCTGCGTAGATGTAGGCGAGGAGGGCGATCAGCCAGACCGCCTGACGCCAGATCTTGTGCCACGGCCCGGCGGGAAGGCTCCAGACCCTTTCGAACCCGGCCTGCGCGCTGCCCGCGAACGTCACCCCGAAGCCGGCCACCAGCAACAGGCTGAAAAAGCTCGCCGTGCCCAGGACCCGGCCGGGCGCGGCAAAGAGCGCTACCACCGCGCGGGACGAGGAGCCGGTCAGGCCCATGCCGTAGACCACCCATCTGGCCAGGCCGTGACGGGACGCGGCACCAGCGGCAGCGACGAAGACGAGCAGCGGGAACACGGTGAGCATGGCCAGGGCGGCGAAGCTCATGGCCCGGTCCATGAGCTCAAACTCCTTGCCGCTCCGGTAGAGGTCTTTGAACCGCAGCCGCATCGCGCTACCGCCTTGCGGGACAGCACCCTGGGCCGCGCGAGCCGCCACGACGGCCACGCGATCGTTGTGTCATCACGGAGTTCATTCTCCCTGTGCGGAGACTCCGGCCACACCAGAACGTGTAATCGCTCATCCGGTTGATGTAGGCGCCCCCGCTCGCGTACGGCTTGGTCGCCATCAGGCCACCGCCTCGCAGGTCAGGACCGCAGAAAGGCCAGCAGGTCGGCGTTGATCGTCTCGGCTTCTGTGGTCGGCATGCCGTGCGGGAAGCCGTGGTAGGTCTTCAGCGTCCCGTTCTGCACGAGCTTGGCGGACAGCGGCCCGGAGTCGGCGTAGGGAACGATCTGGTCGTCGTCGCCGTGCATCACCAGGACGGGCACCGTGATCCCCTTTAGGTCCTCGGTGAAATCGGTCTGGGAGAAGGCCACGATGCCGTCGTAGTGTGCCTTCGCCCCGCCCATCATGCCCTGGCGCCACCAGTTCTCGATGATCGCTTCCGAGGGCTTCGCGCCTGGCCGGTTGAAGCCGTAGAAGGGGCCCGCCGCCAGGTCACGGTAGAACACCGACCGGCCGGTGGCCACCTGGGCCTGGAAACCGTCGAAGACGCTCTTGGGCAGGCCGCCGGGGTTGGCCTCGGTCTGCACCATGAGCGGCGGGACCGAACTGATCAGGACCGCCTTGGCCACGCGGCTCTCCCCGTGCCTGGCGATGTAGCGGACGACCTCGCCGCCGCCGGTGGAGTGGCCGACATGGACCGCGTCCGCCAGATCGAGATGCGCGGTCACCGCGGCCAGGTCGTCGGCGTAGTGGTCCATGTCGTGACCGTCGTTCGTCTGGGTCGAGCGTCCGTGCCCGCGCCGGTCATGGGCGATGACGCGGTAGCCGTGGAGGAGGAAAAACAGCATTTGGGTGTCCCAGTCGTCGGCCGACAGCGGCCAGCCGTGGCTGAACACGATCGGCTGGCCCGAGCCCCAGTCCTTGTAGAAGATCTCGATGCCATCGCCCGTCGTCACCGTGCCATGCGCTACCTCCACTGGTCCAGCCGTTCGTCCGCTCTGACAGAGTAGTTACCTTTCCGTGATACCACTAGGGTTTGACCATGAGCCGAGAGATCACCACCGTGCTGTCCGGGTTGTCGTACCTGGAGTGTCCTCGCTGGCACGAGGACCGGATCTGGTTCGTGGACTTCTATACCTACCGGGTGCTGTCCGCGACCGCGGACGGCGGGGATCTGCGCACCGAGGCCGAGGTACCCGGCCAGCCCTCCGGCCTGGGCTGGCTACCCGACGGGCGCCTGCTGGTGGTGTCGATGCGCGACGGCCGGCTGCTCCGGCGCGAGGCCGACGGGACCCTGGTGACCCACGCGGAGCTCAACGGCCACATCACCGGCCACGCCAACGACATGGTCGTGGACGCCGACGGCCGCGCCTTCGTCGGCAACTTCGGGTTCGACTTGATGAACGGCGCCCCGCTCGCACCGGCCGATCTCGTGCGCGCCGACCCCGACGGCACGGTCACCACGGTCGCGCGCGACCTGTGGTTCCCCAACGGCAGCGTCATCACCGACGACAACGTCCTGCTGGTCGACGAGACCTTCGGCAACCGGATCACCGCGTTCGACCTCACCGGTGACGGCGGGCTGACGAACCGCCGGGCCTGGGCGACCTTCGGTGACCTGCCGAACGACCGGGAGCTCCCCGCCGCACTCGGCCAGCTCGTCGTCGCCCCCGACGGCTGCTGCCTGGACGCCGACGGCGCCCTCTGGGTGGCCGACGCCCTTGGAGGCCGGCTGATCCGCGTCCGCGAGTCCGGCGAGATCGTCGACCAGGTCGTGGTCGGGTCCGGCGTGTACGCCTGCATGCTGGGCGGCGACGACGGCCGCACCCTGTTCGCCTGCGCCGCCCCCGACTTCGACGAGCACGCCCGCAGCGCGGCCCGCGAGGCCAGCCTCCTGGCCGTCCGCGTCGACGTCCCCCACGCCGGCCGTCCCTGACCCCGGCGCGTCGCCGGGCGTCCCTGACCCCGGCGTGTGGCCGGGCGTCCCTGACCCCGGCGCGTCAGCCGGCCACCCCGGCCATCCGTGCGGTCGCCTGGTCAAGGATGTCGGCGCTGGTGGCGAAGTTCAGGCGCGCGTAACCGCAGCCCGCGGCACCGAACCGCAGGCCAGGCTCGAGCGCGACGCGCCCGTGCTCGAGAAATCGCTCCTGGGCCTGGTTGTCCGGGCCGAGGGCGGTGCAGTCGAGCCAAGCCAGGAAGGTCGCCTCGGGCGGGTGCCAGGCGAGCATGGGCAGGCGCTGGCGTAGCAGGTCGCCGAGCAGGACCCGCCGCTGGTCCAGGGTGGCGAGCAGCTGGTCGAGCCAGGGTTCCCCGGCCGTGAACGCCGCGATGGCGGCCAGGACGCCGAAATGACCAAGGCGCCACCGGGTATCCGCGGGGAACCGGTCGGTCACCGCGGCCATCCGCGGTGCGGCGGTGACGACGGCGGCGCACTTCAGCCCGGCCAGGTTCCAGGCCTTGCTCGCCGACAGCACGCTGACCGCGACCTCGGCGGCGCCGGGTACGGTCAGCAGCGGGACGAAGGTGGCGCCGGGAAGCGCCAGCGGCGCGTGGATCTCGTCGCTGACAATGGCGACCCGGTAGATCCGCGCGAGCCGGACCAGCGCCGTCAGTTCCTCCGCCGTGTGTACTCGCCCGACCGGGTTGTGCGGGTTGCACAGCAGGTAGGCCGCCGGGTGGGTGGCAAACGCCGCCTCCAGCGCGGCGAGGTCAAGGCGCCACCCGTCGGCGTCGTAGGCCAGCGGCACCTCGAGCAGCCGGGCTCCGGCCTCGGGGATCCAGTCGAAGAACGGCGGGTACACCGGCGGGCTGATCACCACGGCATCGCCCGGGCGGGTCAGAACCCGGAGCAGTTCGACGACGCCGACCCCGACGTCGGTCACGGCCGTCACCGACGCCGGGTCGAGGTCCCAGTTCCACCGGCGCCCGGCAAACCCGGCGAGCGCCCGCCCCAGGTCAGACCCGGCCGTGGCGTACCCGGCATCGGATCGCTCGAGGGCCTCGCGCAGGGTTTCGGCCACGGGCGCGGCGAGGGCGAAGTCCATTTCGGCCACCGTCAACGGCAGCACGTCGGCCGGATACGTCTGCCACTTCGCGCTCCGCCGCCGCCTGAGCACGTCGACCGGGTCAACTGGCAGTTCAGCTGCGGCACCGTCCATGAGCACACCTTTCCGGCCTGGCCCTTTCACGTCGCCCACATCCCCGGGCGCCGTGGCCAGTCTCGCACCCCTACGCCTCGAATCGCGGACGGACACCTACCCCGCTGATGAACCGGTCGTGGGCTGTCATCGTCTTATGAAGTGGTGATTAGGTTCGTGTCCCGGAAGGCATTGCTACCGATTGAGTTACTCTTCTTGTGCTAGCTGCTGCATCGTCGGGCGGCGGTGAGGTCCGATGGGAATCGACCGTCCCGAGGACCCGGACGACCCGCCGGACCGGCCTGCGGGTCAGCGGGATGACCAGGGGGGCGGCGGCCGGTCGGGCCGGGCCGGTGGCCCGCCGCCTGAGACGCGCCCTCGGCAGGAGTATTACGACGAATTGCGGGTGGCGGAGTCCGCGGCGAAGTCGGTGACGGCGCAGCAAGCGGCGGCCCGGGAGCAAGCCGCGGCGCAGAAGTGGGATGAGGACTCGAAGGAATCCCGGTGGATGTGGGGAGAGTACCGGCGGAAGTGGCCGCCCGCCGAGCGCGCCCCGGTCGAGAAGCCCGACGATCCGCGGGGTTGCTGGCGTAAAGGTGACAGGTACATGGCTCCTGACGTCAACGGCCGGGCCGAGGCTGAGTGTGACCGTGTCGCGGTCCGGGAGGAGTACACGATCACCCCACGACTGCGCGCCGTAGAAAGCCAAGACACCAACCGCCACCTGGTCGGCTTCGACTTCCGCCTCAAGGGCCGCGACCGCATCAAAGAGAAGATCCACAGAAGTATCAAGAACTTTGGCCGGTCCCCGGAGGAAGCTATTTCGCGCGTTCCCGACACGATCCGGTACACGTTCCAGTACCAGGAATCGCGCTACACCCAAGGCGTTGTGGCCGATATCGCTCGCTTGAAGGAGCAGGGTTTTAAGCTGGACAAGGTCAAGAATTTCTGGTCCGACGAGCAGTACAAGGGCATCAACAGTCAGTGGATCGAGCCGGGTACCGGCCAGCGGTTTGAAGTGCAGTTCCATAGCCGCATCAGCTTCGAGGCCAAGCAACTGACCCATGATGCCTACGAACGGCTCCGCGCCCCGCAGCCCAATAAGCCCGATAAGTTCGAGCAGATGGTGTTGGAGGCCTTCCAGAAGAAGGTCACCGCTGAGGTGCCGGTTCCGCCCAGTGCCGACGCTATTCCCGACTACCCTGAGAGAGGCACAGATGCCAGATGAGGTCACATATTACGCTGTCGTGGACGACCTGAGCAGCCGTGAGCGGCCCGCAGGTGTATTCCGGCGTACCTATACAGAAGATGGCGGCCGGTCCGACGAAGTATTCACTCGGAAGCTCCGCTGGGAATTCAGCTCCAGACACTCATTGCCGCCGAGCGAGGCGACCTTCAAAACGAGTTCATCGAGATTACTGAGGCTGAGGCCAACCAGATCGTCGACCGCATCAAGGCCACAGTGACCAACCCGAGCAACGGCTAGCCACAGCCCTCCCATCCGCCCCACAGCCACCACCTGTATCGTGGAAAACCCGGCCCAAGACCGCGAGGCGTCCGCGAAGCTCCACCACCTCCCCCAGGAGGCTAGCCATGCAGTTCACCAAGCTCGGCCATTCGTGCATCCGGCTCGAGAAGAACGGCGCCACGCTGGTCATCGACCCCGGCACCTTCACTGACGCCTCCGCCGCCCTCACCGACGCCACCGCCGTCCTGGTCACCCACGAGCACCCCGATCACCTGGACGCCGACGCGGTACGCGCCGCGCTCAGCAGCGACCCCGGCCTCACCCTCTGGGCTACCCCCGCCGTCACCGGCCAGTTCGAGGACTTCGGCGCCCGAGTCCACCCGGTCCGCCACGGCGACACCCCGAATGTCGCCGGCTTCGACATCCACGTCTACGGCGAGAAGCACGCGCTCATCCACCGGGACATCCCGCTCGTCGAGAACACCTGCTTCATGATCGACGGCGTCCTGTTCCATCCCGGCGACTCGTTTACCGTTCCCGAGGACCCCGTCTCGACCCTCCTGCTGCCGATCAGCGCCCCGTGGCTGAAGGCCGGCGACATGATCGACTACTTCCGCGCCGTCGCGCCGCCCCGGGCCTACGCCATCCACGACGCCATTCTGAACGACCCGGGCCTGGCCCTGATGACCAGGATGATGTCCCTAGCCGCCGCTCCCAGCCACGCCGAGGTCAGCCGCCTAGAACCCGGCACCACCCTGGAGCTTTAAGGGACCCGGCGGCGGGATGCGGCGTCAAGCGCCGTCGTCCCGACCTCCCACATGTTGTCGGCGACGTTGACCGTCACGGCCGGGGGGACGATCTGGTCGATGCGGCAGCCGTCCAGGTATTCCATGGTGCGCGGGCCGATGATCGCGGAGGTGACCGCGGGGTGGCGGACGACGAACGCGACCGCACTCGACGGCCTGCGTTCCTCAGGCGATGACCAGAACGCCTAAGGCGCGGTGCCGCCGACCGGTATCGTAAGCCCGCCATGTTCATCGCCGACCTCCACATTCACTCCAAGTACTCGCGCGCCTGCAGCAAGGACTGCGACATCGAGCACCTGGCCTGGTGGGCCCGGCGCAAGGGCCTGACCGTGCTCGGCACCGGCGACTTCACCCACCCCGCCTGGTCCGCCGAGCTCAGGGAAACTCTCGTCCCGGCCGAGCCCGGCCTGTTCCGTATCCGCCCGGACCTGGAACAACGCCTGATCCGCGACACCCCGGGCTCGTGCGCGGGCCCGGTCCGCTTCCTGCTCTCGGTCGAGATCTCCACCATCTACCGCCGCGACGACCGCACCCGCAAGGTTCATCATCTGCTGTACGCCCCGAGCTTCGAAGCCGCCGACAGGATCACCGAATCGCTGGCCAAGATCGGCAACCTGGCCTCCGACGGCCGCCCCATCCTGGGGCTCGACTCTCGGGACCTGCTCGAGATCACTCTGGCCGCGGGCCCCGGCTGCTACCTGGTGCCGGCTCACGTGTGGACCCCGTGGTTCGCGGTCCTCGGTTCCAAGTCCGGCTTCGACCAGGTCCGCGACTGCTACGCCGACCTGGCCGATCACATCTTCGCGGTGGAGACCGGCCTGTCTTCGGACCCGCCGATGAACTGGTCCTGCTCCTCGCTCGACGGCTATCGCCTGGTCAGCAACTCCGACGCGCACTCCCCGCCGATGCTGGGCCGCGAGGCCACCGTCTTCGACACCGACCTGGACTACTTCGCCATGGCCAGCGCCCTGGAAACCGGCCATGGCCTGGACGGCACGCTCGAGTTCTTCCCCGAAGAGGGCAAGTACCACCTGGATGGCCACCGCAAGTGCGACACCCGTTTTGATCCCGAACGGACCCGCCAGCTCGACAAGACCTGCCCCGTCTGCGGCAAGCCCCTCACCGTCGGAGTCCTGCACCGGGTGGCCGAGCTCGCCGATCGCCCGCCCGGTTTCCGGCCGCCCGGCCGCGCCGGCTTCACCAGCCTGGTCCAGCTGCCCCAGATCATGAGCGAGATCCTGGGCCCCGGCCCGAAGAGCAAGAAGGTCGGCGCCGAAGTCGCCCGCCTGGTCGACGCCCTCGGCCCGGAGCTGACCATCCTGCGCGACATCCCGCTCGACGACCTGCGCCGGGTCGGCGGCTCCCGGCTCGGCGAGGCCCTCGCCCGCCTGCGCCGCGGCGAGGTCATCCGGGACGCCGGCTACGACGGCGAATACGGCACGATCCGCCTCTTTAACCCCACCGAGCTAAACGAACCCGCCCTCTTCGCCCTACCCCATCTCTCACCCCCAACCCCAAACCCCCTCCAATCCCCAAAACCTCCCCAACCCCACCAGCCCCTGCAGCCCCACCAGGCCCGCTCCCATCAGTCGGCCACCCCCGCCACAGGGTCAGTGCTCGGCGGCCTGGACCCCGACCAGCATGCGGCCGCGACCGCTCCCGGCCCGCTGCTTATCGTCGCAGGTCCCGGCACCGGTAAGACCCGCACCCTGACCCACCGCATCGCCTGCCAGGTGCTCGACCACGGCATCCCGGCCGACCACTTCCTGGCCATCACGTTCACCCGCCGCGCCGCCCAGGAGCTGCGCGACCGCCTGGCCGCCCTGTGCCCGAGCCAGAACGGCGAGCCTACCGTCACCACCTTCCACGGCCTGGGCCTGCGCATCCTTCGCGAGTGCCACGCCGCGGCGGGGCTGCCCGCCCAGTTCACCGTGGCCGACGAGGCCACCCGTCTCGCCGCCGCCACCGAACTAACCGGTTCCGACCGCGCCGCCCGCAAGCTCCTCGCCGCCGAAGACCCCGACGCCAAGGACGCCCTCCGTCGGTACCTGGCCGCGCGCGACCTGGTCGACTTCGACAGCCTGGTCGAGCTGTCCGCGGCCCTGCTCGGCGAGGATCCCGCCCTCGCGGCCGCCCTGCGGGCCCGCTGGCCGCAGGTCAGCGTGGACGAGTACCAGGACATCGACCCGGTGCAGTACGCCATGCTGCGGGCCATCGCCGGCGACGGCGCCGGCCTGACCGCGATCGGCGACCCGGACCAGTCCATCTATGGTTTCCGCGGCGCCGACGTCGGTATCTTCGCCCGGTTCGCCGCCGATTTCCCCGGCGCGACCACGGTCGAGCTCACCAGGAACTACCGCTCCGCTCCCGCCATCGTGACCGTCGCCATGCAGGCCATTGCCCCGACCACCCTGGTCCCGGCCCGCAAGGTCCGCCTCGCCGATGACGGTACCGCCCAGCCCTCGCCCGCGGGCCAGGACCCCGTCGTCACCCTGCACGAAGCGGCCGACGAGCACGCCGAGGCCGCCTGGATCGCCGCCACCATCGACCAGCTTCTGGGTGGTGCGTCCTTCCACAGCCTCGACAGCGGCCGGGCCGACGGCCACGCCCTCGGCAAGCTCGGCCTGGCCGACATCGCCGTCCTGTACCGCACCGACGCCCAGGCCACCTCCCTCGGGCAGGCCCTGACCCGAGCCGGCCTGCCCTACCAGAAGCGCTCCCACGACCTGCTCACCCGCCGCGCCGGCGTCCCCGACATCATCCGCGAAATGCGCTTGGAGTCCCCACCGAGCCCGCCGAGCCCGCCGACCTCCGTCGGTGATGCCCTGCAACAGCTCCGAGCCGCCGTCCGGGCCCTGGCCGCCACCCGGGGCGAACGCGACGCCACGGTCACCGACATCCGCGCCGCCGGGGAACTGCTTACCCCGCTGGCTCGCCGCTGCGGTACCGACCTGGACCGCTTCCGTAACGAGCTTTCCCTGGGTGCCGAGCCGGACGCCCTGGACTCCCGCGCCGAAGCGATCACGCTGCTCACCCTGCACGCCGCCAAGGGCCTGGAGTTCGACGTCGTCTTCCTGGCCGGCTGCGAACGGGGCCTGCTCCCGCTCCGCCTCCCCGGCTCCGCCCAGACCGACACCGAGGAGACCGACGTTGCCGAGGAACGGCGTCTCCTCTTCGTCGCCCTGACCAGAGCCCGGACCAGGCTCCTGCTCAGCTGCGCCGGCCGCCGCATCCGCCACGGCTCTGAGCAGTCGGCCGGCCGATCCCCTTTCCTAGCGGTCATCGATCCGGAGCTCTTCGGGCCGCCCACCCCACCGCGATCCCGCAAGCCCGCCGACCGCCAGCTTCGCCTCCTTTAGCCTCCGATCATCGTTCGCGTGTTGAAGTTGGGGAAGTGAAGGAATTGCTCCATCACGTCGGCGACCCGTTGGATGCGTACGGCGTCGACCGGCCCGACCGGGTAACTGTCCAGTGTGACCATTGCCGCGATCTCCGCGGACACCCCGGACGGCGTGGGCAGCGTCTCCATCGCCTGTTCCACGGCGCCCCGGCTGTCGTCCGCGATCGCCTGGCCCTGCTCGAACGCGGCGCGGAAGGCGGCCAGCGTCTCCGGGTGCGTCGCCTCCCACTGCCGGGTGACGGCGCAGCCCTGGACCGGGAACGCGGAGGTGGCGCCCGCGTCCGCGTCGGTGAGCAGCGTGGCGCCCAGTGACACCTCAGCCTGGGTGGCGAACGGTTCGGGCAGCATCGCCGCCGCGATCTTCCCGGCCTTGAGCATCCCGGCCATCGCGGGCAGCGGATAGTAGGCGAAATGCACCCCGGACACATTCAGTCCGTGGTCGGCCAGCGCGGAGGCGGCCAGCAGGTACAGGATGTTCCCTGGCGCGTTGACGCCGATGGTCCTGCCTTCCAGGTCGGCCAGCGTCGAGATGTGCGAATCGGGCATCACGTAAAGACCTTGGGCGCCCGGGGTCATCACCGAGCCCTCGGCGAAAATGTCGAGGTCGGCGGCGACCATGGAATCGCTGGCCGAGGCCGACCGCCTGCCCTGGTCGTAGTTTTCCTGCGCCTGGATGTAGCTGACGTAGTTGCCGCAGGAGATGTCGATCCGGTCGCTCGGCAAGTCGAGCGCCTGTGCATTGATGACCGTCTCGGAGCTGACGGCGGGCACGAAGGTGACGTGCAGGCCGTGCGCCGCGAACAGGCCCTCGTGCAGAGCGACGAAGAAGCCGGCCGAGTCGATCGCGGGTACCACCGCGACGTTCAGATCCGGCTGTTCGATGGCGGGTGCGGCAGCGTTCCCGCCGCCGGCCAGCTTGGGCACGAACAGGATCGCCAAGACGGCGATGACTATCACGGCGCCCACTATCTCCGCGGTCCGGACGGCCCGCGTGAACCTGCGTATCACTAGCGGTCCCTCTCTTTCTCGGGGTCGGCAGGAAACCTCCGGCGCAGACGCGTTTCGACCGTCGCTGCGGATGCGGGCCGGCGCCAGCACGGTCACCGGCTCCCCAGCGGGTGGGCCTGATCAATTCCGGAGGAGCGCTGGCCACGATGCGTGGCCGCTTCTGCCAAGGTCCGGGCGCGCTACCACGCATCCCGGTGCCTGTTGCAGGGAAAATATTCGTGCAAATTGCAGTGAGAGACATCGGTCAGCTGACGGATCTTTAGGGCATACCCGACTTCCCGCGGATCTTGGCGGCTCGCCCAGTGCGCCACGCCAGCGCGATGGTGGTGCGCCACGCCAGCGCGACGGCGGGTATGCCGACGTCTGGTAGATCCCCTGACCCGTGTGACTGCACAGCACGTACGTGGCTGGAGTGAGGCTTGCGGGAAGATTTGTGCCTACCCGAGGGTGCCGCGCAGTCACCCGGCCGAGGAACTAAACCCAGCCTCGCGTGGTCCGCAACCTACGGCAGGCTTGGTGGGCTCCCTGCGTCATCCCTAGTCCCGTCCGCATCGCCGGACCACTCTCGTGTCAGTCAGCTACCAATTTACGTGGAGTATTTCGGCTTGATGGAGACTTTTGTGCATCATAATACCCAAAATGCTTCACAAAGCCTGAATTTACCAAGATCTTTGTTCGATTATTACAAGCGGAGCTTGCTCCCGCTCCCGGTGCCGCCCGCCGCGACGCCCACGCCGGACGTCGGGTCACGCCGGGTGCCAGTGTGCAAGCTGCCGCGCTCGGGAATCACCGGGGGCATGGCCCGCACTCGGCGTGTCCGCAGCGGCGGATGCTTTCGCGCGCCGTCAGCTCAGGCCGACCCGTCGTGGACTCAGCCCGTCGTGGACTCAGCCCGTCGTGGACTCAGCCCGTCGTGGACGGAGCCTGTCGTGCACGGAGCCTGTCGTGGATGGTCAGTCGGTGCCGGATTCCATCGCGACGCGGTCGAGCAGCTCGTCGTCGCCGGTGACGGTCCCGCGGGAGGCGATTGCCTCTGCCCCGCCCCGGGGCATCGCGCCGATCAGCTCGGCCGGAGCCGAGTAGGCGGTGCCGGTCACCGCCGGATGCGGGCCGCCGAGGATGCCCAGGCTGGCGTACTGCTCGAGCTTGGCGCGCGAGTCGGCGATGTCGAGGTTGCGCATCGTCAGCTGGCCAATGCGGTCGGTCGGCCCGAAGGCGGAGTCCTCGGTCCGTTCCATGGAAAGCTTGTCCGGGTGATAGCTGAACGCGGGCCCGGTCGTGTTCAGGATGGAGTAATCCTCGCCGCGCCGTAGCCGGAGCGTCACCTCGCCGGTGACCGCCGTCCCGATCCAGCGCTGGAGCGACTCGCGCAGCATCAGGGCCTGCGGATCCAGCCAGCGGCCTTCGTACAGCAGCCGGCCCAGCCGTCGTCCCTCGTTGTGGTAGCTGGCCACGGTGTCCTCGTTGTGGATCGCGTTGACCAGCCGCTCGTAAGACGCGTGCAGCAAGGCCATCCCCGGCGCCTCGTAGATGCCCCGGCTCTTGGCCTCGATGACCCGGTTCTCGATCTGGTCGGACATGCCCAAGCCGTGCCGGCCGCCGACGGCGTTGGCCTCAAGCACCAGGTCGACGGCGGAGGTGAATTCCTTGCCGTTGATGGTCACCGGTCGTCCCTGCTCGAAGCCGATCGTGACATCCTCGGCGGGTATCTCGATGCTGGGGTCCCAGAACCGCACGCCCATGATCGGGTCGACAATCTCGATGCCGGTATCGAGGTGCTCGAGCACCTTGGCCTCGTGCGTCGCGCCCCAGATGTTCGCGTCGGTGGAGTAGGCCTTCTCAGTGCTGTCCCGGTAGGGCAAGCCGCGGGCGAGCAGCCACTGCGACATTTCCGTTCGGCCACCGAGTTCGCTGACGAAACCGGCGTCCAGCCACGGCTTGTAGATCCGCAGCGAGGGGTTAGCGAGCAGACCGTAACGGTAGAACCGCTCGATATCGTTGCCCTTGAAGGTGGAGCCGTCTCCCCAGATCCGCACGTCGTCCTCGAGCATCGCGCGCACCAGCAGGGTGCCGGTGACGGCCCGCCCGAGCGGAGTGGTGTTGAAGTACGCGCGGCCGCCCGACCGGATATGGAACGCCCCGCAGGCCAGGGCCGCGAGTCCCTCCTCCACCAGGGCGGACCGGCAGTCCACCAGCCGGGCGGTCTCCGCGCCGTAGGCCGCGGCGCGGCCCGGCACCGAGGCGATGTCAGGTTCGTCGTACTGGCCGATGTCGGCGGTATAGGTGCACGGCACGGCGCCCTTCTCGCGCATCCACGCGACCGCCACGGAGGTATCAAGGCCGCCGGAGAAGGCAATACCGACACGTCGGCCGACGGGCAGGGAAGTAAGTACCTTGGACACGAGTGCAAGTATATGCACGAGAGTGCATGTTCATGCAAAGGCCCCCGTCCAGGTCCCGCACCCGGTCCGCGCCGCGACCAGCCGGCGTGCCCGGCTGGACGTGGCCGGACGTGGCCGGACGTGGCTGGCTGGGCGGCGTGGCTAGCTGGCGTGGTCGGCGGCCGACCAGTCCAGCGCGACCGCGGCGGTCCAGGACTGCTGCGGTGAGCCGAGCGGCTTGCCGGTGAACGGGTCGAAATACTCGGCGAACTCACGGCCGCGGCGATCTGGCTGAGTGAGTCGCGGCGGATCTCGTCCGCGCGGCCGGGATAACCGAGCTGGCACAGCGAGTGCCACAGCAGCCAGTTGATGACCGGCCAGACCGGGCCGCGCCAGTAGTTGTGCGGCTCGAACACCGGCTCGGCCGGACTCGTGCTCGGCAGCAGGCGCCAGCGCAACCGCGGGTCGCCGCAGAAGTCTCCGGAGTCGAGCAGCCTCAGCTGGGCAGAAATCGTCCCGGCAGAAATCGTCCCGGGCAGGAGCGACCCGGCCCCGGCGAACAGCGGCGCGAAACCCGCGAACGTCCGTAGCCGGATCTGCTCCCCGGCGCGGAGGTCGTAGTCGAGGCAGAGACCGGTCCCGGCGTCGTAGCAGCCCGCCAGCCCCCGCCGGCCGCGGTCCAGCCAGCCGGCCAGCTGCCCACGGTCCCCGTCACTGGCGCCGGCCACGTCGGCCAGGTCGAGGAGCGCGGTGTTCGCCGCGACGAGGACGGCGCTGAAGAACACGTCCTTGATCAGGAACGGGTACCGGCGGTGGATCTCCGCGTCGTCGTACCGGTACTTTCTCAGCAGGCCGACCAGCCACAGGTACCGGTCGTAATCCCAGTCGGTGGGCCGCTGCGACGGATCCGTCACCTGCTCGGTGTCCAGGCGGGTGTACGGCCGGGGCCTGGCCACCTTGATACTCGCCAGCGCGCGGTCCCAGCGCGGGGAGTTGTCCGTTCCCTCCCAGGGGTGGTAGACGGTGACCAGCCCCGATGCCTCGGGGTCGCGCTGGGTGGCGAGATAGCGGTGCCAGCGGACCAGCCGGGTACAGCGCCTGGAGGCGCCCGCGGATCTCCGGCCGCTGCGCCGGCGGGGTCAGCTGCCAGATCCGCTGCAGCGCCAGGGCGTGCACCGGCGGCTGGCAGATCCCGGTCGTCTGTACCGGGGGGCCGCGGCGCCCCCCGGCGCGGTCGCGCAGGCCCACCACTCCGGCCCGGAAAGTAGGGCTCCTCTGGGCCTGCCCGGAACACGATATGGGGCACCATGCCCGTGGACCACTGCGCCGCGAACAGTCCCTCGAGCTCCGCCATGGCCCGCCGGACGTCCAGTTGCGCCCACCCGATGGCGTTGAAGGCGCTGTCCCAGCTCCACTGGTGCGGGTACAGGTGCGGGGACGCCTTCGTCCAGCTACCTGCGTCGTTACCGTGGAGCACCGTGGCGGCCCGGTCGCGCAGCATGGCCGGAGGGTCGGCGGTCACGGCCATGGCGAGTGTTCTCCTGACGCTCGGCCTTACTACCGCCAGCCTAACGTCGCCGGGCGCCAGGGGCATCACGCATCACGGGGCGAATTAGTTGGTCGCGGTGAGGTAGCCGTTATCGACCAGCCAGTACACGTCGGCGGTACTCGGGTCGCCGGGCAACAGCGAGGAGAGGAGCTGATATTGCAGGCCGAGGCCGGGCTGGCCGAAGGCCGGGGCGATCGGGCCGGCTTCCACGGCGAACGCCTTGGTCACCCTGTAGGTGTGGTAATTGCAGGTGAAGCCGGGAGAGTCGTCGAGGCTCGAGGGAGGAATGGACCTGTCAGCATAGGGAGTGCCGAACGGGGCGAGGAAGCTGCCGTAGAGGCTTCCGTACCGGTCGATCGACTCGCCAGGAACGAGCGTCACCGGGAACTCGACCGGCTGTCCGCCGAGGATCAGGTACCCGTTGTCCGGCGGGTAATCCCAGCTGCTCGTGGCCGAGTCCCAGTAGTCGGCGAGGAAATTCTGCGGGCTCAGCCTGCCGAACCGGTTGTACCCGATCAACTCCCGGGCCACTATGCCCTGGTCCGGCGTCGTCGCAGGTCCGAGCCGGTAGTCGTGGTCGAGGTAAGCGGCCGAGCATCCCCGGTACGCGGGGTAACCGGGGCCGCCGCGGCGGGGACCACCATGGCCAGCACCACGACGATGGCGCCCGCCAAGGCGATGGCGATGCGTTTCATACTCAGAATCCTCATCTGTGCTTCTGCGGCCGTCTTCTCCCGGCCGAACGACAGTCCGGTGAGAGGGCACCGCAAACTAGTCAGGGTAATACGAGATGGTAAGAAGAATCAGAATCTATAATCCCCAGGGTGGTCAGGTTATCGTGGTAATTGGCGCTTTGCACGATTGGCGCATAGCGGCAGCATGCGTCATTGTGGCGAGTGGTCATCGATAGGATGCGTGCGTGCCGGTGACAATATCACATCGTGCCGCTCGGATCGCGGACAGCGGCCTGGCTGGAATTCGCATAAAGGTACCGAAAAGTTTGCGGATCTCAATAGGCCGTTAATTATAGTTATATCCCAGGCGCCGCCCCGGGTGGACCGAGCCCGGGTGAACGCTGAGCCGCCGCTGAGCCACCCCGGCGTTTCCCCGCCCAGCCCGATCTGTTTTCCTGGCTCTGACGGGTCCTGCTTGGGAAAGGCGATGGCGATGAGCGAGCTCAAGACCGAGGCCGAGCCGGCCGAGGTAGGCCTGGATCCGGACCGGCTGCAGCGGATCGACCGGCACTTCGCCCGCTACGTCGACGACGGCAGGCTGCCCGGCTGGCTGGTCACGGTGAGCCGGCACGGCCGCCTGGCGCACGTGGCGAGTTACGGGTCCCGCGACGTCGAGGCCGGGCTGCCGGTCGAGACGGACACGGTGTGGCGGCTGTACTCGATGACCAAGCCGGTCACCTCGGTGGCGGCGATGATGCTGTACGAGGAGGGCGCCTTCGAGCTCACCGACCCGGTCAGCGCGTTCATCCCCTCGTTCGCCGACGTCCGGGTCTACGCCGGCGGCTCGGACCTGCGGCCAGGTCACCGTCCCGGCCACCGAGCCGGTGCGGATCTGGCACCTGCTCACCCACACCGCCGGCCTGACCTACGGGTTCCACCGGGTCCACCCGGTGGACGCCATGTACCGGGCGGCCGGCTTCGAATGGTCCACGCCCCGCGGCATGGACCTGGCCCAGGCGTGCGACGCCTGGGCGGGCCTGCCGCTGCTGTTCCAGCCCGGCACGGAGTGGAACTACTCGGTGGCGACCGACGTGCTCGGCCGGGTGGTCGAGGTCGCCTCCGGCCAGCGCCTGGACGAGTTCTTCGCGACCAGGATCTTCGACCCGCTCGGGCATGAACGACACCGGCTTCTCCGCCACGCGACACGCAGGTGCCCCGGCTGGCCGCGCTGTACACGCCCGGCCGCGAGCGGCACCGCGGCCAGGCTCGACAAGCTGGGCGCCGCCGCCCGGCAGCCGCCGGCCTGCTCGCCGGGGGCCACGGCCTGGTCTCGACCGCGGCGGACTATCACCGGTTCACCCAGCATGCTGCTGGCCCGCGCCGACAGCCCGGCCGGCGAACTGGACGGCACCCGGCTGCTCAGCCCGCGCACGGTCGGCTACATGGGCCGCAACCACCTGCCCGGCGGCCTGGACCTGGAGACGTTCGGCCGCCCGCTGTACGCGGAGTCGCCGTTCCGCGGGGTCGGCTTCGGCCTCGGCTTCGCCGTGGTCCTCGACCCGGTGCCCGGCAAGGTGCCGGGTTCGGCGGGCGAGCTGTCCTGGGGCGGCGCGGCCAGCACCGCGTTCTGGATCGACCCGGCGGAGGAGCTGACCGTCTCGTTCTTCACCCAGCTGCTGCCCTCCAGCGCCTACCCGATCCGCTCGCAGCTGCGCCAGCTGGTCTACCAGGCCCTCACCGCTAACACCGGCAGCTGACCCGCTCAGGCCGCGGTCGCCGGGGCCGGGTCGAGCCGGCCGCCTCCCGCTCCGGCCCGGCCTGGTGCTAGCCGCGTCGGCGTCCCGGATGGACAGCGAGCAGGCCAGCGCGCACAGGCAGACCGCGGCGGCGGCCAGGAACGCCACCCGGTACGCGGCCAGGTTCGCCACCGGGTGCCCGGCGACCAGGTGCACCGGGCCGACGAGCACGATCACGGTGGTCAGCAGGGCCACGCCGACGGCCCCGCCGAGCTGCCTGGTCGTGTTGAACATCGTCGAGGCCCGTCCGGTCGCCGCGGGCGTGATCGTGGCGAAGGCGGCCGCCTGAACCGGGACGAACACCTGGGCCATGGACAGCCCGAGGGTCAGCATGAGCAGCCGGGCCCACCACAGGCTGGTCTGCGGGCCGAGCAGGGCGAGCAGCCCGATGGAGACCGCGGTGCCGATCAGCCCGATGCTGATGTGCGCGGCGGGGCCCCAGCCGCGGGTACAGCCACCGGCTGGCCAGCTGCGCGCCGCCCATCACGCCGAACGCCTCAGGGAACGTGCTCAGCCCGGAGCCGAGCGCGCTCAGGCCCCGGCCGTCCTGGTAGTACAGCGAGATCGCGTACAGCGTGCCCAGGAACGCGACAGAAGCCAGCACCATGACCCCGTTGCCCGCCCGGAACAGGCGGTTCTCCAGCAGCCGCAGGTCCACCATGGGGGCGGCGGACCGCAGCTCGACGACCACCATGACCGCCAGCAGGATCACCCCGGCGGCGATCGTGCCGATGATCTCCGGCCGGTGCCAGCCCAGGTTGGGCCCCTCAGACACGCCGTACATCAGCAGCCCGAGACCCACCCCGGAGAGCAGGAAGCCGGGCAGGTCGAACCGGCCGGGCTGCGCCTGCGGGGTGTCTTCCAGGAAGATCAGGCCGAAGATGAGCGCGGCGGCGCCGATCGGCACGTTGACGTAGAACACCCACCGCCAGGACGCCTCGGTGACGAGCAGCCCGCCCAGCACCGGGCCGAGCGCCGGGGCCAGCGTGGTCGGCACGGTCAAGATCGCCGAGGCCCTGACCCGCTCCGCGGGCGGGAACACGCGGAACAGCATGGCCATCCCGACCGGGGCCAGCATGCCGCCGCCCGCCCCCTGCAGGATCCGGAACGCGACCAGCTCGGCCAGGCTGGTCGCCGCCCCGCACGCCGCCGAGGCGACGGTGAACACCACGATGGCGATCGAGCAGGATCCGCTTGCCGCCGAACCGGTCACCGAGCCAGCCGGACGCCGGGATGAACACGGCCAGGCTGACCAGGAAGGCGATCGCGATGCTGTCCACCGCGGTGGCGCTGACCTTGAAGTCACGCCCGATGGTCGGCAGCGCGACGTTGACGATCGTCGTATCCAGGATCGACATGAACATCGCGGCGACGAAGACGACGCCGACCGCTACCTTCTGACTGATACGCGCGGTCACGCCACAAGTTACCCCTCAGGCGCCCGCTGAGAGCAGCTCCTTCAGCTCGGCGATGGCGATGACGCACGTGCGCCTGCCGCGGTGGTCATGGCGGTTCCGTCGTGGACATACGGCTGCTGCGCTATAGCTTGCTGCGGACGGCGATCTGGTAGAGCTCGGGCAGCTTCTGCTCGGCCGCGCGGGCGGCGATGTCGCACGCCGGTCCAGGCCAGCGCCAGGCCGTACCCGGCGGCGCACGAGCACGAGCACCGGCATCCGGACCGCCCGCCGGATCCGAGCCGGTGAGCATGGCGGCGAGCATGACCGGAACGACCGCCACCGCCGTGCCGAGAGGCTGCCGAGGCTGCTGCCGATCCCGAAGCCGGTGTAGCCGCTGGCCGCCCTGGGGCGTGGGGCTGCCGGCCCGCTTTTCCATCGGGTAGGGCACGGTGACGGTGAAGATGTTGCTCAGCGCCAGCCCCGCGCCGATCCCGGCGAGATCCACCGCCAGGCCCAGGAACCCGTCCACCGGGTGCCCGGCCACGGCCGCCAGGCCGAACGAGATCACCGCCAGCAGCGGCACCGCGATCAGGCCGAGGGCGATGTCCTGGCCGGAGAAATAGGCCCGCAGCGCGCGGCGCCCGGCCAGCGCCATCGCCTCGAGGCCGAAGCCCGGGTCCGCTCAGCCCGATCGAGTTGGCGTGCAGCGTAGGCCATCAGCGCGGCCCCGATCGGTGGCGCTGCCGAGCACGGCGACCAGATAACGCGGGGTCGTGACGCTGCTGACCGAGCGTGGCCAGCATGACGACCGCGGTGATGCCCCAGTAGATCAGCGCGCCGGGGTCGCGGCGCTGGTAGAGCCACAGCCGCGCGGTCACCGTGCCGCGCAGGCCATAACGGCCGAACGGGAGCGCCGTACCGTGCACCGCCTTGGACTGGGTGCTGGTGTCGACGCTCACCAGGCCGCGGCCCAGTGAGCTGATCCACAGCGCGCCGAGCGCGACGGTGATGGCGGCGAGCAGCGCCAGCCGCAGCAACGCGGTGCCGGCGTGCCCGGTCGAGGCGTCCTGGATCGCGTGCGCGGCCAGCCCCGGCGGGATCCAGCGCATCCACACGTCGACCCCGGCGAAGCTGGACGGGGTCAGCTTGCCCTCGGCGGTCAGCTTCGGCACCACCTGGGTGAACACCTCGTACAGGGCGAAGATCGGCAGGACCAGGAAGGCGGCCAGGTCCTTGCCGCGCCGGGAGCGCAGCAGCCCGGCCAGGCCGGTGGTCACGAACCGGGCCAGCGTGATGCAGAACAGCACCTCGAGCAGCGACCGCGAGCAGCGCGATGACCAGGCCAGCGGCGCCGCGGGCCAGCCCGACGGTCACCCCGAGCAGGCCGATCAGGTTGGCCAGCGGCCAGGCTCCGGTGGCCGAGGCGGCCAGCAGCCCCACCGCGAGCGGCCGGGTGCGCAGCGGGTACAGGGCCAGCGTGGCCGGATCCAGGGTGCCGTCCAGGCCGAACGCCGACCAGCGGCAGGATCAGCCAGCCGAACGCGAACAAGGTGAACACGACCGTGGTCAGGTCCACCGACGCGCCGTTGCCGCGCAGGGCGGCCAGCCCGGCGAAGGTGCCGGCCGCCACCAGGACGGCGAAGACCAGGCTGACGATGAAGCCGGCCTTGGCCTGGGTGGACGAGCGCAGCGCGTTGCGCAGCAGGCGCAGTTTCAGCTGGACGAGGAGCCGAGCCACGACAGTCCCTCCCCGCCGTCCGCCCGCGAGCCGACCAGCTCGATGAACGCCTGCTGCAGCGTCTTGCCGCCCCGCACCTCGTCGGTGGTCCCGGTGGCCACGATCCGGCCCTGGGCGATGACCGAGACGTGGTCGCAGACCTGCTCGACCAGCTCCATCACGTGGCTGGAGAACAGCACGGTCGAGCCGGAGCCGACGAAGCGGGTCAGCAGCCGGCGGATCACGTCGGCGGAGACCGGATCCACGCCTTCGAGCGGCTCGTCCAGGAACAGCGCCGAGGGGTTGTGGATCAGCGCGCAGCCCAGTGAGGCCTTCTTGCGCATCCCGGTGGAGTAGTCCGCGACCAGGCGTTTGGCGTCCTCGGCCAGGTCAAGCACCTCCAGCAGCTGCGCGGACCGCGAGCGCGCCTCGGCGGCGCCAAGCCCGTGCAGCCGCCCGGCGTATTCCAGCAGTTCCTCGCCGCTCAGCCGCTCGAACAGCCGGGCCTCGGCCGGCACCACCCCGATGATCGCCTTGGCGGCGGGCGGATCGGCCCACACGTCATGCCCGTTGATCAGGACCTGGCCGCCGTCCGGCCGCAGCAGGCCGGTCATCATCGACAGCGACGTGGTCTTGCCTGCGCCGTTCGGCCCGACCAGCCCGGCGAAGGACCCGGCCGCGATCTCCAGGTCGATCCCGGCCACGGCCTCCTTCGGTCCGAAGCTTTTGCGCAGTCCCCGTACCGCGACGGCTGGCTCGCCCACGTACGCCTCCTTGGCCCCCGGCTTAGCTTACGGCTCCCGCGACCCGATCCCCGCGACCGTCGCCGTTAAAGCGTGAGCTTCATGCCCTCGTGGGTGGCGGCTGAAGCCGAGCCGCTCGTAGAAGCGGTGCGCGGCGGGACGGGACTTGTCGCTCGTCAGCTGCACAAGCCCGCATCCCCGCCGCCGGGATTCGCTGATCGCCCAGGTGATGATGGCCGAGCCCAGGCCCTGGCTCCGGTACGCCCGGTCCACCCGCACCGCCTCGATCTGGGCCCGCAGCGCACCGCGCCGGGCCAGGCCGGGCAGGAAGGACAGCTGCATCGTGGCCACGATGTCCTGGCCCGCCTGCCCGACCACCAGCAGGTGCGCCGGATCGCGGTCGATGGACTCGAAGGCCCCCAGGTAGGCGGCCAGGTCCTCCGCCGTCCGCACCCCGACCCAAGCTCCAGCGTTCCCAGCATCTCCATCCCCCCAGTCTGCCCGTCCCCAGCCCGCCCCGTCCCACCCCCTCAGCTACCCCGCTCCGTGGTGGATCCGATGCACAGGGGTGCACCACATCCGTACAGTGCCCGCACAGGGACGGGACGCCCGCTCATGAACATGCGGGCCTTACCTGGGGTTTGTTGTGGGTCTGGTGGGGATTTCCCCGCTCAGGACTGATAGGGCCGTGGGGCAGTTCTCTATTCTTTGACAGCGGTCAGGTAGGCGAGTGCTCTGCGCTCCCGTCCGGTGCCTGTTTCGACAAGCGGCCTGAGATGCCCGGTGAATTGGGCGGCTTCCTGCGGGCTGAGCGCGCTGTTCAGCGCTTCTCTGAGAGTCGGTACGAGCGGGTTGCCGGATTTGCGGATGAAGACTTCCCAGGGAGCCGGTTCTTTGCGGGTTTTCACGCTGACCCGTAGTTCGAGTTCGATCTCAGCGAACCCGGCGCCTTGGGCATGGCGCACGAGGTCGCGTTCATCGAAGTCCACTATGGGGTCTTCGCCTGGCGGCTGCATGGAGTGGTAGAGCGCCTGGACTTTCGCCGCCAGGGTCCTGACTGGGCTGACGTCGTAGCCGGAGAACAGGTCAGGGTCGGCGAGGGACATCAGCACGTTGATCGGTTCGAACAAGCTCACCCGTCCGCCGGGGGTCAGCACTCGGTAGAACTCCCGCAGGGCCGCTGCCTTGTCCTTGACGTAGATCAGCACCGACCTGGTGGTGACCAGGTCCGCCGATGCGTCCGCTACGCCTGCTAGGGAGTCGGCAGGGGCCAGGACGAAGCGGCACCGGTCGAGCAGCCCTTCGGCGGTGGCGGCGGCGCGGCAGTGGTCGAGCAGGTCCTGTGAGATATCGGAGAAGATCACATGACCTGACGAGCCGAGTCGTTCCAGCGCGCCGAACGCAATGAGGCCATCACCAGTTCCCACGTCAAGGACCGTGTCGCCGGGACGCAACCGGCCCTTGTCAAGCACGGTATCCCGCACGGGGTACAAGAAATCGGCAAGGTCTTTCTCACGGAACGCGGCATCGCCCCCGAACCGCGTATCTAGCAGCCATCGGTGCCATCGGTCAGGATCATTCGCCATGACTGGCCATCCTTCCGGCTATGCAGGCGGTCAGCTAGACCGAAGTTGCCGTAGCTTCTGTAGTCATTGTGCTCTGAACTGCCGTTTCGGTGAGATCCGGCCACAGAGCGTAGTCAGAAAATCGGCGTGTCGCTACTGGGTCTAACCCGGGAACGACGTTATTATCTGGGTATGACGCAAACCGGCGGGAAAGTACACGTAGTCAGAGTTAGCAAGACCGGGTACGTGGACAAGCAGGGCCGCCGCAAGGACTACTCCTCGGCGTACCTGCGCCGTACCTACCGCGATGGCGGCAAGGTCAAGAACGAGACCGTCGCCAACCTCTCCACGCTGCCCGGCCATGTCATCGACCTGATCGACGCCGGCCTCAAAGGCCAGCAGCTGGTCCCCGCCGCCGCCGCGGTCACCATCACCGGGTCACTGCCGCACGGCCACGCCGCCGCCGTGCACGTCATGGCCAAGGAGCTGGGGCTGCCCGCCCTGCTCGGCCCGGCGGGCCGGCAGCGGGACCTGGCCCTGGCCCTGATCATCTCCCGGGTGATCCAGCCCGGCTCCAAGCTGTCCACCCTGACCTCGCAGAACGACACCACCCTGGGCGCCGACCTCGGCGTCGCCGGCGCCTCCACCGACGACATCTACGCGGCGATGGACTGGCTCGGGCACCGGCAGGACGCCATCGAGGCGGACCTGGCCCGCCGCCACCTGGCCCCCGGGACCAACCCGTCGAAGATGGCGCTGTTTGACCTGTCCTCGTCCTGGCTGGAAGGACGCCACTGCCCGCTGGCCGCCCGCGGCTACTCCCGGGACGGCAAGAAAGGCAAACTGCAGATCGAGTACGGGCTGCTCACCGACCCGTCCGGCCGGCCCGTCGCGGTCCGGGTGTTCCCCGGCAACACCGGCGACCCCGCCGCGTTCACCGAGATCGCGGAGGTGGTGCGGAAGACATTCGGCCTGCAGGACATGGTCATGGTCGGCGACCGCGGGATGATCACCAGCGCCCGCATCGACGCCATGAACCAGGCCGGGGACGACGGGACACCGCAGCCAGACCCCTACCAGTGGATCACCGCGCTGCGCGCCTCCGCCATCCGCAAGCTGATGGCCGACGACGGCCCCCTCCAGCTCAGCCTCTTCGACCAGCAGGACCTGGCCGAGATCACCTCGCCGGACTTCCCCGGCGAGCGGCTGATCGCCTGCCGCAACCCGGTCCTGGCCGCCGACCGCGCCCGCACCCGCGAGGAACTCCTGGCCGCCACCGAGAAGCTCCTCGCCCCGATCACTGCCCGGGTTCGCTCCGGGCGGCTCACCGGCGCCGGGCCCACCGGGATCGAGGTCGGCAAGGTGATCAGCACCTACAAGACCGCCAAGCACTTCGAGGTCGCCATCACCGACACCAGCCTGGCCATCGAGCGACGGCAGGACCGGATCGACGCCGAGGCCGCCCTGGACGGGTTCTACGTCCTGCGCACCCCCGTCCCCGCCGCCGAGCTCGACGCGGCCGCCGTGGTCACCGCGTACAAGAACCTCAAATACGTGGAACGGGACTTCCGGCACATCAAATCCGACGACCTGGACCTGCGGCCGGTGTTCCACCGGCTCGAGGAACGCGTCAAGGCCCACGTGCTGATCTGCATGCTGGCCTGCTACCTGACCTGGCACCTGCGCCGCGCGTGGGCGCCGCTGACCTTCACCGGCCAGGACCCGCCTGCGCAGGACAACCCGGTCACCCCGGCGAGCCGGTCCGCGGCCGCGCAGGCCAAGGCCTCATACCAGTACGACCCGGCCGGGCAGCCCTACCACAGCTTCCGCGGCCTGCTCGGGCACCTGGCCACGCTGACCCGCAACCAGGTCCGGTACACCGGCACCGATGTCACCATCGCGATGCTCGCCGAGCCGACCCCCGCCCAGCGGCAGGCCTTCGAGCTCATCGGCGCGCCGATCCCGCTGACCCTGAAATAGCCAGAATACGATCCAGCCGACCCGGCAAAATTCCAGCTCAGGACCGGAATCGCCTGCCGAATTAGCCGTAACTTCGGGCTAGAGGCTGGGCGCCCGTGCGGGTTTTAACTGTGCCCTGGCGACCCGGCTCCTGGTGTCGCGGCGGGCGCGGCAGGACCCGGCCCGCCAAGAGCTGGGAGGCCGGCCCACCCTCCTCGGGCTTGCTGCCTCCGTACGCGGCCGTGCGGGTTAGAGCGCTCCGGAGACCCCGAGTCGGTCGGCGTGGCGGTGACGCGGCGCGAGCGGACCTCGTCGCGTCAGGGGCATCCCGGCAAGACCCAGGGCCCCATGTCCCCCCACGCGAGGTTCTTCGGTTCGGGCGGCCTCGATGAGCAGCAGCATCACAGTTGCGTCGTCGCTACGATGGTCAGCCGGCGCGCGGGCCGGATGTGTTCACAGTTGGCATGTGGCACCGGGGTCCATCAGGATTTTGAGCACTTTGGTCGCGGTGGTTGCGGACAGGTGTCGCATACGCGAAACTTGAGGGCCGCTAACTTAGGTGCTCGTCGGATGATCGGAGGGACCGTCATCTTCTGGCACTTGCTATTTCTGCTACTGGCTGCCGTGTCATCGGTGGTTGCACTGTTTGTCTTCTACTGGATTATCCGCCTGGCTGTCTGCCACGGGATCGAGGATGCGCGGCGTCGCCGCGAGCGCCAGGCGGCGGAACGGGCCGGCTGGGATCCCGCTAGGCGTTGAGCTGTATCGTCGCTTCGGTGGTCAGCCTTCGCGTGGATCTGACGTGTTCATAGTCGGCATGTGGCACAGGGGTGCCCTGTGATCCGACGCAGCGGTCGTTGTGGTGCTGTGCTTTATTCGTTGGGTCCTTCAAGCGCCAGCCGGTAGCCACCGGGGGTGCGGATGAGCAGCCGACGGTAGCTCCATCCCGGAGCCGGATTGTTCGTCTCGAGTTCGAAGCTGATGCCAGCTGAGCGGCATCGCTCGATGGCGCTCTCGATGTCAGTGACGCCGATCTGCCAGGTCAGCACCACAATCCTTCCCCCGGCCCGCCGCACCACAGGTTTACGCACGTACCACCCGTCACCTACAAACCTGCGAGCCGGCGAGTCGGCGAGCCGCGGAAAGGCGGTTGCCTGAGCGGCCGAGCTTCGCTAACTTGCGCGCGGTGGACATCAGGGAGATCAGGGAGACGGACTGGGCTCAGGCATGGCCGATCGTGCGGGATGTCGTGCGGGCGGCGGAGACGTTCGCCTATGACCCGTCCATGAGCAGCTCGCAGGCCTTCCACCTCTGGGTGGAGGAGCCGCCGGGACTGACGGTGGTGGCGACCGAGGAGCAGCGCGTCGTCGGGACCGCCAAGATGGGACCCAATCATCCCGGACCGGGATCACACGTGTCGACCGCGAGCTTCATGGTTGCCCCCGACGCGAGGGGCCGCGGCGTCGGGACGGAGCTGTGCCGGTTCGCCATCGCCTGGGCGAAAGAGCGCGGGTACGCGGGAATGCAGTTCAACGCCGTCGCCGAATCCAATCACCGGGCCGTCGAGCTCTATCAGCGACTTGGCTTCACGGTGATCGGGACGATCCCCGGCGCTTTCGCGCATGCCACGATGGGCCGGGTGGGCCTGCACGTCATGTACTGCGCCTTCTGAAGCTCATCCGGCGGGACCGATAAGATCCCATTTGTTACCGGCGATATCGAGAAACACGACAATGCGGCCGTAGGGTTCGGTGCGCGGCGCCCCCAGGAACCGCACGCTCGCGGACGCCATCCGCGCGTACGCGGCATCGAAGTCCTCGACGTGCAGAAAGAAACCAACCCGGCCGGCGGCTTGCTTCCCGACGGCGGCGGCTTGGTCTTCCCCGTCAGCCTGCGCGAGCAGGAGTCCGGTCGCCGCACCTGGCGGTCGCACGACGACCCACCGCTTGGACCGCCCGTCGTTCGTCAGGGCCGGAGAATCCTCCACGAGCTCGAAGCCCAGTGCGTCCACGAAGAAGCTGATGGCCGGGTCGTACTCGCTGACCACGATGGCGATGAGGCCGAGGTGCACGGCGCCGCTACCGAGGAAACTCGTCGTGCGACGGCACCTGATTGCCGTTGATGGCGGCTCGCTCTGCCTCGGTCAGTCCGGCGGCGGTGAGGATCTTCTGAACCGTGGCGTTCTTCGCGCGGCCGTATTCGTCGATGTTCGCGGCGGTGGCGCCCGCCTGCTTCTTCACCGCGGCGTACTGCTGTCGCAGGTCCGGGTCGGCTCGCAAGGTATCCCGGACCGCCAGGTGGTTGCGCAGCGACAGCGAACCCGCCACGATGACGTAGGTGTTGGTCCCGGCCAGCCGCTCTGGCTCCTTGAACGCCCATCTCAGCGGGACGCCAACTTCCCCGAGAGGCTTGAACCCCAGCCCGGTCAGCACCTTTGACCCCGCGGCCACGTCCTGCTCGGCCACCACGATGTCGCAGTCGATAATCGGCTTGGCCGCCAGGCCGGGCACCGAGGTGCTGCCGATATGCTCGATGGCCATCACCGGCACGCCCGCCGCCGCCATCGCCGCGGCGTACTCCTGGCGAAGTTGCTCGAATCGCCGCGGCCACGCCGAGTCGTACTCGACCACCAAAATCACACAGGCAATATAGCCGAACGCGGCTCATTCCCCTAGGGCAGGCGGACTTTCCGCAGGAACGGCGCCAGCAGCCAGGGACGCCGGCCCCAGACGCGCAGCGAGCCGGTCATCGCGGCCCTGGAACGGGTGATGCGGTGGAAAAGCACGAGGCTCATGGTGGCTGGCCTGAAGTAGACGCGTACGTCGTTGTCGCGGCTCGGCTCCTCCACGTGGACACGGCCGGTCTCCAGGACGAGCGTGACGGGAATGGTGTAAGCCGAGCGGAGCTCGACGGCGATGCGGTCCGTGCGAGCCGGCCTGTCGTCGTCCAGCAGGGTGCCCACGCCGTTTCTGATGATCTCGACGAGAAACAGCTCGAAGAAGAGCGCGGCGTACTCCTCGGGTATCTGCCAGGGCGCGTTGACGCTCCGGGCGATGTCGCGGCCATGGACGAGCAGTTCGTTGGTCAGGTGGGCCATGTACCCGGCCAGCGGGAGGCTGGAGCCGCCGAGCCAGCGGGCCGTTCTGGCCGGGTCGTCGTCGGCGGTCAGGCGCAGGATCTCGTCGGTAGCCGAACGCAGCCTGGTCAGGACCGCGCCCGGCTCGCGCTCGGGGTAGTCGCGCAGAATCTGTGCGTTCACCCCTCCGTGGATGTTGTCGACGGTGGTGGTGAGGATCGCCTCGCGCAGGCTCGGTATCGGCAGCGGCGTGTCGTCGGACACCACCTTCGCGGTGTACAGCCAGGCGATGGCGGCCACGTGGACCGCGGTATCCATCACGGTCCACTCGGCGGTCGCCATGGCCTGCGGGTCGGTGTCGGCGACCAGCGCCACGAAGCGGTCGCAGACGTCGGCGAGCGCGGCGCGTACCGCGAGCCATTTCTCAGCCGTGATCCGGGTCGCCCCGCTGCTGTGATCGAGCCGATGATGCATACCGGGCACGGGCTTGTCCTCTCCGAATGCCGCGATACGTCCAGTTTCAGTATGTCGCCGTCGCTAAACCCGCAGTTCTCCGTTCGTGCTCACCTGGCGTGGGCATGATGGGGGAGTGGCCCAAGATGATGTAGTGCAAGACGATGACCCGGAGTGGGCCGAATTTTACGCCTGGTCAGTCGGCCGCGAGCCGCGGCCGATGCTGCTGGCCGCGTGCCAGGAGTTGGGCGCCGGCCAGGGTCGGATGGCGGTCGACCTCGGCTGCGGAGATGGCACCGATGCCCTTGAGCTGCTGGCTCGCGGCTGGTCGGTGACGGCTGTGGACGCTACCGAAGGCGGCCTTGAGTTGCTGCGCGCGCGTATCCCGGCCGCGGCCGCGGACCGGATCCGCGTCGTCCGTGCGTCGTTCGCCGAGGCGGACCTGCCGCGCGCTCACCTGATTCATGCCGGCTTCAGCCTGCCGTACTGCCCGCCGCGGTCGTTTCCGGCCAGCTGGGCACGGATCCGCCAGGCGCTCGCCCCGGGCGGGGTCTTCGCGGGCCAGCTGTTCGGCATCCGGGACACCTGGGCCGATGACACCGGCATGACCTTCCATGCCCGGGCCGAGGTCAATGCGCTGCTCGACGGCCTGGAGGTCCTCCGCCTGGACGAGACAGAAAAAGATGGTCACGCCTCCGATGGCCCGAAGCACTGGCACCTCTTCGACATCCTCGCCCGCCACCACGCACCGGTAGCGCCCTAGCCAGCCCGTGGCCGCTCTTTGATCCCCGCCGCGAGCAGGTCGACCACTTCGGCGATGCGGGCGGCCCGCAGGTCCGGCCGGCGGGTGGTCGCGTCGATCCAGCGGAGGTAGCCCTTGCGATAGAACTGCGCCAGCGTGTCGAAGAAGGCACCCGCCGCCGGGTTGGCCGTGAGCGCCGCGGCGATGTCGTCGGCCAGGTCGCCGCGCTGCGGACCTTCCGGGGTCAGCTCGACGGTCACGGCGGCGCCGATCGCGAGGCCCATGCCGAGCAGGCGCTTCGGGGCCAGGGTCAGCACCCAGCCGCCGCCGGCCGGCGAAAGCCTGGCGCGGATCCGCGCGCCGTCGATCGTGCCGCCGACGGGATGGTTCGCCTTGACCCCCCACGCCTCATCTGGATCGAACGGCATCGTGATGACCGCGCTGTCTCCAGGGCCGGCCGCGATGACGGCGCGGAAGCGCTGTGAGCCCATGGCCTTATCGTGGCAGGTCGCCACCCCGGTAGGGTCGGTTCACATCGAGTTTCCCGCGGATGGGAGCGGAACCATCATCGACACGGTGGCCTGGGTGCTCCTGGAGAACGGCCGGATCCTGTGCGCCCGGCCGCGCGGGAAAGACGTCTTCTACATCCCCGGAGGAAAGCGCGAAGGCGCGGAAACCGATCTGCAGACCTTGTTGCGCGAGACCACGGAAGAGCTGACGGTGGCCCTGCGGCCCGAGACCGTGACTCACGTCGGCACCTATGAGGCAGGGGACCCGGTGGTCCGGATGAGCTGCTACGCCGCCGACTACGTCGGGACACTGGCCCCGAGCGCAGAAATTGACGAGCTAGCCTGGCTCTCCTACGAGCACCGGGCCCAGGTGCCCCCGGTCGATCAGCTGCTCTTCGATGACCTTAGCGCGGCTGGCCAGCTGCGCTGACCAGCGTCCGCAGCTCCCCGCGCACCACCACGCCGTCCTCCACCCGTACCACCACGAACCCGCCGAACCCCGCGGCCTCGAGCCGCTTCAACTGGGCCCCGAACTTCCCGCTCCGGCGCACCGTCTCCACCACCCCAGGGGATGCCTCGCGCATCTCCCGCGCCACCGCGAGCGCGTCCGCCACCGGCACCTCGGCCTCGACCAGCACGGCCACGGCGTCCCGCGCCAGCTTCCGCGACAGCAGGTCCACGATCCGCTCGAACCCGATGGAAAACCCGCAGGCCGGCACGTCGTGCCCCAGCGACCGCCCGATCAGCTTGTCGTAGCGCCCGCCGCCGGCCACCGACCCGCTCATCTCCGGGTGGATGATCTCGAAGACGTGGCCGGTGTAGTACCCCATCCCGCGTACCAGCGTCGGGTCGAACTGCCAGTTCAGCGGCCGCTCGGCGGCCAGCCGCTCGAGGGCCGCCGCGGTCGCCGACAGGTCCTCGAGCACGTCCGCGGGCAGCCCGGGCACGCTCTCGGCCAGCACCTCGGCCAGCTTGCCCGGCGGCACGTCCGTGAGCCCCTGAATCTTCTCCGTCACCGCCGACACCAGAGCCCGGCCTGAACCCGAGCTCGGCCAGCTCGGCCGACACCCCGTTCCAGCCGATCCTGTCCAGCTTGTCCAGCGTGATGAAGAACGTATCCCACGATTCCTCGGGCACCCCGGCGCCGGCCGCCAGCGCGGTCAGGAACCGCCGGTCCGACACCCGGATCGTGGTGCCGGTCAACCCGACCGAGGCCAGCGCCTCGCCGGTCGCCTCGATCAGTTCCGCCTCGGCCAGCACGGAAGGCTCACCGATCATGTCGATGTCGCACTGGTAGAACTGCCGGTACCGGCCCCGCTGCGGTCGGTCGGCCCGCCACACCGGTCCCACCTGCAGCGACCGGAACGGCATCGGCAGGGCCGCGTGGTTGCTCCCGTAGAACCGGGTCAGCGGCACGGTCAGGTCGTACCTCAGCCCGAGGTCCACCAGCTCCCGCAGCGGCGTGCCCGCCGCGACCTCCGGCGGCAGCCCGCGCTTCAGCACCTGGAAGATCAGCTTCTCGTTGTCCCCGCCCTCACCGCTCTGCAGCCGGTCGATGTTCTCAAGCGCCGGGGTCTCGATCCGCTGGTACCCGAACCGCCGGTACACCGCGGAGATCGACGTCAGCACATGGTCACGAACCGCGACGTCGGCGGGCAGCAGATCCCGCATTCCCCGGGCCGGACTGTTGTCGATCTTCATGGCGCCTTCCCAACGCGGCTCGCAGCGGGCCGTCCGCAGACGGCACCTGCCATGGTAAAGGCAGCCGGGGCGCAGCGTCGCGCGCCGTGATCGCCGCGGCCGGCTGCCTGCTCGCCCTGGTCTGGTTCCCGGTCTCATATCATGGGCGCTCGGGAACCGATAGGGGAGGAAACGTGGCGGGCCGCCATCAGCTGCAGCTGTTCAACTCGCTCGGACGGCGGATGGAGGACTTCTGCCCGTCGGGCGAGACGACCGGCCTGTACAGCTGCGGGCCGACCGTATATACGTTTCCCCACCTGGGCAACATGCGGGCGTACGTGTTCTCGGACACGGTGCGCCGTGCCTTGCGGTGGAAGGGCGTCGCCGTGCGGCACGTCCTCAACATCACCGACGTGGGGCACGCGGTCGCCGATACCGACACCGGCGAGGACAAGCTCGAGGTGGCCGCGGCCCGCGAGCACCGTTCGGTGCTGGACATCGCGGCGTTCTACACCGATATCTTCTTCACCGACATCGCCGCGCTCAACATCCTGCCCGCCGATGAATACCCCCGGGCCAGCGTCTACGTCCCGCAGATGATCGAGTTCGCGGCCGAGCTGGAAAGAAAGGGCTTCACCTACCGGCTGCCGTCCGGGCTGTACTTCGACACCGCCAAGGACCCCGGCTACGGGGCGCTGGCCCAGATGGACGCCGAGGGGCAGCTGGAGGCGGCGCGGGTCGAGCAGGTGGAGGGCCGCCGCCGCAAGACCGACTTCGCGCTGTGGCGGGCCGAGGAGCCTGGCCAGCGCCGGGTGATGCGCTGGGACTCCCCGTGGGGCTGGGGCGCACCCGGCTGGCACCTGGAGTGCTCGGTGATGAGCATGGCCCTGCTCGGCTCGCACTTCGACATCCACACCGGCGGCATCGATCACCGCGAGCTGCACCACGTGAACGAGATCGCGCAGAGCGAGGCCTACCTGGGCGACGGCCAGCCGTGGGTGCGGTACTGGCTGCACACCGAATTCCTGCAGCTAGGCGCCAAGAAGATGGCCAAGTCGGCGGGCGGGGCGCCGCGGCTGGCCGACCTGACCGAGGCCGGGTTCCACCCGATGGCCTACCGGCTGTTCCTGCTCGGCGGCCACTACCGCAGCCAGCTCGACTTCACCACCGCGGCGGTGGAGGCGGCGCAGGCCACCCTGCGCCGGCTGGTGACCCGGGTACAGCCGCTGCGCCCGCTTCCGCCGGTCGAGACGCTCGCCGCCGCGCAGGCCGGCGTGGCCGGGGACCCGGTGGCGTCCCGGCTGCTCGACACCATCGATGCGGCCATCGCGGCCGACCTGAGCACCCCCCGGGTCCTCGCGGCGCTACAGGAAGCGCTGCGCGACCCGGACATCACCCCGGCTGGCCAGCGCACCGTGGTCGCGGCGGCCGACGCGCTGCTCGGCCTCGGCCTGGCCACCCTCACCCCGGACGGCCTGGAGCACCGCCGCGCGGTCGCCGAGCTCTCGGCGGAGGAGCGCCACGCCATCGAGCAGCTGGTCGCCGACCGCACCCAGGCCCGCAAGGAACGCGACTGGCCCCGCGCCGACCAGATCCGGGCCGAACTGGAAGAGCTAGGTGTCCTGATCACCGACACCCCCGACGGCCCCACCTGGCAGCTCCGCTAACCCCAGGGTGCATGATCGTGTGTCACGAACCCTGCTATCGGGGTATCGGCGTCACACGACGACTAACGCTCCAACGTACGGAGGGACTGAAGTGGTTCAGCGGGTATGCGTGACGGGTGCGACCGGAAAGGCCGGGCGCGCGGTGGTCGCCGAGCTGCGCGAGCACGGCTATCAGGTCGCTCCGACCGACATCGCGGTGACCAGGGCCGAACGGGAGAGCGGCACGCTCCAGGCCGACCTGACCGACTACGGGCAGGCGGTCGAGGTGCTCAGCCAGGCCGACGCCGTGGTTCACCTGGCCAACATCCCGGCGCCCGGCCTGTCCACCCCCGCGGTGACGTTCAACTCCAACATCACCATGAACTTCAACGTCTTCCAGGCCGCCGCGGCCCTCAAGCTGGACCGGGTGGTGTGGGCCTCCAGCGAGACCACCCTCGGCCTGCCCTTCGACGTGCCGCCGCGGTACGCGCCGGTGGACGAGGACCACTATCCGTTCCCGACCAGCACCTACGCGCTGTCCAAGGTGGCCAGCGAGACGGTCGCCGGCCACCTCGCGCAGTGGTCAGGGATCCCCTACATCGGGCTGCGCCTGTCCAACATCATGGCGCCCGACGACTACCAGGAGTTTCCCTCGCGCTGGGCGGACCCGCAGGCGCGCAAGTGGAACCTGTGGGGCTACATCGACCAGCGGGACGTGGCCGCGGCCGCCCGGCTCGCCCTGGAGGCCGCCGCGGATACCGTCGCCGGCAACCCGGCCTTCATCATCGCGGCCGCCGACACCGTCATGAACCGCCCGTCGGCCGCGCTGCTGGCCGAGGTGTTCCCCGATGTCCGGCTGACCCGTGAGGTGGGGGAGTTCGAAACGCTGCTCGCCATCGAGCGCGCCCGCCAGGTCCTCGGCTTCGAGCCCCGCCACTCCTGGCGCGATCACGTGTCCCCGGCCGCCGCCGCACCCTGACCGACAGCAACCAGGTATCCGCCGCCCCGAGCGAGCCCCCGCACGAGCCCCCGATCCAGCCCCCGCGCGGGCGGCTCGCGCAGGTGATCGCCAGCCGAGGCGGCCTGGCTCCGCCCGAGGCCCCGTTCGTGATCGAGCATCGCGAGGCGCTGATCTACATGCTGTGCGAGGCGGCCGAGTTCGAGCACGGCATCATGTGCCAGTACCTGTACGCCGCCTTCAGCCTGAAGCAGTCGCAGGAGGAGGGGCTCACCGCCGAGGAGCACCAAGCCGTCCAGCGCTGGCGCGCCACGATCTCCCACGTGGCCGCCCAGGAGATGCTGCACCTGTCCCTGGTGCAGAACGTGCTGTCCGCCGTGGGCGCGGCCCCGCACCTGTCCCGGCCGAACTTTCCCCAGCCCGCGAGCGCCTACCCGGCCGGCGTGCACCTGGCGCTTATCCCGTTCGGGGAGGCGGCCCTGCGCCACTTCATGTTCCTCGAACGCCCCGAGGGGATGGACCTCGAGGACGCCGACGGCACGGCCGCGTTCCGCCGCGCCGCGCCCGCCATGGCCCGGGGCGACATCGTCCCGCGCGGCCAGGACTTCGCCACCGTCGGGCATCTGTACCGGTCCATCGAGGCCGGCATCGCGCACCTGGCGGACTCCCGCGGCGAGGAATGGCTGTTCGTCGGGCCGCCGCTGACCCGGCGCGTCCACCGCGCTGATGCTCGGTGCCATCAAGCCGCTCGGCGACCTGGTCACCACGCTCCCGGCGGGTCCGGAGTACCCCGGCCGGACGGCCGGTCCCAGCTTCGAGCTGTTCTACGAATCCGACTACGTCCTGCCGCACCGGCAGGCGGCCTGGATCCTGCTCACCGAACGGCTGGAGCAAGCCGCCGACTTCTGCGAGCCCGGCGTCCCGTGCGACCCCGGAGTGGCCGACGGCCTCGCCGCGGTCCGGTCAACTCTGGCCGCGATCGCCCAGTCCCTGGCCGCCCACCTGCCCGCCGGGATCCCCGGGCTGGCCGGACCACCGGCTCCGGCCGGGGACCTCCCCACCCTGCTGGCCCAAGCCGACCATTTCCACCAAACGGTCCTGGGTGTCACTCCATCGGACGACCCCGTGCTGGCCGGCCTGACCGCCCTCGCGACCTCCGCGTACCAAACCCTGCGAGCCACCCCAGGCGACGCCCGCACGGTCGCCCGCCTAGTCAACAGCGTCCTGCGCCCTCTCACCGCCCTCCTCTCACCCCACCAACCTCAGGCGCCCCAGGAACCCCTCCCGCCTCAGCAGAGTCCGCCGTCTCTGTGGGATCTCGCGGTCACTGCCACCCACCTGCGGGCCGCCCCCGCCCCTACCTGGTCACCAACGTCGCCACGGTCCGGGACTGGAGCTCCCGGGTCGCGGCGACACCGGCCGCGGCGCCCGGTCCCGGCCAGGCCGTGAGCTTTGAGGCGCACATCAAGCCGCTGTTCCGCGCCAAGGACCGCCAGTCCATGACGTTCGCCTTCGACCTGTGGTCCTACGCCGACGTCCAGGCGCACGCCGCCGACATCCTCGAACGCCTCCGCAACGGCACCATGCCGTGCGACGGCAGCTGGCCGGCCGGGCAAATCGAGGTCTTCCAGCGTTGGACCGAGTCCGGCCGCCCACCGTAAGAAGCGCCCACACGCTGGTCAGTTACGGACGATCTTGGTGAAGTGCGCCGGAATCGGTGGGCCAAACTGCCATAATTTGAAGAATCTACGGTTAACCGCAACTAACCGTGACGATTACGCTCACAGGACGGTGCACAGGTACATGATTTTTTCGAGAAAAACGCGACTATCGGCAGGGGTACTGCTGGGAGTGGCCGCCGTGATGGCTCCGCTCACCGCACTATCCGGTCCGGCCTTGGCCTCGACGCCCGGCCCGAACACGCCCGAGGCGGTGTCCTCTGGAGTCACCGCGGCCGCGCTGCCGGGCGCCACGGTGTTTGGCACCACCCCCGCCAGCACGCCGGAGACCGTATCGTTCATCCTGCGGGAGCGGAACATCGGCTTCCTGGAGGCCGCGGTCACCAGTGGCGTCAGGAGCTACCTGTCGGTCGGCCAGTTCGCCGCCGCTTTCGGCCAGACCCCGGCCAACGTCTCCGCGCTGACGAGCTACCTGGCGCACTACGGCATCAAGACCCACGTCTACGCGGACAACGTGGACGTGTCGGCCACCGGTACGGCCGGGGAGTTCGACGCCGCCCTGTCCGTCAAGCAGAACCAGTACCACGTGCCCGCGGTGCCGGGCAGCGACGGGGCAACCTCGATCCCAGCGCAGAACGTGCACAGCAACACCAAGTCGCCGCTGCTGCCGTATCACCTCTCGAAGTTCGTGCTGGCCATCTTGGGACTGAGCAACTACGGTCCCTACGCCACCACCACTGCGCACGTGAACAGCAAGGTCGTCAAGCCGCAGCCGAGCAGCTCGAGTGAGTGCCTCGCGCTCACCGGCCTGCCGAACGCGTGCAACCTCCCGTCGAACTACGCCTCCAACTACGGTCTCGACGGCCTGTACAGCAAGGGTGCCACCGGCAAGGGCCAGACGCTCGCCATCGTCACCCTGGCCGCGGTGGACCCGGGTGCGCCGCAGTACTTCTGGAGCAACATCGCGAAGATTCCGAGCACCGGCCGCACCTTTACCGTCGACAACATCGACGGTGGCCCGGGTGCGCCGAGCGACGCCGCCGGGTCGGGTGAGACCGACCTGGACCTGGAGCAGTCCGGATCGCTGGCGCCTGGCGCGAACGTGATCGACTACCAGGGACCCAACACCGACCCCGGGTTCATCGACGGGTTCTTCACCGCGACCAGCCAGAACACCGCCAGCACCGTCTCGGCCAGCTGGGGCGAGTCAGAGACCTTCGTCAAGTCCGTGGTCCTGGCGGGCCAGGAAGCGGCCACCTACCTGGCCGCGTTCGACGAGGCCTTCCTCGAGATGGGGATCCAGGGGCAGTCCATGTTCCTGTCGTCCGGCGACCAGGGTGCCTACGACGCCAGCGCCGACCTCGGCACCACCAACCTGTCGGTCGACACCAACGCGGACAGCCCGTACGTCACCGCGGCGGGCGGCACCACGCTGCCCTTCACCGCCACGCTGACCGGCGCCGACGGCTCGGCCACCGTCACGGTGCCGCAGCAGCGCGCCTGGGGCTGGGACTACCTGTGGCCGGCCATCGCCAAGGTCAGCGGTGAGACAGAAGCCGAGGCGGCGGAGTCGAACATCGGGGGCGACGGCGGCGGTTTCAGCACGGTCGAGCCATCCCCGCTCTACCAGGACATCACGTCGGGCACGCACAACTTCCACGCCGTGGAGTACCTGACGCCGACCGACTACCAGACCATCGTGGCCGGGCTGACCGAGCCGACCGAATGGAGCTTCAACCCCACCCCGCCGGTGACCGCCGGCTACGGGTCCGGGCGGGCGCTTCCCGACGTATCCGCGGACGCGGACCCCTACTCCGGCTACCTGCTGTACGAGCCGTCGTTCGCCGGGGTCGGCCAACCGGTTCTGCAGGGCGGCTGGGGCGGTACCAGCTTCGTGGCACCCCAGCTGAACGGCTCGGCCGCGGTCATCGACTCGTCCCTGGGACACCGGGTCGGGCTCTGGAACCCGGCGATCTACGGCAGCGCCCACGGCTTCTTGAGCCACGCCGCGGGGTTCACCGAGCTGGGCCAGGCCGGTACCAGCAACGACAACCTCTACTACACAGGTAACCCGGGGCAGCCCTACAACGAGGCCGTCGGCCTCGGCTTCCCCGACCTCACCAAGGTGGCCAGTGACCTCGCTGGCCACCTTGGCTAGGAAAAGTGGCTAGGAAAAGTGGCTAGGAAAATCAGCTAGTTTGCTACGGTCCGGGTCGCGCCAGCCAGGCGCGGCCCGGGCCTTTTTGGTTACTATTGCCAACACAATCCACCATGGCGAGTGATCTCACAGGACGGTGCACAGGACATGATCCGGATGAGGAAGACGCGGCTATCGGCCGCGGTGATGCTGGGGGTGGCGACGGTCATGACCCCCCTGGCGTTGCTCGCGAGTCCAGCTTCGGCCGCCACCCCGAACCCGAACGCCCCGCAGCAGGTGGCGTCGGGAGTCAACGTGGCGTCGTTGCCTGGGGTGAGCGTTTTCGGCGACACCCCGCCCAGCACGCCGGAAACCGTGTCCTTCATTCTGCGTGAGCGGAACGTCGGCTTCCTGGAGGCCGCGGTCACCAGCGGCGTCAGGAACTACCTGTCGGTCCGCCAGTTCGCCGCCGCCTTCGGCCAGACCCGGGCCAACGTCTCGGCGCTCACCAGCTACCTGGCGCAGTTCGGCATCAGCACCGACGTCTACGCCGACGACGTGGACGTGTCCGCCACCGGCACCGCCGGAGAGTTCGACAGCGCGCTGTCGGTGACCCAGAAGCAGTATCACGTGCCGGCCCAGGCGGGTCGCGACGGGCTCAGCGGGATTCCCGCGCAGACGGTTCACGGCAACACCAAGTCGCCGCTGCTGCCGTACCGGCTTTCCCACTTCGTCCTGGCCATCTTGGGGCTGACGAACTACGGACCGTACGCCGACCACGCCAGCAAGCCGACCACCAGCTTGCTCAAGCCGCAGGCGGGCAGCTCGAATTCCTGCCTCGCCAGCTTCGGCCTGCCCAACGGCTGCCACCTGCCGTCGTTCTTCACCAGCACGTACAACCTCAACCCGCTGTACGCGCACGGTGCCACCGGAACCGGCCAGACCGTCGGCATCGTCACCCTGGCCGCCGTGGACCCGGGTTCGCCGCAGTACTTCTGGAGCAACATCGCGCACGTCAACCGCACGGGCAGCTTCACGGTGGACAACATCGACGGCGGCCCGGCGGCGCCCAGCATCGCCTCGGGCACCGATGAGACCGACCTGGACGTGGAGCAGTCCGGGGCCATCGCACCCGGCGCGAACGTGATCGACTACCAGGCGCCCAACACCGACCCCGGGTTCATCGACGCGTTCTTCACCGCGGCCAGCCAGAACGTCGCCACCTCGGTCTCGGCCAGCTGGGGCGAGTCCGAGACCGTCATCGAGGCGGCGATCCTGTCCGGCACAGAAGCGTCGGCCTACGCGGCCGCGTTCGACGAGTCGTTCCTGGAGATGGCCGTGCAGGGGCAGTCCGCCTTTACCTCCTCGGCCGACGCGGGCGCCTACACCGCCAGCGAAGACCTGGGCACCACCAACCTGTCGGCCGACAACCCAGCCGACAGCCCGTACATCACCGCGGCGGGCGGCACCACGCTGCCCTGGACCGGCACGCTGACCGGCCCGGACGGTTCGGCCACCGTGACGGTGCCTGCGCAGCGCATCTGGGGCTGGGACTACCTGTGGCAGGCAGTCGCGACCACTACCGGCCAACCCCTGGCCGAGACGGCGGAATCCCTCGTCGTGGGCAGCGGCGGCGGCTTCAGCCAGATCGAGCCCACCCCGGTGTACCAGCAGGGTGTGTCGGGCACCCACAACTTCCACGCGGTGGAGTACCTGACCCCGACCGACTACATCACGGTGGCCCCCGGGCTGACCGAGCCGACCGAGTGGAATTTCACCCCCGCTCCGTCGGTGACCACTGGTTACGGCAACGGACGCGCCGTGCCCGACCTGTCCACCGACGCGGACCCCGAGACCGGTTACCTGGTGTACGGGACGTCGTTCGGCGGCGATGACCTCGCCGAATACGGCGGGACCAGCTTCGTGGCCCCGCAGCTGAACGGCTCGGCCGCGGTCATCGACTCGGCCCTGGGACACCGGATCGGGTTCTGGAATCCGTCGATCTACGCCGCCGCGGTGGGTCGTCACTCCCCGTTCACCCAGCTGAACGAGGCCAGCACCAGCAACGACAACATCTACTACACCGGCAACCCCGGAGAGGTTTACAACGAGGGAGTCGGTCTCGGCATCCCGAACCTGGCCGAGCTGGCGGGCGACTTCCGCCGCTAACCAGGTTTGCCTGGGGCCCGGGCCGCGCCACGTCGGGCGCGGCCCGGGCTTCTTGTACGCTGATGCCTGCGGAAAACGATGGAGGTGGACTGTCTCGTGGCTCCGGCCGAGGACTGGGTGGCGCGCACGGCCGGACTGGTGCGCGCCGAGGGTGAGCGCCGGCACCCTGGCGAGGCGCCGACCTGCGCGTCCGGGATCAGCCCGTCCGGCCCAGTCCACCTGGGGAACCTGCGCGAGCTGATGGTCCCGCACCTGGTCGCCGACGAGGTGAGGCGCGGCGGTGCGCCCTGCCGCCACATCCTGTCCTGGGATGACTATGACCGGCTGCGCCGGGTCCCGGCCGACCTGCCCGCCGAGTTCGCCGAGCACCTCGGGCGGCCGCTGTCGGCGGTGCCCGACCCCTGTGGCCAGCACCCGAGCTGGGCCGAGCATTTCAAGGAGCCGCTGCGCGAGTCGCTGGCCCGGCTCGGCGTCCGGGTCACCGAGATCAGCCAGACCCAGATGTACACCTCCGGCGCGTACGCGGACCAGATCGTGCTGGCGATGCGGCGCCGGGCCGACATCGGCGCGGTCCTGGGCAAGTACCAGACCAAGCGCACCGAGGACCCCGACCCCGACGGCACCGACGGCCCGGCCGCGGTCTACTACCCGTTCCGGCCGTACTGCGCGGTGTGCGGGCGCGACGACACCACGGTCACCGGCTTCGACGACGAGACCACCGAGATCTCCTACACCTGCGCCTGCGGCGCGCGCGTCGGGCCCACGCCGATCGCGCAGGTCGCCGGGAAGCTGGTCTGGAAGGTGGACTGGCCGATGCGGTGGGCCTACGAGCGGGTCACGTTCGAGCCCGCGGGCGTGGACCATTCCTCACCGGGGTCGAGCTTCACCGTCGGCGGGGAGCTGGTGGGGCTGTTCGGCGGCGAGATGCCGCTGCACTTCGGGTATTCGTTCGTCGCCTCCTCCGGGGCGGCCAAGATGAGCAGCTCGGCCGGCAACGCGCCGACCCCGGCCGACGCGCTCGAGATCTTCGAGGCGCCGCTGGTGCGCTGGCTGTACGCCAGGCGGCGGCCCGAGCAGGCCTTCAAGATCGCCTTCGACGCCGAGGTGGGCCGGGTTTACGACGAGTGGGACGCGCTGACCCGCCGGGTCGCGGACGGCCTGGCCGACGCGGCCACCCAGGCGGTGTACGCCCGCGCGGCCGGCCCCGCGGACGGGCCGCTGCCGGTCACGCCCCGGCCGCTGAAGTTCGCGACCCTGGCCTCGGTGGCGGACATCACGGCCGGCCACGAGGCGCAGATCCTGCGGATCGTGCGGGATCTGACCGCCGATGATCCGGTGACCTCGCTGGCCGAAGTCCGGCCGCGGCTGGACTGCGCGCAGGCCTGGGTGAACGAGTATGTCCTCCCGGCCGACCGCACCCGGGTCCGGGAGGCTCCCGACGCCGCCATGCTCGCCGCCCTGTCCGACGCCGAACGCGGCGCGCTGAAGCTGCTGACCGACGGCATGACCGCGGACTGGTCCCTGGAGGGCCTGACCACGCTGCTCTACGGGATCCCCAAGCTCCAGCTCGGGCTGCCCATCAGCGCGCCGCCGACGCCCGAGCTCAAGGCGCTCCAGCGCACCTGGTTCATCCTGGTGTACCGGCTGCTCATCGGCAAGGACACCGGCCCGCGGCTGCCGACCCTGCTGCTGGCCCTGGGCCAGGACCGGGTCCGCTCCCTGCTCGACCCCCATTAGCCCGAACGGACCTACCTCACACCGCCGCCCGCAGCAGCGTGCTGCGGTGCCTGACGCCTGCGCGGGCCCGGGCGTGCCTGGCCTGCGGCCGCCCCGCGGGCTGGCACGGCCGCACCGGTTCGCGCGCGTCGTCCTGGATGGACGGCCGCTGCACCCCGCGCAGCGCCATCGCCAGCGCCGCCGGGGTCAGCGGCCGGGCCGGAGCGTCCGGCGCCTGACCCCGCAGCCCCTGGTAGGTGATGGCGTCGAGGATGGCGGGCACGCCCGCCCGGACCTGCCGCGGCGTGCACATCCGCCCCTTGTACCGGGGCGCGGGCGGCAGCGCGGTGGCGTCCGGCCCGGGCCAGAACCCGGTGAGCAGGGCGTAGAGCATCCGCCCAAGCGCCCTGGTGTCGGCGAGCAGGGGATCGGCGAGCAGCGGGTCCTCCTCGCCCGGGTCGCACAGCGCGGCGTCGAGCCCCAGGCCGGTGATCTTCAGCCCGGTGCTGGTGTCCCAGCGCAGCGAGCGCGGGGTCAGCCGCAGGTGCGGCCGCCCGGCCTGGTGCGCGACGGCCAGCGCGTCCGCGGCGTCGGCGATCATGGCGGCGGCCAGCGCCGGGGTGGGGAGCCCGGAGAGCACCAGGTCCTCCAGATGGGTGCCCGCCGCCCATTCGGTCACGATGTAGGGGTGGTCGGAGTCGAGGTCGGTGTCGTAGATGGTGGCCAGCCGCGAGTCGCAGATCCGGGCGGCGGCGCGGGCGGCCTCGGCCACCCGGTCAGGGACCGGCTGTCCGGCGGGGAGCAGGTAGATGGTGACGGGACGGCTGAGCACGGTGTCGGTGGCCTTCCACAGGGACAGGCCCCCGCCGACGCTGATCCGCTCGTCCAGGCGGAACCTTCCGCCCAGCCAGCCCGGTGCCACCTGCGTGCCGGACGGCCTCTCGACTACGGTCACTGAGTACCTCCTGCCCATCGCTCACCACGTCGAGCCATGCCCCGTTCGGGCCATGAGATATCACCCAGGCGGCATTTATTTCCGCAGCAGCCGGTCCATGATCCGGACGCCGGAGGCCAGGGCGGACAGCGGGATGCGCTCGTCGGTGCCGTGGAACATGGCGTAGTAGTCGTAGCCCGCCGGGAGCACAAGCGGCGTGAAGCCGTAGCACGCCATCCCCAGCCGGGCGAACTGCTTGGCGTCGGTGCCGCCGCTCATGCAGTAGGGCACCACCGTCGAGCCGGGGTCCTCGGCCAGCAGCGCGCGGGCCATGCCGGCCATGAGCGGGACGTCGAGCGGGGCCTCGAGGGGAACCTCCTGATGCGCGTATTCCCAGCTCACGTCGGGTCCGGTCAGCTCGTCCAGGGTGGCGCGGAACTCGTGGGAGAAGCCCGGCAGGACCCGCCCGTCCACGTAGCCGACGGCCTCGCCGGGGATCACGTTCAGCTTGTAACCGGCCTGGAGCATGGTCGGGTTGGCGCTGTTACGCACGGTCCCCGCGACCAGCGCGGCCGCCGCCCCCAGCGGAGCCAGCAGCTCCGCCGCGATCGGCCCCTCCTCGACCGGCCCCGCTCCGACCGCGGCCGCGATGGCGTCCAACGCGGCCTTGACCGTCGGGATCAGCCGGACCGGCCAGGCGTGGTTCCCGATCCGGCTGATCGCCTCGGCCAGCCGGGTCACCGCGTTCTCGGCGTTCGGCTTGGCTCCGTGCCCGGCGTGGCCGTGCGCGGTGAGCTTCAGCCACGCGGTGCCCCGCTCGGCGGAGGCGACGGGGTACAGCCGCAGGCCCGGCCCGGCGTGGAAGGTGAATGCGCCCGACTCCCCGATCGCCTCGGTGCACCCCTCGAACAGCTCCGGGTGCCGCTCGACCAGCCACTGCGCCCCGAACTGCGCGGTGTCCTCCTCGTCGGCGGTGAAGGCGAGCACGAGGTCGCGCCGGGGACGGACGCCCTCGCGAGCCCAGTGGCTGACCAGGGCGAGCAGGACCGCGTCCGCGTTCTTCATGTCGACCGCGCCGCGTCCCCACAGCACGCCGTCCCGGATCTCGCCGGAGAACGGTGGCACCGACCAGGCGGCCGGGTCCGCGGGCACCACATCCAGGTGGCCGTGCAGCAGCAGCGCCCCCGGCCCGCCCCGGTGCCGCTGACCCGCGCCACCACGTTCGCCCGACCGGGCGCGGACTCAAGCAGGACCGGTTCCAGGCCCGCCTCGGCCAGCCGCGCGGCCACGTACTCCGCGGCCGGCCGCTCCCAGGCGTCCCCGCCGCCCCGGTTGGTGGTGTCGATCCTGATCAGGTCGGCCGCGAACCGCGCCGCGTCCCGCCCGGCCTCGTCCATCACGGGCGCCCTCATCACGGGCGCAGGGCCAGCCCGCTCGCCCGGTAGGCGTCGTCGATCACCCGCATGGTGGCCACGGCCTGCGCGGCCGACGTCGGCACCGTCCCGGCCGGGCCGGCCGCGATCGCCGCGGCGAACGCGCGAAGCTGGTAGGTGTAGGTGGTGGTGACCCCGCTGGCCCGCTCGTCGGCGATCACCGAGCCCTTCCTGGTCGCGGTCACCCGGCCTTCGTGGGCCAGGATGAAGTTCTGCATCCTGACCTGCCCGTCCCGGCAGCTGACGTGCACATCGGCCCGGAAGTCCCCATCCCGGGTGAACGCCGACTCGAACCAGCCCGTCCCGGCCGAGCCGCCGAAGGTCAGCCGGACCGCCGTCGCCCGGTCGGCCGCCTCCCCGGCCGCGGCCCGGCGGGAGGGCCACGGGTCGGCCAGCGCCCCGGCCACCGAGGGCTCCCCGCCGCCGAGCAGCCGCAGGCAGTCGACCGCGTAACAGCCGCCGTCCATCAGGGCGCCTCCGGCCAGGTCGTAGTCGTACCTGATGTCAGCCGGGTCGGAGATGACGAAACTCGTCCAGCACTGCAGGTGCTGCACCGGGCCAAGCTCGGCCACGAGCTCACCCAGCCGCTGGACGAGCGGGTGGTACCGGTAGTGCATGGCCTCCATGACGACCAGGCCCGACGCCGAAGCGGCCGCCGCGACCTGTTCCGCTTGCGCGGTGTTGGAGGCGAACGGCTTCTCGCACAGCACGTGCTTGCCGGCCTCGATCGCCTTGAGCGTCCACGGTCCGTGCTGGGAATTCGGCAGCGGGATGTAGACGGCGTCGATGTCCGGGTCGGCCAGCAGCTCGTCGTAGGAGCCGTAGGCGGCCGGAAGCGCGTGCCGCAGCGCGAAGGCTTCGGCCCGGGCCTTGTCCCGGGCCCCGACCCCCGTCACCGTCACGTCGGGCACGTGCCTGGCCGCGTCGAGCAGCGCGGACTCGGTGATGCGCGCCGTACCGAGCGTTCCTATCCGTAGTTGGCTCACGACTTAGGCTACGACACCCGGTCTGGCCCGGGAACCGCCAGAATCCGGGCGAGTCCGGCTCCGTGCTGTCCGTCACACACGGTCGAACGGTTCGGCGTACCGGAACGCGCCGACCCCGGTGCGCTGCTGGCCGGGGCGGACGCTCAGCGGCCCCAGAGCCAGCACCGGGACCTCGCCGACGTGCGCCCGCGTGCACAGCACGTGCCCGCTGATCTCCCCGCCCGGCCCGGTCGCCACCAGCGAGAGCGCCGGCAGCCACGCCGCGCTGACCCGGAGCTCGTCGACCAGCCGCGCTTCGGCCGTCTCCCGCGCGGGCGCCCCGGGCCGGCCGAACGCCGCGTCCACGACCCCGCGGATGACCTCGGCGTCGCCGTCCGCCTCTCGCCTGATCATCATCGTCTTACGATGACCGCCGCCGCGGCCCCGGTGCAATCAATTAATCTGCCGAACGGACTCCGGTTCCACCGCCCAGCAACGTTGCCCCGCCTGCCGGGGTCTTTCCTAGTACTCCGACCCGAATGCCACGCCGATTACCGGGCACGTCAACTGGTGTCTCAGCAATCAGGGTTCGCCCGGTTGCATGGTGCGGTAAAGGTCACACCCGGCGAAGGGTCAGCATCCCGTGAACACCACCCGCCTCCCCCAGCACACCCGTGCCGGGCGCTCCCGCTCTCGAACGACACCGATGGTCCATCGTCGTCGCCACAACAACACCGACGGTCCATCGCTGTGGGTCAGGTTCAGGGTTTCTTCCCCCGGCGAAGCTGCTAGAGCGGGCAAACGAGACCTGATGCGGTACTTCGGCCAGCGCGCTGACCGCCGACCTGGACGCCGCCCGGACCGAGCTGGACCACCTCGCCGACGCCTCCGGCGATCAGTACCGCGCCCAGTCCGGCGGCCTGAAGTCCGCGCTGACCTCCCTGCAGACCGCGATCTCCGCCGACGCGCACGGCACCGGCTCGATCCTCGGCGTGTTCACCGCGGCCGGCCACGTCACCACCCAGGCGCACCTGCTGCTCTCCGCCGCTGGCAACTGCCCGTCGCCCTCCCCGAGCCCAGCCAGCTGAGGACCGTCCCAGTTCAGCCGCGAATACCGCCGTCGGTACGCCCTGCCCCCAGGCCAAGACGCCACCCGTCTCCGCCGGGCCCGAGAATCTCCTGGACAAGCTCGAAATAACGATCCGCCGTCTCATCGCTATCGTAGGTCTGCGCCACGGCATGCGCCCTGAGCCCGAGTTCCTGCCTTTTTCCCACGTCGTCAGCCAGCTGTCGCATCTGGGCGGCGAGCGCGCTGACGTCATAGGGAGGGATCCGGAGATCCTCTCCCATCCAGCGCAACGTGGGCAGATCGAAATGCACCACTGGTTTGCCGCATGACATGCCTTCCAGCGCGACGAGGCCAAACGCCTCGTGCCGTGAGGGCATGACTACGAAGGCGCTGCGTTCGAGCAGGTCCTGCTTGACCTGGCCGACGACACGGCCGACCCACCTGGCATTGCTTTTTGTGGTCGATAGCATGGTGGCGAGCTTGCGTTCCTCGCGCGGGAGACCGCTTCCTGCGATGACCAGTGGCATCGCCAGCCCGCTCAGCTCATACGCGGCGAGCAGGACATCCAGTCCTTTCTTCCACACGTCGATACGACCCAGGAACAAAATGTGTTCACCGCGGCCGAGCAGCCGCTGGTCGAGGATTGTCTTCTGGATGCCGTTAGGAATAACCCGCACCCTGGAGGCGGGGCTGGAATCGCGGACCAGATCCCGGTCGGCGGGATTGAGCACCACCACGTCGCGGTAGAGACGCAGCCCCCACCGTTCGATGCTGGAGAACGGAAGCCCGTACCGGGCTGACAATTCCTGGCCCGTGAGCGCCTGGGCAAATCCGACGACCGGGGCGCGCGTGAACAGGGGGAGGTAGCTCGTGGAAAAGGGCGGGGTGAAATTCTCGATCCAGAGATCGTGCCGGATCCGTCGCACGGCGAACGGCAGCAGGGCGTGGAAGAGCAGCTGGCCTGCCCGCGGTCCGGCCCATCCCACCGGGAGCTGTACGCGACGCACACCATCACGGACCTCGGTACGACCCCACCGTCCCGCCGTGAGCACAGTGACCTCAAAATGAGCGGCGAGCCGGGCCGCGATCATCTCCACGACGGCCACGCCCCCGCCGTTATAGTGCCGGTTGCCCGAGCTATCGAAACTCGAGATCACCACCCGGCGGACCCCGTCGATGCCTTGGTGCTTCATCACGTCTGGGTGTCGGGAACACCGGCCAGAACCCGGTGGGCCAGCGGGACAGCAGACATATCCGATTTATCTCCTTAGACTGTGACCATCCAATAAATAGGCCCGCGCCGCCGATAGTTTACTGATCATCGAGCTGAGCGTACGCCGCCCCGGCTTTCTTCCTGCGGATACACAACCTACTTTAGGTCCACGCACTTTCCGATCGCAAGGACACGCAATAGCACCTTGTGATGGCAGCTAAATGCGAGATAGTACCTATCTGCCCAGATAATTCTTAGCGGGTCGGCGCGGACACCTCGTCGGCTGGATCAGGGTCGTAGCGATGGTAGAGCGCGGTCATCGTGCCGTCTGGGTCGAGCCGGCCGAAGATGGCTTCGGTGATGCCGGCCAGCTGGCGGACCTGCTCGGGGGTCAGGGCGTCGATGACATGCTGCCGGACGTTGGCGACGTGGCCCGGCGCGGTCAGGCGCACCTTGTCCTGCCCGGCGGCCGTCAGCCGGACGTTGGTGGCCCGGGCGTCGTCGGGACACGGAAAGCGCTCCACCAGGCTCCGATCCTCCAGCCGGCGGATCACGTGGGAGAGCCGGGGCAAGGTGGCGTTGGTCTGTGCCGCCAGCGAGGTCATCCGCAGGGTCTGCCGCGGCGCCTCCGACAGCATCGCCAGCGCGTAGTAGTCGAAGTGCGTCAGCTCCGCGTCCCGGCGCAGCTGGGAGTCCAGCACCGCGGGCAGCAGCTCGAGCACCGCCGCCAGCCGCACCCAGGCCGCCAGCTCTTCGTCGTTCAGCCATGACACATCCACCGGCACATCATCCCATCAATTAGTTGTCACTACAACCAAAGCGTGCTAACGTGTTGGTTGTAGCGGCAACTAATTTTCCGCTGCCGGACCCCAGGAGCCCGCATGTCCACCGATTCCGCCCGGACCGCCGCGGCCGCCGACCTTCCCAGCCAGCACCCGTTCGCCGCGCACCTGCGCCGGGCCGCCGACGCGGAGCGGGCCGTGGCCCACCGGCTGTGGACCCCCGGCGACGGTCCGCTGCCCAGCCTGTACCTCAGCCACGGCGCCCCGATGCTGTTCGAGATGACAGGCTGGATGACCGAGCTGCACTCCTGGGCCCGGGCGCTGCCCAAGCCGAAGGCGGTCCTCATCGTCTCCGCGCACTGGGAGTCGGCCCCGCTCAGCATCAGCAGCCGCCAGCCCGCCGAGCTGGTCTACGACTTCGGCGGCTTCGACCCGATGTACTACCGGATGCGGTACGACACCCCGGCCGCCACCGACCTCGCCGGGCAGGTCGCCAAGCTCATGCCCGACACCGAGCCGGTGCACGAGCACCCCAGCCGCGGCCTGGACCACGGAGCGTGGGTCCCGCTGAAGATCATGTACCCGGAGGCCGACGTGCCGGTCCTTCAGCTCAGCATGCCGACCCACGACCCCGGGCGGCTGCTTGACCTTGGCCGGCGCCTGCGGCCGCTGCGCGAGACCGGCGTCCTGGTGATCGGCTCGGGGTACATGACGCACGGCCTGCCGTTCCTCGACTGGAGCCACCCCGACCAGGTGCCCGGCTGGTCCAGCGACTTCGACGCCTGGGCGTCGGACGCGCTGGCCCGCGGCGACGTCGACGAGCTGGCCGGCTTCCGCACCCGTGCCCCCGGCATGCCCTACGCGCACCCCACCGTGGAGCACTTCACCCCGCTGTTCGTCACGCTCGGCGCCGCCACCGACCCGACCGAGCCCCCCGTCACCGCCATCGACGGCTTCGCCCTCGGCCTAGCCAAGCGCTCCCTCCAAGCCGCCTGACCGGTTACGCGGGGGAGCGGAGCTGGCCGAGCAGTTGGTGCAGCGCTCCGGCGACCAGGGCGGGATGAGCCAGCGGCGCGAGGTGGTGGCTCATCCGTTCCGCGACGGGCCAGCCGAGTTCCCTGGCCCGGGCCGCTTGGTCCTGATAGGCCTCGCTCAGCTGCAGGTAGGCACCGGGCGCATCGGGCCATGGTGGCGTCGTGGGGTGCACTTCCTCGAACATCGCCAGCGGCAGCGGCGGGCAGCCGGCCGTGAAGCTCCGCCGCGCCGCCAGATCCGGGAGCAGCTCGGCCATGGCTTCATCGCCCCACCATTGCGGCCAGGGCGGCAGCCAGCCCCGGTCATCGGCCATCCCCCGTACCTGGGCGGCCAGGTCGGGTGGCACGGTGTCCATCCAGGTCTGCCCCGGAATCGGCAGTCCGGCATCGACGAAGGCATAACCGCTGACCTGACCCGCGAGGGCGGCCGCCATGGCCAGCAGCGGCCCCGCCCCGCTGTGCCCGACCAGAACCGCGGGCGGGCCCGAGGCGGCGCTGGCTATCACCCGGGCCTGCCGCACGCAGTAGGGCGGGCCGGCCGCGACCGTTCCGGTCAGGTCAGGGACGCCCACCTCCCAGCCTCGCCCGGCCAGCTCGGCGGCGACCAGCTCCCAGGTTTCCGGCCCCACCAGCGGACTGTGAACGAGCACCACGCGAGCGGCCATGCCCTATTCGTATCAGCCTCCCCGCCCTCGGCGGCCCGGCCATCTTCTGAGACGAAGGAAGTGGAAGTGCCATCGGTACCCCTCTAAGGGGTGCACCGTGCCATCGACTTCCTCCGCCGGAACTCAACAAGAAAAAAACTACCCCATCAAATATTGATGGCAAAAATGGTGAAAGTTACTATCGGAGCACGGGCGGCTACACAGGGCCGCCTCGCGCGAGAGGCAATACCACCATGCATCGTCTCCCCAGATTCCTGTTCTATCCCCTGATGGCCCTCCTGCCCGCGCTGGCCGTGCTGACCGGCTTCAGCTCGGCGGCGAGCGCCAGCACCCCCCAGGCGGCCAGCGCGACCGCGATCGCCCGCGCCGCGATCAAGCACCTCGCGATCGGTCAGCACGCCAGCGACCAGCAGGTGCCGGGCACGCATCACCTGAGGGGCCTGACCCAGGTGCAAAGCGGCAACTGGTCGGGTTACGCAGACACGGGCAGCGGCTTCAGCAAGGTCACGGGCAGCTGGAAAGAGCCCTCGGCCACCTGCAGTGGCAGCACGACCTCCCTGGCCGCCTTCTGGGTCGGCATCGACGGCTACTCCAGCGACTCGGTGGAACAGGACGGCACGCTCATCGAGTGCTACCTCGGTACCGCCTACCAGTTCAGCTGGTGGGAGATGTACCCGACCAACGACATCCAGGTGGTCGGCGAGTCGGTGGCAGCGGGCGACAGCATCAGCGCCTCGGTGGTCAGGAGCGGCAGCAGTTACACCCTCAAGGTCACCGACTCCACCCACACCGCCAACAGCTTCACCACCACCCAGACCTGCTCCGGCTGTGCGAACAGCAGCGCCGAGTGGATCGCGGAAGCACCAAGCGGCTCCTCGGGTCCCTACCCGCTGACCCACTTCAGCACCTGGTCAGAGACGAGCTCGACCGTGACGGCGGGCTCGAAGTCCGGCGTGATCTCCTCCTTCACCGACGACGAGATCACCATGGTTGACTCCTCCGGCAACGTCGAGGCCCAGCCCGGAGCGCTCAACGGCAGCGGCAACGCGTTCTCCGTCACCTGGAAGCGCAGCACGTAGCCGCGATAAGCCCGCGGTCAGCCAGGCAGGATTCCGCCGCTCCTGCCTGGCTGGCCACCCCGGCGCTCACGGGGTGAAGACGACCCGGCCCACGGTGTCGCCCCGGGAGAGCCGGTGCAGCACGCCGGGCACCTCCTCCAGCCCGAGCCGCTCGCTGACGAGCGGCCGGATCGCGCCGTCGGCCACGAGCTTGGTCAGCTGCCGGTGGCATTCACCGATGGCCTGCGGCTCCTTGGTCTGGTAAAGGCCCCAGTGCAGCCCGACGATCGAGTAGTTCTTGATCAGGGCGTGGTTCAGCGCGGCCGAGGGGATCTGCCCGCTGGCGAAGCCCACCACCAGGATCCGGCCCTCGAACGCGATGCACTTGGTCGACTTGGTGTACGCCTCGCCGCCCACGGAGTCGTAGACCACGTCGGCGCCGCGGCCGCCGGTGACCTCCTTGACGACGGCCACGAAGTCCTGGCTGCGCCGGTCGATCACCACGTCCGCACCAAGCTCGCGCGCCACCTCGGCCTTGTGCTGGCCGCCGACCACGCCGATGACCCGTGCCCCGGCCGCCTTGCCGAGCTGGACCGCCCCGCTGCCGACGCCGCCCGCCGCCGCCTGCACCAGCAGCGTTTCGCCGGCCGTCAGCTTGGCCCGCCGGTGCAGGCCGAACCATCCGGTCTGGTAGGTGATGAAGAAGGCGGCGGCCTCGGCGTCGTCGAGCCCGTCCGGGGCGGGCAGGATCGCGCCGGCGTTCATCAGCGCGAGCTCGGCGTAGGCGCCGGCCGGCAGCGCCGGGCTGCCGATGACCCGGTCCCCGGCCGCGAACCCGGTCACCGCGTCCCCGGTCCTGACCACCTCACCGCACAGCTCGATGCCGGGGGTGAACGGCAGCGGCGGGCGGACCTGGTAGGCGCCCTGGCACATCAGCACGTCGGGAAAGTTCGCCGCCGCTCCGAGCACCCGCACCAGCACCTGGCCGGGCCCGGGCTCGGGGTCAGGGACCTGGTCAAGCGACAGCACCTCGCGCGGGTCGCCAAGTGCGAGTACCTGCCACGCTCTCATGACGTCTCTCCTTCCCAGCCGCGCTCGACTTCCTCGATGCGCTGCTGCATCCGGTTCATCCCGCGCAGCCACTTCTCCGGCTGGCCGGCCCGCAGCTGGTAGTACTCCGCGACCTCCGGATGAGGCAGGATGAGGAACCGGCCCTCGGCCATCCCGGCCAGCAGCGCCTGGGCCACCTGCTCGGGTTCGATCGCGGCGTCTTGCAGGACGACCTGCCCGGCCTGGCCGGACTCGGCCAGCATGGCCGTCTTGACCCCCTGCGGGCAGATGCAGTGCACGGTCAGGCCGCGGTGCGCGTAGGTCGCGGCCAGCCATTCGGCGTAGCTCTCGGCCGCGTGCTTGGTCACCGAGTACGGCGCGGCGCCCAGCATGGTCAGCAGTCCCGCGGCCGACACGGTCACCACGAAGCAGCCGCGGCCGCGATCCAGCCACTCGCGGCAGCAGTTCCCGCGAGGCCCGGACATGGGCCATGACGTTGACCTCCCAGGACCGCTGCCAGTTCTCCTCCGGGGTGTCCGGGGCGGTGCCCGCCGCGATCCCGGCGTTGGAGCAGTAGATGTCGATCTCAGCCCAGGTGCTCGCGGGCGGCGGCGATGAGGTCGTGCACGCCGCCGGAGGTCGAGACGTCGCCCGGTACCGCGTAGCCATCCACCTGCTCGGCCACCGCCGCCGCGGCCCCGGCGTCCAGGTCGTTGACCACGACCCTGCGCGCCCGCCGCGGCCAGCGCCGCGGGCCAGCGCGCGGCCGATCCCCGCGCCGCCGCCGGTCACGACCACTGCGGCCCCGTTGAGTTCGTCGAGATTCGTCACACCTCAACCCTAGTGCTACCGCGCGGTACGCCCCCGGGCTGATCAGCGCGGTCGCGGTGGCCAGCAGCCGGACGCGATCCGGAGCGGCTTTTCCAGGTACACGTCGGCCCCGTCGAGCCGCATGGAGCTCCGCCCGATGCGGCGGTCACCACCGCGACCGGGCAGCGCGGGAGCGACTTGGCGCAGCGCATCGAGCAGTTCGAGCCCGCTCATCCCCGGCAGCTGGACGTCGGTCAGCACCAGGTCCCAGTGCTCGGTGACCGCCAGCCGGAGCGCGACCGCGGGATCGGCCGTGTGGGTAACATCGAAATGTCCCCGGTTGGCCAGTACGTGCACGGCGAACAGCGCCGCCTCGGGATCGTCCTCGACGACCAGAATCCGCCCAGCTGAGCTCATGGGCCACAATCTGCCCGAACCGGCAGCCTGACCTCGTTGCCGCCCCGGTGCAGGACAGTTGCGGCTCTAACCCGCGGGTTCGGCGAGTCACGTACCGGTAGCCGAACCCCCGGACCGCCTGGATGGAGGCGCCCGCCCCGCTGCCGCTCGCCGTCGAGCTTGCGGCGCAGCCGCATGACGCCGAACTTCACCCGGTCCGGGCCCACCCCCATCGGGTCGTTCCAGGCCAGCTTGAGCAGCTGTTCGGGGGCCAGGGTCTGCCCCGGATGCCTGATCAGCGCGAACAGCAGCCGGTACTCGGTCGGCGTCAGCGTGATCGGCGTGCCGCCCACGCTGACCTCCCGCGATTCCAGCTTCACCTGAAGCAGGCCGTCGTCGAACACCTCGGCCTGCGGCTGGCCGGTCCGCGGCCGCCGCAGCAGCGCTTCCACCCGGGCCGCCAGCTCGCGGTTGGAAAACGGCTTGGTCAGGTAGTCATCGGCCCCGTTGTGCAGCCCGCGTACCTTCTCGGCCTCGTTCCCGTGCGCGGTCAAGATCAGGACCGGGACATCGCTCAGGTCCCTGATCCGCTCGAGCACCGCCCATCCGTCCAGCGTCGGCAGCCCGATGTCCAGGACGACCAGGTCCGGGCGGGTGACGTGGAAGGCGCGCAGGCCCTCCTTGCCGTCGGATGAGCTGGACACCTCCAAGCCGCTCCGGTCCAGCACGGTGCGGATGCCCAGGGAGATGTCCTTGTCGTCCTCGACGACCAGGACCCGGGCCTTCATGCCCGGGCCTGCGCCCCGGGCAGATAGACGCTGAAGGTACTCCCGCGGCCCAGCGTGCTGTCCGCCTCGACGTGCCCGCCGTGCATCTCGACGAGAACCTTGACGATGGACAGGCCCAGGCCGGTCCCCGGCAGCCCCGCGGTGCGCGCGTTGGAGGCCCGGACGAAGCGGTGGAAGAGCTGCCCGACCTCGTCCGGGGGGATGCCGATGCCGTCGTCCGCCACGTCGATCCGCCAGTGGCCGTCGTCGTACGTCGCGGTGACGCGGACCCGGCTATTCCGGTGCGAGAACTTGACCGCGTTGGCGATCAGGTTGTCGAGCACCTGCATCAGCCGCCGCTGGTCGGCCGGTACGTCCGGCCCGACTCCGGCGCTGACCTCGACCCTGACAGCCTGCTTGGCTGCGCCGGCCGAGGCGGACCTGACCGCCTCGGCGGTCAGGTCCGCGATGGAGACCGACGCCAGGTCCAGCGGCAGCGCGCCCTGCGTCGAGCCGGTCCAGCATGAGCAGGTCGCCGACGAGCCGGTGCAGCCGGTCGGCGTTCCGCTCGATGATGTCCAGGAACTTGACGCCTTCCGGGGTCAGCCCCCCGGCTTCGCCCCTGATCAGCTCGCTGAAGGAGACGATCGAGGTCAGCGGCGTGCGCAGCTCGTGCGAGACGATGGCGAGAAACTGGTTCCTCGCCTCGTCGAGCTTGAGCAGCCGCTCGTTCTGCTCGCTCAGCTGGCGCTGGGCCCGCTCGGCCAGCGCGGCGTGCAGGCGCTCGGCTTCCAGCATCTGCTTGCGTTGTTCTTCCAGGGCCGCGCGCTCCGACACATCCCAGGCCAGCCACAGGTCACCGCGGAATCGGCCGTCGACGAGCACCGGCCAGTAGTCGTGGGCGATGGTGCGGCCGTCGACGGTTTTGAACTCGCGCTCCCGATACCTGCTCCCGGGTGCCGAGCACCTCGGCGCTGCGCCGGGTGAACGCGTCGGCGTCTTCGAACTGCGGACCGACCTGGCCCACGATCAAACGAGCCTGGGTGCCGACCAGCAGCCCGGGCTCGCTCAGCCCGAAGAGGCTGCCGAAGCTCTGGTTGATGTGCGTGATCCGGCCGCGATCGTCGCTGATCAAGATGCCGGGGATGGCCACGGCGATCAGCCGGTCGAGGCGTTCGCTCTGGTCGGCCAGCGCGGCATGAGAGCGCTCGATCTCGGTCAGGTCGCGCAGGAAGCCGGTGAAGATGACCTCCTCGCCGACGGTGATCTGCACCGGGGTCAGCTCGACCGTGCGCTCGGTGCCATCCGCGTTCATGACGGATATGCGCATCGGGCCGCTGAACTCTCCCGCGTCACCGGTGGCCAGGTAGGTCCGGATGTGCTCAAGGAACCGCGTCCGGTCCCGTTCTGGCACCAGGAAGTCCGCCATCGGCCGGCCCAGCACATCGTCGCGCCGGAAGCCGGACAGCTTTTCGGCCGCCGGATTGAACTCCCGCAAGCGGCCGTCGGCGTCCGTGGCCAGGATCGCGGTCGGGGATGCGGCGATGAGCTCCCGGGTCAGGGTCGGCCGCTCGGCGAACTTGGCCAGGTTGCTGGCGTGCCGGAGCTGCGTCGACACGATGACGGCGACGCCGTGGGCGGTGGCCCGGATCTCTTCGTCCCAGCTCGTCGCGTCGCCGATCAGGGCCAGGGCACACAGGCAGACGCCGTCGACCGGAGCCGAGTAGGCCAGCAGCGCGCTGGTGCCCGGCTCACCCGATTCCACCGTCACCTGCACCGGGGCGGTGGGCACCGCGTCCCGCTGCGTCAGCGTCAGCGCGCCGACCCGGGCGAGCAGCCCGCTTTCGACAGCACCGGCCGGATGCATGGCCAGCACCCGGGTCCCCCGCCCTGCCCCTGCCCCCCGCCCTGCGCCTGCCCCCGGCCGGCTGGAACGCCACCGCGGCGTGGACCCCGGACATGGTGACCAGCCGGGCCAGCACGGCGGGCAGCGCGCCGAGCGCCGTGTCGTCACGCAGTATCTGCGCCACGGCGAAATCGAGCACGGCCGCCGCCGATCGGTCCCGGCGTACCCGGTCGGTGACCAGATCCGGTCCCGCCCTGGCCCGTGGTGCCCCCATGTGACCTGCCCCCGCGCCTGGCCGTTGACTCCTGGAATCTTTGAGTACAGATAGTCACCAATATAGCGCTCAAAGTCACCAACTACGGTAGGCCCAACCTTCGTCCCCGGAAATTGCCCAGGAAAATGACCGCAGATCGGAGTACGATCCATGATGGTGGTTCCGGCCGCCTCTGGGTCCGCGGACAGAGCTTCAAGCTCACCGGTAACGTCGATGCGATCGATGGCGAGTCTTTCCCGCCCGATGCAAGCGGACCCCGGGCGCGAGGGAAGGACTGCCGTGTCCGGTGGAGCCGCGTTCACTGCCCAGTCGGCCCAACCTGCGGTACCTGCGGCTGGAAGCCAAACGCCGCCTAGCCGCGGGCGAATTTTCCGCCCTGCACCAGGCGCAGGCCGCTATCGCGCGAGAACACGGTCAGCCCAGCTGGGCCGCGCTGAAACAGGCCTGTACCGAGGAAAGTCACGCCCTGGGCCAGGTGCAGTGGCTGATCTCCCGGTTCTCCGCCGCCGACCATCCGGGCTGGATCGCCCCGGCCGACGAGCGAACTGGGCCAGCACGTCGACGACCGGTTCCTGGCCGCGGTCCCCGACCTGGTGGCCCAGCTCAGCCTGGGCCGCCGCGGACCTGCGTACCGAGCTCGTCGTGCATCAGCCAGACGCCGCTTGCGGCGCACGTCCGGCTGGCCGGGATACGCTACCTGGTAGCGGTCGAGGACCAGCCGCCGCACCGGCTGATCGCCCTGCAGGGCTTTCCCTTCGCCGAGCGGATCACGGACCGCGGGTCACCGGCCCGCAGGTCACCGGCCCGCAGGTCACCGGCCCGCGGGTTACGTCGGCCGCCGGTCCGGACCCTCGGCGCGGTGCCGGCCAGCGTACCCGGCGCTGCCGACCGGGCCTTTGCCGAGCTGGGCCTGGCCGCCCTGGTGCTGGCCGGCGGTGAACCGGGCCGCCCGCCGTGGGTGTTCGCGCAGGGCCACGCCGACCTGGACCGGGCGCAGGCGCTGAGACCCCTGGTCACCGGTTCGCCGCACCCGGCGTCACCGCGCTCGTCACCGCCACCGCCGTGCTGCGGCTGGTCGCCGAGGGTCGCCTGGCCTCGACGCCGCCGCCGGTGACCGCTGCGGTCGGTGCGCCTGGCCGACGCCGACGTCACCGTCCGGGAACTGCTCAGCCACGCCGGCGGCGTCGGCAATCCCGCCGAACTCTACGCCGACACCGTTCCCGACCTGGCCGCGCTGATGGGCCCGGTCGTCCCGTGCGGCGGCCGGCGCGGGGTACCCCAGCCGAGCAACGGCGGGTACGCGGTGCTCGGGCAGCTGATCGCCGACGTCATGGCGATGCCCTACGCCGACGCGGTCACCCGGCTGGTGCTCGATCCCCTCGGCATGCGCGACTCGCGTTTCCCGGACCGGGCGGACCGAGATCGGCCCCGGTGCGGTCACCGGCTACACGGTGAACCCCCGGACGGCCTATTCGTGCCGTTGCCGGCTCGGCCCGGATCCGCACCGTGCCGGCCGTCGCCGGGCTCTGGTCCACCGGGGCCGACCTGGTCCGGCTCGGTACCGGCTGGTCGTCCCTGCTACCCGCCGCGCTGGCCGCCGAGGCCCTCACCGTCCAGGCCATCGCACCGGGCCCAGCCGGATACCGGGTGGGCCTGGGCTGGCTCCTCGGGCCCGGCGGGGACACCGCGGTGCACAGCGGAGTGGGGCTGGACGCCACCGCGTTCCTCCGCGTCCGCGTCCGTGACCTGCGGACCCAGGTCGTGCTAACCAACCGCCAGATCCCGCTGGACTCCATCGACCTAGGAGAGACAGATGTATGAGCCCTACCCCGACAGCACCCAGCTGCCGGAGACGACGCGCCCGCCCGTCCAGAGCGGGCCGGCATGATCGAGCTGAACCGGGTCAGCAAGCGCTTCGGTCCCGTCGTCGCGCTGGACGACCTGAGCTTCACGGTCCGCCCGGGCCATGTGACCGGCTTCCTCGGGCCGAACGGCGCAGGCAAGACCACCACGATGAAGATCATCCTCGGTCTGGACACGCCGACCTCGGGCACCGCCCTGGTCAACGGCCGCCGGTACGACCGGCTGATCCGGCCGCTGCACCAGGTCGGCATGCTGCTCGACGCGACCGCCCTGCACGGCGGCCGCACCGCCCGGCTGCACCTGGCCTCGATCGCGCAGAGCAACGGGATCGGGCGGCACCGGGTCGCCGAGGTGCTCCGGCTGACCGGCCTGGAGGCGGTGGCGGACCGGCGGGTCAAGGGGTACTCACTCGGCATGAAACAGCGGCTCGGCCTGGCCGCCGCGCTGCTCGGCGACCCCCCGGTGCTGATGTTCGACGAACCGGTCAACGGCCTGGACACCGAGGGCATCGGCTGGATCCGCCAGTTCTTCAAGGCGCTGGCCGCCCAGGGCCGCACCGTCCTGGTGTCGAGCCACCTGATGAGCGAGATGGCGCTGACCGCCGACCACCTGATCGTCATCGGGCGCGGCAAGCTCCTCGCCGACATGCCCACGGCCCAGCTCATCGCGGCCAACGCCCGGCACGACGTGCTGGTGCGATCCCCGCGCGCGACCGAGCTGGCCGGGCTGCTCCGGGGCGGGACCGTCACCCCGCAGCCCGACGGCGCGCTGGTGGTGACCGGCCTGGACGCGGCCGCGATCGGCGACCTGGCCGCGGCCCACGGCATCGCCGTGCACGCCCTGATGCCCCGGCAGGCCTCCCTGGAGGACGCCTACCTGGACCTCACCGGCGAAAGCGTCGACTACCACGGCACTGCCCCCTCCGGAAGGATGCCCGCCGATGAGCACCGACCGCCCCGGCCCGGACGGCCGTGCCCTCGGTCGGCCGTCCGGGCTCGGCGACCTGCTCGCCTGCGAGTGGACCAAGTTCCGTTCGGTCCGCTCGACCTACTGGACGCTGGCCGTCGCGGTCGTCACGCCGATCGGGTTCAGCGTCCTGCTCGCGTTCGGCCTTCGCGGCCCCGAGCCGGGCAGCGGGCCGCCGGTCGATCCGCTGCTGCCCGGCCTGCTCAGCCTGGAGTACGCGGTGATCGCGGTCGCCGTCCTGGGCGTGCTGTCGTTCAGCTCGGAGTTCGGCACCGGGCTGATCCGCACCACCTTCGCCGCCGCGCCGCGCCGCCGGGCGGTGCTCGCGGCCAAGGCGGCGGTCACGGGCGCGGTGACGCTGGTGGCCGGGGAGCTGGTCGCGTTCGTCTCGTTCTTCGCCGTCCAGGCCATCCTGGCCTCCACCACCTCGGCGTCTCCGCTGTCCCGCCCCGGCGTGCCGGGAGCGGTGCTGGCCACGGGCCTGCTGCTGTGCGTGTGCGCGCTGATCGGCGTGGCGTTCGGCGCGATCATCCGGCACACCGCGGGCGGGATCGCCGCCGCGATCGGGCGTGATCGCTCGCTGCCGGCCATCCTGGCCCTGCTCCCGCCCCCGTGGAGCGACCGGATCGGCCGGTTCACCCTGCTGGACGCGGCCCGGCAGCTGACGGCCCTGCACCCGCAGACGGACCTGTTCGCCCCGGCCCTGTCCCTGCTGGTCCTGCTGGCCTGGCCCGCCGTCGCCCTGGCCGCCGCCTCCCTGCTGATCACCCGGCACGACGTCTGACCCCGGAAACTACCCGGGAACCTGGCACAAGATCTCGCCGTGCGGGATGAGGAACCAGCCGTCCTCGCTGGCCGCCCAGCGCCGCCAGGCCTGGGCCAGCCGTTCCAGGTCGTCCCGGGTCGCCAGGCCATGCTCGACCGCCCGGTCGCCGAACGGGGACTCGGTCAGCCGCTGCGCCCACGACGCACCCCACCAGGGGCGGTCCACCGGACCGGTGTAGCACCACGCACTCGCGGACGCCTCGACCGAGGAGAACCCGGCCTGCCGGGCCCAGGCCAGCATCCGCCGGCCCGCGTCCGGCTCGCCGCCGATGGCCCGCGCCACCCTCCGGTACAGGGCCTGCCACTCGGTCAGCCCCGGGTCGTCGGGGAACCAGAACATCCCGGCGTAGTCGCCGTCCCGGGCGGCGATCAGCCCGCCCGGCCGGGCGACCCGCCGCATCTCCTTCAGCGCGGCCACCGGGTCGGTCAGGTGCTGGAGCACCTGGTGCGCGTGCACCACGTCGAACGTCCCGTCCGGGTAGCCCAGCTCGTACACGTCGCCGACCTCGAAGCTGACGTTGGCCAGCCCCCGGCGGTCCGCTTCGGCCTGGGCCAGCGCGAGCACGTCGGCGGCCGCGTCGATCGCGGTCACCTCGCCGTCCGGAACCCGGGCGGCCAGGTCCGCGGTGATCGTGCCCGGCCCACAGCCGACGTCGAGCACGCGCGCGCCGGCCGTCAGCCGGGGCAGCAGGTACCCGGCCGAGTTCTCCGCGGTCCGCCAGCGGTGTGACCGAAGCACGCTGTCGTGGTGGCCGTGCAGGTAGGTGTCAGGGCTAGAATGGCATCTCCCCATCATCCCCCGGCCGCTCGCCGGTGTCACCAGGAGAGATAGTTCTGTCCGTATTATGAGACGGAACGGACGCCGGCGACCCGTGCCCCGGGAAACCGACGCATCCCCGGGGCAGGCTTAGAGCTGCCCCTTCCCTCGGCCGGGCCGGCTGCTGCCGTCGGTATCGGCCGACCCGCGCACGACCGCGATCACGCCGAGCAGCGCGGCCAGCGGCACGACCAGCGCGATGAAGTCGGAGGAGGTGAAGTTGCCCAGGGCGTCCAGCGCCCCGGCGAATCCGACGATCAGGACCGCCACCACCACCAGGCCCCAGCCGTGCAGGAACAGCCGCAGCGTGAACGGCGGCGCGGCTCGCGGTCACGTCGGGGACGGCGGTGACGGATTTCGTCTCGCGCCGCTCGGTCAGGCCCTCGCGGACCCGGGCGGTGATCGTCAGCTGGCCCGGCTGGTCCGCGATCAGCAGCAGCTCGTCGGGATGAGCCGGGTCAGGGGATTGCGACACCGAACCTCCGCCCACGGCCCACGACACCACCTGCTGCGGTCCAGCCGACCGGACCCGGTAGCGGGCCTGCTCGCCGGTGACCACGTTGTCCGGCCCCTCGATCGCGGCCGGCGGCGCCGCCCGCGCCCGGCTGTCGCCCGTCTAGCCCTCCACCTCCGCGCCCTCGTCCAGCGCGCGACCCGCCGCGCCCGTGTCCGCAATGACCAGGAACTGGCGGCGGACCAGCAGCTCGGCCAGCCGGATCTGGCGCGCGTTCACGCTCCAGGCCATGACCACCACCACCGCGGCCAGCGCGGCCGCCCCCAGCGCGAACCACACCGCGACCGCGGGATGGCTGGCCCCAGCGCCTTCAGCCAGCACAGCGCCATCAGCCAGCACAGCCCCATTTGTCACCACGGCGAGCATGTCATCTCCCTACCCGGAGCGATCTCAGCCATGGCAGTATTAAAACATACGATCGAACGAACGGGAACCCTGGCTTAGCTATTCGAACCGATCTACCCCTGGTTGGCCGGGCTGACCGAGCTCAGCGCGTCATCGAGCATCGCCGGGAAGCTCTCCGGGTGCTTGGCCAGCAGGTAGGTCACCACCGCCATCAGGTCCTTGTCGCTCAGCGCCCGGACCCGGGACAGGCGCAGCTCGGCTTCGGTCTCACGCGGTGCCTCAGAAGTATCAGCCATAAGCCTGCGACTTCCCGTTCCGTCGGCCGGGAAACCACGGTCCGTTCGGCCCTAAAATTTTCCGAACGGACCGGACCGCCACGATCCAGCCTCGCCGCGCCGTCATCGCGTTGGCGTTCAGCTCGCCGGCGGTGGCGGCCTCGACGCTGGCCGCGACCGCGGTGTCACAATGGGAAAGTGAGGCATACGGATGGTGTGGTGACGTTGCTGTTCACCGACATCGAGGGCGGCGTCCGGCTTTGGGAGGCCGACGGCGATGCCATGGTGGCGGCATCGGCCCGCCATGACCGCATCGTCCGCGAGCAGATCGAGGCGTCCGGCGGCCACCTTTTCAAGACGGTGGGCGAGGCGCATCGCGCGATGTTCGCCGACCCGGTGGCCGCGCTTTCCTCGGCGGTGGCCATCCAGCGGGCTGTCGGCGCCGGGCCCTGGGCGTCCAGCCTGTCCATCAGGGTGTGCATGGCGTTGCATTCTGGTACCTGCGCGGAGCGCGACGGCGACTACGTCGGTCCGGTGGTGAACAGGACCGCCCGGTTGCTTGATATCGGCCATGGTGGTCAGATTCTGCTGACCGCGGCGACGTATGCGCTGCTCGCCGACCAGTTGCCCGGCGGGATCGGGCTCCGGGACCTGGGCGAGCAGCGGCTGAAGGACCTGGGCCGCGCCGAGCGGGTCTTCCAGGTGACCGGACCGGGGCTGCCCGACGGGTTCGGCGTGCTGCGCTCGCTTGACGATCCGGCGCTGCGCCACAACCTGCCGTCGCAGGCCACCAGCTTTGTGGGCCGGGCCGAGGAACTGGCCGAGTTGTACGCGCTGGTGTCGGGCGGGTCGCGGCTGGTCACGATCGCGGGTCCTGGCGGGATCGGCAAATCCCGGCTGGCGTTGCAGGTGGCGGCCGATGTCCTCGATGGCACCGGCGACGGGGTGTGGCTCGTCGAACTGGCGCCGGTGGCAGAACCCGAGCTCGTGGCCCGTACCGCGGCCGCCGCGCTGAGGGTCAGCGAGGCGCCGGGGCGGCCCATGGTGGACACCCTGATCCACGCCATCGGCGACCGAGACCTGCTATTAATACTCGACAATGCCGAGCAGGTGCTCGGGGCCGTCGCCGAGCTGGCCGACGCCGTCATCCGGTCGTGCCCTCGGGTCTGCCTGCTGGTCACGAGCAGGGAGCCGCTTGGCATTGGCGGGGAGCACGTCTTCCGGGTTCCGGGCCTGGCCGTCCCGCCCGCCGATCTCGCCGATCCTGACCGGCTGGCCGCCTTCGAGTCGGTGCAGTTGTTCGCGGAGCATGCCGCGCTGCGCCGGCGGGGCTTCGTCATCGACGACGCCAGTGCGGCGGCGGTGGCGGCGATCTGCGTCCGTCTCGACGGTATCCCGCTGGCCCTCGAGCTCGCGGCGGCCCGCCTCGGCTCGCTCTCGGTGTCGGAGGTCAACGCCCGGCTCAATCAGCGGTTCCGGCTGCTGACCACGGGGAACCGTACCGCCCTGCCACGCCACCAGACCCTGCGCGCCCTGATCGACTGGTCCTACGACCTGCTCAGCTCCGAGGAGCAACTCGTGTTCGGCCGGCTCTCCGTCTTCGCCGGAGGCTGGACCCTGGATGCCGCGGAAGCGGTCGCCCGCGGCGGCGAGGTCGCGGAGTGGCAGGTGCTTGACCTGCTGGCCGCGCTGGTCGGCAAGAGCCTGGTCCAAGCCGAGGTGCTCCACGGGTCGACCCGCTACCGGCTCCTGGAGACGATCCGCGACTACGCCGCCGAACGTCTCGCCCAGCGGGCCGGCGCGGAGGATATCCGTGCTACCCACCGCGATCATTACCTGTCCCTGGTCGAGACCGCCGCCGCGCGGCTGCGCGGCCCGGACGAAGATCGTTGGCTGGACAGGATCGAGGCCGAGTTCGATAACGTCCGGGCCGCGCTGGCGTTCAGCATCGCCGATCCCGGCAGCGCCGAGCCGGGCCTGCGGCTGGCCTCCGGGCTGCGGACGTTCGTCTTCTCGCGCGGTCACAGCGGCGAGGTCATCGAGGCGCTCGGTGCCCTGCTCGGGCGCCCCGATGCCCGCCAGCCAACTCGTTACCTGGCCCACGCCCTGGTCACGCACTGCAAGCTGCTCATTCACTTCAACCGCAGCCCGGACATCGCCTCGATGGCGGAGGAGGCCATCACGATCGCCCGCGGCCTCGCCGATGACGGCCTCGCCGCCGACGCCCTTGCCGCGCTCAACTGGTATAGCTACCTGCAAGGCGATCTGCCCGCCGCGCTGGCCAGAGCCGACGACGCCATCGCGCTGGCCCGGGCCGCCGGAAGTCCCGTCCGGCTCGTCGTCGCTCTCGGCCACCGTGCGGTGTTCAAGGCCGAGACCGGTGACATGGACGCTTCCCTCGCTGACTACCAGGAGGTTCTCTCTCTCGCGCGGGCGGCCGGGGACAACTACACGCTCGTTGTCACCCTGATGAACCTTGGCGTCGATCAGGTCACGGCCGGGGAGTTCCCCGCTGCCCTGGCCTACCTGCAGGACGCGCTCAGGGTCGCCGATACCCACGGCTATCAGCACCTGTCCGCCGCCGCCGAGATGAACCTGGGGTTCGCGTACCTCATGAACTCCGATGCCGCCAGTGCGCGCCGCCTGCTCATCGGCGTCCTGGACAGGGCGCGCGCCACCAGTGAGATGACCTGGGTGCACGGTGCGTTCCTCGGCCTGGCGCTGGCCGCCGGCGCAGACGCCGACCCCGCCGTCGCCGCCACTCTTCATGGCGCGGCAGACCACCAGTACGAGCAGGCCGGGCAGGCCTTCGATGCGAAGGAATCGAGAATGCGCAACAGCGAGCATGCCCGGCTGCGCGACGCGCTGGGCGAGGCCGCGTTCGATGCCGCCTACGCTCGCGGCCGCACCCTCAGCCAAGCCGATGCCATGGCCCTGGCCGTGGGCACAGCCCAGCCAGATCCGGGGCCTGCGCCCGCCGCGACCGTTCCAGCCGTCCAGGGCGTCCAGGCTGGCCCGCTGTCGGCACGAGAGCGGCAGATTATGGCGCTGCTGGCCGGCGGAGCGAGCAACGCCAAGATCGCGGAGATGCTCTTTGTCACGCCTAACACGGTGCGGACCCACCTGGACCGGATTAGGGACAAGACCAGCGCCCGCAACCGCGCCGAGCTGACGCGCTACGCCATTCAAGCGGGCATCGAACCGGTGGTTCCTTCCCCCTGATGTGGGCCTGGCCCACCCGCAATTCGCGTGCAGTGGGTTGTTCGGCCCCTGCCGCCCGGCGCGGGCCGGACCTTATGTTCGGCTTATGAAAATTAGCTTTAGCAAGGCACCGACCTTCACGAAGGCAATTATCGCCTCGGCGGTATTCACGATCGCGTACCTGGCGTCGACCTCCAACCTGCCGTCATGCAGCGACACCGCCGCGCTACTCAGCTCGGGCGGCGAGTGCATAGAACGCCAGGGCTTCCTGCACACGGCATCCGGCTGGCTGGCACTGATCTGCCTGGTCGCCGCCGTGCTGCTGCTCGTCCTCAAGCACAAGAACACCATCCTGGGGTGGCAGGCGTCGGTACACCAGCCACAGCACCAGCCACAGGCGCAGGCACCGGTGCCGGGGCGGGTTCCGAGCTTCTGCGTCACGTGCGGCACCCGCATCATCGCGGGAGACAGGTTCTGCCAGGGGTGCGGAATCTCAATGGGCTCCCTGTAATCCTGCCCGGCGAGTTTGGCATTCGTGCCGCGCCAAGTAATAGCCGAAAGAAACAAGGCCGGCCGGGACGGGACTGGCTGGGATAAAGGGGAAAACCATGATAGTCATCAAGGCATCTAGGAAGCATCTTCTGCTGGCTGGGTCGCTGGCCGCCGCCGTGATCGCATTTACCGTCACGGCCTGCGGCGGCGGGAGCGCTGCCGCCCCCGCCCACGGGTCGGCCCCGAGCCACTGGACTCAGGCCGAGATCAGCCAGTTCACGTCCGCGGCCGGCTCGGACGGCAGCACCAGCCAGGATTCCTGCGTCACCAGGTATTTCGAGCGGGACATGTCATTCGGGAACGCGATGGCGGTGGTGGCGGTGGACCCGGCCTCGGACAGCAGCATGTCGGCCGCCCAGATCAAGGCCGCCGTGGTCAGCAAGTACGGCACGGCCAAGGGCGACGGCATCAACGCCCAGTTCGGGCAGGCCGTCACCGACTCTGACAACAACTGCGGCGGGTCGGCGGCACCATCCACGGCCCCTGCGGCCGCCCCGGTACCGACCGCAGACCCGGCCGCGACCCCGGAGTCATCGTGCACCGTGGACTGCGTGAACCCGATCGCCAGCGGGGAAAGCGGGTGGCTGGCGCAGGTCCAGGGAGCGCTCCAGAACGTGCAGGAGGATCTCAGCACCATCGCCTCGGACGCCAGCAGCAACCCGGATAACCTCGCCCTGTCCGACGGTCCCCAGCTGGAGCAGGACGCGCAGGCCACGCTGGACCCCAATGACGACCCGCCCCCGGCCGACAACGCCGACTGGGTCACCGCGATGAACGATTACGTCACCGCCGGGGAGGACTACTCCGGCGACAACACGAACGAGCAGGACGACAATCCCGCCCAGGCCAGCCAGGAGATCAAGGCAGGCGATTCGGCCCTGGCCAGCTTCAACGCCGCCAACGGCGGGATACTGAACGGGACCATCCAGCCCTGAGCCCGCGTGTCCGGTGCCCAGCATCCGCACCGCCAGAAACGTGCCGGACGTCCCGCCCGAATCGGCCGAAAATATACCCCCGTCTTCGGCGTTGCGTTCCTCGGAAATGTCTTCGCCATCCGCTAGAATCGAACTAGAAAGCTAGAAGACTTCCCGGGCAGGAGGTGAGACTCCCCGTGACCGCCGCGCCGCCCGCTTCGGCCACCGATGCGCTGGAGATGCTGACCTCCGCGATGCGCTACCTGGCCGCCGCGGATGCGACCCAGATGCCCGCGAGCGAGCAGGCCGAGTGCCTGGCCGGGCTGGAGCGGGCCGACGCGGCCGAGACCGCCGCCCGGGCCTCGATCCTAAGCGCGTTCACCGCCGCCCAGGGACCCTGCGAAGACGGCGACTACAGCCCCCGGTCCTGGCTGATCCACCGCACCCGGGTCACCAAGGGCACCGCCGCCGGGCACATCGCCTGGGTCCGGCGGGCCCGCTCCCATCCCCGGATCCTGGCCGCGCTGGCCGCCGGGGAGATGACGGAGTCCTACGCCCGGACCGTGTGCCAGTGGACGGACAAGCTGCCCGGGCAGTGCCGGGGCGCCGCGGATGAGATCCTGGCGGGCGCGGCCGGGAAGGGGATGGACCTGCGGGACCTGGCCGCGCTGGCCGCGGAGATCCAGTCCCGCGCCGCCCCGCCCCCCGACCCCGATGACCCCGACCCCGCGTTCGAGGACCGCGCGGTCCGGCTGGAGACCACCTTCCAAGGCGCCGGGGTCCTGTCCGCCAGCCTCACCCCTGAGTGCACGGCCCTGGTCGACACGGTCCTGGAGGCGCTGTCCGCGCCGCGGGGCGCGGAGGACACCCGCACCCATGAGCAGCGCTACCACGATGGCCTGGCCGAGGCGATGCGGCGGCTGGTCGCGGCCGGGCTGCTGCCCGAGCGGGCCGGCCAGCCGGCCAAGGTGGTCGCGCATATCTCGCTGGCCGACCTGATGGTCCTGGACGGGGATTCGGCGTTGCAGGAGAAGTGGACCGAGCGGGTCCGGGCCCAGTGGGCCGGGCACCGCGCGGCGGCGTCGGTGGGCGGCGGTGACGGTGCCGCGTGGCTGGACGGGGACGCCGCGGAGGGGTTCGCGTGCGACGCCTCGATCACCCCGGTGGTGTTCGGGGACGTGAACCCCGCGGTGCTCGATGACCTGGTCCGCCTGTGCGTCGAATTCGCCCGGTACAGCCATGGCCACGGCACCCCCGCCCCCGGCGGGTCCGCTGGCTCCGCTGGCTCCGGTGACACGCCTGACCCCGGCCCAGACCACCCCGGCCCAGACAACCCGGACTCGGCTTCCCCGGACCCGGCTTCCCCGGACTCGGCTTCCCCGGACCCGGCTTCGCCGGGCTCGTTTTCCCGGGAGGCCCTGGAGCGGCTGATCATCGGCAAGGCGGTGGCGCTGGTCTCGGGTCCGGGCGGGCTGGCCTCGTTCTTGCGGCGGGAGCAGCTCGGGGCCCGGCTGGCCGGGCCGAGCCTGCCGCTGGACGTCGGGTACAGCGACAGCATCCCGGCGTCGATCCGGAACGCGATCAAGGTCCGGGACATGCACTGTCAATGGGCCGGTGGCTGTCACCAGCCCGCGTCGGCGTGCGAGGTGCATCATCTCAAGCACAAGGGCCGCGGCGGCGTGACCAGCGTGGATAACTGTATCTTGCTGTGTTTCTTCCACCATAACGTGATGATCCACCGGATGGGCTGGACTCTGGTCCGGTACCCGGACGGTACCACGATGGCGTGGAACCGGGACAAGTCCAAGGTGCTGCGCAGCCACAGCCCACCCGCCCGCGCCGGGTAAGCCCCCGGGCCGCACGCCCGGCACGATTGTTAGCTCGCGGTGCCGGTGAGCTGCCCTTCATAGGCTGTGCTGGGCCGCCAGCAAGCCGGCGACCGTGCCGGCCAGGTCGCTTATCATCCCCAGTGCCACGGTGGCGGCTCCCGAGACCAGGACGACGGGGGCCAGGAGACCGTGCTCGTCGCGTTGGCGCAGGCTGGCGTGCAGGGCGCCGAGGAACCACAGCAGGAGGACGGACGCCAGGTTGATGAGCAGTTCGGACGCCATGATGCCGGCGTGGTGGTTCTGGTAGTAGCGGGTGATCGTTGCCGTGCTGGCGGTCAGGGCGGGCGAGTTGCCGGCCAGGATGATCCCGGCGGCGAACAGCACCACGAACAAGATTCCCGCGCTGCCAGCAAACCTTTGCTGTCGGCCATTCACCAGTATCTCCAAGTGTTCGAGCGCCCCGTGGGGCACGGTCCGTGATTCGGCGCTTCGAACGCTAAGGAATGGTGGCTGGCCCTGTGGTCCGGCTGACGGGGGATCTTGCGGGCCCGCTAGTCCGTCCCGGGTACTACGCCACCGGAAGGGGGAGGGCGGTGGCGAGTTAGGAGCGGTCCGCCGGGTTATCGGGCACGACGAACCCGGACTCATAGGCGACGACTACGGCCTGAACCCGGTCCCGGAGCGCGAGCTTCATCAAGATCCTGCTGACGTGGGTCTTGACGGTGCTCTCCTCGACAACCAGTTCTGCGGCGATCTCGTAGTTGGCCAGGCCGCGCGCGACCAGCCGCAGCACGTCGAGCTCCCGCTGCGTCAGGTCCTTCAGCCTGGCGGGCAGCAGCGCGGGCGGTCGTGCTGCCTGCGCGAACCGCCCGATCAGCCGCCTGGTGATCGACGGGTCGATCAGCGCGTCGCCGGCCGCGATGCACCGGACCGCGCCGATCAGGTGATCTGGCGGGGCGTCTTTGAGCAGGAACCCGCTCGCGCCCATCCGCAGCGCCTCGTAGACGTACTCGTCGGCGTCGAAGGTCGTCAGGATCAGCACCCTGCTGTCACAGCTGCTCAGGATCTGCTGGGCTGCGGTGAGGCCGTCCATGTTCGGCATCCGGATATCCATCAGCACGACAGCCGGCTCCAGAGTGCGCGTCAGGTCGACAGCCTCCAAGCCGTCCGCGGCCTCGCCGATCACGCGGATATCTGCCTCACCAGCCAGGATGACGCGAAAGCCGCCCTGACCAGCCGCTGATCATCGGCAATGACGACAGAGATCGCGGCGCCGACGGCACTACTTGCTGAGCTTGAGGTGCTCGTCACGGCGCGGTTCGCCTTCCGCAGTTCGGCCACTGGCCATCGTAGTCCGGTGCGTCGAGACCATCGTCCTTCTGCGGGCTGATGCCGGGACCGGGACGTCGTCCTGCGGACGGACGCCTGTACCGCGGCTTGTGGTTAGCGTTCGGCTATGGCCGTGCACCTTGAGGCTGGCACAAGTGGATCGGACTGCGCGACAATGAGTCGTCGGTGCGAGGGAGCTCCAGTGACCGGGATCGGTCTGGTGAGCTGGCTGTGGCGGCCGATCGGCAGATTGGGCGAGGTCGGCTGGGGTGATGTCGCGCTGGCCGCGTTCCTCAGCGTGTATGCCATCGTCGTGGTCACCGGCTTGTCGGGCGCCGTAAGCCCGCACAACGGTGCGGCCGCCGTGGCCGTGGGGGCGGCGGCGAACGAGCTTGTCATCGGTCCGATGATCCGCTGCGGCCCCGGCCTGCCCGCGGTGTTCGTGATCGCGTACTTCGCGGGTACCCGGCTGGGCGGGCGCAGGCTGGCCGTCGCCGAAGGATTCTGCACGGGCGCGGTGGTCACGCAGGCCGTGTATGACCCCCAGCTTGGTGCCGGCTTCCTCGTGGCCGGGCTGCCGGTCGTGGCGGCGTGCTGTCTCGCCGGGCGGCTGGCACGGTCCCGTGGCCTGGCCGCGGCGACCCTGCGGAAGCGGAACGCGGAACTTCGCGACCAGCGGGAACAGACAGCGCGGCTCGCCGTGGCGGCGGACCGGGCCCGCGTCGCGGCCGATCTCGACGACTTCCTGCGTGACCGGATCACTGCGATGGCCGCCGCCGCAGCGGCGGGGCGCGACCTCGTCATCTCGGACCCGGCTGGCGCCCGCGGCGCCTTCGCGATCGTGGAGACAAGCGGCCGGGCGATGCTGGCCCAGATGCGGGACGTGGTGGGCACGCTGCGGGAGGACGGGCTGACCGGGCCGCAGCCGGTACTCGCCCAGCTCGGCAGCCTGCTGGAGGGGGCCACCAGTGCCGACGCGCGACTGCACATCGAGGGCAGCCCGCGCGCCCTGCCGGCCGGCCTGGAGCTCTCGGCGTACCGGATCGTGGAGCACCTGCTCGCCGCGATGCAGGACGCGCCCGAGGCGCGCATCGACGTGCGGGTCCGGTTCGGCTCGGACGCGCTGGAGCTGGACGTAACCGGCCCCGCAAGCCGGCAGTCAGATCCGGTCACGGCGTTCGCCGTGGCGCGTGAGCGGGTCGCGCTGCTCGGCGGCTCGCTAGAGATCGAGGCCGGCTCCCGCCGGTGCGCCGCGCTAGTCCGGCTCCCACTGACCCCCGGCTATGCGTGCTCCCGCTGACCGCGTCGCGCGGATCGCGGCCGGGCGGCGTGTGGACATGGGCGCGGCCCTGGGACTCAGCGCGTTCCTGCTCATTTACCTGATAGCGCGGGGGATGCTGCACGGCGCGAACAACCTGCTCGAAACGGGCTGCGGTATCGGCGTCTTCGGATGCGTCATCATGCGACGCAGCCATCCTCAGCGGGCGGCGGTCGTTGCGGGCGGCTGCCTCGCGGTAGCCGCCCTGGGATCGTCCGCGGCCTTTCCCGGCAGCCTGATCCTCATCCCGGTCATCTTGCTTGCCTACTCGCTGGGAACCACCCCTGACCTGAGGCGCTCGGTGCTCGCCTTGCTGATCCTCGGTACCGGCTTGCAGCTCAGCGCAGGCCAGTTCAACCCGATCGTCATCGTCCTCACGATCGGCCCTTGGGGGGTCGGGCTGGTCATCCACTCACGCCGTCGCCTCACCGAGCAGCTCGCTACCCGCGGCCAGGAGCTAGAGGCCGAGCGCGCGGTGTTCGCGACGGAGGCGGTTCGCTATGAACGGGCCCGGATCGCGCGCGAACTGCATGACATCGTGGCGCACTGCGTCAGCGTGATGGTGATCCAGGCCAGCGCCGGCCAGCGGCTCATCGCGACTGACCCGTCCCTGGCGACCGAGGCCTTCGACTCCATCGGTGAGGCCGCCCGGCAGGCCGGGGCGGAGATAGGGCGCCTGGTCGAATTGCTCGACCGTGACTCATCGCAGCGCGGCGGCCATGGCGTCCGGCTGATCGGCGAGCTCGTCACCCGGGCGGGTGCGGCCGGGCTGGCCGTAAGCTGCCGGTTCACCGGCTCGGCGGACGGCCTCTCCGACCCGGTCGCCGACGCTGCCTACCGGGTGGTCCAGGAGAGCCTGACCAATGCGTTCAAGCACGCGCCGGGCGCGCCAGTCGACGTCGAGATCGCAGACACGAACGGCCACGTCGAGATCAGCGTCGTTAACGGGCCCGCGACGAACCCCCGGTCTGGACTCGAGCTCACCGGCACCGGCCGCGGGCTGACGGGAATGCGGGAGCGCGTGGCCGCGTGCGGAGGCCAGCTCAGCGCCGGCCCGGTGGCAGGCGGCGGCTGGCAGGTACTCGCCCGCCTGCCCCTCGAGCCAGGCCCAGGCACGAATCAGGGACCTGGACGGAATGTCTAATCCGGCGCGGCTCCGGGCCACCACCGCGGCGGGGTCGCGGTCGTTGATGATGGCAGATAGCTCGCGTTTCCTGGGTAGCTGGCCCGGACGATGCCGTTATGCGATGCGGCCTGGATGGCCTGGGCGGCGGTCAGCACGCAGGTGGCGACGCCGCGGGTGCTGGTGTCCCTGGTGCACAGGTGGGTGTGGCCGGTGGTGAAGGAGATGGGCTGGCCGTTGAGCGGGCCGCCGCCGGCGGTCAGCGTTGCGGTGAGGGTCAGGGCATGTCGCGGGCTGAGGCCGATGCTGGCGGTCAGCGCGGTCGGGATCCTCGCCGCGCTGATCACCGACACCGTGCCATCGCCCCCCGTGTTATCGCTGTAGTTCGCCACATAGGCGGTGTGAGTGCCGGGGTCCACCGCCACCGCGTCCGGGTGGGCGCCGACTCCGATGGTGGCGGTCACGGCGTTGGTCGCGGCGTCGATCACCGACACCGTGTCGTCGTTGTCGTTGGCGACGTAGACGTTCCCGGCCAGTGACAGGGCGGCCGCGGCGGTGACGGCGGCGGCGGCGCGCCACCGGGCCGGGGTCCTGCCGCGCGGACCGGCACCGGTGCTGGCCTGGTGGTCTGGCGGTGCGTGCATGTGCTGGCCCCCTGCCTTGGGTCCCCAGGCCGTGGCGCAGGAGGTCAGCCGACGCAGACGTTCCCGCGGGCCGCGGTCACACGCTATCACCCAAAGTAATTTGACGATTACAATATGTATATGCCGGATTTGGTCGGCGCGGCACCTGCAGCGACGCCGTGGCCGCCAGCATCAGCCGTCGGCCGCACCTTGGATCAGGCGTCGGCCGCACCTTGAATCAGGCGTTAGGGCCGCATGAGCATGAGCGTGCGCAAGATCGTTTCGTCTGCGGGGATGTCGCTGACGTACAGCGGCGGCGCCAGCGTGGGGGAGTCGGCCGCGACGATCGTGACGTCGTCCAGGCCGATGCCGAAATCGACCGGCTCGGCGGCGAGCTTGCACCGCACCGCGTCCACGGCCAGCTCGACGGCCCCAGCCGCCGCGTCGGCCCGCCCGGCCCCGCGCCAGCCATGTGACCGACCACCAGGTGCAGGTCGTTGTCCACGTCGGTGTCGCGCAGGTGGTACCGGTGCAGCAGCCCGGCCCCGTTCAGCTCCCGCCGCAGCTCGTCCACCGGCCGCGCCTGCCCCGCGCCCCCAGCCCCGGCCCCAGCGCCAGCCTCAGCCCTGGGCCCAGCCGTGCCCGTGAGCGAAACGACCGGCCACCCGACCAGCACGAACGCGTTGCCCTGGGCCGAGAACGTCCGGTCGAAAAGGTGCTGCCCCCGGCTGGTGAAGGGGATCGGACTGGTCCCGCTGGTAGCCGCCGATCCGTACCGGCAGCGGGGTCGTGAAGCGTGCGGTCAGGATGTCCATCGCGCGGGGGAGATCCATCTCGACCGCACGGCCCTGGTGGGTGAGGAAGTACTCGTTGACGATGGTGCCTGTGCCCGGGTCGGAGACCGCGTTGAGCGCGATCAGGGTGGCATGGACCTGGTCGAGCGAATACGGGCGGAAACGATCGCCGATGTGGTCCGCTATCATGGCCTGCACCTCGGCCAGCAGCTCGCGCACCGGCCCGGATTTGGGCCCGTAAAGGGCCACCGCCGAGATGAAACGCCCCGGCACCGAATCACCACCCAACGTCGTGTCCCCGAGGCGGATTCTCCCAGGCCCGCCCCATGTTACGCACGTGACGCCAAGCACCAAGCAGCAAGCGCCAGCACCAAGCAGCAAGCACGGCCATGCCAAGCCACACCATGCCACGCCAACGGAGGACACGTTGAAGTTCGGCCTCGTGTACAACACCGGCTTTTTCGGCCCCGACCCGGATCGGCTGATCGCGGTGGCCCGGCACGCCGGAGGACTGCGGCTTCGAGTCCTTCTACGTGACCGAACATGTCGTGCTGTATCCGGGCGTGACGCTGGGACCGGCCTCGATCCCGTCGTCGTTCCCGATCGCCGACCCGCTGGAGTGCCTGAGCTTCGTGGCCGCCGCGACGAGCACCATCCTGCTCGGCACCGCCGTCCTGCTGGTGCCCTACCATCACCCGGTGGTGCTCGCCAAGCGGGTGGCGACGGTCGACGTGCTGTCCAAGGGCCGGATGCGCCTGCTGACCGTCGGGGTGGGCGCGCTACCCGGCGAGGCCGCGGCCGTCGGCGTCGACTACACCACCCGCGGCCGCTTCCCGGCGGCGCCCTCACCGCGGGGATGCGGCCGGCCAGCTCGAGCACATGCGGGCCACCGCGCGGGCCGCGGGCCGGGATGCGGACGCCCTGGAGTACACCCGCTGGGATCGATCGACCTGACCGGGCCCGACGTCGACGCCCTGGCCGCCGACGGTGTCACCCGCCTCGTCGTCGCGCCGGCCTCGCCCGACCCGGCCGAGCAGCGCGATCAGCTCTCGGCCTTCGCGGACCGGCACATCGACGAAGGAGCCCCCCGGGCGGACCGCCTGAGCTGGCTGAGGGTCTGACCCGGCTGTCCCGCCAGCACGCGCAGCCCGGGCGCGGCCGAGCGCGATCTCCTGCCGCCGCCTGCCGGCCCAGCCGGGCCGCCTCGGTGGTGGCCGCCGACAGCACCACCAGGGTGGCCCCCTCGGCCAGGGCCAGGCTGATCACCTCGGCGACCGGAACGTCGGCCGCCAGGTGATGCACCAGCCAGCGATCCTCGCGCAGGCAGGCCGTCGCCATCAGGGCGGGCAGCGCGTGCCGTTCCCCCGGCGGCGTGGCCGTCACGGCGATGCCGCGCGGGCGGCCCTGCGGCTGCCGCGCCCGGGTGGCGATGAGCCGCTCGCAGATGGCGGTGGCCCGGTGCTCGACCGCGATCCTCGCCTCACCCGCCGCCCAGTCCGCGCCGATCCGGTCCAGCGCCGGCGCGATGACCCGCTCGCACAGGTCGGCGATCGGACACGCCCCGCGCGAGCCGGGCGAAAACCTGCCGGGCCGCGGTCTCGTCGCCGGACACGATCGCGGCGTGCAGCCGGTCCGCCTGGGCCGCCCAGTCACGCACCCGGATCTGCGGTGACGGCGCGGTGCCCGTGGCCCGGCGCTCGGCCAGCGCGCTGACGTCGCTGTCGCTGACCTCGTAGCCGCGGGCGGTCTTCCTGGCCGGGAGCACTCCCTGGCGGACCCAGCCGTACGCGGTCTGATAGTGCACCCCGAGAACGTCGGCGGCTTCGCGTAGCTGCATGAAGGCTCCGGGGTCAGGGTGCCCAGTGGTTTAAGCTCCTAAATATTAGTGTAATTTAGTATTGATTTAACGACAGTGGCTGAACGCAGCAGGCAGCGCTACGTCTGGGGAGCTGAAGGCAGTGAGTATTCACGTATTCCAGTGTGGTCAACGCCGAGCAGGATGAGGTCTTCGAATGGCACACCCGGCCGGGCGCGATCACCCGGCTGAGCCCGCCGTGGCAGCCGGTCCGGGTCGTGTCCGAGGCCAGTTCGCTCGCGGGACGGGCAGGCGGTGCTCGGGCTGCCCGGCGGGCTGCGGTGGGTCGCCGCCCACCAGCCCGACCGCTACGACCCGCCGAACACGTTCGCCGACGTGCTGGAGTCCTTCCCGCTGTCCGCGGTGCTCTCGTGGCGGCACACCCACCGGTTCGCCCCGGCGGGGAGCAGGCCACCCTGGTCACCGACGAGGTCGAGACCTCCTTTCCCGAACGGGCGCTGCGCTCCATGTTCGCCTACCGGCACCAGCAGCTCGCCGACGACCTGGCCGCCCAGGCCCGCGCCCGGGCGATCCACCCGGAGCCGCTGACGGTGGCGATGACCGGCTCGAGCGGCCTGATCGGCACCGCGCTGAGCGCGCTGCTGACCACCAGCGGGCACCGCGTCATCCGGCTGGTCCGCCACCAGCGACCCGGCCACTCGGCCGAGCGCTACTGGCAGCCTGAGGACCCGGCCCCGGACCTGCTGGCCGGCGTCGACGCGGTGATCCACCTGGCCGGCGCGTCCATCGGCGGCCGCTTCACCCCCGACCGCAAGCGCGAGATCCGCGACAGCCGGATCGGCCCCACCCGCCGCCTGGCCGAGCTCGCCGCGGCCAGCCGCCCCGGCCTGCGGGCGTTCGTCTCCGCGTCGGCGATCGGGATCTACGGCCCGGACCGCGGCGAGGAGATCCTGACCGAGACCAGCGTCCGCGGGGAGGGTTTCCTCGCCGACGTGGTCGCCGACTGGGAGGAGGCCACCGCCCCGGCCGCCGCCGCGGGCCTGCGCACCGTGCAGGTTCGCACCGGCATCGTGCAGACCCCGCGCGGTGGCATGCTGCGCCTGCTCAGCCCGCTGTTCGCGGCCGGCCTGGGCGGGCGGCTCGGCACCGGCAAGCAGTGGCTGGCCTGGATCGGCCTGGATGACCTGCTCGACATCTACCTGCGGTGCGTCCTCGATTCCGGCCTGTCCGGCCCGGTCAACGCGGTCGCCCCGGAACCCGTGCGCAACATCGACTACACCCGCACGCTGGCCAGCGTGCTGCGCCGTCCCGCGCTGCTACCGGTCCCCTCGTTCGGCCCGCGGCTGCTGCTCGGCGCGGAAGGGGCCAGGGAAATCGCCGAGGCCAGCCAGTACGTCCGGCCGGACCGGCTGCTCCGGCAGGGCCACCATTTCCGCCAGCCGCACCTGGAGCAGGCGCTGCGTCACCTGTTCGGCCGGGACCGGACCGCCCTGGCGCCAATCCGCTCCGCCCACGGCCCCGAATAGGGACGCGAGCTGGCGGAGCAGGAGGAACGCAGGTGAGCGGGAGGCGGATCGCCGTCATCGGCGGCGGCATCAGCGGGCTGACCGCTGGATACGTGCTGTCACAGACCGACGACGTGACGCTCTTCGAGGCCGACGACCGGCTGGGCGGCCACGCCGACACGCACCTCGTGGTGCCGGCCGGCGGGCCCGTCGATGCCGGTCGACACCGGCTTCATCGTCTGCAACGAACGGACCTACCCGCTCCTGACCAGGCTGTTCGGCGAGCTCGGCGTGGCCACGCGGCCCTCGGAGATGAGCATGTCGGTCCAGTGCGCCGGCTGCGGCCTGCAGTACGCGGGCCAGCGCGGCCTGGCCGGGCTGGCCGCCGGGCTGAGCCGGGGCCGCGGCCGCTACCTGCGGATGCTGGCCGAGGTGCCGCGCTTCCACCGCGCCGCCCGCCGCCTGCTGGCCGCCCGCGACGCCGGTCCCGCCGGCCCCGCAGCTCACCTTCGGCGAGTTCCTCGACCGGGGCGGCTACTCCGAGCTACTTCACAGACCCACTTCGCGCTGCCCGTGGTCGCCGCGGTGTGGTCGTGCCCCCCGGGCACGGCGCTCAGCTACCCGGCCGAGTACCTGTTCAGGTTCCTGGCCAACCACGGGATGCTGTCGCGTCACCGGCTCGCCGCCCTGGCGGACCGTGGTCGGCGGATCCCGCAGCTACGTGGAGCGGGTCGCCAAACGGCTGCCAGAGGTCCGGGTCTCCGCGCCGGTGCGCGCCGTGCACCGTTATCCCGGCGGCGTCGAGGTACGACGACGCCGCGGGCGAGGCGCTGACCTTCGACGCCGTGGTCATCGCCACCCATCCCGACCAGGCGCTGCGGCTGCTGGCCGAGCCCACCCCGGCCGAGCGGGACGTCCTCGGGGCGTTCCGCTACACGCCGCAACCCGGCGCTGCTGCACACCGACGCCCGCGCTGCTGCCGTCCCGCCCGGCGGCCCGGGCGTCCTGGAACTACGAGCTCAGCCGCCAGCCCAGCAGCCGCAGGCGCCGCGGATCAGCTACCACATGAACCGGCTGCAGAGCCTGGCCGCGGCTGAGGACTACATCGTGACGCTCGGCGGCGAGGACGTCGTCGACCCGGCCCTCGTCATCGACCGGATGGATTACTCGCATCCGGCCTACACGCCCGCCTCGGTCGCGGCGCAGCGGCGGCTGCCGGAACTGAACACCGGGGTCACCGCGTTCGCCGGCGCCTACCACGGGTGGGGCTTCCACGAGGACGGCTGCCGGTCCGGCGCCGAGGCGGCCCGCGCCCTCGGAGGCACCTGGTGACCGCCGCGGGCCGCTGGCCCCCGGGGCCGCGCTGTACGACTGCACGATCACCCACGCCCGGACCGCGCCGCTGCGCAACGTGTTCACCTACCACAGCTACCAGTGGCTGGTCGACCTGGACCACCTGCCCCGGCTGGGCCGGGCTGCGGCTGCTGGCCCGCTTCGACGCCCGCGATCACCTCGGCGACCCGGACCGCAGCATCCGGGCAGAACCTCGACCACTTCCTGCGCGAGCGCGGCATCGAGCCGGCGGCGGCCGGATGATGATGCTGGCGCACGCCCGGGTGCTCGGCTACGTGTTCAACCCGCTGACCGTCTACTGGTGCCACCGGGCCGACGACACGCTGGCCTGCGTGGTCGCCGAGGTGCACAACACCTACGGCCAGCGTCATGCCTACCTGCTGCACACCGACGAACGCGGCCGGGCCCAGCTGCCGAAGGAGTTCTACGTCTCGCCGTTCTATCCCGTCGACGGCCGCTACCGGATGAGCCTGCCCGAGCCCGGCGAGCGGCTGTCCCTGAGCGTGGTGCTCGGCCGTCCGGACGGCCACTCGTTCACCGCCAGCGTGCACGGCCGGGGCGTCCCGGCCACCGCGCGCGCCCTGATCACCGCCGCGTTCCGGCATCCCGCCTCGACCGCGGCGGTGGCCGCCCGGATCCGCTGGCAGGGGATCAAGCTTTACCTTCGCGGGCTGCGGGTAGTACCGCGGCCTGCTCATCTACCCCAGGAGGGGGTTCAGTGACCAGCACTAGCATGCAGCACTGCCGCGCACCGGACCATCGACGCCGAGCGGTGGCCCGATGTCGCCGCCGCCCCCGGTCGCGTCCGCGCGCGGTGCCATCGCGCGCGGCTTGTTCACCACCGGGGTGGCCAAGCTGCCGCTGCGGGTCCGGTTTCCGGACGAGCGGATGATCGGCGCGGGCGGACCCGCCGCCCCGGTCATGGTCCTGCACCGTCCCAGGGACTTCTTCCGCCGCCTCGGCGCGTCCGGCCTGATCGGCTTCGGCGAGTCGTACATGGCGGGGGACTGGGACAGCGCCGACCTGACCGGGGTGCTCACCGTGTTCGCCGCCAACGTGGGCGACCTGGTGCCGCCCTGGCAGCAGCGGCTGCGCCAGCTCGCGGTGCGCCGGCACCCGTCCGATGACCAGCAGACCCGGGAGGGCGCGCGCCGCAACATCGGCCGCCACTACGACCTGTCGAACGAGCTGTTCGCGCTGTTCCTGGACGAGACCATGACCTATTCCTCGGCGGTGTTCGGCACCGGCCCGACGGCGCCCCGGTCGCCCGGCACCCGGCGCGCCGGCGCCGTTGCTCGCCGAGGCGCAGCGCCGCAAGATCGACCTGCTGCTGGACCGGGCCGGGGTGGGCCCGGGCTGCCGGATGCTGGAGATCGGTACCGGCTGGGGCGAGCTGGCCCTGCGGGCCGCCCGGCGCGGGGCCAACGTGGTCACCATCACGATCTCCTCCGAGCAGCAGGCGCTGGCCGTCCGCCGGGTGGCCGAGGCCGGGCTGTCCGGCCAGATCAGCGTGCAGCTCCGCGACTACCGCGACATCGAGGGCGAGTTCGACGCGATCTGCTCGGTCGAGATGCTCGAGGCGGTCGGCGAGCGCTACTGGGACGCCTACTTCACCGCGCTGGACCAGCACCTGGCCCCCGGCGGCCGGGTCGGGCTGCAGACGATCACGATGGGGCACGACCGGATGCTGGCCACCCGCCGCACCTACACCTGGATCCACAAGTACATCTTTCCCGGCGGGCTGCTGCCGTCGGTCACCGCGATCGAGAACAGCCTGGCCGGCTCGACCCGGCTGCGGATCACCGGCCGCGACGACTTCGGCGCCGCACTACGCGCGAAACGCTGAAGCTCTGGCGGGAACGGTTCTGCGCCCACGCCGACGAGGTGGTGCGGCTCGGCTTCGACGAGGTGTTCAACCGCATGTGGAGCTTCTACCTGAGCTACTCGGAGGCTGGCTTCCGGGCCGGCTACATCGGCGTCAGCCAGCTCACCCTGGCCCGGATATGACCCGCGCGCCACGGACGCCCGCAAGCCGCCGGCGTCGCCGGGTCATCGCGTCGCTGCTGAAGACGCACGCCGGCCTGGACCTGCCGGTCCGGCTGCGCGCCTGGGACGGCAGCGAGGCCGGCCCGGCAGGGCGGCCCGGTGGCGGTGCTCCGGTCTCCGGACGCGCTGCGCCGCATCCTGTGGCGCCCGGGCGAGCTCGGCCTGGCCCGGGCCTACATCAGCGGCGACCTCGACGTAGAAGGCGACCTCACCGACGGCCTGCGCCGGGTCCTCGGCGCGATCAGCCGGCCCCCCCCAGGCCAGGCCGCGCATGGGCCTGGACCCCGGCCGCGGTGGCCGCGATCCGAGCCGCGGCGCGGCTCAAGGTCCTCGGCGGGGCCCCGCCCCCCGCGCCCGCCTCCGAGCTCAAGGTCACCGGCCGCCTGCACAGCCAGGCCCGCGACCAGGCCGTGATCGCCGGCCACTACGACGTGCCCGCCGCCTTCTACCAGCTCATCCTGGACCCGAACATGGCCTATTCCTGCGCCTGGTACCCCGACCAGAAGGACACGCTGGAAGACGCCCAGCGCGCCAAGCTGGAGATGATCTGCCGCAAGCTCGCCCTGGCGCCCGGGCAGCAAGCTGCTGGACATGGGCTGCGGCTGGGGCTCGCTGACCGTGCACGCGGCCCGCGACCACCGGGCCCAGGTCACCGCGCGTGACGCTGTCCGGCGAGCAGGGCGGCTACGTCAAGCAGCGGGTCCGCGGCCTGGGCCTGGAGACCGCGCCGAGGTCAAGATCCAGGACTACCGGGACACCGGCGGCGGCCCCTACGACGCGATCGCGTCGGTGGAGATGGGCGAGCACGTCGGCGCCGCGAACTACCCCCGGTTCTGCGCCGAGCTGCACCGCCTGCTCCGGCCCGGCGGCCGCCTGCTCATCCAGCAGATGTCCCGGGGCGCCCGGCGCCCCCGGCGGCGGCCCGTTCATCGAGTCCTACATCGCGGCCGACATGACCATGCGCCCGGTGGGGGAGACGGTGCGGCTGATCGAGCAGGCCGGCTTCGAGGTCATCGGCGTGGAGGCCATGCGCACCCACTACGTCCGCACGATCCGGGCCTGGCTGGACAACTTCGAGGCCCACCTGCCCGAGATCGCCAAGATCCTCACCGCGGAGCAAATCCGGGTCTGGCGGCTGTACCTGGCCGGCGGCGCGCTGGCCTTCGAGGAAGGCCGGATGGGCGTGGACCAGATCCTCGCGGTCAGGCCGGATCCGGTCAGGCCAGCACAGTGACCCAGTCGGCCGTTCCTCGTCGTCCTGGGCTGCACCGCGGCCGGCCTGCTGGTCATGATGGCGGTCACGTTCGGCGATCGCGCTGAAGGCGGGCAAGCACAGCGTGGTGGACACCGCGTGGGGCGTCGGCATCGCGCTGACCGCGCTGGTCGCCCTGGTCAGCTCGATCGGCTACGGCCAGCCCGCGCGCCGCACCCTGCTCGCGGTCGCGGCCGTGGTCTGGGGGATGCGGCTGGCAGTCTACATCGGCGCGCGGAACCGCGGCAAACCCGAGGACCCGCGCTACCGCGACCTGCTGAGCAAGGCCAAGGGCGACAAGAACCTCTACGCGTTCCGCGACCATCTACCTGCTGCAGGCGCTGATCTTGTGGGTGGCCTGCCTGCCGCTCCAGGCGGGCATGCTGGAACGGGGCGCGGCCGGCCCGGTCGCGGTCATCGGCGCGGTCCTGTGGCTGGGCGGTTTCGTCTTCGAGTCCGTCGGCGACTGGCAGCTGGCCCGGTTCAAGGCCGACCCGGCCCATAAGGGCATGGTCATGGACCGCGGCCTGTGGCGGTACACCCGCCACCCCAACTACTTCGGCGACTTCTGCATGTGGTGGGGCCTGTTCTTCATCAGCCTGGTCGGTTCCTGGGCCGAGCTCCAGCCATCGTGGGCCCGCTGCTGATGACGTTCCTGCTGACCCGGGGCTCCGGGCCAGCGGCCCTGACCGACGCCGCATGGCCGAGCGCCCCGCAGTACGCCGAGTACATCGCGCGGACCAGCGGCTTCTTCCCCCGGCCGCCCCACGCATGACGCCAGCTCTCCGGCGAAGGGATGGTGGATGGAAACCGCGATCGTGCTGTTCACGCGTGACCTCCGGCTGCATGACAACCCGGCGCTGCACCAGGCGTGCGGCCGGGCCCGGCAGGTGGTGCCGCTGTTCGTGGTGGACCCCGCCATCGCCGCGCCCGCCGAACCGGACCCGCTTCCTCGCCCAGTCCCTGGCCGATCTGCGCGAGAACCTGCGCGAGCTCGGCGGTGACCTGATCATCCGGAACGGCGACCCGGCCGCCGAGGCGGTCAAGCTGCGGCCGAGGCGGACGCGGCCGCGGTGTACGTCGCCGACGACGTGTCGCACTACGCCACCCGCCGCCGCCGAGCGGCTGGAACGCGACTGCGAGCAGCACCGGCTGGACCTGGTGGTCACCCCGGGCCTGACCGTGGTGCCGCCCGGCGACCTGACCCCGGCCAGCGGCGGCCACTACCGGGTCTTCACCCCGTACTGGCGGGCCTGGCGCACGGCCAGCTGGCGGCCCGCACTATCGCCGCGCCGAAGGCCGATCACCATGCCCGCGGTGAGACCGGACCGGCCAGGTCCCGGCGACCGCGCGGCGGCGTCTCGCCCGACCTGGCCCGCGGGCGGCGAGACGGCAGGCCGGAAGCGGTTCGTCCGCTGGCGGCAGGGCCACCTGGCGGGCTACGACGAGCACCACGACGACCTGGCCGGCGACGAGACCTCCCGGCTCAGCGCGTACCTGCGGTTCGGCTGCGTGTCGCCGCTGGAGGTGGCGATCGGCGCCGGGACCGGCACGGCGGCGAGGAGTTCTGCCGGCAGGTGGCCTGGCGGGATTTCTTCTACCAGGTCACCGCCGCGTTCCCGGACATGGCCAGGAAGAACTACCGGCCCGGCGCGTCCTGGCACGAAGACGCCCATGCGCTGGACGCCTGGCGGGCCGGGCAGACCGGGATCCCGATCGTGGACGCCGGGATGCGGCAGCTGGCCGCGGAGGGGTTCATGCACAACCGGGCCCGGATGATCACGGCCTCGTTCCTGACCCGCAACCTGGGCATCGACTGGCGGCACGGCTACGCGCACTTCGGCGCGCTGCTCGCGGACGGCGACGTGGCCAGCAACGCGGGCAACTGGCAGTGGGTGGCCGGCACCGGCAACAACACCCGGCCCAACCGGGTGATGAACCCGCTGCGCCAGGCCCAGCGGTTCGACAAGGCGGGCGAGTACGTGGCCCGCTACGTCCCCGAGCTGGCGGGCCTGGACCCGGCCCAGATCCAGACCCCGTGGCAGCTCAGCGAGCGCCAGAGCTCGGACTACCCGGACCCGATCGTCGAGCTTTCTTAAGTCCGAACGGACCGTGGCTCGCCCGCCACAGACACGAAACAGCCCCGCCCGGTGCCTATCCCGGGCGGGGCTGTCGGTGCTCAGGAGGACGGGGGCGTCAGGACGGTGTTGATGATGTAGACGGTGGCGTTGGCGGTCTGGACGTTGCCGCAGACCACGTGCGGCGCTGTTGACGTCGTAGTTGCCGCCCATCTTGGCTGGGGGTGACCGAGCCGCCTTCCAGCGTCTTGATCTTCATGCCGGAAGCCAGCTGGGCCGGGGTGTAACGGGCGCCCGCGACGTGGTAGGTGAGGATCTTGGTCAGTTCGGCCTTGTTGGCCAGGATGCCCTTCAGCGTGGCCGCCGGGATCTTGGCGAACGCGGCGTTGTCCGGGGCGAACACGGTGATGTTCTTGGCGGAGTTCAGCGTGTCCACCAGGCCGGCCGCCTTGACCGCCGCGACCAGCGTGGACAGCAGCGGGTTGGCCGAGGCGGCGGTGGCCACCGGCGCGGTGGCCATGCCGGTGAAGCTGCCCGAGCCGGACGTCGGCACCGAGGCGCAGCCCGGGCCGAAGTCCTGGCGGCGGCGGCCGCGCCGGACCCGCCGCCGCCGGAGCGGAGGAACCCGCCGTGGCCGGGGCGGAGGAGGCCGCGGCGGCCGGGGCGGACGAGCCCGAGGCGGCCGGTGGACGAGCCGCTGGAGCTGCAGGCCGCCGCGCCCATGGCCAGGGTCAGCGCGAGGCCGGATACGGCGAGAAACTGGTGCTTCACAGTGTGTCTCCAATTTGTTTTCACTTGATGAGGTACGGCTCGGTGCCGCCCCTTGGATGCGGGCCGTCAGGTGACGGTCACCACGACTGAGTCCCAACCGCTGGCGCCGTTGGGAACGGGGTAGGCGCGCTGCGACGTCTGCGTCACGCCCGACTTATCGGTGGCGCGGACCTGGAGGGTGTGCAGCCCGGGCTTGGCGTCCCAGGCCCACATCCACTGCCGCCAGGTGTCGATGCCGTCCGCGGCGGCCAGCGTGGCCTGCTGCCACGGGCCGTTGTCCACGTTGACCTCGACCTTGGCGATGCCGGTGGCCGGCGCCCAGGCCACGCCCGCCACCGCGATGCGGCCGGCCTTGACCTGGGACAGCGGCCGGGGCACGTCGATGCGCGACTCGGTCTTGATCGGCGCCTGCGCCGAGTAGCCGCGCTGGGTCCAGTACGCCTTCTGCGCCGCGAACGTGGTCACGGTCAGCTTGGTGAGCCACTTGGTCGCGGACACGTAGCCGTACAGGCCGGGCACGATCATCCGGGCCGGGAAGCCGTGCTCGATCGGCAGCGGCTGGCCGTTCATGCCCACCGCGATCAGCGCGGGGCGGCCGTCCATGATCGTGGCGATCGGGGTGGAGATCGTCATCCCGTCGGTGGCGGTGGACAGCACCTGGTCCGCGCCCGCCTTGCACCCCGGCCCGGCGCAGCAGCCCGGCCAGCGGCACGCCCAGCCACCGGGCGTTGCCGTTGTAGGTGCCGCCGACCTGGTTCGAGACGCACACCAGCGTGATGTCGGTCTCGGTCATCGGCATCTTCAGCAGCTCGGCGTAGCTGAACTCGAGCTCGTGGTCGACCATGCCGTCGATCTTCAGCGTCCAGGTGGACGGTGACACCTGCGGCAGCACCAGGTCGGTGTCGACCCGGTAGAAGCTGGTGTTGCTGGTGAAGAACGGGGTCAGCCCCGGGGACTCGAGCTCGGTCCCGGCCGGGACGGCGGGCGCCCGGACGGCCGCGGCGGGCAGCCGCACCTGGGCCCGGGACGAGGCGATGCTGAACCGTCCGAGCAGCTTGTCGCCCGCCCCCCCGGCCACCGCCGCCACCGCCGCCGCTCCCGCCCCCGTGATCAGGAAGCGGCGGCGATCCGGCCCGGCCCCGGCGGCACCGCCGTGCCCCGACGCGCCAGGTCTCCGAGGTACGGCCCGGCCATGATCACGCCGGGCGAGCCCGCGCCACCGCCGGGACCGCAGCCGGCCCAGACGGCCCGGACCAGCAGGACAGCGCTCCGGCCGCCACGATCACGCCGGCCAGGGTCGGGATGACGTCGGTCACAGCTGGCCCCGGGCAGGTGGATGGCCGCCGCGGCGCCGATGACGGCGAAGACGGCCAGCCCGGCCAGCCCGTAGCCGATCCGGCGGACGGCCGCGACGCCGATCAGCCATGGCGAACGCGAGCAGCAGCACCACGATGCCGGCCGAGCAGGGCTTCCTTGTCGTGGGAGCCGAAGTGCGTGATCGCGAATTCCTTGACCGGGATGGGGGTCAGGTTGATCGCCGTGTCTCCGACCGCGATGACGGGCGCACTGTTCGGGCCGATGATCGCGGCCGCGAGCTCGGCGACGCCGAGAGCCACGGCCGCGGTCAGCACGCCGGTCAGCGCACCGGCCAGCAGGCGGCGCACCGTGGCATGTTCCGTTGTTGTCATCACGGGGCCCATTCGGAACTGCTGGCGGAGCAGATTGGCCCGAATTAATCTGTGCGGGTTTTCGAGATCTGTCCTGCTCGCGGGCCAATCCATTCGGCGGTGGGTCTCGAATGCAGGACATGAACAGGCCGGAAATACGTGACGAGACAGCCAGATCCCGGCGCTCGCTGAGGGGGAGCGCCGGGACCTGGCTTCGTTGCTGGCCCAGGTGGCCCGCGGTGATCACCAGGCGTTCGAGGTGGTCTACGGCGAGCTGGCCGGGCCGGTGTACGGCGTGGTCCGGCAGGTACTGCGAGACCCGGCCCAGTCCGAGGAAGTCGCCCAGGAGGTGCTCCTCGAGGTCTGGCGCACGGCCTCCAGGTTCGACCCGGCCCGGGGCAGCGCTGCGGCCTGGGCGCTGACGATCGCGCACCGGCGCGCGGTCGACCGGGTCCGGTCGGAGAACGCCGTCACCCGCCGCGAGCAGAAGGTGGCGCCGGACATCACGGCCGACGTCGAGGACGTCGCCGACGTGGTCGGGTCGTCGCTGGAAGGCCAGCGGGTCCGCCGCTGCATGGACGGCCTCACCGAACTGCAGCGCGAATCGATCAAACTAGCTTATTACGGTGGATATTCCTATCCTGAGGTAGCGCAGCTGCTCGGGGTGGCCCTCGGCACCGTGAAGACCCGGATCCGCGACGGTCTGATCAGGATGCGTGACTGCATGGGGGTGGAGTGGTGAAGGCAGCTGCCTGGACGACATGCACGTGCTCACCGGCAGCTATGCCCTTGACGCCCTGAGCGAAGCCGAACGCGAGGAGTTCGAGCGCCACCTACAGCGCTGCCCGTCCTGCGAGGCGGAGGTCCGGGGCCTGCGCGAGACCGCGGCCCGGCTGGCGCTGGCCAAGACGATCGCGCCGCCGGTTCAGATGGAGCAGCGGGTGCTGGCCGCGACCTACCTGACCAGGCAGCTACCGCCGGCCGGCGGCGAACGGCTCCGGCGGGCTCGCGGCCTGGCCGGGCTGCCGCGCGTGCTCGCCAGGGCGCGGCCCGGCGGCCGGGTCCGCCCGCGGGCTCATCCACTCGATCACCCGCGTGACCACCCCCCGGATCGGCACCGGCTGCGGTCGCCCCGGCTGATCGGCGCGTTCGCGGCCGCGGCCGTGGCCGTGGCCGTCGGCCTGGGCATCACCCAGGTGTCGACCCAGCACCAGCTCGATTCGGCCCACCAGAGCGCCGCGGCGATCACCAAGGTGGTCCAGGCGCCCGATGCCCGGCTCGAAACCATGCGGACCAGCACCGGCGGGGTCGTCACCGTGGCCTACTCCAGCGATCAGGGCGCCGCCGTCATCACCACCACCGGGATGTCGGCCCTGTCCGCGGGCCGGGTGTACCAGGCCTGGGTGATGAGCCCGTCGGGTGCGCGCTCGGCCGGCCTGATCTCCCACCCGGGGCAGACCAGTCAGCTGCTGGCCTCGGGGGTCCGGTCCGGCGACCGGATCGGCATCACCGTCGAGCCCGCGGGCGGGACCGCCAAGTCCGACCACCACGCCCGTGGTGACCGTGCCCCTGGCCGTCTAGGCCCGGCTGTGGCCGCGATGAGCAGCCGGCGAGGTCAGCGCGGTCGTGCGTAACAAGGCCCTGGCGGCCGGGGCGGCGGACTGGATCGAGGTCTGCCCGAGCTGGTGGCCGGCCTGGAGCGGGACTGGCGGATCACCGTGGGGCAGCCCTACGACGCCGGTACCGAGGCCTTCGTCGCGCGGGCCGTCCTGGACGACGGCACCCCGGCGGTGCTGAAGCTGATGATCCCGCGGCCCGGCGACCACGCGGCGCACGAGATCACCGTGCTCCGGCTGACCGACGGCGACGGCTGCCCGCGGCTGCTGCGGGCCGACCCGGCCCGCGGCGCGCATGCTGATCGAGCGGCTCGGCCGCTCTCTGGACCAGCTGGGGCTCCCGGTCCAGCGGCGGCACGAGATCTTGTCCGCGACGGCCCGGCGAATCTGGCGCCCGGCGGCGGGCTGCGGCCTGCCCACCGGCGCCGAGCAGGGCCGCGGCCTGATCGAGCTTCATCACCCGACCTGGGCCGAGCTCGGCCGTCCCTGCTCACCGCGCGCCGTGGATCGACGCGCTGGCCTGCGCCGCCCGGCGGATCGCGGCCCATGACGACGAGCGGGCCGTGCTGGTGCACGGGGACGTGCACCAGTGGAACGTGCTGGAGGCAGGCGCCGGGTTCAAGCTCGTCGACCCCGACGGCCTGCTGGCCGAGCCCGAGTACGACCTGGGGATCATCATGCGCGAGGACCCGGTGGAGCTGATGGCCGGCGACCCCCGGGCTCGGGCCAGGTGGCTGGCCGCGCGCTGCGGCCTGGACGCCACCGCGATCTGGGAATGGGGCGTGATCGAGCGGGTCTCGACCGGCCTGCTGGCCACCAAGATCGACTTGCAGCCGGTCGGCCGCGCACATGCTCGCCGCCGCCGACCAGCTAGCCCAGGATGACCACCGCCCGCTGCCTCGATGACGAGCCCCGGTGCCGCGCGTGTCGCACCTCAGCCGCCAACCTGCAACCGCTCGCCGCCGACCAGTAACCGCCGAGCCTGGGTTCGCGGTGCTGCTTTCCAACCCGGCGGCCTGCCTGGCTATGGAGATGCTGAGTATCTGGCCGGTCTGTGCCGCGAACTGGCGGAGCAGCCGCGGAAGCGCTTCTTGCTGCCGTATCCGGGCGATGTCGAGCACGTCGCGCATCACGACGAGGTCCACGTCGTCGACCTGGGCAGCCTGACGTGCATCGGCGGGCTCCAGCCGGCAAGCTCACCGCGGCGCACGCGAGCTGCCAGGGTGTGAGTGGTGACGACATGCCCGCATGGCCGTGTCTGTTATTAAGTAGTGGTTTGTGTGGTGGTGGTGGTGCGGCCTGGCCGCGGGTGCGGCGGGCGGACCTGGGGTCAGGGCCGCGGCGGCTAGCGGTGCCGGGCCGGGAAGGGCCACCTCGCCGTCCGGGCGGAGCAGGCCGGGCCGGCGGGTCACCGCCCGGCACGTAATTCAGTGAATGCCGCTCTGTACCGCAAAGAGCCGGTACAGTGCCGCATTCACCCCGGAGTGCAGCTGCTGTTCCTGCGCACCATTCCCGGATTCCAGCCCTCCCCCGACTCTTATGCGATAGCAGTGGAGGTTCTGGCGAGCGTCCGCACCATCCTCGCCCGCGCCGGGCTCCGCCATGAAGCAGACTTCGACCTTTGGACCGCCGTAATCGCCGGCCTGGCCGGCCAGCAACTCGCCAACGACCCCGGCGGCGACAGGTACCTACGCCTCATCGACGGCGCGGTCACCATGTTCGCCGACTACATCCTCGGTCCGAGCTGACCCGCCGCGCTTCCGCCCCAGCCGCCACGCAGACCGTTACCGGTGCTGTTATCGCAGCAATACCACGCGCCTCGGACAGCGCGGCGCGCTTGCCGTTGCAGCGCTCCTTGACCTGGGCGTAGTAGCGGTGATCAGGGGCCGGGTTTCCAGCCTGTCAGCCATGTCCAGGGCGGTGGCGACCTGCAGCTGCCCGGGCTGGTAACAGATGGGCGGCTGAGCTGCCCGCAGCGCGGCCAGGCCCTGCTCGGTGCGCAGCGTGCCCTCGCCCGGGGCCGGGGCGCCCTGGTGGAACAGGACCGCGTGGATGCGCTGCACCCAGGCGGTGTGCTCGGCCCGCAGGTCATGGTAGGTCTCCAGCAGCGCCCGGTACTCCAGGATGTGGCTGGGCGGGATCCAGCACTCCGGCAGCCGGCCCTCGGCCAGCAGCGTCCGCAGGTGCCGGCAGTTGGTCTTGTCGGTCTTGGCGTGCCGTTTGCGGCCGCGGGCGAACGCGGTGTCAGCCGGCTCGGCCAGGTGCGCCGTGACCCCGGCCGCGGCCGGCTCCTCCGCGACATACCGCCACCCGGTGTACCCCTCGGCCGCGAACGCGACATCCTCACGGCCGGCGAACCGCGCCAGCCAGGCCCGCAGGTGCTCCCGGTCGGCCGGGCTGACCTGGCCGTGGCACACCTGCCCGGTCACGGTGTCGAGGTAGTCGAAGGTGATCTGCTTCCGGTGGATATCCAGCCCGCCTACGATGGGCATCGGGACCTCCTCAAACTCCGGACCGCGCGCGCACGCGCCCCATGCGAATTGCCTACGCGGTCAATCCTGCCGCGCCTGAGCTGGGGAGGTCTCCCGGCACCCGGCCGCCGACCTCAGCTCAGACCGGCCCGATGCATGTCATCTAATGGACGGCACGAGCCATTTTCGCGGCCATTTCCCCACTGGGCCCGATTGGTCATTCTGCGCTTTGCCCGGAGACTGGACTGGCCGGGGGACGCGCGGTTGCGGTGGCGCGGTTGGCTCGCAGGACGAGCAGGTCGAGGGTATCGATGACGGGGCCTTGCTGGGTGGTGGCGGCTGCGCGGAGCCTGGCCAGGCCTGCTTCGTAGGCGCTGTCGGTGATGAGCATGAGCGGGGTGTGCGATTCGCGCCTCGCGGTGGCGGCAATGGCTGCGAGTGAGGGGGCGGTCACCTGACGGACGGGCTCCAGGGTCACGTAGCTGAAGCCTGCCGCGGCGAAGGCTGTGCGCACGCTGGTGATGCTGGGGAAGGTGTCCAGGGCTGCGATGGCCTCGGGCCAGTAGCGGAACAGCCCGATGCCGTGGTGGCGGCCGGGGAACGCGTTGCGGATGAGCACGGGAGCGCCGGGCCGGAGCACCCGGCGGAGCTCATCGGCTGCGGCGGGCAGATCGGGCAGGTGGTGGATGACGGTGGACAGCCAGGCGCCGTCGATGGTAGCGGAGGCGAGCGGCAGCGCGGTGGCATGCCCGGCGAGCATGTCCCGCCAGCGGGAGCGGCCGCGCATGGCGGCGGAGGGCTCGACCGCCACGACACTGATGCCATACCAGCTGGCCAAGGTGGCGGCCCAGGTGCCGGTACCGGCCCCCAAATCGAGGACCTGCATGCCGGGCCGGGGACTCAGGTGGCGGGCGATCGCGGCCTGCCACTCCGCCAGCGCCCCGGGCGGGAGCTCGCGGGACGCCTGGAAGGCGCTGGCTGCGGCCTCGCCATAGTCGATGCGGGCCATGGCTTAGCTGGCCTGCTGGGTGGCTGGCCCGACGGGGTAGCTGGCGATCTCGATGAGGTTCCCGTCGGGATCGCGGATGTAGATGCTGGTGATGGGGCCCCGGGCGCCGGTGCGGGCTGCCGGGCCTTCCTCGACGCTGACTTGCTCGGCTTCCAGGTGGGCCAGGACCTGCCCGGGCGGGGTGGCGGTGATCAGGCACAGGTCGGCGCTGCCCGGGGCAGGACGGGCGGCGTGCGGGGTGAGTTCCTGCCCGGCCTGGTGCAGGTTGATCTTGCAGGGTCCGAACTCCAGGGCCCGGCGTCCGGCGCCGAAGGTGACCGGGTGCATCCCCAGCACCCGCTGGTAAAACCCGGCGGTCTGGTCCAGGTCGGTGACCGTCAGCACCAGGTGGTCCAGGCCGGTGATGGCGACCGGTGGCACCGGCGATGCCGGGCTTGGCCCGCCGGCGGCGTCAGCGCCGCGCTGGCCGCTCCAGGCCCGCCAGGCAGCACCGGTGAGCCGGGAGCGGGCGCCTCCGAACAGCTGCCCGAGCGCGGCACCATACCGGCTGGCCAGGTCGGCATTGTGCCGCATGACGTCGAGCTCGTTGGCGGCGGTCAGCTCGGTGAAGGCGCGGATATCCCGCTCCGGCGGCGTGCGCGTGCGGCCGGTGAACCGGTCCCGGAAGGGCACCGGCCCGGGGCTGCCCAGGGCTGGGTACACCGCGGCCCGGTCGCAGCTGCCATACAGGTACACCAGCGACTCAGCCCGCGTACCGGCCAGCGCGGCGAGCACCGAGCGCTCGCTCAGCCCGAGCAGCGCATCAGGGTAGCCGTCGGTGCCGTAGCAGGCATGGCACAGCCCGGCCACCTGCAGGTCCGGGTCGGCTTCCCATTCCGCGAGCAGCGCGGCGACGCGGACCAGATGCTCATACAAGGTTCCGCCGGGGTGGGACATCTCGCCGGCCCCGCGGCTCAGCAGGAACTCCTTGACCCGGTCTGATTCAGGCTTCACGTCACAAGTTATACTCGTGACGTGAAGTCCCTGGCAACACCCGGCAGCGGGCCGCTGGAGGAGGAACTGCGGTTCATCTTCCGGTCGGGCCGGCTGTGCCTGGCGTTCTGCGCGACCGTCGGCGAGCGGTGGCGCCGCAGCTTCGAGCGGCTGATCACCCCAGCCCATCTCACCCGCTGGTACGCCCAAGCCGCCGTCACCAGCGATGCCGTCCCGGTGACCCCCGCAGACCTGGAAACAGCGCGGGCAGTGCGCGAAGCGATCTACCGCGCCGCCACAGCGGTCATCAGCGGGCAGCCGCCATCCCGCGCCGACGAGGAGATCATCAACCGCGCAGCGGTACCACCCCCGCCAAGGCCACGCATGCACCACCGCGCCGTGACCCTGGCCGCGTCAGGGCCCGACCCAGCATCCAGCGCCCTGAGCGCGATAGCACGCGATGCCATCAGCCTGCTCACCACCGCGGACGCCCGCCGGCTGCGCGAGTGCGCCAGCCCCGAATGCGGTCTGCTGTTCCTGGACACCAGCCGCCCCGGCCGCCGCCGCTGGTGCTCCAGCACCGCCTGCGGCGGCAAAGCCCGCGCCGCCGCCTACCGCCAGCGCCGCCAACCCCGGGCCGAAACGCGCTGACCGTCACGGCGCAGAACGGCCCGTTCGGGCGTCGCCACCTCGCGGGCGATTGATGTCATGCGCGGATCCTGGCGGCGGCCCAGTGCGGTCGTATCCCGCCCGGCGGGATCGGTAACCTCTCTCCGCTGGCTTTGGGTGGCGAGGATGGCGTCGGTGAGCCCGCCTGGATAACCTATTGTGCAGGTTCTCTTTCTGGCCGTGATGGTTGGCTGGGGAGCGGGTCGGGGGCCTGCGGAAGGGATGGGGATCGTGACGGAGCAGCCAGTGCTGGAGTTCGGCGGGTTACTGCGGCAGTTGCGGGCCGGGGCCAAGCTGACCCAGGAGGAGCTGGCGGAGGCGGCGAGCCTGAGCCCGCGGTCGGTCAGTGACCTGGAGCGGGGCATCAACCGCACCGCCCGCAGGGACACCGCCGTGTTGCTGGCCGGCGCGCTGAGCCTGCCCGAGCCGGTGCGCGCAGTGTTCGTGGCGGCGGCCCGCGGCCGCGTCCCGGCCGCGGAGGTGCTGGCCGCCCTGCGCGGGGAAACCACGACGCCGGCAGGCCTGGCGCCCGGGCGAGAGCCGGTGTGGCCGGGATGCCCTTATCCGGGGCTGGTGCCGTTCGGGGAGCGGGACGAGCGGCTGTTTTACGGTCGTGGCGAGCTGGCGGACCAGCTGGTGCGGTGGGTGGGGGAGCGGCTGGGCCGGCCGGGGATACTGCTAGTGGCCGGGGAGTCGGGGGCGGGGAAGTCGTCGCTGCTGCGGGCGGGGTTCCTGCCGCAGCTGGCGGCTGGCGCGCTGGGGCCGGGCTCGCAGAAATGGCCGCGGCGGCATCCAGCCCGCGGCTAGTCCGTTGCGGGAGCTGGCGATGCAGCTAGCCGACCTGGCGGGCGCGGATCCGGTGTCGGTGTACCGGTCGCTGTCGTCGGCACCGGGTGAGGCACCGATGCTGCTCCAGCAGGCGGTGAGGACGGCGGCCGGCCGCGTGGCGGACCCTGGACCGGACGGCCCGGACGGTGCGCCGCCGCGCCTGGTCCTGGTCATCGACCAGTTCGAGGAGCTGTTCACCGCGGGCCGGGACACCGGGGAGGACCGGGGGAGCGGGACGCGTTCATCGCGGCGCTGCACGCGGCGGCCGCCGTCCCGGCCGGCCCGGGCAAACTCCCGGCGGCGCTGGTGGTCGCGGTGGTGCGCGCCGATTTCGTTGGCCGGCTCATCGCTTACCCGCCGTTGAAGGCGGCGCTGGATGCCGGGCCGTTCACGGTCGGGCCGATGAGCGAGGCTGAACTGCGGCTCGCGATCACCGGGCCCGCGGCCGAGGCCGGGCTGGCCATCGAGCCCGTCCTGGCCGAGCGCCGTTCCTTGCCAGCGGTACGTCAGCGCCCCGCGCCAGGTCACTGACCGACCGCGGGGCAAGCTCGCCGCCTCAGCTAGCTCCTCCCAGGTGGCCGGCCTTACATCCCTGGCAGGCGCCGCGGCGCCATCCTGTGGGTTCTCCTGTGAGCCGCCACGTGTGGTGACCAGCAGGAACGCCGGTCACGGTGGAACTAACGGCGGCCGGACCTCCCGGCCCCACCCGGAACACGCAGGAGACCACCATGTTCCTACCCCCCGCAACCGGCAGCCAGCTCGCCCGCCAGCGGCATCACGACCTGCAGGCCCAGGCCGGCCAGCAGCGCCGGGCTGGGCAGTCCCGCGCTCGCCTGGCCGGTCATCTGGCAGCAGTTGCCGCTGTCGCGTAGCACTCGTTCAGCAGGCACCACGGATTCGACCCCCGTGTCTGGTCGCACGGGACCAGGGCCTCGGCGGAAGCCTGTGGCCTGTGCCCTGGCACCGGGGCAGTCGCGCGGCTGAGCGCTGGACGGCGTGTTCTCAGGCGGGAGTGGGGATCGCCGACCGTGTCTTGCCGGCTGGGCGGCCGTGGCCGGTTCGGTGCGGATCCCACCGGAAGAAGCACACCGAGGCGAGCAGGCCTATCGCGGCCCAGGCGACGAGGACGCCGAGGTCTCGCGCGGGGATCGTGGTCATCCCGCCCCCTGTGTGCTGCAGCGCACGGGTGGCGATATCGATCATGGGTTGTGCCGGGAGGTAGCTGACCAGGGTGTGGAGCCAGGTCGGCGCGTGAGATACGGATCCGAGTGCCCCGGAGAAGAGCACTACGGGCAGGTAGGTGATGGACAGCATGATCTGGGCGGCGTCGGCGCCGGGGATGAGGGGGGTGACGGCGGTGCCGACGGCAGCCCAGGCGAGTGCGCCCAGCGCGATGACCACCAGCAGGCTGGGCACCGCGCTCACGGCCAGCTTGGCACCGAACAAGAGAATGCCCATGGCCACGGTAATGGCGCTGCCGACGACGGAGATGACGGCCACCGCGACGATACGGCCCGCAAACAGGCACCAGGTCGGCAGGGGCGCGGCGCGCCATCGCCTGAGGACACCGGACTCCCTGGAAGCAATGAACCCGGTCGCATGGCTGAGGTAGCACGTGGTTATGACGCCGAAAACGAGAAGGCCGGCCACGATGGCGTCCTCGGCATGCCCCGAGTTGGCGGACGAACTCAGGAACAACAGCACGGTGGGGAGGGCCAGCCCGGCGATCACGGTCCGCGGTGTGCGGACCAGCAGGCGGAACTGGTAGGCGATCTGCCCGCCCAGCAGGCTTATCGAACTGGGGAGCCTGCCGGTGGCGGGTACCTGGACTTCAGGCATGCTGCACCCCCTGTGGTGTAGGTGACGCGCTGGTGAGAGCGAGGTATACGTCTTCAAGGCTGGGGGTGCCGACCTGTAGGCCGGTGAGGTCGATCTCGTGTCGGCGTGCCCAGCCGACGAGTTCGGCCAGGACCTCGCTGACCTCGGCATGGGTCACGACGAGTTCACGGTCGGGACCGACCTGGCTGGCCAGGGGCAGGTCCGCGACGGGCGCGTCCACCGGCAGCCGGTACCGGACGGTGGCCCCGCCGAACCGGGACCGCAGCTCGTCCGTAGAGGAGTCTGCTACCACTCGCCCGTCGGCAAGCACCACGACCCTTTCGGCCAGTTGCTGGGCCTCATCGAGGTAGTGGGTCGTCAGCAAGACCGTGGTCCCCCCCGCCACCAGGCTGCGCACTCCGCTCCACAGCCCGCGGCGGGCCTCGGGGTCGAGCCCGGTCGTGGGCTCGTCGAGGAACAGCACCTCTGGCCGGCCGATGATACCCAGCCCCAGGTCAACCCGGCGGCGCTGGCCGCCGGACAGCACCCCGATCCGGGTATTCGCGTCCCCGGCCAGGTCGATCACGGCCAGCACCTCGGCCACCGTCATCGGCCGCGGGAACAACCGGGCGGACAAAGTTAGCACTTCGCGCACTGTCAGCTGGGGGTCCAGGCTTGTCGACTGCAGCACCAGCCCGATACGGGCTCGCCAGCGCCGATCTGCCCGGGCTGGCTCGACTCCCAGCACGCGCGCGGTCCCGCTCGTTGGCTTGACGAAACCTTCCAGGATCTCAATGGCCGTGGTCTTCCCGGCACCGTTCGGGCCCAGGAGCGCAGTCACCCGGCCTGCCGGTACGTCAAAGCTGACATCATCGACGGCAGCGAACGAGCCGAAGCGTTTGACCAGGTGACTGACAGCTACCGCGCTCACTGGTTCCTGCGCCGGATCGCGAGGCCCACGACCGAGCTGACCACGAAAACCGCGCCAAGCCCCGCCAGCACATGCCGGCTATAAGCAGATAGTCCGAAAGCGATCAGTCCCATGCCAACGACGACGTTAATGGCCGCCAGAATTGGGTTACGGCTAAAGAGTATCGCGAGAAACATAACTAGTCTCCTTGCGGTGAATCCGAATTGATAGCAAGCATGCGGCCTCCATCCCCGCCCCGTCTTCGGCGCACAGGCTGAACTTCTCGCCCGCCCGCCATCCACCCCGCGGCGGATACGACTCCAACCTCCGATGGAGACCCCGCATCCCTCCGCCCCGGCCCCGGGGCCTCGCGGGCACGGATTCCCCTCTGGCACCATCCGTGACCTCGACCGAGGTGCTTTACGAGTCCGCGCTGAATCCGGGTTCTCCTCCGCCCCGGCAACGGGCCCGGACGCAATGCCGCTTAACGTGCGGTCGGCTATCCCGGAGCTAGCGTCATACTGCCTGTCGAACCAGCTGCAAGATGGTGATAATCGTTATTGTGTGTGTCATTAAATCCCTTATAATGGGGTTAGTGACACACAATAAATTTCAAACATGCCACTTAGGGGAGCGAGGGTCTAATGGGGCTGGAGAGATTGCCTGCCTGGCATTCTGGGTCGAACACGGCTAAGCGGCAACGGGCCCGGACACCGTAGCCCCGCTGGGCGATTCCGCGCATGACGCCACCGCCTCTGCGCATGACGCCGTTCCGCTCCTCGCTGCCTCCGGGAAGGTACCCTGATTGTTCGCGAGGACTTGACCACGGAGAAGGACGTGAGGGTCGACATAGTCACTCATATGGTGCTTATATGGGCACTCGGCCGCTGACGGCGCTGGCCCGCCTCCGCCAGGTACGCCTCTCGAAAGATGCCGTACGCCGGTGGAGGCATCCGTCCGTAGCCTTGGCGGCTGCACTCGTGGGGGCGGCAGCCAGCGCGCATGCCCGCCCGGCGCCCAGCGCTCAGGGCAAAGGCCTGGTGATCTCTATCGCGCTGGCCGGCTTCATGGTGGGCGCGGTCGCGGTCGCATCCACGGTCGACCGGCGGCCCAGGCTGCTGCTCGGCGCAACGGCGTTCATGTTCGCGGGCTCGGCGGTACTCCTTGGCCTCCAGCCGCGAGGAGGCACGGGCATGCTCGGTGCCGTGCTGGCGCTCGCGGTCGTCGCCCTCCGGCTTCGCGGGCGGACAGGGCTGGCCGTCGGACTAGCGGGGATGCTATCTCTCGCACTGGTGGTCGAAACTAGTCAGCATCGTACGTTCGTCGCGAGCGTGCTCTACTGCTTCCCTGCGATCGCGATCTTCAGCCTGGTCTTCCTCTTCGGCCGCCTGCGCGATGCCAAGGAGCGGGCGGAGGCGTTGCTGGCGGATCTCGAGGAGAGCCGGAGCGCTGAGGCGCGCAACGCGGCGCTGGCCGAACGACACCGCCTAGCCCGGGAGATGCACGACATCCTGGCCCACTCCTTGTCCGCGTTGATGCTCCAGCTCGAAGGGGCTCGGATGCTTGCCGCCTCCAACCCCGCGGACCTCAGGCTCCCGGAGGCGGTGGGACGTGCCCACGACCTCGCCAAGGATGGCGTACACGAAGCCCGGCACGCCATCGCCATGCTTCGAGGCGAAGAGCTGCCCGGATCGGTAGCTCTAGCCACGCTTACCGGCCAGTTCGAAGGCCGCACGGGCATCTCCTGCTCGTGCAGAACCTCCGGGCCGCCCCGCAGCGTGCGCGCAGACGCCCGCCTCGCCTTGTACCGGGTAACCCAGGAGGCGCTCACAAACGTGATCAAGCACTCAGCTGCCGAGCGGGTCGAGGTCGGCCTGGTCTACGCCGTCGACCAGGTGCGTCTCACGATCGAGGACTTCGGGGCGGGCGGTCCTCCGGTGGCAGGCGATGGCACCAGCCACGTTCGGACCGCGGCGGGCAGTGGTCCCGGCTACGGGTTGACCGGCATGCGCGAGCGGGCCGAACTACTCGGTGGGACGCTTACGGCCAGCGCCACGCCGACAGGCTTCCGCGTCGAATTGCAGGTTCCGGCATGAATGACATGACTGACATGACTGAGCAGCCAATCCGGGTGCTGACCGCCGACGACCAGCGGATGGTACGGGAAGGCCTCGCGCTCGTGCTTGGCCTCCTGCCTGGCGTCGAGGTGGTCGGCGCGGCCGCCAACGGCGACGAGGCGATCGCGTTCGCCCGCGAACTTCAGCCCGATGTGGTCCTGATGGATCTCCGCATGCCGGGCCGGGACGGCGTGGAGGCCATCCGGGTCTTGCACGAGGAACTCCCCGGCATCAGGGTCATCGTCTTGACCACGTACGCCGATGATCAGTCCGTACTGAGGGCGCTCCGCGCCGGTGCCCGCGGCTACCTGACCAAGGACGCCGGCGGTGCTGAGATCAGCCGGGCCCTGCACGAGGTGCTGGGTAATCGCGCTGTGATCGACCCGGCCGTGCAGCACCATCTGGTTGACGCCATAGCCTCCGGTGATGCTCCCAGCGACCGTCCGCCCGCGGGCAAGCAACCAGACCTGTCGCTGCCCTACGGCCTCACGCCCAGGGAGACCGAGGTGCTCAGCCTGGTGGCGAGGGGCCTTTCAAATGCCGAGATCGCGGCGAAGCTGGTCGTCGGCGAGGCCACCGTGAAAAGCCACATCAATCACTTGCTACCCAAGATCGATGCCAAGGGCAGGGTCCAGGCCGCGAGCTTCGCCTACGAGAACGGGCTGGTCCAGCTGGGCGAGGGTGGAGAATCTGATCGCTTAGCCCTTGTCACCGTCGACGATCGCTCTCATTTTCTCCAGGGTGACACGCATGCCGGTCAGGTTGGTGCGCATCCGGGCCCGCCCGGCTAGCCCCCAGTACAGGCGGAACGGCAGGCTGCCAGGCAGCTCGAACGACTCGGTGACGTCGGTGCCGTCTGCGGCCGGGGCCAGCTGGTAGCGCCAGGTATTGACGACGGACTCGCCCGGGCCGTGGACCGCGAAGGCGAATTCGCGGCCCGGCTCGCTCGCGAGCACCGTGCAGGTCGTCCAGTACACCGGGCCCCGGCCGTTGCGCCGGACGTGACCGCGGAAGCGCGCCCCGGCCTGGGGTCCGGTCGCTCCGCCCAGCCAGTGCGCCTCGAAGGTCTCGGGGCTGAACTCGCCGATCCGGGTGATGTCGCTGACCAGGTCCCAGACCCGGGCGGGGGGCGCGGCGAAGTGGACGGTCACGGAGCCTTTCATGAAAGGATCACATCAAGGTCGGGTCCGGCGTTCAACCACCGCCACGGAGAAGTTAAACTTCCGGCGGACGGGAGCGATGATCAAGAGGTGAGTTTTTCCCTGTCGGTCTCCGGAGAGTATGGGAAGCGTGAGCGAAGGTTACCTGGAGGCCCCCGCCCAGCCGCGGCTGCTCGCGCTCAGCGATCTGCACGTGGCCTACCCCGAGAACCGCAAGATCGTCCAGGATCTTCGCCCCGGATCCGACGAGGACTGGCTCTTGCTGGCCGGGGACGTGGGGGAGCTGTCCGCGGACATCGAATGGGCGCTGCGCACGCTGCGCGAACGGTTCGCCACGGTGATATGGACCCCGGGCAATCATGACCTGTGGACGCACCGCGACGACCCGGTCCAGCTGCGCGGCGAGGAACGGTACCTGTTCCTGGTGGAGATGTGCCGGGGGCTTGGCGTCATCACGCCGGAGGATCCCTACCCGGTCTGGACCGGGCCGGGCGGCCCGGCCACGGTCGCGCCCCTGTTCCTGCTCTACGACTACAGCTTCCGGCCAGACGGCGCGGTCACCAAGGAACAGGGCCTGGCCGTGGCCTACGGGACCGGCATCGTCTGCAGCGACGAAGCGCTGCTGCATCCCGATCCCTACCCGAGCCGGGAGGCGTGGTGCTGGGCCAGGGTGGAGGCGACCGAGCGCCGCCTCGCGGCGCTGGACCCGGCGCTGCCCGTCGTCCTGGTGAACCACTATCCGCTCGTCAGGGAACCCACCCGCGTGCTGCGGTACCCCGAGTTCGCCCAATGGTGCGGAACGACCCGTACCCATGACTGGCACACCAGGTTCAACGCCGCCGCGATGGTCTACGGGCACCTGCACATTCCGAGGGTGACCTGGTACGACGGCGTCCGGTTCGACGAGGTCTCTGTCGGCTACCCGCGGGAGTGGCAGCGTCGCGCCCTCGCCCCCGGCATCCCGCGGCAGATCCTCCCCGCGCCCGAGGACGGACCCTAAGTGATCGAGGCCATCTTGCCGCCGGAGGTGATGGCGGAGGAGACCTTCGAGGACCTGCCCGACGTCACGCTGTTCCCCGACGAGGCAGCCGTCGTGGCCCGCGCCGTCGACAAGCGGCGCAACGAATTCACGACCGTCCGCGGGTGCGCGCGGGCCGCGCTGGCCCGGCTCGGCCTGCCGCCCGCGCCGATCGTGCCCGGATTGCGCGGCGCGCCGCAGTGGCCGCCGAACGTGGTGGGAAGCATGACGCACTGCGCCGGTTACCGGGCCGCCGCGGTGGCCCGCGCCGGTGACGTCGTCACGATCGGCCTGGACGCCGAACCGCACGACGCCTTGCCGCACGGCGTGCTCGGCGCCGTGGCCAGCGAGCAGGAGCAGGCCCGGCTGGCCGCGCTGGCCGCCGCCCGGCCCGGCGTGTCCTGGGACCGCATGCTGTTCTGCATCAAGGAGTCCGTCTACAAGGCCTGGTTCCCGCTGACCCGCCGCTGGCTTGGCTTCGAGGACGCCTGCGTCGATATCGATCCCGACGCCCGGACGTTCACCGCCCGCCTGCTGGTGGAGGGCCCGGTGGTCAACGGGGCCTTGCTGTCCGGTTTCGAAGGCCGCTGGCTGGTCAGCGACGGTCTGATCGTGACCGCCATCGTCATTCCCCGACGCTCATGATGCCGAACGGACATGCCGGTCCGCGCCACCCCCAGCCCCTGCGGTGGTGGGCAGGCGTATCGTCGTAGGCAAAGCTAGAGCTCTGGGCGGTGACGGCTTGCCTGACATCCTGAGCCAGGGCGAGGGCCGCGGGTCCGGCCCGTGGCCGCGCCGCGTGGTGGCCGTCGCCGCGCTGGTGCTGGTGGCCGTGACGATCGTGCACTACCTGCCGCGTTCCCGGCCCGCCCCCGCGCGTCCGGTCCAGGCGGCCGTCGTGACTCCGCCGCCGGCGGTTTCCGGTGCGGTTTCTGGTGACGCGGGCGTGGTGGTGGATCCCGACGGGATCACCGGTCAGACCTCGTCGTGGCCCGGCGGCCTGCGGCTGCCGGCGGCCGGAGCGCAGCCGGTCTGGTTCTGGCCGGGCACCGGCCAGGTGGCGCCGATCGGCGGCTTGCCCAGGCAGCAGTCCGGTTACCAGTTCATCCGCTCGGCCGGCGGCTGGGCGGTACAGGCCGTGGCGCAGGCTCAGGCCGCCTGCGGCAGCTGCGCCGGACCGCCGCGGGCGGCCTACTTCCTGGCCGACGGCGGACAGTCGGTGACGCCGCTGGGGTTGGCTGACGCGGTCGCCCCGGGCACGACGGGCACGCTGTGGCTGACCCGCTACCCGGCCGACGCCGATCCGCGCACGGCCGCAGGCCTGGCCACGGAGGTCAGCACCGCGGGCCGGCCGCTCGGACCGCAGCTCAGGCTGCCGGCCGGGTACCTGATCGAGCAGGGGACCGACCGAGGCCTGCTGCTGGCCCCGGTGGTGCGGGGAACGGCCGATAAGTTGTGGGATCCGGCCGCTCCGGCGACCAGCCGCACCTTTGCCGAGGTGATCGCGGCGAGCGCCACCGAGATCGCCTGGACGCCGCCGTGTGCCGCACGTTGTCGTCTGGAGGTGCTGACTCTGGCCACCGGACGGCAGGTGTCGGTCGAGCTGGCCGCGGCGAGTTTGGTGGCCAACGCCGTCTTCAGCCCGGACGGCAGCTTCCTGGCCGTCCAGGTGAGCTTGGGTGACAACTCCGACGCCGGCGCAGAGGCGGTGCAGCTGGAACTGGTGTCCGTGGCCAGCGGTCACCTGTCCGTCGTGCCGCAGACCTGGGTCAGCAGCGATGCCCTGGCCGGTTTCGGCTGGGCCGCCGGCGGTGACAGCCTGGTGGCTGAGCTGAACTTCACGACCAAGGTGCAGCTGGCCGCGTGGCGCCCGGGGGCGCCCCGGCTGGCTATTGTGGCGCTCAGGCCCGAGCACAGCCCCGCCTCCCTGGTCATCGGCCAGTTCGCGCCCTAATCGCGGAATTGCGGGTCATGTCGCAATCCGTGGCGTGACGTTACCATCGGATGGTGACCGGCTCTCATCCTTCCGCTGTCCCCGCCCACAGCACCGATCCCGCCGCTGGACCGCTGCACCTGATCCAGTCGTTTGCCAACACGCTGAGCTCCGATCCGGACGTGGACCGCCTGGCTACTCGCGAGGAGGCGGCCGCCTGGCTCCGCGCGGCGGCCCTGCTGCCGGACGAAGCCGGCCTGTCCAACTCCGAGCACGCCGCCCTGCTCCGCCTGCGCACCTCGATCAGGGATGTCCTGGCCGCCCACTCCTCCGGCCGCGCGGACGGCGACGCCGCCGCCCGCCTGACCAAGGCGCTCGCCGACGGCCGTCTCGTCGTCACCGTCGATCCGGCCAGCACCGTCCAGCTGGCCACCGCCGCCCGCGCCAGCTATCCCAACCTGGTGGCCGCCATCGCCATCGCCGTCGCCGGATCCGCCGCCTCGGGCACCTGGCTGCGCCTGAAGTCCTGCGCCGCCCCGCGCTGCGGCCAGGCCTTCCAGGACACCTCGGCCCCGTCGGCCGCTACCCGCTGCCCCAGGCACACTCCCTGAGAGGCCCCCAAACCGGACGCGACGCGCGTCGACGCCGGCGGTACCGGATACTCTCCACCGGTGGGCGAACAGATGCATGAACCGGGCCACGCGGTGCGCCAGGAGGCGCTCGCGGCGGGGTGGTCACACCGGCATCGTGATGTGTCGGGCGGCTGGCTGCGGCCGACCGTGTTCGGCGCGGTGGACGGGCTGGTGACCAACGCGTCGCTGATCGCCGGCCTGGGCGGCGGCGACGCGCCGCCGCACGTCGTCATCTTGACCGGGGTCGCCGCGCTTGTGGCCGGCGCGTTCTCGATGGGCACCGGGGAGTACGTGTCGGTGACCAACCAGAACGAGCTGGTGCACGCCGAGGTCGCGACCGAACGCACCATGCACGCCCGCTTCCCCGCCGCGGAGGAAGCCGAGCTCGCCGACACCTTCGCCGGCTACGGAGCCGACGCGGAGACCGCGGCGCGGATGGCCGCCGCGGTCTCGCGAGATCCGGACACCGCGCTCCGCGTGCATACCCGCGAGGAGCTCGGTGTTGACCCCTTCGAGCTGCCCTCGCCGGTCTTTGCCGGCCTCTCCTCGCTGGTGGCCTTCTCCACCGGGGCGCTGATCCCGCTGCTGCCGTACCTGGCGGGCCTGTCCGTGCTGGCGGCGGCCCTGGGCATCGCCGCGGTCGCGCTGCTGACCGGCGGCATGGTGGTCGGCAGGCTTACCGGGCGCCCGATGCTGCGTTCGGGCCTGCGCCAGCTCCTGCTGGGCGGGGTGGCCGTCGCGGTGACCTTCGCCGTGGGCAGCCTTATCGGCGCCGGCCACGTGACCTGACCCCGCAGCTGAACGCAACGTCCTTACGGTACGTGATCCCTAGTGGGAGTCACCGACATCGTGAAGGGGAGATGTTCACATGCGAAAGACCAGCCTATGGGGTGCCGCCGGACTAGCGGCCGCCGCCCTTGCCCTCACTGCCTGCGGCAGTTCGGGCAGCTCGACCGCCTCGGGCCGGCCGCTGCGGCCACCAGCGCGGGCCAGAGCAGCACCGGCCTCGGCCGCGGCCGTCAGCGGGACCGCCCTGCGGACCACGACCGTCGGCGGGACCATGGTCCTGACCAATGACAAGGGCTTCGTCTTGTACTGGTTCGCGCCGGACACCTCGACCACCTCCAAGTGCACCGGATCCTGTGCCACCTACTGGCCGCCGGTGGCGGGCCCCGACACCGCGGGTTCCGGCGTCACCGGCACGCTGGGCACCATCACCAGGTCAGACGGCACGAAACAGGCCACCTACGACGGGCATCCGCTGTACACCTACGCCGGGGACACCGCGGCCGGGCAGGCCAAGGGGAACGGGCTGAACGCCTCGGGCGGCCTGTGGTACGAGATGACCGTCTCCGGCGCTACCCCCGGCGCGAGTTCCTCGCCCTCGTCCGGCGGAAACGGCTACTGACCGCGGATAATCAGGACGGGGCAGTGCGCGTGATGCACGCAGTGCTGGCTGACCGAGCCGAGCAGCGCTTCGGTGAATCCGCCATGCCCGCGACTGCCCAGCACGAGCAGGTCGGCGCCGGCCGAGGCGTCGACCAGCACCTGAGCGGCGTTGCCCTCGACGACGTGGGCGCGCACGCGGACGTCCCTGCCCGCCTCAGGGTGCCCGCCTCGACGGCGCGGCCGATCGCATCGGCGAGAACCTTCTTGGTGATCTCCTGGAAGTCGAGGTTCTCGCCGGTGCCCATCGGCACATATCCGAAGCCGCCGCCTGCGGTCGGGTAGTGCCACGCGGCGACGGCATCGACGGCAGCGCCGGTAAGCCGGGCCTGCCGGATGGCCCAGCGCAGGGCGCTCAGGGACGAATCCGAACCGTCGACGCCCGCCACGATGCGGGGCCCGGGGCCGTATTCCTCTGCTGACAGTTCCTGTGCTGGCATCTGCTGCTCCTCTTTCTTTCCGTTGATACCTGGGTCAGCGGCGGGTCCAGCTCGGCCCGGTCTGGTCCCACGCGGCCTCCCACGCGGCCAGCCGCCGCCGGTCCAGGGTCAGGCGACACAGCCCGTAGCAGGCCAGCAGCCCCATCCCGGCCACCATGGCTGCCACCGCGCCCGCGACCAGCGCGTAAATGATCATGGCGCTCCGGTCGCTGGACGGCGGGACGGGTTCACCCGCCGGATTCAGCCAGATGGGGATCCGCGTGCCCGCGGGCGCACCGGAGATGTCCGGGGCCGTCACGGTGGTCAGCACGCCGGTGTGCTCACCGCCCGCCGGGCCGGACCAGCGTGCCTGCGCCTGCCCGACGTGGCCCGGGCCGTCGTCGGCCGGTCCGGCCTGAGTCAGCCAGGCGGCCGCCGGGCGCAGACCTGCCGCGGTCACGCGCTGCGCCTGATACGTGCGCGCGCCGAAGACGGACGCCACGGCCACGGCCACGGCGAAGGCGGCGATCACCGCCACCAGGATCGCGCCCTCGATCCTGTCCACCGGCCGCCGGAGCGTATTGCGTCCGGTCAGCCACCGCGCCAGCCGGGGCATCCGGCGCGTCGCCCGTCTGACCTCGACGTTGACGGCTATGGCCGCGACGGCCTTCGCGCGGCGGACCCGGTCTGGTTCGGAGGATGGCATCGCGGAACTCCTGGAGGGCACATCGCGGTCGGCCTGGTGATGTACCGCCTGGGTCCAGAGCGGCGCAGCGCTGTTCTCACCACGGTAACCCCTCGAACGCCGTATGTCAGACGGAGTTTCTGCCGCGTGCCCGCACCGTTCATCGGTCCGCGCGGCCCGTCCGCCCTCGCCGGGTGCGCGACGGTTGGTCGGGGCCAGCGAGTTTGCGCTGATAGTGGCCTTCTGCTGGTTGCGCGTCCGGCCACAGATCGGACCTGCCCGCCACCGGGCACCACCGCGCCGCGCCCAGGCCCGCCCCAGCCCCGCCCACCGGACGAAAGCCCCAATCCAGACTCTCGCCCAGGAATTCGAATTATCGTGGATACTTGCCTACCCTATGAGGGTAGTAACGATCCACGATCAGAGCCGAGCCGGCCGTTACCTGACCCGCCCAACGTTCCAGGGCCCTCGCGCACCCGGCTTCCCTCGGGTTTTAGCTCCTGCTCCGCTGGAGCGAGTACGCCGGACAGGCGATTGACCTGCTGGGTGGTGCGCAACCAGGCAGGCGCCTCCCGGCCAGCCCATCTCGAAGATGATCTTGGCTACCGGCTAAAATGACGCACCTCCCTCGCCGTGGCGGTACACCTTATCGCACCGAAATGGAGTATAATAAAACCGTTGCTCCGGACCCCGGCAGCTGCATTTGCGATTTCTGCGGACGCAATAGCAGGACCGGAATTTTTTTTTGCTCGTACACGACCTCCGCGTATAGCACCTCGGCACTGACTTAAGGAGTCGGTTATGGGCATCATCGCATGGATCGTTCTCGGCCTGGTCGCAGGCCTGATCGCCAATATGCTAATCCCCGGCAGAAGATCGCAGGGCCTCCTCCTGACCTGCGTGATCGGCATTCTCGGGGCACTGGCCGGCGGCTGGATCGCTACTCGCGTGTTTCACGTCCACACCCTGAACGGCTTCTTTAACCTGTCCACCTGGCTCACGGCGATCGCCGGCGCGGCCATCCTGCTGCTCATCTTCCACCTGGTCAACGAACGGTCGAGCGGTTCCCGCCGGTCCTCCCGTTCGCGCCGGTCCAGTCGGTCCCGCCGGTTCGCCCGTTCCCGCTAACCCAGGCCACCGGAGTACGGCATGATCATCTATCGACTAGGTATTCCCGGAGGTATTTCAGATGTTCATCTGGATGTGGATTAAACGACGTCGCGCGGCTAAGACGGCTAAGGCGCAGCAGGCAGCGGCACAAGCAGCCGGGAACTCCGCGCCGCCTGCGTCTTGACGGCCCCCCGGCATGCGGCGTTCCGCACGCCGGGGGAATCCTTTTACCTGCATCACATCGGGAGGTGCAGCGCCGCGGACAGCAGCTTGTCGAGGTGCGGGGTACGCACCGTGCCTTGGATCATCTTCTGGACGTCACGGTAGAGAACGGGCAACTCGGTGTCGTGGCTCGCTTTCGCGTGCGGGGCCAGCGCCACGGTCCCCACGACTCCTCGTAGCTGTCCTTGCCAGTAAGGAACGGCGAACAGCCGCGGCACGACGGTAAAGATCATTCTCAGCGGCCGCGGCTGGACCGCCACCCCCTGGCTGCTCAGCGCCCGGAATCCCTCACCGGCGGCCTTGATCATCGTAGCCACTCGCTGCCGGTCAGCGGCGAGCTCGACCGCGCCGCCGCCACAGGAATTGATCGATGTGCATATCGCGGCGATAAAGACACCGTGGGTCTTCAGCCACCCGTCCATATCGGCGGTCGTCGCGACGGGGAAGCCCGCGGACCTGAAAACCCCCGCTACTATGTCCTCCCGGCCGGCCTGCCGTCCGAGGGTGGTCGGCTGCTGCGGGATCTCGATGTAGGTGATGGCACCGTCGTCCCTGCGGTACCCGCCGACGCCGGGAAAGCCGAAAAGCGTCCGGTCCCGCCCGATGATGTCGGCCATCCTGGCCAGCTCCAGTGAGTTGTTCTGCATCATGACCACGTGGCTGGCCTGCGCTCTGGCCAGCTCGGGCATGATCTCGTCCACTTGATCACGCCGCACCGTCACCAGCACCAGGTCGAACGAGCGGTCCGCGGCGAGCTGGCCGATCACGTCCACCCGGACCGGGCTGGCCGGGGCCGCGTGGGCCGGGGCCGCGTTAACCAGGGTGATGCCGTCCCGGGTCAGGGTCTCGCGGGTCTGGTGACGCCCGAATACCGTCACGTCGTGTCCGGCCTCGTGCAAGCGAGCCGCGTAGATCTGCCCGATCACGCCGGCTCCGTAGACGAGAATCCTCATGGCTAGTCCCGGACACCTTCCGCCTCGCCCGGCACATCCGTGCCGGGGCGCTCCCGCTTGCGACCCACATCGATGGTCCATCGCCGTTGCCCGAGCAACACCAAGGGACCATCGTAGTTGTGGGTCGGATCTCGGCTCGGATCTGCGCCCCGCTGCCGCCGGCACAAGCACGATGGCCTCGGGTCCTAAGGTACCCGCGCGAGTACCGACGGGGTTGATCACCGTGACCTCTCTGGTCTGGTGTTAATGATCTTTCCCGTGATAACTTTTAGCTACTTGCCCCAGACCTCGGCGCAAATCCATTTATGGTGCGTGAAATGCCTCGAGAGACCGGGAGCAACTAGTGCTGAAAATCAGCGGAAAGTGCCCGTTCGTTCTTCGTTACCTAAACACGAAGCATGCCCATGCTTGACGTGGACCTCAGCATGCGGGAAACCGACGGGCAGGCGGTCGTCCTCTTGTGCGGCGAGCTCAGCCTGGCTGATGCTCCGAGTGTCGCTTCTCACCTGATCGCGGCCGTGGCGGCCTTCGGGCCATCGGTCATCGTCGACCTGACCGGCCTGGAGGGCATCGGCTACGGCGGTCTCGCGGTGCTGCTGCGAGTACGGAGATGGACTCGTCGCAACGGTGGTGACCTGCCGCTGGCCGCCCCGCAGCCGCCCGTGCGCCGGGTTCTCGAGGCCACCGGCATGATCGATGTCTTCTCGGTGTACCGCAGCGTGGACGAGGCCGTCAGCGGCGTGCGGCAACTTCGGCCGTGGGTAGCGGTAGCGCCGGACCCGCGGCCGGAACCCGTCAGCCCGGGTCCCCGGCCCGAACGCCGGCGACCGGTATACCGCATGTCCTTTCACCGGCCGGCCCGGCTGTTGCACCGAAGTGGAGTGTGCCGCTCCCGGCGCAGTCCCCGGGATACCTGCGGTAAGCGGCGGTAAGCTACCATGGTCTTAATAAGAGGGAAAATCGCATTGTGCCCGTGACGGCACGATTACCTATTTATTGCCCTAGACCTCGGCGCTTAGTTGAAACCGAGGTTTGGCATGGCAGCATTTTCTGCAGGAACCGTATCTGCCCCGTCCCGAACCGAATCTGCCCCGTCCCGGGCCGTAGCCGTCCGGGCCGGACCACGCACCGGACCACGCGCTGGGTCCGACCGAAGGTTCAACAAGGATCTGCCCGGGCTCGATGACCGGGCGCTGCTGGACATCGTCCGGATGCTGCCGCCGGCCAGCGAGCGGCGGATAGCGGCCTGCGAGCTGCTCGTCGCCCGCTACAAGGGACTGGTCTGGTCCTGCGTCCGACGGTACGCGCACGGTCCCGAGCTGGTCGAGGACCTGGCCCAGGTGGGATACGTCGGCCTGGTGAAGGCGATCAACAATTACGACCCGGCTCTGTGCCGAGGCCTGGCCACGTACGCGGAGCCGTGTATCAGCGGCGAGATCAAACGGCATTTCCGCGACAAGCGCTGGCAGCTCCATGTCCAGCGCTCGGTGCAGGAGCTGATCCTCCAAGTCCGGGCGGCGACCGGAGAGCTGACCCAGGCTCTGGGCCGGATGCCCACCGAAGCCGACCTGGCCGGGCACCTGGGGGTCAGCCGGGAGGACCTGCGCCAGGCGCAGCGGGCCGAGCTGGCCTTCCAGCCCTCCTCGCTGGACGCGCCGCTGGCCGGCCAGCCTGGCCTGAGCACCCTGGCTGACTATCTCGGCGGTGAGGATCCGCAGCTTGACCACATGCTCAGCATGCAGGCCGTCGCCGCGCACTGGGGCGAGCTGTCCCCGCGCGAGCGAGACATCCTGCTGTTGGACTTCCGCGGCCGCCTGACCCAGACCGAGATCGGCCGGCAGCTGGGCATCTCGCAGATGCACGTCTCCCGGCTGCGCGCCCAGGCGCTCGGCTATCTTCGCTCCCGCCTGCTCGACACCGGCGATTCGCCGGCCCGCGCCCGTCACGAAGGCGCCCGTCACGAAGGGGGCCGGTATCCGGGGTAACATCTGGTACGAAGCTGGTGTAACTTGCCGCTGGGTCGGGTCCCCGCCTTGCTGCTGAAGCAGGAAGGCGCCCCTGATGTTCAGCGTGGTCCTGGTTGTGCTGGGCCGGCCGTCGGCGTCGCGGGGATGACGGGTAGCCGGTCGGCCAGGATCTGGAGCCTGGTCGCGGAGCAGGCGGCCATTCGCGGCGGCCGGGTATCGGCCGCCGATGTGTGCCAGGCGGCCGTGGCCGCGGTCGAGGTCACCGGGGCCTGGCTGCTCGCCGCGCGCGGCGCCGAGCCTGGTCACCTCATGTGGGTCACCGATGAGGGCAGCGAACTGCTCGCCGAGCTCCAGCTGACCCTGGGGGAGGGGCCGGGCCCGGACGCCGCTGCCTTCGGCGAGGTGGTGCTGGCCTCCGATCTGGGCCAGCCGGAGGCGGACCGCCGCTGGCCCGCGTTCGCCCCGGCGGCTCGCCGGGCCGGGGTCGCGGCCATCTTCGCGTTCCCGCTCCAGGAGGGGGCCATCCGGGCCGGGATCATCGGCCTGTACCGGACCCAGGCCGGCCCGTTGAGCGGGTTTCAGCTCGGGGACGCGCTGCTCTTCGCCGATACCGCGACCCTGCTGCTGCTGGCGGAGGCGGACCAGCCGGCCAGCGACGACGCGGCGCCGGCCTGGGTTCCCGGGTCCGGTCCGGGCGGCCAGACCGCGGAACTGTCCCGGCACCGCGCCGAGATCGATCAGGCCACCGGGATGCTCACCGAACAGCTCGGTGTCAGCATCGCAGAGGCGTTTATCCGGTTGCGGGCGTACGCGTATGCTCATGACCGGAGGCTGTCTGAACTGGCCCGTGACATCGTGGCGCGGCGCCTGCGGCTGCGTCCTGACCCAGACCCACGCAAGGACGAGCAGGCGTGACCAGGCGCGCGTTTATTCATGCTGGGGGATTGTGCCTGTTGCTGAAAGGGTGAACGGGGATGGACGGAGCGTTTCTCGCTGATACGTTTGTCGAGCTGACCGACACGATGGTGGCCGGCTTCGACGTGATCGACTTCCTGCACGTGCTGACCGACCGCTCCGTGCAGTTGCTCGATGTCTCGGCGGCGGGGCTGCTGCTGGCCGACCCCCGGGGACAGCTGCGCGTGGTGGCGGCCTCCAGCGAGGCGGCCCGGCTGCTCGAGCTGTTCCAGATCCAGAGCGATCAGGGTCCCTGCCTGGAATGCTTCCGATCGGGCCAGCCCGTCCAGATCGCGGACCTGGCCGCCACGACGCAGCGGTGGCCGCGGTTCGCGCCCGCCGCCGTGTCGGCCGGATTCGGTGCCGTGCAGGCCCTGCCGATGCGGCTGCGCGAGCAGGTCGTCGGCGCGCTGAACCTGTTCAGGCTCGGGTCGGGGGCCTTCGACCCTGCCGAGGTGCGCGTCGGCCAGGCGCTGGCCGACGTGGCCACGATCAGCCTGCTGCACGAGCGCAGCATGCGCCACAGGGACACCGTCAACGAGCAGCTGCAGACCGCGCTGAACAGCCGGGTCATCATCGAGCAGGCCAAAGGCAAGCTGGCCGAGCGGCTCGGCCTGGAGATGGACCAGGCCTTCAAGCTTCTGCGCGACTACGCCAGGGCCCGCAACCGCCGCCTGTCTCAGCCTGGCCCAGGGCTTCGTGGACGGTACGGAGGCGCTGCCCGGCCTGACCGGAGACATGTCACGGCCGCGGCCGGGCGGCGACGGACCGCCGCGTCGGCCGGCCGCCAGACCCGGCTCGTAACCGGCGCCCGCATGTGTTTCTCTCCCGAGGCCGACGTCGCCGGCGGCGTGCTGATCTGCGCGATCGGCATCGACGCGGTGCGCCATATCCGCCAGCGCCGTGAGTTCATCGCGCTGGCGTGGATCCCCGTGCTGCTCGGTGCCCACCAGTTCATCGAGGCGCTGGTCTGGCTCTGGCTCCAGGGTCATGTGCCGCGCGGGATCGGCCATTTCGCCTTGTGGGCTTACCTGCTGATCGCGTTCGTCGTGCTGCCGGTCTTTATCCCCGTGGCCGTCATCGCGCTTGAGCCGACTCCCGGGCGCAAGAAGCTGATGGCACCCTTCGCCGTGATCGGGATCGTGGTCGCCGCGATCTTGTTCGCGGCGATGGTCCGCGGTCCGGTCAGCGTGAAGCTGGCCCCGTACCACCTCTCCTACAGCATCCGGTTGTCCGACGGCTTTGTGATCGTCGCGCTCTACGTCGTGGCCGTCTGCGGGCCGCTGCTGGTGTCGGGTTACCGCAACGTCGTGCTCTTCGGGGCCGTGAACCTCGTCGCCGTCATCGTCATCGCCCGGCTCACGATTTCCGGGTTCGCCTCCGTGTGGTGCGGGTGGGCGGCGATCTCCAGCGCCGCCATCACCTTGCACTGCCGCTTCGCCAAGCCCCATTCGCACCATGCCGCGGCCGGGCGGCTGGCGGGGGTACGGTAATGGCCAGTCCCGTCAGCCGGGGTGCCGCGCGACGGCATTGACCGCATCTTGAACCGAGTTGAACAGGTGGCCCGGGCCGAGGTGCGCCAGCAGCGCGCCGTGCTTGAGGTCATGGTGGACCAGGTGCGACGCCCGGGCGATCTCGATGCTCACTCCCCGTTGCCTGAGCTCGGTGGCCAGCTCCCGCAAGGCCTGCAGCCCGGTGTAGTCGATGTCGGACATGCCGTCGGCGTCGATGATCACGGCGTGCACCGGGGCGTGGCGGCGCTGACCAGGTGCCGGACCCGCAGCCGGAAGTAGTCGGCATTGCCGTACCACAGGGGGGCGTAGACCAGGTACACCAGCACTCCGGGGACCTGCTCGGTCGGGCGGCCGATGTCCGCCGGGATCCAGTGGTCGGTGCCTGGTTCTCGCCCGAGGAGGGCGTCCTGGGGCCGGGCTGTGCGCCGGGTCCTGTCGGCCAGGGAGAGGATCGCGGCCACGGCCACGCCCTGCTCGATGCCGACCAGGGCCACGGTCAGCAGCGTGACGCTGGCCAGAGCGAACTCAAGGCGGTCGAAGCGCAGGATGGTCCGCAGCTCGCCGACCCGGAACAGCTTGGTGGCGATGAACACCAGCGTGGCCGCCAGCATGGCCTCCGGCAGGTCGGCCAGCGGTCCGGTCGCCACCAGCACCACGCCGAGCACCACGACCGCGGCCATGATGCTGGCCAGCTGCGAGCGGGTGCCGGCCGTGGTCGCGAGCGCCGTGTTGGGCGGGCTCGCGTCCACCGGGAACGCCCCGATCAGCCCGGCGGCTACGCTGCCGGTGCCGACCGCGATCAGGTCCCGGTTGAAGTCGCCGGAGGCCGAGCCGGAGCCGGAGCCAGCGCCGGAGCCCCGGACCGTGGCCGCGGTCTGCGCGATGCACACGAAGGTCACGGTGAGCACCAGGCCGGGCAGGCGGCGGAGCTGCGACCAGGAGAGATAGGGCAGGCGAAGATGCGGCAGCCCGCCCTGGACGCTGCCGAGGACCGCCACGCCGTGGTGGGACGCCAGGCCGAGGGCGTGAACGGCGGCGATGGAGAGGATCAGGGCGGCCAGGGGCCCGGGGAGCCGGCGGTCGAGGCGCTGCGCCGCGACGATCACGACCAGCACGCCGAGGGCGATGCCCGCGGACCAGCCGTTGACGTGGCTCAGCTGGCCGGGCAGCCCGCGGACCTCGCCGATCGTGCTGGTGGCTCCGCCGGCCACGCCGAGGATGGCCGGGAGCTGGCGGACCACGATCTCGACGGCGATCCCGGCCAGCACCCCGGTGATCACCGGGGTAGAGAGGAACTCCGCGATCCACCCCAGCCGGAACAGCCCGACGGCGACCAGCGCCACGCCGACCAGCAGGGCGGTGAAGGCCATCGCCACGCCGTAGCCGGAGTCCGCCACGGCGACCGCCGCCACGCCGGTCGCCAGCACCGGCGCGATGGTGGAGTCCGCCCCGACCGACAGGTGACGGTTCGTGCCGAGCAGGGCGTAAGCCAGCGATCCGGCGATGAAGGCAAAGAGCCCGGCGACCGCCGGCATGCCCGCCAGCCGGGCCGTGGCCATCTGCCCAGGCAGAACCACCGCGACCAGGGTCAGGCCGGCCAGCGCGTCGGCGCCCAGCCATGACGCCCGGTAGCCGCGCAACGTCGGCGCAACCCCCGAGACCCCAGAACCCCCCAGGTCCCCCAGTTCCCCTCCGCCAGACCCGCATGCTCCATCTTGGCAGGGGGGCGGCACACCGTCAGCGGCGGGCGGTCCAGCTGGGCTCCGGTCCAGGCCCACGCCAGCTCCCAGGCGGCCAGCCGCCGCCGGTCCAGCGCGTACCGGGCCACCGCGTAGGCGATGAGCAGCGCCACCACGGCGATCGCGGTCACCGCACCGCCGGTGATCAGCGCGTAAATGATCATGACGGCCTGACCGGAGGGAGGTGCGGCCGGCTGGCCCGCGCTATTGAGCCAGACCGGTACCCGGCTGCCCGCCGCCGCGCCGACGATGCCGGGCACGGTCGCGGTGGTCAGCAGGCCGGATCGCTGCGCCGCCCGGCGCGGGCCAGCTCGCCCGCGCCTGCCCGAGGCGGGGCAGGCTGCCGTCCGGCGGCCCGGGCTGGATCAGCACGGCCGTGACCGGGCTGCAGGCCCGCCGCCGCCGCACGCTGCGCGGCGTAGGTACGTGGTGCCGAGGATGGCCCCGACCGCCACGGCCACCCAGAACAGGCCACCAGCGCGATCAGGATCGCGCCCTCGAGCCGGTCCACGGGGCGCTTGAGCGAGTTACGCCGGGCCACCATGCGCGCCAGCCGGTGCATCCGGCCGGTGGGCACGGGTGATCGAGGGATGGCACGGCGGAACTCCTCCGAGGCACATCGCGACATTGCGGTCGGGCGGGCTAGATGCGCCGCCGGGGTCGGGGGCGGCAAGCCGGCGAAGCGCGTCCTGCGCGGCGTCGGAGCCCGGTGGCGTCCAGCATAGCCGCGCCACCGTTCACTAGCCACCGGCCCGTTCAGCCGAACTCAAGCATCCGGAACCTCGGGTTCATGCCTGCTGTGAGTCCACCGCCTCCAGTGCCTCCTCGCCGCGCGGCTCGGCCGGGACCGACTCGGCGGGGGTCCACTTCCTGAGCTCGACCTGCGGGATCAGCCAGGTGGCCAGGAAGGCCAGCGCGGCGATCGGGACGGCCACGATGAAGACCGTCTGGATCGACTCGGCGTAGCCGGACACGAAGCCCAGCGTGAACCGCCGCGGGCAGGTGGGACAGCAGCGCCGGGGTGGCGTCGGCGCTGGAGAACCCGGCCGGCAGGCGCACGCCGTGCAGGTGCCTGGCCAGGTTGCCGACCAGCACGTTGGAGAAGATGGCGCCGAAGATCGCGGTGCCGAACGAGCCGCCGATCGACCGGAAGAAGGTCGCGCCCGAGGTGGCCACGCCCAGCTCGCTGTGCGGCACCGCGTTCTGCACGATGATGACGAGCACCTGCATGACCCCGCCGATGCCCATCCCGAGCACCAGCATGTACAGCGCGCCCAGCAGGGAGTTGGTGCCCACGCCCACCAGCGAGAGCAGGTACAGGCCGAGCGTCATGAACCCGGCGCCGGCGATCGGCCAGAACCGGTACTTGCCGGTCCTGCTGATGACCTGCCCGGACCCGATCGAGACGATGAGCAGGCCGGCCATCAGCGGCAGCAGCCGCACGCCCGACAGGGTCGGCGAGACGCCCCGGACGACCTGGTAGAACGCCGGGAGGTAGGTGATCGCGCCGAACATCGCGAACCCGACGATGAAGCCGACCACGCTGGTCACGGTGAACGCGCGCGTCTTGAACAGGTGCAGCGGCAGCACCGGCTCGGCGGCCCGGCGCTCGACCAGCACGAACACGCCGACCAGCACGACGCCGGCCACGCCCAGGATCCAGATCGGCGCCGAGTCCCACTTGTAGGTGGTGCCGCCCAGGCTGGTGAGCAGGATGAACGAGGTCGCGGCCAGGGACAGCACGGCCGTGCCGAGGTAGTCGATGGTGTGGTGCACCCGGCTCAGCGTGCCCGGCACCTGGCTGGCCACCACGATCAGCGCGATGATCCCGATCGGCACGTTGATGTAGAAGATCCAGCGCCAGGTCAGGTTGTCCACGAACACGCCGCCGAGCAGCGGCCCGACGATGCTGGCCACGCCGAAGACGGCGCCGAACAGGCCGACGTAACGGCCGCGCTCGCGGGGCGAGACGATGTCGCCGACGATCGCCTGGGCGCCGACCATGAGGCCGCCGCTGCCCAGGCCCTGGATCGCGCGGAACGCGATCAGCTCGATCATCGAGTGGCTGAGCCCGGACAGCACCGAGCCGATCAGGAAGATCACGATCGAGGCCTGGAAGAAGATCTTCCGGCCGTACTGGTCGCCGAGCTTGCCCCACAGCGGGGTCGAGACCGTGGTGGCCAGCAGGTACGCGGTGATGACCCAGGCGATGTGCGAGCCGCCCTTGCAGGTCGCCGACGATCGTCGGCAGCGCGGTGGAGACGATCGTCTGGTCCAGCGCCGCCAGCGACATCCCGAGCATCAGCGCGCCGATGATGAGCAGGATCGCGCGGCGGGACAGGTCGGGCCGCGCGCCGTTGCCGGTGGCGACCGCCGGCTCCCCGCGTCCGGGAGAACTAGACACGCTCATGTGGTAGTGGTCCTTTCAAGCTTGGATTTGGAATGTCCGCCCGGGGGGCCAGGTCGCGCAGCTCGCAGTCTTCAGGGAAACCGTCCGCCAGCGCCCGGAACGCGGCGTCGGCCAGCTGCTCCAGCGGTACCGTCCCGCCGGTCCTGGCCCAGAACGACATGGTCGCCCGGAGCACGCCGGTGGCCGCGCTGGCCAGCAGCATGGGGTAGGGATCGCGGTCGGGATCGGTGCCGAGCCGTTCGGCCAGGGCACTGGCGAAGCTGGATTCCACCTGGGCCATGTGCGAGGCCTGCGCCGCCCGCAGCTGCGGATCGGCGTGCGCGGCCTTCATCTGGGCGGCCCAGCGGGCCGGGTCACCGCCGAGCTCGGCGAGTTCGGCGGCCAGGTGGCGGGCCCGTTCGGTCAGGACCACGCGCAGCACCTCCAGGGCGCTGTGCCCGGGCAGGTCGTGGACCAGGCGGGCCCGCAGCTCCTCGGCCCGGCCCGGATCGGCGCCGAACAGCACCGCTTCCTTGGACGGGAAGTAGTTGAAGAAGGTACGCGGCGATACGTCCGCGGCCGCCGCGATGTCCTCGACGGTGACGTGCGAGAAGCCCCGCTCCGCGATCAGCTCGAGCGCGGCCCGGCGGATGCCGCGGCGGGTCGCCAGCTTCTTCCGCTCCCGTAGCGACGAGCGCGGCTCGAGCAGCGGAGCGGTTTCAGATGCCAGTGTCATGATGCAGCCACTATAACATTGCAGGGAGCGTAACTTTGCGGTCAGATCATCGATGCACTGCCTGCAACAAACCCGCCCTGGCTCTTGTTCCCGGTGGTAACTGGGGCCGCCCCCGTCAACTGCCGGCCACCTAGACCCGTCAACACGCCGGTCGCCTAACCCGTCAACCGCCGGTCGCCTAACCCGTCAACCGCCGGTTACCTCGCGCGTTAACCCTCGGTCGCCTAACCCGTCAACTGCCGGTAACTCGCGCGTTAACCCCCGGTCGCGGGAAAAGCGAATCCGCCTCACCGGTGCGCCCGGCGTCAAGGGCAATTCGCCGGTCCAAATAGCGATTCTCATAAGGTGAGATTAACCGGCAATTCGCCGCCCAGGGTCGGCGCGCCATGCGGCCCCTGTTCGGCCCGGCGCGATCCCTGACGTCCCGTCCGACACCCCTGTCCCGGCTACCCCACCAGGGTCATTTCTCATCCGCTGGGATTCCCGTGATGGATTCGGTCTTGGGCGGTGGATCGGGTGGGCTGGGGGCCCCACCGCCGACAGCCGCCGAGCTCGGACCTGACTGGCACGACCGAACTCAAACGACTGCCGCCACCGCGTCATCCTATGGCCCGGAGCCACGCGATAGCCTGATTAGGCAAAATGTTCCTTTTGCCGCTATTTGCGTGCGCCGGATCCCCGTCTGCTGATAACTTCTGCCCTGGTTTACCGCACTTATCGGACGACTCGTACCGTAGGTGCCGATATCTCACCAGGCACGGGGAAGAGGTAACAACGCATGCGAAGAGCAATTATGACTGTCACGATCGCTCTCGGGACGCTGGGTGCGCTGGCGTTTCCGGCAGCGGCATCCGCCGCGGTGAGCACGGCGTGCCCGGACGTGGCGCACCACGAAAACGCCGTGCACGATGGTTACAACTGCTCCACGGTGCCGGCGAAGCCCACCCAGCTTTGGTCGGACACGCTGAACGGGCCGGTGTCGTATCCGGTGATCTCCGGCGGCCGGGTGTTCGTCACCACGTCGACGCCCGGCGGCTCGTACGGAGGCGAGCCCTCTACGCCCTCAACGCCAAGACGGGCAAGATCCTGTGGGGCCCGGTGGCCCTGTCGGGGATCTATTACTACTATCCGCCAGCCTTTGACAACGGCCAGGTTTTCGTCAGCACCTATGACGGAACGGTCACGGCCTATAAGGCCACCACGGGCGTCCAGGTGTGGTCGACGGCTACCGAAGACAGCGCCGCGGGTGAGCCGGTGGCGACCAACGGCACGGTATGGCTGGACGGGGATACGGCGTTACGGCCTGGCCGAAACCAGCGGGGCCATCACGGCTCAGTCCGGCTATCTCGACGGCACCGGCGCCGACCCCGCGGTCAACGGTTCCGGCGTTTACCTGTCCGCGGGCTGCGATTCGCAGTTCAAGCTGGCCCTGTCCGGCGCCGTGAAGGTCTGGGCTGATACCACCGGCTGCACCGGCGGCGGCGGCGCGTCGACCGCGCTGTGGCAGGGGCGCATGTACGGGGGTGAGGGCGACGAGATCCTGGCTCAGTCGACCGGGAAGGGCGTGGGCGCCGGCACCTTCACCGGCATCCCGGCCTTCACCGGTGCGACCGGCCTGTTCGCCAGCGGTAACACGGTGTCGGCCCTCGACGTGGCGGAGAAGAACGCGACGCTGTGGACCGCGACGCTGCCCGCCAACGTGGTCGCCGGGCCGGTCGTGACCCCGTCGGCGGTCTGGGTGGGCACGAGTGCCTCGACGCTGGTCGCCCTGGACCCGGCCAACGGCGCGGTGCTGAATACGATCACGCTGCCCGGAGTCCCCGGCGGCGGCGGTGAGTACAGCAGTGAGCCGTCCGACATCGGTATCGGTAACAATGTTCTCGTCGCGCCGACCGGATCGACGGTAACCGCCTTCGGATAAGAGCTGTCGGCCATCTCGGACTGGGGCTGCCGCGCTTTTCAGCGCCGCAGCCCCAGTTATGGTTTATGCCAATTATCGAGCCGCCAGCGCCGGCCAGCGGGAGCACGCGCCTACGGTGCCGAGCCCGCCAGATGCGCGGCCTGGAGCCAGGGGACCACGAACTCATGCATGGTGCCGAACGACCAGATCCCCAGCCCGAACATCGCCACCACCACCGCCACCGATGTCATCGCGGCCAGCGACGGGCGGTTCGGCGCCCGGATAAGCAGCCAGGCGCCGAGCAGTGAGATCGCGCCGATCGCGGGAACGTAGTACCGCACCACCTGCACGCTGTGCGCGAGCGGAACGGTCGTCGCGGTGTAGGCCGCGTACAGCGCCCACACGCCGAACCAGGTCGCGGCCAGGGCGACCGCCACCGCGAAGTCGCGCCGGCCCGGCCCAGGCCCACCCCCGCCGCACCCGCCGCCCGGCGATCCACGCCAGCGCCGCGAGGCCGAGCAGAAGCATCGGCATGGCCCCGATCAGGTGCGCGGGCATGATCCGCAGGTTGGGCAGGATCACGCTGGGGGTGAAGGTGATCTGGCCGGACGGTACCCGGATTTCAGCGGGCCGCCGTAGACCAGTTCGTCGTACCACGCCACCCCGGCGCCGAACAGCAGGACCGATCCCAGCCACCAGGCCAGCAGCCGGGCGGGCAGCTGAGCCGCGCCGCCAGCGCCAGACCACGCGCCGCGGCCACGGCGCAGCCGAGCACCACGATGTCGGTGTAGCGGACGAAGACCGCGGCCTCCAGCGCCACGAACCCCGCCGTCCCAGCCCAGGTGCGCCGGCGCGCGGTGGCCTCGGTGGCCAGCACCGTCCAGAGCAGCGCGCCGGTGCCCGCGGCGATCAGCGAGGCGTCGGTGAACGTCGGCATGTAGTCGCGCCAGGCAAACAGCATGGCCGCACCCGAGGAGCAGAACAAGCCGACGGCCGCGCCGCCGCCGAACCGGCCCAGCCAGCGCCGGGCCCCGGCGAACAGGCCCAGGGCACCGAGCGCGCCGTAGCACAGCGGCGCCAGCCGGATGATGCCGAGCAGCTGGAAGGGCACGGCCAGGAACGGGTAACCGGGGTCCTTCTCGCTGATCCAACGACCGTCAGGGGCCTGCACCCACTGGATCACGGCCGGCCCGTTCCCGCCGTCCAGATGCCGGAACAACGCGTACGCGGCCGCCGCGGACAAGGTCAGCGGGTGTCCCTGGGCCAGCGCGGCGATCGAGGCGCGATACGCGTAATCGTCGGGCTCTTGCAGGTGCGGCGCGACGCTCAGCACCGCCACCGACAGCACCGCGAAGGCGGCCACGGCCAGCAGTATCTCGGTGCGGCCCGCGCGGGCGTCCACCCTGTCCTGGCTGTCCCGGCCGCCCGGGGCGGCCAGGACCGGTGCCGGGCGGCCGCTTGGCTTGATCGTCACGTCGCTGTCCCTTCTCGCCGGTGGTCACGGGGCCGCGGCCGGCGCTGGCGGTCTCGGAGGTCCTGCCGGATGGACAGGCGTCCCCGGCTCATCACGCCGACCCGCTGCGCCCGGCGCACCACCGAGCTGTCGTGGCTGACCAGGATGAGCGTCAGCCCGCGTTCCCGCCACAACGTCGCGAGCAGGCCGATGATCTCGTCCCTGGTGTCCTCGTCCAGGTTCCCGGTCGGCTCGTCGGCCAGCAGCACCTTCGGCTCCTTGACCAGGGCCCGGGCGATGGCCACCCGCTGCTGCTGGCCGCCGGACAGTTCCGAGGGCAGGTGCTGAGTCCGGTCACCGAGTCCCACGCTGTCCAGCGCGGCCCCGACCCGGGCGCGCCGTTCGGCCAGCCGCGTACCCAGCGGGATGAGGGCGGCCTCGACGTTTTCCTGTGCGCTGAGCGTGGGCACCAGATTGAACGTCTGAAAGATGAAGCCGAACGAACGGGCCCGCACCTTGCGCACCTGGGCCTCGCCCGCGCTGGCCAGGTTCACGCCGTCGAATTCCACCCGACCGGAGGTCGGCCGGTCCAGGCCGCCGAGGATCTGCAGCAGGGTGGACTTGCCGTGGCCGGTCCGGCCCTGCACCGACAGCCACTCTCCGCTGCGGATTTCCAGGTCGACGTCGCGCAGCGCCAGGACGTCGCTGCTGTTCTTCCGGTAGGTCTTGGTCACCTCGGTGAGCTTGTACACAATGGTCTCCTCGTGCGCATCCATGACGGCCTCCTCACGCCACCCGGGCCAGGGCTTCGGCCGGCCGCAGCCGAGCGGCCCGCCAGCCGCCGAAGGACCCCGCGAGCAGCCCGCCGGCCACGGCGAGCAGCACGGCGAGCGTGATCGCGCCGATGGTCACCGACGCGGACATGGCGACCGCCACCGTGGCATGGCCGCCCCCGCCGCCCGAGGTGACCGCCCCGCCCGCCGCGCCCAGGCTCTGGGTTTGCAGGCCGCTGCCGCCGCCACCGCTGGCCGACGGGAGCGTGGCGGACAGCTTCGGCGCGATCTTGTCGATGATCGCCACTCCGGCGAACCCGAGCCCGACGCCGGCCAGCCCGCCCGCGATGCCGGTGGTGAGGGACTCCCCGAGCACCTGGCTGACGATCCTGAAGCTGCGCCAGCCCAGCGCCTTCAGCGTGCCGAACTCCCGCACCCGCCTGGCCACCGCGGCCATCGTCAGCAGGCTGGCCACGGCGAACGCCGCGATCAGCACAAGCACCGCCAGCCAGCGGCCCAGGTCGTTGGCGAGCTTGGCCGTGCTGGCCAGCGACCCGGTGATCTCACTGGCCAGGTCCGCGGAGGTGGTGACGGTCGCGGACGGCAGCAGCCTCTCGATTTCCTTTTGCACCGCCCCGACCCCGGTGGCGCTGGCCGCGGTCACGTAGATCGTGTTCACCTGGCCGGCCAGGCTCTTCCCCGTCCCTGGGTCGATGGCCAGCGCCTGGGCCCGGGCTACCGGGAGATAGACATCGGGCGGGCTGCTGCCCTCGGGCTGGGTGGCGATGCCGATAACGGTGAACTTGACCTTGGCGACCGTCACCGTCGAGCCGACCTTCAGGCCGTGCGCGATCGCGTAGTTGGAGTCCACCACGGCCACGTCCCGGTTTTCGTCGGCGGCGGTGAAGGCCCGGCCGGAACTGATCCGCGCGACGCTGAGCGGGCCGAGCCTGGGATGGGAGATGTCCGTTCCGGCCACCGTGAACGAGGTAGGCGGCTGCAGGTTGCCCGCGCCGGCGTTCACCGGGATGACCACCTGGTTGTCGGTCAGGTTGAGACCGCCGGCCGTGGCGGTGACGCCGTGCAGCCGGGCCACGGCCGCGACCGTCGAGGCGCTGACCGACCCGGAGTTCGGGCTGGCCAGGGTGTCGAGCGTCCCGCTGCCCGTGTGGCACTTGCCGTTGGTGCAGATCTGGGATCCGCCCGGCCCGACGTTGATGGTGGTGTGACCGCCGCCCGATCCGGCGGGCCGGGTCGGCTTCTGGGTGACCGTGATATCGGTGCCGACTCCGTAGAGCGAGCGCAGCACCTTGGCCTGCGCGCCCCGGACCCCGGCCGATGCCCCCATCACGGTGATGACCAGGCCGACGCCGATGGCTAGCCCGATCGCGATAAAGATGGCCTGCCGCATCCTGCGGCGCAACTCGCGTCTGAGATAGGTAATAAAGAACATGACCGCAGGTCTACGGGATCTCCAGTTGCACGGCGGTTACACCTCAAGGCCCGGTGACGTAACCGCGACGCAACCCGCGACCCGGCATCGTGGAGCTACGACCACGATCTAGAAGGGACGCGGACATGACGCAAAAGACACCCGCACACGATGACCTGGGACCGAAGCCGAAGCGGCGGAGAGTCCCGGGCGCGATGATCGCCATGGTCGCCGTGGTGGCGGCGGCGATCGGCATCGCGGCGGCGTTGCTCCTGCAGAACGGTTCCTCGACCGCCACCGCCGCGGGGAGCTCGTCCCCGGCCGCCACGGCCCCGTCCAGCGCCGGGGCCCCGTCGTCAGGGACGCAGGGCGGGACCAGTCAGGGCGGCAGCAGCCAGGGCCTGCCTGCGCTGCCCGCGCTGTCCGGCAACGGGGACGGCCAGATCCACCTCATGCTGGCCGGCAAGGTGCTGAAGATCAGCGGCTCGTCGATCACCATCGGCGGTAACGGCCCGGCGGTTACCGCCGCGATCTCCCGCTCGACTCAGGTCACGGGCAACGTGACCAGCATCAGCGGGATCAAGGTCGGCGACATGATCTCGACCCAGCTCAGCGGCACGAGCAGTGCCAGCATGACCGCGACCGCGATCCAGGACCCGATCAGTGCGCCCTAGGATGCGGGCATGCGGGTGCTAGTCGTGGAAGACGACCGTGAACTTGCCGAGGCCATCGCCGCTGGTCTTCGCCAGGAGCAGATGGCCGTCGACCTGGCCACCGACGGCCTGGCGGGGCTGGAACGCGCGCTGGTCACCGACTACGACGTGATCGTGCTTGACCGCGACCTGCCCGGGATGCACGGCGACGACGTGTGCGCGGAGCTGGTCCGGCGCACTGCCGCAGCCGGGTGCTGATGCTGACCGCCGCCGCGAGCATCGAGGATCTGGTGGACGGCCTTGGCCTCGGCGCCGACGACTACCTGCCGAAACCATTTGCCTTCGCCGAGCTTGTGGCCCGGCTGCGGGCCCTGCTGCGCCGCGCGCAGCCGCCGATCGCCCCGGTGCTGGCAGACCGGTGACCTGCGACTTGACCCGGCGACTGGCGTGGCAAGCCGGGCAGGCCGCATGCTGGAACTAGGACCCAAGGAGTTCGGCGTCCTCGAGCTGCTGCTCGCCGCCCGGGGCCGGGTTGTCTCCGCCGAGGAACTGCTGGAGCGAGTCTGGGACGAGATGGCCGACCCGTTCACTACCGCGGTGAAAGTGACGATCAGCAGGCTCCGCCGCAAGCTCGGCGACCCGCCGGTCATCGAGACGATGGCCCAGGCTGGCTACCGGATCCCGGCGTGACGCCGACGCTCCCGCGCTTTCCCAGCCGGCTGGCAGCGGCCGCCCGGGCGCAGCATGCGGCTGCGGCTGACCGTGCTGTACGTCGGCCTGTTCCTCGCCTCCGGCCGCCTGCCTGCTGGTCATCACCTACTTCCTGGTCGCGCACCAGCTGTCAGCACGGTGCGTCGTTACCAGCGCCGAGACGGTCTACCTGGGTCGTCCGGCTCCACGGCGGCAGCGCCCCCGGCTGCAGCCCCGGCGCCGACGGCGTGCCGCCGCCCCCGCGTCGAACTGCATCGCCTTGACTCAGACGCTGCTGGCCAGCCAGCGCGCCGCCGGCTGAGCCAGCTTCTCCCCGACATCCGGGCATCGCGCTCGGCATCATGGCCGTGGTCTCGATCGGGCTGGGCTGGCTGATGGCGGGCCGGGTGCTCAGCCCGCTGCGCATGATCACCGCGGCCGCCCGGTACATCTCGGCCAGCAGCCTGAACGCCCGATCTGGCGCATGACCGGTCCCGGACGATGAGCTGAAGGAACTGGGCGACACCTTCGACGGCCTGCTCGGCCGCCTGGAAGCCGCGTTCCAGGCCCAGCGCCAGTTCGTGGCCAACGCCTCGCACGAGCTGCGCACCCCGCTGGCCCGGCAGCGGACCGTGGCCGAGGTCGCGCTCCGGCCGACCCGCAGCCCACCGTCGCCTCCCTCCAGAGCGCCTGCCAACGGGCCCTGGCCGCCGGGAAAGCAGCAGGAACGGCTTATCGCGGCGCATGCTCACCCTGGCCCGGAGCGAACGCGGTCTCGACCGGTTCGAGCCGCTCGACCTGGCGCGCGTGGCCGAGGCGCGTGCTCGCCGCGCACCAACGACGAGGCCGCGGGCCACGGCGTGGAGCTGCAGACCGACCTGCGCGCCGCCCCCGTGCTGGGCGACGTCCCGGCTGGCCGAACGGCTGGTGGCCAACCTGGTCGACAACGCCATCAGGCACAACCGGCCCGACGGGCGGGTCGAGGTCACCACGGGCACCGAGGCCGGGCACGCCATTCCTGTCGGTCACCAACACCGGCCCGGTCATCGCCGAGCAGGACGTCGCCCGGCTGCTCCGGCCGTTCCAGCGCCTGGTCCAGGCGCGCACCAGCGCTGACCGGCCCGGCGGCCACGCGGGGCTCGGTCTTGGGCTGGCGATCGTCACCGCGATTGCCGCGGCGCACAACGCGGAGCTGCACGCCGTGGCCCAGCCGACCGGCGGCCTGGCCGTGGAGATCCTGTTCCCGCTGCCGTTGGCCGAGTCGCGGCGGGCCGAGATCGAGCCTGCCGAGGTCCTGGTCTAGCGGGCCGGGCTGGAGCGGCGTCGCCGTTAGATGCGCAGCAGCGTGCAGGCCCAGTGCATGCCGCTGCCTGTGCCGCTGAGCGCCACGATGTCACCCGGCTGCAGGTCACCGGCGGCCAGGTACCGTTCCAGGCAGAACAACTGGTCGGCGCAGCCCAGGTGGCCGTAGGCCATGGCCAGGTCGGCGTTGGTGGCCTCGGGGGAGATGCCGAGCTCGGCCGCCAGAGAAGTCAGGACCTTGATGTTGTCGTTGAGGTAGATGACCCGCTTGACCGCGGCGAGCTGGATCCCGGCCTGCTGGCAGGCTCGTTCCACCGCCTCCCGGCTGCGCGCGCTCACCATTGGCGAACCGGAGCATCTCCCGGACATCGCCATCGAAGAAACCGTCGAGCCGGTCGAACGGACTCGCCACCGCGGCCACCCGCTGGCCGCCGGCGGTGAACGGCCGGGCCGTTCCGCCGTCTTCCAGCCGCATGAAGTCGGCGTATCGCCCGTCGGTGAGGACCGTCGTGGTCAGCCACCGGCAGCTGGGGTGACCCCGGACCGCGACGGCGGCCACCGCGCCGTCTGAGCTGACCGAGGTGATGGTCTCCATCCGGTTCCAGTAGGGCTCGCACACCCGGTTCGCCGCGATGATCAGCGCGGTCCGGTAGCCGGGGTGGGTGGCCAGCTTGCCGGCCACCGCGTCGAAGCTGGCCACCCCGGACCCGCAGGCCTGGTTGAGCAGCAGCGCCTCGGCGTGCCTGGCGCCCAGCCGGGCCTGCGTCGCGGCCGCGGCGTCCCAGTAGAGGTACTCGGCGATGTCGGACATGGCCAGCACCACCAGGTCCAGGTCGGCGGCGAGCATGCCCGCCCGCTCCAGGGCGCGGTGCCCGGCGGCCGCGGCGAGGTCGGTGAGCCCGGTCCCGGCCGCGGCGCGGTGCAACGTCTGGTAGCCCCAGCTGCGGATTTTCTCCAGGTCGGTGGTGTACTGCGGCGCGGCCGCGGCGACCGGCACCGGGTCACCAAGGACGTGGGCCATCGCGGCGATCCCGAACGACATCGCTTGTTCTCCTTTACCCGGGGGCGGCGTCCCAGACGGCGAGCGGGCGCGCGCTGACCGCCGCGACGACCTGCTCGATCCGGGACCGCGCGGTCTGCTCGCAGCGGCCGAAACTGCTGGGGGTGCTCGGCCGCGTACCGCCGGCACCAGTCGCAGGCCCGGACCCGGGCCAGCTCGCCGGGCTCGCGGGCGTCGTCGCCCTTGCTGTGCGGGCCGACCCGGCGGGTCAGAACCGAGCACAGCGGCGGCCTGTGCCTGCGGCCGCGGTCCAGCCGGGGCCTCGGCCGGCCCGGATCACGTTGACATCGGCCCAGCGGTGCGGCCGAAGTCGATGCCGAACGCGCGGGCGCGGCCGCCGATGGTCCCGGCCAGGTGCCTGGTGGTGGGGGTGGACTGCGCGATGCCGTTGTTCTCCGCCACCACGACCAGCGGCAGCCGCCACAACGCGGCCATGTTCAGCGCCTCGTAGACGGCGCCCTCGCCCCAGGTCCCGTCGCCGATGTGCACCACGGCCGCGTGCCGGGTTCGGCCCGCTTGAGGTGCAGCGCCGCCCCCGCCGCGACCGGCAGGCTCTGGCCCTGGATGCCGGTGGACAGGTACCTGTCGCGGTGAATGTGCTGGCTGCCACCCACGCCGTGGCCCACCGCGCCGTCGCGGCCCATCAGCTCGGCCAGCAGGCCGGCCGGGTCGGCGAAGCGTGACAGGTAGTGCGCGTGGCCGCGGTGGTTGCTGAACACGAAGTCCTGCGGCTCGAGCAGCGGCCGCAGCGCGACCGGGATGTACTCCTGGCCCAGGCCGGTGTGCGTGGTCCCGTGCAGCTGGCCCCGGCTGAACAGTTCGAGCACGGCCAGCTCGAACTGCCTGATCAGCAGCAGCAGCTCCAGGTCGGCGTCCGCCAGCTGAGACAGCGTGGCCGCGGGCCGCCGCGCCGTGATGACGTCCATCGTTCGTTGATCCCTTCGCCGTTAGCAGCGGACGCCCTGCCCGCGCAGCAGCGCGCGCAGCTGCCCGACCGAGGAGGCGCTGAACGCGGCCTGAGCGGACAGCGACACCTGATAGGTCTCCTCCAGCCGCACCACAAGCTCCAGGTGCTTGCGGCTGCTCCAGCCGGGCAGCATGGCCAGCTCGTCGGTGTCGGTCACCGCGGCCCCGTCGCACTTGAGCACCGCGGCCACGATGCCGGCCAGCTCGGGACGCGGGCTCGTCTCATTCGCCATCGTCATCTCCCGTCAGTGCGTCCAGCCGCCGGTGTCTTCGAGCGCCTCCTTGATCTCGCCCAGGAAAAGCGCGGCCTCCCGCCCGTTGATCAGCCGGTGATCATAGGCCAGCCCGAGGTGGACGTACCGCCGGACGGTGACCTGGCCGCTGTGGTCCAGAGCCAGTTCCTCCTGTGTCGAGCAGAGCGTCAGCATGCAGGCGTTCGGCGGGAAGATCAGCGGCCGGGCCGCCACGATCGCATCGTCGTCGTTCAGCGCGATCGCGATGTTCCCGCCCGCCAGGTCGGCGTGGCTGAACTGGCCGCGGAGTGCCTTGGCGCGGAATCCCGCCAGGATCTCAGCCACCCGGACCAGACTCGCCCGGGCCGGGTCAGCTACCACCGGGATGCAGAGTCCCCGGCCGGCGTCCATGGTGATCCCTACCCCCGGCCGGCCTGCTGGCAGCGTCGGCGTCCCGTCGTCGCCGACGGCGGCGAAGAACAACGGGAAGTCCCCGGCCAGTGAGGCCGTGACCTTGACCAGCAGCTCGGGCAGGCCCACCCGCAGGTGGTACCGGCCGGCGACCCGGCGCTGGAACGCCTCGGCCGCGGCCACCTCGACCTTGATCACCAGGAACGCGGCGGGTATGGCCCGGTGTGACGCCGTGACCACCGCCGCGACCACCTGCTGGGCTCGCGGCAGCCGGTACCGGCCGGGCTCGCCTGCCAGCGGCGCGACGTCGGCACGGGTGATGACCTTCTTGCCCAGCGCGTGCAGCTGCCCGGCGCTGAGCTTGTACCTGTCGATCAGCTCGCGGGCGGCCCTGGTCACCACCAGCTCGGGGCCGGCGCCCGCCGCGTCCGGGCGCCCCGGACCGGGCGGCACGCCGACGTCCAGCGGATCGTCCTGGTCGCCGCGCAGGCGGCCGATGACCGTGCCCGTCGCGCACTCGGCCGGCGGGTCAAGCAGGCGATGCAGCACACCGCCCTGCTCGGACACCAGTTCCTCGGCGACCTTGGAAGTCTCGATGACCGCGACGACCGCGCCGGGTGGCACAAGCTCGCCGTCGGCGAAGCACCACTCGGTCAGCGTGTAGCTGACGTCGACGGTATTCAGCTTGGGGATGGTGATATCAGGCACCGGCCGCCTCCAGCAGCGCTGCTTGTATCGTCTCCGCCTGCACGATGACCTGTCTCTCCAGGTGAGCGGCGGCCGGGATGATGCTGTCGCGGCAGCCGACGAGCACGATGCGGTTTCGCAGCCGGCCCCATAGCGCGGTGTAGATCCGTTCGGCCACGTCGGCCGCCCAGCTGCCGCCCGGCGTGCTCTCCTCGGCGATGCACACCCACCGCGAGGCCACCAGCGCCGCCAGCAGCGGCGCCAGGTCCATCGGGTAAAGCTGGGAAGGCACGATGACCTGGCAGCGCAGCTCGGCCTCGATGAGCAGCTCCCGCGCCGCGGTCATGGCCCGGTCCGCCATGCCGCCGGGTGCGATGATCGTGACGTCGCACTCGTCCGGATCGTCCGCGAAGACCCGGGCGAACTCACCCGCCGGGCCGAGGTAGTCGAACCGGAAGAGCTCATCGACCACGCCGCCGGCGTGCATCGGCGCGGCGTACAGCGTCTTGTTCTCGAACAGCACGCACGGCTCGCCGCGGTCCGCGAGCCGGCCGAGCAGGGCGACGTTGTCGTGGAACGGGGACAGCTCGAACAGCGCCAGGTTGGGCACGCCGAGCAGGTGCTTGTGCGGGCTCTGGCTGTGGGTCGGGCCGTAGCCCCGGTTTCCGCCCACCGGGCACCTGATGACCAGGTGGACCGGGACCCGGTGACCGTACATCGACACGGACTTGGCCGCGAAGTTGACGATCTGGTCAAAGGCCAGCGCGAGGAAGTCGGCGAACATGATCTCGACCACCGGCCGGTCACCGCACAGGGCCAGCCCGGCCGCCATCCCGACGATCCCGGCCTCGCTGATGGGTGTCGAGATCACCGATCCCGGATGACGGCTGGACAGACCGCGGCTGATCTTGAACGCACCGCCGTAGGGGTCACCGATGTCCTCACCAAGCACCCAGGCCCTGGGCTCATGCTCAAGCAACGCGTGCAGGGCCCGGTTGAGGTTATCCGCGACCCGCTCGGGGCGGCGGGGAGCCCGGGGCCGCGGTCCCGGGCTCCCCGATGGCGGCGTGGCCGTCATGAGGTCACCGCGAGCCGCCGCCGAACACGGACTCGAACTCCTCGATGTCGTCCTGGCCCAGGTCAAGCAGCGAGAAGTCCGAGGGGGTGTGGCCGCCGCCGCCCTCCGGCGGCGTGCGCGGCCGAGGCCACCGAGCATGGCGACCCAGCCGTCCGGCCAGGTCGGCCAGTTCGCCGCGGCGCCGAGCAGGCGCGCTCGGCGCCTCGAGCATCAGCCTGAGTTCCGGTCCCTCGGGCAGGTCGCGGACCGCGCCGCCAGTCTCGAGCGTGCCGCACCGGCATCGGGTCGACGCCGCCGCGCAGCGCCGCTCCCCGGCCGGGGCCCACGCCAGTCCGGGACTGCGCGTCGGCGCGGGCCCTCGCCGCGCCGCCGTCGCCCGTGAGCTCGGCAGGCGGCTCGCCCCCGGCACCCACAGGACCCTGATCTCCGCCGCCGGGCCGCGGCGAACCGGCCCATGTAGTTGAACCCGATCTGCGGTGCGGGCAGCGCCGCAAGCACCGGCCCGGTGGCCGGGTTCAGGTAGCGCAGCATCCCGTATCCCAGCCCGTCCTCGGGAACCACCCGGAGCTGTTCCTTGATCCGCTTGACCAGCCGGCCGGCGTCCGGGCCGCCGGCCCGGACCTCGTCCAAGTCAAGCAGGTCCGGAGCCAGCCGCACCGGGTAGACGTTGGTGAACCAGCCCACCGTCCGGGTCAGGTCCTGCTCGTCGGCCAGCGGGACCCGGCCGTGGCCCTCCATGTCGACCAGCATGCCGTCAGCGGCCCGTCGGCCGAGCGCACGCCGCCACTGCGCCACCGCTGCGGCCAGCCCGGCGAGCAGCACGTCGTCGACGCCGACGTGGAAGGCGGTCGGCACCGCGGTGAGCAGCGCGCGAGGTAGCTGGCCGGAACGGTCACCGGGGCCCGGGCCAGGCCAGCCGCCATCGTGTCGGCCGCCGGGTCCAGCGGCCGGTCGCCGAGCAGCGGGTCCGGTCCGGCCAGCATCCACGTCCAGGCCGGCAGCTCACCCACCACCTCCTGGGTGACGGCCCGCGCCGCCAGCTCGCTCGCCCAGCGCCGGAACGAGGTCCCGGCGGGCCCCGCGTCCGCCCCTCGAGTCCCGGCCTCGAGCGCGGCGTACGCGCGGGCCAGGTCGGGCACAAGCACCCGCCAGGACACGCCGTCCATCACTAGGTGGTGCGCCACCAGAGCAGCACGTGCCCGGCTGGCCGGGGCCCGATCGAACAGACCACCTGCACCATGACGCCGTGCTCGGGCGTCCAGCCCGGCTTCCGCCGCGGAGACCTGCGCGTCAAGCAGCTCCCGCAGCACGTCCTCGTCGAGGCCTGCCGCATCCACCCGCCGCAGCAGCCCGGCCGCGGCGCTCGCGTCGTCGGCGCCGGCCTCGGGGATCACAAGTTCGCTCCCCTCCGGCTCGAGCCGGGCGCGCAGCACGTCATGCAGATCCAGGACCGCTTGCAGGGCCTCGTCAGCCGGCTCGAGGACGAGCCCGGCCGGCGCGACGAGCAACATCGACTGGCTCCCGGCCCGGGCCGCCGTGCCGGTGCGCTCGGCCAGCTCCTGCATGACCGGCGTCAGCGGCACGGGACCGGCCGCTTCGTCCGACACCGCTGACCAGCTCCGCCTCGCCGACCGCCGCGGTCGCCACCCGGGCCAGCGCGGCCGGGGTCCGCAACTCGAAGACCTGCCGCGGGGTGATCACCACCCCCGCGCGCCGGGCCCGCGAGACCACCTGCATGGACATGATCGAATCGCCGCCGAGCTCGAAGAATGAGTCCTCGGCCCCGACCCGCTCCTGGCTGAGCACCTCGGCGAACACCACGCACAGCAGTTCCTCGACGGGGCTGGCCGGTTCCCGGCTCACCGCGTGGCCCGAGAACACCGGCGCGGGCAGCCGGGCCCGGTCTGAGCTTCCCGTTCACCGTCACCGGCAGCGCGTCCAGGACCGTCACCGCGGCCGGGACCATATAGTCCGGCAGCCTGCCCGGCCACGTACTCGCGCAGCTGGCCGCCGTCGACCGGGGTGCCGTTCGCCGGGACGACGTACGCGACCAGGCGCTTGATCGCCCGGCTGGTCCTCGCGTGCGACGACCGCGGCCTGCCCGACCAGCTCGTGGCGCGCGCCAGCACCGCCTCCACCTCGCCGGGCTCGATCCGGAAGCCCCGGATCTTTACCTGCTTGTCGGCCCGCCCGTCGAAGACCAGCTGGCCGCTCCCTGGTCCAGTGGGCCAGGTCGCCGGTCCGGTACATCCGGGTGCCGGCCGGCTCGTCAGCCCCTCCGGGAGGGGCAGGCCACGAAGCGCTCGGCGGTCAGCGCGGGTCGTCCGGCGTAGCCGCGGGCCACCCCGGCTCCGGCCACGTACAGCTCACCGGTCATCCCGGGCGGCGTCGGCCGCAAGAACTCGTCAAGCACGAAGGCCCGGGTGTTGTCCATCGGAAAACCGATCGGCACCGAGGCCGGGCACGGTCACGGTGAAGGGAATCTGGGTGGCGAAGGCGGTGGTCTCTGTCGGTCCGTAGGTGGAGCGCACCACCAGGCCGGGGTGGGTGTCGAGCAGCGTCCGGACCGCGTTGGCGGAGACCACGTCGCCGCCGGTGGACACCTCGCGGACGCCGGCGAAGATGTGCGGCGTCTGCTCGGCGAGCACCCGGAACAGCCCCGAGGTCGCGTGCACGTTGGTGACCTGCTCCGTGGCGATGACCCGTCCCAGCTCGACCGCGTCGACCTCGCCCGGGGGCATGATGACGAGCTGGCCGCCGCGCAGCAGCGGAACCCAGATCTCGTAGGTGGAGGCGTCGAAGGCGTGGTTGGCCTGGACCAGGACCCGCTCGATGGCGTCGTCCCGCCAGCAGCGGTCCAGGCAGAAGGCGGCCACGTTGCCGTGGGTGACGGCGACCCCCTTCGGTACGCCGGTCGAACCCGAGGTGTACATGACGTACGCCAGGTTGGCCGCGGACACCGGCACCGCGGGATTGTCCGCCCGGTAGCCGTCGCCGGCTTCGGCCACCGGTACCCGGATGATGCCGGCCGCGCCGAACAGGCCCTCTTCGGCCAGGCCACGGCGGGCCATGCCCTCGTCCACCACGACCAGCCGTACCCCGGCCTCGGCGGCGATCGCCGCCAGCCGTTCGGCCGGGTGGCGGCCGTCCATCGGCAGGTAGGCGCCACCCGTCTTGGTCACGGCGAGCAGCGCCACGACCAGCTCGGCCGAGCGCTCGATCACGATCCCGGTAACCCGTTCCGGCCCGGCGCCCATGGCGATCAGGCGGTGCGCCAGCCGGTTGGCGCGCTGGTTGAGCTCGCCGTAGCTGAGTCGGGTCGGACCGCAGACCAGCGCGGTCGCGGTCGGGTCGAGCGCCGCCCGCGCCTCGAACAGCTCGGCCAGCGAGGCCGGCGGCAGCGGACGGGCCGTGTCGTTCCACTCCTCGACGATCCGGTACCGCTCGGCCCCCTCAAGCAGCTCGATGCGGCTGACCGGCACCTGCGGGTTGGCCGCCACCTGGCGGAGCACTCGCAGCAGCTGGTCCATCAGCGCCTGGGCCGTCTGCTCGTCGAACACGTCCGGCCGGTAGTCCAGCCGCAGCTCCATGGCGTCGATCGGCGTGACCACGAGCGTGAGCGGGTAGTGGGCCGCCTCCTCACCCCCGGTTCCGCTGACCCGGATGCCCCCGTACATCGGCCGGTACGGCTCGGCTCCGGCCGGGTCACCGCCCTCGGGAGGCGCGCCCTCAGGGGGCGGTCCGAGGTGCAGCTGGCCGCCGCCGTGGGGCTGGCCGCCGCCCTCGGCGGGGCTGGCCGCCGCCCTCGGGGGGCGGTCCGAGGTGCAGTGGTCCGCCGCGCAGCTGCCCCCCGCCTGGCGGCGGAGCGCCGCCGCCCGGGGGCGGGCCGGGCATGCTGGGCGCCTCGGCCTCGGCGCCACGGCGGGTGCCGCCGATGCTGGGCGCCGTCGCGGGGCCGCGCGGGTAGTTCTGGAACACCAGGAGCGTGTCGAAGGTCGCGCCGGGGCCGGCCACCCGCTGGATTTCGGTCAGGCCGAGGAACTGCTGGTCGAGCAGCCCGGACTGCTGGCGCTGCAGGCCGCTCATCACGGCCGAGAAGGGGTCCGCCGGCCTCAGCCTGACGCGCACGGGCACCGTGTTGATGAACAGCCCAAGCATCCGCTCCACGCCTGGCAGCTCCGCGGGACGGCCGGACACCGTGGCACCGAACACCACATCGGTGCGGTCGGACAGCTTGCCGACCATCAGCCCCCAGGCGCTCTGGAACACCCGGTTCAAGGTGACCCCGGCTCCGCGGGCCACCTCCCGGAGCTGCCCAGCCAGCTCGTCGCCCGCGTGGGTGATCACATGCTGGAGCTGGACCGGCGGTCCGCCCCGGTCGTCCGGCCCGACCAGCGTCGGCTCGTCCGCCCCGGTCATCATCTCGCGCCAGGCGGCCCGGGCCGCGTCCTTGTCCTGGCGGACCAGCCAGGCCAGGTAGTCGCGGTACGGGGTGACCGGCGGCAGCACCGACGGGTCACCGCCGTTGCCGTAAACGGCCCACAGCTCGTTGAACAGGATCGGCAGCGACCAGCCATCCAGCAGGATGTGGTGCATCGTGACGACCATCCGGTGCCGGCCTGGGCCCAGCCTGATGAGCAGCACCCGGAGCAGCGGCGGCACCGCCAGGTCGAACCGCCGCCCGTCGGCCTCGGCTAGCCGCTTGGCCTCGGCCTCGGTTTCGGCCTCGGATTCCTCGGCCAGGTCCACGTGCGTCCACGGCAGCTCGGCATGCTTGGCGATCACCTGGACCGGGTCGCCCGAGACCCGGTTCTGGAAGCCGGCCCGCAGGCTGGCGTGCCGGTCGAGCAGCGCCTGCCACGACGCCCGCAGCGCGTCCGGATGCAGGACCCCGTCGAGGTCCAGAATGCGCTGCCCCACGTAGACGTCGCGCGGGGCGTCCTCGTCATAGGCCGCGTGGAACAGCAGCCCCTCCTGCAGTGGCGACAGCGGCCACACGTCCTCAACCTGTAGTTGCGTCACGGCGCTCTCCATTCACTTGCGCGGTTACTCGATCAGGACGACGGGTTCCGGGGCGGGCCGCCGATGTGCATGAGCGGGCCGCCCTGCCCGTTAGCGGAGCCGCCCGGTGGTGGCGGCAGCAGGTGCAGCGGCCCCCCGCCCGGCGGCAGCGCGGGAGCCTGCGTGTACTCCTCGGCCGGCTCGGGCTCGGCCTGCGGGGCCGGCCGCCGGGAAAACTGGGTGCGGTACAGCTCGGCGTACAGGCCGCCGGCGTCCAGGAGCTCCTCGTGCAGTCCGCGCTCGCGGATCTGCCCGCCCTCGATGACCAGGATCTGGTCCGCCTCCCGGATGGTGGACAGCCGGTGGGCGATCACCAGGGAGGTGCGTCCCGCCAGCGCCGTGCGCAGCGCCCGCTGGACGGCCGCCTCCGATTCGGAGTCCAGGTGCGCGGTGGCCTCGTCGAGCACCACGATCGACGGGGCCTTGAGCAGCAGCCGGGCGATGGCCAGCCGCTGCTTCTCGCCGCCGGAGAAGCGGTATCCGCGGTCGCCGGTCACCGTGTCAAGCCCGTTGGGCAGGGAGGAGACCAGCTCCCAGATCTGGGCCGCCTCGCAGGCCTCGATCAGGTCCTTCTCGCTGGCGTCCGGCCGGGCGTAGAGCAGGTTGGTCCGGATGGTGTCGTGGAAGAGGTGCGCGTCCTGGGTGACCATGCCGACCGTAGCGCTGAGCGAGGCCAGGGTCAGGTCCCGGACGTCGTAGCCGCCGATCCGCACCGTTCCCTCGCCGGGATCATAGAGCCGGGGGGCCAGGTGGGTGATGGTGGTCTTGCCTGCTCCCGAGGGACCGACCAGCGCGGTCAGCTTGCCCGCCGGGGCGCGGAAGCTGACGTCCCGCAGCACCCACGCGGTATCGCCGCGTTCCGGCGCGGGCAGGGTGATCGACTCCAGCGAGGCCAGGGAGACCTCCGTGGCCGGCGGGTACCGGAACGACACGTGGTCGAATTCGATCTCCGGAGCCGCCGAGCTGCCGTGATCCGCCCCGCCGGCGGGCAGCGCGATCGCCCCGGGCCGTTCGGTAATCAGCGGCTTGAGGTCGAGCACCTCGAAGAGCCGGTCGAAGGACACCAGCGCGGTCATCACGTTCGACTGCACGTTGGATAGCTGGTTGATCGGCCCGAACAGCCGGGTCAGCAGCGTCGCCAGGGCGACCAGGGTGCCGATCTGGAAGGCGCCGCTGATGACCAGGCCACCGCCGAGCCCGTAGACCACCGCGGTGGCCAGCGCGGCCAGCAGGGTCACCGTGACCAGCAGCATCCGCGAGTACACGGCGGTGACCACGGCGATGTCACGGACCCGGCCCGCGCGGTTGGCGAACATGTTCGCCTCGTCGTCGGGACGGCCGAAGAGCTTGGCCAGCAGGGCGCCGGCCACGTTGAAGCGCTCGTTCATCAGCGAGCCGAGTTCGGCGTCGAGCTGCATCGATTCGCGCAGCAGCCGCTGCAGCCTGCGCCCGACGATGCGGCCGGGCAGGATGAAGAACGGCAGCACCAAGATGGAAATAAGGCCGACCACCCAGGATAGGTAGAAGATCGTGCCCAGCGCCAGCAGCAGGACCAGCGCGCTGGCGGGCACCATGGACAACAGCGAGGTGACCGCCTGCTGGGCCGCGAACACGTCGGTGTTCAGCCGGCTGACCAGCGATCCGGTCTGCGCCCTGGTGAAGAACGCCAGCGGCTGCCGCTGGACGTGCCGGAATACCTGGGTGCGCAGGTCGTAGACGAGTCCCTCGCTGATGCGGGCCGACGACCAGCTTTCGATGAACCCCACCAGTCCCTGCAGCAACGCCATGCCGCCGACTGCCACCGCGATCCAGACGACCACGGCGAGGTCGCGGGGCATGATGCCCTGATCGATGAGCACCCGGAACAGCAACGGCGTGGCGACGGTGATCGCCGCGTCGACCACGGTGAAGCAGAGCAGGATGATGACGCTCCACCGGTATGGCCGGGTATACGGAAGGATGCGCCGGACCGTGCCCGGTTTGATCCGCTGACGGGTCAGTTCGGAATCCGGGCCGAACCCGCCGCGCATGGTGACCAGCGCTCCCGGGCCTGCGATCATGAGACGGACACCTCAACCGCTGCGCCTTCACGCCGGGCCATGTCTTCGACCAGGCTGGCTGGGCGCAGGTCGGTCCAGTTCTGCTCGATGAACCCGAGGCAGGCCTCGCGGGTGTCCTTCCCGTACGCCGCCGTCCATCCGGCCGGGATGTCGGCGAAGGCAGGCCAGAGCGAATACTGGCCTTCGGTGTTGACGATGGCCAGGAAGGCGCCTTGGTCGTTGTCGAATGGGCTAGCCATGATCACTCCGTCCTTTGTTTACTTGCCAGCGACCGCCGCACAGCGGACCGCCGTCGTCATGAGCCGTGGCGGCGCGCGAATCGGCCGGTCTTGCCGACGACGTCCTCGCCGTAGATCCGCAGCCCCTGCTGCAGCGCGAACTCCGCCATGTACCGGCGGAACTCGTGGTCCGGCTCCTCGGCCGCGATCAGCATCTGCCGGTTGGCGAGCACGGCCGGCCCGCGGAGCGTGTCCAGGGCCCGCCGGGCGGCCGCCTCGATGCCGTCCGGCTCGGCCACCTCGTCGATGAGCAGCCGGGCGGCCGGCTCGGTCGCCCAGATGCGGCGGCCCTGCAGGATGACCTGCCGGGCCAGCCGCGGCCCGGTGAACCGGCTGAGCCGGAAACCGGCCGCGCCGGGGATGATGCCCTCCTGCGCGGCCGGCAGGCTGAGGTACGCGTCCGCCGCCGCGATCACGTGGTCGAAGACCAGCAGCAGCTGGGCACCGCCGCCGATGGCGAAACTGTCCACCACCGCGACCCACGGTTTGCCCGCCGGGCCCGGCGGCCAGGGCCGGCCGGCGATGATCACGCCGAGGGCCAGCTTGCGGATGTAGCCGAGCTCACGCCTGAGCAGGAATCCGGCCAGCGTGATCTGGCCGGCCTGCAGCTCCTTGAGGTTGATGCCCGCGCTGAACACGCGCCTGCCCCGGTACCGCGGGTGGCTCATCTCCCCGCCCCTGAGCAGCCCGACCTGGACGGCCGGGTCGAGCAGGGCCAGGTCGACGGCGGTTTCCATGTCGTCGACCTGCTGCTCGTCTTCGGCGTTCAGGCAGTCGCCGCGGCACATGGTCAGCTCGGCCACGCCGTCGCGCCGCTCGAGCCGGACCGCGGTCATCTCCACCCGGCCTGCCCGGGTGAACTCCGGCAGCAACGCCACCGCGCGGTCGGTCGGCCGGAGCATGGAGTCGAGCAGGTGCGGGCCGGCTACCGGCGACCGCAGCACCGCCCGCAGGAAGATGCCGTTGTCGATCTCGGGCTCTTCCTGACCGGCCGCCGGCACCAGGCTGGGAAAGGCGACCGAGGCCGCCTGGACCAGCTCGGCGATCCGCGGGTGCGTGCTGCGGTCCCCGGTGAGATGGTCGTATACCTGGTCGGCGTGGTCGTCCAGGAGCTTGGCCCGCCTGGCGCGGACCGCGCCGAGCGCGGCGACGGCCTGCGCCTGCGCCCCGGCGGGCCGCGTACCCGCGGGCGGCAGGCTGGCCAGCAGCTTATCGGTCCGCTCGACCTCCTCGGCCAGCTCGGCCAGGCCGTCGGCCAGGCTGTCGGCCAGCGTGGCCGGACCCGTGGTCATGGGAGAGCACCGCCGGAGTTCCGCCGGATGGCCCGGTCGCAGGCCGCCAGGTGCGAGCCGAGCGTGTCCTCGAAGCTGCCGGCCGCGGCGTCGAACATCAGCTGACGCCGGATCGCCAGCTCGGCCCCGGCCCAGCTGCGCAGCGACTCCGCCGTCGCGGCCAGCGCGGCGTCGAGATCGTCGGTCAGCTGGCCGATGAGGCCAAGCGCGAGGGCCTCGCGCGCCTCGATGGCGGTGCCGAACATCAGCGCCCGGCGGATCCGGGCCAGGCCAGCCTGCTGACCGAGCCGGAACAGCGCCATTCCCGGCCACGTGGCCTCGCGGTCCGCGCACAGGAGCAGGCGCAGGTCAGGGGCGGCGATCCGCACGTCGGTGGCGAGCAGGACGTCCAGCGCGGTCCCGCCGCAGTCGCCGCGGGCGACCGCGAGGGTCGGGCGGCCCAGGCGTTCCAGGCGGCGCAGCGCGCGCTCCCACCTGGACACCAGCGCGACGTTCAGGCCGTCCAGCCAGCCGTGGCCCGCGGGCGCGCCGGATACGTATAGCGTCACCGTGCCGGGGCCGTCGTGGTCCTCGGCCTGGTCACAGAGGCTTTCCACGGCCGTGACCGAGACGATCGAGGCGGCCTCGCGGCCGTCGATGCGGAGCCAGGGCCCGGCCGCCCGGTCGTCGATGCCGACGCCTGTGCCGGCGCCGAGGCCTGTGCTGGTGCCGAGGCCGGTGCCCTTGAGACCCGGCGTGAGCATCTCAGGCCCGTCTGCCGCTACCACTGGACCAGCGCCGTCTCAATCGTGGACCCCGGCCCCATGGTCATCAGGACGCCGTGATCGCCCGGCCTGGTGACGCCCTCCTCAAGCAGACGCTCGTAGGAGAACAGGAACGAGCCGCTTGAGACGTTGCCGTAGTCGCGCAGGACGCCCGTGGTGTGCCGGACGTCGTGGCGAGTCAGCCCGAGGTTGATCACCACCGCGTCGATCACCTTCTTGCCGCCGGAGTGCACCAGCCAGTGCCTAATGTCGCTGCGGCGCAGCCCGGTCCCGGCGAGCAGCCGGCCGATGACGAGTTCGGCGTGCGCACCCACCACGTAGGGAATCTGCGGGTCCAGGAAGAAGCTGAACCGGCCCTGGTCGCGGTCCCAGTCGTAGCGCATCGCCTCTATGGCGTCGACGATGAGGTAGCTCGCGGACTTCAGGATGCGCGGGCCCCCCGGGCCCCCTGGGTCTCCCGCGCCTTCCGCCGCCGGGCCGTCCAGGTGGTCCTCGGCGATCAGCGCGAGCGCGGCGGCGCCGTCGCCGAACAGGCTGTTCACCACCGCGGTCCGCATGGTCGAGTCCATCGTGTAGGCGGCGGAGCACGCCTCCGCGCAGAGCACGACGGCCAGCTGCCCGGGATGGGCGGTGGCCCAGCCCGACACCACGCCCAGGGCGTTCAGCCCCGCGTTGCAGCCCATCCCCACGATGTCGCTGCGGCTGGTGTAGCGGTCCAGGCCAAGCTCCCGGATGAGCAGCGCGCTCAGCCCGGGGGTGAGGAACCCAGTCGAGGTCACGCAGCACAGGTGGGCGACGTCGGAGAGCTGCGCGCCGGCCCGCTTCAGGCAGGCATCCAGGGCCGCGGCCCCCATGTCGATGGTGATCGCCTTGTGCTTGTCGAGCAAGTCGCCCTGCGGTTCGCTGACCGGCCGCCCGGCCGCGTTGAACGCCGGCAGCACCAGGTGACGACGCTGGATGGCACAGTTGAGGAAGACCGAGCGCACCCTGGGATCGGTGATCCCGAAGATGTCGAGTAGATCGGTTTGGGTGTAAGAGGTGGCCGGCACCGCCGTGCCGACGCCGACCAGCCGGGGTGCGGGCAGCGCCGGGCGGTCGGCCCGGATGTCCTCGACTATGGTGCCGACGGTCAGGGGCACGAGGTCGATGCTCATCGGAACGTCCATCCCCACATCCGCGGTCGGATGCGCGGGAAGCTTGGATTACGGCAGCTGGTCACTTTCTTCTCCTTCAGGTCGGCATGTTGCCGTGTTTGCGCAGTGGTGTCGGCGTGCGTTTGGTGCTCAGCATGGCCAGGCCCTGGGCGACCGCCGCGCGCGTCTGCACCGGGTCGATCACGTCGTCCACCAGGCCACGTTCGGCGGAGTAATAGGAGTGCATGAGCTCGCTGGCGTACTGGCTGGTCAGCTCGGCCCGCAGGGCCGCGGGATCCTCGGCCGCCGCGAGCTCCCTGCGGTAGATCACGTTCACGGCGCCCGCCGCGCCCATCACCGCGATCTCGTTGGTCGGCCAGGCCAGCGAGAGGTCGGCGCCGATCGAGCGCGAGTCCATCACGATGTACGCCCCGCCGTAGGCCTTGCGGACGATGACCTGGATCCGCGGCACCGTGGCCTCGCAGTAGGCGTAGAGCAATTTGGCGCCGTGCCTGATGATCCCGGCGTGTTCGGAATCAACGCCGGGCAGGAATCCCGGCACGTCGACCAGCGTGACCAGGGGGATGCTGAAAGCATCGCAGAACCGGACGAACCGCGCCGCCTTCTGCGCCGCCGTGGCGTCAAGCACGCCGGCCAGCACCAGGGGCTGGTTCGCGATGATGCCGGTCACCTCGCCGTCGATGCGCGCCAGCGCGCAGATGATGCTGCGCGCCCAGCCCTCATGCAGTTCGAGGAAGTCCGCGTCGTCCACCAGCTCCTCGATGACCAGGCGCATGTCATACGGCTTGTTCGGTTCGACCGGGACGATGGCGGCCAGCGCGGGCCGCTCATCGGCGGTCGCCCCCGCCTGGGCCCGCTGGGCGGTGCTTCCAGGTAATTGCCGGGCAGCATGGAAACCAGGTAGCGCACCTCTTCCAGGCAGCTGCGTTCGTCGTCCAGGACGAAGGTGGCCACGCCCGACCGGTGGCCGTGCACGTCCGCGCCGCCGAGCTCGGCGTGGCTGACCCGCTGGCCGCTCACCGCCTCGACGACGTCGGGCCCGGTCAGGTACATCTGTGCGGTATCGCGGACGATGAAAGTGAAGTCGGTAAGCGCCGGCGAATAGGCCGCGCCGCCGGCGCAGGGCCCGAGGATGACGCTGATCTGCGGTATCACGCCCGAGGCCCGGACGTTACGGGAGAAGATCCCGCCGTAGCCGTGCAGCGACGTCACTCCCTCCTGGATCCGCGCGCCGCCGCTGTCGTTCAGGCCGATGAGCGGAGCGCCGGCCGCGATGGCCAGGTCCATCAACCGGTGGATCTTCGCGGCGTGGGCCTCGCCCAGTGATCCGCCGAAGATGGTGAAGTCCTGGGCGTAGACGAAGACCCGGCGGCCGCCGATCGTGCCGGAGCCGGTGATCACGCCGTCAGTGTGCGGACGGTCCCGCAGTTTCAGGCCGGCCGCCTGATGACGGCGGAACATTCCGATCTCACTGAACGAACCCTCGTCAAGCAGCACGGACAGGCGCTCGCGTGCGGTGAGCTTGGCCAGCGCATGCTGCCGGTCGACGGCCGCGCCGTGCCCGGCGATGATGTGCTCGCGCAGCTCCAGGTGCTGCGCCCGCACCCGGCTCATCGAAGGGGCCGGGGTCTGCGGGTGCGGGCGGTGCCCGTTCGGCCGGACCGTCCGCTCACCAGGTATGGCCGCTATGGTCATGGCGCGACGCCCGCCGATTCGATCTCCGATTCGGTCTCCGACTCGATGAAGCGTGCCAGTCTCGTGATGCCATCGTGAATTTCCGCGTCGGACAGGTAGCTGACCGACAGCCGGATGGCCCGGTCCCCGCCGCCCTGGGGGTAGAAGTACGCCATCGGCGTCCAGATGACGCCGAAATCTCGGGCCGACCGGGTCAGCGCCGCGTCATCGGCACGAAACGGGACCTGCAGGGTAAGGAAGAACCCCCCGCCCGGCTCGTTCCACCGCACGCCGAGGGCCGTCCGTCGTCCGGCCGGGAAGTGCCGGTCGAGCCGCTCGAGCGTGGCCCGCATGGCCTGCCCGTAGTGGGCGGCCGCGCGGGCGTTGAGCGCGGAGATCCGGCCGCCGGAAGCCAGCAGCGCACCCGCCACCGCGGCCTGGCTGAGCGAGGAGGTGTTGACCGTCACCATGCTCTTTACCTTGGCGAGTTCCGCTGCCAGCAGGCCGGTGGTGCCGTCCGCCCGGACGACTTCTGTGTCGGCGAGCACGAAGCCGACCCGTGCCCCGGGGAAGACGGTCTTGGAATAAGAGCCCAGCTGGACCACGCAGCGGTCCCGGTCGAGCGCTTTCAGGGTCGGCAGCGGGCACTGCGGGCTCACCAGCCGGTACGGGCTGTCCTCCAGGATCAGGATGTCCTGGCGCGCGGCGAGCTCAAGCAGTTCGACCCGGGTCGGGAGATCCATCGTGATTCCCGAGGGGTTGGAGTAGTCCGGTACCACGTAGAACGCGCGGGGACGGCGGCCGCGGGACCGCTCGGCCAGGATCGCGCGCTCGAGGTCGGCGACCCAGAGTCGCTCGTCTCGCTCGGCCACGATCGCCACCTCGACGCCCAGCAGGCGGGCCACGCCGGTGATGCCCACGTAGCAGGGGCTGGCGAGGATCAGCACGTCATCAGGCCCGGCGATAAGCGTGCGCACGACCAGCAGCATCGCTTCTTGCGCCCCGACCGTCACCACGATGGATTCTGGTGCCACGTCGATGTTCTCGTCGACGCGCAGTGAGCCCGCGATCAGCGCGCGGATGTGCCCCGCCGCCGGACCGTACTGGTACATGTGATCGCAGATATGCCGGGGCGAATTTCCCTGCTGGGCGAGGTAGTCCAGGTAGCGCCGGATGTAGCCGAAGATCTGCTCGTTATCGAAGAATCCGTCATAGGGGCGCCCTGGCGCGAACGAGATCGCGTCGGGATAGCGGAAGGTGATCTCGTTGAGGAAGTTCATCGTGTCCAGGACGGGGTCCGATACGCTAGCGTGCAGCTCTTCGGTCCGCAGTTTCATTCGCTTCGTCCTCCGTTGGCTCGCCGAGCATCACGGTGCCCGGCATGCGGCTGTCGTCGGCTGCGCATGCGGTAGGCTTTTTCAGCGGTTGGTAGTGAGACACAGGTCTGGCTATCTGGACGGTGTTCCGGCTATATCGCTCGGCCGCTACCGTCCCCGGCGCCACATTGCGCCCTTAAACTAGGCAACAGTTTCTTCGCGCTTGCGGCCGGTCGTCAAGCAAGTTTGAGCTAGGTATTCGTGCGAATTTCTAAGTTCTCGTAAACTGGGTTAGCCAACGGTTCGCCGTTGTTTAAGAAGAGGCAGGTCGATCCGTCTTCGCTCCGGGCCGGCGCTATGCTCGCTGAACCTGGTGGCCGGGCACGGTTACGTCCCCGGCCCCAGCCAGCTTGCATCTCGCCAGCTCACAGGCAGCCTGGCGCTGTTAGCGTACGACCGGAGTGAAGATCGGCGCGCTGGCCCACCCGGACACGGGCCGGCTTTCAATTCAGCCTCGCCGGCCACTGGAGAATCATGCGGCTGGCTATTGACAACCTGGTTTAGCTGGTTTTTGCCGGGCATTAACCCGATTACGGTGGCAAAATTTTCCCGATCCTTAGACCGGAATTAGCGTTTCCTTAGACTGCGTCCTTTACAAATGAGCCCCGCGGACATCGCATATTACCGGTCGGCCCATCCGGCGGGTGACTCTCGGCCGCTGTGTCGAGGACCGCTGCCCCGGTGAGCTGGTCGCCCTGGTGCGTCTGGATGAGCCGCTGCTCCCCGCCGAGATTAGCTGCGATACGCACCGCGGACATCTCCCGCCTGTGGTCCATCCCGCCCGGCAGCGTCTACCGGCTGGCCAGCGAGCGCAACTGGCGCCGACGTAGCGTGGTCGGCCGGACGTACTACTGCACGGCCGATGTGGAACAGACCCTGCGGCGGCGTGACCTGCGGCGGGCGTGACTTGCGGACGGCCGCGCCAGCGCCGGGCGACGGGTAACTCCGCCGCGGTGTTTTAGTCGCCTGGTCGGATTCCGCCGTTCGCCTGCGCCGAGAAGGGAACGAGCCGGAAGCCGATACCGCGGACCGTTTCGATCATGTGCGGTGTCTGTAGCTTCTTCCGCAGGCCGGTGATGTGGACACCCAGCGTGCGGGTATCCCCGGAGCCGTCGTGTCCCCACACCTCGCGCATGATGACTTCCCGGGTGAAGACCATGCCTGGCCGGCCCGACAGCAGGGCCAGCAGATCGAACTCCTTACGCGTGAGAGTTACTATCCGGTTATGGACGGTAACCTTACGCTGGTACAGATCCACCCGGAGAGGTCCGAACGACCGAACCGCCTCGTCCGGCGTTTCCTGCGTGTAGTGCGCCGTCCGCCGGACCGATGCCTCGATCCGCGCACTCAGCTCCCGGAGTCCGTACGGCTTGACGATATAGTCGTCCGCTCCCAGCTTCAGGCCGAGAACACGGTCAAATTCAGTATCACGGCCGGACAGGATGATGATCGGCACGCTTGACGTGGTCCTGATGGCCCGGCAGACCTCGAATCCATCCAGGTCGGGCAGCCGGATATCAAGCACCACAGCGTCGACGTCGGCATGAGAGTGGAGGGCGGCGCGGCCCGTGCTCACCGTGACCGCCTCGATGCCCTCGCTCGCGAGTCCCCGTACCAGCGCCTCGGCGGCTTCGGTGTCATCCTCTACAATCAGCACCCGCATCGGAAATGCCCCGTGACCTTTTCGCTGCTAACCAGCACGAGCAACCAAGCAACTGTCCTCGGAGTAGACGGCTGTCCAGCTCCTATCGGTAAAGGTATCGCAATGCCATTCAATAGGCCAGCATGGCCGGTTATTAACGGTATCGTAATGCGGAAGTTACACGATGGACGCACAAGGTGCGCCCTTCTTTACCGGGCATTCACTGGTCGCGCTCCCGTAAGCGAGGCAACTAACAGCTCATCAGCCCCGCGGTTAACAACCGTAGGGCTGATGAGCGATCTGCCCAGTTCAGAGACGTGTTTTCAGTACGCCATAGGGAGCCGGGTCCCAGCTCTCGAAATAGTGAGAATTTGACCGGTCTCAGTAACTGCTGAGCCAGCCGTTACTGAAGTCGCCAGAGCCGTCTATCGAGCTGGTCGTGTCCTGCTGCGTGCCGCCGCTGTCGACGATGATGATGCCGGTCGGGCTCAGGGTCGACATGGACGACCCGTTGGCCGAGGATCCGCCGTAATTGACCGTCCCGAAATCGGCCAGCGGCAGCACGCCGCTGGAGGACGATGGCGCCTCGGTGATCACCTCGGCGGAGGAGCGCGACAGACCGCTTTCGTTCTCGGTAATGGTCTGGGTCCAGCCTTGGGTGCTGTCCGTCAGGACCAGCGTGTAGGTTTCCGATCCGCTGAAGGTCACCGATGCACTGATGCTGTCTCCAGGCTCTACCGGGTTGCTGAAGTACACCGGATCGGCCGGGTACATCTCATACCAGCCGTAATAATCGGGCGAGGTGCCGTCGCAGTCAGAATCGGTGCCGGTCTGCTCCACCGAGCCGCTGTTGTAGCCGTCCAGGCCGACCCAGAAGGCCGCGTACTCGTCATCGCTGCCTGTGCAGCTGGCGGCCGGCTCGGTCCAGCTGGATGACACGCTATTGAACGCTCCGTCCGAGCCGGTCACCGCGTAACCCGACCAGTTGGTGCTGCTGGCCTGATTTTTGACCTTTTGTTCTTGCGCGAGTGCCCCAGAGGGTCGCTTCATGGTTCCGCCAGGTACGAAATTGCTGACCGCGCCACCGGGGCGGACGTGGGTGGTACCCGGACTCGTGGCTGCGACCGAGGCATTGGCGCTGCCAGCAGCAGCGGCGATGGCCAGCAGCGAGCTAGCAGCGAGGGCAGTTGTCAGGAGGGGGATTGACCACCGGCGACGGATCATGCAGGCTCCTTAGTCCGTATTATGCGCCGCCAGGCTGGTTCCCAGAAGAGGAATCCCGCCATCGGCCGCAGCGTCATCGTGACTTACGGAGTCTATCACGATAAGGTAATAGAAAGATAAAGTTTAGATAAATTAAATGGCATATTTGGCCAAAATGAAAGGTATCGCGTTCGCGGACCACCCACCCAGCCCGCCGCCGAGCCGCAAAACCATCCCCTACCACCGAGTCGATCCACCAAACCAGCGCGCCCCGGTCCCGCCCGCCTCCCCGGTCCCGCCTCCCCGGTCCGCGCCGTCCCCGGTCCCGCCTCCGCTGGTCCGCCGCCCCGATCCCGGGCCGCTCACCCGCCGACTTCCGCCGCGGGCCTCGCGGCGGCCGGTGCGGTGGTCCCAGGACGCCGGCCCGGCGGAACATGGGTGCGGCTTAGCTGGAGTGACGGGATAGCACCTTCCGGGCCGGTGGTGCGGCGGCCGGGGGAAGATCGCGGCGGCCGGGCTCAGCCAGGCCCGGTTGTGACACCACGGCCCGTTCGGACAAAAGGAAGGAACGTGGGTAAGCCAGGGGCAGAACGACCGGAAGCTGAGCGGACTTTATTTGCCGCGAAATTGCACAGTGAGTACGGTCGCAGGGGTGGCGAACGATTCGGGTGACAGCAGGAAGATCATCAGGCCCCTGGTATGCGTCGGAGCCGTCGACCTCTCCCTTCCCTGCCGTCGGGTCCGAGCCCCCTGGCCCGACGGGTGCCGTCCGGTCCGTCGGGGCCGTTGGGCCGGGGACGGCGAGCCAAGCGGCCGCGGCGGCGGCGCACGTTCGTCGTCGTGCTGATCGCGGCGGCGATCGCCGTCGTGGCCGGGATCGCCGCGGTCATCGTCGTGGTGGTCGCGCCCGGCAGCCACCCGAACGCCACCGGCTTCGTGCCGACCGGCAGCTCACCCGGGCAAGATGCCGGGCAGATCACCACCGCGTTCCTGGCGGCGTGGCAGACCGGCGACCTCGGGCAGGCCGCCCGCTACACCGATCACCCCGCCGCCGCCCAGGCCGCGCTCGCCGCCTACAGCAAGGACCTCGCGCCTGAAGAAGCTGACGGCCACCACCCAGAGCGGCTCCGCGGCACCCCGTCGGGCACCTCATCGACGCCGCGTGAATCGGTCACGTTCGCGGTCAACGCCACGGTTTCGGCGTCCTACGGCACCAAGACCCTGATCGGCACCTGGAAGTACACCGCATCGCTCGATCGCCTACCAGCAGCCCGAACTCACAGGTGTGGTACATCGCCTGGGCCCCCGATGTCCTCGCGCCCAACCTCACCGCGGCCACTCACCTGGCGGCGGTCTCGGTGGCGCCCCAGGTCGCCTCGGTCAACGACGCCGGCGGCAACGAGCTCGACCTCCTACGGCGACGCCGGGCTGACCACGATCGCGAACCTGCTGCAGCGCACGGCGCCCCCGGGCCAGGGAGCTCCCGGCCTGTACGTCGAGATCCAGACGGCCAAGAACCAGCTGGTACCGAACAGCCAGGCGGTCGTCACCCCGCCGAACAACATTCCGGCTCTGAATACCACGATCACTCACGCAGGCGGAGAACGCCGCGCGGTCCGCCGTCGCCGCCCGCAAGAACAGCTCGATGGTCGTCATCCAGCCCTCCACCGGCAACATCCTGGCCATCGCCAACAATGACGGCTACAACGATTTCGCGCTCACCGCTTCGGTGGCGCCGGGCTCCACGATGAAGGTCATCACCTCCACGGCGCTGATCAACGCCGGCGTGCTCACCGCCTCCAGCGCGGTCGCCTGTCCCGAGACCTACACGGTGCAGGGGATCACCTACCACAACGACAGCAACGAGTCCGAGCCCGCCTCGACCCCGTTCCTCACCGACTTCGCCCAGTCCTGCAACAACGCCTTCACCACCCAGTGGCCGCACCTGTCCGGCGCGCTGGCCCGCACCGCCAAGGACTACTACGGCCTGGACCAGAAGTGGGACCTTGGCATCGCCGGCGTCTCGGCCAGCTATTTCAACGCCCCGGCCAGCGCCAGCGGCTCCGAGCTGGCCCAGGAGGCGTTCGGCGAGGGGGAGCTGACCGCATCCCCGCTGGCGATGGCCTCGGTGGCGGCCACCGTGGACGCCGGGACGTTCCGGCAGCCGGTCCTGCTGAGTCGGCAGCAAGCGGGTCACCGCGACCGCGCTCCCGGCCAGCACCGACGCGCAGCTCAAGGAGATGATGGCGGCCGTGGTCAGCAGCGGGACCGCCGCGGGGATCGGGTTCGGGCCTGGTGTCTACGCCAAGACCGGGACCGCCGACATCCAGGGCCAGGAACAGCCCAACAGCTGGCTCATCGCCTTCGATCCGGCCCAGGACGTCGCGGTCGCCTGCCTGGTGGTCAACGCGGGCTATGGCGCCCAGTACGCCGGCCCGGAGGTCAAGGCCTTCCTGGGCGGGTTCTAACCCAGCCTCACGCCGCGGCCCCCAGCCTCACGCCGCGGCCCCCGAGCTCACGGCGCCACAACGGTGCCGTCGGCCGCGTTCAGCACCGTGATCGCGCCCACCGGGCACGCCTCGGCGGCCTCGACGACGCCGTCGCTGGGGTCGAGTTCGTCGGCCAGCGGACGCGTACCGTCGCCGGTGACCTCGAACCACTGGCCGGCGACCGCCTCACACAGGCCGGAGGACATGCATATCCGCCGGTTCACGGAGATTTTCCACCGGGGTGCACCCATGGCTCTTCCTTCGATCCACCCTATTTTGACCAAACGGCCCGTACCCCGTTCGCTGCCGTACAAATCATGTGCGGACAGGACAGTTCATGAGCTGCTCTATGTCTGCTGCGATTTCGTCGTTGACGGCCGGAGCATTTTGCGCCAGGTAGAAGTGACCACCAGAGAAGACCTTGATACGGAACGGTCCCCTGGTGACCAGCCGCCACTCCTCGGCTTCTGTCACCGGGGTTTTCGGGTCTCTGTCCCCGGTGAGCGCCGTTATCGGGCAGCCGAGCACACGCCCCGGCACGTAGGAATAGGTTTCGATTGCCTCGTAGTCACCGCGAATGGCCGGGCAGCGCGATTCTAAGGATTTCCTCGTCGTCGAGTATGGCCGAACAGTTGTTGTGGCGACGACGATGGACCATCGGTGTCGTTCGAGAGCGGGAGCGTCCCGGCACGGGTGTGCTCGGGGATGCGGGTGGTGTTCACGGGATGCTCACCCTTCACCGGGCGGGACCTTACCGCACCAAGCAACCGGGGCGCACCCTGATTGCTGAGGCACTAGACCGCCACGTGGGCATCGCGCGCGTGGACCTGGATGTCGGCGCCCGGGCCTCCCCCGAGGATCTTCAGGGGCTTGTCGATGACCAGGGATTCGGGGTAGAGCCCGGGCCGGAGGTCGACCACGTGAGTGGGCGGCTCGGTCCTGGCGGCGCTGCGGGCATGTGACCGGGGAGGCCGCCGACTCGAACCGCAGCGACAGGTTGATCACCGGCCGTGCAGAGGACGTGCTGGGCGGGATCGCCGGCCAGCACGGCATGCGGGTGATCGAAGGGGCCGCCTGCCGTGGACACCAGACACCCAGGGCGTCCCGTCGAGCTTGGTCAGTGGCCTAGCAGGCTGCTGACCCTTCCCCGGTCACGGGCGGCCTGGGATGGCTGCCGACGCAGATAAGCGCGTAACCACCACTCGGGCTCCTCGACGGCGACCGCCATACCGCTGTACTCAAGCGACGGTCTTCAACTCGCCGGTCGCGACCAGCGGGGCCAGATATTCAAGCTTGGTTATCTGCCCGGGTGCGACCTGCACAACCATCTCGGTGGCAGCGCGTACCCGGCCGAAATACCTAATGAACACCTTGATCCGATGCTCACCTGGCGGTTCGGCAATAAAGTGCGGCTGATCCCACTGAACCCTCTGCTGCTGGCCGTCTACCTCGGCAATCAGCTTGATGAATTGCAGTGGGAATTTGAAGACTCTGTGCCGTCCTTCGATCTCGATGCCCTCGCCCTGTACCGGTGTAGTCATCTCATATCTTTCTGCGCGTAGGCCCGGTCGGCCTAGCCACTAGAATCATAACACTAATATCCCGTATTAAAAGTTGTTACGATCTGAGCGCGCCATAATGAAGAATGAAGGATGTCTGTCGCTCCTGCTCTGATCCTGCCCGAGGGTGACCGGGACCTGCTTACGGATCTGGCGCGGTCCGGGCGGCGAGGTCCTCGGTGCCTGAGCGCCCCCGCCCCGTCGGCTGGCCTGTATGAATGCCCGGTTGCGTACCGAGCCGCTGCCTGCCACCAATGTCTGCCCAAGCTATCCACGAAACCAGGACCTTCCACGATCTTGTTCGATTGAAGCCGACCGGGCACACCCCTGGGCGGAACACCGGGAGACGTGATGAAGTAGTCAGGTCTTACCCGCGGGGGTGACGGGACGGGTGCCGTTGTCGATGGCGCGGCGGACGCGGGTGAGCAGGGTGGTCTCGGAGAACGGTTTTTCCAGCAGGTCGAGCTGGCTGGCGAAGGCGCCGTGGGTGTCCAGGATCGGCTGGGCGTAGCCGGACATGTACAGGACGGGCAGGCCGGGGCGGATGGCGTGTACCCGCCTGGCCACCTCGTTGCCGAGCATCCCGGGCATGACCACATCGGTGAGCAGCAGGTCGATGACCTGCCCGGTGTCACCCGCGATGCTGGGCGCCTGTGACGCCGTCAGAGCCATGCAGACCTTGTACCCGCTGCGGGTCAGCAGGCGGCTGGCCAGTTCTTGCAGGCTGGCTTCGTCTTCGACGAGCAGGATCGTCTCGCCCCGGCCGCGGGGGGGTGCGGCGGGCGGTGCTGCGGAGCTGGCCGCTTCCTCGCTGGTGGCGGGCAGCAGGCCGGTGACGGTGGTGCCGATCCCGGGCTCGGAGTAGATCTGGGGGTGGCCGCCGGCGCCGGTGATGATGCCGAAGAAGGTCGCGAGGCCGAGTCCGGTGCCCTGGCCGGCCGGCTTGGTGGTGAAGAACGGCTCGAACACGCGGGCGAGTACCTCGGGCGGGATGCCGGTGCCGGTGTCGGAGACCCGCAGTCGGGTGTAGCGGCCCGGGGTGAGGCCGGGCCGGCTCTCGGCGTAGGTCTGGTCGACGGTGATGTTCGCGGTGTCGATGGTGAGCTGGCCGCCGCCGGGCATCGCGTCGCGGGCGTTGACGGCGAGGTTGACCAGGACCTGCTCGAGCTGGCCGGCGTCGGCCTTGACCGGCCACAGGTCACCGGCGGGTGCGACGGTCAGAGTGATGTGCTCGCCGAGGGTGCGGCGCAGCAGCTGCTCCAGGCCGGCGATGATCTCGTTGAGGCTGAGCACCTCGGGGTGCACGACGTCGCTGCGGGCGAAGATCAGCAGCTGGCGGGTCAGCCTGATCGCCCGCTGCGCCGCGTCGCGGACCTGCTCGACGTCGCCGAGCATGCTGCCCATCCGCTCGTCCTCGGCCGCGAGCCCTGCTATCTCCTCCGCGAGCAGGTCGCTGAAGCAGGCGATCACGTTGAGCAGGTTGTTGAAGTCGTGGGCGACGCCGCCGACCAGCTGGCCGAGGCTCTCCATCCGCTCGGCGTGCCGGAGCCGGTCCTGCGCCGTGGCCCGCTCCGCGTCGGCGCGCACCACATCGGCCATCAGCCGTGCGTTATAGATCGCCTGGGCGCCTCGCTCAGCCAGGTCGGTGCACAGCTGAAGGTCAGTCTCGTTGTACGGCTCCTCGGTCACATCACGGAAGACAACGAGCACGCCGAGGGCCGTGCCCGCCGCGATCAGCGGCGCGATGATCAAACCGCGTAGTTCGGCACGGGCGACTGTAAAGCCTGGGTCGTCGGTCAGCCCGGAGCGGGCCGGATCGAACCGTCCCATCAAGATCGCCTCACCGGTTCGCAGCGCTCTTCCGGAAAGCGACCCGGATACGGACGCCGGGCGCCCGTGCACGGAATCCTTGAACGCCTCCGTACGGAGGGCATCATTGTGGTGCATCGCGGTGGGCAGCAGGAACTCGCCCGATGCGTCGAGCAGGCGTATCTGACAGCAGTCACGCAGGGCCTGCGCCGTCTTCGTCACCACCAGGTCGAGAACCACGTCCAGGTCCAGGCTTGATCCGAACAGCTTGCCGGCCTCGGCGATCATCGTAAGCTGCCGATGCTCCGCGGCGGCAAGGGCCAGCGCCTCGCGCAGCGCCCGCTGATCGCTGTCTTGGCCATGTAGGTGCGCCAGCCACAAGGTCCCGGCCCCATGCTCCTGGGGCACTCGCAGTCCAGTTGCCTGGAGCAGGAACTCCGAGCCGTCCTCCCGCTGGAAAAGCAGCGAGCCGGACCACCATCCCGCCGCGGCGATGACCTCGGCCAGGCTCTCCCGGCCCCGGCCGGTCACCATACGGGGCGGGCCTCCCACGTCGGCGAGCGACTGCCCCAGCGCCTGCGCAGCCCGGCACGCCGAACAAATCGGCGGCCGCCTCGTTCCAGGACACGATCTTCTGGTCCTCGTCGACGAGGATCACCAAGAACCCGGGCATGCCGGAGATAGCCGCGGTGTCAACCGAGCGCGCGCTGCCTCCGGTGATCATGATCCTGACCTTGCAAACGTTCCAGCCACCTGACGAGCCGCGCTATCGCGATGGCGTTCGCTTTTGATGACGACAACGAACCCTGGGCTGCTTAGCCGCGTGCCTTCGCCCATCCGGCCCCGAACAGCCCGGCCACCGGACCCGCGGCGCCCTGCCAGCCAGGTCAATGACTTTCCGCCGTCCTGCCATGATGCGAACAAGGCGAGTGCGGGCCATGCTCCCGCGAAGACCAGCCTGTACAGTGACCCTAGCATATAGTAATTATTTAGTAACTTTAGGTAATCAGGAGGAGGGCGTGCGGGGTGACCGTCAGAGCGCTCACCGAGCCCCAAACGCGTGTCCCTGGGCATCAAGCGCTTTTAGGCAGGGGCCGGCCGGGGAACTCGCGAAGGAGCCTCACGTGAACCATGCCTTGCTCTACATCGAGGACGACGAGCAGAACATCGCCCTGGTCAAAGCAGTGCTCAGGCGCCGTCCTGAGATCGAGTTGCACGTGGCCATGAACGGCCGTGACGGCGTCAGCGCCGCCATCGACCTGCGGCCGGCCCTCATCCTGCTCGACAATCGCCTTCCCGACACGACCGGCCGCGAAATCCTGAAGGAGCTCGCGTCCTCCTCGGCCACGGCGACGATCCCAGTGGTTGTCCTCAGCGGCGACTCAGACGAGATCATCAATGAGCTGCTCGCCAACGGAGCCACTGAGTCTGTCGCGAAGCCGTTCAGCGTTCGCCAGTTCATCGGCATAATGGACCGCTACCTGGCATGACGACAGGGACTCAGCTAGCACCCTGAAGGTGGCCACGCCAGGCCGCGGTGGAGCTAAGCAACCGGCTAGCGAGGGGCCGGTGCCGTCAGTCGCGCCCGGTCGCCGAGGTGACGTCGACCTCATTGCCCTCGGCGTCGGCGAGCGTCCACCACGTAGGCGACGCGTCGCGGACCATCCGCCCGCCCGCCGCCAGGGCCGCGGCGACGCGTGCCTCGGCCAGTTCCGGTGGCACCCAGACGTCGATGTGGAAGCGGTTGCGCTGCGGGCGGGGGGCGTCCATGTCCTGGAACCAGATCGACGGGCCGCGCCAGCGTGGGTCGACGAGGTCCTCGTCCGGGCTGTCGGCCCGTCGCTCGTAGCCGAGCACGGCCGCCCAGAACGGCATCACGTCCGCGCTGACCAGAGCATCGATGGTCACCTGGACGGTCTGGACCAGCGTCGGGTCGGCGGCGAGCCCCTGCTCGCGGGCCAGGTCCGAGATCCACACCGCCAGCTCGACGTCGCCGGTGGTCAGGCCCGTGTCATCGGGCGCTGCGGTGAGCACCCGGATAGTGACGGTGTCGTGCTGCAGGTCGACGTCCGGATGGTGCGGCCTGGCATCACCGACGGCCGCGGCTATCGCCTGGACGAGTCGGGCGCCGGCGGCGAACGAGCCGGTGCGGAAGACCGCGATGGCGCCGTCGCCGACGACTCGCCAGTCGCGGGTGCGGTCATCGGCGTGGAAGGCGCGCATGGTGAGGGGTTCGGTCATGGTCATTCCCTGGTGCTGCCGTCGACGGATTCGCGAATGAGGCCGGCGTTGCCGGTGATGGCGGCGGACTTCTTCAGCGTGTCAAGGATCGACAGGCCCTGGCCGACCAGGCCGGTTACGACCTCGTTGACGCCCTGGGTGCCGTTGAGGATGGTGAGGTTGGAGTCGGCGAGGCCGCGGGCGGCCGCCTCGACCAAAGCCGGGAGGACCTCCACGAGGCGGTTGGCGGCGATGAGCTCCTGGTTGCCTTCCCGCAGCGAGGCGGCCCTGGCCTTGTTCGCCTCGGCCTCGGCCTCGGCGATGGTCCGCTTGCTGAAGGCCGTCGCCTCCGCGGCGAACCTGGTCTGGTCGCGGTCGGCCTCGGCCAGGGTGCGTGTACGGTAGGCCTCGGCGTCCGCCGGGCGGCGGACCTCGGCCTCCAGGCGCTGGGCGGCCAGTTCGGCCTGCCGCTGGGCGAGCGCGGTCTGCATCTGGATGACCTGCTGCGACGCCTGCGCCTGGGCGAGCGGGCCGGCCTGTGCCGCCCGGGCGTTAGCTTCCTCGGTTTCGGCCTGGAAGCCTGCGCGTTTGATGGCCGTGTCCCGCTCGAACTGGGCGTTCATCGCGGCCGCCGCCAACTCCCGTTCGGTCGCCTCCTGGTCGGCCCTCGCCTTCGCGATACGAGCCTGGCTGGCTACGGCGGCGGCGTGCGGCGCGGCCAGGTTGTCGATGTACCCCGAAGAGTCCTCGATCTCCTGGATCTCCAGCGCGTCCACCACGATGCCGAGCTTCTCCATCTCGCTGTGGCTGCCGTCCTTGACCTCCTGGGCGACCCGGTCCCGTTCCCTGATGATCTGCTCGACGGTGAGGCCCCCGATGATCGATCGCAGGTGACCGGCGAACACCCGGCCGACGAGCACTTCCATGCGGTCCTGCTCGGCCAGGAACCGGCGCGCCGCGTTCGCGATCGACGCCTGGTCGTCGCCGACCTTGAACGCGGCGACCGCCCGGATGTGGAGCCGGACGCCCTGGTTTGTGATGCATTCCTCGACGATCTCGGCCTCTTGCAGGGCGAGCGAGAGGATGCGCGCCTTCTGCTTCACCGGGACTACGAAGCAGCCGTGCCCGGTGACAATGCGGAACTGCGTCGCCTCGTTCCGCCGTCTCGAGCCGGAGATCAGCAGCGCCTCGTTCGGCGCAGGAACATGCCAGAAGAACATGACGGGCTCCCCTCAGGGCCAGGCCCTGGTGGTTACTGCTGGATAGGAGTGACGAAGACGGAACGAGCCGACAAGATGTCGACCACCGCGATGCGGCTGTGCCGCGCGATCGGCTCGTCGGACCAGGCCGCGAAGGCCTCGGTCCCGCCGCGCACAGGCAGCAGCACCTCGCCGGGCCCCTTCGCGGGGATGGACACCGTGACCCGCCCGACCTTGCCGATAAGGCTTTCCCGCGCGTCCGCTGACACATTTCACCGGCTTCCTGATGCTCCGTGCCGGTACCGGTATACCACCGGAATGGTGGCCAGGAAGACACCGGGCGCTGCTCCCGGCGGTCGTCAAACGCTGGTTGCAAATTTCGGACAAGGGTTCGGCTGGCGCACTAAAAGGCTGGTTCGGAAGCGTGTTCGGAAACGGGAGCGGCACAGCACTGGGCGGCTAGCCACGTGCCAGGTAGTCAAGCGCGGCGTTCAGATTCGCTGCGCGCGAATTCACCGAGTCGATCGTCAGCCGCTCGTCCGTCCAGGGCGGGAACTGAGCCCGGCGACGCAGGACACCTTCCCAGGTCGGCTCGGGGAATCCCTCGATGTCCCTGGATCTGTGCGCCACCCGGTCCTGGTAGATGCGGTCGTCGCCGCACTCGACCACGATGAACTTCAGCTCGGCATCCAGCTGACCGGCCAGGTTCCGCCACTGGGCCCGGGCGGGCTCTGGCCCGTTGACGGCGTCGACGATGACATCGTGTCCAAGCGCGAGCTGCTCGGCGGCCAAGGCCGCCACGACGAGGTACGCGGCGTGGTGTGTCGGCGCGGACTGGCTAACTCCCGCACGCCACATCGCCGCTTCGGCCTGATCCACTCCGAGCACGGCGCAGTTCAGGGCTCGCCCGAGATCGACAGCCATCGCGCTCTTCCCGGCCCCCGGCAGGCCGGCCACGACGATCAACACTCCCGAAGTGTGCCACAGCTAGGCCCCGCCCCGAATACTCGGGACGGGGCCTAGCGGCAGTTGCGTCGTTCGCGCGGAACGACCGTTGGGTCGGCCTTAGGGGATCGTCACCATCGTGGGCGATGAGGCGATTCCGTTGGCCACCACGACCAGCGTGCTCTTGCCCGCTGGCGTGCCCGTCGGGAGGGTGAACTCGGTCGCGGAAGTGGTGCCGGGAGCGACCGATACCGAGGTCCAGTCATGGGTCCGGGCGTAGGTCACCACACCGGTCGCGGAGTTCGTGATCCGTACCAGGGGGAAGTTGGTGTTGTCCTGGACGTCATCACCGTAGCTGGCCCCCTGGTCCAATCCGGCGAGCTGCTTGCCGGCCAGGGCGTAGGTCCGTCCCGGGGTCAGCGTCTTGGAATTCAGCCAGGAGATCGAGGGCTTCCACGACGCTTGGGCGGTCCCGCCGGCCGTGTAAACCTCCATCTGGTTGCTGCCGTCGTTGAACAGCACCTGGCCGTTCGGCAGGTCCAGCATCCGCGTGTAGTACGAGGAGTCGTTCGGAGCGTTCGGCACGTCCGCGATCTGGCTAAGCGTGTTCGAGCCCGCGTTGTAGAGGAAGAAGTGAGTCGGCGTGTTGTACACGCACGCGCTCGCGTCGAACAGGACGTTTCCGTCCGGCAGAGTCGCCGCCGGTCCGTCCGTGCTGTCGTACTCCTGGTTGCCGATGGCCGGGATCTCCGGCCCCGCCGACCACGCGTTCGCGACCCCGGCCTTGTACGTGTAGAGCGCGGTCTGCGTCGGCGCGTTCGTGGTGCACGCCGTGGGCGGCTCTTGCGTGCTCGAGCCGCCTCCGACCACAAACGTGTTGCCGCCTGGCAGCTCGGCCTGCGGCCCGATCTCGACGACCGGGAACGGGTCGACAGGGTTACCGTTCGCAGCCGTGTTGCCCGCGAACGACCAGGACTTCGTGCTGGGGGTGAATACCTGGGTCGCATTCGGGATCCAGGTATCAACGGTCAGCACCTGGCCGTTCGGCTCCAGGGTCCAGCCCTCTTCGTCGTTGGGGTCGTTCTTGCCCGTCCCCGGGATCACCGTCCACTTCATGGTCTTCGCATTGAGCAACGCGTCATCGACGGTGAAATCCGGATCCGTGAGGCAGGTCGAGCACGGCTGCTGGAGCATGAAGGTGCCATTGGCCAGGACCTCGCTCGCGGCGTCCCCGATGTTCGTCCAGCCTGGCGGCGGTGCGACCGACTTCCAGGAGTTGGCCACCGGGTTGTAAATCGCGCCCTTGTTCGTCCACGCGTCATTCTCGCCGATGTACTCGCCGCCCTCAACGATCATGCGCCCGTCGGGCAGGATCGCCGACGCGAAATACAGGGGCGTATACGAGGCGGGCATCGACGCGATCTGGCTCCACGTCCCGTCGATGTAGCTGCCGCTCGAATCGGGCGTGAGCTTGTACCACTGGTTCGTGCCGCCCGTGGCGTTGTTGTCCGGCTCGTTATGGACGAGCACGGTCCCGTCGCTTTCCAGCAGCATCGTGCCGGGCGTCCCGAACGGCGGCGGGTTCTTCAGTGCCGTCCAAGGTGACGCGGTGTTCGCGTGGACAAACGGTGTCACTCCCGACGGCGCCGCATGCCCGATCGGCGGTCGGGGAGCAAGTGGCACCGATGTCACCGCGGACGCCTGAGCGGTCACGGCCACGCCGAGCCCTTGCGCGGACGCCGGCGTGGTGGCAATCGCCAGCGCGGCCAGCGCGGCCAAGCATGAAGTTCCGCCGGCGAGCACGGCAGATCGACGACTCAATGTCATCTAAACCCTCCTAAACGTTCATTTCGCCCCTGCTTTCGACCGAACGTTACCAGGGCTCTTCTATACGCGTGCAAAGAACACCCGCGACGCCGTCGAATTGTTGCCGTAAAGACAGCAAGCCGTGGCGGTCGGGCGCCGGGGGATGCCGATGGCCGCTCTAGCAGGCGATATCCCCAGGTCATACGGATATCCGCAGATCTTGCGGCATCCGCCGGGTCCTGTCGCATCCCCGGGGCCCGAGCGCCGTCCGATGCTTTCTTCCGCGGGCGCAGGCCCTCCCATAGGACGCCGAAAAAGGCCACCGCGGTGCGGCAAGCGATGCCAAAGGAAATACCAGCGACGAATGTGTCACGACCGGCGGTCTACTGGGAGCACCGATATCTGACAACCCCGGGTAGCCGCATCGTTGCGTCTCGGCTGTCGTTACCGAGGTCGGATTTGTCGGTAACGCCGCTTAACGTGCGGTCGGTGATCCGGAAGCAAGTTGTCAAACTACCCGGCGGACCAGCTGCAAGACGGCTGCAATCGTTCTTGTGTGTCAACAGCTACCTGATAGGGAGGCAATGACACACAAGAAATTCGAAAAACACCGCTGAGGGGGGCGAGAGCTTTACGGGGCTGGAGAGACTGCGGGCCCTGGGGGCCCGGCAGCAAGGTGCCCGCGCAAGGTGGACGAGCTGTATTCGCTGCGGTGCAAGCCTCGCTCCTGCAGAATCGGCACGACGTGGTCCACGAACAGTTCGAGTGAGCCGGGCAAGGTGGCCGGCTGCAGGGTGAACCCGTCGCCGGCGCCCTCGGTGAGCCAGCGCTCGACGAGGTCAGCGAACTGCTCAGGTGTCCCGGTGAATTCCAGGCCGCCAGGCAATCCCGTGAGCTCGTCGGCGAGCTGGCGGAAGGTCTTCCCTGTTTCTTCGGTACGCCGCACGACCTCGTCGGTGCGGCTGGTGCGCTGTGCGGACGCGGCGGCCTGCGCGCTCAGCGGGCGGTCGGGCTCGATCAGCGCGGGATCGAGTCCGGCGTTGTGCGCGAGGTTGCGCCGAGGTCGGCGCTCTGACCCGCCAGCTCGATGCCCGGCCCGGACGACCCCGCCTGAGCGAAGGCGGGACGACCCTGCGGCGACCGCGGCAGCGTCAGCGCGCCGCTGACGTCGAAGAAGCGACCATGAAAATCGATCGGCCGGATCAGGTCGTCCCTCGCCCAGATCCCGCTGGCCTGGTCGCTGACCACCGCGTCGGCGTCCCAGCTCTCCCACAGCCGCGAGACAACCTCGACGAATTCCTCGGCCTGGGCGTAGCGGTCGGCGTGGGCCGGGTGCGCCGCGAGCCCGAAGTTGCCCGCCGCCCCGGCGTAGCGCGTGGTCACGATATTCCAGCCGGCCCGGCCGCCGGAGAGATGATCGATCGTGGAGAGCCTGCGAGCCAGGTCGTACGGCGAGCTGTACGTGGTGGACGCGGTCGCGATCAGCCCGATGCGCGACGTGGAGCGCGACAGCGCCGCGATGATCTCGAGCGGATCAAAGCCGACCTGGGGAAAGTAACGGGCGCGGAAGATCGCCAGACCGGGGGAGTCGGCGAAGAACACGGCATCGAGCAAGCCGCGTTCGGCGGTCTGCGCCGCCCGCTCGAGCACGCCGAAGCGCGCGGGACCCGAGAGGTCAGCGGGATCGGCGAGGCGCCAAGCCGACTCGTGGTAGCCGACTCCGGTCAGGAAGGCAGTGAGGTGGGCCTGCGGCTTTGGCATGGTTCAGGCGGCCCGGTCCGCAACAAGAACCGACAGACCTAGGTGCAGCACGCCGTCCTCCCAGTGATCTTCGGCGGCGCCAGGCCGGCGCACCGGGACCGCACGGCAGCGATCTTAGCCGCCACGTGGGCACGACTCATCCTGATAGGTGATGACAGTCAAGGCTCTGATATTTTTGACATCGTCCCCGGACAGCCAAGACACGAAGCGGAGCGGACATGACCGTCGCGTCGGCCAGTTCCGGGTCGGCTCCGTGACCCGGCTGGACCGAGTGCTGATCGGCGCCGCGATTGGCTGGGGTGTCGTGATCTTGATCCTTGCGATCGTCTATCCGGTTGAGTCGGTCGACACGGGACGTCCCGGCGTGCAGCCCATGCGCAGCCTTGTCGCCGTCAACGGCTATGGCGTGCTGCTGGAGGCGGCCATCCCGCTGCTGATCGCGATCGTTGTCGGCCTGCTTCGCGTGACCAGGCCCCGTGCCCGCTGGGCCACGACCATCATGTGGATCCTCTCCGGAGCGCTCCTGCTGGCCAGCCTGGCCGGTGCCGTGACGTTCCTCATCGGCATCTATGTCCTGCCGGCCGCCGCGCTGCTCATCCTGGCCCTGGGGTCTTCGGGTTCTTTGGGGTCCTCGGGTTCAGGCCGCTGAGGGTCACGTCGACGAACCGGGACTGTCGCGGCAGGCGCCCTACCCGGCGGACCACCTAAGCGCTGGTCGCGACCACCCACTGGCCGGTCACGCGTGCTTGATCCACGGGGAGTTCTCGTAACCGCTGTCGATGTGGGCGAGTACGCGCGCCGACACCTTGGCGTTCGTGAGCTCCGCCGTAATGAGCTCAATGAGCTAGCCGAGGCTGACCAGCGATACGAACGAGCCCAGGCCGTCGCGTTCGGAGCCGCCACCGACTCCCCACGGGAACCGCTACCCTGAAACGGACGAAAAGCTCCGTTTCTAGAACGAAGCATGCGGCGCGCTCGCTGGAGGACTTCTTCGCGGGCGCTCCCGGTAGGTCCGCGCCCGTCAATCCGCGAGGAGACATATGCCCAGCCAGCCCGCGCCCGTCCCGCCCGACGATCTGTCACGCAAACTCACCGTCGCCCGGCCGGACCACGACCAGAGCCTCCCGCACATCGGGCTCGTCGGTGACACCTACACGATCCTCGTCAGCGGCGAGGACACCGCCGGGAAGTACACGCTGATCGACATGCACGTACCTCCGGGCGGCGGCCCGCCGCCGCATCGGCACGACTTCGAGGAGATGTTCACCGTGCTCGACGGCGAGGTCCGGGTGACCTTCCGCGGCGAGACGCTCATCGCCCGCGCCGGGGAGACCATCAACGTGCCGGCCAACGCCCCGCACGCGTTCACCAACGCCACAGACACGCCGTCGCGGTTGCTGTGCCTGTGCGCGCCCTCCGGTCAGGAGGAGTTCTTCACCCTGGTTGGCCAGCCCGTGTCCACCCGGACTGAGGCGCCGCCGCCGCTCGATGCCAGCGCGCGGGCGGCCTTCATCGCCAAATCCAGGGCGCTCACGCCCCAGTACAAGACCGAGCTGCTTCCGCCCCCCGGCGCGGAATAAAGGACGCGTGCCGAGGCGACTTTCGCCCTGGACGCTCACCTGGACGCGGTCCCTGCAGTCCCGTCCCCCGCACCCGCCCCGGCGCCCCTGCCGGTCACCGCGCGCAAGGTACTCGAAGTGCCATCGGTACCCTTAGAAGGGGTGCTATGGCACATCGAGTACCTTCTCAGGCCCACCTCAGCAGCACTATCCGGAACTCATTAGCGCCTATCGGCAAGCCGCCGCACTAAATACCTTCCAGTTCTTCATCAGATGGCACCCGCGATGCTTTCGTGCGGGGCAGACCCGTCCAGCCGCCGACCCGGCGCGGGCGGCGGTGATGGCAAACCAGACCGCGCCGACGGCCGCTACCGCGGCGCCGATGGCCCATGCCGCGTCCGGCGGGGAACCGCCCGCAGTCGGCACGCCGCTGGTGGCGGCCGCGATGAGGAGCAGCACGGCAATACCGACGGCTGTTCCGGCTTGGGCGGCGGTGTTGATGAGGCCGGAAGCACTGCCACGCCAGAGGGCGGCGACGTCGGTGCCTAGCCCGGTGGCGGCGACAGCTGACAACCCAATGCCTAGTCCTGCACCCGCCGCGCATACCGGTATGGCCCAGGGGCTGCGGGCCGCCGGGATCAGCGCGGCGTCGGCGACAGCGATGCTTATCAGGCCTGCGCTCACCACCCACTGCGGCCGCAGGTATCGCTGCAGGACCGCGGACAGACTTGATCCGGCGATGACCGCCAGGCTGAACGGAAGGAGCGTGGCGGCAGCCTCCAGCGGGCTGCGATGCAGCGTGTTCTGCACATACAGGGTCACAAGGGTGATCACCGAGCTGGTGGTGGCGGTGTTCAGGAAGGCGCCCAGAGTGCCATCACGCAGCGGCCGGAGGCTGATGAGCTGACGTGGCAGCAGAGGCGCCTCGGCCCGGCGGTCAATCATCACAAATGAGACGGCGAGGACGGCGCAAGAACTCAGCAGTGCGGTCCCGACGGCGCCGTCGCCCGGCTGGGCCGCTACCGTACACCCGACGACGAACGTCATGACGGTAGCGGTAAACGTAGCCGACCCAGCCAGGTTCAGTGATCGCACGGGCACGCTGTCGGTGCCGGACGGCACCGCGATCGCGATAACCGTGGCCAGGACGATGGCGAGCGGGATATACGCCCAGAAGATAAGCCGCCAGCTGGCCAGGTCGGTGACGATTCCGCCGATGACGAACCCGCTCGCTCCCGCGGCAGCACCAGCCGCGCTCCAGGCCGCTATCGCCCGGCGCCGAGGCGCCCCCTCCGGGGTAACGGTGGTCAGCAGCTTCAGCGCGCAAGGCACCGACGCCGCCGCGGCGGCACCTTGCAGGCAGCGGCCGGCGGTGAGCCAGCTGACCGAAGGTGCCGTAGCGGCCGCCGCCGCCCCCACGGCGAAGACGACCAGGCTGGCCAGGATCGTACGTCGGTGACCGTACCGGTCACCGACCCGGGCGCCGAGCATGAGCAGGCCGCCGAAGAACATCGCGTAGCCCGTGGCGACCAGGCTGCTGTCTGACTGCGAAGCGTGCAGGTCAGCCACCATGGATGGCAGCGATGTGACCACGACCGTGACCCCGAGCACGTCGATGAACTGCACGAGACACAGCGCTGCCACCGCTACCGGCAGGCGGTCGTGCTCACGTTTCGCAGCCATATCAGATATTACCGACATAGGCCGAACGGCTCTGCGGTTCCAGCCGGGGCATAGCTGGCTGACCAGCCGGTTCGCCTGCAGTGATGGTGCCAGCGCAGGACGGGGCCAGGGGAACCACGGCTGCCCGCGCCACATCGCGCGACCGCTGGGTGGCGCAATCGGCGAGGTGGGTGGGGCAGCTCGTGGCTGGCACGCTGGGGGAAGTTTGTCACTGGGGCGTTGCCGAGGTGCGGGAGGGACAGGCGATGACGTAGGGTGGGCGATTGGCAACTTGTGACGGGCGGCAGTTCGCCGGCGTCGCGTCGTGACGTGCCTCTCGGCGACCGCAGTCTCGCCGGCGGCCGGAGCCGGGCACCGGCGGTGGCGGTGCGGGAGGACCCAGCCCGGGACAAGCGGCTGGCCGGGTACGTGATCCCGTCCCCCTAGTTCCCCCGGTTACTCCGTGCCGAGCTGGATCCGGCGGGATTGCGGGTGGCTGCGGCCCGGCTGCTGCCTGGGGACATGGTGCCGGCCGTGATCACGGTGCTCGACCCGCTGCCGCTGAACGCGAACGGGAAGCTGGACCGGCGGGGCCGGCCGCGCCGGAGTACGCCTCCAGCGCGGGCCGGGCTCCGGTCACCCCCAGGGAACAGGCGCTGTGCGAGGTGTTCGCGCAGGTGCTGGGCCGGGCCAGGTGGGGCTAGAGAACAGCTTCTTTGACCTGGGCGGGCACTCCCTGCTCGCGGCGGTGCTCGGCGCCCGCTTGGTGGAGCGACTCGGGGTCAAGATCACCCTAAGGACCTCTATGAACAACGCGTCCGTCAGCGCCATCGACGGATATCTGGACCGTCAAGACACCTAGAATCCTCAGCAGCCAGCGTTCGCCCAGTTACCCGGTGTGGTAAAGGTCACGCCTGGCGAAGGGTCAGCATCCCCCGCGAACACCACCCGCCTCGCCTGGCACACCCGTGCCGGGCGCTCCCGCTCTGCAACGACACCGATGGTCCATCGTAGTTGCCCGAGCAACACCTATGGTCCTTCGATGTGGGTCAGATTCAGGGTTCTGTCCCGGCAAGGCTGGTGGAAGCGGAGGACCTGGGGCAGGTCCCTGACCTCGAGCGGTACCTGGCACGGCGGGAACCCTGCTGGTAGGGCGGGTCGGCATCCCTGACCACGACGGTGCGGAGCAGCTCGTGGCGCGCGACCACGTCGTCGAGCGCGCCCTGCAGCACCGCGAGATCCACCAGGCCGGTGATGCGGAGCGGGCGGACCAGTACGAACCGGCGGCTGAACGTCCCGCCGTCCTCATCCTGGTCCAGGGTGACGAACCATTCCTGCGTGAAAGCCAACGGGTACCGCTTCGCGTCCTGGTCGTGGGCCACGTTGTCAGGGTCGCAGGGCGCCCGGCCGCCGCGCCTTCCCGCTTGCTCGGGGCGACCTCTCGGTATACGCAATCGGCGAGATGGGCGCTGCAGCCGGTGACGCGCACGCTGGGGAGGCTTTCATCGTTTGAGACTGCCGAGGTTAGGGACGCGAAGGCAATGACGCAGGGTGAGGCGATTAGCTCGCACCGGGTCCCGCTGGAGGGGACGTGGAGTGTGTGGCGGGACGTGTGCCTGCGCAGCGCTGGTTTCCCTGCGGACATGGTGCTGGCCATCTGCGACGAGCCGCTGGCGCGCAGTGCCGACCTGATCGGGGGCGGCCTGGCCGGGGCAGGCCTGGCCGGGGCCGACCCAGCCGGGCGGGTGGCGTATGACACCGCGTTCGCCGATGCTGCGGGCAGGCTGTCCCGTGCCGTGGCTGCCGTTGATGCCCACCCGCGCTTCCGGGAGGCGGTCACCTGGCAGAACCCCGGGCTGGCGAAGCGGTTGCGGGATGCGGGAGTGGGTGCGTCGCGGCGGTCCCAGGACCGCAAGCGGGAGCTGGTGATCGCGAATTACCTGCAGCGGTACTGCCTGAAGAACGACACGATCGGGTTCTTCGGACCGGTCGGCTGGGCGTCCGCCGGGTCTGGTGCCGCTGGCCTGGTGGTGGTGCCGGGGGAGCGGCTGCTCTCCCGCCGGACCACCTATTTCGAGGTCTGGGCGATCGATAAGGTGGCGGCCGTGATCGCGCGACAGGGCCGGGAGCTGGGCTGGCTGCGGCCGCGGCGGCCGCGGTCGACGCTCCTGGCCGGGAACGTGCTGCACCGTCCGCACCGCAAGCCGGTTACGCTGACCGACGCCGAGCTGCGGGTTCTGCTGGCCTGTGATGGCCGCCGGACGATCAGCGAGGTGCTGGACGAGGCCGGCACCCCGCAGGCTCGCGGTGTGCTGGCCCGGCTGGCTGAGCTGGGGGCGGTGCGGCTGGACCTGGAGGGCCCGGCGGATGCGTGGCCTGAGCGGGTGCTGCGGGACAAGCTGGAGCTGATCGCCGATCCGGTGGCCCGGGCGGCGGCGCTTGAGCCGGTGGAGCAGCTGGTCAGGGCGCGGGACGCGGTGGCCGCCACGGACGGGGATCCGGCCGCGCTGGCCCGGGCGCTAGCGGGCCTGACCGAAACGTTCGAGCAGGTCACCGGGTCACCCGCGACCCGCAGGGTGGGTGAGAACTACGCCGGCCGGACCCTGGTGTACCAGGACGCCGTCCGGGACGTGCGGGTGGAGCTGGGCCAGGCGGTGACCGGGGCGCTGGCGGCACCGCTCGGCCTGGTCTTGGACAGCGCCCGCTGGCTGGTCAACGACATCATCGACAGGTACCGCGGGTACTTTATGGAACTGCTTGACCGCGAGCTCGTCCGGGCCCGCGGCGGCCCGGTGCTGCTGCAGCGGCTGCTCACCGTGGCGGCGCCCTACCTGCGCCGGAGGGAGAGCGAGCTCGCCGCGGCGAGCACAGCTGAGCTGCAGCGGCGCTGGGCGCAGGTGCTCGGGCCACCGCAGTCTCCCAGCAGGCACCAGGTCAGCGCGGACGCCATCAGGGCCAGGGCCGCCGAGTGCTTTCCAGGGCGTCCGGTCCCCTGGAGCGGCGCCCGGCAGCACGCTCCGGACATCATGCTCGCGGCGGCCTCGCCCGCCGAGGTGGAGCGCGGCAACTTCCTGCTGGTCCTCGGCGAAATACACCTGGCCACCAACACCTTGGACCAGCGGGATTTCGTCGAGCAGCACCCCGACCCGGCCAGGCTCGTCGCGGCCGAGCAGGCCGACCGCGGCCCGGGGCGGATCAACCTCATCTTCGGGAAAGATCACCCGTACGTGACCTCACGCACCAGCCCGCCCTCAGCCCTGATAGGGCCGGGTCAGCTCTACTGGTCCGCCGACATCACCGACTCGCTCGACCCTCCGGAAACGGACACCGTCCTGCCCGGCGCCGCGCTGACCATCGCCCGCCGCGGCGAGGATCTGGTCGTCCAGGTCATGCCATCCGGCGCCGAGCCGTCCGGAGCCATCGGGCGCCGAGCTGGACTTCTTCGAGGTGATCGGGGACGTGATGGTGATGGTCACCGTCGATGCGTTCCAGCTGGCGGCTCCGGCGGCGCACCGGCCGCGGATCACGATCGACCGGTTCGTCCTGAGCCGCGAGCAGTGGACCTTCCAGGTCGCGGACTCGGCCTGGGCGTTCGCCAAGGACGAGCAGGAACGCTACTGCCTGGCGCGGCGCTGGCGGCAGGAGCACCAGCTGCCCGAGCGGGTGTTCTACCGCGTCCCGGTCGAGCTCAAGCCCACCGCTGCCGACTTCCGCAGCATCGTCCTGGTCAACCTGTTCGCCAAGCACATCCGCCTGACCCAGGCCGCGGGCCACACCCGGTACACCGTCACCGAGATGCTCCCCGACACCGAGCAGCTCTGGCTCACCGACCGCCAGGGCCGCCGCTACAGCTCCGAGCTGAGAATCGTCGCCTACGACAGCATGACCAAAGATCACCCCACGCCGCAGCCAAACTACCGGACCTGACCTGACGGTTACAAGGGCCATACCCGGGGCTTTCCATGGCCACGGACAGGCCCTCACCTCACCTTGCGTCTCAGCGATAAGCAGCGGGGGCAAAACTAATCAACAGCGTCATCGGCGACGCGGAGAACGGTAGTGTGGCATTCGGGAACATCAGGCGGTTTCAAAAGTACCTGCGATAGAGACCACGTTCCAGCCGCCAGCTATTCCAGTCCTCGATGAGTCCGCCACTGTTCGTTTCCGCGTGGGGCCTGTTCGCGCTGGCGAGCGAGGTGTGCGAGGCACATCGCGAGGCGACCGCCGGGCTGGATGAGCTCTGTACCGCTGCCCGCGCCGCAACCGCGGGCCAGGGAAGCCCGGCGTCGCTGGCGGTGCTGCGGGCCGTGCTGGCCAAGCGCGGCTGGTTGCCGCCTCCGTCTGCTACTCCATTGCAAGTGCTTGCATCGCCGGGCATTTTCGCTTGTCGCTGGCAGTCGCCATTCACACGCCAGTGACCCACCGTTTCCGTGATCGAGTTCGTTCAGCATCTCGCGTCAGCCGGCAGGCCCAGAGACCAGCTCACCGTTCTCGTCCGGCCGGCGATGGTGTCCGCGGCGGCGCGCCCCGGGTCGTTGCGTCCTAAAGGGTGATCTTGAACGCGCCCTTGAGCGTTTCGGTCGAGATCTTGGGCATGGCCGCGCTGGAGTCAAAACCGATGAAGGTGCCCACCGCCATCCACGCCAGCGCGTTTGCCGCACTCACCTGCGGCAGCGGGTTGTAGTTCTGTACCGCGCCAGCCCCGGCCCCGGCGAATAGGGGCTTGTTGAAGTACGCATCGCTCCACTGGTCGAGTGCCCCCGACATACGTGTCGGGTACACCCGCGATTTTACAGGTCACCGTGAGGCAGCTGCTGACGCCGGTGTATTCCACCCCGCCCACGTTCACGAACTCGCCTGTTTCACCTTCTGCCAGTGGCATGACCGCTCCCTCGTCATGACCCGGTGCCATCGCCGCGCCTGCAGCCATCGTCACTGGCGGTCATTGACTGGCATCTAACCGAAAGTTTAGTCAGAATTACGCGGCGCTCGGGGTACAGGCGGATCCAGGGCGAGCCGCTCGGCCTGGGCTACCGGTCGGGCCCTCCGCCGCGACCAGGTCCTAGGCCCGTACGCAATTGCGCGGGACGTCTCCGCGGAAACGCCGGGTACGCCTACCTGCAGTAGCAGATTGCCACAACACTAACACCACAGCTATCTGCCATCATTCATCCCAGCATTATCGGCAAGTTCTCGTTTCACTGTCGTCCCGGAAATCGACCGGCCCGGGGCGTCAGAAGCAAAGACGGGAAACGGTATATGGCCATAAAGGGGCCTACGATATATCGTTGTCGGGACAAGTGATCGGCGGCCGACAGGGGCACCGTGAGCAGGGATCAAATCGTCATCGTCACCCAAACCGATGACCCGCATGCTGACGATGTGATTATCGCCCTGGAACGCAAGGGCGAAGAAGCGGTCCGGATTAACACCGACGAGATTCCCGAGAATGCCAGGATCTCGATGACCTGGGAAGATGAGCTGCCCTTTGCGGCGGTTATCGACGTGCTCACCAGCGGGCGGACGATGACCGCCGACGCGGTCCGGTCGGTGTGGTGGCGGCGGCCGGGCTTCTTCGGCCTTCCGGCTGAGCTGTCCCCGCAGGAGTACGAGTTCGCCACCGGGGAGATCGAGCACGCCCTGCGCAGCCTGTGGGCGTCGCTTGACTGCTACTGGATCAGTGAGCCCCAGCGCATCCTGCACGCATCGTGGAAGGGCGGGCAGCTGCTGCGGGCGCGCAGGCTCGGCTTCGAGATCCCGCGCACTTTGGTGACCACCGATCCGGACGAGGCCAGGGAATTCTTCTACCGATGCGGCAAGCGGATGATCTTCAAGGTGATGTCCGATCCGTTCCTCGGGGCCGTCAGCCTGTCCAGGAAAGACCCTGATTTCAGGGCCGAGCCCTACCGGGTGACCACCACGGTGGTCACCGAGGATGATCTTGACCTGCTGGACTCGGTCCGGATAACCCCTTGCCTGTTCCAGGAATATGTCCCCAAGAAGGTGGAACTGCGGATCACCGTCATCGGCGACGAAATATTCACCGCGGAGCTCCACTCGCAGGAGCGCGCGGAAGCATCGGTCGACTGGCGCAATGCCGAACTCGATATTCCCTACCGGGCTGGCGTGCTGCCCGCGCCGGTCGCCACGAGATGCCTGGACTTCGTGCGAGGCTACGGCCTCAATTTCAGCGCCATGGATGTCATCGTCACGCCCGATGACCGCTACGTCTTCGTGGAGAGCAACCCCAACGGCCAGTTCATCTTCATCGAACACCAGGTTCCCGAGCTGGCCATGACCGACGCCCTCGCAGACTGCCTCATCCGCGGCGCCAGCATCGCCGACGCCGGTCTGACGGCGCGCTGAGATGGTGGGCGCGGCGATCCTGCCCCGCCGCATCAGGCACGCCGGCGAGTACCTGGCCACCGGGGCACGGCTGGCGAGACTGACCTGGCAGGCAGGCCCTTTTCTGATGCTGGGTTCGGCCGGGCTGTCGATCATGAACGGTGTCCTGCCCGCGGCCGACATCATCATCGTCTCTGCGCTGCTGCAGACGCTCGTCGGTGCCGGGCAGCGCCGGGGCGGCGCAGCGTCGCATTTCGTGCTGCTCGTGGTGCTGCTGGCCGTCGTCAGCCTGACCGGCCAGATCGCTGGGCGGCTGAGCCAGCTGACCGGGCAGTTGCAGAGCGTGCGAATCGCCAACCGGGTGCAGTTCCTGATCGCGGAGAAGGCGGCTTCCGCCGATCTGTCCTCGTTCGAGAACCGGGTCTTCCAAGACGACATGCGTACCGTCACCAACGAGGCCCGGTTCCGGCCGGGGCAGATGATCGGCCAGCTCGTGAACAGCGTGACCACGCTGGCGACGATGGCCTCGCTGGGCGTCATCCTCGTCTTGTGGCATGCGTGGGTCCTCGGCGTCATCGTGCTGGCTTCGGCGGCCACCCTGTGGGTTTCCACGCATTTCGGCTCCGAGCAGGTCGAGATGGTGGCCGGCCGGGCCGAGACCGAGCGGGTCAAGGCTTACCTGTACAACCTGGCGACCTCTGACCAGGCCGCCAAGGAGGTCCGCCTGTTCGGCCTGCGTGATCTCCTGCTTGGCCGGTTCGGGCGGCTGCTTGACGGGCTGTATCAGCAGGATCGCCGGCTGGCTCTGCGGCAACTCGGCTATTCGATGCCCGCCGGGCTGGTGCTGGCGGGCGCGCAGGTCGCGCTGATCGCCTTCGCGGCGGTGCAGGCGTTTCACGGCGTCATCACGGTCGGCCGGTTCAACCAGTACATGCTGGCGATCATCGGTCTCGGCGGCCAGTTGCCTGCCCTGGCCATATCAGCGGGCTCGCTGCACCAGGACACCCTGTTCGCGGCCCGGCTCTTCGCGTTCCTGGCTACCGAGCCGCAGGTGGAAGCGCCTGGCCCGCGGCGCGCGTCGTGGGACGCCGGGGCGATGCCGGCGGCCGAGCCACCTGTCGTGTTCGAGCACGTGTCCTTCACCTATCCCGGCACCGACCGGGAGGTGCTGGCCGATGTCAGCTTCGAAGCCCGGGCCGGGCAGTCCATCGCCCTGGTCGGGAACAACGGTTCCGGCAAGTCCACCATCGTCAAGCTGCTGGCCGGGCTCTACGAGCCGACCGCCGGCACGGTGTCCCTGAACGGGACCGACATCAGGACCCTGGACCGGCCCACCCTCCGGGCCTGTCTCAGCGTGGTTTTCCAGGATTTTATCGTGTACCACTTCTCCGCCCGGGAGAATGTCGGGTTCGGCCAGGTCGGCCTGATGGATGACGACGAGCGCATCAAGGACGCGGCCCGGCGCAGCGGACTCGACCGCGTGGTCGCGGCGCTGCCCGACGGCTTCGACACCGTACTCGGCCGTTTCTGGGACAAAGGGCACGAGCTGTCCGGTGGGCAACGCCAGCTGGTGGCGCTCGCCCGGGCCCTGCTGCGGACCGCGCCGGTACTGGTGCTCGACGAGCCGTCGGCCGCCCTCGACGCTCGCAACGAGACCGATTTCTTCCAGCGGCTGCTCGATGACCAGCGCTCCGACCCCACCCGGTGCATCATCTTCATCTCCCACCGCCTTTCCGTCGCACGCCGCGCCGACCTCATCCTGGTCCTGCAGCAGGGAAAGATCGTGGAGCAGGGATCCCACGACAGGCTCATGGCCCTGAACGGCACCTACGCGGACATGTTCCGGCTGCAATCCGCCGCCTACGATGATTCGCGGCGTCAGGCTGGCCGCGCGGTGGCAGAAGGCAGCTTCCGATGACCTCATCGCCCCTCCCGGCCATCTTCCCGCTGATCGAGAAACTGCAGGCGAGCAGGAAACGGCCCGCCGTTTTTTTCGATGCGGCTCTGACCGAGGACAGCGTGCCTGTGCTGTACGAGTGCTTGCGGAAGGTGGGCCGCCGCGAGGCCCTGGACCTGGTGCTGTCGACTCGCGGGGGCATGATCACCAGCACCCGGGAGGCCGCGATGCTGCTACACGAATTCGCCGAGCATCTCGCCATCCTGGTGCCCTTCCGGGCCCGGTCGGCCGGGACCCTGCTGTGCCTGAGCGCCGACGAGCTCGTTTTCGGCCCGCTGGCCGAGCTGGGACCAGTCGACTCGACCATGGACACCGAGGGTGTCCCGCCGGCTGACGCGCCCGGCATGATCTCCGCACAGGACATCCTGGCGTTTCGTGACCTGGCCCGAGAGTGGTTCGGCGTGGACCGGCCGGAGGACCGGCTGCAGGTCCTGGCCCTGCTCGCGACCCGGATCTTCCCCACCTCGTTGTCCTCCTTCTACCGCTTCGACAAGCTCGTCCGGGAGGTCGCGGCCGAGCTGCTGGCCTGGCAGCTGCCCGGCCAGGAGCAAGCGGATCTGCGCAGCCGGATCGTCGACCGGCTGGTCAGCGGCTACCACTCGCACGACGTGGTGCTCACCCGGCGCGACGCCCGGGCCCTCGGCCTGCGGGTGAGCGACGCCGCACCCGAAGACGAAGACACGCTGTGGGCTCTCGCGCACGCCATACCGCGGCCGGCCCGGACCGCTGACCCGGCGTCGGACGTCGTGTCGGCGGCGATCGCGGCCAGTGGCTTCAGCGCCGCCGAGATCGTGCGGCGCGCCCGCCCAGGCCCGGCCGGGACCGGACCGGGTCCGCGCCCCGACGTCCGGTGGGAAATCTTCGACTAGCAAAGGAAACCGCATGGCAGGCGCCTGTGTGCTCGCCTTCTGCCGCTGGGCGATCGGATTGGCCTTCGCCATATCCGCGATCGGCAAGGCGACCTCGATGACCTCCTTCCGCAGCACGATCGGCGAGCTGAAGCTGCTGCCCGCTCGCCTGGTCGGTCCGGCGGCGATCGCATCGGTCACCGCCGAGGCGCTGACGGCGGTAGTGGTCGCCGCGGGCGGTGTGCTCGCGACGGCCGGTTTCGCGCTGGCCCTGGCGCTGCTGTCCGTTTTTTCCGCGGTCCTGGGCGTCGCCTTGCGTCGCAAGACGGAGGTGAGCTGCAACTGCTTCGGTCCGGGCGAGCGGCCGATCAGCCGGTATGACCTGGCCAGGAATGCCCTCCTCGGACTGAGCTGCGCGGGCGGCCTGTGGGCACGGCCAGGCCTGGCCGCGCATCCGGGGACCGGGCTCGTGATCACGCTCGGCCTGGCGGCCGCGGTCTTCCTGGTCATCGTCACCAACCTCGGAGACTTCACCGAGGTGCTCCGCCAGTCCTATCTGATCAGTTAGCGAGCGGATCGTACCGTGAACGTAGCCTGGGAAGCTCTGGCCGTCGCCGGGTGGGCGGTCCTGTTGCTCAACTTGCTGCTGACCATGCGACTAGTCCGGTGGCTTCGCTCCTACCAGGATGCGGGCCGGCTTGACAGTTTCCGCGCGGACCTGCCCGAGCTGCGGATCGGCGAACTCGCGCCCGATTTTCGCGCCCGGGACCTCAGCGGGCGGATCGTCACGTCCGGCGATTTCCCCGGACGTGACCTTGCTCTCGTCTTCGTTTCTCCGGAATGCGGGCTATGCCGCCGTGAACTGCCTGGCCTGGCTCCGCTGGCCGGTGTCGCCATGGCCGCAGGAACCGAGATCGTCCTGGTCAGCGGGGGCGGTGCCGGTGAGACAGAATCCTGGCTCGACGAGATAAGCGCCGAGAACAACGTCGATCTGCGGTCCTGGCGGGTGCTGCTGGCTCCGGCCAGGACTTCGGATTTCCAGATCCGCTACAACCCGCGCGCGCTGACCCCGTACTTCTGCCACATCGACAGGGCAGGTATGGTCACCGCGCGCGGCGGGCTCCACACGCCGGCGTGGGCGGCCGTGGTCAGAACGTGGGATCCGTCGGCCGGGGCGCACCGGAACTCCCGGCGCTACCGCTGAGCCCGCGGCCAGTAAAGTCCCGGTGGATCCTAAATGAGCAGGATCCACCGGGGGCGCTGCCCGCGGCACCAGCGGCGCGCGGCTTAAGCGCCTGCTAGGGGTCACATTTCTGGCTGCCACCGCCGCTGGTGGTGCAATAGTAACCGTACGCGTGACAGTGTCCATGACTGCCACCGCCGGTGCAGTAGTAATACGCGGCCGCATTTCCGCTGCCGTTCCAGACCGATGTCTGAGATTGCGGATCGTAGCTGAATTCGAACGGGGTATCGCCGGAGTCCTCAATGGGCCGGGCGACCCGGAAGGCAAACAGCTTACTGGTCATCGGGATCCTTTCCAGACGGTCCCGGGCATTACCGGTGCCCGGGAAATGGCGGATTGATGTCTGCTTCTTTCACGCGTGCGCGTGTCGTATCTGACCTTTCTTCTCCCTCCTGCCGGTTCACCCCTCGGTGCTTGCTGGCCGGGCCAGGCCATGGCCGGCGGCCCTGAGCTCGCGGGCGGTCTGAAGCATGGCCGGCCACCAGATCAGCAGCTGGCCGAACTGTCGCAGCAACCGCTGCAGCGCCGTCCGGCCACCGCTAGCCGCGTACCACTCATCCGCGGGCCGCAGTGCGCTGCGCCGAGCCCGGGCCATGAACTGCCGTGCGTCCCGCGCCCAGTAGGCCGGGACCAGTTCCGCACTGGCCAGCCTGTCCTCCAGGGTGGTGATCAGCCCGCTCATGCTCGCCCAGGCGAGCCGCCGCGCGAAATCGTCGAAAGCCTCACGGGGCAGCTGGCCGAGATCGGCCAGGAAATGCCCGAGCCGGGCCAGCCGTGTCTCCGGCGCGCGAGCCAGCCCGGGATCGAACTGGCCGACGCACGATTGCAGCCAGGCTCCGAGCCGGATCTCGAACATCTGGCCGTTATGGAACCGTTTTTCCGTCACCGGGTCGTGCTGTATCAGGACAGGCAGGTGAGCCGCGAACGCATGGCTGGAGCACGCGGTAAGGATCGCGCCGAAGGCGACCTCTTCGGCCCGGCCCACTGGCGGGAACGGTGGCAGCAGGCCGGTATTGTCCAGACCCACGCACATCGCGAACTTCGGGTCGGCCCGGGCCGTGATGGTGGCACGGGTCACGCCCTGAATCATCTCCCTGGTCGTCCGCCCGACCCGGAAGCTGCCGGCCGATCCGACCAGACGCGCAAAGGTAGGCCCGTCCTGGAACAGGCTGAAATCCGGATTGTCCCAGCCGCAGTCACCCACCACCCCGCTGGCCGTCACCCGGATGCGGCTGTCCCGGTTCCGCAAGCGCCGCAGGAGCTGTGGATCACCGCGCGCCGATGAGATCGATCCCGCGGCGGCCAGCACGGCGGCGGGCGCCGCCCCCAGATACTGGCCGTGGCGGCCCAGCAGATCCGTGTCGGCGGACTGGGACGCGGCCAGGGCATCCTTTCGGTCCGGGAAGAACCACGCTTCGAGCGGGTTGCCGGTCGAGTCGAGGGCGATCCCGTCACGATGGCCGGGCGGAACGGAGGGCTGGCAGACGGTGTCGTCGTCGGCGCTGACGATCCGCTCGCCCACCGTGTGCAGCAGCAGCGCGTTCCGGTTGGCGCCGATCGTGACACCGGATCCGGATCGAGAGCCGGGCAGGCAGGCGAATCGCACCACGTCCTCGGGTATGTCCCCGGTTTCGGCCAGCCGGGAGGCAAAGGCCGCCTTCTCTTCCCGGCCGGCATAGGAGATGGTGACGCCGAGACGGCCCGACAGCTGGGCCAGCATGACCCGGTATTCCGCGCGGACGGCCGCATCGGCCGAGTCGTCGGCCACCACGACGTCGACTCGCCGGCCGTGACGCGCGCAGTTTCCGGCGTATCCGCTAATCGCCCGGCGGGCGAGCGCGACCCGGTCCCTGGTGGGCATGACCAGGACGGGAACCGGCGGCTGACCCGTCGACCCGCCATCCGCTCCGGCGACCAGATCCGCCGCGGCGACCAGGAAACCGTCCGCGTGCAGCCGGAGCAGGTCCCGGCGGGCAGCCGTGGCCGGCGCTTGCGGTCCCGCCGTGTTCAGGTAGACCTGCACGTGCTCATCGATGGTGCCGAAATCGCGGCAACCCGCCAGCAGGGCGACGGTGCGGGACCGGAAGTATGCCGCAGCTCCGCTGTCCCGCGCGTACACCAGGGAGAGGCCATCGCCGGCGGGGAAGACGTCCAGATCCGCTGTCCGGTACAACTCCGGGCCAGGAGAAGGCCGGCGGATCCCGCGACGTTGGCGTCCTGGGCGGTGACCGCGCCCTTCATCACCAACCGCCCAGTTCTGCGCGGTTGTATTCGCGGAACGAGTGCGTCGTGTTGACACACGGGAAGCCCTGATCCGGCCGCTGCGCCCCGAGGAAGTCACAGAGCGATGCCCAGCCGTCGCTGACCCGGTACACCAGCAGCCGATCCGCGGGTACCGTCCGCATCACCTCGGCATTGTGCTGCTCGAAGACGCCGATGGCGTGCTCGCGGTCTTCGAACCTGCCGGAAAACGTGTCCCGCCAGATCCGGGCCCCCGGCAGGGACGCAGGCTCGGTGCCGATCTTAGCCCGGCGACTCGCCAGCCGGGCGTCCGCCGCGGTCTGGAGGCTGTAGAGGGTATTCGTCATACTCTCGTACCATTGCCCGGCATCCCTGATGGTCAGGATGACTTTCGCCGCGGGGAATGCGTGCATGAGTTCGGTGTAATAGTGGCAGGCAGGCCAGTCCACAGTTGCCCGGTACCGGGAAAACAATTGCGCCCAGTCGACTGGCTGCCCGGCGTGAGCCAGCCGCCACAACCGGGCATGAAACGGGTTGGTGGCTATCTCGGTCATGTGATAGCACGGTCCGAAACCCAGCTGTTCCAGCGCGAGCTTCAAGGACATGGTGCCGGTCCGGCCGAAACCCGCGCCGATAACTTTCAGCTGTCCGCCGCTTGGTGAACGTGACGGATTTACCGGACCTTGCGAGGCATTACCGCGTCGCCTGGCGGCAACACCGGACGCGAAAGTATGCACCAACCAGACCAATCCTCGCAGTTGTTAGCAACTATTGCATGGCCGGAACAGCTCTGCAAGACTCACTCCATTCCTGCTATTGAGCCTGAGGGTGTTGCCGTAAAAAGGATGGGATGCAGGGGATGATGTTCGGGATGAGGGGACTAGATATGTCAGTGGCTGCTGCTGAGCCTGCCGTGGGGGCGCGCGGGGTGGTAAAGCAGTTCGGCGCGGGGGTGGTGGCGCTGGATGGACTGGACTTGCGGCTGGGCCTGGTGCGGCCTACGGCCGGGGATATCCAGGTCCTGGGATGCTCGCCGGGGGACCTGGTGATGCTGCCACAGGCCGGTGCGATGGGTGAGGTACTGGATCTGACCGGACGGCGCACCGGCGATGCCGATCCGGTCCGGGTCGTGCGGCGCAGACGGCGGGACCAGCCGACGGGAAAGACAGCCAGCTGATGCTGGCCACGGCGCGCGCGGAACTGCTGGTGCTGCGCAAATGGCCGGCCGCGTGGGGCCTGCTGCTTGTCATGCCGGCGCTGACGCTGCTCGTGTACTACGTGCTTCCGCTCGTGCAGTACCTGACGGACACGCCCGCCCGGTACCAGGCGCTGGGTACTCCGTCCCAGATTCTGCCAGGCATGCTGCCCAACCAGTTTGTCATCGTGGCGGTCCAGCTGTACACGGTCAGCAACGTCATGCCGCTTGTGGTGCTGGGTGCGGTGCTGGCGGGCGGTGACTGGAGTCGCGGCACGATCGTGACGTCGCTGGCCGCCGGTCCGGGCCGGGTCCGGGCCGGGGCCGGGCAGGCACTGGTGCTGGCCGTAGCGACGGCGGCCAGCGTGGTGACCACGTTCGCGGTCTCGGCGGTGGCCAGCCTGCTGATCCGGTCGGCCGAAGGCCGGACGGCCGATCCGGTGGATCTTGCCTTGCCGCCGGCCTGGGTGCTGGTGCGGGCGATGGGCGCGGCGCTGCTGGTCGCGCTGACCTTCGCAGCGATGGGGTGGTTCCTGGGCACCGTATGCCGCAGCGCGGCCGGGGCCATCGCCGTCGCCCTGGTGTGGACCGTGCTCATCGATCAGTACGTGGGGTATTTCGGGTTCGACTACACCGGGCTGCTGCCGAAGATCAGCGACCTGACGCCGGGTACCAATGCGATCACGGTCACCGGCTTGTTTGGTACGGTGGGCGGCGGCCCGACCTCGCAGGTCTACCTGCCGGACCGGCCCGTACTCGCCACCTGGGCGCTGGTCGGCTACATCGCGGCGTTCGTGGCACTGACCCTCCTCCTGCTTCATCGCCGGGACGCCCTAGCGGGTCGGCCGCAGCGGCGACGTCTCGTGGTCCGGGCGACCTGGGCGGAGCCCGCGCCGCCCGGACCTGAACCGGCCGGGCCGCCCCGCCGCAATAGCGGCGTACTAGCGTCCTTGCGGGCCGAACTGCTGGTCATGCGTCACCGTCCGGTCCTGTGGTGGCTGGTGATCGCCTTGCCGGTCAGCATGCTGATCCAGGGCTACCTCAACGACTACGTCAACTATCAGTCCGCGGGCAACGGCGCCATCGGCACCGGCAGCACGAGCGGTCCGCTGATGCTGCCCAGCATCTTGCCCGTGCAGTACGTGACCACCACTCTCAGTGTTCTGAACACCTCGTCCAGCCTGTACGAGGGCCTGTACGGGGGGGTTGTGCTTTTCCTGATCGGCGCGCTGGTGGCTGGCACGGACTGGGGTCGCGGCACGGTCAAGACCGCGCTGCTAGCCGGACCTACCCGGCTGTCCACCAGTCTCGGCCAGGATGTGGCCGTGCTCGCCGCCGCCGCGGTCACGATCGTCCTCATGTTCGGGCTGGCGGCCGGAATAACGACGGGGTTCGCCGTCGTGCTAGGTGGCACGGCCCCGCCGGTCTATCTGGAGTTCCCGTCCGTCGGCCACCTGGCCATCGCGATAACCGGCGCGCTGCTGGTCGCGCTGGCTTGCGCCGCGATCGGGCTGGCCCTGGGCACGATCTTGCGCAGCGCCACCAAGGCGGTCGCCTTCGTGCTGCTATGGGGCGCGGTCGTCATGCCCACCCTGGACCAGATCGGCGGTCAGGTCCACGGGATTCTGCTGCACGTGTACGAGTTCCTGCCCGACGCTGCCATCAACACCGTGGCGAACCTGTACAACCCCAACACCCTTTTGGTGGAAGGCACGGTGGCACCGCCCAGTGGTGCCCGCATCACCCCCGCGCTGGCCTTCGCCACCCTCGGCCTGTATCTGCTGGCTGCCCTCGCTGTTGCCGGTGGCGTCACCAGACGGCGCAGTCTCACCTGACTGAGCGGTGGACCTATCATTCGTCAGCCGGATCGGGGACCATCTCGTTGCGATGCGGGAAAGGCTGATCTGGGATCGCCGAGCCCAGGAAGGGGGCCAGCCGCTCCCAGCCCTCCCCGGCGCAGATATCCAGGGCCAGGAGATCCTGCTCCCGCCCGCGGAAGTACTCCGGCACGCCGGTCATATGTTCGTCGTAAGCCCGGGAGAACAGGGCGGCATCGAAGCGAGCGGTCCCGTAGGTCGCCTCTGCGGCCAGCCGTAGGAACGGCCCGAGCACACCCTCGTGGTCGTTTTCCATGAAAGGCACCACGGACCTGGCCCACCACAGCTCGCATGACTCGAGCCAGGGTTCCTTGTCGCGTCTGGTCCAGACGAACTTGCTTCCCGGGTAGGCCCGGTCGAGCTGCCGGTAGACGCGGGGCAGTGGAGTATCGGTGATCGCGTCGTACCGGTGCAGCACGCGCAAGGTGAGCGTGGGCCCGGGATGGGCGAAGAAGCGGATGTACTCACGCTGGGTGGCCGGATCCGCCGGGAAGTGAACGGTGCGGTAACCGAGTATGGTCAGTGCCTCGGCCAGGCTGGTCGATCCGGTGCGGCTCAGTCCGATGCCGAAGACTTTTGCCACCGTGCCTCCCGTTCTCCGTCACCATGCTCGCATACGCCCGCCTGCAGGATAGTGCCGTAGCCCTCGGTATCGTCGCGTCCGGGTGACGCACCCGTACCATCCTGGCCGGGCGGGATTCCGAGGTCGCGGCGGGCAGCGTGCCGGTCTGCTCGGCTGGCCCGCTGGCACTCGCTGACCTGGTGGCCCGGCTCCGTGCGCAGCGGGACCTGGTCCCCGTCCCCTGATCGTCATCCCGAGCTGCCGGCTCATCCGGACCTGGAGTACTGTCAACCCCTGCCGAGGGCTTGGCGGACGCTGAGATGGTCTTAATCATGAGCGATACCAGCCAGGGATTGAGCATGAATAGTCCGGATGCTGGTGAAGGGCTTATCGAACGGCTCGTCCGGGAAGGCATCGGGTGTACCTGGAGAGCAGACGGCGATGCCACCTGGGTGGGTACTACCTCAGCAACCAGCGTTCGCCCGGTTACCCGGTGCGGTAAAGGTCACGCCCGGCGAGGGGTCAGCATCCCCGCGAACACCACCCGCCTCGCCTGCCACACCCGTGCCGGGCGCTCCCGCTCTGCAGCGACACCGATGGTCCATCGCGGTTGTCCCAGCAACACCGATGGTCCGTCGTTGTGGGTCAGGTTCAAGGTCCTGCCCCAGCGAAGCTGCTGGAAGCGGGGCGAACGTTACCTGACACGGCAGTGTTATTCCCGAAGGCCGGTCCTGGGAGCGGCAGGGGTGGAAGTCGCATATCTCCTCACGCGCGGAAGCGTTTCCCGGTCTGGTACGACGCGGACAGTCCGGGTGCCTCGTCGATCCGGTAGACCACCCCGGTACGCGCCGCAGGACCGTCGTGCGCCAACATTGAGCGCGGCTTCCAGATCGGCTGTCAGGTCCGCGGCAGTTTCGGCGGGGCGCCGGGTTACCTCAGGCTGGCGCAGCCACCGCCCTCGCCAGCGAGCTGCCGTCCTTGATCAGGGCAAAAGGTTGGTGACGCGCTTCATATCAACGTTAACTGTGAATCACCCGGATCATCTTGACTCCTACGAATTGGTCGCTTACGTTTAGCTTTAAGATGGCATAGATTGATACTCCCGGGGAGGAGGGGAGTGGGGGTGAACGCCAGCTTTGATTGGCACGTCTGCCATCCGTATCGAGATGTCTAACCTTAAGGTCAGGCTATTCGGTCAGATTTCCCTTGACCGTGACGGAGAATCACTGCCCGGCCTATCGGCAAAAGCGATAGAGCTTCTATGCTATCTGCTGCTGCATCGCGAGCGGGGGCATGCGCGTGAGGCACTTGCGGGTCGGCTCTGGCCCGATGCCCCGGATTCACTCGCCCGGAAGTACCTCAGGCAAGCCATCTGGCGGCTTCAGTCGGCACTGGTGAACAGCGAGCTGCTCATCGCGCATCCCGGCTGGATCCGAATTAACCCGGCGGCAGTCCTGTGGCTGGATGTGGCGGCATTTGAAGAGGCCCATAACATTCATCGCGACATTCCTGGCCAGGAATTGACTGACCGGCAAGCGCAGGTCCTTGAAGCGGCCGTCACGCTTTACCGAGGGGATCTTATCGAAACCTGGTACCAGGATTGGTGTCTCTATGAACGCGACCGACTCCAGTTGGTATACCTCGCCATGTTGGAGCAACTGATGTCACACTGCGAAGCGCACCAGCGCTATAGCCTGGGGGTGGCGTACGGTCAGCGTATATTGCGCTATGACCCGGCGCGGGAATGCACTCACCGCAATTTGATGCGGCTCTACTACCAGGCTGGTGACCGCACCACGGCCCTGCATCAGTATCAGCGTTGCGCCGCGGCGATGGCCAAGCAGTTCAACGTGCCCCCGTCACGCGAGACGGTCGCGCTGTACCACCAGGTCCGCAGCGACAAGCTCGGGACGGCCCCCGGGCCCCCCGGGCCCCCCGGCATCGCGGACGAGGGGAGCGAACTGCTCCTCGGACTGCAGGCGAGCCTGGATCAGATTCAGGCCAGCATCACCGCGCTGCAACGCCAGGTGCAGCAGCACCTCGCGCCGGTCAGCCGGATGCAAGAAGCGGGTTAGGCACGGGTCCGTGTACCGCACGTCGCGACGGCATGTTCTCGCCGAGCTAGAACGCCTCGATCTGCTGCTGCGCGTCCAGGTGTGGCGTGCCCGCCAGGCACGGGGTGAAGCGGGTGACCTGGCCGCCTTCTACATCCCCGATGCCGAAGCGGACGAGCTTCTCGACAAGGTGATCGGTCAGCCGCTCTGGGCCGGGGTGCCGCTGCCGGCGCAGGTGCTGGCCGCCGTGCAAGCCAGGCTGGACCAGCTGGCGTGTGACATCGCCGAGCAGACGGCGGAGAGCCTGAGCCAGGGTGTCCCGCTACGGCTCGCCGCACTGGCTCCGATGTTCGGTCTGACCGTCTTCGACCTGGACGTCATCCTGCTCTGCCTCGCTCCGGAACTGGACCGGAGCTACCGCCGCCTCTACGCCTACCTGCAAGACGACATCGCCCGCCGGCTGCCCACCGTCGACTTGGCCGTCAGCCTGTTCTGTCCCGACCTGGACGCCAGGCTGTCCGCACGGACCCGGTTCGCGGCGACGGCGCCGCTGCGCCGGTTTCACCTGCTTGAGCTGCACACCGCGCCCGAGGAATCCTTGCTGGACAGCGCCCTGCGACTGGATCAGCGGGTAGCCAGCTACTTGCTCGGCGACGGCGAGGGCCTCGGCGACCGTGACGGCGGCGAAGGCCTCGGCGACCGCGACGGCGCCGGCGATGACCTGGTCGATGAGCGGCTCCGAGGCTACGTGACGATCATGACGGCTGCTAGCGGCATCGTAGAACCGGTTTTTCCCAGCCGGTTCGGCGCACAAGTGTCTCGCCTGGCCGCGGATGCTCCCGCCTCGATTCTGTACTTCCAGGGGCCCCGCGGCGTGGGCAAGCGAACCGCGGCGTCCGCCATCTGCCGGGCCATGGGACGGCCGCTGCTCACCGTGGCGGGCAGGGAGCTGGCCGACGGCCGGCCCCGCCGAGTTCGCCACGCTGACCGGCCTGGCCGGCCGCGAGGCAAAGCTGCGCGGAGCGCTTGTGCTCTGGCGGGACTTCGACGCCCTGCTGGAACAGGCGGACGACCCCAGGCTGACCGGCCTGTTCAGCGTGCTCGAGGCGCTCGACGCGCCGGTGTTCCTGTCCGGCACCATCCCGTGGGAACCGTCGGGCCCGCATCGGAACCTCAGTTTCCTGCGGCTCATGGTCCCGGCGCCGGGCCCGGACGAGCGACTGCGCCTGTGGCAGGCCGCGCTGGCCGAGGCCGCAGGCGGGCTGGCCCCCGATCCGTCGGGCCTCGCCCAGGACCTAGCCGACCTGGCTGGCCGGTTCCGGCTGACCGGCGGCCAGATCCGCGACGCCGTGGGCACCGCCCACCACCTGGCGCTGGCCCGGGGCGCACGAATCGGCGCGTCGGACCTGCACGCGGCGTGCCGCTTCCACTCCAACCGTAAGCTCGCCGAGCTCGCCGTCCAGATCATCCCGCACTACACCTGGGATGACATCGTGCTGCCCGCGGACCCGCTGACCCAGCTACGGGAGATCCATGACCAGGCCCGGTATCGCCACCTGGTGTACGACACGTGGGGCTTCGACCGCAAGCTGGCGATGGGCAAGGGCCTGTGCATCCTGTTCGCCGGCCCGCCCGGCACCGGCAAGACGATGGCCGCCGAGGTGATCGCCCACGAGCTCGGCCTCGACCTCTACAAGATCGACCTGGCCTCGGTGGTCAGCAAGTACATCGGCGAGACGGAGAAGAACCTGGCCCGCATCTTCGACGAGGCGACGACCAGCAACGCCATCTTGTTCTTCGATGAAGCCGACGCGCTGTTCGGCAAGCGCACCCAGGTCCGCGACGCCCACGACCGCTACGCCAACGTCGAGATCAGTCTACCTGCTGCAGAAGATGGAGGAGTACGACGGCATCGTCGTGCTGGCGACCAACCTGCGCGGCAACATGGACGAGGCGTTCGTGCGCCGGCTGCACGTGACGGTGGACTTCCAGCTCCCCGGCGTCGCGGACCGCCGTCGCATCTGGGAGCAGCTCTGGCCGCGACGCCCTGCCGCGCGATGCTGGCCTGGACCTGGACTTCCTGGCCCGCCGCATCGAGGTGGCCGGCGGCAGCATCCGCAACATCGCCCTCGCCGGTGCCTTCCTCGCCGCCGCCGACGGCGGCGTGGTCACCATGGCCCACGTGTGCGCGCGACCCGGCGCGAGTACCAGAAGATGGGCAAGGTCCTGGTGGCCGACGAACTCAGCGAATAGCCGCGAGCACGGCTGAGACGCTTGCGCTGACGCGGCGGCAGATGCCACCGGAACAGCCGCCTGTTATGACAGGCACCATGCTGCAGGATCTGGACGCGACGCTGGCTGCGCTCCTGCAGGCCGAATTGCCTGTGCAGAACGTCGCGATCAGCTTCGCTCCCCCGGATGACCAGTTCCCTCCGTCCGGGGTGAGCCTGCCGGCCATCGGGTTCTTCCTGTACGACGTCCGCGAGGACCTCAGCCTGCGCAGCCCGCAGTGGGATCTGGAGCAGCGGCAGGACGGCAGCTTCACCAAGACCCCGCCGCCGGTGCGGGTCACCTGCTCCTACCTGATTACCGCCTGGCCGAGCGCAAGTGCTCCCGACCCGTCCGACGACGAGCATCAGCTGCTCGGCGAGGTCATGAAGGTGCTGCTGACGCACCGCACCATCCCGGCGAATTACCTGGCCGGCCAGCTCGCCGGCCAGCAGCCGCCGCTGCCCGCCAGGATCATCTCCGATTCGCACCTGCAGAGCCTCGGCGAGCTCTGGCAGGCCATGGGGGGCAGGCCCAAGACCACCCTGCACTACGCGGTCACCATCAGCGTCAGCGCCCTCGCGCCCGTCGATGCCGGTCCGGCGGTCAAGGACCGGGTCCTCAACTTCGAACAGCTCAATACATGATGGACAGGGAGTGAGACATGGCTGCCCCTTACACGTGGCCAGGTGTCTACGTAGAGGAAATTTCGTCGGCCGTGCAGCCGATCGCCGGCGTCGGGACAAGCACCGCCGCGTTCATCGGCGTCTCGGCCGACATCGCCGCCGCCGGCATGCCCAAGAACGCCGGCGGCACGGCCTATCCGCAAGCGGCCGCGCTCACCCCGGTAGCGACCAACAGCTGGATGGAATTCACCCAGAACTTCGGCGCCATCCAGACGGCTAATCAGTACCTGGCCCAGGCCGTGTTCGGCTTCTTCAACAACGGGGGCACCCGCTGCTGGGTCACCCGCATCAGCGCGACGCTCACTCTCGACCTCATCGACACCGCGCTCACCCAGCTTGAGAGCATCGACGAGGTCGCCGTGGTCGCCGTGCCGTTGCCTCCGCCTGCCTCGGCGGACGAGAATGCCGCCTCGCAGTCCCTGCTCAACCAGATACAAGGTGCGGTCGTCACCCACTGCCAGAACATGCAGAACCGGGTCGCCATCCTCGACAGTGCCAGAGACATCACGGACGACCATCTGGTCATCAGCACCGACGCGGGCGGAATCTGGCGGCCAGCCGACAACACCTACGGCTATGGCGCGTTCTACTTCCCGTGGATAATGGTGGCGGACCCGACAAGCAGCACGCCAGGTGCCAGTGTCGCCGTACCGCCCAGCGGCCACCTGGCCGGCGTTTACGCCCGCAGCGACGCCGAACGTGGCGTCTTCAAGGCGCCCGCTAACGAGGTCATCCTCGGCGCGCTTGACCTGCGGTACCCGGTCAGCAAGATCCTCCAGGGCACCCTGAACCTGGAGGGCGTGAACTGCATCCGCTCGTTCCAGAACAACACCATCAAGGTGTACGGTGCGCGCACGCTGGCCTCGCACGCGGGCGCCTACTCCGAGTGGCAGTACGTCAACGTGCGGCGCCTGATCAACTACCTGCGCGAGTCCATCGACGCCGGGATGCAATGGGCGGTATTCGAGCCCAACGCGGAGGACCTGTGGTCAAAGATCCGCCGCAACGTGGGCGCGTTCCTCAACGCGCAGTGGGCCGCCGGGGCGCTCGTCGGCGCCACCCCGCAGCAGGCGTACTACGTCCGCTGCGACGAGACGACCAACCCGCCTGACGTCCGGGCGCTCGGCCAGCTCGTCACCGAGATCGGCGTCGCCCCGGCGCAGCCCGCCGAGTTCGTCGTCTTCCGCCTCACCCAGTGGGCAGGCCCGGGTCAGTAGCCGATGACCGCACCACAGCAGGCGCCCGGGGTCTCCCGGCTGGATGTGTTCCCGCCGCCCGCCCAGACCCTGCTCACCGGCGTGCCCGCCTTCCTCGGCTACGCCAGCCAGGGCGACGTCGCACAGCCGGCCCCGCTGACGCTGTGGCCACAGTTCGAGGACCAGTTCGGCCTCCAGCCGGCGGCGGGCTATCTGCACTGCGCCGTGCGCGGCTTCTTCGATAACGGCGGGCTGATGTGTTACGTGGTCCGCCTCGACCCGGTGGCAACGCCGCTGAACGCCCTCCGGGCCGGCCTGGCGGCCCTGGCGGATGTCACGGCGGTCGACCTGGTCTGCGCCCCCGACATCATGCCCGCACCGAACCCGGCCGTCGCGCCGGACACCGCCGCGATCGACGCGGCCGCCGGCCTGCAGCAGGAGATCCTGTCCGACTGTGACCAGGTGGGTGGCCGGTTCGCGATCCTGGATACCGTGCTGACTGGCGACACATCCACCGTCGAGACGCAGCGGAGGTTGCTGGCCAGCGACGACGGCGCGCTCTACCATCCCTGGCTGTGGGTGCCTGCCCCGGGTGGACCCGGACAGTACGTACCGCCGTGCGGGCACGTGGCTGGCATCTACTCTCGCAGCGACCAGGAAACCGGTGTGTACCAGGCCCCGGCCAACGAGGTCGTCGACGGGGTGCTCGACCTGCGGGTGCTGCTGAGCGAGGACGACATCGGCCGGCTGATCGCCGAGGGCGTGAACTGCCTGCGCGCCGCACCCGGCCGGGGCATCCGCGTCTGGGGAGCGCGTACCCTCAGCGCGGACCCCGCCTGGCGCCCCGTCGCGGCGCGGCGCGTGTTCCTGACCATGGGCCGATGGCTGGAGGAGTTCCTCCCGCAGCTCGCCTTCGAGCCTAACGACGTCAGGCTCTGGGTCCGCGTCACCCGGGAACTCACCGCGTACCTGGACGGCCTGCTCCAGGGCGGCGCGCTGAAGGGCCGGACCCCAGCGGAAGCCTTCTTCGTCAAGTGCGACAGCGAGACCAACCCGCCCGACGTGACCGCGGCGGGCATGGTGGTGACCAAGGTCGGAGTGGCGCTCGCCGACCCGGCCGAGTTCATCATCGTCCGCATCATCCACGGCGCCAGTGGCGTCAGCATCCAGCCCGCATAAGAGTCTCTAGAAGGAGGTCGCGGCCATGGCCGATCGGCTCGATCCCTATGCCGGATACAACTTCTCAGTCGAACTGGACGGCATCACCCGCGCCGGGTTCCGCGAGTGCTCCGGCCTGGAGAACAGCCAGAACGCGGTGGAATACCGGGAGGGTACGGACAAGAACCTGAGCGTGCGCAAGCTGTCCGGGCTGGTCACCCACTCCGATATCACGCTCAGCCGTGGCATCACCTCCGACAGCAAGCTGTGGGAGTGGCGTCAGAAGGTGATGAACGGCACCATGGAGCGGCACGACATCTCGATCTCGCTGCTCGACGACTCTGGCGCTCCCAAAATCACCTGGAACCTGTATGACTGCTGGCCGCGCCAGTGGACCGGGCCGAGCTTCAACGCCAGCACCGACGACGTGGCGGTCGAGCAGCTCATCTTGGCCTGTGAGCGGGCCGAGGTCGACAAGTGGACGTGACCACCGCGCTGACGACGGGGCCACCAGCACTGCAGACCGAGTTCCCGTTCACGCTGCCGTTCGGCCTCGCCGATCCGGACGGCCCCGTCCACCGGGACGGGACGATGCGCCTGGCCACGGCGGTGGATGAGATCGAGCCGCTCAAGGACCCGAGGGTCAGGGCGAATCCGGGGTACCTGGTGGTTATCCTGCTGGCCCGGGTGATCACCAGGCTCGGCACGGTCGAGCACATCAGCACCAGAACGATCGAGAACCTGTACGCGGCCGACCTCGCCTATTTGCAGGACGTCTACCAGCGGATCAACCAGGCTGGCCACACCCGGCTCCAGGTCACCTGCCCGCATTGCGACGGTGATTTCGACGTGGAGGTGACCAGCCCGGGGGAATAGCGCGCTACCCCGTCGACCGGCTGCACGACGAGGTAGCGTACCTGGCCTTTTACTTCCACTGGTCCTACCAGGAGATCGTGTGGCTCGACCACAGGGAACGGCAGCGCTGGGTGGCCGAAGCGGCCAGGCTCAACGAGCGGCTGGCTAGCGAACGGCTCATGAACGAGAGAGGCAGGCGATGACGACGCCGTATCAGACCTTCAACTTCGCGGTCGAGATCGAGGGACTGCTCGTCGGCGGGTTCTCCGAGGTGAGCGGCCTGGACAGCGAGGTCGAGGTGGAGGAGTACCGCGAGGGCGGCGTCAACGGCTTCGTGCACAAACTCCCCGTCCGCACCAGCTACTCCAATCTGGTGCTCGGCCATGGCCTGACCTCACTGGACACGTTGTGGAACTGGTACTACAGCACGACCCTGGGCGCGATCCAGCGCAGGAACGGCACGATCATGCTCCTGGACTCCCGGCAGACCCCGGTGATGTGGTGGAACTTCCGCAACGCCCTGCCGGTCCGCTGGTCCGGTCCCGCCTTCAGCGCGACCGGGGACGATGTCGCGATCGAGTCCCTTGAACTCGCCCACGAGGGCCTGACCAGACCACTGCTCGGCCAGGCGATCGCGCTGACCGGCGACATCGCCCGCCTGGCCGGCCGGTAGCCCGCCATGAGCGACCTGGCCACCCGTCTCTGGCGCCGGACCAGCCGTCCCGGCTGCATAGACCTCACCCAGGGTCACGAAATCCTCGGCCGCCACACCCGGATGATCCCGGCCCCGCCGCTCGCCGCTCTCCTCCTCACGCGCGCCGCCACCCCCGCCGACCCTGCACCCCCCATCGTCCGCCCCGTCTCCCAAACCCCTCAAGCCCCCCAAGCCCCTGACGACGTCGTCCCCCCGTCCCCGGACCCGGCTTCGCCGAAGCCCACCGCAGCACACACCGCAGCGCAAACCCCCACCGCGCAAACCCCCACCGCGCAAACCCCGGTCGCCCACTTCGCCGCCGCGCCCCCCGTTCCTGCCCGCCGAACGTGGAGCCCGGCATCCCCGCCGCGGTCGAAGGCGGAGCCCGCGGCCCCCGCCGCCTCCTCCGCCTCCGGGCCGCAGGGGCGGACAGGGAACCCGGATAGCCCTCGGCCCCCCGAGGATGCCGCGCGGTCACAGCCGTCGCCGGGCCCCGCTGCCCCCGCTGCCTCGGCTGCCTCCGGTGTCGCGCGCCCGGTGGTCCGGGCGCGTCAGGGGCCAACGTGGAGTCCCGCGCCCCCTGAGCTCCCCGGGGAGAAGGCAAATGCCGCGCCCAATGCCCCGTCGGCCGCCCTCGGCCGAGGGCGAACGTGGCGCACGGCCACCTCCCCCCGAACGGGGCCGGAGCGACCGGTAGGGCCGAAGCGAGTAGCCGGGCCTGGGCAACCGGGAGAGCGAGGGCGGCCAGTGGTCCGGGAACGGGGGTCAGCGCAGGAGCGGCCGCTGGTGCGGGAGCGGGAGCGGGTCGTGGGGTGGGGCCAGGGGCCGCGCCGGGCGGCTACGCCGCGATACCGGCCGGACCCGGACCGGGGTAGCGCCGCGGCACCGGCCGTCGCGCCGCCGGCCGTGCGGACCGGGACCGGGATCGACCAGGCGGAGCTGGCCCGGCTGGTCGCGGAACTTCTGCCCAGGGAACCCGCGGCGCGGCGGGAGGATCCGTTCGCGCGGGTGCGGGAGGCGCGGCGCGCGGCGTCGGCCGATGTCGACCGGGTGGTCACCACGGTACAGCGCACGCTGGCGCGTCAGGCGGCCGTTGACCGGGAGCGCAGGGGGTTGCCGCGATGAGCTTCAACAAGGCGCGAGTGGTGTCGGAGCTGCTCGGGCTGGGCGGCGGCGACGGCCAGCTGCACAAGCTGACCATTTACTACCAGCGGTACAACCTGCCGCAGGGCAAGATCGAGGCGCTGTTCAACCCGGCCGAGATCGCCCTGACCAAGACCGCCAGGTGGGAGCAAGAGCACGCGGTCGGCCAGGGCGCCTCCAGCGGCAAGAAGGTGGAGCAGGAGTTCCGCTCAGTCGAGGCGGAGACGTTCGCCATCGAGCTGTTCTTTGACACCTATGAGCCCAGGCCGGACACGCTGGCCGCCGCGCCGGTGGCGGCGTCGTTCCGGTCGGCCAGCCTGCTACCCGGACGGACGTCGACCGACGTGCGGCAGCACACGGACCGGATCGCCAAGCTGGTGGAAGTCAACACCAACCTGCACCAGCCGCCGGTGTGCGACCTGCGCTGGGGCGTCTTCGACATCTTCACCGGTGTGCTGACCATGCTGCAGCAGCGGTTCACGCTGTTCCTTGACGACGGCACCCCGGTACGAGCGACGCTGACCTGCGAGTTCACCGAGGTTGGCAGCCAGGGGAAGGCGCGGGCCGCCGAACTGCACTCCGCCGACGTGATCAAGGTGCGGCAGGTGCAGCGCTACGACACGCTGCAGAGCATCGCCGCCGAGGAATATGGTGACCCGGCCCGGTGGCGGCCGATCGCCACGGCCAACGGCGTCGTTAACCCGCGCGCCCTAGTCCCCGGCACGATGCTGACCATACCCAAGCTGACCACCCCGAAGCCGGGACAGTGAGGCCGCCATGCTGCCCGATGTCGGTGTGTACGTGAACGGCATGCCGCTGCCGATGACCGCGCTGGCCGACCTGCGCTCGGTCACCGTCGCCGAAGACCTCGACGCTCTCAGCATGTTCACGCTGGAACTGCACAACTGGGACGCAGGCACGCTCAGCGTCTCCTGGTCCGATTCGCGGCAGTTCGCGGTCGGCGACGAGGTGCAGATCTGGCTCGGCTACGTGAGTGACCTGCACCAGGTGATGTCGGCCGAGATCACCAGCCTGGAGCCCGTCTTCACGGCCGGCCAGCAGTCGGTGCTGCTGGTCCGCGGCTATGACCGGCGGCACCGGCTGGCCCGCGGCAGCAAGACCCGGACGTTCCTCCAGATGAAGGACAGCGCGATCGTGGCCCAGATCGCGCGCGAGGCGGGCCTGCACATGGAGGTTGACGACTCGCAGACCGTCCACGGTTATGTCATCCAACCCAACCAGTCCGACCTGGAGTTCCTGCGGCGGCGGGCGAGCCTGATCGGTTACGAGATCTTCGTCAGGGACAAGACCCTCTACTTCCGCTCGCCCAGGATCGCCGACTCGCCCGGCGACAAGCTGTCCCTCGGCGAGGACATAACGGAGTTCAGTCCCCGGCTCAGCACGCTAGACCAGCCAACCGGGCTGAAGGTCCGGGCCTGGGACATCAAGGAGAAGAAAGCCATCGTCGCCACCGCGCCGGTCGCGCCCAACGCGGGCGGCATGCTGCCGGGACCGGACACCGCCCGCCGGGCCTTCGGCCCCGCCGCCGTGACCCTGACCGGTCAGCCCGCCCGGGACCTGGGGGAGGCCAGCGCCATCGCCGACGCCCAGTTCAGCACCGGGGCGCTCACGTTCGTCGAGGGCGAGGTCATCGCGTTCGGGCGGCCGCAGTTGCGGGCCGGCACGGTCGTGGAGATTTCCGGCGCCGGCCAGCGGTTCAGCGGCCCCTACTACGTCACGTCGGTCACCCACACGATGACCGCCGAACACGGCTACCAGACCTCCTTCACCGTGCAAAGGAACGCCGCCTGATGGACGCATACGTCAACGACGCGCACCTTTACGGCGTAGCCGTCGGCATCGTCTCGAACATCAACGACCCAGAAGGCCTCGGCCGGGTCAAGGCGGTCCTGCCCGGGCTAGCCGACGATATGGAGAGCGACTGGGCCCGGGTAGCCACGCCGATGGCGGGACCCGGCCGGGGCTTCTATTTCCGGCCGGACGTCAACGACGAGGTGCTGGTGGCCTTCGAGCACGGCAATCCGGACATGCCTTATGTCCTGGGCGGCCTGTGGAACGGCCAGGACCAGCCGCCGGTAGCCGACCCGGACAGCAGCAACGACGTGCGCCTGATCAAGTCGCGCGAGGGGAGCACGATCAAGTTTTCCGACGTCATGGACGACGCGCAGATTCACATCGTGGACAGCAGCGGTAAGAACATGATCGTCATCCGCGCCAGCGACAACAGCATCACGATCACCGCCGAGGGCGACATCACCCTGCGAACGGAGCAGGGAAAGCTGACGCTGACCGGGAACAGCGTGGAGATCACCGCGACATCCGGCCTGAAGATCGAGGCCGGCCAGGCCCTGGACGTCGAGGCGGGCGGCCCGCTCACCCTCAAGGGCAGCGTGGTGAACATCAACTAGCAGCGGACGGGAGGATCCGATGGGACAGCCAGCAGCCAAGCGCGGTGACCGGGTGGTCGCCGTCGATACGCACATCGTCATGGTGCCCGGCACCCCGCCCGTCCCCACCCCGCTGCCGCATCCCTTCTCCGGCGTCCTCGCCAGTGGGCTCAGCCCGGACGTCAAGATTTCCGGCCTGCCCGCCGCGACGGTGGGCAGCGTCGCGGACAACACCCCGCCGCACGTGCCCACCGCACCGGGCACCGCCTTCCAGCGGCCGCCGGCCAACTCCGGGACCGTGCAGCAGGGCAGCGCGACCGTCATGATCAACGGCAAGCCCGCCGCCAGGGCCGGCGACAAGGCCCTCACCTGCAATGACCCGGTCGACCTGCCGGCCGGAACCGTGGTCGCCTCCGGGAGCGTGCTCATTGGCTGACGCAAATTTCCTCGGGCTCGGCTGGAACTTCCCCATCGGCCAGGACGCCGGCCACCGGATCGCGCTGACCGCCGACGGTGAGGAGAGCGTCCGGCAGTCGATCTGGATGATCCTGGCCACCTCGCCGGGCGAGCGGGTGATGCGCCCGGACTTCGGCTGCGGCCTGGGCGACCTGGTCTTCGCCGTGAACAACGCCGCCACCGCGACCGCGGTGACCCGCGCGGTCCGCGAGGCGCTCGCCACCTGGGAACCGCGCATCGACGTGCTCGACGTGTACGCGGCACCCGACCCCAGCAAGTCCAACGTGCTGAACATCGAGATCAACTACCAGGTGCGCTCGACCAACAGCCGGTTCAACCTGGTGTACCCGTTCTACCTGGAGCAGTGATGGAGCAGCCGCCGCCGGTTGATACGCGCAGCTACGCCGACGTCGTTACCCAGACCACGGCGCTCGCCACGAAGTTCAGCGGATGGCAGCCGCCCGCGGACGGGCAACCGGACGCGGGGCAGGCCCTGATCGCCGTGTTCGGCCAGTTCGCCGGGCTGGTGATAGACCGGCTGAACCAGGCTCCGGACAAGAACTACCTCGCGTTCCTGAACCTGATCGGCGCCGCGCAGATCCCGCCGCGGGCGGCCCGGGTGCCGTTGACCTTCCACCTGGCGACGGACAACCAGGTGACGGCGGTCGTCCCGGCCGGTACGCTCGCCGCCGCGCCGCCGCGGCCGGGGGAACAGGACGAGGTCGTCTTTGAGACCGAACGGCCCCTGGCCATCACCCAGTCCCGGCTGGTGGCCTCGTACGTGAGCGATACCGAGAACGACACCTACAGCGACCGCGGGCAGCAGGCGACGGGCGGACTCGACCAGCCATGGGCCGTCTTCACCGGCGACCGGCCCTCGCCGCACCAGCTCTTCCTCGCCTGCGACCCGGTCCTGACCAAGCCCGGTGCCCGCGACGCCGTCGTCATGCTGGCGACGTCGGATACCTGGCAGTGGCAGAACTGGCCGGTTAGCTGGGCATACTGGGACGGCGCCGGGTGGCAGCCGGCCGCGGCCAGCGCCACCGTGCTCGGCGGTCACTGGCAGGTGACGCTGCCGGCGCTGCCCGCGCTGGCCCCGTCGGCGGTCGGCGGCACCCAGGCGGGCTGGCTGCGGGCGCAGCTCGACCTGCCGCTGCCACCGGGCCGGGCCGGCCTGGCCCCCGAATCGGTCGCGACGGGCGGGAAGAACCCGCAGGACCCGACCCTGCCGTGGTCCCCGCTGGCCAGCAACCGGTTCTACCTGAGCGCGGACCAGGTCTTCGTGGCCGGCGGCGCGCTGGCCACGATCCAGGTCACCCTGTCCCAGCCGGGAGCCGGCGCCGGCCTTCAGCTCAGCTGGTCCTACCAGACCGCCGGCGGCTGGCAGCAGCTGGACACCGGCTTTGACTTCGCCGACGGCACCAGCGCCTTCACGACAAGCGGCGAGATCAGCTTCCACATCCCGATGAACTGGCGGGAAACCATCTACCGCACCCGCTCAGGGAGGTGGCTCCGTATCGACGTCACCGCCGGAAGCTACACCACCCAGCCGGAAGTCTCCGCACTGACCGTCGGCTACGACTGGCAGCTGCCCACGCTGGGTGGCATCACCGTGGCCGGCCAGCCCGCGGCCGGCCTGCCGCCGGCCAGCACCGGCGCGAGCCCGGTACCGCCCGCGGCCGCGCGCTACGGCGGCAGCGCCATCGACCTGAGCATGAACTTCTTCCCGTTCGGGCAGGAGCCGCAGTTCAACGACGCCTTCTACGTCGCCTGCCCGGACGACCTGGTCGCGCCGGGCGCGGTTCTCACCGTCAGCATCACGCTGGTCAACCCGGCCCGGGCGGCGAACCCGCCGGTGAAAGCGGTCCTCACCGACGGCAACCTGAAGATCGCCTGGGAAGTCTGCGACGGAACCCAGTGGCAGGCCGTCCCGGTGACGTTCCCGTTCCAGTACGACGGTCAGTTCACCGTTACCCTGCCCACCCCGGTCGCGCGGTCCGCCGTCGGCGGCCAGCAGGGATACTGGCTGCGGGCCCGGATCGCGGCGGGTGGCTACGGGAGCCCGGCCAGCTACCAGCAGAGCGGGTCCGGCTACACGTACGTAGCGGCGACGTACGCGCCGCCGGTCGTCAGCGTGATCACGTTCGCCGGGACCCCGGCGCCGCAGCCGCCGGTGCCGGTGACGGCCTGCCTGACCTACAACGACTTCGGCTACGCGGACTGCACGCCGGTCGCCGCCGGGGGTCAGGGCGAGCCGTTCCGGCCGTTTCTCCCGACGGCCGACACCGAGCCGGCGCTCTACCTCGGGTTCGGGACGCCGTTCAGCAGACGGTCGGTGACGCTGTTCCTCGAGGTGGAACCGCCGACCCCGGACCAGGTGGTGGCCGGCCAGCTCGCCGAGCCCGACCCCGACCTGGTGCTCTCGCCCGGACCCGCGCAGCTCACCTGGGAGTACTCAAGCACCGGCGGCTGGGCGCAGCTCGCTGCGGCCGACGAGACCGGCACGCTCAGCGACCGCGGCCTGGTCACCTTCGTCGGCCCAGGCGACCTGGTGCCGCGCGCCTGCTTCGGGCAGGAGCTGTGCTGGCTCCGGCTTCGGTGGCAGGCGGGCACGTTCTCACTTCCGCCCCAGCTCCGCCGGGTGCTGCTCAACACCGTCTGGGCCGCCCAGGTCAGCACGGTCACCGGCGAGCTCCTCGGTTCCGCCACGGCCGATCCGGGCCAGGTGTTCACCGCGGCGCAGACTCCCGTCCAGCCCGGCCAGCAGCTCACCGTGCGGGAATCGGGTGATTCGTGGGTGCCATGGGACGCGGTCGCCGACTTCTATCAGTCCGGCCCGCAGGACCGCCACTACACGATCGACCCGCTGACCGGCGTGATCCAGTTCGGCAACGGCACGTACGGCATGATCCCGCCCGCCGGACAGAACAACATCCGCCTCACCTACCGCACCGGGGGAGGCGAGCAGGGCAACCTGGCCAGCGGGACGATCGTGGAACTGAAGTCCAGCGTCCCCTACATCGGCGGCGTCACCAACACCCAGCCGAGCCAGGGCGGCGCACCGGTCGAGCCGCTGGACCGGGTGAAGGCGCGCGGCCCCGAGGTGCTGCGGCATCGCGACCGCGCCGTCGCCGCGCAGGACCTGGTGGACCTGGCCGTCGCCGCCTCGGCCGACGTGGCCGCCGCCACCGCGATCGTTCCCGCGTTCAACCCGCTCAGCCTGTGGGTCGATCCGGCCAAGCCGGTCACGGCCGATGACACGCACCTGGCGGTCGATGCCGGGCGGATGGGCGTCATCGTCGTGCCCGACGAACCAGGTTCGCCGCAGCCCACGCCAAGTCTCGTTCTGCTGAGTCAGGTCGATGATTACCTGCGGGAACGCTGCCCACCTACGGCCACCCTGTGGGTAGCGGGTCCTGAGTGGATCACAGTGACCGTCGTGGCCACGGTCGTGGTGGTCGCCGGTCGCCGACGCCGACGCGGCTGGGGACCAGGCGCGGACGGCGCTGGCCGGGTACCTGCACCCGCTGACCGGCGGGCTGGCCGGGCAGGGCTGGCCGTTCGGGCAGTGGCCGCGCGCGTCGGACCTGTCCGCGGTGCTCGAGGCGGTGGCCGGCGTCGATCACGTGCACACGCTCACCGTGTCGTACCAGCCGCAGACCGATGCCGCGGCGGCGGACCTGATCAAGGTCATCCTGACGCGGCCGCTGAATCAGCCGTCTAACGCACCGCAACGAGAACTGGACCAGTGGGCGTGGATAGACCGCGCGCTGGTCTACTCAGGTCCGCACGACATCAGCATCGTGCTCGGTTAAGGAGGAAGCGTTGGCGATCCCGCTGCCGGATCTTGACGACCAGAGCTATGCGGACCTGACCGCGCAGGCCCAGGCGCTGATCCCCGCGCTGGACCCGGCGTGGACCAACTACAACCCGAGCGACCCGGGCATCACGCTGGTCGAACTGCTGGCCTGGCTCACCGAGATGCTGCTATACCAGGTCAACCAGGTGCCGCCGGCCAGCACCGAGGCATTCCTGCGGCTGCTCAACGGGCCGCGCTGGGTCCGGCCGGACGGGACGAGCCTGGACGACGCGATCCGGACCACGATCCTGCGCCTGCGCGAGCGGTACCGCGCCGTCACCGCCGCCGATTTCGAGTGGCTGGCGCTGAAAACCTGGGCCGGCGGCGGCAACATTGCGCGCGTGCACTGCCTACCGCGGTGCGACCTGGAGGCGAGCGACCCGGCCGCCCGCTACGCCGACGCGCCGGCCCACGTGAGCCTGGTGGTGGTGCCCGCGAGCGGCGGTGACAGCACGCTCAACGCCGATCTGCTGAAGTTCCTCAACCTGCGGCGGACGCTGACCACCCGGATTCATGTCGTCGGGCCCACCTACCTGCCGGTGCAGATCTCGGCGAACCTGGCGCTGCGCGAGGACGCGGTGGCGCAGACCGCCCTCGACGACGCCCGGCAGGCGCTGCTTGATTACTACGACCCGCTCAAGGGCGGCCCGGCGCAAGACGGGATGGCCCTTCGGCCGGGCGGTGTACTCCTCGGAGGCCTCGGCGGTGCTCGAGCACAGGCCGCTGCTGCGTTACGTGGAGAACGTCCAGGTCACCGCGCCCGGCGCGGCCGGCCGGGAACAGCCGGACGGAGTGCGGCTGCAAGCCGGCGAACTGGTGCAGCTGGGCGCGACCCCGCTGGTGGCGTACGACGCCGGCGGCCAGAGCTACTCCTCTGAGGAGCTTCCATGACTACCCCACAGCCCGTCGCGGCCAGCAGCTACCTCGACTACCTGCCGGCGATCTTCCGGTCGGACCCGTTCGCGGGACGGTTCCTGCTCGCGTTCGAGACGGTGCTGACCGGGACGCCAGGTACGCCCGGGCTGGAAACGGTCATCAGCACGCTGCCGGAGTACTTCGACCCGGAGACGACCGAGAAGGAGTTCCTGGCCTGGCTGGCCGGGTGGGTCGCGCTCACCTTGCGGGCCGACTGGGACGAGGCCACCCAGCGGGACTTCATCGCGAAGATCGTTCCGCTGTACAAGCTGCGCGGCACCCAGGACGGGATGGAGCAGATGCTCACGCTTTACACCGGCGAGAAGGTCGAGATCTTCGACGCGTTCGACGCCCTGCCGTTCTTCTTCGAGGTGCGGCTCACGCTGAGCGTGGCGGACCCGAAGCTGCTGCGGACCAAGCAGCAGATTGCCCGCGCCATCATCGACCAGGAAAAGCCCGCGCACACCTACTACGCGCTCCAGCTCGCCGTCCCGACGATGCGGCTGGTGTCGCAGGAGCTGAACAAGCAGACGGGCTGGCCGCTGCTGATCCTCGGCCACAACACCCTGCTCGGCACGACGATCCCGACACTGTAAAGGGGAGCACAATGGCCGATTACGTCCTGCCCGCGGTGGCGGAGAAGCGGGTCAGGTACTTCGACGGGCAGTTCCTTCAAGACCAGGATTTCATCGACGAGCAGGATTACCAGCTCGACCGCGAGCACCGGGTCAACCGCCTGCTGCACGGGCCGGGGGTGGCCGAGGGCCTGGGCGTCACCTCGGGCGCGCCGAACCAGGTGACCGTCGCCGCCGGGACGGCGATCGACGCCAACGGCTGGCAGCTCGCCTTGGCCCAGGCCACGAACGTGGACCTGCCCGCCGCCGCGTTCAACGACAAGCAGGGCGTACAGCTATACCTCAGCTACCTGGTCAGTGCCGAGGACCCGCAGACGGTGGCGGGCAGTTCGGACTTCACCCGGTGGCTGGAACGCCCGGCGCTCACCGCGCTGGCGCCGGGCAGCCAGTGGCCGGGGACCTCGCCGCCGGTGCTGCTGGCGACGCTGTCGGTGGACGGCGCCGGCCGGGTCACGGTCGACAGCACGGTGCGCTCGTACTCGGGGGTGCTGCTGCCCGGGCCGGGCGCCGATCCGGCCGCGTTGCAGGCCACCAGCGCCGGCACGGTGCACATGGGCGGCCCGCTGACCGTCAGCGCCCCGCCGTCCGGGTCGGCGTTCACCGCGCTCCAGATCGACGCGCAGTCGTTCGTGAACCCGCCCAACCTGACCGCCAGCTACTACCTGAACATGCGCGACGCCGGCGCCGGCGCGGGCGGAGCCAACCGTTTCTGCGTCCGGGGCGACGGCTTCGTCGGCATCAACACCGGGACGCCCCAGGCCCGGCTTGAGGTGGTCGGCGTCGGCGGCACGAATGTCGACCTGCTGGTGAACGGGCGGCTGAAGTCGGACAGCAACGACGGCGGGCTCTGGGTGTCGGCGGACAGGTTCATCGGCGGTGCCGGCTCCAACGTCGGGTTCTACGCCGGCGGGCAGTGGCAGCTCCAGGTGATGCCGAACGGCAACGTCGGCATCGGGTCCGGTCTCGGCGCGCCGGGTGCCCGCCTGGAGGTGGCCGGCGTCGGTGGCACGAACGTCGACCTGCTGGTGAACGGGCGGATACGGTCGAACAACAACGAGGGCGGGCTCTGGGTGTCGACGGATCGCTTCGTCGGCGGGTTCGGCAACACCCTCGGGCTCTGGAACGGCAACGCGTGGCGGCTCACCGTGGCGCCGAACGGCAACGTGGGCGTCGGCCTGGGCGCCGCGGCGCCGGCCAGCCCGCTGCACGTGCTCGCTCCCGCGTCCGGGTCGCCGTTTACCGCGCTGCAGATCGATGTGCAGTCGTTCAACAGCGTGGACAACTCGGCGGCCAGCTACTTCCTGAAAATGCGTGACGTCGGCGCGGGGGGAGCCAACAAGCTTCTGCGTGCGGGGTGACGGGAACGTCGGCATCGGCACCGGGACGCCCAGTGCTCGCCTTGAGGTGGTCGGCGGCGGTAGCACGACCATCGACCTGCTGGTCAACGGGCGGCTGAAGTCGGACAACAACGACGGCGGGCTCTGGGTATCGTCAGACCGGTTCGTCGGCGGGTTCGATTCAAGTATCGGGTTCTGGTCAAACAACGCTGGCGGCTCGCGGTGCTGAAAGATGGCTCGGTGGGCATCGGCACGTTCGACGCCGAACGGTATGAGGCTGAGCGTGAACGGATCGACGTATCTCCAGGGGGACACGTACATCGGCGGCCACTTCGTCATCCGCATGGGCGGCAGGCCACGGTAGATTTCGGCGGCCAGACAACTGGCATCGGCGGCAGCGGCCCGTTGTGGGCCTTCCTCAACGGCACCAACGGCCCCTCCGACCTGCGGCTCAAGACCGACCTGCGGCCGGTCAGCAACGCCATGGGCCTGGTCAGGCGGCTCCAGGCGATGCGGTACCGGTGGGGCGAGGAGGGGCTCAGGTACTTCACCAGCGACATCGAGGACACCGTGTGTGCCGGGCCCGGTGCCTCTCCCGCCGAGCATGCGGCGGCCAGGCAGGAGGAGCGGGAGGAGGCACTGGCGGCGCTGGACGGCGACCGCCTCGGCCTGGTCGCGCAGGACGTGGAGGCGGTCCTGCCCGAACTGGTGCACGAGGTCGGCGGGTACAAGCACATCCGCTATCAGCATCTCACCGCGCTGCTGGCCGAGGCGCTGAAGGAACTGTCCGCCGAAGTCGCCGAGCTGCGCGCGGCTACCGGAGCGTCGTCATGATGCGGGAACTGGCCGAGAAGCGGATCGCCGAGCTGCGCGACGAACAGCAGAAGGGCCAGCAGGTACTCGCCGAGCTAGAAGGCCGAGCCGCCGAGCTGCGCCAGACCATGCTCCGCATCATCGGCGCGATCCAGGTCCTGGAGGAACTCCTAGAGTCAGCGGAACCCTGACCGTCGTCCGTACGATCATTAAGAAACCCAAGTCCAGACGACTTTTCCCAGACCTGGATCCCAGCGGTATTCGCGTTTGCTATACGCGCCCTTACTCTGCAGGTCCGAAAAGCTACCGTATGCCGCATAGCTCGTCGCCTTGGTGCCCTGCGATGCCACGTCCACGTACTCGGTGCGCCCGAGTACGGCCGGGTTGTTCGCCAACGAGCCAGACATTATCCCGGTCAGAATCGCGGGGAAGCTTTCTTCCAGTTCAGGGCCTGCCGGACCCGGCTGCTTGTAGACTTTCTCATCTCGTTTGTAGTAGCGGAAGCTATATTGTTGCACTTCCTTTCCAGTAAGTATCTTCTTTTTATTAGCTTCCAGCCATTCCGGCCCCATCTTATTCATCATCTCGTCAGGCCTCAGGGCCAGCTGGCATCCTGTGACGCTGATGACGTCAATCTTCATTCCCTCGATCCCGCATTCCGACAGGAATGACCAAACCGCTTGAGCCGACCAGCCACCGAGCGTCTTCGTCTTCGGGTCGCCGTGTCCCCGCAGGTAGAGCCGGGTAGGCCCGGATTTCGATGCAGCCCGCAGTGTGCGCAGAGCGTCCCTGCCGTCCTTGACGGCCCGCGGATCGAATGAGTCATCCTGTGATACACGTTCCACGGAGATGACCTTCGTTTTCCCGAACGCGGGCAGGTCGTCTTCCTGTTTTTCTGTGAGCTTGTAAGGCGCGAGCTTATTAAGCTTTGAGACGAGCGACTGGCTCCCTCCTCGGATCTTGTAATCCAGTGGCGATTCTGGCGAGCCGAACTGCACCACGAGATTATGCACATATTTGCTGCCCGGCTGCTGATGGGCCTGCTCATTTTCATCCTGGAAAAGTTCGGGAGAAAGGAAAAATCCCGCGCTAGCCGGAGAACTGTCCTTCCCTTTTGGTCCTACGTTTGCGAGGAACCAGGTCAAACCATTTTTTCCGCAGCCACCAGCCCTGGCCGGATACGTCTTTGCCGTTCACCTTCATCAGCTTGTAGGAACGCTTTCCATCCGGGCTGATCCGGACAGAATCGAGATCGATCGTTATTCCCGTGCCGGTTGGGACTCTTTGTATCAACTCGCCGTCCTGACGCAGGTTTGCGCTGACCGTCAGTGTGGCGCGGCGGCGGCGCAAGCACTGAACGATCATCGGCCGGCCGCGCTGCTGCTCCACGTGGGCCAGCTCGTGTGCGAGCGTGTGCTGCCCGCGGATGCTGTCGGCGGGGTACTCGCCCCGGCGGAAGAAGATGTCGCGCCCGGTCGTGAACGCCTGCGCCCGGAGTGCCCGGCTGAGCTGGTCGGCCTGGACATCCGTGTGCAGGCGTACCCTGGCGAAATCCGCGCCGAACGCGCGCTCGAGCGGTTCACGCATGCGCTTGGGCAGCGGCTGGCCGCTTCCGCGTGCTCCCTGGATGGCCTGCGCTACCCCGGCATCCACCGGCCCGCCCGCCGCGTCGCCGAGACGCTGGATTGCGGGTGCGTGGTTAGTGGCGCGGTTCACGGTCGGTGTCGCGCCGTCGAGGACCGACTGCGCCGCCCGGTCGGCTTCGCGCTCGCAGCGGTCGTCGGCCTGGCTCAGGGGCGCGGTTCTCGCCTGATCGACCATCCGCTGTACATAGTGGTTGCCGTAGTCGCGCTGGAGCCGGAGCAAAGCCGAACGGGGTGGAGTTCCCGCGCTCGCGGGCGCTTCGGCTCGACGCGCCGGTGCGGGTCCGGCTTTGACCGCCGGGAACAGGTCAAACTGGCGGCGGGACATGGGGTACTCCTGCTCAGTAGCCGTTGAAGACATATGCGAGTCCGTGCGCAACATCCTTGTTGAGCGTGGACCGGCCGGCGACTCGCTCGGGTCTGTCCCACCTCTTCTCCACTTCCGACATGCGCCGCCACATCTCCTTCTGCGTCGCATGGTCGGCTGTCATGTAGCGGCGGTCATTGAGGACGGCAGCACGCAACCCCCGCATGACACTCTGGTTGTACGGATGCGTTCTTTCTTCGACCCTGTGGATCGGCGGGTTGCCGGCCTGCGGCCGCCGGGGCGAGGTGGGGCGCCCGGTGAGAATGCGATGGTGGCCGGGCGGCACCGCCGGCACAGGCTGTGGCACTGGCGGCGGTGGCCGCTGGGCGGCCAGCTGCTGCGCGGCCAGCTGCTGTTGCGCCGCTAGCCGCTGTTGCTCGGCCGTGACCCGCTGCTGCATCTGCGCGCCCAACGGGACGGTCAGCGAAGTCGTGAACGGGTGGTGAGGAAGGGCGCGGGCGATATCCAGGCGCACTATGTCCGGTGCCGCTGCCAGCCGGGCGTTCAGCTCGGCGGCAAGCGGCCGCACCGGGTCTTCCCCAAGCAGCGCCAGTGCCAGCTTGGGCACGTCATTCGCCTGCTCCACCGTGAGCTTGGGGAATCCGTTCCGCATCACCTGGTCGTAGTTCGCCGCCAGGGCGTCCGCCAGCTCGCTGGCCGCGGCGGTGGCGGTGGCGGGTCCCGTCGCCGCCATGATCCGCTGGGCGAACGTGTCGCGCACCGACTGCACGACCTGCGTCTGTGTCTTACGCTGAAGCACGGTGCGGATCTCGTCCTGGTCAGGGACGAGGTGGGCGTCGCGCATGGGCGGAAGCGTCCCGTTCGCGGACTTGAAGGTGTCCCATTGCCCCTGCAGGGCGTCCAGCTTGTCGCCGTAGAGCGCGCCCTTCGTCGTCAGCTGCCACACGAACTCTTCGAACTGCGGAAAGTACTCCACGGCCCCAGCCGGCCCCTGCTGCGCCCTTTCGTAGCCGTTAAAGATCGGCGGCGTCAAGCGCAGATAGCTGTCAAGATCCCGATGGGTCCGTACCCGCACCGCGGGGCCGAACATTTTCGCGTCCGGCGTCGCGTCGTCTGGGACGTGCTGGTTGTTGAGCTTCAGCTTGAAGCTCTGCCCGCCTGCCAGGGCGGTGCGGAGATAGCCATCGGACTCGTAGATCGCCTGCAGGCGCTCGGAGGCCTTCTTCGTCGTGTCCGCTCTCATGGCCCATGCCTCGAGGACCCTGCGTACGTCGCGGTAGGTGCCGAAGTGAGTGTTGCGCGCTGTCCGTTTCAGCAAGCCGAGGATGTCCTCGTCGATGTGGAACAGCTTGGCGAGCCGATTCAGCTGGTGGTGCGTCGTGAGCTCTACATCCTCGCCGGTGATCCCGCGCGGCATGTCGACCGGTACCCTGAACGAGGGCTGGGGCAGCCACCGACCCTTGTCGAACTGCTGCCAGTTCCCCTGGATCGACTGGGGGAACAGCGTGATGTTCGGCCCGTAATCCGTGCCGGTCGCCGCGTCCACGTACGTCGCCGGTGCCTCGCCTACGCCCCAGTACGTGAGCTGGACGTCGTAGTAAACCGGCGTGGGGTTGGCGCCCGTCAGCGCGTCCGCCACCGGACGCTCGATATTGTGATCCCACTGCGAGTTCGCCGTCTTGGTGGTGGGCACCAGATGGAGTTCCTTGGTGCCCTTGCCGCCGAGGTCCGCGTTGAGCAGGTGGAACCGGATCCAGTAAAGCAGCGCCCCCCGGTTCGCGGACCGCACCTCGTTCGCCTCGACCCAGGCCCAGCCAAGAGGGTCGCGTCCCTGTCGTGTCGGGATCCCCGCCCCGAGGTTCGCGTGTCCCGGGGTGAGCAGCGCGGTGAAGCGCGTCACCTTGTGACCAACGTTCACCCCGCCGGTGACCAGCATCTCCTGCGCCGCGACCACGTCCTTGCTGATCGCCCAGCCTGCCGTCTTGCTCAGATGCTGCGGCTTCGGCGTCAAGCCGAGCGGGTTCTGCGGCTTCGTCACCTTCTGCCACGGACTAGTCGGCGGGGCGAAGTGCCGCTGGATGGTGTTGGTTCGCAGGCCGCGCTGCTGCACCACATGGGTCAGTTCGTGGGCGAGCAGCGCCGTCCCCCGCTGGCTCGACGGCGAGTACGCGTCCCGGCGGAAGAAGATATCCTGCCCCGAGGTGAACGCCGCGGCCTGAAGTGACCGGTTCAGCTGATCGGACCGGGCGCCGGTGTGCAGCCGCACCCCGCCGAAGTCCGCTCCCAGCGCGCGCTCCATCGACAACCGCAGCGAGGCGGGCAGCGGCTGGCCACCCCCGCGCGCCTGCTGTAGTGCCTGCGCCACAGGTGTCTCTACCGCGCCGCCCCCGCCCCCGGCGCCCGCCCCCGCCCCCGGCGCCGCCCCCGCCCCCGGCGCCGGGCGGCTGCTCGCCGGCCTCGCGGCCCGCCACCGCCGCCGCGACGCGATCGGCCTCCCGCTCGTAGCGGTCGCCGGGCGGGCCAAGCGCCGGCTTCGGCCTGCCCGAGCGGCTTGGCCTGCCCGAGCGGCTTCGCCTCGGCCTGCCCGAGCGGCTCGGCCTCGCGGCCGCGCCCGATGGCCTGCTGCACGTACTGGTTGCCGTGGTGCCGTTGCAGCTGGAGCAGCACGTCGCCGACCGAGCCGAACCGGCCGCCGCTGGCCAGGTACGACGCCGGGGCGCTGGGCGCCGCCGTGAGCTCAGGCCCGGATGGGGCTGGTGTCTTAGCCTGACGCGTGGCCATCGCGCCTCCCATCGCGGGGCCATACGAATGGCGATAGCCCCCAACCCGAGCATAGGCGGGCAGCCAGGTGTGCACCAGTGGTTGGCAGACCGTGCCGCACAGACCCGCGAGAAGTGGCCTGATCAGCGATAAACCCCAGGTCAGAATGGTTTTTGGTGCGTGCTACCGAAGACTAGTGCCTCAGCCGCTAGCGCTCGGTCCCGGTTACCCGGTTACCCGGTTACCCGGTGAGGCAAGGTCACGTCCGGTGCAGGGCCGGCATCCCGCGAACACCACCCGCCTCGCCCGGCACACCCGTGCCGGGCGGTCCCGCTCTGGAGCGACACCGATGGTCCATCGCGGTTGCCCAAGCAACACCTATGGTCCTTCGATGTGGGTCAGGTTCGGGGTTCTGCCCGGCGAAGCTGTGACAAGCGGGGCGAACGGTACCTGACACGACTCTAGTAACGATGCTGCTGTTTGGCGCGGACACAGGACGCCGGAGTCAATCGGCCTAGCTGCGATGGCCGGCAGGCACGACCCGGCCACGGTTCCTTCCCAGCGACCGGGCGCTCCTGCCTGCACCGGCTCCCACCTGCTCATGTGCGGGTGACGCGCCCGACGCCTTGTGACAAATAGTTACTAGTCGAATACGATGAGCGCATGACGGCAGAACGAGACGCACCGCAGGGTGCTGTCGTTGCCGACCCGAGCGCAAGATGCCGACCAGGCGCAAGATAATGGGAATCTCCCTGGGCGTCGACGGGCCGGAGCGCCGCCCCGCCTGGTGGTCGTGCCGGCGCTACGGCGCCGAGCGCGCACCGTGGGCCGCGTATGCGCTGATGGCTCTGCTCCTCGCGGGTTATCTCGCGTCCTTGATCGTCCGGGCTCCCGGCCGGTCTTCGGAGTTGCTCGACGGCTGGTCGGTCAATGGCTTCGAGATAGCCGTCGCCACCCTGTGCATCGTCCGTGGATTCACCCGGCGGTCCGGGCGTGCGGTGGCGCTGACGCTCGGCTTCGGCCTGTTCATGTGGGCGTTCGGCGACATTACGCTGACGGTCGAGTCACTGGGGGGCGTCACGCCTTCGACGCCCTCGCTCGCGGACGTTTTCTACCTCGGGTTCTACCCGCCCACTTACGTGGCAGCCGTGCTCTTCATGCGTGGGGAGCTGAGGAGGCTTGCCACTCCTAGCTGGCTGGACGGCGCTGTCGCGAGCGTCGGCACTGCGTCGGTGTGCGCGGCGTTCGCGTTCGAAAGAGTCCTTCATCTGGCCGGTGGGACCCCCGCCGCGACGGCGACCAACCTGGCGTACCCGGTCGGAGACGTGCTGCTGCTCAGCTTGGTCATGGGCGGATCGACGGTGATGTCCGGCAGGCGGAAGGCGCCGTGGCTCCTCATGGCCGCGGGAATGGCCATCAATGCCGTCGGTGATACCGCCAGCCTTTTCGGGACATCGTTCGGGGCGTCGCGGCTGGGCTTCATTTTCGATGCGATCGCCTGGCCGACGTCGATGCTGTTTCTGTCGATGTCAGTCTGGTTGCGGCCGCGTCCCTCCAACCCGCAGACCCCTCGGAAGCCAGCGTTGTTCGTCATTCCGGGGCTGAGTGCCGCGTGTGCCCTAGTCGTCCTCTTTGTCGGAAACCTGCACGCGACGAGCCGGCTTGCGCTAGGCCTTGCGACTGCCACTCTCCTGCTTGTCGGCATGCGTTTGCTCGTGTCCGTGCGCGGGATGAGGTCCCTCAGCGCCGAACGCCGCCACCAGTCGGTCACCGATGAACTCACTGGTCTCGGCAACCGTCGTTACCTCTTCAATGTGCTCGACGCGTTCTTCGCAGATTACGACGTAACCGCAGCCCGACCGCGATCCCTTGCGTTCCTCTTCCTCGACCTCAACCATTTCAAGGAGATCAACGACACCTTCGGCCACCCCGTGGGAGACAAGCTGCTGAAGCAGCTGGGCCCTCGTTTGTCTGCCTGCCTGCGCGAGGACGATCTGCCTGTCCGGCTCGGGGGTGATGAGTTTGTCGTCGTGCTCGTGGACGGGGATGCCGGCTATGCCACCGCAGTCGCCCAGCGGCTGACGGACCGGCTGGCCGAACCCTTCCTCCTTGATACGGCGCGGGTCCATATCGGCGCGAGCATCGGCATCGCGCTGGCACCCACTGACGCCACCGATGCGGCCAGCCTGCTGTGGTGCGCGGACGTCGCGATGTACCGGGCCAAGCTGGCCGGAACTCCCTTCGCGATCTACCAGCCGGATCTCGACAGAAGCGGGAACCGGCTGCTGCTACTTGATGAATTGCGCACGGCCATCGACGAGCGCCAACTCGTGCTGCACTACCAGCCACAGCTGGATCTGCGGACCGGCAGGATCGTCGCGGTCGAGAGCCTCCTCCGCTGGGCCCATCCCAGGCTCGGCATTGTCTCACCTCTTGAGTTCCTTCCCCTGGCCGAAGAAGCCGGGCTCATGGGAGCGATCACGACTCTCGTGCTCACCGGCGCCATCGCGCAGTGCACTGTCTGGAGAAACGCCGGAAACCCGCTGTCGGTCTCGGTCAACATCTCACCGGCGAACCTTCTCGATCCGCGGTTCACAGATCTCGTCCGCGACCTCCTCGAAAGTCATCAGGTGCCTGCCGAAGACCTCGTTCTGGAGATCACCGAGACGACCGTCATCTCCCACTTTGATCGATCCCGAAGTGTCATCCAGGAACTCTGGGACCAGGGCATCGTGGTGTCGATCGACGACTTCGGCGCGGGCTTCACCTCACTCGCCCACCTCAGTAGCCTGGCGGTGAAGGAACTCAAACTCGACCGGATCTTCATCACCGCGCTCACCGGCGACGACAGCGGACGCGCCCTCGACCTCGTTCGCGCGACCATCAATCTCGGCCATGCCCTTGGCCTGCGCATCGTCGCCGAAGGAATCGAGGACCACGCCACGCTGAAGCTGCTGTCCGATCTCGGCTGCGACCTCGGCCAGGGAAATTTCATCAGCCGGCCTATGCCAGCGCATCTTCTGACTTTCATACCCATGCAGGCCGGCTCGCAGCCTACGGCGCACGTCGGGTAAGAATGGCCACGGCGTCCAGCCGCGCACGGCGCCGTGTCGAGGCGACCGGAAACTGGCGCCCGGCTGCCACACCGTCGCGCCGCTACCCGAACCGATCGCCGATGAGCGGATCGCGCGCGACGGTCTCTAGCGGTGGTCTCCGTGGGCTCCGCCTCCAGTGACCTTAAAGACATTTATGCCGAACGGATCTAGGGTGACACCTTCCAAGACTTCCTCCCCGTCCAGTGTGGTGAGTGCGCGGCCGTCGGCCAGGACGGGCTTGAGGTTCAGCGTTTCGGCGGCGTGGCTGGCCAGCACGGCGAAGGTGGCGCCGTCGTCGCGGACCAGGGTGTCGCAGGCGACCCGGGGGTCATCGGCGGTCACCGGGCGGCGCACCCCGGCATGGGCGGCCAGCGCGCCGTAAAGGGTCACCGCGTCGTCGGGGTTGACCCGGGGGGTGAGCGCGGCCATGTGCTCGACCGGGTAGGTGCCCAGGACCAGCGAGCCCCGTCCGGTGCGGCGCAGCAGCAGTGCGGGCCGACCGCGAGCATCGGTGGCGATGACCTCGGCCTCGGTCGGCTCGACGGGCAGGAAGGCGCGGCTGTGCTGGTCGCCCGCCACTGCGAAGGACATGGTGGTGCCGCGGGCCAGGCCGCCGAAGTCCCGGTGCAGGCGCAGCACCGCCACCTCGTCCTCGATCGGGTTGACGAGGCCCACGTCGAGCTGGTGCCGGACGCCGAAGACCTCGTCGAGCCGCCCGTAGGACGGGCCGCGGTGCCACCCGGTGTCGCCCGCTGAGTAGGACAGGTAGACGCAGGCGCCGTCTGTGGCGAGCCGTTCGAGCACCGGGGCGGTGGGCGCCAGCAGCTGCTTGACCGAGGGGGCGAGGTAGAGCCGGGCGCCGGTCGCGAGGCCGGCGCTTTCCCGGGTCACGGCGGGGGCCAGGTCGGCGAGCCGGGCCGAGACGTAGGCCTGGGCCAGCGTCGCGGCGGTACGAGGGGCGTCGGCCGGGCTGGTGAACGGGTACCTGGTGTCCAGGTAGGCCGGGACGATCAGGGCGGTGTCGGTGTCGGCCCGCGCGCAGCGGCTGGCCTGGATCGCGTTGAGCGTGGCGGCGAACGCAGCCAGTTCGGCCAGGGCCGGCTTAGGTCCGCCTGTCGCGTCGGTGAGCCCGAAATGCTGCTCGAATGCGTGATGCCGGTAGGGGTCCTGTCCGGGCAGGTCGAAGTCGGTGTTGTTCCAGGCGATCCAGCCGGTCGCGCCGGCCAGCAGGCTGTGGTGCAGTACGTGCCGGTAGTAGCGTGCGGCGTTCGGCCCGGAGGCGAAGTCGGAGCTGACCCCGAATTCCTCCAGCACCACCGGCCGACCGAACGTCCCGGCCAGCTCGCACTGCCAGGCCGCCGTGTAGTGCTGCCGGATCCGGTCATCGCCCACCGGGTAGGCATGCGGGCCGAGGAAGTCGCACAGCCGCGCCATATCGGCCAGCCGGAACCCGTTGTCGCGGCCACTGGTCTCGACCCCCCAGGCCCCGTCGCCGGCGGAGAACGGCTGGTGACCGCCGGCCGCGCGCACCGCGTCCCTGATGATCTGGACCCAGGCCGCGACGGTCCCGGCCGGCGTGTCCCCGCCGTATAGCGGCATCTCGTTGGAGGCCAGCCAGCCGGCCACCGCCGGGTGCCCGGCGAACCGGCGGACCATTTCCCCCGCGAACCAGGCCTGCCGCCCGACCAGCCACACATCGGCGTACAGGTCCCGGCCGCCTCGCCAGGGCGGATCCGGGCGGTGGTGCGGTGCATGGGCGGCGGCGGCCAGGAACGCGCCGCCGAAGACGAGCAGCAAGATGACCAGCGCCGCGACGACGCCCACGGCCACGGACGGCCCGGGCTTGGCGCGCTCGGAGTTCGTGATCGACGCCCCGCCCAGTGAGACGTGCACGCCCGGGCCGTCGGCCGTCTGCGCGGCCGAGATGAGGGTGTCCGCGTCGGCGGCGGTGATCTGGTCGGGCTGGGAGTCCCAGGTGACGCGGGCGAAGGCGACGGTGCCGCCCCTGCTGACCTGAGAGGCCCCCGCGGCGGTGTACGGGCTGGTCACGGACGCGATGCCCGGCAGCGCGGAAACCCGCGCCAGGGCCGCGGTTACCGCGCCGCGCACTGGGGCGGACTCGATGCTCGCGCCGCCGGTGGCCTGGATGATGACCTGGTCGGTCTCGCCGGCGGCGGCCGGGTAGCGCTGGGTCAGCAGGCTGACCGCGGCCTGGGAATCGGTGCCCGGCAAGCTGAGGCTGGAATTGAAGGCGCCGCCGGCCGCGCGGGCGGCGCCGAGCGCAACCACCAGGAGCAGCAGCCAGGCGGCAAGGACGATGCCCCGGCGCGTGAAGCACCAGCGGGCCAGTCGGGTCATGTCAGCGGTCTCCTCGGATGGGGTGTCGGCAAGACAGACACCCGGCGCGGCGGAAACAGGGCGGCCGCGCACCGCCCGGTTTCCGGGGCGGGCGGTGTCAGTACAGGCGACCGGCGGGAAGGAACCGAGCAGATGGAAGGACCACACCTGCAGGAGACGCTGCTGGCCGCCTGGCGCGGGCTGGGCGATTTCGAGCACCGCGCCTCGATCCGCACCTGGCTGTACCGGATCGCTACCAGCCGCTGCCTCAACGTCCTGCGCGCCAGTAGCCGGAGGGTGACGATGGACGGACCTCAGTCATGGCCCGACCCGCCCCAGCCGACCCGGCTGAGCGACATGCCATGGCTCGAGCCCTACCCTGACCTGCTGCTTGACCAGCTCCCTGCCGCCGAGCCCGGACCCGAGGCACATTATGAGGCCGTCGAGACGATCTCGCTGGCGTTCATCACGGCGCTGCAACTGCTGCCGCCCCGCCAGCGCGCGGTACTCGTGCTGCGCGACGTGCTCGGCTTCAGCACAGCCGAGACCGCGGACATCCTCCAGGCCACACTGGAGTCGGCGGCCAGCTCACTCAAGCGCGCACGGGCTACCCTCGCGCGACGCTCAGCGGTTGCCGATGGCCATGAACCGCCTCCGGCACCCGGCTCGCCCGCCGAGCGCGCGCTGGTACGGCACCTCACCGAGGCCTACGCCACGGGAGACGTGAATGCCATCATCAGCCTGCTGACCGAGGACGTGTGGCTGACCATGCCGCCCGTGCCCTTGGAGTACCAGGGCCGTGACGTAGCCGGACGGGCACTGAGCCTGCTGTTCGGCCGGGGGCTGCGCTACCGGCTCGTGGCCACCCGCGCGAACGGCCAGCCGGCGTTCGGCCTCTACATGAACGACCCCCGCTCCGGGATCCTGCACGCCAACGGCCTCATGGTCCTCACCCTGGCCGGGGACCGGATCAGCGCGCTCACCCGCTTCGACAACAGCAACCTGGCCCGCTTCGGCCTGCCCCGCACCCTCGACGCCTGACCCCAGTCACCTCCCAGCCCCTCCCACCTGGAGCCAGCCACGCCCGAAACAGCTTCCCTGCCCGAGTTCAGCCGGCGCCCCCTGGTGCTCTCCGGCCTCGCCGCGATCCCGGCCGCCACCGTGCTAGCGGCCACGGCAGCCCGTCCCGGCACCGCTCTCGCCGCCAGCACCCAGGCCCCGCGCCCGGCATGGCCGGCCGCGGACAGCGCGCCGGACGCCAGCCGCGCCTATTTCTGCTGACCAGCCCCCGCCGATCCCAGAAGAAAGAGAAATCATGCAGCTGACATGGCTGGGCCACTCGTGCTTCCGCCTCGAGAAGGACGGCTTCGCAGTGGTCATCGACCCGGGCATCCTCATCGCGGGACGGCTCGCGACCCAGCCCGGCCTGCCGATCTGGACCAACAAGGACGTCGCCGCCCTCCTGGAAGGCTCCGGGGCCGCCGTGCACGTGATCGGCGACGGCGACGCGTTCACCGTGGGCGGGATAAGGGTCCACGGCCACGACGAGTGGCACGCGCCGATCCACCCGGACGTCACCCGGGTGCGCAACACCGGGTTCCTGTTCGAGGACCGGGTCTTCCATCCCGGCGACGCGTACACCGACCCGCACACGCCCGTGGACCTGCTGTTCGTGCCCGAGTTCGGGCTCTACACCAGGTTCGGGTACGCGATCGACTTCATCAGGCAGGAGGGAACACCCATCAAGGTCTAGGTCAGCAAAGCCCAGCCGCCCGCGCGCAGGATGGCGCCGGCCTGAGCCGCCTCCACCGGCATCTTCAGTAACGCAACGCCGAGGCCTCAAGCTTCCGGCTGACGGGCGATGAGGGACGGGACTTTGACTGGCCGCAAGCGAGCCCGGAATCGCGCCTCGAAACGCGTACGTGCTGGTCAGCGGGTAAATCGGGCAGAGCATACCGTCAGTTAGTTTGTTAACTCACTTGACAGCGGATACGAAAACGTGAAACCTAAGTCAGGTGTCTAACTACTTGAACATGGAGGGAACATGACAGCAGCTGGGGAGCCTGGCCTGTCTGTTGCCGGGTCACGCCTGGTGCTCCGGTCCCGGCTGGGGGTGCTCACGCTAGTCTTGCTGTGCGCGGTCCAGTTCCTCGACATCGCCGACGCGGCGATCGTGAACGTCGCGCTGCCGTCTATCCAGCGCAGCCTGCACTTCTCCCAGCAGAATCTGCAGTGGGTGGCCAGCGGCTACATCCTCACCTACGGGGGGTTCCTCCTGCTCGGGGGCCGCCTCGGCGACCTGGTCGGCCGGCGGCGCCTGCTGCTTGGCGGGCTGACGGTGTTCGCCCTGGCGTCACTGGTCGGCGGGGCATCGGGGAGCGCGGGCCTGCTCGTTGCCGCCCGGCTCGTTCAGGGCGCGGCCGCCGCGCTCATGACGCCCTCGGCCCTCTCGGAGCTCACGACGAGCTTCCGTGAGGGCAAGGACCGCAACTCCGCGCTGGGCGCGTGGGCCGCGGTCAGCGGCATTGCGGCCGCGGCCGGGGTCTTCCTGGGCGGCGTGCTGTCGCAGGGTCCGGGGTGGCGGTGGGTCTTCTACGTCAACCCCCCGATCTGCGTCCTGGTGGTCGCGGGCGTGCTGGCACTGCTCGCGGATGACCGGCCGGCGGGAGGCCGGGCGTCAGCGTTCGACGCGCAGGGTGCGGTCCTGGTGACCGGAAGCATGCTGCTGCTGGTCTACTCGCTGGTGCGCGCGCCGGTGATCGGGTGGGGGTCGCTTCAAACCGTCCTGGCCCTTGCCGGGGCGGCCGCCCTGGCCGGGGCGTTCGCGTTCAACGAGGCGCGCAGCCGCAACCCGCTGGTTCCCTTCGCTATCCTCCGCGTCAAGGGCCTGGTAGCCGCGGACCTGACGCAGCTGATCGCTTTTGCCGGGTTCTTCTCCCTGTTGTTCTATGCCACGCTTTACATGCAGGAGGTCCTGGGCTACTCGCCGCTCAAGGCAGGGGCCGCCTACCTCCCGATCACCGCCGGCTTCGTGCTGGCAGGCGTCATCGTCTCGCAGCTGATTACCCGCATCGGCACCCGCCCCGTGGTCGTGGCGGGCTGCCTGATCGCGGCCGCCGGGATCTACTACGTGTCGCGGGTGCCCTTGCACGCCAGCTACGTCCATGATCTGCTCCCCGGGTTCCTGGTCATGTCGCTGGGCGCCGGCCGGTGTTCGTATCGATCGCGGCGGCTGCCAACGCCGGCGTTCCCGGCGACAAGGCCGGCCTGGCGGCCGGGCTGCTCAACGCGTCCCAGCAGGTCGGCAGTGCCCTGGGCCTGGCCATCTTGTCCGCCGTGGCCATCACGCGCACCAACGGCCTGCTCGCCGCTCACGCGTCCCTCGTCGCCGCGTCCGACGCCGGGTACCACCGGGCGCTGCTCGTCGGCAGCATCTTGATGGCGGCGGCCGCGCTGATCGCCGTGCGGACCGGCAACACCCGGGCCGCCGCGCCGCTGGTCATGGTCAGCACGGATAACGCTCCCGGGCCGCCCCCGCATGGCCGCGACGGCAATCTGAACAGGGCAAGGTGAAGAGGCCGTGACGGTAACCAGGCAGGCGTGGAGCGAAGATGCCATCGGCAGCCTGCACGGTCGCATGGCGGTCGTGACCGGCGCGAACAGCGGCGTCGGGCTCACGACCGCGCAGCTGCTCGCCGAGCACGGCGTCCGGGTAGTCCTAGCCTGCCGCGATAAGGGCAAGGGCTCGAAGCCGCCGGGCACACAGCTCACGCCGCCCCAGGCCACGCGGTCGGGTACCGGCCGCTCGACCTCGCCGACCTGGTCACTTCGCGCTCACTGGGCTGCTTCTGCCGTCGCTGCTCGCGCGAGCGGGCGGACAGGTGGTAACTGTCAGCAGCGGCATCGCCGCCCGGGGCAAGATCGATCTCGAGGACCTCCCGGGCCGACCGCAGCTACCAGTGGTTCGCCAGCTACGCCCGGTCGAAGCTGGCGAACCTCATGTTCGCGCCCGAACTCGACCATCGCGCCAAGGACGGGAAAGCTGGCCTGGCTGGCCACCCCGGCGCCGCCTCCAGCTCGCTTCTCGCTGGCAAGGAGCGAGACTGGGGCCGCAGGCAGGCCCCGGCTCAGCGAAGTCATCCTGGCCCGCATCCAGGCACTGGCCGGGCAGCCGCCCCAGCGCGCCGCCCGGACTGCGCTTTACGCGGCGACCGGGGCCGGCGACAGGCGGCGAGTACATCGGACCTGGCGGACGGACCCACCTGAGGGGGCGCCGCAGGAAGTAGCAATCCCCGAAGCGGCCTTCGACCCCGCGGTCCGTCGGCGGCTCTGGGACCTGTCGGCCCGGCTCACCGGAGCGGATTATGCGGCGCTCACCTGACCCCCCGGTCCGCCCGACCGCAGGGCCGCTTCGGCGAGGCCAGGGACGCCCGCAGGTGGCAAGGCACGCGGCAAGCGTTCCCGGACGGCCCTCGCCGCTGCCCGCGGGCCCTTGTTCCCGGAAGCCGAGGACCGATTACACTAGTGAGGTGACTGACTCATCCAGACCCCAGGCCGGAGCGGCACCGCAGCGGCGGCCCGGGAAGCGGGACCGCCTGGTAGCCGCTGCAGGTCAGCTGCTGCACCAGAAGGGCGCCGAGGCCACCACGCTCGCTGACATCGCCGAGGCGGCGGATGTCCCGGTAGGCAACGTTTACTACTATTTCAAGACCAAAGACGAGATCATCACGACGGTCGTCCAGGCTCACGTCCAGCATGCCAAGGCAGGGGTGGCGGCGATCGACGAACATCACCGCACGCCGAAGAGCCGCCTGAAGGCATTTCTGGGCGAACTGGCCAGCCAAAGCGAGATCGTCTCCCGGTACGGGTGCCCTTATGGCAGCCTCTGCTCCGAACTGGACAAGCGGCCCGGCGGCACCGACTTCGCGCTCGGGGAGCTAATGCGCGTTCCGATCGAGTGGGCTGAGCAGCAGTTCCGGGCACTCGGCCGCCGTGACGCGCGCGACCTCGCCATGAGCCTTCTCGCCTCCTACCAGGGCAGCGCGCTGCTCGCCAACACCCTCCGCGACCCGGGCATCCTCACCCGCGAGGCTCGCCGTCTCACCCGGTGGATCGACACGCTCTGAGGACCCGGCCTCTCCGCTCGTCGCCGACAACCGATTTCCCCTGCCACTGCCGCACGGCCCCAGCCGACGGCACCTAACCGCGACTCCCGCACCGGCGCAGCCAAGTCCGCCTCCTGCTGAAGATTTACGCCCACTGCATCGCGGCCGGTTTTGTTCGTGTGATTTGGGAAATTCACGAACGAAGCCACCTGGTCAACGAGGCCGCCGCCAGGCTGTGGCTTGCTCCGGCTGGGGCGCTCGCCGCGCTCGCTGTCGGCTCGGAGGCGTTCTTTTCCCTGGTCGGCCGGAGCTGTGCGCGGATGACGCTATCGCCGGCCTGGTCCGCCCTCCGCGGCCCGCACGAGGTGGGTGGGTTCGCTGCTCAGCGGGTTGTCACTGGGCGGGAGTGCCTTGGTCATCTGGAAGTCGATGGCGGCGAGCGCGGGCAGGACGGGCCGGAGGGTGGCGGCGATGTCCTTCAGCTGCCAGTCCTCGTTGACGTCGTCGTCGGTGATGACGGCCTCCGTGTGGTCCAGGACCCTCATGTGCAGGCCCTGGAGGATTTGGTGAACTGTTCGGCGGCCTTGGTTCCGCCCCGGGTGCCGTAGGTGATGAAGCTGGCCGGCTTGTCGCGCCACTCCCGGTACAGGTAGTCAAGCGCGTTCTTCAGCACCGCCGGGTAGCCCCAGTTGTACTGCGGGAACACGAACAGGAACCCGTCGTAGGACTGGACGGTCCGGCTCCAGGCCCTGGTGTGCTCGTGCTTGTAGTCGCCGAGCGCGGCCTTGAGCGGCTCGTCGAGGAAGGGCAGGCCGGCCTTGGCCAGGTCGAGCCGCTCGTAGCGGAGCTCGCTGTCTTTTCCGATCGCCTCGCACGCCCACGCTGCGATGCGCCGCGCAGATCCGGGTTGGGCGTGTACTGCCGATGACGACGGCGATGCGCTGCTGCTTGGCGGGCATGTCGGGGTAACTCCGCCGGTCTTGATTGTCTTGCCGCTCCCGGCCCTGCATGCTTGACGGATGGGCCCGGACTCGCGCTGGCTAGGCGGTGCGGGCTGTCCCGGTTACGCTGTGCGCCGGCCGGTGCATGTCAGGCCTGGACGGCCGGCCTGAGAGTGTCTTGGCACCACTGGCGGAAGCTGGTGGGGGTGGCGGAGCCCGGGTCGTGGGGTTCGGCGTCGTAGATTCCGTTGTTCTGCGCCTCGACCATGCCTGCGATATCCTGTGCCATCGCCGGGCTCGCGCCACGGTGCACCATGGCCGCCTGGTGGTCCGCGACCGGGATCTGGCGGTAGCGGACCGGGCGGCCCAGGGTGTCGGAGATGACCTCAGCCATGCCGTCAGGGCTCAGGTTGTCGGGGCTGACCAGGGGGACGCGGGCTTGGCCGCTCCAGGAGGTGTCGAGCAGGAGCCCTGCCGCGGCGGCGGCGATATCCCGGGTGGCGACGATCGGCAGCGGCCGCCCTGCGGCGTTCGCCATCGAGAACGTTCCCTGTTCTTTGCCATCTCCTGGGCCTGGCGGAGCAGGTTTTCCATGAAGAACGGCAGGGCCAGCGCCCGGTAGTGCACGCCGGCGCTCTCGATCAGCTTGTCCATGGCCAGCGCGGCCGAAAGATCCCGGCGTTGCCCGGTACCCGTGGCCGAGGCTCGTGACGCCTACCACCCGGCACTCCGAGCCCCGGACGCCTCGCTGGCCGGGCGGGTGAAGTCCAGGTAGTAGCCCTTGGCGCTGCCGGCGTGGCTGAATCCGGCGGGGGCACGAGCCAGAACATGCGGTCAGCGCCCGTCGAGCGCCTTCGTGATCGTGCCTGCGTCGCTGTGGGAGCCTTCCACCACCTCGGCGTGGGCGTGCACCGCGCTGGGAGCCGGGCGGGATCGCGGGCGATCACTCGGACCGCTGCGCCGCTGTCCAGGACGCGGTCCAGGACCTGCCGGCCGATCTTGCCGGTCGGCGTGGTGATGACAATCATGAGTACCTCCGGGAGTCGGCTGGCGACGGGAACGTGCGGGCGCCGCTGCCGGTAGTGCCCAGCTTGCCGGGCGCGGCGGCTGCAGGTGAAGGACCGATCCGGTCGCCGTTGATACTCTGGGAGTATGAATGACCTGGAAGTGCGGCAGCTCCGGTACTTCGTCGCGGTCGCCGAGGAACTGCACTTCGGGCGTGCGGCCTCCCTGCTGGGCATGGCGCAGCCCCCGCTGTCACGCGCGATCCGGGACCTTGAACGGCAGCTCGGCGTGGCGCTGCTGGTGCGGACCACCCGGCAGGTCAGGCTTACCGCGGCCGGGGAGGTGCTGCTGCGCGATGCCCGGACAGCGCTGGAGGCGGTCACCGCCGCCTCGCGCAGGGCTCGGCAGGCGGGCAGCCCGTCGCCGCCGGCTGCGGGTCGCGCTCAAGGCCGACGTCGACGGCGGCCTGCTGCTGCAGATCCTCGACGCCGACCGCGCCGACAACGCAGCCTTGCCGCCGGAGCTGGTACTGGGAGGTTCGGCGAGCAGCCGCAGGCGCTGCGCGACGGCCGCGCTGACGT
>CAWEFK010000032.1:0-83719 GCA_963808315.1 uncultured Actinomycetes bacterium | reverse complement strand
CTCTCGTCGCCCACCGCGTGACCCTCGACCGGCGGGATGTCGACCGGGCTGGGCAGGTAGTCCACGATCGCGTCGAGCATCGGCTGGACGCCCTTGTTCTTGAACGCGGTCCCGCACAGCACCGGAGTCAGCGCGCCGGCCACGGTCGCACGCCTGATCGCGGCGACGAGCTGCTCCTCGGTGGGCTCAGAGCCCTCCAGGTACAGCTCCATCATCTCGTCGTCGTGCTCGGCGATCGTCTCGAGCAGCCGGTCGCGCCATTCGCGGGCGGCGTCCGCATGGTTGTCGGGGATCCCGACGCTGTCGTACTTGTCGCCCTTGCCCTCGGTCTGCCAGAGCATCGCGCGCATCCGCACCAGGTCGATGACGCCGCGGAAGTCGGACTCCACGCCCCAGGGGAGCTGGATGACGAGCGGGGTCGCGCCCAGCCGGTCGGTGATCATTTCCACGCAGCGGTGGAACTCGGCACCGACCCGGTCCATCTTGTTGACGAAGCAGATCCGCGGTACGCCGTACCGGTCCGCCTGCCGCCACACGGTCTCGGACTGCGGCTCGACCCCCGCCACGGCGTCGAAGACCGCGACCGCACCGTCAAGTACTCGCAGCGAGCGCTCGACCTCGACGGTGAAGTCCACGTGGCCGGGCGTGTCGATGATGTTGATGGTGTGGCCGAGCCAGCTCGTGGTGGTCGCGGCGGACGTGATCGTGATGCCGCGTTCCTGCTCCTGCTCCATCCAGTCCATGGTGGCGGCGCCCTCATGAACCTCACCGATCTTGTAGTTGATACCGGTGTAAAACAGAATGCGCTCGGTGGTCGTGGTTTTGCCCGCGTCGATATGCGCCATGATCCCGATGTTGCGGACCTTGGCGAGGTCTACGGCGGTCGTGGTGGCCACTTTTCCTCGTTCTCGTAAGTCTCGTCTGTGCCTGGCTATGCCCGGCGTCTACCAGCGATAGTGGGCGAACGCCTTGTTCGACTCCGCCATCTTGTGGGTGTCCTCGCGCCGCTTCACGCTGGCGCCCAGACCGTTGCTCGCGTCCAGCAGCTCGTTCATCAGCCGCTCGGTCATCGTCTTCTCCCGCCGGTTCCTGGCGTAGGAGACGATCCAGCGCAGCGCGAGCGTCGTGCTGCGCGACGCGCGGACCTCGACCGGCACCTGGTAGGTGGCACCGCCGACTCGGCGGCTGCGCACCTCCAGCGTCGGCTTGACGTTGTCCAGTGCGCGCTTCAGGGTGATCACCGGGTCGTTGCCCGACTTGTCCCGGCAGCCCTCGAGCGCTCCGTACACGATGTGCTCCGCGAGCGACCGCTTGCCGTCCTTGAGCACCTTGTTGGCGAGCGCGGTGACCAGCGGCGAGCCGTAGACCGGGTCGGTGACAAGCTGCCGCTTCGTCGCGGGTCCCTTACGAGGCATCTCAGCTCTTCTCCTTCTTCGCTCCGTAGCGGCTGCGGGCCTGCTTACGGTTGCGGACGCCCTGGGTGTCCAGCGAGCCGCGAATGATCTTGTAACGGACACCAGGCAGGTCACGCACCCGGCCGCCTCGCACCAGCACGATCGAGTGCTCCTGGAGGTTGTGCCCAACCCCGGGGATGTACGCGGTGACCTCGATCTGGCTTGTCAGCCGGACCCTGGCGACCTTGCGCAGGGCGGAATTCGGCTTCTTCGGCGTGGTCGTGTAAACGCGCGTGCACACGCCGCGGCGCTGCGGGCTCTCCTTGAGCGCCGGCGTCTTGTTCTTCGCTACCTTGTCCTGGCGGCCCTTGCGGACCAGCTGCTGGATCGTGGGCAACCGCGTCTCCGTCTTTCCAGTCGTTCCGGCCCGCGCTCACGCGCGAGCCCCGTCACATTCATTGCTGCTAGCCTGCGAGGTTTCTCAGCGGCCCGCGACCCCCAAAAGGGGACTTAACGAGCCATCTAGCCTGGGGTTTTCTACCCTCCGCCGACCCCCGAGGTCGGGCGTGTCGCCCTGACCGAGAATCAACAGCGCGGTATAAGCCGACTACTGGGAGGGAGGAAAACCCACGCTACCAGCCGGGACCTGGTCCACAGACCTCAGTCCCTGGCCCTGCCGTCAGCTGGCGTGCATACGCGCCCATGCGTACACGGACACGATTGAAGAACCTATCACGCCACAACCTTCAAGCAAAATCGAGCCCCCACCGACCCGGTCCCCTGGCGGGAATCAGCGTGGTTGCTCGCAGAACATTGCTCGTGCTTATGGTAACGCATCACCGGCACCGTTTAATCCCGGCGGGTCTCTGGGCGCGGCACCACGGATCGTTCGGCTCCATGAGAAACGGGCTGGCGGTCAGCTTGGAGCCGACCGCCAGCCCGTGACCAGCGAGAGCTTACCTGTTGTAGGAGCCGAAGTCGTACTCCTCGAGCGGGACCGCCGCGCCCGAGCCCTGGCCGAACTCGTAGCCGTCAGGCTCGGGGTAGGAACCCGGCGGGAAGGCCGAGGACCTGGCGTCCTCGGTCGGCTCGACCCGGATGTTCCGGTAGATCGGCATGCCGGTACCGGCCGGGATGAGCTTGCCGATGATGACGTTCTCCTTCAGGCCCAGCAGCGAGTCCGACTTGGCGTGGATCGCCGCGTCGGTCAGCACCCGGGTGGTCTCCTGGAAGGAGGCCGCCGACAGCCAGGACTCGGTCGCCAGCGACGCCTTGGTGATGCCCATCAGCACCGCACGGCCCGAGGCCGAGGTGCCGCCGTCGCCCACCACGGCCCGGTTGACTTCCTCGAACCGCGGCCGCTCGACCAGCTCGCCGGGCAGCAGGTCGGTGTCGCCCGACTCGAGCACGTTCACTCGCTTCAGCATCTGCCTGATGATGATCTCGATGTGCTTGTCGTGGATCGAGACACCCTGTGACCGGTACACCTCCTGCACCTCGTGCACGAGGTGCAGCTGCACCGCCCGGCCGCCGAGGATCCGCAGCACCTCGTGCGGGTTGACCGCACCCGCGATGAGCTGCTGGCCGACGGCGACGTGGCCGCCGTCGGTGACCAGGAGCCTGGACCGCATCGGAACCGGGTAGGCCACTTCCTCCGCGCCGTCGTCCGGGATGACGATGATCTTCCTCGTCTTCTCGGTCTCCTCGATCTTGACCCGGCCCTCGTACTCGCTGATGGGCGCCATGCCCTTCGGGATACGAGCCTCGAAGAGCTCCTGGATACGCGGCAGGCCGTGGGTGATGTCCTGGCCCGCCACACCGCCGGTGTGGAAGGTCCGCATGGTCAGCTGCGTACCGGGCTCGCCGATCGACTGGGCGGCGACGATGCCGACGGCCTCGCCGACATCCACCCGCTTGCCGGTGGCCAGCGAGCGTCCGTAGCACTTGCCGCAGACGCCGACCTTGGCCTCGCAGACCATCACGCTGGACGTGCGGATCGGTCTCCACCCCGGCCTCGACCAGCCGGTCCAGCATCAGCTCGTTGGTGTCGTCGCCGACCTTGGCCAGGATCACGCCGTCGGCCTCGATGTCCTCGGCGATGGTCCGGCCGGTGCCGGTGTTCTCGATGTTCGGCAGCTTGCGCAGGTTGCCCTGAGCGTCCTTCTCCGCGATCCGCATGGGAGCGAGCGGTCGGTGCCGCAGTCCTCCTCACGCACGATCACGTCCTGCGCCACGTCCACCAGACGCCGGGTGAGGTACCCGGAGTCCGCCGTCCGCAGCGCGGTGTCGGCCAGGCCCTTGCGGGCGCCGTGGGTGGAGATGAAGTACTCAAGCACGGACAGCCCCTCGCGGAAGCTGGACTTGATCGGCCGCGGGATCGTCTCGCCCTTGGGGTTGGAGACCAGACCGCGCATGCCGGCGATCTGCCGGACCTGCATCGGGTTACCACGGGCCCCGGAGTTGACCATCATCCAGACCGAGTTGGTCTCGGGGAAGGCCGCCTCCATGTCCTGCGCCACGTCGGCGGTCGCGTGCGTCCAGATCTCGATGAGCTCCTGACGGCGCTCCTCGTCGGTGATCAGGCCGCGCTCGTACTCGCGCTGCACCTTGTCGGCCCGGCGCTCGTAGTTCTCCAGGATCGCCGCCTTGTTCGGCGGTGCGACCACGTCCTGGATGCCGATCGTGACCCCGGACCTGGTGGCCCAGTGGAAGCCGGCGTCCTTGAGCGCGTCGAGCGCCGCCGCCACCTCGACCTTGGGGTAGGTCTTGGCCAGCTCGTTCACGATCACCGTCAGCTGCTTCTTGCCCACCAGGAAGTTGACGAACGGGTAATCGGCCGGCAGTGTCTCGTTGAAGATGCAGCGGCCCAGCGTGGTGGAGACCCGGAGCGGGTCGCCCGGCGCCCAGCCCTCGGGCAGCTCGGCCTCGGCCGACGGCACGATGCCGTGCAGCCGGATCTGGATCCTGGCCTGCAGGTCGAGCTCGCCGTTGTCGTAGGCCATCAGCGCCTCGGACAGCGTGCCGAAAACCCGGCCCGTGCCCGGCGCGTCGGCCGTCTCCCTGGTCAGGGAGAACAGCCCGATGATCATGTCCTGGGTGGGCATGGTGACCGGGTTGCCGTCCGAGGGCCGCAGGATGTTGTTGGTGGACAGCATCAAGATCCGCGCCTCGGCCTGCGCCTCGGCGGACAGCGGCAGGTGCACCGCCATCTGGTCGCCGTCGAAGTCCGCGTTGAACGCGGTGCAGACCAGCGGGTGGATCTGGATCGCCTTGCCCTCCACCAGCTGCGGCTCGAACGCCTGGATGCCCAGGCGGTGCAGGGTCGGCGCCCGGTTCAGCAGCACCGGGTGCTCGGTGATGACCTCCTCGAGCACGTCCCAGACGACCGGGCGGGCCCGCTCCACCATCCGCTTGGCGGACTTGATGTTCTGCGCGTGGTTGAGGTCCACCAGCCGCTTCATGACGAACGGCTTGAACAGCTCGAGCGCCATCTGCTTGGGCAGCCCGCACTGGTGCAGCTTGAGCTGCGGCCCGACCACGATGACGCTGCGGCCCGAGTAGTCCACGCGCTTGCCCAGCAGGTTCTGCCGGAACCGGCCCTGCTTGCCCTTGAGCATGTCGGACAGGCTCTTGAGCGGGCGGTTGCCAGGACCGGTGACCGGACGGCCGCGGCGGCCGTTGTCGAACAGGCTGTCCACGGCCTCCTGGAGCATCCGCTTCTCGTTGTTCACGATGATCTCGGGTGCGCCCAGGTCGAGCAGCCGCTTGAGCCGGTTGTTCCGGTTGATCACCCGGCGGTACAGGTCGTTCAGGTCACTCGTGGCGAACCGGCCGCCGTCGAGCTGGACCATCGGCCGCAGGTCCGGCGGGATCACCGGGATGCAGTCGAGCACCATGCCCATCGGGCTGTTCGTGGTGTTCAGGAACGCGCTCACGACCTTGAGCCGCTTGAGCGCCCGGGCCTTCTTCTGGCCCTTGCCGCTCCTGATCGTCTCGCGCAGGCTCAGCGCCTCCGCGTCCAGGTCGAAGCTGGCCAGCCGGTCCTGGATGGCCTGCGCGCCCATGCCGCCGCGGAAGTACCGGCCGAACCGGTCCCGCATCTCGCGGTAGAGCAGCTCGTCGCCCTCGAGGTCCTGGACCTTCAGGTTCTTGAACCTGCTCCAGACCTCATCCAGGCGGTCGATCTCCTTGCCCGCGCGGTCCCTGATCTGCTTGCACTCACGGTCGGAGGACTCGCGGAGCTTGCGCTTCGCGTCGCTCTTGGCGCCGGCCGCCTCGAGCTCGGCCAGGTCCGCCTCGAGCTTGGCCTGCCTGGCCTCGACATCGGCGTCCCGGCGCTGCTCGAACTGGCCGCGCTCCACCGAGATCTTGGCCTCAAGGCTCGGCAGGTCGCGGGCCCGCGCGTCGTCGTCCACGAACGTGATCATGTAGGCGGCGAAGTAGATGACCTTCTCCAGGTCCTTCGGCGCCAGGTCGAGCAGGTAACCCAGACGGCTGGGCACGCCCTTGAAGTACCAGATGTGGGTAACCGGGGCGGCCAGTTCGATGTGCCCCATCCGCTCACGCCGCACCTTGGCGCGGGTGACTTCCACGCCGCAGCGCTCACAGATGATGCCCTTGAACCTGACGCGCTTGTACTTGCCGCAGTAGCACTCCCAGTCCCGGGTCGGACCGAAGATCTTCTCGCAGAAGAGCCCGTCCTTTTCCGGCTTGAGCGTGCGGTAGTTGATGGTCTCCGGCTTCTTGACCTCACCGTGCGACCACTGCCTGATGTCTTCGGCGGTGGCGAGCCCGATCCTTAGGTCGTCAAAGTAGTTAACGTCGAGCACTTTGCATATCCCCCTTCGGATCAGACTTCTTCGACACTGGACGGCTCGCGCCGGGACAGGTCGATGCCGAGTTCCTCGGCGGCGCGGAAGACGTCCTCGTCGGTATCGCGCATTTCGATCGCGGCCCCGTCGCTGCTCAGGACCTCGACATTGAGGCAGAGCGACTGCATTTCTTTGATCAGGACCTTGAAGGACTCAGGGATGCCTGGTTCGGGCACGTTCTCGCCCTTGACGATGGCCTCGTACACCTTGACCCGGCCGAGCACGTCGTCCGACTTGATGGTGAGCAGTTCCTGCAGGGCGTAGGCGGCGCCGTACGCCTCCAGGGCCCACACTTCCATCTCACCGAACCGCTGGCCGCCGAACTGCGCCTTGCCGCCCAGCGGCTGCTGGGTGATCATCGAGTACGGACCGGTGCTCCGGGCGTGGATCTTGTCGTCCACGAGGTGGAGCAGCTTGAGGATGTAGATGTAGCCGACCGCGATCGGGTCCTTGAACGGCTCACCGGTGCGGCCGTCGAACAGCCTCGCCTTGCCGCTTTCGCCGACCAGCCGGACCCCGTCCCGGTTCGGCAGCGTGCTGCCGAGCAGGCCGGTGATCTCCTCTTCCCTGGCCCCGTCGAACACCGGGGTGGCGACGGGCGTCCCGGACGGGGCGGCGTCGGCACCCACGCTGCGCAGGCGGTTCTTCCAGGGCTCGTCGTCGCCGTCGACCTGCCAGCCGGTCTTGGCCACCCAGCCGAGGTGGGTCTCAAGGACCTGGCCGACGTTCATCCGGCCAGGAACGCCCAGCGGGTTGAGCACGATGTCCACCGGGGTACCGTCCTGCAGGAACGGCATGTCCTCCACCGGGAGGATCTTCGCGATCACGCCCTTGTTGCCGTGCCGCCCGGCCAGCTTGTCGCCGTCGGTGATCTTGCGCTTCTGGGCCACGTACACCCGGACCAGCTCGTTGACGCCGGGCGGGAGCTCGTCGCCGTCCTCACGGGTGAACACCCGGACGCCGATGACCTTGCCCTCCTCGCCGTGCGGCACCTTCAGGGAGGTGTCCCGCACCTCGCGGGCCTTCTCGCCGAAGATCGCGCGCAGCAGCCGCTCTTCCGGCGTCAGCTCGGTCTCGCCCTTCGGGGTGACCTTGCCGACCAGGATGTCGCCGTTGACGACCTCGGCCCCGATCCTGATGATGCCGCGCTCGTCTAGGTCGGCCAGGACCTCATCGGAGACGTTCGGAATGTCCCTGGTGATCTCCTCCGGGCCTAGCTTGGTGTCCCGGGCGTCGACCTCGTGCTCCTCGATGTGAATGCTGGACAAGATGTCGTCCTGCACCAGCCGCTGAGACAAGATGATCGCGTCTTCGTAGTTGTGACCCTCCCACGGCATGAACGCCGCGAGCAGGTTCTTGCCCAGCGCCATCTCGCCGTGGTCGGTACAGGGCCCGTCGGCGAGCACCTGGCTCTTCTCCACCCGGTCGCCTTCCAGGACGACCGGCTTCTGGTTGAAGCAGGTGCCCTGGTTGGACCGGCGGAACTTCGACACCAGGTAGGTGGTGCGGGTGCCGTCGTCGTTCATCACGGTCACGAAGTCCGCGCAGGACTCCTCCACCACACCCGGCTTCTCGGCCAGGATGACGTCCCCGGCGTCGGTCGCGGCCCGGTACTCCATGCCGGTGCCGACCAGCGGGGCGTCGGACCTGAGCAGCGGCACCGACTGGCGCTGCATGTTCGAGCCCATCAGCGCGCGGTTCGCGTCGTCGTGCTCGAGGAACGGGATCATGGCGGTGGCCACGGACACCATCTGGCGCGCGGACACGTCCATGTAGTCGACCTCGTCCGGCGGGATGTAGTCGATCTCGCCGCCCTTGCGGCGGACCAGCACCCGGTTCTCGAACATGACGTCGTCCTCATCGAGCGGGGTGTTCGCCTGCGCGATGACGTGCCTGTCCTCTTCGTCCGCGGTCAGGTAATCGATCTGGTGGGTCACCACGCCGCCGTTGACCTTGCGGTACGGCGTCTCGACGAAGCCGAACGCGTTCACCCGGGCGTAGCTGGACAGCGAGCCGATCAGGCCGATGTTCGGGCCTTCAGGCGTCTCGATCGGGCACATCCGGCCGTAGTGGCTCGGGTGCACGTCGCGGACCTCGAAGCCGGCCCGCTCCCTGGACAGTCCGCCCGGGCCCAGCGCGGAGAGGCGGCGCTTGTGGGTCAGGCCCGCCAGCGGGTTGGTCTGGTCCATGAACTGGGAGAGCTGGCTGGTGCCGAAGAACTCCTTGATGGACGCGACCACGGGCCGGATGTTGATCAGGGTCTGGGGCGTGATCGCCTCGACGTCCTGAGTCGTCATCCGCTCCCTGACCACCCGCTCCATCCGGGCCAGGCCCAGCCTGACCTGGTTCTGGATCAGCTCGCCCACGGTCCGCAGCCGGCGGTTGCCGAAGTGGTCGATGTCGTCGGTCTCCAGCGGGATGATCGACTCGCCGGCGATCATCTCCTCCTCGCCCGCGTGCAGCCGGACCAGGTACTCGATGGTGGCCACGATGTCGGCCTCGCTGAGCGTGCCCTGCCGGATCGGCAGTTCCAGGCCGAGCTTGCGGTTGACCTTGTACCGGCCCACCTTGGCCAGGTCGTACCGCTTCGGGTTGAAGTACAGGTTCTCAAGCAGCGCCTGCGCCGACTCGCGCGTCGGGGGCTCGCCCGGCCGCAGCTTGCGGTAGATGTCGAGCAGCGCCTCGTCCTGCCCGGCCGTGTGGTCCTTCTCCAGCGTGGCGCGCATCGACTCGTACCCGCCGAACCGGTCCAGGATCTTCGCGTCGTCCCAGCCCAGCGCCTTCAGCAGGACGGTCACGCTCTGCTTGCGCTTGCGGTCGATGCGAACGCCGACGGCGTCCCGCTTGTCGATCTCGAACTCGAGCCAGGCCCCCCGGGACGGGATGACCTTGCAGCTGTAGATGTCCTTGTCGCTCGTCTTGTCGACCTGGCGGTCGAAGTACACGCCCGGCGAGCGCACCAGCTGGCTGACCACGACACGCTCGGTGCCGTTGATGATGAAGGTGCCCTTGGCCGACATGAGCGGGAAGTCGCCCATGAACACCGTCTGGCTCTTGATCTCGCCCGTGGTGTTGTTGATGAACTCCGCCGTCACGAACATCGGGGCGGAGAACGTCATGTCCTTGTCCTTGCACTCCTCCGCGGAGTACTTGGGCGGCTCGAACCGGTGATCACGGAACGAGAGCGACATGGTGCCCGAGAAGTCTTCGATCGGGCTGATTTCCTCGAAGATCTCCTCGAGGCCTGACTGCTCGGACAGATCCTTACGTCCGGCTTCCTTTGCTTCAGTGATGCGAGCCTGCCACCTCTCGTTGCCTAGCAGCCAGTCAAACGACTCGGTCTGCAGGGCGAGTAGGTCGGGTACCTTGAGCGGCTCCTGGATACGCGCGAACGACACGCGGCGTGAGCCAGAATTCGTTGCGGAGGTAGTCGTTGCGGAGGCGCTGCGCGATGCTGCCAACAGGGGTCCTTCCGAACTTTGTCGCGGAAATATCACCGCACGCACGCCAAACGCCCCGCGGCAAAACCCCGTGTGCGCGAGGGGGAGAGACCGAGGACGTCAGAGTGCAGCGCAAACTAGCAGTGTAGCCGATGGCCACACCGCTGGTCAACTGTACGTCACTATGAGATTCACGGTTGCTCCGCAGCATCGCTCTTCAACGGCCAAGAGTCAAGTCCAAACCGGACACTCGGGGCAGTTTGCCAGGTGACAGATGCCACATGCAGTGTTATGTGTAACGGTAACACGCCAGGGTATGACCTTATTCCTGCCCTCGAGATTAAACTTGGGCCCTGCCGCCATGCGGCGGATGACCCTCTCCGCCGCGCACGCGAGACCCGGGCCCCGCCACCGTGGTGACACGGGGCCCGGGTCTGGCTGCGGCCGGAGCCCGCCTAGCGCAGCTTACGGCCACGAGACAGCTACTTGACGGTGACGGTGGCGCCTGCGCCTTCCAGGGCCGCCTTCCCCTTCTCCGCGGCTTCCTTGTTGACCTTCTCGAGCACCAGCTTGGGCGCGCCGTCCACCAGGTCCTTGGCCTCCTTCAGGCCCAGGCTGGTCAGGCTGCGCACCTCCTTGATGACCTGAATCTTCTTGTCGCCCGCGGCCTCGAGGATGACGTCGAACTCGTCCTGCTCCTCGGGTGCCTCGGCCTCGGCGCCCGCGCCGCCGCCGGCCGCGGCGGCTACCGCCACCGGAGCGGCCGCCTTGACGTCGAACGTCTCCTCGAACTGCTTCACGAACTCGGACAGCTCAAGGAGGGTCATCTCCTTGAACGCCTCGAGCAGGTCACCGCTACTGATCTTTGCCATGTGATGTATTCCTGTTCCGTGTGGGGTCCGGTGCTTCGGCGCTGTCCGCTGCTCAATGCTTCCGCGCCAGAGTCCGGCGCGGCGCCCTCCGCAGCCTCGCGCTTGACCCGCAGGGCCTCGGCGAGCTGCGCCATCTGCACCGGCAGCGCGTTGAACGTCGCGGCGGCACCGGCCAGCGAGGCCTTCATGGCCCCGGCCAGCTTGGCCAGCAGAACCTCGCGCGGCTCCAGGTCGGCCAGCTGGATGATCTCGGCAGGCGTGATCGCCTTACCGTCGAGCACACCGCCCTTGATCACCAGCAGCGGGTTCGCCCGGGCGAAATCGCGCAGGCTCTTGGCCGCCTCGACCACGTCACCGTCGACGAACGCGACGGCGGACGGTCCGGTCAGCAGCGACGACAGCTGATCGACCAGGCCCGCATCGGTCACCGCGCGCTTGGTCAGGGTGTTCTTGACCACGGTGAACGTGGCGTGGTCGGCGAGCGACCGGCGCAGCTCGGCGAGCTGGGCCACGGTGAGTCCCCGGTACTCGGTCAGCACCGCGCCTGACGAATCCTTGAACCGGTCGGTGAGCTCGGCGACCGCGGCCACCTTCTCGGCGTTAGCCATGTGCCTCCTCTCCATGAACGTCGTATTCCTAGACAGCAAAAACGCCCCGGCGCGAGGCGCACGGGGCGGCAAGGTCCATGACTGACCACTACAGCTCGGTTCACCTGCGCGGGATGTCCGGCCCGGGAGCGAACTCCCGGGCGGAGCCTTCGGCCGGCGCGCGAACGCGTCAGCATCCAGCGGTCTTCGGTACCTACAGGTTACGTGCCAGAGGTCCATGGTTCAAATCGCCGCGGCCGTTCGGTACTCAAAGTGCCATCGGCCCCCTATCGCGGAGCGACGAGGGGGCCGGCGGGCAGGCGCTGGGGGTCAGGCGCTGGGGGTCAGGCGCTGCGCTTCGGCGAGCTCGTCGGTGAAGTTGCGGGTCTTGTTGGGGTCGACCGGGATGCCGGGGCCCATCGTGGTGGTGAAGGTGACCTTCCTCACGTACCTGCCCTTGGCCGCGGCGGGCTTGAGCCTGATCACCTCGTCCAGCGCGGCGGCGTAGTTCTCCAGCAGGGACGTCGACGGGAACGACGCCTTGCCGATGATGAAGTGCAGGTTGCCGTGCCGGTCCGTCCTGAACTCGATCTTGCCGCCCTTGATCTCGGTCACGGCCCTGGCGACGTCGGGGGTCACGGTGCCGGTCTTCGGGTTCGGCATCAGGCCGCGGGGCCCGAGCACCCGGCCGAGACGGCCGACCTTGCCCATCAGGTCGGGGGTCGCGACCACCGCGTCGAAGTCCAGGAATCCACCCTGGATGCGCTCGATCATGTCGTCGGAGCCGACGAAGTCGGCGCCCGCCGCGCGGGCCTCCTCGGCCCGGTCCCCGGTGGCGAAGACGAGTACGCGGGCGGTCTTGCCCGTGCCGTTCGGCAAGTTGACGGTGCCGCGGACCATCTGGTCCTGCTTACGCGGGTCGACGCCAAGCCGCAGCGCCACCTCGACGGTCGGGTCGAACTTCGTCACCTGGCCGGACTTGGCGAGCGTGACCGCCTCGGCCGGGCTGTAAAGCCGCTCGTGGTCGATCTGCTCGTCGGCCTGGCGGTAGGACTTACTGCGCTTCATGGCTATCTCCTAAGTCTGGAGGTCGTGGTCAGCGGGCCGCGCCCGGCCCTGCCACGGTCATGTGCGAACTGCTGCTGGCCAAACGCCTCAGCTGTCGACCTTGATTCCCATCGAGCGCGCGGTGCCCGCGATGATCTTCTCGGCGGCCTCGATCGTGGTCGCGTTCAGGTCCGGCATCTTGGTCTGCGCGATGTCGCGGACCTGGGCGGCGGTGATGCTGCCGACCTTGGTCTTGTGCGGCTCGGCGCTGCCCTTGTCGACGCTCGCGGCCTTCTTGATCAGCTCAGCGGCCGGCGGCGTCTTGGTGATGAAGGTGAAGGTCCGGTCCTCGAAGATCGAGATCTCGACCGGGATGATGTTGCCCCGCTGGCCTTCCGTCGCCGCGTTGTACTGCTTGACGAAGTCCATGATGTTCACGCCGTGCGGGCCCAGCGCGGTACCGACGGGCGGCGCCGGCGTAGCCTGGCCGGCCGGCAGCTGCACCTTGACGACGGCGGCGAGCTTCTTCCTTCTTGGCGGCATGGTGATGCTTCCTTAACTTGTACCTTGGGTTCTAGATCTTCGTGACCTGGTCGAACGACAGTTCCACCGGCGTCTCGCGGCCGAAGATGGACACCAGCACCTTGAGCTTGGCGGTGTCCGGGTTGATCTCGTTCACGGTGGCGGGAAGCGTCGCGAACGGGCCGTCCATAACGGTAACCGACTCGCCGACCTCGAATTCCACCGTAGAGGTCCGGGCCGCTTCGGCGGCCTGCTTGGTCCCCGGCTCGGGCTCCGGCGCGAGCAGGTTCGCCACCTCGCCGAGCTGCAGCGGCGACGGACGGCTGGACAGGCCGACGAAGCCGGTCACGCCGGGGGTGTTGCGGACCACGGCCCACGACTCGTCGGTCAGGTCCATCCGCACCAGGATGTAGCCGGGCAGCACCTTCTCGGACACCTGCTGGCGCTTGCCCTGCTTGATCTCGGTCACCATGTGCACGGGGACTTCGATCTGGTAGATGTAGTCCTCCATGTTCAGCGACTGGATGCGGCTCTCCAGGTTGGTCTTCACCCGGTTTTCGTAACCCGCGTACGAGTGCACCACGTACCAGTCGCCGGGCATCATGCGCAGTTCCCGCTCGAATTCCTCCCGCACGCTGTCGGGCGAGTCCTCGGCCGCGGCGCCGTCAGCGGCTCCGTCGGCGGCGTCGGACTCGTCGGCCCCGGCGGCGGCATCCTCGGCTTCGTCAGCCGGGGGCGCCACTTCCTCAGCCGAGGAGCTCACGTCAGCATCGCTCTCGGCGCTCGGCCCGTCGGCTTCTTCGCTGTATTCGCTCACGTCATCGGCCTCCCCGGTTTCCGCGTCGGGTTCTGTTGCGCCCGTCGCCGCGGAATCCAGTTGGGTCTCGGACACGATTGCTCTCTCTTTCCTCAAGCCATGATCATGGTCCGATCATGGCGCCGTGCCTGGCGTGCGCACGGCTGATGGGCGGCGCTCCCGGGCTCTGCTCTCCCGGGGAAGAACCCCCAAGACCCCGGGTGGCGCCTAGCCGAACACCTCGAACACCAGCTTGGTGAACCCGTAGTCCAGGCTCGTCACCACGATGACCATGAAGATGACGAAGGTCAGGCAGACCACCGTGTAGGTGACAAGCTCCTTGCGGGTCGGCCAGATAACCTTGCGAAGCTCGCCGACCATCTGCCGGAAGAACAGGGCCGGGGTCGTCCGCTGGCTCTTGGCCGCGCGTCCGGCTCCGCTCCGTTTCTCCGGGGCCTCACCACGTGTCTGAGTTGCCATATCCTCACCTAATGGTCCGCCGGCTCTGGCGGGTTCGCCGGATCGCACTCGCAGGGCAGGAGGGACTCGAACCCCCAACCGCCGGTTTTGGAGACCGGGACTCTGGCCAATTGAGCTACTGCCCTGGGCTTCCTGCACTGCTTCAGCTAACGCCCACCGCGAGCACGCGGGCACGCTGCCGCAGCGACAGGACCGCTGTCGGTCCATGCAGTGTACGTCTGAACCGCCCGTCCGTCGAACCGCCTGGTCCCGAGGGGCTGCAAGGGGCTCAAGGGGCTCGTTACCTGGGCAGCCTAACCCTCGCGCGGCTAAATCCCACGCAGGACAGTGTCCACGGTGGGAGAATGAGGCCATGTCAACCAGAGTTTCCGCACGCGTCTCCGCTATCTCCGAATCCGCCACGCTGGCCGTGGACGCCAAGGCCAAGGCGCTCAAGGCGGCCGGCCGGCCGGTCATCGGCTTCGGCGCAGGCGAGCCGGACTTCCCGACCCCTGATTACATCGTCGAGGCCGCCCAGCGGGCCTGCGCCGAGCCGCGGTTCCACAAGTACACCCCGGCCGCGGGCCTGCCCGAGCTCAGGCAGGCGATCGCGGACAAGACGGCCAGGGATTCCGGCTACCAGGTCGAACCGAGCCAGGTGCTGGTCACCAACGGCGGCAAGCAGGCGGTCTACCAGGCGTTCGCCACCCTGCTCGACCCCGGCGACGAGGTCATCGTGCCCGCGCCCTACTGGACCACCTACCCCGAGGCCATCGCGCTGGCCGGCGGCGTCATGCGGCCGGTGCTCACCGACGAGGGATCCGGCTACCTGGCCTCGGTCGCCGACCTGGAAGCGGCCCGCACGCCGCGCAGCAAGGTGCTGCTCTTCGTCTCGCCGTCCAACCCGACCGGAGCGGTGTACCCGCCCGGCATGGTGGCCGAGATCGGCCGCTGGGCCGCGGCCAACGGCCTGTGGGTGATCACCGACGAGATCTACGAGCACCTGGTGTACGGCGACGCGGCCTTCTCCTCGATCCCGGTCCAGACGCCGGAGCTGGCCGACACCTGCGTGGTGCTCAACGGCGTGGCCAAGACCTACGCGATGACCGGCTGGCGGGTGGGCTGGATGATCGGGCCGAAGGACGTGATCAGCGCGGCGGCGAACCTGCAGAGCCACGCCACCTCCAACGTCTGCAACGTGGCGCAGGCCGCCGCGCTCGCCGCCGTCTCCGGGGACCTGGCCGCCGTCGCCACCATGCGCACGGCGTTCGACCGGCGGAGGCAGACCATGACCAGGATGCTGAACGACATCGACGGCGTGATCTGCCCGGAGCCGCAGGGGGCGTTCTACTGCTACCCGAGCGTCAAGGGCCTGCTCGGCCGCGAGATCGCCGGCCGCCGTCCGCAGACGTCGGCGGAGCTGGCCGGCCTCATCCTGGACGAGGCCGAGGTGGCCGTGGTTCCCGGCGAGGCGTTCGGTACGCCCGGATATTTCCGGCTTTCCTGCGCGCTCGGCGACGCTGACCTCGAAGAAGGCATCGGGCGGATGGCCAAGCTGCTCGCGGACGCCAGGTAGGCACGGCACACTAGGCGGATGTTCTGTACCCCGGTCGCCTCCGGGGCGCCTGCGGACGCCCCGGAGAACTCCCGGCGGCTCGCTTGCGGCCGATCGCCACGCTTGCCCAAGGCGCACCTGCACCTGCACTTCACCGCGGCCATGCGGCACCAGACGCTGGTCGAGCTGGCCGCCGGCCGCGGGATCCGGCTGCCCGCCGCGCTCACCGAAGACTGGCCGCCGCAGCTGAGCGGCACCGACGAGCGCGGCTGGTTCCGGTTCCAGCGGCTGTACGACACCGCCCGGGCGGTGCTGCGCACCCCGGCTGACGTGCGGCGGCTGCTGACCGAGACGGCGCAGGACGAGCGGGCCGAGGGCTCGGGCTGGCTGGAGATCCAGATCGATCCCTCCGGCTTCGCCGGGCGGTTCGGCGGGATCACGGCCATGATCGAGCTGGTGCTCGACGCGGCCGCCGCGGCGACGCGGGCCACCGGGGTCGGGATCGGCGTCATCGTCGCGGCTAACCGGACCAAGCATCCGCTGGAGGCCAGGACCCTGGCCCGGCTGGCCGCGCAGTACGCCGGGCAGGGGGTCACCGGGTTCGGCCTGTCCGACGACGAGCGGCGCGGGCCCGCGCACGACTTCGCCGCGGCGTTCCGCATCGCCGAGCGGGCCGGGCTGCTGCTGGTGCCGCACGGCGGCGAGCTGGCCGGCCCGGCCAGCGTGACCGCCTGCCTGGACGACCTGCACGCGAACCGCATCGGTCACGGCATCCGGGCCGCCGAGGACCCGGCCGTGGTCAAGCGGCTGGCCGCCGAGGGCATCACCTGCGAGGTATGCCCGTCCTCCAACGTCGCGCTCGGCATCGCGGCGGCCCCGTCCCAGGTCCCGCTCCGCTACCTGTTCGAGGCCGGGGTGCCGATCGCGCTCGGCGCCGACGACCCGCTGCTGTTCGGCCCGCGGCTGGCCGCGCAGTACGAGATCGCCAGGCACGCGCACGGCTTCACCGACGCCGAGCTAGCCGACCTGGCCCGCGCGTCGGTCCTGTCCTCGGTCGCCCCCGACCCCCTCTGCGCCACGACTCCTCACCGGCATCGACGCCTGGCTGGCCACGCCGTACCGCCATGATCCGTGCGGTAAAGGTCACGCCCGGCGAAGGGTCAGCATCACGTGAACACCACCCGCCTCGGCTGGCACATCCGTACCAGGCGCTTTCGCTCTCGAACGACACCGATGGTTGCCCTGGCAGCACCGATGGTCCTTCGCTGTGGGTCAGGTTCGGGGTTCTGCCCCGGCGAAGCGGCCAGAGGCGGGGAACGTTTTACCTGATGCGGCACCAGCGCGCGGAATAGGGGCGGCAGCGGATACGCTGGAGGGCACATGGCGTTGATCCGGCTATCACCGGGGAGCTTCCGGAAGAAAGGGCCCGCGCCGGGCCTGAGTAGAACCGGGCGGGTCCGGCCCGTTACAGCCGGATGACGAGCGGTCGCGGGTCCGGGCTCGAAAGACCTGGACGGCGGCAAGCGAGGTGGTACCGCGGTGGGCCCGCGCGGGAGCGGGCGTGTCGTCCTCGCGGCCTAGCCGAGGACCGCACCGCGAGGAACCGCACACGATGGCCGTCTATCCACGTTCACGAAGATGCTGGCCCGGGCGTGCCCGCCCAGCCGAACTTTCCTGACCTCGAGCGCGACGTGCTCGCGTACTGGCAGGCCCAGGACACGTTCCGCACCTCGGTGCGGCAGCGCCCGGCCGACGACGAGTTCGTCTTCTACGACGGGCCGCCGTTCGCCAACGGGCTGCCGCACTACGGTCACCTGATCACCGGCTACGTCAAGGACGTGGTGCCGCGCTTTCGCACCATGCAGGGCAAACGGGTGGAGCGCCGGTTCGGCTGGGACACCCACGGGCTGCCCGCCGAGGTGGAGGCCGAACGGCTGCTCGGCATCTCCGGCAAGGCCGAGATCCTCGCCATGGGCGTGGAGAAGTTCAACCAGGCCTGCCGCGAGTCCGTGCTGCGTTACACCCGCGAGTGGCGCGACTACGTGACGCGGCAGGCCCGCTGGGTCGACTTCGACCACGACTACAAGACGCTGGACCTGCCCTACATGGAAAGCGTCATGTGGGCGTTCAAGCAGCTGTGGGACAAGGGCCTGGTGTACCAGGGGTTCAAGGTGCTGCCCTACTGCTGGCGGTGCGAGACCCCGCTGTCCAACCACGAGCTGCGGATGGACGAGGACACCTACCGGGACCGGCAGGACCCCTCGGTCACGGTCCGGTTCAAGCTGGAAACCGGGGAGTGGCTGCTGGCCTGGACCACCACGCCGTGGACGCTGCCCTCCAACCTGGCCTGCGCGGTCGGCGCGGACATCAGCTACGTGGTCCTGGAGCGCGAAGGCGAGCGGTACATCCTGGCCCGGGACCGCCAGGCCGCCTACGAGGCCGAGCTGGAAGGCGCCACCGAGGTCGGCACGCTGACCGGCGCCGAGCTGGCCGGACGCCGGTACGAGCCGCTGCTGCCGTACCTGGCCGACACGGAGAAGTTCGGCACGCAGAACGCGTTCCGGGTCATCCTCAGCGGCGACGTCACCACCGAGGACGGCACCGGCGTGGTGCACATGGCCCCGGCCTACGGCGAGGCCGACGCCGAGGCCTGCGGCGCGGCCGGCATCCCGACCGTGCTGACCGTGGACGACGGCGCCCGGTTCACCTCGGTGGTGCCCGACTTCGAGGGCCAGCAGGTCTTCGACGCCAACGCCGGGATCGTCGCAAAGCTGCGAGAGCAGGGCGACCTGGTCCGCGCCCAGACCTACACCCACTCCTACCCGCACTGCTGGCGGTGCCGTAACCCGCTGATCTACAAGGCGCTGTCCAGCTGGTTCGTGGCGGTGAGCACGTTCTCGCGACCGGATGGTCGAGCTGAACGAGCAGATCACCTGGGTGCCCGGGCACGTCAAGGACGGCCAGTTCGGCAACTGGCTGGCGGGCGCGCGGGACTGGTCGATCAGCCGGAACCGGTTCTGGGGCTCGCCCATCCCGGTCTGGCAGAGCGACGACCCGGACTACCCGCGCACCGACGTGTACGGCTCGCTGGACGAGCTCGAGCGTGACTTCGGCGTGCGCCCGGACGACCTGCACCGCCCGGCCATCGACGAGCTGACCCGGCCGAACCCGGACGACCCCACCGGGCGGTCCACCATGCGCCGGGTCCCCGAGGTGCTTGACTGCTGGTTCGAGTCCGGGTCGATGCCGTTCGCCCAGGTGCACTACCCGTTCGAGAACCGCGAGTGGTTCGATTCTCACTACCCGGGCGACTTCATCGTCGAGTACATCGGCCAGACCCGCGGCTGGTTCTACACCCTGCACGTGCTGGCCACCGCGCTGTTCGACCGGCCGGCCTTCCGGCTCTGCGTCAGCCACGGCATCGTGCTCGGCGACGACGGCCAGAAGATGTCCAAGAGCCTGCGCAACTACCCGGACGTGAACGAGGTCTTCGACCGGGACGGCTCGGACGCCATGCGCTGGTTCCTGATGGCCAGCCCGGTGCTGCGCGGCGGGAACCTGGTGGTGACCGAAGCCGGGCATCAGGGAGGCGGTCCGGCAGGCGATCCTGCCGCTGTGGAACAGCTACCGGCTCTTCACCTTGTACGCCAACGCCGAGTCACGGACGGCCCGCCGGTCGACCGCGAGCGAGCACGTGCTCGACCGCTACATCCTGGCCAAGACCGGGACCGCGGTGACCGAGATGGAACGGCTGCTCGACGGCTACGACATCGGCGGCGCCTGCCTGACCCTCCGGGAGCACCTCGAGGTGCTGACCAACTGGTACATCCGCCGGTCGCGGCCGCGGTTCTGGGCCGGCGAGCAGGACGCGCTCGACACCCTGTGGACGGTGCTCGAGACCCTCTGCCGGGCCGCCGCGCCGCTGCTGCCGCTGACCACCGAGGTGATCTGGCGCGGCCTGACCGGCGCGCCGAGCGTGCACCTGACGGACTGGCCGGAGGTCACGGCGGCTGGCCCGCGGACGAGGAGCTGACCGGCGCCATGGACCTGGCCCGGGCCGCCTGCAGCACCGCGCTCGGGCTGCGCAAGGCCAGAGCGCTCCGGGTCCGGCTGCCGCTCGCCTCGCTGACCATCGCGCACCCGGACGCCGGGTCGCTGGCCCCGTTCACCGACCTGATCGCCGAGGAGGTCAACGTCAAGCAGGTCCGGCTGTCCGCCGACCCGGCCACCCTGGGCACCTCCGACGCTGACGGTGAACCCGCGGCAGCTCGGGCCGCGGCTCGGCCCTCGGGTCCAGGAGGTCATCCGCGCCGTCAAGGCGGGGGCCTGGACGCAGTCCGGCGACGTGCATCACCGCGGCCGGGGTCGACCTGCTGCCCGGCGAGGTCGACCTGAAGCTGGTCGCCGCCGACCCGGACTCGACCGCGGCGCTGCCCGGTCAGGCCGGGCTGATCGCGCTGGATACCCTGGTCACGCCCGAGCTCGCGGCCGAGGGCACCGCGCGCGACGTGGTGCGCATCGTGCAGCAGGCCCGCCGGGACGCGGGCCTGGACGTCTCGGACCGGATCCGGCTCACCCTCGGCGCCGACGCCGCGGCCGCCGCGGCGATCGGCACCCACGCCGCCTTCATCTCCGCCGAGACCCTGGCCGTCACCCTCGACGTCCGCCCGCTGGCCGACGTCGACGCCGCCCTTCCCCACCCGGCAGCACCGTCAAGGTCGGCTCCGCCGGTCGAACATCGTCAGCTTCGGCGGAACGGTCCCTGGTGTGCGTTATTACCGGATGCTTACGCGCGGTCACGGGAGTGAGCCGGGGCGGCGCGGCCGACGTGGTTAAGGGTGGAGGCCAGTGCTCGCGGCCGCCGCGAAAGATCACCGGGTTGAGCGGGCTCAGGGCCCGGCAATTCCGGTGAGCCGTGTCCTTTCGCACCAAGGCGCCGCGAGCTCTGGTCTATCCGGCGTTGGCCTGAACCAGGCCGCTCCCGGCCACGTTGCCCATGGGTGGAGACATTCTCCAGCCCAAGGGAGCGCGATGGATATGACAGCACCACGAAGACACGCGGCCGCGCTGGCCGGGATCGTCACCGTCACGGCCGGATTGCTGGGCCTGACCGCCGGGGCCGCGAGCGCGGCAGGCTTCCCGGCCTTCACCGGCCCGTTGCACCACGTCACGACGCTCGCCTCGACGGTGCCGGGCAACGGCGACGTCAACCCCTACGGGGTGGCGGTCGTCCCGCGCAGCACCGGTGACCTGCGGCACGGCGACGTGCTGGTCAGCAACTTCAACGACCAGGCCAACGCGCAGGGCACCGGCACCACCATCGTCCAGGTCTCGCCGTCCGGGCACGTGTCGCAGTTCGCCCGGGTCAGTCCCCAGCTGGCCGGCTGCCCCGGCGGGGTGGGCCTGACCACGGCCCTGTCCGTGCTGCGCAGCGGCTGGGTCATCGTCGGCTCGCTGCCCACCAAGAACGGCAGTGTGTCCGGGCCTGGCTGCCTGATCGTGCTGGACCAGTGGGGCCACGTGCGGGAAACGTTCAGCGGCCACGGCATCAACGGCCCCTGGGACTCCACCGCCCTGGACCTGGGTAACCAGGCCGTCCTGTTCGTCACGAACGTCCTGAACGGGACGGTCGCGGCCAACGGCGGCACCGTCTACGGCGGCACCGTGCTCCGGCTGGTGCTGCAGGTCCCGCGGCACGGACTGCCGTGGATCAAGTACGACACCACGATCGGCTCCGGCTTCGCTGAGCAGCTGAACTCCGCAGCCCTGGTCGTCGGCCCCACCGGCGTCGGCCTCGGCCCCAACGGGGTGCTGTACGTGGCCGACACGCTGGCCAACCGGGTGGCCGGCATTCCGGACGCGGTCTTCCGCGGCGGCAGCGACGGCCGGGGCTTCACTGTCTCATCGGGCCACCACCTGAACGGCGAGCTCGGCCTGGTCGTCGCCCCGGGCGGTGACATCCTGACCGTCAACAGCAACGACGGGAACCTGGTCGAGATCACCCCGTTCGGAGCGCAGGTCGCGGTGCGCACGCTGGACAGCTCCGGTTCGCCGGCCGGTGCGGGCGCCCTGTTCGGGCTGGCTACGGGTCACCGCGCCGTCTACTTCGTCGACGACGCCACCAACACGCTCAACCTGCTGCACTAGCCGCACGAGCTGGTCGGCGTCGCGTTAAAGCGCGACGCCGACCAGGACAGGTTCGGCGCTCAGCGACACCCCGAACGTGTCCAGGACCCCGTCCCTGATCTGCCGGGCCAGGGCCAGCAGGCTGGCCGTGCTGGCCGACCCGGCATTGACCAGGGCCAGGGTGTGCTTGGCGGAGATCCGGGCGCCGTCACCGCCAGCGAACCCCTTGCCGAACCCGGCCCGCTCGATCAGCCACGCGGCCGGCACCTTGACCAGGCCGTCCCCGGCGTCGAACCTGGGCACCCGGACGTCCGCGCCGCACCTGACCCGGGCGGCCGCCTCGACGGCGGCCAGGGTCGCGCGGTCGAGCACCGGGTTGACGAAGAACGAGCCGACGCTGCGGGTATCGGGGTCGGCGGGATCGATGACCATGCCCTTGCGCCGTCTGAGCTCGAGCACCGCCGCGCGGGCCCGCGCGGCGGGGACCTGGTCCCCCACGGCGACGCCGAGGGCGGCGGCCAGCTCGGCGTAGCGGACGGGCACCGACCGGGGCTGCACCGCGAGGCCGAAGGTCACCTCGAGCACCACGAAGGCGCCGGCCCCGCGGAACCGGCTGGTGCGGTAGCCGAAATCGCACTGTCCGTTCGGCAGATTGAAGATTTTCTGCGCCTGACGGTCGTAGACCCGCACCTCGGTGATGGTCTGCGAGACTTCCTGGCCGTAGGCGCCGACGTTCTGGATCGGGGTGGCGCCGGCCAGGCCGGGGATGCCGGACAGGCACTCCAGGCCGGCCAGGCCCTGCGCCACGGTCCTGGCCACCACCGCGTCCCAGTCTTCGCCGGCCGCGACCGACACCAGGCCCGGCGCGGGGCCGGGCCGCAAACCGCGGGTCGCGACCTGCACGACGGTGCCGTCGAAACCCTCGTCGGCGATCACCAGGTTGCTGCCGCCGCCGAGGATCAGCACGGGCTCGCCGCGGGCGTCGGCGGCGTGCACCGCGCCGACCAGCTCGGATTCCGTGCCCGCCCGGACGAAGCTGCGGGCCGGGCCGCCCAGGCCGATGGTGGTGTGGTCGGCCAGGACGGGTGGTGTGGTCGGCCAGCCTCACGGGAGGCGGACGGTGGCCTGGGCGCGGGTCAGGACCTTGGTGCCGCCGGACCTGGCGGTGAGGTCGACCGTCACCAGGCGGCTCTGCCCGTCCAGGGGGGCGAGCTTGCCGGTGACGACACCGCTGATCTCGACCAGGGCCCCCTTGTCGTCGTCCGGCACGACGACCGGGGAGGAGAACCTGACGCCGAAATCGGTCACCGCGCCCGGGTCGCCCGCCCATTCGGTCAGGAACCGGCCGGCCAGCGCCATCGTCAGCATGCCGTGCGCGATCACATTCGGCAGGCCGACCGACGTGGCGATGCGCTCGTTCCAGTGGATCACGTTGAAGTCGCCGGAGGCGCCCGCGTACCGCACCAGGTCGCGCCGGGTCACCTCATACTGCTGGAGGGGGAGCTCGGTGCCCGCCGCCACGTCGTCGTACCCGGGACCCGCCATCATCGTCTCCCTACGCGCCGCGTTCGACCAGCGTGGCCCGGGCCGTGGCGACGTGCTCGCCGTCGGTGGTCCTGATCTGCGTCACGGTGGTCAGCGTGGTCAGGCTGCGGACCGTCTTGATGCCCTCGATCGTGGACTGCGACACCACCACGTCGCCGGCGTGCAGCGGGCGGACGTGGGTGAAGCTCTGCTCGCCGTGCACGATCATGGCGTAGTTCACGCCCAGGCCGGGGTCGGACGTTATCTGCCGGCTGCCCGCCGAGCTGATCACGATGGCGAAGGTGGGCGGCGCGATGACGTCCGGGTAGCCCGCGGCGCGGGCGGCCTCGCGGTCGCGGCACAGCGGGCTCGGCTCACCGATCGCGTCGGCGAACTCAGCGATCTTGACCCGGCTGACCTCGTACGGCGCCGACGGCTCGAAGGTCCGGCCGATGTAGTCGGTGTTGATCGCCACGAGCGGGCTAGCGAGTCTCGCGGTGCGCTCGGTGGCAGCGGCACCACGGGCAGTACTTCTTCAGCTCCAGGCGGTCCGGGTCGTTACGCCGGTTCTTCTTGGTGATGTAGTTCCTGCGCTTGCACTCCTGGCAAGCCAGCGTGATCTTCGGCCGGACATCGGTGGCAGCCACGGTGGAGTGCCTTTCTTATCGTCGCTTGGCGTCCCGCGTATCGGGACTGGGTAAGTGTAGCGGAGGCCGGACTTGAACCGGCGACACAGCGATTATGAGCCGCTTGCTCTGCCTGACTGAGCTACTCCGCCATCGCTACCGCACCAAGGATACCCGATGGCCTGGTCGCCCGCGTGTACGCCGGGGGCGGTTTCACCGCTGGCCGGCTGGCCAGGCAAGATCGAGTAATGAGCATTCTCGGCACCAGGGTCATGCGGACAGAAGACCCCCGTTTCCTGACCACCGGCGGCGTGTACACCGCCGACGTCCAGGACGAGCAGCTGGCGGGCGCCTGCCACGTGTCCTTCGTCAGGTCGACGGTGGCGCACGCGCGGATTCGTTCCGTCGATCTCAGCGGCGCGCTGAGCTCCCCCGGCGTCATCGCCGCCTTCGCCGGGGACGACCTGGCCGACCTCCCGGTGCAGGGACCGCCGTTCCCTGGCATGAACGCGGAGATGGGCCAGTGCCTGCTGGCCCGCGACGTGGTGCGCTGGGTCGGCGAGCCGGTGGCGGTCGTCGTCACCGAGGGCCGGTACGCCGGCGAGGACGCCGCGGACCTGGTGGACATCGACTACGAGGTGCTGCCGCCCGTCATCGACATGGCCGAGGCCGCGGCGGACGGCGCCCCGCTGCTGTTCCCGGCGGCGGGCACCAACGTGGCCGTCTCGTTCGGCGACCGCTCCGCGCTGGCGGCGGACCTGTTCGACGGCTGCGAGGTGGTCGTCTCCCGCACGATCGCCAACCAGCGGGTGGCGCCGGCGCCGATGGAGACCCGGGCCGCGGCCGCGGCCTGGGGGGCGGACGGCCGGCTGACGGCGTGGATCCCCAACCAGGGCGCGCAGGGCACGCGCGCGGCCCTGGCGGGCATGCTCGGGATGGACCAGGCCGGGATCCGGATCATCACCCCGGACGTGGGGGGCGCCTTCGGGGCCAAGTTCGGCGCCGACCCGGAGCACGCGGTGGTGTGCTGGGTGGCCCGGCGGCTGGGCCGCCCGGCGCGCTGGACGGAATCCCGCAACGAGAACCTGGTCGGGATGACGCACGGCCGGGCGCAGCGCCAGACCGTCACCATCGGCGGCCGCCGGGACGGGACCGTGCAGGCCTACCGGCTGGAGATCCTGCAGGACTCCGGGGCGTACCTGAGGTTCGGAGCGTTCCTGCCGTTCCTGACCATCTTGATGGCACCCGGGCCGTACGCCATACCACGCGCCGAGGCGGTGGCCACCTCGGTGGTGACCAACACCACGCCGGTCGGCGCCTACCGCGGCGCGGGCCGGCCCGAGGCCACGGCCGCGGTGGAACGGGCCATCGACCTGTTCGCCGCCGAGATCGGCGCCGACCCGGCGCAGGTGCGCAGGAAGAACCTGCTGCCCAAGTTCACCGAGCCGCACACGACCGCCTTCGGCGCCGTGTACGACAGCGGCGACTACGCGGTCGCGCTGGACCGGGCGCTGGCCGCGGCGGGATACGCCGACCTCCGCGCCGAGCAGGCCAAACGGCGCGCGGACGGGGACGTGGTCCAGCTCGGCATCGGCCTGTCCTGCTACGTCGAGATCACCGGGGCCGGCGCCGAATCGGGCAATCCCAGCGAAAACGCCACCGTCGAGGTCCACCCCGACGGCAGCGCGACCATCTTGACCGGAACGTCACCGCACGGCCAGGGTCACGCCACCGTCTGGGCGATGCTGGCCAGCGACGAGCTCGGCATCGGTATCGACAAGATCACGCTGAAGTGGGGCGACACCGACCTGATCCCCGAGGGCGGCGGCACCGGCGGCTCACGCAGCCTGCAACAGGGCGGCGCGGCGGTGCAGCAGGCCTCGCGGGAGCTCATCGACGTGGCCAGGCAGCGGGCGGCCGACGAGCTTGAAGCCAGCCCGGCCGACCTGGTCTTCGACGCACGCGCCAGCGCGTTCGCCGTGGCGGGCGACCCGGACGCGTCGGTGCCGCTGGCCAAGCTCGCGGAGGCCGAGCGGCTGTTCGTCCGCGCGGTGTTCAGCGCGCCCGGCGCGACCTTCCCGTTCGGGGCGCATGTGGCGGTGGTCGAGGTGGACACCGAGACCGGCCACACGACGCTGCGCCGGGTGGTCACCGTCGACGACGCGGGCACCATCGTCAACCCGCTGATCGCCGAGGGCCAGCGGCACGGCGGCATCGCCCAGGGCGCCGCGCAGGCGTTCCTCGAGGAGGTCGTCTACGACGCCGACGGCAACCCGCTGACCTCGAGCTTCGCGGACTACGCGTTCCTGTCGGCCACCGAGGTGCCCAGCTTCGAGCTGGCCGACATGGCCACGCCGACCAGCTACAACCCGCTCGGAGCCAAGGGGATCGGGGAGGCCGGCACGATCGGCTCGACCCCGGCCGTGCAGAACGCCATCATCGACGCGGTGGCGCACCTCGGCGTCCGGCACATCGACATGCCGGCCACCCCGCACCGGGTATGGCAGGAACTTCAGGCCGCCGCCGCGCGCGGCTGACGCGGTCGTTTGTCCGGCTGCCTCGCCACCGCACCGCGCGCAGTCTCCCCAGCACCGCACCGCAGGGCCCGGCACCGCAGGGCCCGGCACCGCACCGCAGTCTCTGCAGCACCATCAGGCTCTTGCTTTTCCTAAACGGCATATTTCGAACTTCTTGTGTGACAGCGACTCCCTCATACGGGAGTCAGTGACACAGGAACGATTGTCACTGGTCTGCCTGGGCGGGGCGGACTCGTTCGCAGGACGGTCCGGCGCTTTACCCCCGGACCGCCCTGCGAACGTTACGCGGCATTGGACGGCCGCGGGGAAACGCCATCACGGCGCTATCTCCGCGTGGCCCGGGCCCAGCCCGAAGCGATCGCGAGCGCAGGACTCCGGCGCCTTCCGTGAATGTCCCATTTCTGTCGGGTGCCTCAGCAACCAGCGTCCGCCCGGTCACCCGACCACCCGGCCACCCGGTCACCCGGCCACCCGGGTGCGGATTAGATCACCCCCCGGGCGGAGGGTCAGCATCCCGCGAGCACCATGGGCCTCGCCCGGCACGCCCGTGCCGGACGTCCGCGCTATCGACCCACACCGATGGTCCAACGTGGTGGCCCAGGCAACAATGCTAGGAATTTAAGGGAACTCGTGGGTGCCGAATTTCGAGGCTTTGCTGCTGGTCAGGATCCTCGCTGCGGGTTGGGCCAGCGTCGGAGGGCGGCGCGGGTGGCGGCCTGCTGTGGTATAGCGTCAGCCGCCGGCCGGTAAGGGCAACGCGAGCCCTTTACGTACTTTATGCCGGGATTTTGGGTGGCGGCATTCCGGCGCCCATCATGATCGTGGCCAGTTCCGGTACTACGGCCGCGGCTGTTATTAACTTCGGGCGTGTCGCCGGTTCTCCCCTGCCCCGGGCCGGGCTGATCGCGAACCCGCGGGCGCGTTCTTCCCCGCCCGCAACGCGGAGAACACCAGCCGCTGGTTCGCCGCGCACGGCCCTGGCCGGGTCCGTCCGAGCCGGGGAACCGGGGCGCCCCGCTCCGCCGGGACGCGCTGACCGGCCCCTCACATCACAGCACACGCTTCCCCTCACTCGCGTACGGCGCCAGTTTCGGGGGAATGCGGCAGCGTACCGGTTCTTTGCGGGAGAAAGCCGCATTCACTGACTACGCGCCAGGCGGGAAGTGACCGCCCAGTGACCGCCAGGCCGCCCTGCTCCGCCCGGGCGGGCGAGCTGGCCCTTCCCGGCCCGGCACCGCCTGCCGCTGAAGCCGCCGGCACCGCAGGTGACCAGCCGCCGCCGCGTCCTCCTCGGGAAAGCCGTGGTCGCGCACCCGCTCATCCGCGACCGGCCCCACCACCGCGAACCTCGCCACCAGCACCGCCACGGCATCCTCAGCAACCGCCGCAGCACATCCTGACACGCCAAAACCGCAAACCACTACATAATGACCGACGCGGCCTATACGCCCGTTTCTGGCCATGATCATGAGGCAGGCAGAGCCGAAGGCGCTTCCTTAACTTCCTGGCATTGCGCCCGGGCAACACCGATGGTCCATCGTTGCGGGTCAGGTTCCGGGGTTTCGGGGGTTCGGCCCCGGCGAAGCCGCCGGAAGCGGGGCGAGCGGGACCTGGCGCAGCCCTGGCCGGGGCCATGGAGGCAGGGGGTGCCGGCGGGGGTGGTGGTGCGGTCGCGCCGCTTTCGGGGGCGGGCAGGGACCCGGCGTGCTTGCTGGCCGCAGTGATGACCGCGCGGCTGGCGGCCAGGCTGGCGGGGCCCGCGGCAAACCACTGCGGGCATGCCACACCCAGACCTCGAAGACCTGCACGATCAACGCGGCCTGCCCGTACCCTGCCATCCGGGCAACACCGCCCAGCCACCGCACACCGCATCAACCTGGGCAAGCCCGGAACACGCCGGAGCCCTGATCGCGAGCGCGAATAGAAGCTTTAGTTCATTTGAATTTTCGGCGACTGCCCTGGCTTTCCCTGTGCCCCTGAGAATAAGTCCTCGGCGCGGCCTAGACCTGCCGCGCGGCGCATTGTATGTTCAGGGCGCTCAGCGTTGAGGACTAACCGTTCCAGGCCAAGGAGCCAGTATGCCCCACCTCGGCATGCGCCGTTTCTCGCTCGCCCTCGCCGCCGTCACCCTGGCGGCCGCGGGCGGGCTCGCGGGCGGCAGCCAAGCCCAAGCCACCAGCAACCTCTCCCTGCTGATCCTGCCGGATCAGGGCGAGAACGCCATCTACAGCTTCGTTAATTCGGCCACCAGTTCGATCGACGTGACCATCTACGAGCTGAAGGACACCACGCTCGAGAACGATCTCGTCAGCCGGGAGAAGGCCGGCGTCAACGTCCGCGTGATCCTCGATCAGGCGCAAAAGTCCTACAACACCGGCGCCTATAACGTGCTGACCGCGGGCGGGGTGGGAGTGACCTACTCCTCCACCGCATTCACCTACACCCACCAGAAGACCATCACCGTCAATAACGCCGAGTCCTACATCAGCACCGGCAATTTCGACAACACTTACTACGCCACCTCCCGTGATTACGGAGTGTTCGACACCAACGCCGTCCGACGTGGCGGCGATCGTGGCGGTCTTCAACGCCGACTACGCGAAGACCTCGATCACCCCGTCGGACGGGACGGACCTGGTCTGGTCGCCCACCGACTCGCAGACCCAGCTGCTGGCCCTGATCAACGGGGCCCAGACACCCTCGACATCGAGCAGGAGGAGTTCAGCGACTCCACCCTGGTCAACGCGGTCGTGGCGGACGCCAAGCGCGGCGTGACCGTCCGCGTGGTGCTCGAGGACCCGTCGTCCTACAGCTCCGAGGTCAACGAGGTCACCGCCGCGGGCGGCAAGGTGACCGGCTACTCCTCCACGACCGGGTTCTACATCCACGCCAAGACGGTCATCGCCGACTACGGCACTCTCGACCGCCAAGGTGTTCGTGGGCTCGGAGAACTTCTCGAGCAACTCGCTCAACAACAACCGGGAACTCGGGCTGATCACCACCGACTCCGGCGTGCTGAGCGGCCTGGAGACGACGTTCACGGCGGACTTCACCGGGTCAAGCACCGGCAAGGTGGCCATCTTCAGCCCGGGCACCCAGACGACCGCCGTCGGCGGCACCGCTCTACCTCCAGATCCAGGGCGAAGACACCGCGACCGGCACGCCTGTCCTACTCGGCCACCGGGCTGCCCACGGGCCTGTCGATCAGCTCCTCGACCGGCGTGATCTCCGGCACCGCCAGCAAGGCCGGCACTTACAGCGTGACGGTGACCGGCAAGGACTCCACCGGGCCGACCGGGTCCGCCACGTTCACCTGGACCGTGGGCTCGGCCGCCAACACGGTGACGGTGACCAACCCGGGCAGCCAGACCGGCACCGTGGGCACCGCCGCCAGCCTGCAGATATCGGCCACCGACTCCGCGTCCGGGCAGACCCTCAGCTACGGCGCGACCGGCCTGCCCGCGGGCCTGTCGATCAGTGCCTCGACCGGCCTGATCTCCGGCACCCCGACGACGGCGGGCACCTACAGCGTGACCGTGACCGCCACCGACACCACCGGCGCCAGCGGCAACGCCACGTTCAGCTGGACCATCGGCTCCGGCTCGGGCGGCGGCTGCACCGCGGCGCAACTGCTCGGCAACCCGGGCTTCGAGACCGGCACCGCGGCGCCCTGGACCGCCTCGTCCGGCGTGATCAGCGACCACTCCCAGGAGCCGCCGCACACGGGAAGTGGGACGCCTGGCTGGACGGCTACAGCTCCGCGCGCACCGACACGCTGTCCCAGGCGGTCACCGTGCCCAGCGGCTGCAGCACGTACCAGCTGAGCTTCTGGCTGCACATCGACACGGCCCAGACCACCACGACGACCGCCTACGACACCCTGACCGTGCAGATCCTCAACAGCTCGGGCACGGTGCTCGGGACGCTGGCCACGTTCTCCAACCTCAACCACGGCACCGGATACTCCCAGTACAGCTACAACCTGTCGGCCTACGCCGGACAGAGCATCACGCTGAAGTTCACCGGGACGCAGGTCTCCGAGCACGCAGACCTCGTTCGTCATCGACGACACGGCCTTCAACGTGAGCTGAGGCCCGACGGGCGCTGAGGCCCGACGGGGCGCCCGGGAGGATCGCCGCCGATCCTCCCGGGCGGATGCCCGGCCGGGTGCCTGCCCGGGTGTCCGGCCTGGTGCCTGCCCGGGTGCCTGGCCGCGCTGGCCGGCGCGGGACTCAGGATGACCAGAAATGGAGATCCGGGTTCTCGGCCCGCTCGAAGTGGTCACCGACGATGGCCAGCTGGTGGATGTCGGCGGCCAGCTGCCGCAGGCCCTGCTGGTGGCGCTGGCCCTGGCGGCGGGCCAGCCGGTGTCCGCCGATCAGCTGCTTGACCTGGTGTGGCCGGGTCAGGGACCCTGGTGACCGGAACCGTCTGCAGGTGCACATCTCCCGGCTGCGCAAGGTCCTGGGCCGCGATCGCATCCTCACCCGGGCGGGCGGCTATTGCCTCGACGCCACCCTGGATGCGGCCCGGTTCGACCAGCTCGCCGCCGACGGGCACGCGGCCCTGCAACGTCAGGACGCGGCCGAGGCGGGGCGGCTGCTGCGCCAGGCGCTCGGCCTGTGGCGCGGGCGGCCGCTGGCCGAGTTTGCCGACACCGGGTTCGCGCCCGGCGTGAGCACCCGGGCTGGAGCAGGCGCGGCTGGCGGCGACCGAGGACCGGATCGAGGCCGAGCTGCGGCTCGGCGGTCAGGGCAGGCTGGCCGGCGAACTCGAAGGCATGGTGCGGGAGCATCCGTTGCGGGAACGGCTGTGGGGCCAGCTGATCCTGGCCCTGTACCGGGTCCGGCCGGCAGGGTGACGCGCTCGAGGCCTACCAGCGGGTCCGGGTCGTGCTGGCCGACGAGCTTGGCGTCGAGCCGGGACCGGAGCTGCGGGAGCTTGAGGCCGCGGTGCTTCGGCAGGACCCGGCGCTCGATGCGCCGATCGGCGCCAACGCCGGTGCCGGTGAGCGCCGGTCCGGGCAGCTCCCGGTGGCCGCGTCGGCGCTCATCGGGCGCGTCGCGGAACTCGGCGCGGTCGCCTCGGTACTGCGGGTCAGCCGCCTGGTGACCATCACCGGTCCCGGCGGGGTCGGGAAGACCAGGCTGGCCATTGAGGTGGCGCGCAGCCTGCGCGACCATTACCGCGACGGGGTGTGGCTGGTGGAACTCGCCGCCGTCGGGGAAGAGACGGCCGCGACCGACGCGGCCGTGACCCACGCGGCCGTAACCCACGCGGCCGTGACCCACGCGGCCGGGGTCGCGCTCGGGGTCGCGCCGGAGGCCGGCCGCGACGCGGGCGCCGGCCTGCGGGAGCGGCTGGGTGAGTTCCTGGGGCGCCGCCAGGCGCTGCTGGTCCTGGACAACTGCGAGCACGTCATCGCCGGAGCGGCGCGCCTCGCCGACCACCTGCTGGCCCGGTGCCCGGAACTGCGGATCCTGGCCACCAGCCGGAAAGCCTGACGATCGCGGGCGAGGCACTGTGGCCGCTGCAGCCGCTGGCCATCGACGAGGCGAGCGAGCTGTTCGTGACCCGGGCCCGGGCGATCGCTCCTGGTTTCCTGGCCGACGATATGGCCGCCATCACCGAGATCTGCGCGCGCCTCGACGGCCTTCCCCTGGCCATCGAGCTGGCCGCCGCGCGGATGCGCGCGCTGGCTCCCGGCGACATCCTGGCCCGGCTCGCCGACCAGTTCCGGCTGCTCACCGGCGGGTCCAGGGCCGCGCTCCCCCGCCACCAGACACTACGCGCCGTGATCGACTGGAGCTATGACCTGCTCGTCGACGACGAGCGGCGGGTGTTTGAGCGGATGTCCGCCTTCGCCGGGCCGTGCCCGCTCGAGGCCGCCGAGCAGGTGTGCGCGGGCTCGGGCCTGGCGCGGGAGGACGTGGCGGACCTGCTGGGCCGCCTGGTCGGCAAGTCCCTGGTCATCGCGACCCAGACCGGCCGCGGCGTGCGGTTCCGCATGCTCGCCACGCTCGCCGAGTACGGACGCGAGCGCCTGGCCGCACGTGGCGAGCTGGCGGGCGTCCAGGGTCAGCACACTCGCTGGGTGGCGTCGGTCATCGATGTCCGCGAGAGCGAGCTTAGGCCGGCCTGGTTCGGCCGGGTGCGCGAGCTGGCCGCCGATATTCGCCGGGCCATGGAATCGGCACTCGCCGCCGGTGACTCGGACGCCTCGCTGGGCATCGCGTGCGGGATTGGCCTGTTCTGGTCGAGCGGCGGCACCATCGGCTCGGTCGAGGACTGCTGGCGGTGGCTGACCGCCAGCCTCGCCCTGGCGCCTGCCGTCCTGGCACCGTCAGTCGTGGCGCCGGCGGTCGTGCGCCGGCGGTCGCCGGATCTGGCGCGGCGGGTGCGGGCGCTGGCCGTCGCCGAGCAGCTGGCGCTCGCGCAGGGCCGCGACGATGCCCTGGCCTACGGGGAACAGGCGGTCGAGCTCGGCCGGACGGCCGGTGACCGGCCGAGCCGGGCGTTCGCCGTGTGGCTGCACGGCTCGGCGCTGGCCGGGGTGTTCGGCGAGCGCCCGCGGGCCATCGGCCTGCTGGAGGAGGCCGGGGCGCTGCTTGAGGCCGAGGCGGACGACTGGAGCGTGGGGCTGGCCGCGCTGACCCGGGGGGTGGCCGCGCTCGCGCGCCCCGATCCCGGCCGGGCGCAGGTGCTGCTGAGCGCAGCCGTGGATCACTTCACGCGGACCGGCAATGTCCTGGCCAAGGGGGCCGCGCTGAGGCATCTCGCTGACTTGGAGGTGCTGCGCGGCCGCTACGACAACGCCATCGCCGCCCTGGAGGAGATGCTGTCCCTCCTGCCCATGGACAGTCACCCGGCCGGGATCATCCGCATGGCCCAGCTCGGCTGCCTGCAGGCGTTCCAGGGACGGCCCGAGCAGTCCGGCCGCTGGCACGCCCGCGCCGAGGCGGCCGCCGAGGACCAGCAGCATCTCCACCTGCGCGTGTTCGCCTGCAACGCGCGGGGTCTGACCCTATGGCATCTCGGCCGGCTCGGGGAGGCCGAGTCATGCCACGTCCGGGCCCTGGAGCTGTGCCGGGGGCGCAACGTCCCCGAGGGACTGGCCCTGGCGCACGCGTCGCTCGGCTGCATCGCGGAGCTTTGCGACGATGCGAAGACGGCCGACCGGCACCACCGGGCCAGCCTGCGGGCCGCCGGTGAGATGGCCGACCGGCAGGCGCAGGCCCTCGCGCTGGAAGGACTGGCGGGCGCCGCGTCGCTGCGCGGCGACGTCGGGGCCACGGGGCGGTTGCGGGGGGCGGCCAGCGCGTTCCGCGAGGGAACGGTGGGCACCGTGATCGGCCAGGGCACCCCCATGCGCGAGACCATCATCGGCCGCCTGGTCGTGGCCGAGCGCAGCCGCGCCGGCCTGGCGGCGGCCCCGGCCGGTGACCGTGACGCCTTCGACGCCGCGTACGCCCAGGGACGGTGCGACCCACTGGCCGTGCTCGGCGCCGCCCGCGTCGACCCTGGTGGCGGCTGACCGGCAATGACAGCGCGCTGCAAGCGCTCCGCAAGGCGAACCCGGCAATATGAGGGTCATGCGAGATCAGGGGAAGGTTCAGCCGGAGGCGGACGCGACGATATCCGCGGAGCGGGTCAAGGTCCGGTTTGTCAGCGGCGACACCGAGTGCGCCGCCTGGCACTACCCGGGTCCAGCGGCGCCTGCGTGGTCATGGCCGGCGGGTTCGCGGTGACCAAGGAGCCTGCCACCGACCTGTTCGCCGAGGCGGTTCCACGAGGCCGGTTTCGCGGTCCTGGCCTTCGATTACCGGCGCCTCGGGGAGAGCGGCGGCCGGCCGCGCCAGGTTGCTGCGCATCAGGGAGCAGCTGGCCGACTGGCAGGCCGCGATCGGGTTCGCCGCGACCCTGCCGGGAGTCGATCCGGCCCGGCTCGCGATCTGGGGGTTCTCCGCCTCGGGCGGTCACGTCTTCCGCGTCGCGGCGCGCAACCCGGGCCTGGCGGCGGCGATCGCGCAGACGCCGAACGCCGACGGGCTCGCCGCCGCGCGCAATGCGGCGCGCCACCAGAAGCCGCTGGCGATGCTGCGCCTCACCGGGCGGGCCGCGCTTGACGGCATCGGCGGACTGGCCGGCCGGCCGCCGCGGCTGGTGCCGCTGGCTGGCGAGCCGGGGACCGTCGCGCTCCTGACCACACCGGACGCCCTGGATGGCGGGCGGGCGCTCAACCCGGATGACAGGTATCCGGACTGGGTGCAGGCAGTGGCGGCCCGTTCGGCGCTACGCATCGGGTGGTACCGGCCCGGACGCTTTGCCTCCCGGGTGCGGTGCCCGCTGCTGGTCCTGGTCTGCGACCAGGACCAGTCCGCGCTGGCCGGGCCCGCCGTCGCGGCGGCGCGGCGAGCACCCCGGGCCGAGCTGGTCCGGCTGGCCGGGGGGCACTATGCCGCCGTTCCTGGACGGTCATGAGCAGGCCGCCGAGGCCGAGCTGTCCTTCCTGGGCCGGCACCTGGCCCGCGCGGACCGCCCCGCCGCCGCGGCGGCGTCCGGGGGGTTCGGGGAGTTGGGGGCGTCTCCGGCGTCCGGGCCGCGCCGGGGCGGCGCGGCATGAAGCAGATCGAGCTGTCCGCCGGGACTATTGAGTACCGGGACACCGGCGGTGACGGGCCCGCGCTGGTGTTGCTGCACGGGCTGATGATGGACGCCTCGCTGTGGGACGGCCCGATCGCCGACCTGGCGGCCGACCACCGCTGCATAGCGCCGACGCTGCCGCTGGGGGCCCATCGGCACGCCATGAACGCCGGCGCCGACCTGTCCCTGCCCGGCATAGCCCGGCTGGCCGCCGAGCTGATCGACCGCCTTGACCTGCGGGATGTCACCCTGGTCGGCAACGACACCGGAGGGGCGCTGGTCCAGCTGCTGATGTCCGACGGCGCGGCCGGCGTGGGCCAGGTCGTGCTCGTGTCCTGCGAGGCGTTCGGCAACTTCCCGCCCGGGCTGACCGGCCAGGCGCTCATGCTGACCGGTAAGCTCCCGCCGGCCATGTTCGGGTTGTTCATGCAGCAGATGCGGCTCCGGGCGGTGCGGCGGCTCCCGGTCGCGTTCGGCTGGCTGACCCGGCGAGGAGACGCGGCCACCGCCCGGTGGATGAAGCCGGTCATGACCCAGCCCGAGATCCGCCGCGACGCGGTACGAATGCTGCGCACGGCCGCGGCCGACACCGCCTGCTGCTCAGGGCGGCCGAGAGCTTCCCGGGTTTCGACCGTCCCGCCCTCGTGGTCTGGGCCAGCGGCGACCGCGTGATGCCGGCCGAGCATGGCCAGCGCCTCGCCGAGGTCCTCCCGCAAGGACGACTGGTCGAGGTGGCCGACAGCGACACGCTCATCCCCCTGGACCAGCCCGCGAAGCTCGCTCAGGTCATCCGCGAGTTCACCCGCACCGCGGCCAGAAGCTAGCCGTCCGGTTTCTCACCGGAGCTGTCCTCGCGGCACCGGGGACGTCCAGCTGGCCGCGTTGCCTTCCTGGTGCAGAAAACACTTTCCGACGACCGCGACCGCGTATCGGAACGATATTCTCCACGTGTATGACAGGGCGGAAGAATAGCGCCCCTGGCGCTGGCGGGGAACGACGGTCACGCGGGCACGCCCTTCCCGGACACGGGCTCGCCCACGATGAGCTCCGGTTCGGCGATTGACACGGTGAGCAATGCGCTGGTCTGAGATCTCGGCCCGGCAGCCCGGCCTGGGGGCGGTCGCGGACCGGCTGCTGGTCGAGCCGGGGGTGCTGCTGGCCGGGACGATCCGGCGTGACGGCACGGCCCGGATCAGCGGCGTGGAGCCGCTGGTGCTGGACGGTGACCTGTGGTTGTCGATGATGAGCGGTTCAGCCAAGTGCCGCGACCTGGGCCGCGATCCGCGGGTGGTGCTGAACAGCGTGATCACCAGCCCCAGTCCCCCGGCCGAGCTCAAGGTCCGCGGCACGGCCCGCACGGTGACCGGGCAGGACCGGCAAGACCGGTACGCCGCCGCAGTCCGGGAGCAGATCGGCTGGCAGCCGGTGGTGGGACAGTTCACGTTGTTCATCGTCGAGGTGGCTGATGTCACCTACATCGGGTCCGAATCCGGGACCGGCGCCCAGCACGTGGCCCGCTGGCCGTCCGGCCAGGAGTACATCCGGCCGCAGCTCACCCCGACCAGCCTGGGACCGCCGCAGGCAGTATCAAGGCTGCTGATCCCGGACTCGTTACGCCCGCGGTTAAGGATCGTCGGGCAGAGTCGGACACTCACCGTAGCCCTGGCCTACAAGGCAGTTGCCTAATCAAGGGAGTCTTCGGTGGGTGGTGGCGTAGGTCCGGCCGCGCGGGTGCGCCAGATCAGGACGCCTGGTTCGGGCCGGGTGAGCTGCACCCTTCGGCCTGCTTGCACCAGTGGTGATAGCGGCACAGCGGGCTGCAGTTGCGTGCGCAGAGACATCCTTGAACTGCGGAAACAGCTTACGGCGGCCGCCTTAGGCCCAAGGCTTGATAGCAAGCTGGGGACTGACGGTGACGTCGAGGCTACCGGGACGATGCCGCAGCTCGCTGGGATAAGCCCAGATGAAAGCGTATGCGCGGAAGGCGCGCGGCTGGGAGAGCGATCTGGCCAGCCGGCTCCTCGCGGTGGGCCGTTCGCCATAACCGAGTGTTCGGCGGGAATGTCGGTGGCGGCTGCTGTGATTGTCCCATGGCTAAACGTGACGGCAAGAGTCGGCGGCCCGTCAGGCCGCACCTGTCCGTCTTGCCGCCGCCGGGGCGGCCCGACGACTTCGATATAAGGAATCGTTATACTGAGGAGGTGCGCTGGGAGATCCTGCTCCTCGAGCCGGTCAATGACTGGTTCCTGGCCCTGTGCAAAGATGACCCGCTCACGGCGGACAAGGTTGAGGAGGCCCTGGACGAGCTGGCTCTGTGCGGGCCACAGCTCGGCAGGCCCCTGGTCGACCGCATTCATGGCAGCAAGGTTCATAATCTCAAGGAGCTTCGGCCCCGGGTGCCTGGTACCGCCGAGGTGCGCTTGCTCTTCGTATTCGACGCAGAGCGGGAAGCAATCGTGCTGGTGGCCGGGGACAAAGCCTGCCGCTGGCGTACCTGGTACGCCGGGGCAATCCCGCTCGCCGAGGAACGCTACGCGGCTTACCAGCGGGAAGCCGACGAGGAGGAAGAATGAAGGCGGTCCGCTGGGAGGACACCAAGCGGCAGGTCCGGGAGCTGAACCCGGACTGGGACGCCCCGGAGCGGGTTGCGTCACGCGAGCGGAGCCGCGCAGCGATGCGCGCTGAGCAGCGTGGCTACCAGCTTGCGCAGCTGCGGAAGAACACCGGGCTGACTCAGGCCCAGGTTGCAACCGTGATGGGTGTATCCCAGGCACGGGTGTCGCAGATCGAGCACGGCAAGGTCACCGAGGTGGACGCCATCCGCAGCTATGTCGAGGCCCTCGGCGGGACAGTCGACGTCGTAGCCCGGGTGGGCGACTGGACAGTCAGGGTCGCATGAGCGCGGAGCTGAAGTGTGTCATTATCGTTTGCACGGTGGACTGTGACCGCATCTGCAGATATGGCCGTTGAGCTGGGGAAATAACTTGCAGGTGCTGCCGCCGTTGCGAAGCGGGATACAGGAGAGGCGCGGGCTACCCGTGTATTCGGGACTGCCCTGCCGGCGGTCGCCTGACTGCTACCTGCCACGATGTAGAGTAGGAGAGTTGGGAGAGTCGTACTCCAGGGAGTAGCCGTCATGAGTATGCCAGCCGCCAAGATCGAGCCGCCGCCCCGCCTTAGTGCCCGGGTCAAGGTCCGTCCCAAGGCGCAGCTGACGTTGCCTGAGGAGATCAGGCGTGCACTGCACATTAGCGAGGGCGATGAGGTGGAGTTCTCCGTCCATGATGACGGGACGATTACGGTTCGTGGCTTTGTGTCCATCCCGACCGATCAGGCCTGGTTCTTCACCCCGGAGTGGCTAGCAGGGGAAAGAGAAGCAGACGAGGACATCGCCGCCGGTCGGGGAACGGTGCACGAGTCCGCCGATGACATGTTTGTCCACCTCGACGCGCTCGGGGCGGCGGATGCTTGATGCCGACGTTCGAGACGCTTCCCCGTTTCGACAGGGACTGGAAGAACCTCACTTCGCAGCGACAGGCCATGTTCCGCAAGGTTGTGCTGGAAGCCTTCGTGCCAGACCTGATGGCACCGGATCGCCCGTTCCGGGCAGGCTTGCGTATTAAAGGGGTGGCCGCCCGCTCTGGCGTGTTCGAGATGACATGGGACAACGACGGCCGCGCGACCTTCAGCTACGGGACCGAACGCCTCACCGGCCAGCCGCACGTCATCTGGCGGCGCATCGGAACCCACGCTATCTTCACCCCGCCTCCAGGCCCATAAGCTGCGTCGGCGAAACGCAGACCCTCCCCTGCTGACCGCGCTGAGCAGGCGCCATATCCAGCGCGAGCGCTCCGGCTTCCTTAAGGACGCGGGCGGCGTGAAGTGCAAGCTGTCCACGGACGATCTCTGCGCCGGCGAGGCACGCTTGACAATAAGCTTTGGTAAGTTATAACTTACCGTAAGTCATGACTAACCATTCGGCAGTTCTCACCGCGCTCGCGGATCCGACGCGGCGAGCGATCTTTGAGCGGCTGGCCAGGTCACCCAGCGCGGTCGGTGACCTGGCACGCGAGCTGCCCGTGAGCCGTCCCGCCGTCTCCCAGCACCTCAAGGTCCTCAAATCGGCCGGACTGGTCACCGACCATGCGGCAGGCACGCGCCGCGTCTACTCGGTCGACCCCGCGGGTCTCGCCGCGATCCGCGACTACTTCGAGCAGTTCTGGCAGCAGTCCCTCGTCAGGTTCAGCACCGCTGCCAGCCAACCGATCCAGGAGGAGACATGACCACACGCCGGCAAGCGACCTCGGTCACTACCGCGGCCGAGGTCCAGGCGCCGATCGAGCACGCCTTCCGGGTGTTCACCGAAGGCATCGGCTCCTGGTGGGACCCCGGCCATCACATTCTGCAGGCCGAACTCGCCGAGATGGTGTTCGAGCCGTACGTCGGCGGCCACATCATCGACCGCGGCGCCGATGGCAGCGAGTGCCGCTGGGCCCGGGTGCTCGCCTACGAGCCACCGCACCGGGTCTGCTTCAGCTGGGACATCAACCTGCGCTGGCAGCTCGAGACCGACCCGGCGAAGACCAGCGAAGTCGAGGTCACCTTCACCCCCGACGGACCCGGACGCACCCAGGTGGTACTCACCCACCGCCATCTGGACCGCCACGGCGACGGCTGGGAAAGCATGCGCGACGCGGTCGGCTCAGGCTGGAGCCTCGCCCACTTCGCCAAAATCGCCACCCCACGCTGACCCGAACGATCGGGAGCCCGTCAGCTCTGGGCCAGCCAGTGGGTGACGGTGACCGGGTGGTCCTGGTCGGTGAGGCGCGGACGCGGTCCAGACGAGCCTGGTCGCGCGTGGTCACGCGTTCGTGCTGGCGGAGATGCTCATCCCAGGACGCGACCACGAACTGCTCGAGGATCCGGCGGGGGTCGCTCGCGTCCCGCCAGGCCCGCCAGGATATGGCGCCGGTGCGCCGGCGGCTGAACCTGGTGTCCTGCAGGATCGTCATCAGCTCGTGTTCGCGGCCGGGGGTGGCCCGGTACTCCACCGTGACCAGGATGGGGCCTGGGTGGCCTTCGGTGCCGGTGTCCGCGGCGAGCTGCGGTGCGGGCCAGTCGCCTGCGGGCTGCAGCTCCTCGGGGCGGATCGGCTGGAACCGCCAGGCCAGCGCGGCCAGCGGACCGAGTGCCAGCCCCGTGGCGGCGATCGCCAGCGTCGGCGACAAGCCCGCGTATCCGGCCGCGATGCCCATCACGGCGCTGCCGATGGCGTTGCCGCCCTGGAACACCACCAGATAGAACGACATGCCACGGGCCTTGATCCACTGGGGCAGGGACAGCTGGTACACCGAGTTCAGGGTGGACAGCGCCAGGATCCAGCATGCTCCCCCGACCACCAGGGCGACCGCGTCCGCCACCGTCACATGGGCGAAGGCCAGCACCAGGGTCACCGCCGCCAGGCCGATCGACCCGGTCGTCAGCATGACATCGGCGGAAAGCCGGGCCCGCAGCCGGGGCAGCACGGCGGCCCCGGCGACCGCTCCGACCCCGACGCTGCCGAGCAGCAGCCCGTAGCCGCCGGAGCCCAGATGCAGGGCCGAACGAGCCGTCACCGGCAGCAGCGCCCAGACCGCGCTGGCGAAGAAGATGAACAGCCCGGCCCGGATCAGGACCACGCGCAGCGCCGGGCTGGCGGCGACGTAGCGGCCGCCGGCCCGGACCGCCTCGCCGATGTGCTCACGCGGGAGCGGGCCGGCCGCGCGGGTGGAATGCCACGCCGCCAGGACGCCCAGCACGGCCAGGAAGGTGACCGCGTTGACGATGAAGACGGTGCCGGCGTTGGTCGCCGCGAGGATGAGACCGCCGATCGCCGGGCCCACCGCGAAGATCAGTGCGAGCAGCACCCAGGGCGTCACCAGCCCGGCGATGGCCAGCGCACCCAGGGCGGCCGCCGCGACCAGCATGAGGGTCTGGGTGACCAGCAGGAAACGGCGCCGGTCGACCAGGTCGCCGATGGTTCCGGCCAGCACCGCGAACAGCACCACCGGCAGGCCCGCCGCCGTCACCACTCACCGCGACTTAAGTTCCGTAACAAAACGGGTGAAGCACTACGCAGTTAGCCGGGCGGCTTGGCTGGCGGCTCAGTCGGAGCCGGGGACGGCCATCTCGCCGAGCAGGGACCAGTCGTCCTGCGGGACCGTGAAGTTGACGATCCGCGGCGTCTGAGCCAGGTGCGGCGGCAGCGACTGCTGCGCCTTCTTGAAGTGGTCGGAGTTGACGTGCGCGCCGCCCGCCTCGCCGTCACGGAACGCCTCGATCAGGATGTACTCCTGCGGGTCGTCCACGCTGCGGGACCAGGCAAACCACAGGCAGCCCGGCTCGTTCCTGGTCGCCTCGGTGAAGTCGGCGGAGATCTCCGGCCACTGATCGGCATCTTCCGGCCGGATCTTGAACTTGGCCGTAATAAAGATCATTAGTCCTCCTTGACGAGCCTGGTTGTTCCCATGATCCCGCAGCCTGCGGCCCGCAGGTGTCTCACCTCCAGACACACGCGTGTGCCGCCGTTACAGGTCGGCCTGGTAGTGCGCGACCGCGTCTTCGTCCCACGCCAGGCCGTTGCCCGGCACGTCGGGCAGGTGCAGCTCGCCCGCGCGGACCTCGAAGGGCCGCGCCAGCACGGGGTGGGCCCAGTCCTGCCACTCCAGCCACTGCCGGGTCGGCGTGACCCGGAGCAGGTGCCCGGACACCTCCGGGTACAGGTGCGAGGACATCGGCAGGCCCGCCACGTCGGCGATCGCGGCGGCCTGCAGCCAGCCCGTCACCCCGCCGATCCGCATCAGGTCGGGCATGACCAGGTCGCAGGCCCGGGCCCTGATGGCGTCGTGCATGGCCCGCGGGCCGTAGAAATTCTCACCGAGCATAACGGGGGTGGCTAGACCGGCCGCGAGCCTGGCGTGCCCGTCCAGGTCGTCGTACCGCAGCGGCTCCTCGATCCAGGTCAGGCCCTCGCCGTCCAGCGCGCGGCAGCGCTCGAGCGCCTCGGCGAGCCCGAGTCCCTGGTTGTAGTCCGCGACCAGCGTGACCTCGTCGCCGACCGCGGCCCTGACCCGGCGGACCGCGGCGATGTCGTCGGCCGCGCGGGCCCGCCCGACCCGGACCTTCAGCGCCGTGAACCCGCCCTCCGCCAGCAGCTCGAGCGCTTCGTCGGCCACGTCTCCCGGCGGGATGAGCCCCAGGCCGTTGCTGTTGTACGCGGGCAGCGGCGCCATCGTCCCGCCCAGCAGCACGGCCAGCGGCAGCCCGGCCGCCTGGGCCAGCGCGTCCCACAGCGCGATGTCGATACCGGCCACCGCGGCCAGGGCCAGGCCCTGATACCCGGCCAGGCCGAGCCAGCCCCGAGCGCTCGCGTACGCGGCGGCGGGCGAGACCGGCTGCCCGCGCAGGGCGGCCCCGAGATCGCCGAGGATCGTCCGCAGGCCCGCGGTGGCCCGGGTCAGGTAGGGCGCCAGGTAGCCGCGGCCGGTGATGCCCTGCTCGGTGGTCACGTCGATGAGCAGCAGCGGCCACTGGGAGAAATCCCCCACCTTGGTGGCCAGCGGCCGCCCCAGCGGCACCACCACCGCTCGCACCGTCACGTCCCGCACCACGAGCCCCGCATCGACGTCAGCCATGCCCCTAGGTATAGCGCGCCGCCCCGGACGACACCGTCTCAGCTCCGGACGCGGGCCAGGGCCCTGGGGCCGGGCGCCTCCGGGTGCCCTCTCCGGCCGGCCTGGCTACGGTGCTGCCACAATCAGCTGATGAGTGAAAACGGCGATCGGGACACGCGGACCGAGTCCGCGGCCGCCATGGCGGCGCGGGTGCGGACCAGCTTCGACCGGCAGGGTCTGATGTCCACCCTCGGCGTGGACGTGCTCGACGTGGAGCCGGGCCGGGTGGAACTTCAGCTGCGCTACGACGAGCGGTTCACCCAGCAACACGGGTTCATGCACGCGGGCGCGGTCGCCTCCGTGCTGGACACCGCGTGCGGGTACGCGGCCTACACGGTCCTGCCGCCGGAGGCGGCCGCGCTGACCGCGACGTTCACGGTCAACCTGCTCGCGCCCGCGGCCGGACAGCGGTTCACGATGACCGGCCAGGTGGTCCGGGCGGGCCGGACCCTGGTGGTCTGCCGCGCGGAGGCGTTCGCCGACGGCGACCAGCGCCCGTTCGCGGTCATGCAGGCCACCATGAGCGTCCTGTATGACCGGCCGGGCATCAGCGGATCCTGAGGGCGGCGGCGACCAGCTGGTCGGCCCGGGTCCGGGCCGCGGGCTCCTCGCGGATGGTGTCGGCCAGGAACCGGGCGGGGTCGAGCCCGTGCCGTTCGGCGTCCTGGTCGCCACCCGCATCCAGCCAGCGCTTCAGCAGCGGGCCGTCGACCTCGGGATGGAACTGCACGGCCAGGTGGCGGCCGAGCCGGAACGCCTGCACCGCCACCTCGTTGCGGGCCAGCACCGTCACCGCCGCGGGCGGCAGGCAGCGGTCGCCGTGAAATTCCAGCCAGGGCCCGGCCGGGACCAGTTCGGGGTCCACCGAGTCGACCAGCACCCAGCCGATCTCCTTGCGGGCCATGGTCTCGACCCGGCCGCCGAACGCGGCACAGATCGCCTGCGCGCCGAAGCAGATGCCGAGCACGGGCAGCCCGGCCGCGTCCGCCGTCCGTAGCCAGGCCAGTTCCTCGGCGATCCAGGGCTGGGGATCGTTCACCGAGCTCTCGGCGCCGAGCACCACGATGTGATCGAAAAGGTCCGGGGCGGGCAGCGGCCCCTGGTCAGGTAGCAGGTGCAGCCTCACCTGGGCGCCGCGCGCCTCGAAGGCGGCGCCGATGAACCCGGCCGAGTCCACGCCGTGGTGCCGGACGGCGAGCACGCGCACTAGGCGGGCGCGCTGTAACCCGCCTCGCTGAGCAGCCGGCGTAGGTCGACCACCGTCTGAACATCGATGTCCTTGCCGGACGGGGGGTCGAAGATCTCGGTCTGCTCACCGACCCTGACGGTGACCTTGCCGTCGTGGTGCGTGGTGACCGTTCCGACCGCGTCGAGCAGCGACGTCACCGCGTGCCACTCGACGTTGTGGCTCGCGGGGTGCTGGAAGATCTGGCGCAGCGTGTTCCGGTGATGGTTGTCTAGGTGCGGCAGCTCCGACGACGACGACATCGTGTTCCTTTCCTGGCCGGCGATCACTCCGTCACGCTACACGCCACGGCCGGAGCGCCGGCCGGGGGCGGGATACCACGGTCCGTTCGGCTAAAGAATGGTCAGGAGCTGCGGGCCGTCGGCGGTGATGGCCACCGTGTGCTCGACGTGAGCGGCGCGGCTCCCGTCACCGCTGCGGATCGTCCAGCCGTCGTCGTCGATCTCGTAGCTGTCCTTGCCGCCGCCCAGGAACCACGGCTCGATCGCGAGGACCAGCCCGGGCACGAGGCGGTGACCGCGGCCACGGCGTCCCTCGTTCGGGATGTGCGGGTCCTCGTGCATCGTCCGGCCGATGCCGTGACCGCCGAAATCGGTGCAGATCCCGTAGCCGCCGCGGCGGCCGATCGCGCCGATGGCCGCCGAGATGTCGCCGATCCGGCCGCCGGGGGCCGCGGCGGCGATGCCCGCGCGCAGGGCCGCGCTGGTGGTCGCGATCAGGCGCTCGTCGTCCGGTCCGGGCGGCCCGATCGTGAAGGAGATGGCGGCGTCGCCCGCCCATCCGTCGAGCACGGCTCCGCAGTCCACGCTGAGCAGGTCACCCTCGGCCAGCCGGTACCCGGTGGGGATGCCGTGCAGCGCGGCGTCGTTGACCGAGGTGCAGATGACCGCGGGGAACGGAATGGGGCGAACCCCGGCTGGTAACCCAGGAACGGCGAGGTGGCGCCCGCCCGGGCCAGCACGTCACGGGCGGCCTCGTCCAGTTCGCTCAGCCGGGTTCCTGCCTTCGCCTGATCCCGAACGGACGCCAGGATCTGCGCCACGACCTGCCCGGCGGCCCGCATGGCCTGAACCTCTGCTGCCGTCTTGATCTCGACCACGATGTACGCCTCCCTTGGCTTGCGGGATAACTATACCGGTATTAATATCCCGGTATGGTCCGACCCCCGCTGAGCCGGCTCGAGCACGTCCGCGGCGAACGCCTCGGCATGGTGCTGCGCGAGGCGCGCGGACCGCGCAGCATGGCCGAGATCGCCGCCCGCTCCGGCGTTCCCGCGGAAACGCTGCGCAAGATCGAGACCGGTCGCACCGCCACGCCCGCGTTCTTCACCGTAGCCGCGCTGGCCGCCGCCCTCGGGCTGTCACTGGAAGAGATCGTGCGAGCCTGCGCCGAACCCGACGAGGCCCTCACCGCCTGACCGGGACGCTGGGGGGCGGTGCGCGGGGCCGGGACGGTGCGCCTCCTTGGGGAGAATGTGGCATCGTACCTATTCTTTTAGGTAGAATGTGACATTCTACCTAGGGTCGATCGCACTGGTATGGGGAAGAAATAGAAAGTAGAGGCTAGAGGTAGCCGATGGTGTTGCACCGACGGGGGCGAGGGGCGCGCCAGGGCTAGGCCGCGGTCGGGGGCGGCAGGATGTCGCCGCGGACGGCGGAGCCCGGCGCGCCGGGCTCGGTGAACCACTCCCGGCCGCACAGGAAGCCGAAAACGGGCACCGGCAGCTTGACCAGTACCCGGAACATGCGCGCGCTCCGGCCCCGGCCGGCGAGCTGGGACCTATGGGCGGCCAGGGCCGCCTGCTTAGCGGCCGCGAACCGCCGGACATCGACCCGATGCGTTATCGCGGACCGCGGGGTGAACCCGGCTTGCAACTCGGCCCGGTCGAAACGGACCACCAGCCGGAGGACGCGGACCGGAGCGAAGAACGCGCGGATCAGCTCCCGCGGCACCGTTGCCTCGAGAACCCTGACCCCGCCCGCCAACTCGGCGGCCCGCGCGCCGACCTGGTGCACCACGATGTGGTCACGGTGACCGTCGCCGCCCTGGGGGTCGTAGCTCAGCAGCACGTCGGCCTGCTCTTCGCCGATCAGGGCGGCCAGCTTCGCGGCCGCCTCGGCCGGGTCTGCGCGGGCGAACCGGATCTGGCCGGGCGGGTCGGGGAACAGCACGGGCCCGTGGCCGCTGTCGGCGTAACCGAGGTGGACGACCCGGGCGGCCCCCAGCCGGGACGCGCTGACCCGCAGCTCGGCGAGCCTGGTCTCCGGGTCCGCGACGATGCCCCGGCCCAGGCCGCCGGCGCAGGCCACCACGATGACCACCCGGTGTCCCTCGGCGGCCAGCCGGGCCAGCGTGCCGCCGGTCAGCAGCACCTCGTCATCCGGGTGCGCGTGGAACGCGAGGATCGTCGCCACGGCTCCATCCTCGCAGGCCGGCACCGCGCCCGCCCGGAACCGCGCCCGGCCGGGCGTCGTTGTTCGGATCGCCTATCGGGCGGATCGCCTATCGGGCGGATCGCCATCGGGCGGGTCGCCCATCGGGCGTGCGGCCTAAGCCTTTTGGTGTAGCCAAGATAAGCCGGATGACCGATGCCGGACGGGAGGCCTTAGCTGCAGACTCGTGCGGAAGGAGGTCCGTCGATGACCAGCACTGCCCTGATCAACCTGGTGAGCCGGTCCGCCGGGCTCGCCCATCCGCTGCCCTGCGGCGCGAACCCGCGGCTGTGGTTCTCCGACCGTCCCGCCGATCTGGAGCTGGCCAAGGCGTCCTGTCTGACCTGCCCGCTGCGCGGGGCGTGCCTGGAGGGAGCGGTCGAGCGCGCGGAACCGTGGGGCGTATGGGGCGGGGAGATCTTTGAGAACGGCGTGATCATCGCGACCAAGCGGCCGCGCGGCCGCCCGGCGACGGCGTCATGCCATTGAGGCCGCTGGCCCCTGGGGTCCTTACCGGCCGAGCAGGGCTTACCGGCCGAGCAGGGCTTACCGGCCGAGCAGGGCTTGCAGGGTGCAGGCGTTGCGGACCGCGTGGGCGTCCCCGTCGTTGTTGAAGTAGGCGTAGACGTCATGGCCGGAGGCCTGCCATTCTCCGATCCGGTCGGCCCACCACGCCAGGTCGGTGTCGCTATAGGAGCCGGCGTACAGGTGATGATGGTCCGGGCCGTGTAGCCGCAGGTAGGCGAAGTCCGCGGTGACCCGCAGGAGGCACGGCAGGTTGGCCCCGCTCATCACGCAATAAGCGGCGCCGTGCGCGGCCAGGAGCGCGAAGACGTCCTCGCAGTGCCAGCTGGGATGCCGGAACTCGACCGCCACCCGGATCCAGTCAGGGACCAGCTTCAGGAAGGCGGCCAGCCGCTCGTCATCGCGCGTGTGCGCGGGCGCGAGCTGGACCAGCAGCACCGCGCGCTTGTCACCGAGCTCGTGCCAGCCCAGCTCGATGCGCTGTACCCAGGCCTGCGGCTCCGACAGCTTCCGTCCGTGAGTCAGGCCCCGCGGCGCCTTGACCGATAGGCAGAAGCCGTCGGGCAGCCGGCGCCGCCAGGAGCCGAACGCGGCGGGCCGGGGCCAGCGGTAGAAGCTGCTGTTGAGTTCGGCCGTATCGAAGCTGGCCGCGTACCTGGCGAGCCGGTCCCGGGCCGGAAGGCCGGGCGGGTACAGCTCGGGCTCCCAGTGGTCATAACTCCACCCGGACGTACCGATCCTGACGGCCGCCACGCCGCTCAGTCATCCGCCGCTGGCCCGCTGTCAGCTGGCCCGCTGTCAGCTGGCCCGCTATCAGCTGAACCGCTGTCAGTGGGGACCGGGTCGGCCGGCCCACCGTCAGCGGCTCCCGGGCCGGGTGGCAGGGTCGCGTCGAACAGCGCGGTCGAGCCGGCCGGGCGGGTCACCGCGTCCTGCGTGCGCTCGCGCAGCCGGTCGAGCGCCTCGGCGTCGCCGAGCGGGACGGTGGCCTCCAGGCGGGTGCTGGCCTGCACCTCGGGCAGGTCCATGACCGCGTCGACCAGGCTCGCCCGGCTGCCCGGGGCGGTGTGCCCGGACGGGGCGTGCAGTGAGGTCCGGGCCGTTCCCTCGGCCCCCGCGGCCGTGGTCACCTCGGCCGCCGCGATCGTCTGGTCGCCCTCCTTGACTTCGACGCGGCGTCGTGGCGTGTCGGGATTGCTCATCGGATGCCTCCTGAAGATCGCGTGCATCGGCGGATCGCGGCTAGTCGAGCCAGCCGGTCCGGCTAAATTGGCGTTGCCCGCAGGCCAGCCGGGCGCACCATCTCGTCGCTGCCTCAGGTCACCACCTATGCCCTTGCCCGGGTTCCTCCGGACGAAACGGGATCACCGGCTCCATCGGGCGATGATGGTCCCGCGAGTAGGGTGACGGTCATGAGTGATTCCCGACGTGCCGGTCCCGTGACGGCGACCGATGTGGAGCAGGCGGTCGGGCTGGCCTTGGCCGCGATGGTCCCGGCAGTCGCCGCGGACTGGGACGCCCGCGCAGGCACGGTGGACTGGGACTGCTGGGAAACCGTCGAGCACATGAGCGACGACCTGTTCGCCTATGCCGCCCAGCTGGGTCCGCGGGACCCGCCGCTCGCCGTCCCGGTTCCGTTTGGCGGCGAGAGTCGCCGGCCGGGCGGACCAGCGGGCGCCATCTTCGCCGACCGCGCCGCCGGCCCCGTCGGCCTGCTGCAGGTCTTCGAGGCGTGCGGGGCGCTGCTCGCCGCCATGGTGGCGGCACCGGCCGTCTACGCCGGGCACCAGCGACCGTTCGGGGTCGCCGACCCGGGACCCTTCGCCGCGGCGATCGGCGTCGCGGAGGTCCTGGTTCACGGCCACGACGTCACCCGGGGGCTCGGCGCCGCATGGGCACCTCCGGGTGAGCTTTGCCACCGGGTCCTGGGCCGGCTTTTCCCGGCTGCGCCCGATGACACCGAACCGTGGCCCACCCTGCTCTGGGCCACCGGTCGTGGCGAACTCCCCGGGCATCCGGCCGTGACGTCCTGGCACTGGTACGCCGGACCAGCCAGCGGCTGAACCGCGCCCGGACGGGGCGGGACAGCGCATACTGTGCGGTCATGCTATTTCCCACGTCGCTGGTCGGAAGCTACCCGCAGCCGGACTGGCTGATCGACCGAGAACGGCTGCGCGAGCGGCTGCCGCCGCGGGTGCGGGCCGCGGAGTTGTGGCGGGTGGCACCCGGCCACCTCGAGCAGGCCAAACGGGACGCCACGTTGCTGGCCATCCGGGCCCAGGAGCGGGCCGGACTGGACATCGTGACCGACGGCGAGGTCGGCCGGGAGAGCTACTCCAACCGGTTCGCGACCGCGCTCGAGGGGGTGGATGTCGAGCACCCGGGCACCGGGCTTGACCGCAGTGGCCGCCCGAACCCGGTGCCCCGGGTCACCGGGCCGATCCGGCGGCGGCATCCGGTCGAGGTGGCGGACCTGGCATTCCTGCGCGCGAACACCAGCGGAACCGTCAAGATCACCCTGCCGGGGCCGTTCACGATGTCGCAGCAGGCGCAGGACGATCACTACGGCAGCCCGGAGGCGCTGGCCATGGGCTACGCCGAGGTGGTCAACGCCGAGATCAGGGACCTGTTCGCGGCGGGCGCGGACATCGTCCAGCTGGACGAGCCCTGGCTGCAGGGCCGGCCCGAGGCGGCCCACGAGTACGGCGTCAAGGTCATCAACGCCGCGCTGGCGGGCGTGACCGGCACCACCGCGGTGCACCTGTGCTTCGGCTACGCCGCGCTCGTGCCCGACCGCCCGGCCGGCTACTCGTTCCTGCCCGAGCTGGCCGACTGCGACTGCGACCAGATCTCGATCGAGACCGCGCAGTCGCACCTGGACTGCTCGGTGCTGTCCGCGCTGGACGGCAAGACGATCATCCTGGGCGTGCTGGACCTGAACGACGAGACCGTCGAGACCCCGGACACGGTGGCCGCGCGGGTCCGGCGGGCGCTGCCCTACGTGCCGCCGGAACGGCTGGTGCTCGCCCCGGACTGCGGTATGAAGTACCTGTCCCCGGACGCGGCTTTCGGCAAGCTGACCGCGATGACCACCGCGGCGGCCCGGCTGCGGGCCGAGATGAACACATAGCCGAACGGACTGTGGTTCGTGCGCACCGCTCGGTGCGGCGAGCGCCCTCCGCTGTACGTGGGCTGCGTCACGGCCCATCGAGCAGACTGAGCCCCAGCGGTGTCAGCGAGTGACGCACACTCCGTCCGCACCGCGTGGTCCGCACCAGGCCAGCCTCACGCAGCGCTGCGGCGTGCTCGGATGCTGATGCCGCGCTGATCTCCAGGCGGCCGGCGAGTTCCACGGTCCCGCGGCCCTTCGCGCAGCTGGTGAGCAGGGTTCCTGGGCAGCGGGTAAATGAGCGCATTCCAGGGGGGTCGTCTCGCATTGATCGAAAGCAGCGGCGGACCGTTCCACGTCACGGACGGCACGAGTTGAATGCCCTTTCCCTCAAGCCAGAAGTCGCCGGACAATCCCCCGCGGACCGTTCGCACCAGCGAGGGACAGGATCCTTTTCCAGCGGGGCGCCACCAGGACGGCGTGACAGTCACGCAGCCCTTGCTGCACCGTCTCGAGCGCTTCCCGCTCACCGTCGGCTACTGCCCGCAGCCACGCCGAGGGTCTCCCGGCGCCCTGCCACGACGTGATCAGCTGGGCCGCAGCTCCGTCCGCGGGGTCGCGCGGACCAGCTCGGGTCCCTCCTCCAAGTCGGCCACCGCAGGATCAAGGAACTCCGGCCAGTACCCGAAGGCGGGTATCAGCTCGAGCACCGGGCGTACCGTTTCAGGCAGGGTGGGGCCGCCCCGGTTCGACCATCGGTTATCGGCTGGCGGGATCCGGCGCCTGACCTGGACCAGGCTGAGCACCGTCTCTACCAGAGGCGCGGGAGCGCACATGAACGTGGTGCGGGCCAGATCCTCGACCGTGAAGTGCACTCGAGTCTGATAAGCAGGCGTGTCCGCCGCCCCGGCGCCAGGCGGCGATTGGCCCTGTTCCGGCTGACACCCTTCGATCCGGTGCATAGCCGACTCTAACTGACAAGTCTCACCACGAGCGCAGGTCGAAGGCCAAGATGGCCGGAGATCTTCCGTACGACTGTCCGCTAGACGGCGTTCCCGGGAAAATGCGTCTACGATGACTGCGTGTCGACAGTCGGAGGCGGCCATGGCCGGACGCGGCGTCGGGCCTGACTTCGTCGAGGCGCTGGCCCGGGGGCTGAGCGTGCTGTCGTGCTTCGACGCCCGCCACCCGCGGATGACCCTGACCGAGGTCGCCGACGCGGCCGGGCTGGCCCGGCCGACGGCCAGGCGGCTGCTGCTCACGCTGGCCGAACTCGGCTACGTCCGGGCCCAGGACGGGTCGTTCGCGCTGACGCCGCGGGTGCTCCGGCTGGGGCTGGCCTACGTGCACGCCCTGGGCCTGTGGGACATCGCCCGCCCGCACATGGAGGACCTGGTCGCCTCGACCAGGGAGTCGTCCTCGATGTCCCAGCTGGACGGCTCGGACATCGTGTACGTGGCCCGGGTCGCGGTACCCAAGATCATTACCTTGCGGGTGAGCATCGGGACCAGGTTCCCGGCGGTCCGCACCTCGCAGGGCAAGGTGCTGCTGGCCGCGCTGGAGGAGACGGCGCTGGCGCAGGTGCTGGCGCGGCCGAGCGAGGCGGGCCTGCCGCCGTATGCCCGCGACCGCCCGCTGGCCGAGGTCCGCAGCGAGCTCCGCACGGTCCGGGCCCGCGGCTGGGCGCTGGCCGACGAGGAACTGGCGCCCGGGATCCGTTCGGTGGCCGCGCCGGTACGAGACGGCGACGGCTCGGTCCGGGGCGCCCTCAACGTCACCGTGAACGCGTCGGAGACCACGGTGGACACGCTGGTCACCGAGCATCTGCCGAAACTGCTGCGGACGGCCGGCGACATCTCGGCCGAGTGGGCTCTGTGGCAGGACCTGCCGCACGCCGAGCTGCCCATGGGCCGCTTCGCCGCTGGTAACGGCTAAAATCCCGGCTGCGCGTTACTCGCCGGGGTCGCCGGGGTTGGCGGGATCGTCGCCGAACATGCTGGCGCGGGCGTCGTGGGTCGAGTCGGACTTGTAGTCGGTGTACTGGTACGGGTTGTCGAGCACCTCGGTGCCCGGCAGGTCCGGGTGCATGCCGTCGGTCCAGGCCTGCTCGCCGATCGCGGACCTGACGTGTTCCACGGTGGCTTCGACGGTGCGCCTGATCGCGGGCAGGTCGGCGCCGACCAGGCGATGCGCGTGCTTGACCACCCGGCCGTTTACCAGCACGGTGTGCACGTCGCCGCGCTGGGCCTGGAAGGCGACGTGACCGTAGGGGTTCAGCAGCGGGAACGAGACCGGCGAGGCGTCGTTCTTGATCAGGACCACGTCCGCGGTGGCGCCCGGCTCCAGGCGCCCCAGGTCGTCCCGGCCAAGCGCGCGGGCGCCGCCGCGGGTGGCCCAGTCGACGACGTGCTCGGCCCGCAGGTGCGAGTTGGTCACGGTCTCGCCCTTGACGTGCGCCTCCAGGTGCTCGCGGGAGCGGTCGGCGCCGAGCGTGGTGCGCATGGCCGAGAACAGGTCACCGCTCCACCACACGCTGGTGTCCATCGACAGCGACACCGGGATATCGTGCCGGCGCACCTGCCAGGTGGGCGGGTAGCCCTGCCCGGCGCTCTGCTCGGACTCCGTCGACACCGAGATCGAGCCACCGGAGGCCGCGATCCGCTGGTAGGAGTCGGTGCTCAGCGTGGCCGCGTGCACGTAGGTGGTCTCCGGGGTCATGAACCCGTGCTCGTGCATCAGCCGGATGCCGTCGTCGTTGGTGGCGCCCCACACGCCCGCGTGGGTGGTGACGGGCAGGCCGAGTTCGCGGGCCGCCTCGAACGCCGCCCGCTCGGGGAAGGCCGGGTCGCCGGTGACGTCGAACGCGAGTTGGAAGGCCAGCAGGTCCGAGGCGGGTATGCCGGGCGAAGAAGGACCGGACGGCCGGGTCCGCGGTCCACTCCCAGGGGCCGGCCTGGATGTTGCCGTAGGCCAGCACGAACCGGCCGGGCACCGCCTGCAGCGCGTCGACGGCCGCCTCGGCGTGGTCCGGCGTCTGCAGCCCGTGCGACCAGTCCACCGTGGTGGTCACGCCGGCCTCCAGGGATTCCCAGGCCGAGACGAGGTTGCCCGCGTAGATGTCCTGCGGCCGGAACACCCGGCCGTGCTCCAGGTAGTACCAGACGAAGTACTGGGTCAGCGTCCAGTCCGCGCCGTAGCCGCGCATCGCGGTCTGCCACATGTGCCGGTGGGTGTCGATCATCCCCGGCATCACGATGCCGCCGCGCGCGTCGACCTCCAAGGCGTCCGGCGGGGCGTCCAGGTGCGGTCCCACCGCGGCGATCTTGCCGTCGACGACGAGCACGTCCGCGTCGGTCCGCACGGTGTGCGCGTCGTCCATGGTCAGCACCGTGCCGCCGCGGAACACCACGCGCTTGACTGCCCCGGGTTCCGGCACCGCAACCTCCAGAGTCTGCGGACGAGCGTCCGCTGAACGGCCGGACGGCCGGACATGGCCACCCTCTGACACCCGGCGATGGGCTGTCAAGGGCTTTGGCGAAGCGGGCTTTTGGCTTGACAGGTGCCGCGCGACTCTAGGCTGACCTGGTAAGTCCGAGCGTGGACGGCTATCCGCAGGACGGTTAGCGAACAGAAGGACCGTGAACCGATGCCGTCAAACCAGCTGGGCCGGGGGCCGCTGGACGGGCTGCTTGTCGCCGACTTCTCCCGCATCCTGGCCGGGCCGTACGCCACGATGCTGCTGGCGGACCTGGGCGCCGAGGTGATCAAGGTCGAGGGGCCGGGCGGCGACGATACCCGCACCTGGCAGCCGCCGGTCCGGGACGGCGTGTCGACCTACTATCTCGGCGTCAACCGCAACAAGCGCTCGATCGCGCTTGACCTGCGGGCCGAGGCCGACCTGTCGGCGGCGCGCGAGCTGGCCCGGCGCGCCGACGTGTTCATCGAGAACTTCCGGCCCGGCGGGCTGAGCCGGTTCGGGCTGGACTACGACCGCGTCGGCCGCGGCCAATCCGGCGGTCATCTACGCCTCGATCAGCGGTTTCGGCAGCGGGCCGAAGGGGGCGCCGCTGCCCGGGTACGACCTCATCGTGCAGGCCATGTCCGGCCTGATGAGCCTGACCGGGGATCCGGACGGCGAGCCGTACCGGGCCGGGGTCGCCGTGTTCGACGTGATCGCCGGGCTGCACGCCACCATCGGGATCCTGGCCGCGCTGAATCACCGGCAGGTCACCGGCGAGGGGCAGCACGTCGAGGTCAGCCTGCTCGCGTCGGCGATGTCGGGCCTGGTCAACCAGACCAGCGCCTACGTGGCCGGGGGCGTGGTCCCGTTCCGGATGGGCAACAGCCACCCGAGCCTGTTCCCCTACGAGCCGATGCCCTGCTCCGACGGCGAACTGGTCGTCACCGCGGGGAACGACGTCCAGTTCCGCAAGCTGGCCGAGGTGCTCGGCGTCCCCGAGCTGGCCGACGACCCGCGGTTCGCCCGGAACGAGGACCGCACCGCCAACCGGGACCAGCTCAGGCCCCTGCTGGTCGAGCGGCTGCGGACCCGGACCAAGCTTGAGTGGTTCCGCGAGATCATCGCGGCCGGGGTGCCGTGCGGGCCGATCAACACCGTGGACCAGGGCGTGGCCTTCGCCGACGAGGTGGGGCTCGACCCGGTCGTGGTCGTGGGCGAGGGCGCCGCCGCGATGCCGTCGGTACGCCACCCGATCACCTTCTCGGCGACCCCGGCCACCTACCGGCGGCCGCCGCCGGCCCTGGACGAGCACGGCGAGGAGATCCGCCGCTGGCTGGCCTCGCCCGCGGAACCCGGCGACTTGGAGAGCGGCACGTGAGCGACGACCTGTCCTTTCCCACCTCACTCGGCACGTCGAGCGCGGAGTCGATCCGGCTGCTCGGCCAGGACCTCACCGCCGACCTGATGGGGAAGGTGGGGTTCGGCGAGCTGGCCTTCTGGCTGGTCGCGATGCGGCGGCCGACCCCGTCGCAGACGCGGGTGTTCGAGGCCGTGCTGGTGGCGCTGGCCGACCACGGGTTCACCCCGACCGCGATCGCCGCCCGGCTGACCTACCTGTCCGCGCCGGACTCGCTGCAGGGCGCGCTGGCCGCCGGGCTGCTCGGCGGCGGGTCCCGCTTCCTGGGCGTCACCGAGGACTGCGGGATCTACCTGGACGAGGTGCTGCGGCGGCACGCGGCCGCCGGAGGCTCGCTGCCTTCCGACGACGAGGGGTGGGACGCGCTGGCGCTGGCGGCGGTCCGGCAGAGGCGAGGCGGACAAGCGCTTCGTGCCGGGCCTGGGCCACCCGGTGCACAAGGTGCAGGACCCGCGGACCCCGGTGCTGATCGCGATCGCCTCGGAGGAGGGCCTGCGCGGGCCGCACCTGCGGCTGTTCGAGGCGATCGGCCGGGTGCACGAGCAGGTGCTCGGCCGCAGGCTGCCGCTCAACGGCGCCGGCGTGTGCGGCGCCGCGCTGGCCGACCTGGGCCTGCCGGTGGAGCTGCTGCGCGGCTTCGCCCTGCTGGCCCGGGCGGCGGGGCTGCTCGGGCAGATCGCCGAGGAACGGCGTCGTCCGGTCGGGATGGACGTCTACCTGACCATCGACCGCAACGCCGTCTACGTCAACCCGGACACGGTCGGGCCCGATACTGTCGGGCCCGATACTGTCGGGCCGGATAGTGAGGACCTGGACACCTAGGAGCGCGCCCATGGCTACCGTCGCCGCGGTCATCGCCTCGACGCATCACCCCTTCTACTACCGCGCGAGCACCTCAACCGGGGCCGACCGGCCGCCCTTCGCCGACGAATGGGTGGCCAAGATCGAGGCGTTCCGGGCCACGCTGACCCGGGCCGAGCCGGACGTGCTGGTCATGGTGGGCAGCGACCACTTCCACCAGCTGTGGCTGGACAACATGCCTCAGTTCCTGGTGGGCAAGGCGCCCTTCTTCGACGCGAACTGGTACAACGAGGAACGGGAATTCGGCCTGCCGCGGATGCTGCTGAAGGGGCAGGAGGACCTGGCCGCGCACATCCTGCGGCAGGGCCTGGACGCCGGCTTCGACCTGGCCTTCAGCAACGAACTGCGGATCGACCACAGCGTGACCTGCCCGATCATCACGCTGCGGCCGCAGGCGGACCTGCCCATCGTGCCGGTCTACACCAACATCTTCGCGCCGCCCATGCCCCGGCCCGCGCGGTTCGTGGAACTTGGCCGGGCGCTGCGCCAGCTGGTCGAGTCCTGGCCGGCCGACCAGCGGGTCGCCATCATCGGCACCGGGCACCTGTCGCTGGAGCTCGGCGGCCCGCGCCAGTTCGGCGAGCACGGCCCCGACCCGGAGTTCGACCGCAAGGCCGTGGCCTGGATCGCCAACGGTGACGTCGACGGCTGCCTGGCCGAGGTCACGCTGGATTCCCTGCATGCGCCGGGCAACGCCACCCACGGGTTCATGGACTTCATGCTCATGATGGGGGCGGCGGGCGACGGCGTGAAGGCCGACTACACCGACACCCTGGACCTGTTCCACACCATGGAGGCGTACTTCACCTGGTACCCGGAGGGGGCCGTGGCCCAGCGAGCGGAGGCACCGTGAGCAAGTACCTGCTTGACAAGTTCCTGTTCACGGTGGACCGCGATCCCGAGCTGGTCGAGCGCTACCGCGCCGACCCGGCCGGCCTGCTGGCATGGTGGGAGGCCGAGCTGGCCAACACCCTGCTCAACTGCCACCCGGCGGAGCGGTCGACCTGGCTGGCGTTCACCGACGCCGAGCGCCGCGCCATCGCCGAGCACGACCACGTGGCGCTGTTCGAGCTCGGCGCGCACCCGTTCCTCACCCTGACGCTGTTCATCGCGATGTTCGAGCGCGACCACGGGCCGCTGGAGTACCAGCTGGCGTACGCCCGGGCCATGGATCATCTCCGGATGCCGTATCCCGACATCGCGACCTGAGCTCCCGGCGTCACGCCAGGAGCTGCGCCTTCATCCCGGCCCCGTCGAAGACGGACCAGATCTCGCTCATCCGCCCGTCGGTAAAGGTGTAGAACACCATTTCGGTGAACGCGACCGGCCTTCCCGTGGGGAGCAGTCCCATCCACTCCCGGGTGAGCGTTCCCGTGTCGGTCAGCCGGGCGGCGATCCGGTCACCATCGATCAGGAGCTCGCTGATCGTCCAGCGGAAGTCCGGCATGGCGTCGACGGTGGCGAGAACCGGGCCGGCCTTCCACTCATCGCGGGTCATCGGCGCTCCGTTGTACCTGAGGGTCTCGTGGACGAACTCGTCTAGCTGGTCGATCTTCCTGCTGTTCAGGCATCCGAGGTAACGCCGGTAATGCTGGCCGAGCTCCGCTGCGTTCATCTCGATCTCCCGAGTTCATCTCGATCTCCCGACTGTGGGTACGGACCCGCCGGCCGCGTGCGTCCGGCTCTTCTCGACCCGTGCTCTGATGGTAGGCGATGACAGCAACTGACATCGCGTGCTATATTGATGACAGCGACTGACATATAAGCCCCGTGATCGTACGTTCCCGGGACAGTCCACCATCTGGAGGTTCCTCATGCAGGTATTCGTCACCGGCGCATCCGGCTGGATCGGCTCCGCCGTCGTACCCGAACTCCTCGGGGCCGGCCATCAGGTCACCGGGCTGGCCCGCTCGGACGCCTCGGCCGCCGCCCTGGCCGCGGCCGGCGCGCAGGTGCAGCGCGGCACCCTGGACGACCTCGACGGGCTGCGCAGCGCCGCGGCCGCGTCGGACGGCGTGATCCACCTCGCGTTCAAGCATGACATCGCCTTCTCGGGCGACTTCGAGGGCGCGGCCAACGCGGATCGCCGCGCCGTGGAGACCCTCGGGGACGCGCTGGCGGGTACCGGCCGGCCGCTTGTGATCGCTTCCGGGACGCTCGGGCTCGCCCCCGGACGAGTGGCGTCCGAGGAGGACGGGCGCGGTTCGGACGCGGCGGCGGCCGCCTGGGGCAGCGGCCCGTCCATCCGGCTCGCCACGGCCGAGCTGACGCTCTCGCTGGCGTCCCGCAACGTCCGCTCGTCGGTCATGCGGCTCCCTCCGACGAACCACGGCGACGGGGACAATGGCTTCATCGCGGCCCTGGTCGCCATCGCCCGCGACAAGGGCGTCTCCGGCTACATCGGCGACGGGTCCAACCGCTGGCCCGCCGTGCACCGCCTCGATTCCGCGCACCTGTTCCGGCTCGCGGTGGAGAACGCCCCGGCGGGTTCGGTGCTGCACGCGGTCGCGGAGGAGGGCGTGCCGATCCGCGCCATCGCCGAGGTGATCGGGCGGCACCTTGACGTGCCTGTGGTCTCCGTCTCCGCCGAGGACGCGGCCGGGCATTTCAGCTGGCTGGCCGGCTTCCTCGCGGCCGACAGCCCGGCCTCGAGCACGCTGACCCGCGAGCTCATGGACTGGCGGCCGACCCAGCCCGGACTCATCGACGACCTGGACAAGGGCCACTACTTCGACCGCCCGACCGCATAACCGGGCACTTCGACCGCCCGGCCGCATAACCAGGCCGGCCCTGGCGGAATCTGGATTCCGGTTTGCTATGGCTCGGTAACCGGAAGAACGATTCCGCTTCGGGGAGGTCCCATGGCCGAGGCAGGCCCTCGCGCGCATCATCAGGTGACGTTCGCGGTGCTGGCGCTGGGCGTCGCGGCGTACGCGCTGCTTCAGTCGCTGGTGATCCCGGTGCTGACCACGGTCCAGCACCAACTGCACACCACCCAGGGCACCGCCACGTGGGTGCTGACCGCCTACCTGCTGTCCGCGTCGATCATGACGCCGATCCTGGGCCGGATCGGCGACATGACGGGCAAGAAGCGCGTCTTCGTGGCCACGCTGATCGCGCTGGCGGCGGGCTCGCTGCTGGCCGCGCTCGCGCCGTCGATTGGCGTCCTGATCGTGGCCCGGGTCATCCAGGGCATCGCGGGCGGGATGATCCCGGTCGCGTTCGGGATCATCCGGGATGAGTTCCCGGCCGGGAAGGTGACCGGCGCGGTGGGGATCCTCGCCTCGCTGACCGCGGTCGGGGCCGGCCTCGGCATCGTCCTGGCCGGCCCGATCGTGAACCTGCTCGGCTACCACTGGCTGTTCTGGATTCCGATGATCCTCACCGTTATCGCCGCGGTGTCCGCGGTCCTGTTCGTGCCCGAGTCGGAGGTGCGGACCCCGGGCCGGATCAGCTGGCTGCCGGCCGTGCTGCTTTCGGCCTGGCTGGTCGCGGTGCTGGTCGCATTGAGCCAGGCCCCCAGCTGGGGCTGGGGCTCCGGTACGGTGATCGGCCTGCTGGCCGCGACCGTCGTGCTGGCCGCGGCCTGGGTAATCACCGAGCTGCGCGCGGCCACCCCGCTGATCGACATGCAGATGATGCGGCGGACGGCCGTGTGGACCAACAACCTGGTCGCGCTGCTGATCGGGGTGGGCATGTACGCGACGTTCGCCTTCCTGCCCGAGTTCGTCCAGACGCCGCCGACGGCCGGCTACGGTTTCGGCGCCAGCATCACCCGGTCCGGGCTGATGCTGCTCCCCTCGGCGATCACCATGTTCTGCGTGGGCATGTTCGCCGGCCGGATGGCCGCCCGGCTCGGCGGCAAGGTCCTGGTGGTGGCCGGCTGCCTGATCGGGTGCGTGGCCATGGCCATCCTCGCCTTCGCCCACCACCAGCAGTGGGAAATCTACCTGTCAAGCGCCATCATGGGCGTCGGGTTCGGGTTGGCCTTCGCGGCCATGTCCGCGCTGGTCGTCGCGGCGGTGCCGCCCTCGCAGACCGGCGTCGCGAGCGGCATGAACGCGAACATCCGCACGATCGGCGGCAGCATCGGCGCAGCCGTGATGGCCAGCATCGTCACCTCCCACCTCGGCCCGTCCGGGCTGCCGAAGGAGGCTGGCTACACCATCGGCTTCGCGGCCATGGCCGGCGGCCTGGTGCTGGCCGCGCTGGCCGGCCTGCTCATCCCCGCGGCCCAGCGGCTCCGGCCCGCCGCGGGCTCGGACCACACCGAGATCGCCCTGGTCGCGGGCGGAGCCATAGCGGGCGGAACTGGGGCGGACGGAACTGGGGCGGACGGAGCCATGGCGGGCGGGACTGGGGCGGGCGCGACAGTGGTCGCGGACGGCAGCGAGTGACGAGGCTGGCCGCGCGCAGGAGCGGCACCGGCGGGAAGGCTCCGCAGCCGGGTGGGCCCGGGCACCAGCCCGCGGCCACCCGGCGCGACGCCGTGCGCAACTATCACCGCATTCTTGCCGCCGCTCGCGACGTGCTTGGCGAGTCCGGTGCCGACGCATCGATGGAGGAAATCGCCGCCCGGGCCGGGGTAGGCGTCGGCACCGTGTACCGCCGGTTCGCCAGCAAGGACGCCCTGATTGACGAGCTGCTGCGGCTGGCCCTTGAGGACGTTCTGCTCTCCACCGATCGGGCGCTGGCGCGCACCGACGGACACGGCCTCGAAGAGCTGCTGCGCGCCCTCGGCCAGTCTTTCGCCGAGCATGCCCGCTACGCGAACCTGCTCCTGCAGCGCCGGACCGATACCGCCGCGCGCCGGATGCAGGCGGCGATCGAACTGCTCACCGCCCGGGCCACCGCGGCCGGCACGGTGAACCCCGGCATCACGGCCGGCGACGTCATGGCCGTGATCTGGGCGATGCGCGGGCTGGTCCAAACGGCCGGAGAGGTCGCACCCGAGTCCTGGCACCGGTTCCTCGACATCCACCTGGCCGGCCTGCGCGCGGTCGGCCCGCTCAGCAGCGAACCCTCGATCTCCGCCAGGCAGCTGTCGAAGCTACCTCCCCGGCGGCCGGCCTGAGGTCGGTCGGCCGCGTCTTTGCGGAGCCGTTTGGTAAATGTCTGAAGCAATGGCGCTGGGGACGGCCGCGGGACGTAGCGGGCGTCACAGCGGCGTGATGAAGTGGAACGCGCCGATTGACATGCCTTCCCGCAGGTAGAAGCGACGGGCGTCGGCGCGGGGGATCGCTGAATCAAGGTCGAGCAGGTGGCAGTCCGCGGCGCGGGCGCGGCGGCGGAGCTCGGCGAGCAGGGCGCGCCCGATGCCCCGCGAGCGGGCCGCGCTGTCCACGACAAGATCATCGATAGTCAGTTTGCGGCCGCAGAAGGTTGTCGCCACGATCCGCCAGCCGGCCACGCCCAGGCAGGCACCATCGACGTAGGCGCCGGTAAATCGCAACCCCTGGGAATGCCCCTCAGCGTAGATGATCTTGAGCGATGCCGACGTCAGCTGTGGCCGCAACTCGCGGAGCACCGGCCAGATCTCGGCCGCTAGCCTCGGGTCATCGGGGCCGATGTCGGCGAACTGCAGAGCAGCGGCGGCGGTCTTCACCGCATCATCATCCTCCTCATCAGCCGGCTTCGAGTGGCGGCCGGGAAGCCTTAGTTCCCGGTTACCCCATCGCCGCTTTGCCTACCGGGCGCCCGCACCTCTCCACCCTGGTCCCGGTGGCAACGTGCCTCCCGGCAGCGGACCTGGTCGGCCGTCAGCTGCAGACATGCAGGTCAGCGCCCTGACCGGCAGGTAAGCAAGGGTCCTTGCCGCCAGGCCCGGTTCCACGTGCGCAATCACGCTGGGCGGGGACGCGAGGGCGGCGGGAGGAGGTACTCGGTGCCATAGCACCCCTTCTAAGGGTATCGATGGCACTTCGAGTACCTCGCATGCAGTCCCCGGCGGGGACCGCCGGGGCGGGTGCGGCGGCTGAGACGTCGGCGCGCCGCTCAGAGGGGGCGTTGCAGCCACAGGGAACTGATGTAGGCACCGTTTTTGGTGGCGTATTCCGCGAAGACGCCCACGTCGGTGAAGCCGAATTTCCTGTGCAGCGCCACCGAGGCGTCGTTCGGGAGTGCGATCCCCGCTACGGCCAGGTGCAGCGCCTGCGAGCGAAGCTCTTCGAAGAGGCGTCCGTAGAGGGCCGAGCCGACACCCGTCGAGCGGACCTCGGGGTCGAGGTAAATGCCGACTTCGACCGTCTGGGCGAAGGCGGGATGGCTGCGGTACGGACCGCTCGATGCGCAGCCCAGAACCTGCTCGCCTTCGGTGGCCACGAGCAACCGGTGCGGCCCGGCGTCGGCAAATGTCTCGAACCAGGCCTGGCGACTGGCGACCAAGGCCGGCTCGGTGTCGAAGGTGGCCGTCGAGTGCTGCACGTAATGGTTATAGATGGTCACGAGCCGGGCCAGATCATCTGGCCGGGCGGGGCGCACGGTCGGCATAATGTCAGTCCAGCCGGCTCGGCCAGGGAAGGGTGATCGAAAGCGAAGTTTATACTCGCCTCATGACCGACGACGCGGGCCCCGAACAGCTCGCGGCGATGGCTTCGGCCGCGATAGAGCGGCTCGGATCGGACACGGAAACCGCCGCGCTGCGGGGGCTCATCTTCGACCTCGTCGCGAACGGTCTCGGTCTGGCGCGGCGGCAGGACGACCTGGAAGCTATCATGCTCGGCGACGACCTCGGCCAGCTCGCCGGAGCGCTCATCCGGCGCCTGGGCCCCGCGCAGCTTACCGAGCTGGCCGTGCTTCTGCTCGCGGCCGGCTCATGACCACGCGCAGGCTGAGGCCGCCAGCGTCCGGTCATGCCCGGCGGTGAGGCTCGCCATGCTCGCGCCGATCGCCTGGCGGACGCCGCCCGAGCACTACGGGCCGTGGGAGTCGGTCGCCAGCCTGCTCACGGAGGGGCTGGTCGCCCGGGGCGTCGACGTCACGCTTTTCGCCACGCTCGACTCGGTGACGGCGGCCGCGCTTGACGGGGTCTGCCCGCACGGCTACGCCACCGATGCCCAGCTGGACGGCCGGGTCTGGGAGGCGCTGCACGTCTCGCACGCACTGGCCCGGTCGGGCGAGTTCGAGCTGGTGCACAACCACCTCGACTGGCTGCCGCTCGCCTTCAGCGAGCACGCGCGGGCGCCGATGGTGACGACCATCCACGGCTTCTCCGGCCCCGGCATCCTGCCTGCCTACACGCGGTCGCGCTCGGCGTTCGTCGCGATCTCGGCTTCCGACCGCTACGCCGGGCTCGACTATGCCGCGACCATCCATCACGGCATCGACCTGGCGCTGCTCCCGTATCGTGCCACGGGCGGAGAGGACCTGGTCTCGTTCGGGCGCATCCATCCCGACAAGGGCACCGCCGACGCCATCGAGATCGCCCGCCGGGCGGGACGGCGGCTGGTGATCTGCGGCATCGTGCAGGACGAACGGTATTTCGCCGACGCCGTGGAGCCGCATGTGGACGGGGACCAGGTCATCTTCCTCGGTTCGGTCGGCCCGCAGCGGCGCGCGGAGATCCTCGGCGGTGCGGCTGCGCTGCTGCACCCGATCTACTTCGACGAGCCGTTCGGGCTGTCCGTGGTGGAGGCCATGGCGTGCGGCACCCCGGTCGTGGCCTACCGGCGCGGCTCGATGCCCGAGGTGATCGACGAGGGCGTGACCGGGTACCTGGCCCACGACGTCTCCTCGGCGGTCCACGCGGTCCGCGCGGCCGCTCAGCTGGACCGCGCGGTCGTCCATGCCCGGGCCGTGGCGCGGTTCGGCGCCGACCGCATGGTGGAGGACTACCTGCGCACCTACGAAACGCTGCTCATGTCGGCCAGCACCTCATCGAGCGGTGCGTAAGCCACCCCGATACGCGAGTCGTCGATGCCGTAGGGAATCCAGAGCAGGCCGTCGTGCAGGAAGGCGCCGCACGAGTACACCACGTTGGGGACGTACCCGTCCTGCTCGTCCGGGCCTGGGGACAGCAGCGGGGTGCTCGTGTAACCCACGACGCGGGCCGGGTCGTCGAGGTCGAGCAGGATCGCGCCGATGACGTAAACCCGCATCGGGCCGACGCCGTGGGTGAGCACCAGCCAGCCCCGGTCGGTCTCGATCGGCGGTCCGCAGTTGCCGACCTGCAGCAGTTCCCACGGCGCCGACGGTGCCCGCAGGAGCACGGGCTGGCCCCACACGTAACCGTCCGCCGAGCGGGCCAGGCTGGTACTCTCGCCGTCCGTGCGGCACAGGGCGAGGTGCTGTCCGTGCACCGTGCGGGGGAACAGCGCCATGCCCTTGTTCCTGGCAGCCGGCCCGGCCAGCCGGTAAGCCCGGAAGAACCGCAGGTCCGGGCTGATGAGCAGGCGCGGGGCGATCCGTCGCCCGTCGTAGGCCGTGTAGGTGGCGCGGTACTCGGCGGCGCCGTCATCGTCGACGAACCGGGTGAACCGCGCGTCCTCCATGCCGTTGCTCTCCTCCTCGGCGGACGGCGACAAGATCCGCTGGCCGAGGTCGGCGCCGGGCGCGAAGGTGGCGTGGTAGGCCGAGCCGACCACCTTGCGCAGCAGGTCGGCCGTGGCGGCGGAACCCGCCCGGGTCAGCAGGTCGCGGTGCACCTCCGCCAGCGCCGTTTCGAGCTCGGCGCAGTCCGGCTCGGCGGGCAGGGCATGCAGGACGGCCTCGGCGAGCTCATCGAGAGGCCCCAGGTCCGTCAGCACGGCGTGCAGGTGCACCCGGTTCCAGCTGGCCGGAGCGATGTCCGCGACGGAGACCGGCAGCAGCCGTGGCTCGAAGGACCACTGCGCGCCCGGGCCGACGACCGCCGAGCAGAAGCCGATCGAGGAGATGTGCCCCTCACCGATGCCGCGGACGCTGACCGCCACCCGGGCCTGGCCGGGCCGCAAGGCCCCCTGGTCGGGGCCGAGCACGGCGCTCGGGTTGCACAGGGCCGCCGCCTCCGTGGCGTACTCCGCCGTGAAGGTCGCGCCGAGCAGCAGCGTGCGCGCCGCCGTCAGCTCGTGCGCCTCCTCCAGGTGCGCGGAGACGATCGACGCATGCAGGCGCAGCAGCGCCTGATAATTGTGGTGGCGACCGCCGAAGTCGCGGAGCAGGTCCGCCGCCAGCCGCTCGACCTCGTCTTCGGGCAGGCTCATCACCCGGCCGATGACCTGGCTGGCCCGCGAGGGGGCCCGGTGCACCTCCTCGCCCGGCAGGAACAGCTGCGCGATGACGCGGGCCGGGTCGGGGCCTAGCCCGGCCGCCACGCGGTGCGCGATCATTCCAGCTCGCTGGCCCGGCGTGCCTGCTGCGCGGTCGCGAGCATCGCCAGGGTCGACTCGGCGCCCTGGTTGAGATTGCGGCCGTCACGTTCCAGGCCGTCGTAGCCGCCACCGGTACGAGGGTCGAACATCGGCGTGGCGCTGTCGTTGTCCCCGCCGAACCAGTCCCAGGCCAGCCCGATGCCCGTCAGCCAGGACGACTGGCGGGTGATCCGGTACGCGCTGGCGCAGGCATCGGCGAGCGCGGACACCTCGATGGGCTGCTGGTCGTAGCCGGGACCTGCGTCGCCGGGGCCGCGGCCGCCCGCCGGGGTCACCGACAGGTGGCCGTCGCGGGTCTCGGTTCGCAGCAGGAACTCCAGCAGGCGCAGGCCACGGTTGAGGGCGGACGCGTCGGGCAGGGCGTCCCCCGCGACGATCAGCGCCTCGGCGACAGACGCGTTTCCGTAGCTCAGCCGTTCCTCCGGCCAGGGCCAGCCGGGATCGTCGACCCGCGGCCGGCCGATCACGGCCAGCGTGTCCACCAGCAGCGCTCGGGCCGCCACCTCGTCCGGCCGCTGGCTGAGCAGCTCAGCCGCGCCCAGCGCGGCAAACGCCATCGACCGCAGGTGCGGGGCACGACGCTGCGCCGCGATGCGGAACCCGCCGAGCGCCCGGGCCCGCATGCCCGGCGTCCGCGCACTCGCGGCGGCGACGCCGAGGCCCCAGAGCGCCCGCCCCCACCAGTCACCCACCGCCGCCTCGTCGCGCCACTGCCCGGTGGTGTCCATCCGGTTGTGACAGGCCCCGGTGGGATCGATGGCGTCCAGGACGAAGGCGAGGTAGCAGCGGGCCAGCCGGGCGGGCGGTCCGGGTTCCGGCTCACGGCACACGACGACCAGCCCGCGGGCGACGTCGTCGAGGCAATAGCCATGCTCGCGCCGGGGAACCGCGTGCCGGGCGTGCTCGAAGAGCCCGCGGTCGTCGGTGAGCCGTCCGAGGTGATCGAACACCGGCGGCTGAACGTCGCTCGCGGGCGTCACGCTGCGGACGGTCATGCGGGCACCCTCGCCGTGATCAGCCGGCCGGCCAGCTCGCGGTACTGGTCCGCGATCACCGGCCAAAGCAGCTGCGGCGCCGCCGCGGTGGCGGCGGCGGCCACCCTGGTCATCACGTCTGTCCGCATGATCAGCGAGCGGAGCGCCGCCGCGATCGCGGCCGGGTCGCGGTGCGGCACGAGCAGGCCCGCTCCCCCCGCGAGCATCTCTCTGGCGTGCGGGAACTGCGTCGCCACCACCGGCTTGCCTGCCGCCACCGCCTCGATGAGCACCCCCGAGGTGACCTGCTCGGTCGAGTCGTAGGGCAGCAGAACCACGTCGGCCGAACGGACCAGGGAGGCCAGTGCGCTGGTGTTCCTGTAGTGGCCGTCGAAGGTGATCGAGGACCCCAGGTCGGCCTGCCGGACCTGCTCACGGAGGCGATCGCGATAGGCGTCACCTTCGTGCAGGAGCACCTTGGGGTGAGTCTGGCCGGCCACCATGTAGCGGGGCCTGGGCGCCAGATCGCGCAGCATCGCCATGGCCTCGATGCCCCATTCGATGCCCTTACCCGGGCCGAGCAGCCCCCAGGTCAAGACCGTGAACTCCCCCGGGCGGGACGTCGGCTGCGCCATCGTGGCCGACGGGGCGGGCGCGCCGTGTGCGATGATGCAGACTTTCGTCATGTCCACGGTGTACCCCGCCGCGAGCCTGCGACGCGCCGTTATCGTCATCGCGACCACGGCATCGGCCTTCGCGACCACCGCCTCGAGCACCTGACGCTGGTGGGGCGTCGGCTCGGTCAGCACGGTGTGCAGGACCACGATGCACGGCACCACGACCTGGTCGAGCAGGTCCAGGATCTCGCTGCCGTCGGCGCCGCCGTAGACGCCGTACTCGTGCTGCATGATCGCGACGTCGCCCAGGTTCAGCTGCGCGGCCGCGTGGCGGAGCGAGGCGGCATCGCCGGTGACAAGCTGCGCCACCACCTCGGGCCCGGGCCGCGCCACGGACGCGTCGACCAGGCGGACGACCGTGCCCTCGTCGCGGCCGGACTCGAGCAGGGCGCCACGCAGGGCGGCGGTGAACGTCGCCAGGCCGCACTGGGTCGGCGGGAACGTGCTGACGAAACCGAATCGCGTGCTCATAGTTCAGGTGCCTTCCGATGGGACAGCCCCCGAAAGAACCGAGAAGGAAGCCTCACGCGACAAGATGTCCAGCTCGCGGGCAGCGTGTATGCCCGCGCACACTCCGCTTGAGCCTAGCCGACGACGCGATGGCCGGCGACGGCGGCCCGGTCAGCGTGGCTAAGCGCGGTGCTGGTCGCGCAGCTCGATGATCCGCCTCCTGCGGCTCGAGACCAGCAGGTCAGGTGAGCCCAGGCGAACCTCGGGGGCGGGCTGAAGGCCGGCCGCGCGCATGACCTGGCGGCCGCGTTCGGCGATGCTCGCCTGACCCAGGCCCAGGTAACTGGTCACGTCCTTGACCCGCAGCTCACCTGGCCCGCGGCCGAAACGCTCGTTGCCCTGGCCGATCACCCAGCACGCCGCGGCCGCGATCACCTCGGGTCTGGTGGTCGTGCGCAGCGGGCCGGACAGGCCAGGCAGGGCCCGCAACAGCAGCCGGCGGCAGGCCGTCCGGTACTCGGCGCCGAACAGGTCGTCGCAGCAGCGGTCACAGGCGGCGAGCACGTCGGCGGCCCGGTCGCGGAGATCGGCCGGAATCCCGTCCCAGCCGAATTCCTCCGCCTCCGGCAGCGGCACCTCATCCAGCGAGTCGAGCGCGTCCACTCCGCCCACCTCGGCGGCCAGCCAGTCCAAGAGGTCCAGGGAGTTCACGGGGTCCACGGGGTTCAGGGGATCTTGGGGATCTTGGGGATCTTGGGGATACGGCCCGGCTTCGAACGGCTCGGGCGGCCCGTCGCCGGCCATGCCCATGGCGGCGAGCAGCGCCATCGGCCCCTGCGGCCGGGGCGAGCGGATGACCCGCTGATACTCCCGCTCATGCTCGTCGACCGCGGCGAGCGTCTGGTCGGTCAGGGCCGGGCGGATCGTGCGCTCCGCGTGGCAGAACCGGATGAACGCGCGCAGCAGCGCCGGTGCCTTACTCAGGTGCCCCGGGCTCGCCACGATCTTGCGCGGTATCCAGTCCGCCAGCAAGATCTCGACCGCGACCGGGCTCCAGCGCAGCGGGTCGCCCGGCCCGTAGTCGGTGCCGAACCACAGGAACTGATCGAGCAGGTCCCGATGGTCGGCGTCGTCCAGCGGCAGGCCGAACTCCGAGGCGAAGAACCGGTTCGCGAGCTTGGACTTCGCGGCCTTGGTCCAGGTCGGGCGGGTGTAGCCGGTCCCGCCCTCGGGCAGCAGCCGCAGCAGCCACTCGGCCAGCGGCCGCGAGGCCGGCCAGGTGTCCGTCTCCAGCGGCGGGAACATCATCGCGCCCAGCTCGATCGCCGCGGTCACCCGCGCTCGCGCGTCGGCCAGGCTGATGGCGCGGAACCTCATGTCCGGATCGTCCGCCGACTGCCGCATGAACTCGGCCACCTCGCCGACCGGGCTCGGCACCGGGAAGGCGTCCTTCACCACCGTGCCCAGGTTGTGGTCGATGTAGATGACCGCGGTCAGCTCATGGCCGCCCACCCGGGTGCCGAGCAGGACGCTGTCCCCGTCGCCGAGCACTGCGTGCTTTCCACCGCGTGGTAGACCGAGGTTTCGCCGAGCGCCGCCAGCCAGTCCGCGGGGCCAGGCGACCGCGTCGCCAGCGCCCGCCGGGCCCGCGCCCGGGCCAGTTCGTCCGGGCCAAGCTCGGCCAGCACGGTGAGCAGCGCCGTGGTCTCCGTGAGCTCGACCTCGGCCAGGGACTCGAGCAGCTCGGCCAGCGTGGCGCGCTCCGGCGCCGGCCAGGCGCACGCCCGAACAGGTTCTGGGCGCGCGGGTCGACGGCGGCGAGCAGGGTGCTGACGTAGGCCAGGAAGTCCAGCGGCTCGCCGGTGCTCAGCCGCCGGCGGACATCCGCCAGCAAGGCGTCCGGGCCGGGCTGGCGGGCGGGCGAGTGCCGCACCCGCCGCCCGTGCTTGTCCGGCCCGCCCTGCCGCCGGAGGTTATGAGAGCGTGGTCCGCGCTTGGCCATATACGGCAACCTATCGGAGCGTACGGGTCAGGGCGGAGCGTTCCGGTCAGGGCGGAGCGGGCTGGTTGACCGGTGACCGTGCGAGGTGTGGCGGGCAGGACGGGCTCCGCGGCGGCGGGCGTCCAGCCAGGGGGACGGTCGGAACCGAACCTGGTGTCGAGCCAGCGAGCCAGCCGGCGGCCCGCGCGCTGCATGGGCCGCTCGACGAACAGGTAGGTCAGCGAGCACATGGTGATCAGGAGGACCAGGAACACCGCGTCCACGAGCAGTTGCGGCCACAGCGGAGTAGTGATGGTGCGTCCAGTGACAGGTGACCGTAAACCTCGATGAGCAGCGGATGCAGCAGGTACACCGAGTAGCTGATCAGTCCAGTCCAGGTCAGGGCCCGCGGCCATCGGATGTGCCGGAACGCCAGCCCCAGGCCGAACGTCAGGCCAGCCAGCGTGACCGTGAGGAACCAGCTCCGCTCCCAGGTGGACTCGGCGCCCACGTCCCGTGGCCCGGTAGTGCCACAGGCCAGCCACGACGACCATGCCCAGCACGGCGATGGCGATGGCGATGGCGTAGCGCCACGGGTACTGCCCCCGTTCGGCCCGGTACAGCATGGTCCCGGTGAACATGAGCGCCAAGATCGACAGCGCCTCCCACGGATGCAGCCAGGTCCCGTTGAAGGCGAGCAGCGCGAGCCCGACCGCCGCGGCCAGCACCGCTCCCGCCAGGCGCGGCAGGCCGCGCATGACGACCACGAGGGCCAGCCCGGCGATCACCACGAGGTCGGTGACGCCGGCGATGAGGCGCGGAGAGGACACCGCGCCGTTGAAGTACGCCTGCGGCAGCAGGCCGCCGAGCGCGACCGCGGCGACGCCGAAGACCAGGGCGTAGGAGCTGCTGCGCCGGTGGATACGGGCCAGGAACAGGGCCGTCAGCAGCAGATAGAAGATCATTTCGTAGGACAGCGACCACACCACGTTGGGCAGGTTCTTCCCGCCCAGCACATTCGACATCATCAGCAGCTGGGAGAAAACCGACGTCGTCGGCTCGGCGTTCTCCCCGCGCAGGTCGCCGAAGTGAATGATCCACAGCAGCACCGCGAGCCCGACCGCGAACAGGTACAGCGGGTACAGCCGGAACAGGCGGCTCACCCAGAACGACCGCACGCTGCCGTTGCGCTCAAGCGACGCGGGCACGATGTAGCCGCTGATGATGAAGAAGACGAAAACGCCGTAATCGCCGGGGTTGACCCACTGGTAAACGGCTTCGTTCGCCCGCTGGGGCACGAAGAAGCCGAAATGATTGAAGACCACGCAGAGCGCCGCCAGCCCGCGCAGCACATCCAGCCACGCCAGCCGCTGCCCCGCCCCGGCCTTCGGCCCCGCCCCGGCATTCGGGCCCGCCCCGGCGTTCGGGGCCGCCCCGCGTTCGGCCGGCGTTCGGGGCCGCCGCGTTCGGGGCCGTCACGGCGTTCGGACCCGTCGCGGCGTTCGGGCCCGGCTGGGCCTTCGGGGCCGCCCCGGCGTTCGGGCCGGCTGCGACTCCCCGAGCGGGCTGGTCATGGATGCTGACGCTACAGCGTCACTTTCGGTCATATCCCCGTTACCGTTGCCTACCTCGGTCAGGTCCGCCTCGCCGCCCGCGGACGAGAAGGTTCGTGGTCAGAGTTACCACGGATCGTTCGGAATAAAGATTTTTTCATCCTTTTCTTCCGAACGTCCCATCGGCCGCACAGGCTGAGGGGAGCGGCGAGAGGCCGGCTCAATCGTCCCTGGGTGCGGCTCTGCCTGGAGTGACGGGATAGCACCTTCCGGGCCGGTGGTGCGGCGGCCGGAGAAAGCTCGCGGCAGCTTCGGTGCACGGGGAGGTGCCGTTTCAGCCGGGCGCGATCCCTGACGTCCCATCCGCTGCACCCGCCCCGGCGGCCCCGCCGCTTACCGCACGCGAGGTACTCGATGTGCCATAGGTACCCAAAGAAGGGGTGCAACGGCACATCGAGTACCTCTCACGCCGCCCCCTGGCCCGGCCGGGCGCCGGGCGGGGCGAGCGGGGCGCGCCACGGGCCGTTCGGATCGAAATTCCGGCTGAACGAACCGTGGTGCGGCATCGCGATTAACCCGCGAGCCGCGGTGGGTCGTCGGGCGGCGTCGCGGCCGCCTCCAGGGTGAGCAGGGTGCGCTTGGCCTCGACCCCGCCGAGGTAGCCGCCCAGGGCGCCGTCGGCGCGGACGACGCGGTGGCACGGGACAACGACCGGCAGCGGGTTGGTGGCGCAGGCGCTGCCGACGGCGCGGAAGGCTTTCGGCTGGCCGGCCAGCCGGGCGACGGCGACGTAACTGGCGGTGTGACCGTAGCCGATCTCGGGCAGGTGGCGCAGCACCGTGCGGCGGAACCCGGCCGCCAGACGCCAGTCAAGCGGCACGTCGAAACCGCGCCGCCGCCCGTCGAAGTACTCGTCGAGCTCGCGGGCGACCGGGTCCAGCCGAGCCGGGGCGGCCAGGATGCGGGGGCTGATCCGCTCGGCCAGGCGCTGCAGGACGGCGTCGTGGTTCTGGCTGGCGTAGGCGACGCAGACCAGGCCGAGTTCCGTGGCCGCGACGAGCAGGGTCCCGACCGGGCTGTCGACGACGCGGTAGGCGATGTCGAGGATGCCGTCGCGCTCCGCGGCGGCCGCGAGGCGTGCGCGCAGGCCGGCCAGCTGGCCGGAGGTGGCGTCGGTGCTCCGCGCCAGGTCGCGGATGAGGTCGTGGCTATTCATCGGGTTTCTCCCTTCCCGGCGGCGAGGCCGGGGTAGGTGCGTCGCAGCGCGGCGATGCCGTCGGCGGCGGCGCGCCGGGCGGCGTCGGTGCTGCCGCCGAGGATGGCGGCCACCTGCGTGTACGGCAGGCCGGCCAGATAGTGGTAGGCGACGGCCTGCTTCTGCTTGCCCGGCAGGTGCGCGAGTGCGTCGGCGAGATCGTCGTCGCGTTCGGTCGGCGCGGGGTCCGGCGTTTCCGGCAGGTCATCGGTCGGGATGGCCCGGCGCCTTCGGGCGCGGGTCACGTCAACGGCCTTGCGATGCGCGATCGTGACGAGCCACGCCTCGACATTGGCGTCAGCCGGGAGGTCCGGGTAGGCCTTCATGGCCGACAGGAACGTCTCCGACCAGGCGTCGTCGGCATCGACGGGGCCGAGCACCGCGCGGCAGACGCGCAGCACAGCCGGGCCGTGGTCGGCGACGACCAGCTCAAAGGGCGGTTTGACTTTCACGTACCGTAGACGCCTCGCCACCGGCATTCGTGAGCTTGCTTGACAGAAATGATATTACACTCCTATCATTGTGATATCAGTTTTAGACGCGGGCTCATCGGGGCCGCGCGGCTTCAGAGGGACAGGTGGACATCATGACCCAGTGGGGAACATGGGTTAGCTACGGCGGGGATGCCAGGATCTGGCTCGCCATCGGCTTGCTGGCGGTCGCGGGCGGTGTGACGTGGGCCGGAATCCGGCTGCCGCTGCCCGTCCGGGCCACCCGGCCCGGATCATCGGGCCGGGCCTGCCTGATCCTGGCCTGGGTCGCCTCGATAGTGGCGTTCGGCGTGTGCGCGACCATCTACATCGGGCAGTACATGCGGGCGTATGACCTGACCGCGCCGGTGACGCCCAAGGATCCCATCGCCCCGATCACCTTCTCGGCGGTCGTGGTGGTCTTCGTCGTCATCGTCATCGTCTCGCGCGGCTTGCCTCGGTGGACGCGACTGGCCAGCGCCGCTATCGGCGCGATGGCCGCACCGATGATCTTCGAGCTGCCGTTCGACCTTATCGTGATGGCCAGGACCTATCCCCCGATCCCGCCCGACCCGGCCGGGTACCGGGCCCTGTTCTTCGTGCCTCTGTTCCTGATCGAGATCACCACGCTGCTGCTCCTGCGCCTGTCGCCCGCGGTGCGGCTGCGCCGGGCCACGTTTTTTTCCTTCGCGCTGCTGCTTGGCGTATTCGCGGTCTGGGCCCTGTCCGGATTCGGCTACCCGTCGGCCCCGCTCCCGACCGCCCTGAACATCGCGTCGAAGATCCTGGCGTTCGTCACCGTCCTCACCCTGTTCCCGTCCCGGCGGCCCGCCCCCGAGCCCGAGCCCGAGCAGGCCCTGGAGCCGAGGCCCGAGCAGGCCCTGGAGCCGAGGCTGGCCCAGGCCGCCGGCCCCCCGCTGGTCCTGGACGGGCCGGCTGCAGTGGCTCCGGTCAGCGGGCCGGGGTGATGATCCCGTACTCGCGGATCTTGCGGTAGATCGTCGCCCGGGACATACCCAGTGATCCGGCCACCTTGGCCTTGCTGCCCTGATGATCAAGCAGGCTCTGCACGATGGCATCGCGTTCTATCGACTCCAGCGGGCTGAGCAGGCGGTGGCTCACGCTCCAGCATTCCGGCGGAAGGTCGCCCGGATCGATCGTCCCGGTTCGACGGTGCTGGACCACCCGTCTCAGCACCTGCCAGAGCTGTTCGGTGTTGCCCGGCCAGTTCGAGCGCAGCAGCAGATGCATCGCCTCGGGCGAGCAGACGAGCAGACCGTGCGGGTTCAGCCTGGCCAGGAAGAACGGCACAAGCTCATGCAGGTCCTCGATGTGGTGGCGCAGCGGGGGAAGTTCCACCGCGCCAGGAAAGAACTTCAGCAGCCCGGCCAGGTCGCCGCTGACCGGGCCTTGGCTGAGGGTGACCGCAACCCACAGGACGTGCTGCCTGCCCGCGGCCAGTGCTTGCTCCAGAGCCAGCCACAGCGCCTGAAGCGGCAGGGCGCTGAGCCGGCCGACGTGCCGGATGACCAGGCTTCCCTCGCCTTCGAGCAGTTCGCTGAGGGTCCGCGCCATCCAGTCGTGATTGCCGGCTTCGGCCGCGTCGAGCACATGGAACGCTCCGGCCGGACGGCGGCGCCGGCCGACCGCGCCCAGCAGCGCCAGCTTGCCGACGCCGGGCTCGCCCTCCAGCGAGAGCCACTCGCCCGAGGCGCAGGCCGCCTCCACCTGACGGCATCCGCGCAGCCACAGCGGACCGGAGCCCACCAGGGCGGGCCCGAACCTGCCCGCCTGCGAGCCTGCCCCCACCGCCACCGCGGCCCGGCTGGCCGGCTCGATCAGCTTCACCTGCACCACGCCGCCCGCGAGCCGCCGTGGGCCCGTCCCGCGCAGGGGGTGGCAATGCATCCGCGCCCTGACCCCGGTGGGCAGCTCGATCTCCACCACGGCGGGCTGGTCGCCGGCCAGCGCATCGGCGGCGTGGCCGAGGATCGCGGCCTGGTCACCGGGGTCGAGCGCGTCCCGGGCCTGATCGTTCATCAGCACCATGTCGTTGGTCTGCGCGAAAATGGACCCGCCGGTGTACCGGCAGGTCCGCAGGTACTCCCGCAGCAGCTGGAATTCCGCCGCGCTGCTGTCGTCGAGCAGGCCCTGCATGACCTGGCCGGCCGTGCTCTGGGCGAGCGCGATCAGCAGCCGCCCGGCGTCCTTGCGCCAGCAGGTCAGGTTCACGGCGCCGACGACCTTGCCGGAGACCGGGTGGCGGATCGGCACCGCGGCGCAGGCGAGGTCCTCGAGGTGCTCGGCGTAGTGCTCGGGCCCGAACACGTGCGCCGCCTGGCCGCTCTCCAGCGCGGTACCGATCCCGTTGGTGCCGGCGAACTCCTCCGCGTAGCTGAAGCCCGGTGCTAGCTGAATGCCGTCGAGGTGCCGCTCAAGATCGCGGTTGGCGGTCAGCCTGGACAGCGCCACCCCATGGGCGTCGGTGAGGATGACGCTGACCGGCTCGCCCTGAAGGCTCTCGTGCAGGTTCTGCAACACCGGCAGGGCGGTGCGGGTCAGCGGGGTATCGAGGTCGGGATCGCGGACGTAGGAAAGGCCGACGTGGTCGGCCGCGACATGCCACTGGAGGGAACGCCGCCACGACGCCAGGATCGTGTCACGCACCTGGCCCGGCTCGATGGGCTCCCCGGTCAGGAAGCGTTCCCTGGCCCGGGCCAGCCGGCGGTCATCGATCACCTGCGGCCGCGGACCTGACATCGGAGTCCGGAGTCCGGACCTGCGATCACCGGGCGCGGGCGCCTCGCCGCTGATCCGGGCATGACGCTGGTCCCCTTCAGCCGGATGCACGGCACTGCGAACGGCATACTACGGCCCTAGCCAGGTCGGCGGCCGTGCACTCCTGCGGTAACCGTCAGTAGCGACCCATCCTTGGCACTGCGTTCCGGTGCCCGTTGTGCACGCTACGCTTACATTCGGTAACTAGCAACACCCTCATCGGATCTAGCTGGGAAAACATCGGCCGACGTGGTCAAGCAGAGGTCGCCGGAGATCGCTTATGGGCGCCGGCAGCCCCCACCGGGGCATGGCGGTCAGGGGGCAAGATCCACAGGCAGCGACCGTGGGTTCAGCCCCTGCCCGGCCGCGAAGGTCTCGAAACTGGCCCGCTGATCGGCGGTGGCCCGGTGCGCCGCCCGGCGCCGCCCCGGATCGGCCAGGGTGGGCCGGGTCACGTTGATGGCGTCGCCCAGCGCGGGGTCGGGTGCCGCCTGAAGGCCATCGGCCCGGGCCAGGCGACGGTTGACCTCGTCCTGAGACGGTCCCAGGGCCGGCATAACCCACCAGGAGCCGTCCACGCCCAGCTGGTAGGAGCAGTAATTGCCGCCCCACGGCTGCGCCGCGCCGCGAACCTCGGCGGCGAGCTCGGTGCTACCCCGTTCCACCCGCACGGCGTCGCGGCCGAGGACGTCACGGCCGAGGGCCTCACGGAACGCCCGGTAACCTTCGGCCATGACGGGATGCCCTCGAAGCGCCGATGACTCGTGGTTCTCGGTGGCGCTGGGTTCGGCGTAGAAGGCGTGCAGGTGGGCGTGCTGCACGTCCTGCCGGGGATTCCTGGTGACCGCCCCGCCGGTGCCGCCGCCACGGCCGGCCAGAATCCCGCTCGCGTCATCCAGGTAGTCCAGGTTCGCGGCGCTGTCATTGGCGCAGAACACCACGTGTCCGCCGTCCAGGCCGTGGTACCAGGCGGCGACCAGGGCCATCGCCGTCTGGGCCGCCGCCAGCTCCTGCGCCGTAGCGCTGGACCATCCGTCGCGGTGGCGGCGGGGCACCATGAGCGCATGGGGTCTGGCGGCCCGCCGGGGGCCGTTGGCCAGCATGAAGGGGTTGCGATCCAGGACCAGGTCCACCAGCGCGGTGCCGTCAGAGGCGGTCACCGTGCCCAGGTAGGTGGGCAGACCGGGCACATCGGCGAACACGTCCACCGGCCGGAACCGGCGGGAGAATTCTCCCGCCGGAACCACGCCCAGGGCGTGCCCGGTCACCCGGTCCACCAGGACCCAGCTCCCGGCCCCGGCGATGTCACCCCGCCGCCAGCACCCCTTGACGGTGCGGGCGCCATCTGTGTACGTCCACATCTCGCGCAGCTCGAGCTGGGTGAACGGGGCGCGCCAGCGCTCTGGGTGATCGGTGAGGCTCACCGCCGTCGCGCGGTCAGCCGTCGCGCGGTCAGCCGTCGCGCGGTCAGCCGTCGGGTAGCCGTCCCGCGCTGGCGTTCAACTGCGGCCGACACCCTCGTCACTGGCCTGGTCCGGTGGGGGGCCCGGCTCGTCCACCAGGGCCCCACCGCGATCATCCAGCGGGGCGCCGATATCCCAGGCCGACCCCTCGACGGCGGGCAGGCCGCCGATGATCATTGCAACCGAGCCGTCCTCGCCGGCCGCCTCGCCCGTGACCGTGAGGTAGCCGGGATCTTCGGCGGGCTCGGAGGCGGCCGGCTCCAGCTCCGGCTCTGGCTCCAGCTCCAGCTCCGGCTCCGGCTCCAGCTCCAGCTCTGGCTCCAGCTCCGGCTCCGGCTCCGGCTCCGGCTCCTGCGGGCGCGACGGGGCGGGCTGCACCTTGGGCGGTGTTGATCCGGCCGGATCGTTATCGGTCATGATGGCCATCTCCTTGGGTGAGCACGACCTGGGACACGCTAGCCCGAGGTTACGCGGCCTCGCTGCGCCGGGTGGTGAAGGCGGCGGCTGAGGTGCGGAAGGATGTCTCGAGCACCGCCGGTCCGCGCCTGGAGTCCATCAGGTTGGCCCCCATCGCCGCGAGGTCCCGGGGGCCAGGCGTCACGATGGTCACCCGTTTCCCCTGGGCGGCTAGCTGCTTCGCCTCGCGGAGCAGGATCCGGGTGAGCAGCTGCCGGAGCCGGCGCTCCAGGCGCAGGTGAGGCTGCAGCGGGTGGTCGGACTCGGTGCTGGCCATCGGCGCGAGCACGTAGATGTCCTGCGCGTCCGTACCGCTCAGGGCGCTCAGCGAGGTCATCGACCGGACCCCGCCATCGACATAACGATGACCGCCGATCGTCGTTGGCTGGTACCAGCCCGGGACGGAGCAGGACGCCACCACGGCATCGGGAAGCGGTGCCGGCGGGGCGTCGTCCCGGCCGAACAAGACCCGCTGGCCGGTGTCGTAGTCCACCGCGGAGATCCACGTGCGGCCGTCCACCCAGTCCGGCGGCGTGCCGGTCCGGCCGAGGTGCTCGTGATAACGCCGGTGCAGTGCGGTGACCAGGGATCGCAACGCGTCGTGCTGGCCCCGGCCGAGCGGGATCCAGGCGCTCGCGCCCACCCACGGGGGGATCAGGTGCGGCCTGAGCAGGGCCGCGCGCGCCAGCGGCACCGAGCCGAAGCGCAGGCGGGGCAGCGGCGGTAGCGGACCATCCGACGCGGCCAGCGCGGCCGATTCACCGAGCAGGCCACCGGTCTCCCCGCACTGCCACGCGGCCATCTCCCCGACCGAAGCCCGGCAGCGCAGCGCGGCCGCCAGCACGCTGCCCGCGCTCGTCCCGACGATGAGATCGACGTCGGCGGCCGGCTGGGGCAGCCGATCCTGCAGGCCCGCCAGCGCGCCGGTCATCCAGGCCGCTCCGAGCACGCCGCCGCCGCCGAGCACCAGGGCCGTCCGGTCACCGGGGCGTGGCCTGGCCCGATCCGGGATGAGGGTCACGATCGTCACGAGGCGGCTCACTGCCCGCCCGCACCGGCCTCAAACGAAGCCGGGCGGGACGGTGGCGCCATCGAGGGGTGTCGCATGACCTGGGGTGCTGGTTTGTCACGTTGGCGGTCCGGTCTGGCGCTGGCCGACGTTGGGGCCTGTGAGCTTGGAGAAAGCTCTCCCAGGGATGGCTTCGCTGGTGGCGGCGATGACGGCCAAGCGTGCCTGCCTCCGCCTCGGCGGGGCGGGCGGCCGCCGCAGCGCCTGGCGTGGGTGATGAGGCGGGCGGGGCAGCGCAGGACCCGGGCTCCCCGCCGTCCGGCTTAATCGAACAAAGATCGTGGTAGATTCAGGCTTCGTGAAGACTTCTGGGTACTATAATCCACAAAAGTCCTCATCAAGCCCGAATCTTCCACGAAAAGCTTCCGGCTGACCGAACGGAAGTGATCTGAGAACGCGGGTGGGGCGGTGATGACGCGTGGTGTCCCGCAGGCCGACCAGTAAGCGATCGCGCGGGGCTGGGCAGTTCCCGCGGACGGGCGGCTATGCGCAAGCCTCCAGCGGCCCGGTGCGTACCCTCGGTGAGGGAACGCCCCATCCGCCCGGTTCGGGGAACGCCCCATCCGCCCAGATCACGGCCTTGGTGGGCCGTCTGGCAGGACGGTGGCCGGGTGAGCGACCGAGGTGCCGTCGCGGCGCACGTCGGGGTCAAGCATGGGTGTGCTCGTTCGTGAGCGTGTAGGTGGTTCCGACGCTGGTCTGCACCCAGGCCTCAGGCAGCGTCGCCGCCAGCGTGTGCTGAGCGCGCCACCCGGTGCAGTGGCCGGGGGCGATCAGCTCGGGCGCCAGCTCGGTGAGCGCGGCGACGGTCGGCTCGATGACCGGCTCGAAGGCGGGCCCGCTGAGGTGGAAGCCGCCGATGACGGCGAGCAGCCGGCGCACGCCGGTCAGCCGCATGGCGTGCCGGACGATGTTGACCACCCCGGCGTGGCCGCACCCGGTGATGACGACCAGCCCCCGGCCGCGCACGCTGATCACGAGCGCCTGGTCGTCGATGACGGCGGGGTCGTGCCGCCAGCCGTGGCCGTCCCAGGCCTGGTGCTGCGGCGGCATGCCATGCTCGAACTCGGTGACACGGTCCACCTCGCCGGTGATGAGGATGCCGCCGGCCAGCAGCGACGGCTGCCGCCGTTCGATCACCTCGAACCCTTCCCGCTCCAGGGCACCCCGCGACAGGGCGGGCAGCTCCAGGCTCCGGCCGCCGGGCAGCTCCAGGCGCCGGCGGGTCCAGACCGCGGGATGAACCGTCAGCGGCAGGCCGGACCGGCCGCGGAGCCGGGCTAGGCCGTCCAGACCGCCCGCGTGGTCGAAATGCCCGTGACTCAGCACGACGCCCTGCAGGTCGCCGGCATCGATGCCAAGACGTTCGGCGTTCACCGCCAGCGCGTCCGGCGAGGCGCCGGTGTCGAACAGCAGCGCGGTGCTTGTATTCCCGCTCCGGACGGTGACCAGGGCGGAAAAGCCGTGCTCGGCGCGCAGGCCCGCGACGGTCTCACCGCCGCCGAACGGCCAGGCGGCGACCCGCCCGGCGCCCATCGGCGTCCGGCTGACGCCGTCGGCGGGGGCCAGCAGCGCATCGAACGTGTTGTCGACCATCGTGGTGACCGCGACCTCATCGACGGCGGGCAGCGTCACCGGGTCAACGGCCGGTCCCCCGGCGGCGCGAGGCGCCGACCACGCCGCCCCCGCCGAATGCTCCTGAGCATCGCACATGCGCCTGACGGTACCGCCCATGACCACGGCCAGACCATCCTCAGCAGCTTCACGCCCGAGGCCGCCTCCGCGCCCAGCGACGGCAGGCTGCCCGAGAGTACGATTTGGGCGGCTGGGTGACCCGGCCTGCGGCTGAACCGGTGGGACCGCGGGAAGGGTGGGTTACCGCGGGAAGGGTGGTTACGGGGATGTACTACAGCGGGCTAACTCTGGATCGCGTGAGCGATAAGCGCGCAAACCCGGACTGGATCGCCGAGATGCTGGCCGCCACGCAGACCCGGGTGATCCCGATGTGGCGGGACTTGTGCTTGGTGCGTGCGGGTTCGCCGGTGGCCCTCGCCGCGGACCGGGCCCAGCAGGTCCTCAGCACGGCGAGCGAGCCCATCTTGCTCGGCGTGGACCGGGCGAGCGCGGTGTTCGCCGCTGATCTGTCGGTGCTGGACCGGGACCGCGCGCTGGAGGTCGCCGGGGCTGACGACGCGGCCGACGTGCGCCGCCTGGCGGGCACCCTGACCCCGGACGAAGCCGGGACACTGGCATACGCGCGCGGAATCTCGCACTGGAATCGCAACCAGCAGTTCTGCGGGGCGTGCGGCGGCCGCACAGACGGGCGTGACAGCGGGCATCTTCGGGTCTGCGTCGATTGCGGCAAGCTGCTCTTCCCCCGGATCGAGCCCGCCGTGATCGTACTGGTGGAACTGCCGGGGACGCCGACCCGGTGCCTGCTCGGGCGGCATCGGGGCTCCGGCCCCGATCACTACAGCACGCTTGCGGGCTTCGTCGAGATCGGCGAGAACCTGGAAGACGCGGTCCGCCGGGAGGTGGCCGAGGAAACGGGCGTAACCGTCGGCCCGGTTGCGTACCAGGGTTCGCAGGCCTGGCCGTTCCCGGCCGGCCTGATGCTCGGATTCCGCGGGGAGGCTACGTCGGACGCTATCTCTGTCGACGGAGCGGAGGTGATCGCGGCGCGCTGGTTCAGCGTGGCGGAGGTCCGGGCGCGGATGGCCGACCAGAACGACCCCTTCCGGATGGACTCCATCGGCAAGCACCTCATCGAGAACTGGCTGGCCGACCACAAGTAAATCCGGTGGAAGTGCGCGCTGACGAGCCGGCGGATGCGTCCTCAGGTGGGTGGCGTTCCTGGGAGGTAGGTCCAGGCCAGGGCTCTGGTGTCCTTGATCTGGAATCTGACTCGCTGGAAGAAGTCCGGGCTGAGCAGGCTGGGGTAGCGGCAGACGACGTTGCGGTAAACGTAGCCGGAGATGATGAGCGCCAGTTCGGCGCCGGAGCCGGTGAGCGCTCGCTTGAGTGGCCGCGCTTCCAGCATACGGAAGAGAAAATCGATGTCGCTACTGACGAACCCGTGCCCGTCGTGGTGGACCGGCCCGATATGGACGGCGGCGCGGAGCTGAATGCCAGCGGCCTCGCAGGAGACATGATTATGACGACGGATCAAGCTGCGAAGCCGTTCGGGCAGCGGATCGATGAGACCCGAGCAGGCGATGCCGGGCGGCACGACGACCAGCACGCCATCGCCTCGGTCTTCGTGAAAGCAGCCAACCCAGGGGATTCCTGAACCGTCGAATGCCTTTTCCAGTAGCCGGTAGAGATCCTCGTGCATGTACAGGCGAATGTCGTCGTCGCGATCCGGCCCAGTGAATCCCGCGATATCGACGGCGAACAGCGTGCATACCTGCCCGTCCGCTGGGGGGGAAGGCCTCCTGCTCGACGGGCGCGTCATCGTTCGTCCGCCGGGGAGGCGGGAGCGCCGCCGAACGCGTTATCCCCGGTAGGGCCGGCCGCCTTACCGCCTACCGTACCCTGCGCACTTATCCAATATTTTTTCGCGTAAGGCATGCGCGAAACACTAACGTCGTGCATGATGCACCTCCTTCCAGGGAGGTGAAAAGGGAGGGCCGCCTGTGCATCCGCGGCATTCTTATCCCACCGTGGGCCACGGAACCAGCGGCGGTCCTCCGGCCTTCGCGAAGGCAGCCAATTCCGGGCGTGGACGGCGGCGTAGGCGATCGCCGTCCGCACCCGGAGAAGATCCGTGCACGAAGCCGATGCACATGCATTTGGTTTTGCAGTGGCTTCAATATACCAGGCAACATACCGCAAAGCACAGCGTCAACACCGTGATAAGCGGAGGTCTGCGTGCTCAATGACAGCAAGAAGCTGTCGCGTTCGCGCGTGTCAGCGTGACTGCCGTAACGGAATGACCTCAAGGAGGCGCAGCGGTCAGTACCAAGTTGCCCGGAAGCGGCATTTTCGATCTTGATGAATGCGCAATCGCCGGCTAAGCCTTCCTTAACCCTATAAAGCGCGCGATCCCGTCCATACGGGATAAAAGTCACCTCCCGTGACTTGCGCGGGACGAGTCCCGATGAGTCGCACGAGTAGAATTTAATGGTTCGCTCATCGCAGGCAACGTCTGTCACAAAGATATCAACTGCCTCAGCGCTGAGGCAGAGAAGAATGAGCGATGGCCACGGCGGCGGATCGGGACTCCAGGGGTGAACGCCGCGCCGCGCGGAGGAAGGCGCATCGACGGCCACCAACCGGCTCGGCCCGGGCTCGGCCCGGGCTCGGGTGCCCGGGCTCGGCCCGGCTCGGCTCGGCTCGGCCCGGGCTCGTGCCCGCTGACCTGCTATATTCGCTGTCCGGCGACCTGTCTGAGGCCCGCGACATTGGTGATGGTGATGTGCCGCTGCCCGGTCCGGATCAGGTTCCGGCGCCGCCAGTCGCTGTAGGCACGGGTCACTGTGGCGCGCGACGCGCCCGCCAGGCTGGCCAGTTCTTCCTGCGTCAACGGCATGGCCACGTGGATCTCGCCGTCATTCGTCTTACCGTGTCGTCCGGCGAGATCAAGCAGAAGCCGGGCCAGCCGCTGCGCGCCGCTGGTCACTGCGCGGATCCGCAGCATCGCGGCCGCATCGCTCCAGCGCTGAGTCATCACGCGCCGGTAGGCGCGGGCGGCTCCCGGATTGGAGTCCAGGAATGAGCTGAACCTGTCGTACCCGACGATCAGGGCGTGCACGGCGTCGATGGCCTGCACCGTGGCGGTCCGGTGTCCGGTAATCTCACCCGCGATTTCCCCGACGATGTCGCCCTGACCACGCAGCGCGAGCACCACCTCATGGCCGCCCTCCGTCACCGTGAAGATCTTCGCCCAGCCATTGACAAGGACGAATACATAGGTGGCCGGCTCTCCCTCGACGCATATCGTGGCGCGGCGAGCAAAGGTGCTATCCCGGCCCAGAGCCGACAGGCCCATCCGCTCGGCGGCAGTGAGCAGGCCCCAGAATCCCTCATCAGTCCCTGTCACGCTCACGTTGTGTCACCTTCGGCAAGCCTTGCATGTCGGCAGCCGGACATTAGCGACGGCCTGTTCTAACGATGAGCCATTCGCGGGTGGTTGACAAATCCCGCCGTGAAATCGCGGCCCGCTTCCCCGGGATGATAAATCTCACCGGCCCAGGTAGGCAGCAGCCGTCCAGATCATGAAACATGCAGCCGTGGCGTAGGTCCAGGTGTCAGCGCGCTGGATACGGTGTCTGGTTCGACATGCCGCGCCGAGCAAGAGGTGCGCGCGGGTCCAGGTCCATTCTTCCGGGTCGGCGTCCACCAGCGGCAGCGTCAGCCAGCGTGCCCGCGGATCAAGCGGAGCTCCGGTCTTCCAGCGCAACTCGCTGAGCGCGTTGTGCACTGGCCTGCCCGCCAGGGCCAAAAAGGTGGTGGCCGCGAGCCAGCAAACCAGCAGGACAGCCAG
>CAWEFK010000031.1:0-68934 GCA_963808315.1 uncultured Actinomycetes bacterium | reverse complement strand
GCCTCGGCGATCGACGCCCGCGGGGCGAGCTGACCGTTGGTCTTGCTCGGCAGCGAGCTGTTCCCCACGCGAGTGCGCGCCCTCGCCCTGGGATTTACCTACAGCGGAGCCCGCATGATCAGCTCCGTTGCTCCGTTTGTGATTGGCTACTTCGGACAAACTAGAGGCCTAGGCTCGGCCTTTTCCCTGTGCTCCATCGCATTCGTCCTCTCTGCCTTCGCGGCCTTGCTGTTGCCGGAGACTCGGGGACAGTGCCTGCCGTAAGCACAGCCCCAGCCATCCTGTTTGTGGTATTGCTAAGTCATGGTAGAAGCATCAGCAATCTGGATCGACAAGCAGCGATTTCTCGGACAAGCGTCGTCTGCCCACGCGGTGATCATGGACGGTGAGCGAGCAAGCGCCGCCAGCCCAATGGAACTGGTACTGGTAGCGCTGTGCGGCTGTACAGGATATGACGTGGTCAACATCCTGGGCAAAAAACGTGAGCCCTTCACCAGCGTCGAGGTACGTGCGCAAGCCGAGAAAGCAAGCGAGTCCCCCTCCGTGTACACCGAAATCAAGCTGGTCTATCGCATTGGCGGAAAGGTCACTCCGAAGGCAGCCGAAGATGCAGTGCGGCTCTCGGAAGAAAAATACTGTTCCGTGGCTGCCATGCTGAATAAGACCGCCAAGATCACCTGCGTAATCGAGTACTTTCCCGATGCGCTCTAAGCTCCGCCTTGACTTGCGGTGTGCAGCGCCGCGATCGCGCGAGTGAGTGCCCCGCGTCAGTCCACGTCAGGGCGCCTTCGCGGCTATTTCTGCATCGCGGCGGCCGCGCTGCTCTGGGGAATCTCCGCCAGCCTCGGCCGTGCGGCTTTTACTGGCCGACTTCTCCAGGGACAGTTCACCCGGCCCATCGATCCTCTCATCCTGTCCCAGAGCCGCACCACGTTTTCGTTGTTGGTGGTGCTCCCCGTGCTCGCGACGTCACGTGGATGGAAGTCCCTCCGCCTGCCTCGCCGGGACGTGATTTATACCTTCCTACTCGGCATCTTGGGAGTAGCGGCTTCCAACTACTTCTACTATCTCGCCATCCAGCGCACCAGCGTCGCCACCGCCATCATCGTGCAGTACACAGCTCCGGTCTGGGTGTTGCTGTACATGGTTTTCCGCGGAGCACAAAAACCCACTGCCTACCGGATGGCCGCAGCCGCGATGGCCGTGGGGGGCTGCGCTCTGGTGATCGGCGTTGGAGGACCCATACGCCTACAGTTCGACACACTAGGCCTGACAGCGGCCATGCTTGCGGCATTTTCATTCTCGTTCTACAACATTGCCGGACATCGTATCCTCGAGCGCTACGACCGCTGGCTGGTCTTACTCTGGTCTCTGATTGCAGCTTCGCTGTTCTGGCTCGTGCTGGATCCACCCTTGAAGATCGTTGCCGCTCACTATTCGCCAACGCAGTGGGCATTCCTGCTGGGGTTCTCTCTGGTGTCCGTTCTGGCCCCCTTCTCCCTGTACTTTGCCGGCCTTCAGTACCTGGAACCTACTCGCGCCATCGTCGTCAGCTGCCTTGAGCCTGTCTTCTCCATTGTGATTGCCGCAGTGGTGCTGGGGGAACTCGTGCGGCCTCTGCAAGCAGCAGGCATCCTGATCGTGCTGAGCGCGATCGTCCTGGTGCAGTTGCAGGACCGCAGCGCTCCCGCCCACGTAATAGATCCGGTGGATTGACTTCTCTGGGTTAACAAGACGTTCGCCAGCACTCCGCAACTAGCGGCGATTGTCTGTGCTTGGCTCGGGATGGATCAGCACGCGGAATAGTTCCGGCGCTTCCTGCTTGAATCGGATCTCCAGCTCCGTCTGGATGTCATGCACGCGCGACAGAGGTAGATCATCTGGCAGTGTGCAGTGGCATGAGACGTACAGCCGATCCCGCACCCGTTTGAAGAAGACGTCGTGCATGTCCAGTACTTCGGGGAACTCCTTAGCCACCGCCTTTAGCCGGCGCTCCAGCCTGCGATCTTCGGGTCGCTCGTCCCCACGTTCAATCGTTGCCGGCTCGCTTTCAATATGCGTCAGGATCGCTGAGATCTCCGGAATCTCGCGTCGCATATCGGCCTCCAGCCCCGTTACCTCGTCATGCGCCGCCTTCAGGGTAAGGCGCTCATCCAGCTCCAGGTGCTGCTCCACGTGAATCCGCCCACCCAGGTTCTGCACGCTGATGTCGTGCACGTTGAAATTGGACTTGCTCGCCACCGCGCGTACCCGGTCGAAGATGCTCTCTTCGTTATGGGCCCGCGGCACCGAACGCACCACTACGTCCGCTTCGGGAAGCACTCCCCGCACTGCCGCGCTCACCGCCTCCGCCACTTGCTCTGACCGCTGGAAGGTCAGATTTCGCGCCAGGCCCACTGAAAGGTCGGCAAAATAGCGGTTCCCGGCCCGCCGTATGCGGACGCGGTTTACCTCCAGCAGCCCGTCCACCTGGCGCACCGCGTTTACGATTTGCCCGCGAACGCCGGCCGGCGCCGCATCCAGCAGCGCATCAATCGTCTTGCGGGCGAGCCGCCAGCTCACATAAACCACCACTCCTGCCACGCATAGTGCCGACACCGGATCGGCAGCGCGCAGCCACGCTTTGCCGTAATGCTGTCCCGCCATCACCAGGATCAGCCCTGCGATCACCACGCCGCTCGACCAGATATCGGTGGAGAAATGCAGAGCGTCCGCCTCCAGGGCCTGGCTGTCGTACTTGGTCGCGATCCTGCCCAGCGCCCGCGAACGCCAGAAGTCCACCCCCATCGAGAACACCATCACCAGGAAAGCCGCCGCGCTCGGCTCAATATCGACATGGTGGTAGAACAGCCGGTTCAAGGCCTCATACACGATCCAGACGCAGGTCAGCAACAGCAGTCCGGTCTCGATGAAAGCGGAGAAATTCTCCACCTTGCCATGTCCGTACTGGTGGTCGGCATCCGCAGGTTTGTCGGACACGCGCACCGACATAAAGGTCACAATCGCCGCAACCAGGTCCAGTCCTGAATGGGCTGCCTCGGAGAGGATTCCCAGGCTGCCGGTGGTGAAGCCGACAATTACCTTCAGCAGCGTGATTGCGACCGCCGCCAGCACGGAACTCCCCGCCACGCGGCGCTTCTCGACGAGCATGGCATCGTGGCTGAACGCTGCTGGCGTGGCACTCACTCGCTCATTATCGCTGCCTGGTGGTTGCGTCGCAACGCTGCAGTCGCAGAGCGCGGAGGCCGCAAGCAAGCTGCATCACTGGCGCAAGCGGCGGAGCGCAGTGTAAGCCTCCGGAAGCACCAACGGCAGGGTCGCGAAGGTAGCTCCTGCACCTGTCAGGCACCAGAAGCAGAACGCCCGCTGCCGTGTCCACTGGTTCGCGGTAAGCTTCGCCGCCACGGCCGCATCCGCCGCCACCTTCACCGCGAGCGTCAGGGGGATCCATGGCGCCGCCTGCGCGCGGTCCGAACCCTGCATGGACGCCAGCACGATTGTTCCGGCATAACTCGCCAAGCCAAATGCGGCGTCCGGGGTGGCCAGCATCTGGTACGCGTCTGCGGAAGCATCCACTTTGTCGGCGTTCATGCGCGGAAGCGGCGGCTCCGGCAGATGCTTGATGATCCCCATCTGGTAGAGCGTGATCAGCCCCATTGCTCCCATGCCCACCAGCGACAGCCCCACCACGCCGCGCCGCTGTCGTAACGAAGAGTCTTCACTCCTCCGAAGCTCTTTGCTCAGTTTCCGCGCCATGCGTACGCTCAGCTTCCAGTGGGCCATCGTCTCCTGCCTGCTTGGATATTCGTCTTTAAGACGGTGCTTGGATGCCTTTGCTCTGTGCCAGGCACCGGCGCCCTACAACCCGCGGCATTCATCTTCTCGCTATCGCAACCCCTGTGTCACTGCCACGCCGGAGGACCGCACGCCCTTTCTTTCCACGAGTTTCTGAACATTTGTGCTACGATTTAGAGTCACTGCTTTAAACCCTCTGGAGGAAACCCAAACATGAATCATCGTGCCTTGCTCTGTCTGTTGCTAGGTTCACTGGCATTCGGACAGACCTCTAACACAACACCTGCGCCGCAAAAACCGGCCAACTCCTCCTCGGCCCCGGCGGCGAAGGCCCCTGGCGATGCCCAGGAAGGCGCCGAGATGGAAGAACCCAAGGCGCCAGACACCTCGAAGGTTCCGGCAACCGCTCCCGTCATCACCCTCGCCGGCGTCTGCCAGTCAGGCGATTCCAAGAGCCCCGACTGCAAGACCGTGGTCACCAAGGAGCAGTTCGAGCAGCTGATCAATGCCGTTGCCCCGAACATGCCCCCGTATGCGCGCCGCCAGATGGCGACCCGGTATGCCACCATGCTCTCCATGTCGAGCCAGGCCGAAAAGATGGGCCTCGACAAAGGGCCGAAATACGACGAGATGATGAAGGTCGCTCGCCTGCAAGTACTCTCTCAGGAGTTGCAGCAGCAGGTGCAGGAAAAAGCCGGCCAGATCTCTGACAAAGAGCTCGACGACTATTACAAAGCCAATACCCCGGCCTACGAAGAAGCCGACTTGCAGCGCATCTTCGTTCCCCGCGCCAAGCAGATGCCGCCCCCCAAGGAAGGCGTGAAGGTGAGCGAGGCCGATCAGCAGAAACGCCAGACCGAAGCCGAAGCCGCTATGAAGACTGAAGCTGAGTCTATTCAGAAGCGCGCTGCCGCAGGTGAAGACTTCAACAAGCTCCAGGAAGAAGCGTTCACCACCGCCGGTCTGAAAGCCAAGGCCCCGAACACCAGCATGGGTAAGGTTCGCCGCAGCAGCATTCCTCCCACCCACTCCGCCATCTTCGATCTGAAGGCTGGCCAGGTCTCCAGCCTGATCACCGATGGTTCCGGTTACTTCATCTACAAGATGGGCACGAAGGACACTCTGCCCGAAGACAAGGTGAAGGACGAAATCAAGAACACCCTCCGTGCGCAGCGCATGCAGGATGAAATGCAGAAGGTGCAGGAAGCCGGCGCCCCCACCCTCAACGACGAGTACTTTGGCCCCCCGCAGGCCGGTCCAGAAGGTCCGCCGATGGGCCGTCCTCACATGGGTGGACCCGGAGGCCCTCCCCAGCCCAAGTCTCCCAAGTAAACATGTGGAGAAGCCGCACATCGTCATCACGGGAGTCGCGGGAAACTTAGGAACGCGACTCCTCGCGGAATTGGCGGACTTTGAGGTCGTCGGCATCGACCTCAACCCGCCTGCTTCGCCCCTCCCTCTGCAGTTTGCACCCATGGATCTTGGTCAGGAGAAATCCTGCCGCGATCTCTTCCACCTGCTTCGCGCCGTACGTCCCGTGGCCGTCATCCACCTCGCCTTCCTGGTCGATCCCGTTCGAAACGGCACCCTCGATGTCCAGCGCATGTGGCAGGTGAACGTCGCGGGGACTGCCCGCGTCATGGAAGCTATCGCGGAGGCCAACCACGACCACCCCACCGTGCGACGCTTCGTCTGTCCCGGAAGTTCCACCTCGTACGGCCCTTTGCTTCCGGCACCCGTCGATGAAAACTATCCCCTGAGCGCGCACACCTTTCCCTACGCCATCCAAAAGATGGAATCCGATCAGGTCGTGCGGCACCGTGCGCCCGCCATGCGTGGCTGCAGCACTTACCTGCTCCGGCCTGCAATTTTCGCCGGCGGCACTGTGGATAATTACTTGCTCGGTGCCCTGCATGGCACCGCCTATGGCGACTCTCGCCGTGCCTCGGAAATGCGCCGGAAAGGACAGCGGCTGCCCTGCCTGCTTCCCTTCGGTGACCGTTGGCTCGCTCATGAACTGCAATTCGTCCACGTGGACGACATGGCTCGCCTGGTTGCCCACCTGCTGCGGAATCCCCGTCCCGACCCACAGCGCATCACCATCCTGAACGTGGCCGGACGCGGCGAGACGCTGACCGTAGGCCAGTGTCTATCTACAGCGAACACAAGGCTGGTGCGTGTTCCCGGATTGTGGGCACTACGCCGGACACTCGACTTCTTTTGGAAGAAGGGCATCTCCGCCATCCCGCCGGAGGCCACGCCCTACCTCGTAGGGCAATTCCTGGTGGACACCACAAGACTGCAGAACATGTTGGGCTCTGACTACGAACGCGTCGTCCAGCACACCTGCGCTCAAGCCTTTACCGAATCGCTGAACTCGATCCCCGTCGCAGGCAATCCCGTTCCAGATCCGACTGTCGCATCAGCTTTGTAATCGCGGCAGAAACGCTATTGCGCCGTCGACGCCCTTGAATTGAAGGCCTCTTGCTTCTCCCGCTGGATAACTACTTCTTCCCGCGATATAGTCCCGCAATCCCGAATGTGTATGGCGTCCAGCTTACGTCGTGGAATCCAGCGCGCCGCATGCGCTCCAGCATCTCGCCGGGCTCCGGAAATCGTTCCACGGATGCGGGGAGATACGCGTAAGGCCCGCGCACCCCTGAGATCAACGTGCCAATGCGAGGTAGCACCTGCTTGAAGTAGAAGCGATAAAGGTTCCCGATCAGCCCCTTCGGCTCGCCGAAGTCCAGTATGCCGCACTCTCCATCCTCGCGCAGCACGCGCCCGATCTCCCGCAGGCCCGCGTCATAGTCAGCCAGATTTCGGAAGCCAAAGGCAGCCGTAACCAGGTCGAAACTTCTATCCGGGAAAGGCAGCCGAAGCGCATCCGCCTCGATCCATCGCAACCCTGAGCCCGCGCCTTTCTCGTAAGCGCGCGTCAACATGGTATGAGAGAAGTCCACCCCGCAAATCCGCGCAGGTGGTCCCGCGCGCCGCCGCAAAGCCGCAGTCATGTCCCCCGTGCCGCAACACAGGTCCAGCACTTGCGCATCCGGCTTCTTCAGAACTTGTTGGAACGTCCGCGCTGCCTTATTCCACCAGATGCGATCCACGTTGCAGGAGAGAACATGATTCAGCAGGTCGTATCTCGGGGCGATCGCCGTGAACATCTGGCGCACCGCTCTCGCCGCCGACTCCGGGTCGCTGGTGCCCTGCGGCGCAGCCCCGACTACCGCCGGTCTCGGCTCCTGCGTCATGCCACCTGCACCTGGGCATGCCCGCGTGCAAGTTGCCGCATATGCGCGACTCCTTCGGCGATGATTCCTTCGGGCACGTCACGCACCACCTCCACCTTGCCCACGTCGGTGGGGATCACCAAATGAACCGCGCCGCCTTCGGTCTTTTTATCGGCGCGCATTTGCTCGATCAGGCTCTGCCCCCGCACATCCACCCGCGGCAACGGCCCCATCGCCAGGACCGCACTTTCGATCCCCTCAGCCACTCGCGCATCGAGCTTGCCCAGCGCCCTGGCTATACGCGTCGCCGCGATCATTCCCCAGGCGACTGCCTCCCCATGCAGGAGCAGGCGATAACGCGTCTGCACTTCGAGCGCATGCCCGACCGTATGCCCAAGGTTGAGCACCCGCCGCAACCCGCCCTCTCGCTCGTCCGCAGCAACGATGCGCGCCTTCACCCGCACCGATTCCGCAATCAAAAAGCGCAGCGTCTCCGGATTGCGCGCCAATACCTTTTCGCGCTCCTCTACAAAGCAGCGAAACAGCGCCGGGCTTCCAATCAGTCCAGCTTTCAGCGCCTCATAAAGCCCCGACCGGTACTCTCGGGGGGTAAGCGTCGCCAGGACCGAAGGATCGCTCAAAACTACCGCGGGCTGATAGAAGGTGCCCAACATGTTCTTGCCGCTTCGCAGATTCACGGCCGTTTTGCCGCCGACACTCGCGTCCACTTGCCCCAGCACCGTCGTGGGTACATGCACCAGCTCTACCCCGCGCATGTATAACGACGCGGTCAGCCCGGCAAGGTCTCCTACCATCCCCCCACCGAATGCCACTACGATCGCCTTGCGGTCCGCTCCGGCCAGCAACAGCTTCTTCGCCAGCCGCTCCACCGCAGCCAGTCTTTTGTGCTGTTCTCCATCCCGAATCTCGATGAAGACCGAGCGGAATGCCGCTGCTTGCAACGACTCCTTCAAAACCCTGCCCCAAGGGCGCATCACGGGCCGCACCGAGATCACGAAGACTCTTTGCCGCTCAGGAAAAAGCTTCCGTAGATGCTCGCCCACGCGCGCCAACAGGCCCTCATCCACAACTACGTCGTAGGCGCGCGGCGCTAGCGGAACCGGAATGCGGATCATCGAACTTCATCATAGCAACTGGAACATCGCCGCATGACCACCCAACCAGCCTCGCCAAAAGCGCACCAATCGTACGTGTTACTCTCAAGTTTCATGCCCGATATCCCCACTGAAGTAGATTTCCTGGTGATCGGAGCCGGAGTGGCCGGACTCCGCGCCGCCATCGAGTTAGCCTCTGCGGGGCGGGTGCTGGTACTCGCTAAGCGGGAAGTTACGGACTCCGCCACCAACTGGGCACAAGGGGGTATCGCTGCCGCGCTCAGCGATGAAGATGAAATCGGCCTGCATCTGCAGGACACCATGGTCGCCGGCGACGGGCTGTGCAACGAGGACGCGGTCCGCGTTCTGGTGGAAGAAGGCCCTCCTCGCATCGAGGAACTCATTGAGTGGGGCACGCAGTTCGACCGAACCGGCACCCGGCTGGCCTTCACCCGCGAGGGCGCTCACAGCCGCGACCGCATTCTGCACGCGCACGGCGACTCTACCGGCCGTGAAATCCAGCGCGCGCTCTATGCCAAGGCCAATACGCTACCCAACATTACCGTGCGGGAGTTCGAATTTACCACCTCCCTCGCCCTCTGTGACGGTGCGGTTTGTGGCATTCATGTGCTCGACACATCCGGCAGCCTGCGTCCGGTGAGCGCTTCGGCGGTGCTGCTGGCCACCGGAGGCTTTGGGCAGCTGTATCGCAATACGACCAATCCCGCGGTGGCTACCGGCGACGGCGTTGCCATGGCCTTCCGCGCCGGGGCCGCCATCTCTGACATGGAGTTCGTGCAATTTCACCCTACGGCGCTTTACCTGAAACATGCGCCTCGCTTCCTGCTCTCGGAAGCGCTGCGCGGCGAAGGCGCCTACCTGCGCAATCCCGAGCTGGAACGCTTCATGATCAAGTACCATCCCCTGCAGGAGCTTGCGCCGCGCGATGTCGTGGCCCGCGCCATCGTCACCGAACTGCAGGCCAGCCGCGTGCCCGACCCCGCGGTTTACCTCGATCTCACCCATCTCGATCCCGCTCACGTGCGCAGCCGTTTTCCGCGAATCGACGCTACCTGCCGCGAGTACCACATCGACATCACCTCTGACCTAATCCCTGTCCGTCCCGCGGCTCACTACGCTATGGGAGGGGTGCGCACGGATCTGTATGGCAGGACCAACGTACCGCGGCTGTACGCGGCCGGAGAAGCCGCTGCCACCGGCGTGCATGGCGCCAACCGCCTGGCCAGCAACTCCCTGCTCGAAGGACTGGTATATGGCGCGCGCGCAGGAGAAAGCATGCGCGCGCATGCCGGGCAGAAAGCGGCTCCGCCGACGCCCGAATTCGCACGCATCATTGGTCACGATCCTGAACCCATCATCTCGGAAATTCAGGACTTGATGTGGAATCAAGCTGGCATCGTTCGCTCTGCAAAGGGGCTGCAGGGCGCGGTGGATCGGTTGCGCACTCTGGCGACGTTGATTGCTGCTCCCGCCTCCCGCCGCGAATACGAAGCGCAGAACCTCCAGCAGGTCGGATGGTTAGTCGCTGCCTCGGCGCTCGCTCGCGAAGAAAGCCGTGGCGCGCATTACCGGACTGACTTCCCCAATCCAGAAGAGAAGTTCCGCAAGCACTCCATCGTCTCCGGCGAAACTATCCGCTTCGAGTAGTTGCGGCCAGGGTAGCAGCAGGCGTCCCACCTGCTGAGGTTTAAAAGACTTCGCTGTCTGACCGGCAACGCTGTTCAGACCCGCGAACATTTCACCCGCCCGTCAAACCTGCAAGATGAAAATACCTCTGCGCCCGCGCCACGTCTCTCCCGATCTGCTCTTTCAGTGCTACCGTGGACTCGAATTTCCGCTCATCCCGCAGCCTTTTCAGAAACGTGACTTCGACGTCGGTCTCCGGAAAAAGTTCCAGCGGGTGAAAGTTAAGCAGGTGGCTCTCGACGGCAAAGATTTCGTCGCCGAAGGTCGGACGCTTGCCCACGTTGGTGACAGCCTCGAAGCTCTCTTTGCCTACTCGCACACGGGTGATGTAAACCCCGTCGCCCGGGACCAGTTCCTCGTAGCTGGCGAGATTGATCGTGGGCACGGTGTACTTTGACCCGTATCCCCGTCCCCGGCCCGGAGTGGCTCGCAGCGCAAACGGACGGCCCAGCAAATGTCGCGCGCGGTTCACTCGCCCGGCAGCGATCAACCGGCGAATGTGGCTGCTCGATACCGGCTCGCCGCGCAACCGCATCTCCGGATATGCCTTCACCGAAAACCCAAGTTTGTCGCCCAACTCCGATAAGATCTTCACATCTCCCGCGGCTTTATGTCCGAAGCGGAAGTTGTACCCTTCATGAACCTCACGCGCGTTCAGGCGCGCTTTAAGTATCTCCTGCGCGAACTGCTCCGGAGACATCACCGATAAGTCTCGCGTGAACGGCAGCACCAGCACCGCATCCAGCCCACACTCATTTAGCAGCGAAAGTTTCTCGGCAGTGGGTGTAATCAGCTTTAGCCCCGTGTCGGGGCGCAGGATGCGGGTGGGATGCGGCTCGAAAGTCACCGCCACTGCCTTCCCCCTCTGCTCGCGCGCCCGCTGTACGATCTCCTTCAGCACAGAAGCGTGTGCTCGATGCACGCCATCGAAGTTTCCCACGCTGACGTAGGAGGGTCCCAGGCCCGCCGGCACGTCTTCTAGTCTGCGATACACCTGGGCCCGTCGGGCGGCTGTGTCTCCGTTCAAATCGAAAACTCCAGCTTCAACCCGTCGTACGCAAGCCGCACGTTCTCCGGCAGCTTGGCGTTGGTTGCCTCGTGGGGCAAGTCGTGACAGATATGGGTGAAGAACGCGCGCTTTGGTTTCAGCAGCTCTACCAGCCGCGAGGAGTTCTCCACCGTCGAGTGCGTGGGATGGGGGCGGTGGCGCAACGCGTCCAGAAACAGAATGTCCAACTCTTGCAGCTGCGCCATCGAAGTCTCAGGAATGTCGCTGAAATCCGTCAGGTAGGCAGCCGAGCCTACCCGGTACCCGTAGATCTCCTGCTCCCCGTGAATCACCGGAATGGGTCGGAAACAGCCGCCAAACAGCTCGATGGGACCATCGATAACCTTCAGCTCCACCTGCGCCAGCCCGCCGAACTTGTAATCGGCGTCGAAGATGTAGCCAAACATGTTCCGCAGGAAATCAGCCGCTTCCTGCCGCGCATACAGGGGAATCTTCCCGCCACGGTGATAGCTGAGCGGCCGGAGATCGTCAATCCCCAGGATGTGGTCCGCGTGCGTGTGGGTATAAAGCACCGCATCCACGGCCCGTATGTGCTCGCGGATCGCCTGCTCGCGGAAGTCAGGGGTGGTGTCAATCAACACCACCTTCCCGCCGAACTCGATCATCACCGAGGGACGGGTGCGGCGGTCGTGCGGATCGGAAGAAGTACATACCGGGCAGTCGCACCCGATGGTGGGCACGCCCATCGACGTGCCGCTTCCCAGCACCGTCAGGACAGCTTGCATGCGGTCAGCGGATTACCCCGCCCCCGCTTGGGGCTTGCGGCGGGTGCGCCAGCGTGTTCGTCACTTCCACGTATGCCATCCGCACCTCGTAAAGGCAATTCTGCAGGAACTCTGATTCGCTCTGCGTCAGGTTGCCCTTGGTTTTGTCGTTGATGAGTGCAATCGTGTCGATGGTCTGCCGCGCGGCAATCAGGTCCGGCCGCGGCTGGCCCCCTTGCTCATGCATCAGCCCGAGCTGCAGCATCGCAGTCATGTACATCGACGCCAGGAACCGCTCAAAGGTCATCTCCAGGTCGCGCGCGGAGTGCCCGCCGAGTTCCGCTCGCCGGTCCATCTCGGTCGCAGATTTCTTGTAAGCGTCAGCTTGTTGCTGCTGCTCCGCGGCAGTCGGTGGTGGAGGCGGTGCTTCTCCTCCCGGATCCCCCATCCCGGCCGGTGTCTCCGCCTGCACTGTTTCCGGCGTAGGCGCCGTTGTGCCCGCCGCTGCAGCGCCAGGCCGAGCTGGATGCAGCTCATCGAGCCCAGCGCCATCAAGGTGCCAGGACGGGCTGAGGTGCGGGGCGCCGCCGCGATGCTGACCATGACCGTCAGTACACGTCACCGGGATCGTCCGTGTCCACGTGATTTTTATAGACATACCGTTCACGAATGATGAATGATCAAGGAGTGGACCCACGCCGTCTCGAGCTGCTGCTTGAGCTATCCCGCCTCGGTTCCATGCGGGAGGTCGGCGAAAGCATGCACGTCACCACCTCCACCGTCTCTCAGCAGCTCGCGGCGCTGGCGCGGGAGGCGGGCAGCCCGCTGATAGAGCCGCACGGGCGGCGGGTGCGGCTGACCCCGGCCGGACAGCGGCTGGCGGGCCACGCCGTCACGATCCTGGCCGCCCTGGAGGCCGCCCGCCTGGATCTGGACCCGGCGGCGACGCCGGCCGGGACCGTCCGGGTGGCGACGTTCGCCACGGCCGTGCGCGAGTTCGTACTGCCCGTCGTCCGGATCCTGGCCGAACGGCATACGGCCGTCGTGCTGGCCATCAACGAGTACGAACCCGATGAGGCGCTCGGCTTGCTCACCGACGACACGGTCGACCTGGCCCTGACCTACGACTACAACCTGGCCCCGGCTCGGTTCGACCTCAGCCTGGTCACCCAGCCGCTGGGTGGCAGGCAGTGGAGCCTCGGCACGCCGACCGCCCAGGGCCGCGTGGCCGGGACCGCGCTCGAGGTCTTCCGCCGGTTCGCCGATCGCGACTGGATCGTCAACTCACGGAACAGCGGTGACGAGGAGGTGGTCCGCACCCTGGCCTCGCTGGCCGGCTTCCAGCCGCGGATCATGCACCGCGTGGACAGCCTGGAACTGGTGCAGGACATGATCCTGGCCGGCCTGGGCATCGGGCTGCTGCCCGCCGGGCGGCCGGTGCGCCGCGGCGTGGCGCTGCGGCCGCTTGGCCAGCCGGACGTGACGCAGCGACCCTTCGCCGTAACCCGCCGGGGCCGTTCCGCCTGGCCGCCGCTGGCCCTCGTGCTCCGGCTGCTCCAGGAGCTTTAGCGTTCGGGGCGGCCAATGGCGACGTCGACGCCGGGCGAGTAGTGCACCAGCGGCTCGCCCTCGGGGGCCGGCAGGCCGGCCGTGGTGAGCAGGTGGTCCTCCAGGACCTGGGCGTGACCGCGGTACAGGGGCCAGGGCTGGTGGCAGGCGCGGGCGGAGACCAGCCGGCCGCCGGTGACGCTGAACAGCATCCAGCGGGCGGTCAGGAAGTGCTCGAGTGCGGTGACGTCGGCCGGGGCGATCGGCGCGCCGATGCCGATACGGACGCGGGAGGTGGCAGGCCGCGGGCCGGGCCAGCGGCGGCGAGACAGGTAGGCGATCTCGTCGCCGCGTTCGCCGAGCCGCATCGACGACCAGAAGTACGGCAGGCGGTAGGGCGTGGCCCGCGCGGTAACCACCGCACCCAGGCGGGACGCGTCCAGGGAGAAGAACCAGATGCCGGATCGCCCCGCATGGTCGCGGACGTAGGTGCGGACGTTCGTTTCGCAGAAGTTGGACACCCAGGGCACCCGCTGGCCGCCTGGCGTGGCCACCCGCATATAGAACGGCACGAGGCCCACCCACGCCGCACCGTCGCAGGTCTCGACCTGCAGGCCGTCGGGCAGCAGCCGCTGCACGGCGGCGGGCTCGAACGGCCAGTGCAGGAACGTCAGCCGTTCCCATCGCTGCCGCATGACCGGCTGGTCAATGGTGAACGGGCAGGTGCCTGCGGCACCCAGGGTCGGCGTGGTCATGGCTTCAGTGTGCGGGGTCGCAAGTCCAGCAGATACGGCGGCCCACGGTACCGGATCGGTCGCCGGTTCACTGCCCGTTACAGTAAGGCGCCCTAACCGCGACAATGGACCGGTAACATCCGCGTACTCATCGAGGTGCTGTCATGACCGAGCCGGGTGGGACGGCGGCCCGTCGGACCCGGACCAATCCCCTCTGGGAAGACCCGGCGCTCTTCGGCATGTACATGCACGCCCTGGACGAGGCGCTGCGCGAGCCGGAGGTCCGCAGCGCCTTCGATGAGTTCGGCATCTCCGCCGTCATGGTGCGCAACGAGATGGTCGGCGGCGCTGCGAGGGTTCTGAACGCCGCGCCCCAGGAGTTCGCCGCGTACACCGACGCCGTGGCCCAGGATGCCGTGGACACCGGTCCCCCGCAGCTAACGCACGGACCGGCCCGGGATCCGCTTGACCTGGCTCGCCGGATCCGGCTGAGCGGGACGATCACCGGCGTGCTGATGACGGTGGCCGGCGTGGCGAGCTCGACCGCCTGGCATCCGATGCTGACACTGGCCGAAGCCGGCGCGGCGGTGCTCGCCGTGGCCGGGCTGATGTGGGCGGCCCCGCTGTTCATCACCGGCGACAGCGACCTGTCTTGGCTGGTCGGGCCGTCACGCTCCCGCATCGGGTGGCCCGGTACCAGGCGGGATGGCGCCGTGCGGGTGGGCGGCGGGGGTGCCGAGGCGGCCCGGCTCCAGCTGATGGTGGCGATCGGCGGCACCGAGATGCTGGCCCAGGTCCGCACCGTCATCAACACGGTGCGGCAGGACAGGTTCGGTCCCGAGTACTCGGTGGCCGGCACCCCCGGACTAAGCGAGGTCTATGACAGCATCAACCGGATCCCCACCGGCGTCGCGGACGAGCTCAACGGGTTGCTCGACCGATTCGACGGAGCCAGCATCGGCGTGGCCGGGCCGCGCGGCTCGGGGAAATCGATGCTCATCCGCGAATACTGCGACCCGGGTTCCGCGGAGAAGGCCGAGAGCACCGGCTTTGACTGGTCCTGGCTGCGGGGCTACAGCTTGCCGCGCCGACCGAGAACAGACCTGCGGTGCCTGGTGGCCGCGCCCGTGGACTACGCGGCGAGGGATTTCGTGCTGCACCTGTTCGCGGCATTCTGCCGTTCGATTACCAGCATGCACGACAGGCAGGCCGAGGCCATCCCGCGCGTCGTCCTCGGCGCGTTCTGGCTTCGCCGGACGATATGGCTGCTGCCCGCCCTGGTCGGGCGGGCGGTGCTGTTCGGCGGTCCCGCGGCGGCCCTGTTGTACTGGAAGCATGCTGTCGCGGGAAAGCTGTCGGTCCCGCCGGCGTGGGTAGAGTACGCGGCCATCGCCCTGATCGGCGTCGGGGTGCTGACCTTCGCCTGGTCGTCGGCGTCGCGCATCAGGAGGTGGGCCCGGCAAGCGCGCGGCCGGGATGAGGCGTCGCTGGCGACGGCCGCCCGCAAGCATCTGGCCCGGGTCCGTTACCTGCAGACCTTCACCTCGGGATGGTCCGGATCGCTCAACCTGCCCGGAGGCGGTTCTAGCGGCCAGTACGCGCGCAGCATCGCCCGAGTCGAGCAGCCGCTCAGCTACCCGGAGATCGTGGATGAGTTCCGGAACTTCGCCCGCGACGTCGCGGCCGACGTGCACGAGCACGACGGCAAGGTTTTCATCGGCGTGGACGAGCTCGATAAAATCGGATCAGCGGAGCAAGCCGAGCGTTTCCTCAACGAGATCAAGGGGATTTTCGGCATTCCCCATCTGTATTTTATGGTCTCGGTATCCGATGACGCCCTCACCGCCTTCGAACGGCGCGGGCTGCCGCTGCGCGACGCCTTCGACAGTTCCTTCGACGAGATCATCCAGGTCGGCCCGCTCAGCTACCTGGAGTCGCGTCGGCTGTTGTACCGCAGGGTCATCGGCCTGTCCGAGCCCTACGTGGCGCTGTGCCACTGCCTGGCCGGAGGGCTGGCCCGTGATGTCATCCGCGCCGCCCGCCAGGTGGTCCGGGCCGCGACCAAGCTCACCTTGCCCGCACCTGACCCAGCGGTAGATCTCATCGACGACGGCTTCACGGACTCGACGGCTTACCTGGCCCTGCTCCCCGACCTCCCGCCGCCACCACCGCCTACGCTCGCCGCCATCTCGACGGCGGTCATCCAGGACGAGATGCGGCGCAAGCTGCGTGCGGTCGGCCAGGTCATCGGCAGCGTCACCAGGGCGAGCGCGAAGGACCTGCATGAATCCCTGTTCCAGGTCCGCCAGGCTCTCGACCTCGGCCAGCCGGTCATCGACACCGTCGACCTCCTGACCAGGCCCGGCCCGCGAGAACCAGCCGCGGTCCGCGCCCTGCGGCTCGACTTCGCCGCCTACTGCTACTTCTGCGCCACCTTGCATGAGATATTCACCGACCGGATCAACCACGACGCCATGATCGAGGCCACCGGCCCAACCCCTGGACCCGGCAGTTTCGACGCGCTAGCCGCCGCGCGCAACGCCTTCGCCCTCGATACCCACCTCGCCTGGCGAATGGTCACCGGGTTCCGTAAGGCCTGGTCGCTGCCAACCCGGGAACCCGACTGACCTGTGACGGCACTTCCGTGCCGACGCGGCCGCGGAAGATTCCACCCGACAGGTCCACTTTCGGGTGACGCCCCGCGGGCCAGGCCGTCGGTACCTTCGGCGAACAGCCCTGGCCGGCGTCGATGACAACCGCGCCGGCGGCACGTCTATCGGTAGGGAGGCCTCACATGAAACAGCTCCGGCGGCCCAAGCGCCATCGCGGCCCGGGCATCGGGCGGTAGCGGGTCATGCCCAGTTCCCTGGTCTCGCTGACCACCCAGGCAAGGGCCCTGGATGATGCGCTGCCGTGCCACCGCGAGAACCCGCAGCTGTGGTTCTCGGACCGGCCGGACGAGCTGCAGCTCGCCAAGGCCCACTGCCAGCCCTGCCCGATGCGCCGGGCCTGCCTGGCCGGCGCGGTCGAACGACTCGAACCCCACGGGGTCTGGGGCGGCGAGATCTTCGCCCGCGGCGAGATCATCGCGGAGAAGAGGCCGCGCGGGCGGCCGTCCAGCCGCCGGGCCGTTCGGTATTTAAGGGCTTATTTTTTCCCGAACGGCGGGTGGTGCGCGCGTCATCGCCCCGCAGAACCGCCAGGAGGCGACCTGGCCCTGGCCGCTTACCGAAGGCTGCCGGCAGTGAGGTTCGCGAGCAGGGCCCGGGTCCGCCGCCGGCTGCCGGCGGCGTCGTCGTCGCCCACAGGGAAGACGATGGGCCACAGTTCGGTCACCCCGAGGTCGGATAGTCCGCTGATCTGCGCCTCGATGTCGGATTCGTTCCCCACGACGGCGACGCCGCCCGGTGCGGACACGCCCTCGCGGTCAAGCAGCCTGCGGTAGTTGTCGAACCCCGCGTAGCGGGCGAAGATCTCGTCGGCGGCGCGCCTGGCGAGGCCGGCGTCGGCGCAGACCGCCACCGGCAGCGCCGCCACGAGCCGGGGCGCCGGCCGCCCGGCGGCCGCCGCATGCAGCCGCGGGGACGATCTGCTCTCCCAGGCTGCGCGGGCCGGCCAGCCAGGTCACCACGCCGTCGGCCAGTTCTCCCGCGGCCTGCACCATCAACGGCGAGAGCGCGCCGACCAGCACCGGCACCGGGCTGGTGCCTGGCACCACGAATCCCCCGTCGACCTGGTAGAACTCGCCACGGTGGCGGACGCTGCCCTCGCGGAGCAGCGGCACGAGCACCGAGAGGTAGTCACGCATGTGAGCCGCGGGGCTCGTGTAATCAAGTCCATGGAGATTCTCGATCACCGGCCGGTGCGAGACGCCCACGCCGAGCGTCAGCCTGCCTCCGCTGAACGCCTGCGTGGTCGCCACCTGCTGCGCGAGGGCCAGCGGGTGCCGCGGATACGTCGGCACGATCCCCACGCCAAGCTCGATACGGCTGGTCCGCACGCCGGCCACCGCCAGCACGTCCAGGGCGTCGACGCCGCGCGAGAAGTGCACGCTCCAGGCGGAGCCGAACCCTTCGGCTTCGGCGCGCACCACGTCGGCCACGATGTCCTGCGGTGGCATCGGCGCGCCCAGGACCTCGCCGCCGACCCCGATCGCGATACGCATGGTCACCTGCTCTCCGTCGATGCCGGCGCCGAGCCGCGCCCGGTCAGCCCGCGCATGCGATCTCCTTCGCGGCCGCGGTCAGGTCCGCCTCGGCCTGGGCGATACGTGCCCGGCGGTCCGCGTTCCACCGCCGGGCGGCCGCGACGCGCCGCTGCACCCGCCGGGCGTGCTCGCGCACCCGGCGCGGGCTCGCGCCCCCGGGCACATCGCGGGCCAGCACGGCCAAGACCGGCTCGGTGGCCGCGGTCAGCAGATCCGCGGTAATAGGCAGCGCGGTTCCGGTGATCTCCTGCGCGGCGGCGCGGACCACCGGCACCGTCAGCTCGTCGCCGCCTCGTTCCATGGTGACAGCGACGGCCCGGCCGACCACCCGGTAGGCGGTGCGGTAGTCGAGCCGGAACCGCTGCGCCAACTCCTCCGCCAGGTCCGCCGCCGCGGTGAAATGGCGGGCGGCCTGCTCACCGAGGACCTGCGTGTGCACGGTAAGCCCGGCGATGACGGCGGTACCGAGCCGGACCAGCGCCGGCCAGGCCGATCGCCCCGGCCACCTCGCCGTAGGCGTACAGCCAGTTATCGGTGCGCGCGGACGGGGTCAGGCCGGTGGCCAGCAGCCCGGTGAGCCGGCCGATCAGCGTGCCCGCCCCGCCGCGGAGCACGGGGAGCGCATACGGGTTGCGTTTTTGCGGCATCAGCACGCTGGCCCGGCACAGCGACGCGTCCAGGGTGAGGTAACCGAACGCGGGACTGGCGAAGATTTCCAGGTCGCTGGCCAGCTGGCTCATGGTCGCGGCCGCCTGGGCCGCGGCGGTCACCGCGTCGGCCAGCACGTCGGCTGACCACATGGCGTCCCTGGTGTGCGGGCCGACCGAGCCGAAACCGAGCCGCCGGGCCAGCCGGTCCCTGTCCATCGGCAGCCGGGTACCGCCCGCCCCGCCCGCACCCGCCGGCGACGCGTCTACCCGGCCGTAAGCGGCTTCGAGCCGGTCCAGGTGACGGACCGCCTGCTCGGCGAAACCGCCGAGGTAATGCCCGAAGGTCGACGGCTGCGCGGGCTGCAGATAGGTGGTGTCGGCCCACAGCGTGGCGGCGTGGTCGCTGGCCTGAGCCGCCGCGGCGGCCGCGAACGCGGCGACATCGGCGTGCAGGCCGAGCAGTTGGTCCCGCAGCACGAGCCGGAAGGCGATCCGCCCGGCCTCCCGGCGGGTCCGGCCCAGGTGCAGCCGGCCGGCCGCCGGGCCGAGGGTCCGCTCGAGCTCCCGTTCCCGGCTGTTGTACGCGTCCCCGTACACCGGGTCGTACGGGAAGTCGGCCGCTGGCACGTCGAGCAGCCCGAGCAGCGTGCGGCACAGCGGCGCCGCCTCGCCGGGCCGCAATACGCCGCAGTCGGTTAGCTCGACCAGGTGGGCCAGGTCGGCCAGGGTCAGCCCGCGATGCAGCAACGGCGCGTCGCCGGTCTCCAGTGCGTACCCGGCCTCGACCAGCTCGGGCGCGGGCCCGCTGGTGATGCGGCCCGCGGTGCCCAGGTAACCCTCGGGCGGCGGCGCGGTCACAGCCCGGCTCCGGCGAACAGCGTCGGGGCGCCGCCGCTCACCAGGAAGACCTGGGGACCGCGGACCCGGCCCGCGCGGCATTCGGCCATCAGCGCGGCCATCGCCTTGGCCCCGAAGGCCGGGTCGAGAAAGACCCCCTCGGCCTGCGCCACCAGCCGCGCGGCGGCCTGCCCTTCGTCGGACGGGACCCCGTACCCTGGGCCGATCCAGCCGCCGAGCACCTCAGGTTCGCCGATCGCACCCGCACCGCCGGCCTCAGCCACGGCCCCGCCGCCGGCCAGCTCGCCCGCCCCGGCCGCCAGCTCGGCCGCCCCGGCCGCCAGCGTGCGGACCCGCTGCTGGCATTCCAGCACGGGCCGGCTCACCGTCACGCCCCGCACCCGGTACCTGGCGCCGGTCAGCGCCGCGCCGGCCAGCAGCCCGGCCTGCGTTCCGCAGGAACCCGTGGCCAGCCACAACCCGGTCGGCTGCTCGTCCAGTTCCGGCAGCTGGGTGGCGAGCTCGGCGCTCGCGCGGACGTAGCCGAGCGCGCTCAGGGGGGTCGCGCCGCCTCGCGGGACCAGGTACGGGCGCCGCCCGGCGGCGCGCAGCTCGGCCCCGACCGTCTCGATGCCCGCGTCTACCGAGGACCGGTCCGGGATCTGGGTGAAGCGCACGTCCACGCCAAGCCACCGGTGCAGTCGCATGTTGCCCTCGCGGGCCGCGGCGCTGCCGTAGCAGACGACATGCGGCTCGATCTGGTAGCGCAGGCAGGACAGGGCGGCCAGCATCGTCCAGTTCGACTGCGGTCCCGCGCCGGTCACCAGGCAGTCACAGCCCTGCCCGAGCGCGTCGGCGAGAAGGTACTCCAGCCCGCGCAGCTTGTTGCCGCCCAGGCCCCGGCCGGTCAGGTCATCGCGTTTGAACACCAGCGGCACGCCCAGCTCGCGGGACAGCCGCGGCGCCGGATGCAGTGGGGTGGGCGCGACGACGAGGTCCACCCGCGGGCACCCGGCCAGCGGCGCCGGACGGGCGCCGCGCAGGTCCGCCCGGGACGGCGCGCTCACGAGCGCGCTCCGCAGGCCAGCCGGACCCGGTCGACGAAGGCCGCGCACGAGCCAAGCGATGCCTGCACCTCGAGCAGGCCGGTCAGCTCGTCATCGGCTATCGGATCCAGCCGGGGGTCACTGCGCAGCGCGGTGCGGAAGTCCTGGTCCAGGTCCAGGCCGGTCATCGCGGCCGCGTACACCGCGTCGTGCGCGGTGTGCTTGCCGAGCCGGGCGGCGAGCGCGCGCAGCACCGGCTCGGACAGCAGGTAGCCGCGGTGACTGTCGATGTTGCGGCGCATCCGGCCCGGGTCCGCCTGCAGGCCGTCCAGCATCCGGGCCGCCGCGGCTACGCAGGCCGCGAACGTCATCGCGGTCTCCGGGACCACCAGCCATTCGGTCTTCCAGGCGCGGCCGTCCCGCTCGTGCTCGGCGAGCATCCCGTCCAGGGCCAGCCCGGCCTGCGCCCGGATGATCTTGGCCAGGGTGACCAGGTGCTCGGAGATCTCGGGGTTCCGCTTGTGCGGCATCGTGATCGAGCCGACCGTGCCCGGGGTGAAGGCTTCCCGCAGTTCCCCGATCTCCGGCCGCTGCAGCTCGTACACCTCGTTGCCGATTTTCCCTGCCGTGGTGGCGATCGCCGCGAGCAGCCAGATGAACTCGGCGACCCCGTCCCGGGCCGTGAGCCAGGGGATGTCCGGCACACCCAGGCCTAGCTGGGCGGCGAATCCGTCCAGCACGTCGAGCGCACGTCCGCCCCAGAATTCCATCGTGCCAAGCGCCCCGCCGAGCTGGGCCACCTCCCAGCGGCTTCGGCCCTGCCGGAGCCGGGTCAGGTGCCGGTCGAGCTCGGCGGCCCAGACCGCCGCCTTGAAGCCGAAGGTGACCGGCAGCCCGGGCTGGCCGTGGGTGCGGCCGCACATCGGAGTGTCGCGGTACTCTGCGGCCAGCTCGAGGGCGCGGTCCCGCATCCGGGTCACGTCCCGCTCGGCGATGTTCCCCACCGTCCGGAAGGTGAGCGCGAACCAGGTGTCGGACAGGTCCTGGACGGTCGCGCCGTAGTACACCCACTCCCGCGCGCTGGGCGGCAGCACCTGGCGCAGCGCCTGGATCAGGCCCATGGTCGAGTGCCCGGTCAGCCGGGTCTGCTCGGCCACCTCCTCCAGGTCGAGCAGCGACACGTCGGCATGGGCCCCGATGGTCTCCGCCGCGGCCGCGGGTATCAGGCCGGCCTGGGCCTGGGCCCGGGCCAGCGCGGCCAGGATCGTCAGCCACGCCTGGGTCCGGCCCTCGTCGGAAAAAAGCGCGGAAGCCTCAGGCGTGGTCCACAGATGACCGAAGATCGCCGAGTCGGCCGGGTGCGCACCGCTCATGGAACCGGGCTCACGTGCGGTCCGGGACCCGCCGGCGGTCCGGCGCTTACCTGCGGTACCGCCGGGAGGCCGGACAGCGCCCGCAACGCGGCCCGCACCTCGTCCAGGTTGGCACCCCAGGGCACCACCGCCGTGCTGCCGCGTACCTCGATGCCCCGTTCCAGCAGGCAGCACTTGGTGAGCACGCGCGCGCCCGGCGGGCCGGCCGCCCGGGCCCGGGGGCACAGGTCGACCCGTTCGGGCTGGGCGCCGTAGAAATGCTCGTGAAACTGGCGGGACCGCTCGCAGCCGACCAGCAGCCAGTCCGGGTGGTAGGGCGGGTGGGTGTCCAGGAAGCTGACCTGCTGGCCGGCGGGCACGCCGCTGCCGCGGCACGGCAGCAGGTAATGCGGCGCCGGGTGGGCCGCGACCAGGTCGCGGACGTCGACCGCGTCCAGGGTCAGGTCGATCGGCGGCAGATCCTCGTCGTAGCCGACCACCTGCTCGGCCATGGCCAGCAGCTTCGGCGGATGCGGCGGGATCACTTCGGTGACCAGGACCGGCAGCGGCGCCGGCCGCCAGATGAAGTTCACGTGCTCGAACCGGCCCTGCACCACGTAGGCGAGAACCTCATCGCGGCCTGCCGCCGCCGATGCGAGGGCCGCCGCGGCGAGCGAGCTGGCGTTGCCGACGTCGGTGTCCGGGTTCTCGATCCAGGCTGTGCGCTGCGGGCCGGCCAGCAGCCGCATCTCCGCGACCGGGGAGAACAACGGGCGGGTGTCCTGCGGCCGGACCGCGACCAGGGCAGTCTGCCCGCCGTTGCGGAGTACCAGGAACGCGGTGCGCCGGTAGATCTCCCGGCCCCGCAGCAGCCCCGCGATCCCGGCCGCGGTGAGCGGCACGTCAGTGTCCTGCACCGACAGCCCCCGGTAGGGGCGGGTGATCGCGTTGGGCTCGGGGTCGGCAAGCAGGTCGGGGCCGATCACGTCGGTGCCGGTCACGTCAGTGCCGGTCGATTCAGGGCCGGTCAATTCGGGGCCGATCACGTCAGGGCGCCGACCGAGACGGTGTCCGCCCGCAGCCCGAGCCGCAGTGTCTCCAGCGACAGGACGCCAGCCGGGGCTACGTTGCCGATGTTGACGTCGGCGCCGAACTGCCTGACGAACCAGGCCTGCTGGCTCTTGCCCGGCGCCTCGAAGATCACCTTGTCCGCCGGGACCCAGGTCAGGATGGTCGAGACCAGGTCTTCGCGGATGCCCTGGTCGGCGTGGTAGAGCCCGACGGTGCCGCTTTCCCGGCCCTCGGCGATCACCCAGCTGGCGCCCGCGTCCAGGTCGCGGGTCATCTCTTCGGCCCATTCGGCCGGGGTCGGCGGGTAGTTGCCTTCCTTGGCGCCGGTTTCCGCCAGGACCACGAAGTCAGCGGCCAGCTCGCGGACCAGGGCGTGCTTGCGGCTGGCCGTCAGCGCGCGCAGGCCGTTCGACACCTCGATATGCGTCATGCCGACGCTGAGCGCCCAGTCCCGTAGCTCGCCGACCCGGTCCTGGAGCGCGGCCACCTCAAGCAGCGTGCCGCCCAGGGACACCGGGCAGCCCAGCTCGGTGCAGATGGCGACCCGGGTCTTCAGCTGCGGATCGATGTACCCGATGCCCCAGCCGACCTTGATGATGTCGACCAGATGACCGGCCTGCCCGAGGAAGGCGCGGGTGCCCTCCGGGGTGAGCCCGCTGTCCAGGACGTGGGTGATCCCGCACGACCGCGGTTTGGCCGTCCGCGCGGGAAGTTGGAGGAAGCTGGGACACTCGGGCACGCTGCGCCTCCCGCTATGTGGTGTGGTCGCACCATAGGCACGCGGGAGGCCGAGTTTCGCTGTCCTGGCAGGGTGAGGTTGGGGCGATCTGTTGACCTCCGCGCCTGCGGGCCAGCCGGCGCCCCGGCAGGCCCGCGGTCCCGGCCGGCCTCGCCGTCCCGGCTAGCCCCCTACCTCCGCCCGGACCATGGCGGCACCGTCGGCGAGCGCGCGCAGCTTGCCGGCCGCGATCATGCGGGGCAGGTTGATCAGGCCGCAGTCGGTGGACAGCCCGAGCCGGTCCGCCGGCACGTACTCCAGGACCTGCCTGATCCGGTCGGCGACCTCATGCGCGCTCTCGGTGACCGTGGACTTCACGTCGATGACGCCCGCCACGAACGGCTTGGTCCAGTTGTTGTCAGCCAGCGGCTTCAGGTCGTCCGGGCCGGTCCGGCCCACCTCGTAGTTGAGGGCGTGGATGTTGGCGTTCAGGACGTGCGGGAAGATCGCGTGCGCCCGCTCCGGTGCCGGGGCGTCCGAGGCCCGCTTATCCAGCACGAACGCGCCGAACTCCGTCTGCGTCTCGTCCGGGAAGTAGGCCGGCGTGCCTGAGTAGTTACCCCAGCAGGTGTGCACCCAGAACTCGCAGTTCACGCCCTCGACCGAGGCGTTGAGCGCATCGATCTCCCAGTCGCCCATGCCGTACGGCCAGACGAACTCGTCGAGCTGGATGATGTCGCAGCCGTTGTCCGCGAGCTCCTTGAAGTCCTCGTTGAACGCCTTGGCCAGCGCCATGGCCAGTTCCCTGGTGTCCTTGTAATGCAGGTTGGTGCTGGCCGCGGCGATCACGCCCAGGCCCGTGTAGGACACCTTGACCGGCTTCTTGGTCGCCTTGCGGACCGCACGCAGGTTGACCAGGTGGAACGGGACTTCCCGGCGGATCTCGCCGATGCAGGTGGGCGAGTAGAGAGTGGAGTAGATGGGCAGGCCGATCGGCGGCCCGGAAAGCCGGAAGCCGGAGACCCGCTCCAGGTAGTAGTACAGGATCGTGCCGTACGGGGAGTCGCCCCCGTAGACCTTGCCGTCGCTGATCACGTCCAGGCCGGCCGCCTCCTGGTCGTGCACGATCGAGCCGATGGCGTCCTCGAACGCCTCCTTGCTGATGGAGTCGTGGATGAACTCGCCCTTGGGCAAGGTGGCGAACCCGTGCCCGTCGTACCAGCGTGGGTTGGGGTAGTTACCGACCATCGTGGTGGGTAGCAAGATGTCCTGACCGCCGATGAGCATCGTCGCTCCTTCCGATCGCAGAATCACGGGTGAGTGCCAGGAGCGTAGGCCGGCCGCGGATCGGGGTTCTTCCCTCCCATGGGACCGTTCTTTTCGCGCTGATCCCCATGACGGGGCCAAAATCTGGATCCGGTCTCTATCTGGTGATGAATACGGCTGTGGTTGCTGGCTAATGCCTCAGCAATCAGGGTTCGCCCGGTTACCTGGTGCGGTAAGGTCACGCCTGGCCAGGGCTCAGCGTCCCGCCAACAACGCCCGCCCCGCCCGGCACATCCGTGTCAGGCTGGTCACGATTTCGAAAACATCGATGGACCATGGTGTTGCTGGAACAACACCCATGGTCCATCGTTGTGGTCAGGTACTGGGTGTTCTGCCCCGCTGAACGAGGAGAGCCAGGTCTTTTTCTGTGAGGCGCAGCGCGCCAGCGGCCACGTTCTCGACCAGGTGCGCCAGGCTACTGGTTCCGGGAATCGCCAGCACATGGTTCCCCTGCGCCAGGGTCCAGGCCAGCCGGACCTGAGCGGGCGTCGCGCCGCGCGCGGGCGACGGCCAGGACCGGCTCCAGCTCACCGCCCCTCCTACCGCCTTCCCTGCCCTCGCCGGCGATCGCGAAGAACGGCACGAACGCTATCCCACGCCCCGCGCAGGCCCTGACCACGTCATCGGTCTCCGGGCGCCGCGAGTCGATGCTGTACCTGTTCTGGACGGCGGCGACCGGGGCGATCGCCAGCGCCTCGTCAAGCTGGCCGACGGTCACGTTGGACAGGCCAAGGTGCCGGACCAGCCCGGCGTCCCGGAGCGCGGCCAGCGCGGCGAAGTGCTCCCCGACAGGCTTGCCGACCGACAAGGTCCGCAGGTTCACCAGGTCGAGGTGATCGCGGCCGAGCTGGCGCAGGTTCTCCTCCACCTGGCCACGGAGCTGGTCCGGCCGGGCCATGCCCTGCCACGCTCCCTGCGTGTCCCGCCAGGGTCCCACCTTGGTGGCGATCACCAGGCCGTCCGGGTAGGGGGCGAGTGCCGTGCTGATCAGCTCGTTGGCCGAACGCAGGATCTCCGGAAGGATCACCAGTCAGCCGCATCGCGCCGAACCGAGACGGTTGACCGCCAGATCTCCCAGCCGCCAGGTGCCCGCAGCGTCCGCGCTGAACGAAGGGGGGATCACCCGGATAGGTTATCCGCGCGGGGCCGGGGCGCCGTGCCGCCTCACGGCAAACGGCTGAGGTACCAAGGGCCCGGAATCAGCCGGGGCCGAGCCGGATCCGCCAGTCCACGGCCACGCAGCCGGCCGCGGTGGCCAGCACCGGGTTCAGGTCGAGTTCGGCGATCCGCGGGTCGCCCGCGATCAGCTCGCTGACCGCCGCGACCAGGGCCGCCGCCGCGTCGAGGTCGACCGGCGCGCGGCCGCGCAGGCCGCCGAAGAGGGCCGCCCCCCGCAGCGCCCGCAGCATCGCCATGGCCTGCCCGGCGCCGACCGGGGCCACGGCCAGCTGAACGTCGCGCTGAGCCTCCACGAGCACGCCGCCGAATCCGGCGACGATCATCGCACCGAACTCCGGATCCCGGATCCCGCCGACGAGCAGTTCGAGGCCCTGGTGCTGCCGCTGCACCAGCACGGCCGCGCCAGCGGCGAGGGCGAGCAGGTCGGCCGCGGCTCCGCGCACGGCGTCGGAGCTGGCCAGTCCCAGCCGGACCCCGCCCGCATCGCTCTTGTGCGTCAGGTCAGGATGGTCAACCTTGACCACGGCCGGATACCCCAGCCGTTCCGCCGCCTTGGCCGCCGCGGCCGGACCGTCGCACCTGACCGTCTCGATCAGCGGCACGCCCGCGTCGGTGAGCAGGGCGTAGGCGGCTTCAGCGGGCAGCAGCCCCGGGCCGTACGGCTGTCGGCCGAACGAAGGGGCCGGAGGCGGCCACGACACCGTCAGTGCCTGCGGCTCGGGGGGCCGCGGGGCCTGGTCCCTCACCCCAGCCGCGCCCTGCCCCGGCTCCGCGACCCGCGCCCCGCACCGGACCGCCGCCCCGACGGCTTGCGCGGTCCGCTGCGGCCACGCGAAACACGGGATGCCCGCCTCCTGCAGCAGGTGCGTGTGCCCGTCCGCCGACCGCGGCGCCACCCAGCAGACGTAGACCGGCACCTGATTGCGGTCCGCCCGGAGCCGAGCCACCGCGTCGCGGACCGCCACCGCCACTTCCGGCGACGCGGAGCGCTGCAGCAGCACCGGCACCACCACGTCGACCTCGCCCGAACGGGCCAGCAGGTCGACGGCCGCGGGGTACACGGTCGTGAACAGGCTCCAGGCGGGGGTCATGTCCACCGGGTTGACCGCGCTGGCGTAGCCGGGCAGCAGCGCCCGCAGCTTGTCCTGCAGGGCGGCACTCAGCTCGGGGACCGTCAGTCCCTCATCGGCCAGCAGGTCGGCGAGCTCGACTCCGGTGCCGCCAGAATTGGTGATCACGGCCACCCGCGGCCCGCGCGGCATCGGCTGGCCGGACAGCGCCCGGGCCGCGTCGAGCACCTGCAGGCCGGTGCGGACCCGGACGACCCCGGCCTGGCGCAGCGCGGCGTCGCGGACGGCGTCGTCGGCCGCCAGCGCGGCCGTGTGCGAGACCGCGGCCCGCTGCCCGGCACCGGAACGGCCGCCGACCCACGCGATGACCGGCTTGACCGGGGTGCTCAGGCAGGCCTGCTCGAAGAACCGGCGGGCGTCGGTGACCGATTCGAGCAGCAGGCAGATCACCCTCGTTCCCGGGTCCTGGCGCAGGTAGCCGAGCAGCTCCGCGTCGGTGATGTCGGCCTTGTTCCCGGCCGCGAACACCTTGGCCACCCGCAGTCCCTCGTCCTGGCCCAGCGCGTGCACGGCCATGCCGTAGGACCCGGACTGGGTGACGATGCTGACCCCGCCACCGCCGCGCGGCAGGCCCGCCGCGATGGAGGCGTTGAGCGGCAGGTCGGCGTTCTGCACGCCGAAGCAGTTGGGGCCGACCAGGCGGACGCCGCCGGCCCGGGCCGCGGCCACGGCCTCGGCCTGGAGCCGGGCCCCGGCCGGCCCGGTCTCGGCAAATCCCGCGCTGAGGATGACGGCCGCCGCGATTTTCCTGGCGGCGGCGGAGCGGATGATCTCCGGCACCGTGGCGGCCGGGGTGACGATGACCGCCAGGTCGACCTCACCGGGAACCTGCCGCAGGTCACCGTACGCGGGCCGTCCCCCGACCGTGGCCGCCTGGCTGACCGGCAGCACCTCACCCGGGAACCCGGCCAGGTTGTCCCAGAGCAGGCGGCCGACCGAGCCGGGCCGGTCGGAGGCCCCGACCAGCGCGACCCGCCGCGGCTCGAACACGGCGGCTAGCGCCGGCCGCGGTCAGCACCCGCAATCCTGCCCGGGCCCGGACTCGAAGACCCGGGCCAGCTCGCGGCCGGAGAACTCGGACCTGCGCACGCCGAGCGGGTCCACCGAGCGGACCGCGGCCAGCTCGGACGCCGACGGCGGCGACACCACGCGCAGATCCCCGGCTTCGGCCAGCGCGAAGCCGGTGGCCGCGCGGACCTCGGCCACGCTGACGTCGGGGAAGATCTGCACCAGCCGCGCCTGGCCGTCAGGGAAGTCGAAGACGCCAAGCTCGGTGACCAGCCACTGCGGCCCGCCGCCGGTGAAGCCGAGGTCAGCCCGGCTGCCCAGCGGGGTCCGGTGCCCGATGTCGGTGATGAAGTCGCAGGCCGGAACCAGGGTCCGGCCGGACCGGTGCCTGGTGGTCCACACCGTGAGGTGGCCGATCGTGGCCGACAGGTTGCAGCCGCCGCCCCCGCCGCCGAGCTTCACCTTCGGTGCCCCGGCCGGCCCGATCGCGGTGACGTTGGTGTTGCCGAACCCGTCGATCTGGCCGCCGGACAGGAACATCCGGTCCACGTCGCCGCGGATCGCGGCGTCGAAGAACTCCTCGAACCGCATGCTGTAGGCGGCGCCCCGGCGCAGGCTCTCGTCGTTGCTGGTCGGCGGGATGAACGGCGGATCGGGGTTGACCGCGTACATCGCCCCCTCGACCAGCAGCATGTCCGGTGCGTGCGTGCGCCGGGCCACGTGCATCGCGACCTGCGCGCAGGGGCTGCCGAAACCGTGGAACACGGTCTCCCGCGGCCGGATGGTCCGGGCCAACGCGACCACGAACCACTCATCGATGGTCCAGCTCACAGGAAAACCTCCTGCCACGCGGCGACGGACCGCCACCAGCCGGCCAGCGCGCCGAGCAGGCCGGCGCCGATCGCTTTCCGGTAGGTCTCTTCGCTGCCCTGGACGTAGGTGGCGACGTACTTGTCCAGGTCGGTCGCCCCGGCCTGGGCCGCGGTCAGGTACTCGCGCAGGTGCTCGCGGTCGTAGGCGTACCGCGGGTAGCAGGAGGACGGGTGCGCGCCGTACGGCACCTCCGCGACCGCGGCCACCAGGTGCGCCGGGATCGTGACGCCGGACCGCACCACCTCCTCGGTCGACACCAGTTCGTCCACGGTCGCGACGACCAGCCGGGACGCCGACGCGAACCGCTCGTCCAGCACGTATGGCTGTTCCAGGTGCAGGTTGCCGTACCGGTCCCCGGTCGGCGCGTGCAGCAGCGCGACGTCCGGCCGCAGCGCGGGCACCGCGACCAGGACCTCGCCGGTGAACGGGCAGGTGATCTCCGCGTACTCCGGGTGCAGCCGCCGGATGTCCGATCCGCGCACCCCGCGGACCGGCAGGAACGGCAGCCCCATCTCCGCGGCCCGCAGCTGGGCCAAGATCGTGGCACAGCAGCTCTCCGCCACCTCGATCGTGCCCGCCTCGGCCGCCCGGCGGTAGCCGGGCGCCGGGCCAAGGTCCTGCTCGAAGCCGACGTAGCTCTCCTCGCAGCGCCGAACGGCTCCGGCCGCGACCAGCAGGTCCACGTCGATGCTGTGGGCCGACCCGATCAGGTGCAGGCCGCGCCGCCCCTGCCGGATCAGCTCGCGGACCATCGCCATCGGCAGCCGGGCGCACAGGCCGCCGCCCAGCGCGACCATCGCTCCGTCGCGGACCAGGGCGACCGCGTCCGCCAGGCTGGCTCGCTTGTCACCGGGCGGCTGCAGGCTCATGACGTCCTCCGGATAAGGCGGGCGGCGGCTGGCCGTCCGGTGCCGCGGGCCGGGAACCGGCGACCGTCCCGTTCAGCCGCCGGTCAAGAACGAGCATGCGGGCCGCGCGGGCATGCCGGTCAGGTCTTGCCGGGACGAAGTGAGCGCGCAGGCTCGACCCGCCAGATCAGTGGAATTGGCCGGCCGGACAGTCACGCTGGCTGGCATGAGCGAACGCAGCGAACGGGCGGACCGCGACGACCCGGTCCGGGACGAGATCGCGGCGGTGGTCGGCCGGGCCCGCGTCGCGGCCCGGGCCATCGAGCACTACACCCAGGAGCAGGTCGACGCGCTGGTCACCGCGGTGGCCTGGGCGGTGGTGCGCAAGGACCACGCGGAGGCGCTGGCCAGGCTGGCGGTGGACGAAGGCGGGTTCGGCAACTACGCGGATAAGGTCGCGAAGATCAACAAGCGGGTGACCGGCGTGCTGGCCGACATGTCAGGGATGCGCACCGTCGGCGTGGTGGAGCGGCAGCCGTCAGCCGGGCTGGTGAAGATCGCCAAGCCGGTCGGCGTGGTGGCCGCGCTGATCCCCACCACCGGCCCGGACGCCACCCCGCCGGTCAAGGCCCTGTTCGCGCTGAAGGGCCGCAACGCGATCATCTGCGCCCCGCACCCGCGGACCCGCACCGCCACCGAGGCAGTGGTCGGATTCATGCGCGAGGCCTGCGAGCAGGTGGGCGCGCCCGCGGACCTGGTGCAGTCCCTGCCGGCGCCGTCCCTGCCGAAGACGCAGGAACTGATGCGCCAGGCCGACCTGGTGGTGGCCACCGGCGGGGCCGGCATGGTCCGCGCCGCGTACAGCTCGGGCACGCCCGCCTACGGGGTCGGCGTCGGCAACGCGGTGCACGTGGTCGACGAGACCGCCGACCTGGCCGACGCGGCGGCGGCCATCATGACCGCGAAGACCTTCGACTACGCCACCAGCTGCCTGGCGGACAACGCGGTGGTCGCGCACGCCGACATCTACGACGAGCTGGTGGGCCGGCTGACCGGGGCGGGCGCGCACCTGTGCGACGAGGCCCAGAAGCAGGCGCTGCGCGCCGTGATGTGGCCGGACGGCGGCCCGGTGCCCGCCATCGCCGTGGTGGCGAAATCCGCCGCGCACATCGCCGGGCTGGCCGGCTTCGCCGTGGATCAGGGTTCCCCGATGCTGATCGTCGAGGAGGCGGGCACCGGCCCGGACCATCCGTTCAGCGGCGAGAAGCTGTCGGTCGTGCTCGCGGTCTACCGCTATGACGGCGGTATCGAGGCCGCCGCCGAGCTGGTCAACGCGATCACCGCCTACCAGGGCCTGGGCCATACCTGCGGGCTGCACACCAGCTCGGACGCCAACGTCGAGGCGCTGGCCCTGGCCACCAGGACGGCCCGGGTGCTGGTCAACCAGAACTTGAATGAGGGCGCGGGCAGCCCGCGCAACGGGCTGCCGTTCACGCTGAGCCTGAGCTGCGGGACCTGGGGCGGCAACATCACCACCGAGAACGTCAACGCCCGCCACTTCGTCAACCTCACCTGGGTGTCCCGCCCGATCGAGCCCAAGGTGATCAGCGAGGAAGCCCTCTTCGCCGCCCACTGGCAGGCCCACGGCCGCTAGGCGTGGACGAGGACGCGAGCGAAGGTAACGGCATCACGCCTGGGGCGCGCTGGTCTCGCGCAACGGCGCGCTGCTGCCCCAAGCGGACCTGCCGCGCTGCGGCGCGGTGGTGACCCAGACCCAGGCCGAACGGGCCGCAGTCGGCGTCCGGAGTCGCGATCGCCCGCGCCGCTGGGCTGGCAGCCGGGCACGCCGAAGTACGCCTGCGCCGGGTAAGGCGCCAGGCAGAGCGGACCGGGACGCGAGGGGTTCGTTACGGATCAGATCGGGGGAATTCGACTTCGATGATCAGGCCGCCTTCTGGCCGGGGCCGTGCGCGGACGGTGCCCTCGTGTGCCGCGACAGCGGAGCGGACGATGGACAGGCCCAGGCCCGCGCCGCCGTTGTTGCTGGTGCGGTCGGTGCGGAGCCGACGGAACGGCTCGAACAGCGATGTCACGTCTTCTGCGGGGATGTGCTGGCCGGTGTTGCGGACGGCGAGCGCGGGCTGGTCCGCGGCCGCTACTTCTATTTCTGCCCAGCCGCCCTGCTCGTTGTAGGCGATCGCGTTGGCGACCAGGTTGGCGATGAGCCGCTCCAGCAGGACGGGGTCACCGGGGATCGTGCGCTCGCTCAGCTTGCGGTGCAGGGTGATCCCGTGCTTGGCGGCCAGCTGTTCGTGCGCGTCGAGCACGGATCCCGCCAGCTCGTCCAGCCGCACCGGGAGCTTGCCCGGCAGGCCACGGTCGCTTTCCGCGAGAACCAGCAGTCCCTCGATTAGCCGCTCGTTCCGCTCGTTCGCGCGCAGCAGCTGGGTGCCGAGCAGGCGGACATCCTGGTCCGCGTCCGGATCCTCCATCGCCACTTCCGTCAGCACCCGCTGGACCGCCAGCGGGGTGCGGAGCTCGTGCGAGGCGTTCGAGGCGAACCTGCGCTGGCTCTCATACCCAGCCGCCATCCGGTCCAGGGCGCCGTCGAGCGCGTCGGCCAGTTCCTTCAGCGCGTCGGGCCTGGTGCGCAGCTGAATGCGCTGTCCCAGGTTCTGCGGGCCCGCCCGGCGTACCGTCTCGGCGAGCGCGTGCAGCGGGCGCAGCGTCCAGCCCGCCACCAGCCAGTTGCCCCACAGCAGCAGCGCTATGACGAGCAGCACCGCTAGCACGCTGACCACCCTGACGCCGGCAGCGTATCCGCAGACAGGAAAGTGTGTCGGCAGGAACGGTGTCAGGTCGCGGTCGCATCCCGGGACGGAGTGGTGCGGGAGCCACATGTGGCCGATCGTGTCCCAGACGGCCGCGAGGACAAGGAAGTCCGCGACGGTCAGGATGGCCAGGGTTCGCGCGAGCCTGCTCTGTAGCGAAGGCCCGCGCGGCCCGGTCAGCCGCCGATCCGGTACCCGGCGCCGGGCACGGTCTGGATCACCGGCGGATCCCCGAGCTTGCGGCGCAACGTCATCACCGCCACCCGGACGGCGTTCGTGAACGGATCCGCGTTCTCGTCCCATGCCTTCTCCAGCAGTTCCTCGGTGCTGACCACGATGCCGTCGGCGCGCATGAGTACGTCCAGCACGGCGAACTCCTTGGGCGACAGGGACAGCAGCAGCCCGTCCCGCCAGGCACCGTGCCGCGCCCAGTCCAGCCTGATCCCCGCGCGCTCCAGGACCGGCGGCAGGGCGGGGCGCGCCCGGCGCCCGAGCGCGCCCACGCGGGCGGCCAGCTCGGCGAACGCGAACGGCTTGGTCAGGTAGTCATCCGCGCCAAGGTCCAGCCCGTCCACCCGGTCCCGGATCCCCGCCGCCGCGGTCAGCATCAGGACCCGGGTCTCCATGCCCGCCGCGACGATCCGCCGGCAGACCTCGTCGCCGTGGACCTTGGGCAGGTCCCGGTCCAAGATCACCACGTCATAGCGGTTCACCGTCACGCGTTCCAGCGCAGCGTCCCCGTCGTAGCAGACATCGACGGCCATGGACCGCCGCCGCAGGCCCTCGGCGATCGTGTCCGCCATCAGCCGTTCATCCTCGGCCACGAGTACGCGCACCCGAGCCCCTTTCTCGTCTTCAGACCAGTATCCAGCGACCGCATAAGGACTGGATAAGCGCGGCGCTTACCGGGCCGCGACGGCCCGGCCCGTAGACCTGTCTGGTATGCGACTCCGCCTGCGCCCGGCCGTGGCGAACCTGGCCGCGCTCACGTTGATATCCCGTCCGGAGACTCTGGACGACCGGCGCGGCGTGCTGCTCGCCGGCCACCCGCTCTACCGACTGGAGGCTGACCTGAGATGGACCGAGCGTACCGCGGCCCGGCTGGACCTGCTCAAACTGGCGGTGCGCCGGTGACCGCGAACCTCGCCGCCGCTGCGGAACCCAAGAGCAGGGATATCGTCGAGGCGCGGAACCTGGTGAAGTCGTTCGGCCAGACGCCGGCGCTGGGCGGCGCCTCGCTCACCGTCCGGCAGGGCGAGATCCTCGCGGTCATGGGGCCGAGCGGGTCGGGCAAGTCCACCTTGCTGCACTGCCTGGCGGGCATCCTGGTCCCCGCGCAGGGGCAGGTCTGGTTCGGCGGGCAGCGGCTGGATGTCCTCAGTGACGAGCGGCGCAGCGCGCTGCGCCGGGACCGGTTCGGGTTCGTGTTCCAGTCCGGGCAGCTGGTTCCCGAGCTGACCGCGGAACAGAACGTCGCGCTGCCGCTGCTGCTGTCCGGCACCCGCCGGCGCCCGGCGATGACCGCGGCCAGGAGATGGTTTCCCGCGCTGGGCCTGGACGGGCTGGAGCACCGCAGGTCCGGCGAGCTGTCCGGCGGGCAGGCACAGCGCGTGGCCCTGGCCCGCGGCCTGGTCGCCGGTCCGCAGGTGCTGTTCGCCGACGAGCCGACCGGATCGCTCGACTCGGTGTCCGGGGACCTGGTGATGGACCTGCTGACCGCCACCGCCCGCGAGCACGGCACCACCGTCGTGCTGGTCACCCACGACGCCCGGGTCGCCGCCTACGCCGACCGCGAGGTCATCGTCCGCGACGGCATGGTCGGCATGCTCACCGAGGTCCAGCCATGATCGCCCTCGCACTGCGGCTCGTGGTCAACGGCGGCCGCGAGGCGCTGACCCGGCTGGTCGTCTTGGCCGTCGCGGTGGGCCTGGGCGTCGGCCTGCTGCTGACCGCCGTGGCCGCGACCAACGCGGTCACCACCTGGAACAACCGCCACGCCTGGTTCTGGACCGGCACCGCGTGGGTGCCCCCGGGCCCGGCCACGGGCGCCGCCCCCCTGTGGTGGCACCCCGGCGGCGACATCTTCGACGGCCGGCCGATCAGCTGGTTCGACGTGGCCGCCACCGGCGCCTCGTCGCCGGTGCCGCCCGGCATCTCGCGGGACCCCGGACCGGGCCAGTACTACGCCTCGCCCGCGCTCGCCGCGCTGCTGCGGTCCACCCCGGCGGACCAGCTGGCCGGCCGCTACCCCGGCCGCCTGGCCGGCATGATTGCCGGCGCCGCGCTGCCGTCACCGGGTTCGCTAGTCATCATCATCGGGCGCACCCCGGCGCAGCTGGCGCACACCCCGGACAGCGTGCAGGTGACGTCGATCTCCTCGACGTTGGTGGGCTGGCCCGTCCCCCCGACGGAGGCCAACCCCAAGGGCCTGACCTACGCCCCGCTCGACCCAGGAGGCGGGAAGAGCAGCATCGACCTCATCTTGTCCGTCGTCGCGCTGGCCATACTGATCCCGGTACTCATTTTCATCGCCACCGCGACCCGGCTGTCGGCCGCCCGCCGCGAGGAACGGTTCGCGGCGATCCGCCTGGCCGGCGCGACCCGCAGGCAGGTCTCCCTGTTCGCCGCCACCGAATCCACGGTGGCCGGGATCCTGGGGGCGGCGGCCGGGTTCGGGATCTTCTTCGGCCTGCGCGTCCCGGTAGCGGGTATCCCGCTCATTGGCCAGCCGTTCTTCCCCGCCGAGCTGACGCTCAGCCTGCGGGACGTCCTTGTGGTCGCGATTGGCGTGCCCGCCTTCGCCGCGGTGGCGGCCAGGATGGCGCTGCGCCGGGTGCACATCTCACCGCTCGGCGTCGCCCGGCGTGCGACGCCGACGCCGCCGCGGGCCTGGCGGGCGGTGCCGCTGCTGGCCGGCCTGGCCGAGCTCGGCTTCTGGACCGTCCACGGCCACCCGGCCTCCCCCGGCGGGCAGGTCCAGGCGTTCGTGTCCAGCTTCGGCCTCATCCTCGTCGGGCTGTTCACCGCGGGCCCGTGGCTCACCATGGCCGCGGCCAAAGGCATGGCCCGGTGGACCAGCCGCCCCGGCACACTGCTCGCCGCCTGTCGCCTCGCCGACGACCCGAAGGCGGCCTTCCGCGCCGTCAGCGGCCTGGTGCTGGCGCTGTTCATCACCACCGTGGCTGTGGTGGCGATCGCCACGCAGAACGCCAAGGACTTCACCAGGTTCGGCAGCGCCGCCGAGGCGAACGTGGTGACCGACCAGCTATCCGCATCGAACCAGGCGGCCGGCAACAGCGTCCCCGGAGCGCCGGGAACGCGTGCGGGCACGGCAGGCCCAGGACCGGCCGCGCCCGCCGCGCGGCTGATAGCACAACTGAACGGAATTCACGGCGTCCAAGGGGTACTCGTAGTCCGCGCGGACCCGAGGCTGACCATCCCCGGGACACTTCACAACCTCGGCCTCGGCAGCAACGGTCCGGTCCCGGCCGGCGTGGTCTCATGCGCACAGCTTGCGGCCGTTCCCGCCCTTGGCCGCTGTCCGGCCGGAGCGGCGGCGGCGGCATTCCCCTCAGACGGGTTCAACGGCCCCCTGTTCGGCACGGACGCCACAACGATCACCTGGCCGGCCGCGAACGTCCCGGCCGCGAGGCTGGACGCTCTCGGCGTGGACGCCATCAACGTGGCGACGAACGGCTCTGTGCCGACGGTCGAGCAGGTCAGGACGATGCTCGAGAACGCACGCGCGTACCCCGCCGTCAGCACGCGGTCCACCATCGGCGACATCATAGCGCAGGACAACTCCGCCAACAGCGATTACCAGCAGCTCGCGAACGTGGTGATCCTGGTCAGCCTGCCCATCGCCGGCTGCACGCTCGCCACGGGCATCGCGGGCGGGCTCGCCGACCGCAGACGGCCGTTCAGCCTGCTACGCCTCACCGGCGCCCGGCTCGCCACGCTGCGCCGCGTCGTCGCTCTGGAAGGCGCCGTCCCGCTGCTCTCCGTCGCCGCCGTCGCGATCGGCACCGGGTTCGCCGGCGCCGCGATGTTCGCCTCCCAGGCACAGCAGCACCCGATGGCGGCACCCGGCACCGCCTACTACCTGCTCACCGCAGGCGGGATCCTGGCGTCCCTCGGCATCATCGCGGCCACCTTCCCGCTACTGGCCCGCATCACAGGACCCGAGGCCGCCAGAAACGAATAACCTGCTCCCCCGTAATCTGAGCATGCTCAATTGCATCCGCTGCGCATACGACACGGTTAGAGCGCGCCCGCAGACTGAGGTGCCGAGTCACCGGTGAGGGTCCGGTCAGATTCGCCACTTCCGCTGACGGCCTGCCCGCCGGTGAGGCAGTCCAGCTCACCATCACACGCAGTGATCGGGTTCGCTGGGCGGCGGCCGTGCCGTATGCCACGGCTTGGGCTGCATCCAGCACCGGACTTCTCTGAGCAACGGCTGTCCCGCAGGCACAGGCTCCGTTTGCAGGTGGTGCCGCGGCCCGCGTGAATTCGTCCCCACCTGGCTGCTGTGCCGTATCGCGAGTGATCGGCTTGCGCCCGAAAATCATTCAGTGTTATACATAACCATAACAATCTCTCGGCCGGTCCAGTCCGGGAAGGGACGTGCAGTGTGATCGACTTCCATGTCGATAAGGCGGCCAGCGTGCCCGTCTATGCGCAGCTGGTGCGCCAGGTGCGGGAGGCGATGCGGCTGGGTCTGCTGCATCCCGGTGACCGGCTGCCAACCGTGCGAGAGGTCGTCACCTCGTGCACAGTGAATGCGGCCACCGTGCTCAAGGCGTATCGCGAGCTGGAGATGTCCGGGCTCGCCGAGTCCCGGCAGGGTTCTGGGACGTTCGTCACCGGCACTCTGGGATCTGCTGATCCCCACGTCATGGCCCGGCTGCGGGGCGGCTTGTCACGCTGGCTGGATCAGGCGCGCGAGGCAGGACTCGAAGACGAGGACGTCCAGGCGCTTGTGGCCTCCGTGCTCGCCCAGCAGGCAGCGGGCGCGCCACGAGCCGGTGATCCCGGTCCGGCACGGCGGGCCGCCGGTACAGAAGTGGCACCGCGGGCCGCCGGGATCGGAGGTGCGGCGTGAGCGAGGAGCCGAGCGCCCTGGAGGCCAGGGGCCTGACCAAGCGCTACCGCGACGTGGTGGCGCTGAGCGAGTGCAGCTTCCAGCTGCCCGCGCACCGCATCATCGCGCTGGTCGGGGCCAACGGCGCGGGCAAGCCCATTACTGGACTGTGACATTCATTTCCGCCGGGCCGCGGTCGCTGGACCGGCAGGAGATTGGCCTCGGCCGACGCCGCGGTGTGCCGCTCGGTTGCGGGAAGCGCGCTGATGATCTGTTGGGTGCTCTTGATTGCCGGCAGTCCCTGCAGCTGACGCGGGGTTCCGCGTCATCGGGACGGCCCCGGCCCGCGGTGGCGGGGTCGTCCAAGCCCTGCCGCATCAGTATGGCGACGTGGTCGGTGAGCGCGGCCCGCCTCATCGGCTGGTGGCATAAGTTTTCGGCACCCGCAGGCGCAAAGCAACATCCGCGCTCGCCGGCAACCCGCCGACGTCACCCGTAAGTGGGTTCCCCGCATCCACTGATCACCCCGACATCCGCCCCAGACATCAAGCGGCACGACCGCGGAAACTTTGAAGCTAATCCAGAACGCGCCGACAGGGTTCACGAACGCCGATAGTGCCAGCATCCGCGCCGGACTTGAGCCCGCCATCGGCTGAACGGTAATTGATTCCTGCCCGCCGGACATATCAGGGTGTCGGGCTAATACCGGCAGGGCCAGCAGCGTGCCGGTAGGCGACGAGCGCTAAGGACGGCATTGTGGATGCAGATCAGCGGTTCGCCGCCCTGTACGAAGATCATTATGCCGCAATCCTGCGCTACGCCTGCCGAAGGACGGATCCCGACTCCGCGCGCGACGTGGCCGCTGAGACCTTCCTCGTCGCCTGGCGTCGCCTGGCGGATGTTCCTGCCGACCCGGCGAACGCGCAGCCGTGGTTGTACGGGGTGGCCCGCCGTATCCTGGCCAACTCTGACCGGTCCCGCCGGAGATCGGAGCATCTCGCTGCGCGGCTGACTCAGAGCGGCACGAGCGCTCACCATGCACCGGACCTGGCCGACGCCGTGACCGAGCGGGCACGCCTGCGGCAGGCACTCCAGTCACTCCCGGAAGTAGACCAGGAAGTTCTGCGCCTGGTCGGCTGGGAAGAACTGGACCTGGCCGCGGCCGCGATCGCGATGGGCTGTTCGCGATCGACGATGGCCGTCCGCCTGCACCGCGCCCGCCGTCGCATGATCCGGGCCGTGCGGGGGGTCGAGTCCGCCGACCCCTCAGAATCCACCCGTGCACGGCAAACGGCTAAACAGGAGACGACATGAACCGCGCCGAGAAGAACGTGACACGCATTCGGGAGATGATGGCGTCAGCCAATCCCGTGCCAGTCAGCGCCTTCACTGACGGCTGGAACGATGAACTCGGTCAGGCGAGCTTTCAGCGGATCCGCCTGGAGCGAGAGCGGACCCATGACGTCGCGGTTCCCGTCGATGTCGGGGCCGCCGGGCGATCCGGACGAGACCGGACTACCGCCGGTCAATGATCGCCGCGCAGGTCAGCGTGGCGCCGGCGCGAGACGCTGGCTGTTGCCCGCAGGCGCGGCCGCAACTGTCATCGCGATCGCGCTCGGGGCATCGGCCCTAGTGCGGCCGGCCGACCGGTCCGGCCCGGCGCTGGGCGCCCTATCCGGGCCCGCGGCCAGGGCCGGCGGCGCAAAGGCCGGCGACATCAGGCAACGGGCCGTCATTGCCGTGGGCATGCTCCCGTACGGGGTGGCCTTGGACCCGGTTACGGACACCATCTATGTCACGAACACCTTCGGGCTGGCCAGCTCAAACGGCAGCTACGGCACGGTATCGGTCATCAGCGGCACGACCAACAAGGTCAGGAGCACCGTCGGGGTACAGGGCGCCCCCCACGGGCTCGCCGTCGACCTGCGGACCAACACGATCTATGTCGCCAACGCGCAGGCGAACGACGTACAGGGCAATCCCGAGCACGGCTCCGTGTCGGTCATCAGCGGCAAGACCGACAAGGTGATAGCCACGGTGCGGGTCGGCCACACCCCCATAGACGTCACGGCTGACCCGCAGACCGGCACCGTCTACGTCACCAACGCGAACGGGAACTCCGTGTCCGTCATCAGCGAGGCGACGAACACCGTGACGGCCACGATCCCGGTCGGCCAGGCGCCCGAGGCCATCGCGGCCGACCCGCAGACCGGGCAGGTCTACGTAGCCAATGACGTCAGCAATACGGTCTCCGTGATCAGTGCTGCTACCAACCAGGTGACAGCCACGATCCGGGCCGGGAACGGGCCCGGCGCCGTCGCTGTCGACCCGCGCACCGACACGGTCTATGTCGCCAACGCCTTGAGCGGCTCGCTGTCCGTAATCGACGGCGCGACCAGCAAAGTGACCGCCACGATCACCATCGGCCACCAGCCGCAAGGAGTGGTAGTCGACCCGCGAACCAACACGATTTACGTTGCGCAATTCCGCGGCAACTCGGTCTCCGTGATCAACGGAAAGACCGGTCAGATAACCGCGCGGATCACCGTCGGCACGATGCCGCAACAGATCGCCTTCGACACCGCTAACGGTATGTCCTACACCGCGAACATGAACGACAACACGGTATCGGTGCTTGGCTCCTGACCGGGCTGCGCCTGAACCATGATGGGTTGCTCACCGATCTCGCGGCCAGCTCCAGTGCCTGGTCGAGGCTGGTGGTTGCCTGCGCCGGACGGCCTTGCCTGAGCTCGTTGAGGCCGAGGTCGCACAGCGCACGTGCCGGTGCCGGCACCCAGGCACCTGCCACGGGCTTGCGGTCCCACCCGCGACCGGAGGAGGTACCGATCTCGCCTAGCACCGGCGAGGTCACCAGCAGCGGTCCTCACGCATCGCGCTCATGTACCTAGTTGTAGGCCCGGCAGCCCCGATAGCGGACGCGCGCGATGCCACGGCCTGGCTACCCTTCCCGTCAGCTTTCTGCCTAGCCGGCGGCCAGTCACCCGCCTGCCGCCCACAAGGTGGCATGGTTGTCAGTTTTCCCTGGTCAGGCAGCATAGAATGCGTAACGGCGCCGGCAAGTCCACGCTGATGAGCATCGCCGCCGGGCTGCTGCCGGCCACCAGCGGTGAGGTCCTGGCCGGCGGGCAACGCGTCGACCCGCACCGCCGGCCCCGCCCGGCCGACACCGCGCACCGGGTCGCCATCCTCGCCCAGGACAAGCCGCTCTACCGCGACTTCACCGTCGCCGACATGCTGAAGTTCGGGCAGCACACCAACCGCGTCTGGGACCAGCAGCGGGCGGTGAACTGGCTGGATCGCTTCGAGGTGCCGCTCCAGCGGCGCTGCGGCCGGCTGTCCGGCGGGCAGCGCGCCCAGGTCGCCCTCGCGGTCGCGCTCGGCGGCTGCCCCGATGTGCTGCTGCTGGACGAACCGCTGGCGAACCTGGACCCCGTCGCCCGCAGCGAGGTCACCGGGGAGCTGATAGCCGAGGTCGCCGACAGCGGCATGACCGTGATCCTCTCCACCCACATCGTGGCCGAGCTCGCCGCGGTCGGCGAGTATCTGCTGCTGCTGGCCGCGGGCCGGCCAGTGCTGGCCGGTGACATCGAGGAACTGCTCGCCGGCCATGTGCGGCTGACCGGCCCCCGCGCGGACCTGCCACCGTGCCCCGGCCAGATCGTCCGGGCCCAGCACACCGAGCGCCAGTCCACCTTCATCGTCCGGCTGCCCAGCCAGGCCGTGCCCTCCGCTGTCGCCCCGGGGTGGAGCAGCGGGCCGGTGACCCTTGAGCAACTGACCATCACCTACCTCAAGACGTCCGCGAAGCCGCCCCGAGCCCTGGAGGCCGCCGTATGAGCGCACTGAGCACACCCGGTTCTACCATCCCTGCGGCGTATCGCAGCCGAGGACGCGGCGGCGCGCGCCTGACTGACCTGGTCTGGCTCACCTGGCGTCAGCACCGCGCGGTCATCGTCACGGGCCTGGCAGTCGCCGGGGTGGTCACCGGTTCCATGCTCTACGTCGCTGCGCACATCGCGACGATCAACCAGGAGTGCAAGAACACAGTCTGCCCGCCCGGCTCGGCCCAGGCCGCGTCCCTCACAGGCCTCTTCGGCCTCACCAATCTGTCGATCTACCTCACCATCATCGTGATGTTCCTGCCGTTGCTGACCGGCGTGTTCCTCGGCGCCCCGCTGCTGGCCCGCGAACACGAGCAGCGCATCCTGCTACTGGCCTGGAGCCAGGACATCACCCCCCAGCGCTGGCTGTGGACCAAGTTCGCGCTGCTCGGCGTCCTGACCGCAGCGACGGCAGCGGCGGTGTCCGCCGCTGCCGGGCACCTGGCCCACATGGTGAGCATCGCGACCGGGGAAGAGCTTGTTCTCCCTGTTCTCCGGCGCCGGGTTCCTGGTCACCGGCACACTGCCGCTGGCGCTGCAGACCGTGGCGTGGCTCGCCGTCGGTGTGGCGCTGGGCGCCGCGTACCGCCGCACCCTGCCCGCCATCTTCACCGCGCTCACCGGATACATCGCCGTCCTCTTCCTTGTCGTGTGGCGGTATCCGTCCCTCATGACGCCGCTGACAGCCCTGGTCCCCATCAGCGGCAACCAGGACTTCACCTCCCGGCTGGGCGTCAACATCCTGGTCGTCCACCAGGGCACGGACACGATCTACGACGCGTCCGGCCATGCCATGAACCGCGCCGCCGTGCAGTCGCTGTGCCCGTCAGGGAACAGCGACTGCACGGCGCAACACCACCTTATGGAAGCCCTGCGCTATCAGCCAGGAAGCCGGATTCCCGACTTCCACCTCCTCCTGGCCTGCGGCTATTTCGCCCTCGGCGCGATCGCCGTCGCCGTCGTGTGGTGGCTGGTCCGGCGCACCAACCTGAGCGCTGGCTAACGAACCCAAATCTTGATCCCAGCCCGAGCCCGGCAATCGAGCTCGCCTGGCATAGCGCAGTAGCTTGAGGACCAAGGAACCGCCACCTGCAGGAAGCGCTCAGAGCTGCGAAGGCGAAGACGACACAGTTGAATTCGGCAGTGCACCAGTAGAATCAATCCTACGAACGGGTTCCTTCGACGCGACCGAGATGCCCGCGATTACAGCACTGCTGGCGCGGCCGAGCTTCCCGGAGATGACGTTTACGGGATGCCTTCGGCCGCGAGATCCGATCGGCCTGGCCCTAGCCCGAGTTTCCGAGAATTAGCGGGTGTGTTGAACGTTTCCGCTGGTCGGTCATGGTGCTGGGGGCGGCTTTGGCGTATTACCCATGTCAGCGTCGGGGGGCGTAGCGGGTGAGGCCGAAGATGGCGGCGAGCTTGTCCTGGACCGGAGTGGTCTCAGTGAGCATGCGGTGGGCTCTGGGCCGGCCGTGTCCAGCCTGCTGGTAGAGCAGGACGGTCTCGCTGATGCCGGCGAGTTCGCCCAGCAGTTCGCGGACGGACATGCGCAGGCCGGCCCGGGCGGCCTGGCGGCGCATCAGATGAGCGATCTGCAGGGCCAGGACGCAGGTGAACACGTGCACCCGGATGTTGTGCTCGGTCCAGTGGTGCATGGGCGAGAAGGACACGACGCGGGTGTCTTTCATCTGGCGGAAGGAGAATTCGGCTTCGGACTGGGACCGGTACCCGGCGATGACGTCGGGGACAGGCCAGTCGTCGTGGCTGGTGATCAGCACGTGCTTGCCGAAGATCTCTTCCTCCAGGACGGCGCGGGCCTGCTGGTCGATGGCCCAGGTCAGGCGCAGGTCCCTGGGCTGGCTGCCGTCGAGCTGCCAGCTGACCACGCGCCGCACCCAGGGCTTTGCGGTGATGGCCTCGATCTCGGCCGCGACCTTGTCCCTGCCGCGGCGGGTCTTGCCGCGGGCCAAGGTGGCGGCTAGCTCGTCGAGTTTCCTGGCGGCCTTGGCCAGCGTGGTGCCGTCGAACCCGGCGGCCTGGGCCTGGTGCAGCTCGGGTGAGTGGGTGAGGATCGCCCGCCGCTGCGCGCCGTAGGCGGCGCGGCGTGTGTCGCAGGCGGTCAGGCCGCCGAACCGCTCCTTGTCCACGGTGCTGCGCCGGGAGGCGGGCAGGGCGGTCAGGTCCGGGCAGTCGCTGGCCGGCACTGACCCGATCCAGTGCAGCCCGGTGCCGGCCAGGTGCGCGAAGTTCGCCTCGCTGTTCTGCCCGGCGTCGAAGACCACGGTCATGCCGGCCGCGTCCGCCTCGGCGCCGACCGCAGCGCAGACCGCCTGGTAGCGGCCTTTCAGCTGGGTGATCATGTCCGGGAACTGGGTGACATCAGGCCGGTCGCCGGGGTAGGCGTGCCAGGTCAGCGGGATCCCGCCGTCCCGGGTGACCACCAGCCCCAGCCCCACCAGCCGCAGGTCGGAGCGTTTCTGCTTGGCCTTGCCCCGCTGCGCGACCGGCGCCTTGCCGTTGTCCGTGGCGATGAAGGTCGCGAAGTTCGTCATGTCGAGTGCCACTGACGAGCAGTCCGCGCCGGAGACCTGCACGATCCGCACCGCGATCCTGGCGGAGATCTCTTCCAGCTGCTCCACGGTGACAGCGTGCATCGCGTCCCAGAACCGCCTGTGATCCAGCGCCGTGGCGGGGATCTTGGTGAACCGGGCAGCAGCGGTGGTCTTCCACCAGTCCGCGAAGCCCAGCTTCGAGCATGGCGCCACCAGCCGGTTCAGCGCCGCCAGCGCCAGGTAAGTCCCCGCGGGCAGCGGCAGCCCGGACGGGCCGGGCCCGGCCACCTCGTCGATAATGGCGGCCACGCCGAGATCCTCCAGTACCCCCCAGGCTGCGGCGAGGGCACCGAATTCCCGGTGCCCGGTCCGGTCCGGCAGCCCCAGCCCGCCGCCGCGCATCGCGGCCGCCAGCTCCTCGGCGGTCCCCAGGTACTCCTGCGAGACGATCCGGGGCTTGCCGTCCACCCGGGCGGACTCCACCAGGTAGTAGTAGGTGGCCTTGCCGCGCTTCTTCGCCACGATCGACGCCATATATGGGTAATACATCTTCCGGGCAGCCAGGACAAGCACCACCACGGCGTGTCATCAGGTAAAACGGATCAGACCCGGCTCCACACAAGAGTCACCAGATCATGATCACCGGAAATTCGGGCTAGGGGTAGCTGGACGGGCAGCTGACCAAGTCGGTCACCGGTGACGGCCGGTCTCCGGGCCGCGGGCAGGCACGCCCGGTCCGAGGGGGAGGCGCGACGGCTAACCGGCTGCGGCGGCCAACCCATCGCCTGGCTCTACTTCAGCGACGTCCGGATCGCGCACCTGAATACGGGCTGATCGCCTATGACGCCGGCATCCCGGACCAAGCGGTCGCCCGGGCGTTCTGCGTGCCTTTCGCCTGGGACGGCGACCCGGCTCTCGGCGAGCTGCCGGCCGACGGCCGGGATGGCGTGATCTGGCGCTCAGCGCGCGATCGCCAGATCGGGCGGAAGCCGGACCTGGTCTCGGCGCTGGAGATCACCGTCCCCGCGGATCTGCAGGGCGCCTGGCGCTGTCCGGGAAGATGCTGGCAGCGATGCGGGACAACGTGCAGCGCCCCGGGTTCAAGGACCTGATCGCCCCGGTCCGGCCGAACCGCAAGCACCTGGTCCCGGACATGCCCATCGAGGCGTACGCCGCGCTGGTCCGCGAGGACGGCATGCCCCAGGATCCATGGCTGCGCGTCCACGTCCGGCCGGCGGCCGGATCGTTGCCACCTGCAAGCGCGATGCTCATCCCCGGCACGCTCGAGCAGTGGCGTTCCTGGACCGGCCTGCCCTTCGGCGAGCCGGGGCCAGTCGTGGTGTCCGGCGCGCTCGTGCCGGTCCAGTGCAGCGTCGAGCATGACTACGCGGTCTACGTCGAGCCGGCCGTGTGGGTGCACCACCGGCTGTGAACCGGACCCCGGCCTGACCGGACGTTCTGCGCGCCGAAGCCTACATATTCCTATCGTTCGACAGGAATCCCTATTCGGCTCGCTGGCGTGGGACGGTCCGATCGCGTTGCGTAATCAGCCCTCGTCTGGAGCAGCGCGCACACTGCCGTCTAATATGGTCGGCTTCACCCGGCGCGACAGCGGTGCTTGTGTGCCACAGAGGTGGATAATCTGCCTGCGCGGCGCATCGGCCTCCCTGTGCAGCTGCGACTCGCCGATGTCAGTAATAGTCAGCCATCAGCTGGCGCATCCAGGCGGGCTCCCGGATCGGGTCGCGTGGCTGGAACTCGGTCGTGTAGGGCTTGATGTCGAGGATGGGGGTGCCGTCGATGGCATCCAGCCCTTGCACGGTCAGCTCGAGCCCGGCGACTTCCAGCAGGGCGCAGCGAGACACGCCGAGGAGGTTGGGGCGGAGCGGGGAGTGGCCGGCGAGCACGCCCACCCGCGGCCAGGCCGGGTTGCCGCGCGGGTGGGCCGCATCACGGCGGATCCGGGTCTGTTTGTGGAAGTGGAAGACCACTTCGAGGTGGGAGAACTCGCCGAGTCCGAGGGTGGCGTCCGGGTCCAGCTCGGCGGGGTCGAGGATCAGGCGCGAGATCACGGCGCCCCAGTGATCCTCGAAAATCTGCCTGCGGCCGCCGCTGACGACTCCGATCGGGTACACCGTGATGGGGTCACTCACCGGGATCTCCGGGGATTACTACGGCGGGCCGGGCGGCCGTCGGCGCGGTGGGCCAGCGGGGCCACACGGTGAGGAGGGCCATGGGGGGGGGGGGGGGGGGGGGGGGGGGGGGGGGGGGGGGGGGGGGGGGGGGGGGGGGGGTTTCCGGGGGGGGAGGGGGGGGGGTGGGGGGGGGGGGGGGGGGACCCGGGGGGCGGGGGGCACCGGGGAGGGGAGCGGAAGCCCATATGAAGCAGATCATGAAGATGATGTGTTCTTGCGCAACCCTGACCGGCGGCGCGCCTGACGGGCGATCGGCGGATACGGCGCTGCCCGGTTACTGGTCATTGCTTTGATATCTGGCATCCTCGGGTTACCTCCTGCGTGGATGAGAGTGATGGCGGCGCGTTCAGTGCGTGGCAGTGTCGCCGCCGGGCGTGCGGAGAACGGCCGGGACCAGCACCGCTGCGATCGCCACTGAGGCCGCTGCGCCGGCTGCCCCGACGGTGAAGGCGCGGGCGAAGACGTGGCTGGCCAGATGGGCCGTGACGAGGCCGGCGCCGGCGGCGCTGGACAGGACGGCGACCCCGGCCGCGCCGCCGAGCTCGTGGAAGGTGTTCACCAGCGCGGACCGCAGGCCGCCCTCGGCCGCGGCGGCGTCGGTGAGCGAGGCCGTGAAGGCAGTGACGAACGTCGCCCCGATCCCGAGCGCCGCGAGGCTCAGCCCGGCCACCATCGCCGCGGGCTGGGCCCAGTGGGCCGCGATGGCGTATCCGGCGGCAGCGAAGCCGAGTCCGGTGACCGCGACGATCCGGGCGTTGACGCGGGTCAGCGCCTGGCTGCCCGCGTGCGCTCCGGCGACCGTCGCGACGGCGACCGGCAGGAACGCCAGGCCCACGTGCAGGGCGCTGTAGTGATGCGCGTGCTGCAGCGCGAAGGAGGCCACGAAGAACCCGCCGACCAGCAGCCCGGTGGCGGCCAGCATCAGGAAGCTGCCGGCCAGCACCGCCCGGCGGCGGAGCAGGCCGATGGCCAGCAGGGGACGGCTGACCCGGCCCTCGAGGAGCGCGAACGTGGACCAGATCACGGCGGCGAGCGCCAGCGGGAGCACGGTGGAAACGGCTGACCAGCCATGGCTGCCGACATTGATCAGCCCGTAGATAGCGGCGCCGGTCCCGGCGGTGACCAGCACCGCGCCGGGGAGGTCGAGGCCGCGCTCCACCGCGGCGGGCTGACGCCGGGCCGGCACGGCCAGCGGGATCGCGATGAGCAGGGCGGCACCGATCGGCACGTTGATCGCGAACACCCACCGCCAGCCCGCCTCCGAGGTGAGCACGCCGCCGAGGATCACGCCCAGGGCCGATCCGCCCCCGGCCAGCGTCGACCACACGCCCAGCGCCTTGCCCCGGTCGGGGCCGGTGAACAGCGTCATCACCGTGGCCAGCGCGGCGGGTGACATCAGCGCCGCGCCGAGGCCCTGCAGCGACCGCCCGGCCAGCAGCATCGCGGCGTCGTCGGACAGCCCGCACAGCAGCGACGACGCGGTGAACACGGCCAGGCCGATAAGGGTCAGGCGCCGCGCGCCGAACAGGTCGGCGATCCGTCCGCCGAGCAGCATCAGGCCGCCGAAGAACAGGGTGTAGCTCGTCAGCACCCACGGCAGTTCGCTGCGATGCAGGTGCAGCGCCACGCCGATGTCCGGCAGCGCCACGTTCACCACGGTCACGTCCAGGACGAGCATCAGCTGCGCGCAGGCCAGCACGGCCAGGGCCACCCAGCGCGACGAGACGCGGGACCGGGTGCCTGGCGTGCGCGGAGCACGGGGCCCGGCTGGAGTGGCGGCGGCGGCCGGTCCCCGCTCCCGGGATCCGGGCGTGCGGTCTAGGCGTTGCATGGTGATCCCCGTCCTCCTGGCGCGCAGCGCGCTAACATGAACCTGCATGTATGAGTTACGAGTCCGATAGTAACTCGTACATCAGTGTTCATGAAAGGGGAATTCCGGGATGCCTACCAGCGATGCCCGCGGCACAGCCCCGAGAGCGCAGCGGGCCGACGCCCGCCGCAACATCGCGGCGATCCTGGACGCGGCCACCGACTGCCTGGCCCGCGATCCCGAGACGAGCGTCGCCGGCATCGCCGCGGCCGCGGGCGTCGGCCGCATCACCCTCTACGGGCACTTCAAGACCCGCGCCGACCTCGTCGACGCGGTCCTGGCGCGAACCGTCCAGCGCGCCGACCTGATCCTCGACGCCACCGACACCGGCGGCGACCCCCGTGACGCGCTTGCCCGGCTGGTGGCATCGTCCTGGCTGATCGTCCACCAGTTCCGGAACATCCTGCTGGCCGCGCAGCGTGAACTCCCCGCGGAGCGAATCCGCGGCGTCCACGACCCCATCCTGCGTCGCGTGCAGTCCCTCATCGGGCGCGGACAGCGCGACGGAGCCTTCCGCAGCGACCTGCCGAGGCAATGGCTGGTCACCACCGCCTTCAGCCTCATGCACGCCGCAGCCGAGGACGCAGCCGCCGGCCGCGTCAAGGCCGACGACGCAGCCCGGCTCATCACCGCCACCCTGGTCGCGGCCTACACCCCTCCCGCGGAAGGGCGCAACGCATGAACGACGCCACCCCGGCAGCTGAGGAACGGGGCAAATGCGGTGGAAGGCACGGGCGTCCAACGAGCACGGTCATCTCCGCGCGCTGCAGAACTGGTGAATATGGACGGCTTATCCTGGCCCAGGTCCGAAGCCCATGCCACGGCGTGTTCGCTCCGCGCTGCAAGGTGACGCGTCGACGGCTTCAGCTTGCAGCGGCGTATGCCTCGGCGAGGCGTTCGATGACGCTGGTACCGGTCCGTTCTGGCGCTGCGGTCCCAAGGTGGATAACCCTCAACTCGGCCATTAGATCGGCCCACAGCGGCGGCCCGCCCGCGGCAAGCACTTCGGCGCGCACCCGCAGCCGCCTCGTAGTCGGGCGGTGTCGCAGACCCCACTCACCAGCCGCTTGAGCCGGTCGGCCAGGATGTTGGACGCGATCCTCTCCTCGGAGCCGGCGAGGAGCTCCCGGAAGTACCGGCGGCTTCCGAACATCACGTCGCGCAGCACCAGCAGGCTCCAGCTGTCCCCGAACGCCTCGACCGCGGCGTTGATTGGACACCCCGACCGCGCTTCCTGCTCCAACCTACGCCCTCTCGTCCTAACTGGTTGCAATCTACCATCAGCTGCCCTAGTGTCTGACCTACCGATTGCAAGCCGCAAGCAGTATGCAGGAGGCGAGAATGGACGACACTGAACCGCAGACTGCAGCCGCGAAGGTGCTCTTGCACTTCACGATGTCGCTTGACGGTTTCGTGGTCGGCCCGGAACACGACATGCAGTGGCTGACCGGCTTCGTTGTCAGACCCGGCCTGATCGAGGAGTACACCCGGACGACGGGCGCCGTCCTGGCCGGTCGCGACGGCTTCGACAGTGCCATCGGTGATGCCCGGCCCTACGGCGGAGCATGGCAGGGCCCGGTCTTCGTACTCACGCACCACCCGGAGGACGCCCGGGCGGCCGACGGCATCACCGTCCTCAGCTGCCCGGTCGAGGAGGCGGTGCAGGCCGCGCTCGACGCGGCGGGCGGGAAGAACGTCGAGGTGTTCTCACCGACCATCGGGCGGCAACTGCTCGAGCGAGGCCTGATCGATGAGATCGACCTGCACATCGCGCCGATCCTCCTCGGCGCCGGCATCCGCCTCTACGACAACCCGGCTGACGGCAGGATCATCCGGCTTCACCGGGTCGGCGACGGCGATCCCGGTTCGACGGTCAACGTACGGTACCGACCCGTCACTACCGGTCGGTCCTCAGCCGGCTCGGCCCAGGCCCTCGACCGCGACGGAATCCCATGCTGAGGAAGGTCGCGGAGGGCGTACTGATCCACGAGAGCGAGTTCTGCCAGAGTAACGCTGTTGTCGTGCACGGCCGGGCTGGCGTGTTGCTCATCGACCCCGGGGTACTCGGCCACGAAATGGCCTGCATCGCGAAGGACCTGTCCGATGCGGGCCAGCCCGTTGTGGCAGGGTTTTCTACGCATCCGCATTGGGATCACCTGCTCTGGCACGCCGGGCTCGGCGCGGCGCCCCGTTACGGCACGGCCCGCTGCGCGGCCACTATCCGAAGTCTGCGGTCAGACGCGCGCGGGAAAACCCGCATCGCCGCGTGGATGCCGCCGGACATCGCCGGGCAGGTACCGCTGGACCTGCTCGGCCTCATTACCGGCCTGCCCGCCGGAACTGCGCGGATTCCCTGGGATGGCCCTCAAGTCCGGATTATCGAGCATCAGGCGCATGCCCCGGGCCATGCGGCGCTGCTGATCGAGGAACGCGGGGTTCTCGTCGCCGGCGACATGCTTTCTGATGTCCTGATTCCGATGCTCGACCTGAACGACACCACGGACCCGATCGAGGACTACCTCGCCGCGCTGCGGCTGCTCGAGGGCGCGGCGGGCGACGTCGATGTCCTCGTCCCCGGCCACGGGTCCATCGGCGGAGCTGATCAGGTACACGCACGGATCGACCAGGATCGCGCGTACGTGCACGCCCTACGTGACGCCGGTGTTCCAGGCGACCCGCGGGTCGGCCCATCGGCCACGCTCGATTGGGTGCCTGACGTGCACGCACGGCAACTTCAGCGCCTCGCCCAAAGAAAAGAGCGCGACGGCAGGCCCGGATAGAGATCCGCTTACGAAAAACACACTCCGTGCGATGATCGGCGGCAGGAACAGAACTGGTCTATCGGGCGCCCCGGCCACGGCCTCGAGGTTGTCAGCGGAAACGCGCCGAGTCGGCGTCCGGGAATGCGTGTGAGATGTCAGCGGCTAATCAGCTGTTACCGTAGGTAACGCACGCTCATAGGAGGCTGCAGCTCAGTTGCCAGGTCATCCGTCCAGGCCCGTCGCCATGATGGTCTCACCGATGGTGACGTCGGCCGCGGCGATCAGCTCAGTGAACACCGGCTCGGCAGCGGCATGCACCCCGGTCGCACGATGGGCCGCGAAGGCGGCATCATCGGCGTAGATCTCGGTGATCCAGAACACCTCCGGGTCGTCCGCAGACCGGTAAACGGCGTATAGGAGCGTCCCGGGCTCCTTCCCTGCCTGCTCGAGCAGAGGTGCCAGCGCGGCAAGGTACTGATCGGTCTTGCCCTCCTTGAGGGTAACGCGGGCCAGGATCGCGACCTGTGACACTGACTCCTCCTCATAGCCGGCCTGCGGGAAACGATACCTGCCGAGCTCCGCTGCCCCGGCCGGGAAGCCAGCGACAGTGAGGCAAGGCCCTGCCCGGACACGCCGCATCACAGCTTCCCTCGCTGATGGGCGCGCAGCACCACCGTTCGGTACGCTGGCGGGGGCGTGGCAGCAAAGTTCCCGCCGCGCACATATCAGGGTGTTCGGCCGCCGCGGCGAGAACCGCGGCCACCTGAGCGTCCAGCGTGAAGGTCATCTCGGGGCAGGTCCCTTACTTCGCGCCGGGCGGCGGGAGCAGCTCGGTGCTGTACTCGGGTGTGAGCGCCCTTGACTTGGCGAGGAAGGCCGCCCGGGCAGCGGCGTCGAGCGGCGGGGGCGCCTGCGTCCGGGTGGCGACGGGCTCGCCGACCAGGGTGAAGAACTCCTCCTGGCCTGCGGGCGCGCACAGGCACAGCAGCCGCGACGGCGTGCCGGTGGCGTTGGTGAACGCGCATAGGTCCGCCGAGATGACATGACCCCCCCCGTAATCCCATCGTGCCACAACCGGAGCATTTCGTCCACATCGACATGCCTTCCCCAGCGGACCGGCATCGACTCCGCCCGTGCCAGCCGGCGGCGGCGCCGTGACTGGCCGGTGGCCGCGGCGATGGCATGATTGGCCGGTGGCCATGGAACACGACACGCCTGCGGGCGGCGGCCGGCGCCGCGTGCGCAGTGACGCGCTGGCCAACCGGGAACGCGTGCTCGCCGCGGCGGTGACGGCGGTCCTGCGCGAGGGCCGTCAGGTTCCGATGGGAACGATCGCAGCGGAGGCCGGGGTAGGCATCGGCACGCTCTACCGGCGCTACCCGAACCGTGAGGTCCTGCTGGAAGCCCTGACGCTACGCGCCTTCCGCCTCGTCCTCCAGTGCGCGGAGGACGCCGAGAACAGCCCAGCTACCCCAACCGTCGGCTACGTACGGCGCGGCAGGCCCGCAGCTCTTGTTCCCGGCCGGGGCTTGGCATCGAATCGGTTCCCCTGGGCCTTCGCGCGGGGAAACCCTACGACGTGATCCGGATGCCGTACGCGCAAGATCACCCCTATCACTGGCTGTTTTAGGCAGTAAGACAATTTCATGGCAAGGTTCTTGTGTGACAGAACGCGCGTCGTTACGATGATCGAATCGGTTCGAGAGTGAGGTGGCTGTGGCGACTATCGAGGACGTGGCTCGCCGCGCCGGCGTCGCGCGCAGCACGGTTTCTTACGCGCTGTCCGGTAAGCGGAGCATCTCGCGGGAAACGCGCGAGCGCATCGAGGCGGCCATCAAGGACCTCGCCTTCACGCCGAACGCAGGGGCCCGGGCACTTGCCACGTCGCAGACGATGGTGATCGGCCTGTTCGTCCAGTTCCTTGAGGACGAGTTCTCGCCCGCGATGCTCCAGTACGTCCTGCCGATCTCCGATGCCGCCCGCGAAGCCGGCTACGACATCCTCATGGTGACAGAGGCCGATGGCCCGCACGCCGTCCACCGGATCTCGAGCTCGGGGATGGTGGACGGGGTCATCTTGCTGAACGTCGCGCACGAGGACCCGCGACTGCCCGTGATGAGAACCATGAGGCAGCCGGCCTCCATGGTCGGCCTGCCGCGAGCCACCGAGGGCTTCGACGTCTTCGACCTGGACTTCGCCGAGTCGGGACGGATCCTCCTCGAGCACCTGGCCGAGCGCGGACACCGTGAGCTGACCCTCATCACTCCGCGCGAGGATGTCTACGAGCGCGGCGGCGCGTATGCCTGGAGATTTCGTGATGCGGCACTTCAGCAAGCGGCAAGCCACGGCATCCGCGTCCGCTCCCACTTCGGCCAGACACAGCAGCCGGCCATCAACCAGCAGCTCAACGAGATCCTCGACACTCAGCCGGGAACCGCGATGATCGTGCACAACGACGCCGTCATCGCCGCGTTGCCGTCGGTGCTTTACTCGCGCGGCCTGCGCGTGCCCGACGACCTCTCGGTCGTGGGCATCTTCTCGGAAGACTTCGGAAAGCTGTTCTCGCTGCCGTACACGGCCGTCGAGACGTCACCAAAAAGGTTGGGCCGCATGGCGGTCCAGGCGCTCGTGCAACGCATGACCAGCCCGGAGAGCGCTGCCGCCCCCCGGGTGGAACTCGTCGCACCTCTTATTACGGACCGGGGAAGCACCCGCTAACCGAGGGCAGCGGCCGCACCCGAAAGGTCGGCCGTGTGTCGAACCGGTTCGACACAATAATAACGGTCCCCACGACAGACAACAAAACAGAAATGCAATGGCACTAATTCCGGCTTCCGCTCGCGCGGATCCGAGGCATTCAGAGAGGAATGACCGTGCAAAGATCTCGCAAGACGTCAGCCATCGGTGCTGCGCTCCTGACCATTGGCGCCGCGGCGGCCCTGGCCGGCTGCTCAAGCTCCCCGAGCACCAGCACAGGCGGCGGCTCGGCCGCGCGCGCGGCCGGCGGCACCTATACCTTCTGGGACCCGTACCCGCAGTACAGCGCCTCGTCTCCCTGGGCCACGCTGGTCGCCAAGTGCGGGACCGAGGCCGGCGTGACGGTCAAGCGCACCGCCTACGACACGACCGCGCTGACGACGCAGGCCCTGCTCGCTGGGCAGCAGGGCAACTCACCGGACATCCTGCTGATCGACAATCCGGTGGTCTCCACGCTCGCAAGCGCGGGCATTCTCACCACCACCACGCAGAACGGCCTGTCAACGAGCGCGATCGCGTCGAACATCCTTGGCGCCGGCGTCATCGACGGCAAGACGTACGGCGTGCCGATCGGCGCGAACACACTGGCGCTGTACTACAACCCGAAGATCTTGAATGCGGCAAAGGTCAATCCGGCGTCCGTCACGAACTGGGCCACGCTGACCGCCGCGCTCGCCAAGGTCAAGGCGATCGGCAAGAAGGGCATCACCTTCTCTGGCATCAACACCGAGGAAGGCAGCTTCCAGTTCCTCCCGTGGTTCTGGGGCGCCGGAGGGAACCTGACCAACATCGGCTCACCGCAGGCCGTCGCCGCGCTCACGCTTTGGTCTAACTGGATCAAGGCCGGCTACGCGCCGAACTCCGTGATCCAGGACACGCAGACCACCTCATGGCAGGAGTTCCAGACCGGCGACTTCGCCTTCGGCGAGAACGGCACCTGGCAGAAGGCCCTCGCCGCCCAGATGGGCGCGAAGGTCATCTCGATCCCGGCCGAGAACGGCGGGGCGGCGCCCGTGCCGACCGGCGGGGAGTTCTTCACCATCCCGGTCCAGAAGGACACGGCTAGGTACAAGACCTCCGCGAAGATCGTGAGCTGCCTCTCGTCCACCAGTAACATTGTCACCACCGACAACACGCTGAACTACATCGCCCCCACGCAGGCTGCGCAGCAGGCCCAGGTGGCAACCGATGCCTCGCTGCAGTCCTGGGTCAACGCGGTCGGCGTCGCCAAGGCGCGGACGGGGGACAACCTCGGCACCAAGTACCCCATCATCTCCCAGCAGATGTGGACCGCGGTGCAGAAGGCGGAGAGCGGGGCGGCGTCACCGGCCAGCGCACTGCAGTCCGCCCAGGCCGCGGCCACAGCCAAGATCAACAAATAGCGCACGACCAGCCGACGTGAGAGCCATGACAACAGAGCAGTCCAAGGCTCGCTCGGCTGCGCGTCATGGTGCCGGGGCGGCGGCGCTTGCCGCCCCGGCACGCGCGCAGCGCGCGAGATCGCGACGCAGGGCGCAGCTGGCGGCGTGGGGTTTCATCGCGCCGGTGGTGGTGTACCTCGGCCTCTTTTACGCCTATCCGCTCTATCGCAACATCGACCTGAGCATCAGGAGCTACACCCTCGCGTCGTTCATTACCGGCGACGCCCCGTTCGCGGGATTTTCCAACTATGCCAACGTGATCGAGAGCTCCACGTTCGCCCCCGCCCTCATCAACACCACGGTCTTCGTCTTCGCCTCGATCGCGTTCCAGTTCGCCATCGGCCTAGCGCTCGCCGTGTTCTTCTTCCGCAGGTTCCGTCTCTCCGGCATCCTGAGGGCCCTGTTCCTCGTGCCGTGGCTCCTCCCGCTGCTGGTCTCCGCCTCGACCTGGTCGTGGATGCTCGACAGCGACTCGGGGATCGTGAACTCCTTCCTGCGGGCCTTCGGCATCGGGCAGGTCGACTGGCTCACCTCGCCGCGCTGGTCCCTGATCGCCGTGCTGATCGCGAACATCTGGATCGGCATACCGTTCAACCTCGTCATCATGTACAGCGGGCTGCAGAGCATCTCGCCTGACGTCTTCGAGGCCGCCGCGATCGACGGTGCCAACGGGTGGCAGCGCTTCTGGCGGATCACCTTCCCGCTGCTGCGACCGGTGTCCGCGATCACCTTGCTGCTCGGCTTCGTCTACACGCTGAAAGTCTTCGACATCATCTGGATCATGACCCGCGGCGGACCGGGGACGGCGTCGACGACCCTGGCGATCTGGTCCTACCAGCTCGGGTTCGGCTCACTCCTGCCCGACTTCAGTTCCGCGGCGGCCGTGGGAAACCTGCTGATCATCATCGCCGTCCTCTTCAGCCTCGTCTACATCCGTGCCCGCCGCAGACTGGAGCTGATATGAACCGGCGCTCCTGGTGGCTCACCGCGCTCGGCGTCCTGTTCACCGCCGCGATGCTGTTCCCCGTCTACTGGATGGTCAACGTCTCCCTGACGAAGACGTCGAACATGCGCAAGAGCCCGCCCAACCTGGTACCGATCGACGGGACGCTCCAGGGCTACACGGTCGTCCTGCACCAGCAGCTGCCGTATCTGGGCACCAGCCTGCTCATCGGGCTCGGGACGGTCGCGCTCACGCTCGTGCTCGCTGCGCCGGCCGGGTTCTCGCTGGCCAAGCTGCGGCCGCGCGGCGGCGGCGCGCTGACCTTCGCGCTGTTGATCGCCCAGATGATCCCGGCGATCGTCATGACGATGGGCTTCTACACCATCTACATCAAGCTCGGCGTGCTCAACTCCGTGTGGGGCCTCATCCTCGCCGACTCCACCATCGCGGTGCCCTTCGGCGTGCTCATCTTCACCGCGTTCATGTCGCGGATACCGGAGGAGCTGCTTCAGGCCGCCCGCATTGACGGGGCAGGGACCTTCCGGATGTTCGCGTCGATCATCGTGCCGGTGAGCAGGAACGCGATCGTCACCGTCTCGCTCTTCGCGTTCCTGTGGGCGTGGTCGGACTTCTTGTTCGCCAACACGCTTGACGGCGGTGGTTCGCTCCGGCCGATCACGCTCGGCATCTACGCCTACATCGGCAACAACAACCAGGAGTGGAACGCGATCATGGCGACCGCCGTCGTCGCCTCGGTTCCTGCGGCCGTGCTGCTCGTCCTCGCGCAGCGCTACGTCGCCGCCGGCGTGACCGCAGGGGCCGTCAAGGACTAGGACCAGCCATCGAGCGGCAGGCGAGGTCTTCATTCATCCGGGCGGCGCGACAGGGTGCTGCCCGCTCGACGTCGGGACGGACAACACCGCCATGGTGAGCTATCACTACGACAACGGCATCCTCGAGGTGCGGCACCGGCACGAGGTGATCCGCATCCAGGCCTGGGGTGCCGACAGCGTGCGCGTGCGCGCGGCCCAGCACCGCATCCCGGCCGAGAGCGCCGGCGCGCTCGCCGAAAACCCGCCCCCGGGCACCGGCGGAGACGCCGGCGTCCATATCACCACGGACGGAACGCGCGCTTCGCTGACGACCGGGCGCCTGCGCGTGGACGTCGACTTCGACACGGCCACCAGCTATCCCGAACCCTTGATCACCTTCCGCACGAGCGGCGGGAGCGGTGAGAGCGGCGGAAGTGAGCTTCTCGCCGAGAGCAGAGAGCACTTCTGGATGCCAGGCGCCCGCGTCTTCGCAGGCAATCGATCCGGCGCGTACGAGATCCACCAGCAGTTCACGGCCTACCACGGCGAGCGCCTCTTCGGACTCGGGCAGCGCACGCACGGCAAGCTCAACCTCAAGGGCCTCGCGCTTGACCTCATCCAGCGCAACGGGGAGGTGAGCATACCGTTCGTTCTCTCCGATCGTGGTTATGGTCTTTTGTGGAACTCGCCGGCCGTCGGCAGGGTCGAATTCGCTGAGAACGCCACCCGCTGGCAGGCCGGGCAGGCACGCGAGATCGACTACTGGCTCACGGCCTCCCCCGACCCGGCGGACATCCTCGCCCGCTACGCGGACGCCACCGGTCATGCGCCCGAGCTGCCCGCGTGGGCCAGCGGGTTCTGGCAGTCCAAGCTCCGCTACCGCACGCAGGAGGAGCTTCTGACGGTGGCCCGCGAGTACAAGCGCCGCGGCCTGCCGCTGTCGGTGATCGTCGCCGACTTCTTTCACTGGTCCGCCATGGGCGACTACCGCTTCGACGAAAGCGAGTGGCCCGATCCCGACGCGATGGTCGCCGAGCTGCGCCAGATGGGCGTCGAGCTCATGGTGTCGATCTGGCCCACCGTCTCTCCCCTCAGCGAGAACTACGGCGAGTTCCACGACCGCGGCCTGCTCGTCGGCGCCGACCAGGGCGTGGAATTCCAGCAGGTCATCGCCGACAAGGGGATGGGCACGCCGATGCCGGTGGCGTTCTACGACCCGACGAATCCGCGGGCCCGCGAGTACGTATGGAGCCTAGTGAAAAAGAACTACCTAGCCCGGGGCGTCCGCGTCTTCTGGCTCGACGCCTCCGAGCCCGAGCTCAACCCCGCGAACCCCGCCAACCTGTCCCTGTACGCGGGCCCCGGCGCGGAGGTCGCCGGCATCTACCCGCGTGAGAACGCCAGGCTATTCGCCGACGGCATGGCCACGGCGGGAGAGGAGCAGACAGTCCTGCTGTCCAGGTCCGCCTGGGCCGGATCGGCGCGTTTCGGCACGGCGGTATGGTCGGGCGACATCCCGGCGACGTGGGATGCGCTGCGCCGGCAGGTTCGGGCCGGCCTGAGCATCGCGATCTCCGGCATCCCCTGGTGGACAACCGACATCGGCGGTTTTCACGGCGGCGACCCGGGTAACCCGGCGTATCAGGAACTCATCGTCCGCTGGTTCCAGTACGGCGCGTTCTGCCCGCTGTTCCGCCTGCACGGCGACCGGAATCCGCGCGTACCCACCGGCCACACCATGACGGGCGGGCCGAATGAGGTGTGGTCGTACGGCGCGGCGGCCTATGAGCGGATCGTTGCCGTCCTGCGGCTGCGTGAGCGGCTGCGTCCCTACCTCCACGAGCAGATGCGGGTGGCGGCACGGGATGGCGTGCCGCCGATGCGGCCGCTCTGGGTCGACTTCCCCCACGACCAGGACGCGTGGCGAACCGAGGACGAGTTCCTGCTCGGACCCGACCTCCTCATCGCCCCGGTCCTTGAGCCGGGGGCCCGCGTGCGCGATGTCTACCTGCCGGAAGGCCGCACCTGGGTCACGGCCGGGACGGGCGACAGGCATGACGGGGGAACCATCGTGGCGGTACCGCTCTCTCTTGACCGCATCCCCGTCTTCGCAAGCGAAGGAGCAGAGGTACTCGATGTCGTCCGCTAAGCAAGGGGGGCCAGTCCATCCGTCCACCTCGACCTGGCGCCCGCTCGGGGCCGACGAGATCCAGGTCACCGGCGGAATCTGGGGGCAGAAGCAGCGGCTGAACGCGGACACGATCCTTGAGCACTGCGAGTCATGGATGGAGCGCATCGGCTGGATCGGCAACTTCGACCACGCCGCGGCCGGCACCATCGGCGCCGGGCACTCCGGCATCGAGTTCGTCGACTCCGAGATCTACAAGCTTCTCGAGGCCATGGCATGGGAACTGGGGCGCGAGCACTCCGGCGACCTCGAGCGCCGGTACCAGGCGCTGGTCGAGCGCGTCGCCGCGGCCCAGCGGCCAGACGGGTACCTGCACACCAGCTTCGGGGGGTCCGGGCAGCCGCCCCGGTACTCCAGCCTTGAGTCCGGCCACGAGCTGTACTGCTTCGGACATCTCTTCCAGGCGGCCGTCGCCCGGCTGCGAACCGGCCACGACGATCTCCTCCCGCAGGTCGCGCGCCGCCTCGCGGATCACGTCTACGACCAGTTCGGCCCGGGCGGCCGGGTAGGAGTCTGCGGTCATCCGGAAATCGAGATGGCACTCGTGGAGCTCGCCCGCGCGACGGAGGAGGGAAGCTACCTCGAACTCGCCCGGCTGTTCATCGAGCGCCGTGGCACAGGCACGCTCGGGATCCATCCCTTCGGCCAGGAGTACTTCCAGGACGACATCCCGGTCCGGCAGGCGAGGACCATGCGCGGCCACGCCGTACGTGCTCTCTACCTTGCCTCGGGCGCGCTGGACGTGGCGACGGAGACAGGCGACGAGGACCTGTCAGCCGCGGTACGCGAGCAGTGGGCCAACGGCGTGGCCCGCCGTACCTACATCACCGGCGGAGCCGGCTCGCATCACCAGGACGAGGCCTTCGGCGATGACTTCGAGCTGCCCGCCGACCGTGCTTACGCCGAGACCTGCGCGGGCATCGCGCTGGTGATGCTGAGCTGGAGGCTCCTGCTGGCCACCGGCCTTGATCAGTACTCGAACCTGATCGAGCGCACGCTCCTGAACAACGTTCTCGCGTCCCCGAGGGCGGATGGGCGCGCGTTCTACTACACGAACACGCTTCACCAGCGGACCCCCGGCTCGGTACCCGACCAGCATCAGCTCAGCCATCGCGCGGAATCGGGGCTCCGCGCGCCCTGGTTCGAGGTCTCCTGCTGCCCCACCAATGTCGCGCGCACGCTAGCGAGCGTCAGCCTGTACTTTGCGACGGCCAGCGAGCACGGTGTCCAGCTGCACCAGTACGGTGACTACCGCGTGTCCACGGCGCTGGGCGCGGGAACCGTCACACTGCGGGTTTCCGGCGCCTATCCCGCCAGCGGCGCCATCTCGGTGGAGATCATCGAGGCGCCCGCCGAAGAGCTGACCCTCCGGCTGCGAGTGCCCGCGTGGGCGCGTGGTTCCGCCGTGCTGAGCGAGAGCCCGACCACGCGGGCTCCGGGATATATCGAGATCAGCCGCATCTTCCGGGCCGGCGAGTCCATCAACGTCACGTTTCCTGGCGCGCCGCGGGCGACCTACCCCGACGCCCGCGTCGATGCCGTCCGTGGCACGTTCGCGGTGGAGCGGGGGCCGCTCGTGCTCGCCCTGGAGTCGGCCGACCTTCCGCCGGGATGGACCGTCAACGAGATCACGGCCGATCCGGGAAGCATCGGCATCAGCGAGGAGAGCGCCACCATCGACGTCTACCGCCGCCCGCCGGCCTCGGCGGGGTGGCCGTACCAGGCCGAGCCGGACGAGCAGGAAGGCGAACGCGTACGAGTCCGGCTCATCCCTTACCATCAGTGGGCCAATCGCGGTCCCGGCACGATGCGCGTCTGGCTTCCGATCAGGAGCCTGGACCGCCCGGCATGCGCGGTGGCTCCCGGCGACTCGCGATAATCGGCAGGACCGATGCGCCGCAGCACGCACCTCCTCGCACGGGCAGGGTCAGTACCTGGCAGTTGTCCGCGATCAGCTACCTGCCGTCAGTTCCGCCCATGCCGCCTGTGGTACTGGCTCAGCCAGCAGGTGCACGGCCTCGTCTGCCTCGCCTGCCGTACGCAGGCCGGCGACTACCGATACCACCGCCGGGTGGCGCAGGGGAAACTGCAGGGCAGCGGCAGGAAGGCGGGTACCGCGCGGTGAGCCCGTTCCGTACTCCGGGCCTGGCCAGGTAGCGAGGGTCGGGCTCCGCTTGCAGCTGGTGGCGGACAGCCACCAGCTTGCTGCCGCCCGGTGCCATGCGCAGCGCGGCGAGCTTCGGGGTGGTCGCGGCCAGTGCGAGCAGGTCGAGCGTCTCACCGGTGGTGTCGCCTGCCTGGACGACCACGGCTGCGGCCGCGTTCTCAGGTCCCACAGGTGCAGGTGGGCATCGAGAACGGTCACGTGCCCGGGCGCAGCCGCAGGCCGGCCACGCCGCCGTCCACCGCTAGCGCCACTCCAGCGGGTGTGCCGGGCTCGGCAACGTAACCGGGGTACGGCGTCGCGAACTGGCTGAGATACCAGACGTGGTAAGCAACGCCGGAGATCATGATCTTCGTCCTGCCTGACCCGGCCACGCATGTCCGCGCCCAGTACAGTCCGGAAACAGCCTTCGTTGTGCGGATGTTCATAGGCTGTCCCCAGGATGGTCGAAGGGGCTCGCGTAGGACGGCTTCCTGGCCCGCATCGCCAGGCTCAGGGTCAGGCGGACGCGGGTGGAAGCGGGCAGGCGCACGGTGAGCCATGGCCCGCGGACATCCGCGCGACGCTCGGTAACGGCGGGGTCGCCGTGCCCGTAGTCATAGGGGTCGCCGAGCCAGGAACCGTCCTCGCACGCGGTGTAGCGCACGTCCTCGATCGCGTGCTCGGCGAACGCCCCAGCCTGGACGATGACACGGCGTTCGTCCTCCGCGTCGAGGTTGACGAGCTCGACCACGGTGGCCTCAGGCACGATGCTAGATACCAGGGCGGCCACCCCTGGCGGCAGGCCGGGACGGCGGCGGATGGCGTCGTAGTAGCGGACGCGGGCCTGCTGCAGTCCGCCGTTGTAGATGACTTGCGGGCCACCCCAGGTGAGCTGCACTAGAGCTTCGGTGACGACCGGATTTGACTGCTGCCACAGGTGAATGTCGGCTTCTGCGACGTCACCGCTGCGGTAAGCCAGCATGCGGGCGAGCCGGTGACGGGCCTGGGCCTGCGCCGCGGCCAGGATCTTCTCCGGGTAGCCCGGGTTGTCACCGGCCAGGAACGTGAACCACGGCTCTTCGTGCCCGGCCTCCTCCTTGCTGCGGAAGGAGCGGACCGTCCGCCAGTCGTAACCCGACCGTTCGCGCAGGTCCTCAAGCCGCTGCCGGTCGGCCGGATCGCTGGTGTGGTGCCACAAGGCCACCGGGACAGATGGCAGAACCGGGTTGTAGTCGAACCAGCCCTGGTCGCTGTAGCGGTACGGGACGAGCAGTGTCGGCACGGTCACTGCCGGCCCCAGCTGCGGGCACCACTTGGACGTAATGGAAGAGTCTGATTCGGTGAAGGCCATCACCGTGCCGCGGGCGATGACCGCGTCCAGGGCCGGGCGCACCAGGTGCAGGTAGCCGTCGTCTCCGGTCACGGTCGCGGCGGCCAGCGCGGCCACGGCGGCAGCGGAGCCGACGCTGTACCAGCCGTGCGGCCAGGACCACCCGTAGTGACCGCCGTACCAGCGCCCTCCGAGCAGGCTGCCGACCACCCCGTCCGGCCCGACGTTGTCCGGCACGATCCCGTCATTGGCGGCCGCCCGCTCCCGCCAGGCGCCGACGTACTGCTCGATCCAGTTCTGGTAGCGCGGGTCACCGGTGAGGATCCAGGCGTTCAGCACAAGCCCGGCGGCCGCCAGGTTCACCACCGTATCGCCCACGCCCATCCGGGCGTTCATCTCGTTGGTCAGCCGGGGATCCTGGTCGCGTTCCGGCACGGGAGCGCCCGGGGGCAGCAGCCAGTCGAGGGGGAAGCCGTAGCTCTTCTCTTCCTGGTCATTCCACGCGTAGTGCGTTCCGTCGAACAGCCCGCTGCGGCCGGGATCTGAGCCGTTGTGCGGGCGGCGGATAATGCGGCGGACGGGGTCGTAGTTGCCGTGGACGGGGTCGACGTACAACCGCGCGAACCGCACCGCCCGCTCTGCCCACCGGGCCGGGTCAGCCATGGTCAGGAAGTACAGCAAGAGCAGGCTTTCACCCTGGTGGAACCAGTCATAGCCGCGCTCGTACTCACCCGACAGCATGCCCAGCTCAGTCAGCTGCGCGGTGACTCCCTCCCAGTGGCGCGCGGATTCGGCCAGCAGGTCGTCCGCCCCGCCGAGCAGGTAAAGCTGCGGCCAGTTGAAGAACGTCTCGTAGAAGTCGTCCACGCCGTCACGGGTAGTCAGCGTGTGCTGGTAATCCAGCCGCCCATCGGGCCCGGTGAAGTCACGCGCGAAGCGGCGCCAGGCACGGTCAAGCAGGTCGAACAGCTCACGCTCGGCCACTGCCCAGCCCGGCGGCTCAAGCAGGGGTACCGAGGCGGCGATGTCGACATGCCTCATGTCACTCCTTCGTAGCACCGGCCAGCAGCCCGCTGACCAGGTAGCGTTGCGCGAACAGGAATACGAGCAGGACCGGGGTGATCCCGAGCAGGATGGCCAGGGCGAGCTCGGGCCGCAGCACGGTCCCTGCCCCCGCCGTCGGGTTGAATTGCGGGACGTCAGTCAGCAGCAGCCCGATGCCGACCTGGACCGGGTACTGGCTGCTCTGCGGCAGCATCACGTAGGGCAGGAAGTAGTTGGTCCAGTTCGCCACGAAGCTGAAAAATCCCACCAGGGCGACGATCGGCGCGGCCAGCGGCAGCGCGACACGACGGAACGCCCCGAACTCGGTGCAGCCGTCGATGCGGGCCGCGGCCAGCAGGTCACGCGGCAGCGCGGTGCTGAAATAGATGTAGGTGAGGTAGACCCCGAACGGGTAAAACGAGAACGGCAGCACGACCGACCACAGCGATCCGACCAGGTGCACCGCGTTGATCTCGAGGAACAGCGGGACGACAAGGGTAGTGGCTGGCATCAGCATGACCACCAGCGTGATGATCAGCAGGGCGCGCCTGCCCCAGAACTCCATCATGGCCATGGCGTAGCCGGCCGGGATGCTCACGGCGAGCGTGATCGCCAGGGCGAAGAAGGCGTAGACCGCCGAGTTGCGCAGCCACAGCAGGATCGTGTCGCCCTGGAACCCGGTCAGCTCGTCCCAGTTGACCCGCAGCTGGTGCCATGACCCGAAGGAGAGCGGGTTGCTCTGCACGAGCTGCGTGTCCGTCTTGGTGGCGGCAAGCAGCAGCCAGATGACCGGCAGGACGAAGAAGACCGCGAACACGAGCAACAGCAGCCCGGCGAGGACCTGGCCCGGGGCGCGTGATGGGTACTTCGCCCGCCGCGGCCGGACGGGCGGCCTGACCATGCCGTGCCGGGCGGCCACATGAGTGTCAGTTCGCATCAAAGAATCTCGATCGTGTGACGAACACGGCGGCGACGACAAGGCAGATCACCAGGAGCTCCACGGAGATGGCGGCGGCGTAGTTGACGTTGTTGTTCTGGAACGCGAAGTCATAGGCCAGCTGGTTGGGCGAGTAGTCGCGGCCCGCCACCCCCAGGCTCGCCTCGGAGACGAGCTGCGGCTCGACGAACAGCTGCGCGCCGGTGGCGAACGCCAGGATCACCATGTACACGATCCACTTGCGCAGCATCGGGATCTGGATGTAACGAGCGACGCGCCACGCCCCCGCGCCGTCGATCCGCGCGGCCTCCATGATGTCGTGCGGGATGTTGTTCAGCGCCCCGTGTATCACCACGATCCAGCCGCCGGCGCCCGTCCAGAACGCGATGATCGCGAACAGGAGGGCTAGGTGGCCCGGCGCGATGACATTCCCGAACGTGCCGTAGCCGAGCAGCCGTAGGAACGACGAGGCCGGGCTGACCGCCGGGTCGAGCATGAACAGCCACACCAGGACGCTCGCGGCTCCCGCCAGCGCCCCCGGAATGTAGTACAGGAAACGGACGGTGTCGCCCAGGCGCCGCACCGGCAGCTGATGCAGCACCAGCGCCAGGCCGGTCACCAGGAGGACCAGGGCGATCAGCCAGATCACCAGGTAGAGCCCGATGTGCTCCAGGGCGGGCAGGTACCGGAAGTCCTGGGCAGACTGCACGAAGTTGGATACCCCGGCGAAGTAGTTGTTCGCGTTCGTGAACGCGAAGTAGATGCCGTAGGCCGCCGGGACGACCCCGAACGCCGCGAGCAGGACCACGTACCCGGCCACGAAGACGTGGCCGGCCCGGACAGCGCGCCAGGGCGCGCGGCGTGCGCGCGCCCTGGCGGGTCCGGTGGTTACCGTGCTCAATCGCTCACCTTGTAGCCGGCGGCCGTTGCGTAGTTGGTGATCGCGGTCTGCCAGGCCGGAAGCATCGAGACGATCGTCTTGCCCGCGGTGATGCCGGGAGTCACGGTGGCCGCCCAGATCGCCTCCTGGCTGTACTTGCCGTAACCCCAGTCCGGCCAGATCTGCCCGGCGGCCTGCTGCACCGCGGGGACGATGTCGTTGGCGAAGTAGCCGGAATTCTGCTGGTTGGCCAGCCAGACCTTGGCGGCCGGAGCGTATGCCGGGAGGCCCGGTGCCAGGTCCCCCTGGTAGGCGACACTGGTTGTCACCCAGGTGATGAAGTCGACCGCTGCCTTCAGGTGAGCGGAGTGCGCGGAAAGGAACCACAGTCCGCCGCCGACGTCCCCGGTGGTCGCGGTGGCCGTCCCTGGCCACTGCGGTACCGGTGCCGCCGCCATCTGCCCCTTGGGGGTGTTCAGGCCGGTGGGGGTGTCGAAGACCGACCCGTCGAACCAGACCGGACTCGGCATCATGAGCACCTTGCCCTTCTCCTTCTTGTCGAAGGCGCTGCTGAACGCGCTCAGGGGCGACATCGACTTGTCCTTGAGCAGGGTGTCGAGCAGCGAGGCCATCCGCGTGCAGTTGGAGCTGGTCACATTCACGGTCACCGTACGCAGCCCGGTAATGTCGTTGGCCTGGCACTGGCTGGCCCACATGTAGATCTCCGGTGCGAAGCTGTCTCCGGCGGCGCCCACGAGGTAACCCGGGTGGTGCGCGGCGACGTCCTCGCCGATCTGCTCGTACTGCTGCCATGTCGTCGGAACCTGGTAGCCCCACTGCTTCATCAGCGGCGAGTCGTACCACAGCACCACCGGCGCGAGGTCATTGCGGAGGCAATACACCGTGCCGTTGAGCGTGCACGGCGCCAGCGCCCCGGCCGAGAACTGGCTCAGCACCGAGTTGGAGATCAGGCCCTTGCTCAAGGGCGCGGTGAACCCGGCGGGCTGGGCCCAGCTCGCGTCGCTGTTAACGGCGCTGAACACGACGTCCGGCCAGCCGCTCCCGGTACGGTTGTACAGGTCGACCTTAGTCTGCAGCGTGTTGGAGCCGTTGGCGTCACCGTCGTATGTGACGACGTCAAGCTTTACGTTCGGGTGGGCCTTCTTATACGCCTGCACCGCGGGAACACGGGTGGAGTCTATCCACACGGTCAGCGGGCCAGAGGTCTGCGCCGCCTGCTTGAACCCGTCCGTCGTGCCTCCGGAGGACCCCCCGGCGGAACTCCCGTTCCCGCACGCGGCGACTGCGACCGCCATCGCGATCACACCGACGGCGGACACTGCCCGCGCCCACGACACTCTCTGGCGCCTTCGCGCGCGGCCAGCCCGGCTGATCAGGGCCATCGAAACCTCCACTTCGTTGTGCGGTCGCCCGGCCGCTGGTTCAGCGGGGGACAGCCGAGAGATTGCGTATGTGTATGACTTACAGGCAGTACGCCTTAACCGACCTGAAACAGAGGCTGACCAGTAAGGCTATCCAGAGAACGCGGGTGTGACTTTCATGTTGCTTGGCCCCATTAAGGCGCACATGATGGCTTCAGTCAAGAGGCATAGGCAGGCTTATGCTAAATCTTGATCTGTGCATTCTGGACATATATATACCGAAATATCCGATTTTACCTTCTTTGAGCCGCAAAATAAGTAGTACCTATAGGGATCCGGCGACCTGCGGCGCTACGATTGCCGCAGATCAGAGCCGCTCTGAGTACCGCAGCCGGGTGGCGAGGAAGAACAGATACGCAGGAACGTGGACGGGCGCGCCGCTGGCGAGCGGTCGCGGGAAGCACCCGCCAGCAACGCCGCCGGCCGGGGAACGGCCGAGTCCGCGCGCTTCAGCGCCAGGCCAGCGTCATCAGCGTGCACGGACCGGGCGCTTCTGAACTGGATGGATGAGGCAGTTCCGGGAGAACAGGTCATACTCTTCGGTGTGACACAGGCCGAAAACGGAGACATGGTGGCCGGCGTGGTTCAGGGCGCCGCGACGCCAGCGCCCGCGGGCGCTGGTGGCACGCGGGCCCGCAGCGCCTACCGGCCGGGGTACGAGCGGGTAGCCGAGCAGGTCCTGGAGCTGATCGCACGGTCGCGCCTGCGCCCGGGTGACCGGATGCCCACCGAGAACGAGATCGCCGGGCAACTAGGGACAAGCCGCACGGTCGTACGCGAGGCGATCAAGATCCTTTCAGCACTCGGCCGGATCAGAGTGCAGAAAGGCCGTGGGCTCTACGTCGCCGACGATGACGGAATGCTCGGCATGCGCTGGGAGGGTTTCTTCCTGCCAGCCGACCTCGACCACATCTACATGCTCTTCGAGTTCCGCCGCGTGCAGGAATCCGAGGCGAGCCGGCTCGCCGCCGCCCGAGCGACACCGGTGGAACTGCGGGCCATCGGGGCCGCCGAGCAGTTGTGCCGGGAAGGACACGTAACGGCTCGGCCGGAGCTGTTCCGCAGCGGCGACAACGAGTTCCACCTCAACATCGCGGCGGCATCGCACAACCCGTTCCTGGTCGCGGCGGTGCGCGAGGCCCGGCGCCTGCTGATGCAGTCCGCCACCATCGGACTGCACGGTACGCTCGGCGGACACGCAGCCGGAGCGGTCGAGGAACACGCCGCGATCTACCAGGCCATCCAGGACGGGGAACCGGCCCAGGCAGCACACGCCGCCACCGTGCACCTGGACAACACCCTTGAGGACTACCGCAGGGAGATCCAGCGCCGCGTGTTCGGCACGGAGGGCGACAGCTGAGGTCTCAGCCGGACCTCAGAGGTGTTGAGATCATTGGAATGACCTGCTTTACATAGATGGCATCGTCCCCCGGCGATCAACCTCGCTGGGCTCATAATTAGGCCATCATACGTATGTTGGGATCTGCCGGGCGCGAACGCAAGGGCCGGCGAAAGTGCGGTTGGCGTACGGGATCAGAATGCGCTTACCGGAGTGGTAGGTGAGGGGATGCGACAGGCGCGCGGGTCGTCGATCAGCTCAGCTGCCCGCGCGGGCCGTATCTCCGTCATTCCGGCTACGCCAGGGATGCAAGCGCCGCAGCCACGGCCGCTGCTACATAGTGTCAG